>JBHGBL010000001.1:0-473012 GCA_041947015.1 Vicinamibacterales bacterium
GCAGTGAGGGAAGCTCTCGAAGGCGCGCAGGCGGAAGCCGAGCGCAGAGTTGCCGAGGCCGTCGCTGCCATCTCAACCGAGAAGCCGGAGGCACAAGCGGGTGATGCCGTTCCGGCTGCTGCCATCCGCCATCTCGAGGCTCTCCGTTCGATCCAGAAGGCCAGGACTCTCACAGAAGTTCTCGACCGCCTCATCTCGGCGGCGGCCGCCGAGGCAGGCCGCGCGGCTGTCCTCCTCGTCCGTGAGGACCGACTTCTCGGCTGGCAGGCCTCTGGGTTCGATGGCGATAACGACCCGGCCGCTTCAGATCTTCCCCTCGACGGGGCTGGGATTGCCACACGCGCGCTCCGCACTCGCGCGCTCGCCGCATGGCCGGGGCTCTTCGACGCCGCCGTCCCCGAGGCGGGCGACGACTCCGCTGCCGCGAACGTGCCGTTCGCGACGGTCGCATCCGGGGGCCTCTCGGTGGCTGTCCCGCTGGAGGTGGATGGCCAGGCCGTCGGTGTCCTCTATGCAGACAGCGTCGCCAGTGACCGGACGAAACCTCCGGTGTGGCCGCAGGTCGTTGAGATGCTTGCCCTTCACGCCTCGCGCTCCCTCGAGGCGCTCACGCTCAGCCGAGCACGGGCTTTGCACCGAACCGTTGCCGTTCGCCGGAAGGGCGCCGGCGACGACGCCGACGTAGAAACCGCGCGGCGTTGCGCACGACTTCTCGTGTCGGAGATTCGTCTGTACTCTGAGTCGGCCGTCACCGAGGGCCGGCTGAAGGCAGATCTCCTGGCGCGACTGGGTCCGGAAATCTCGCGTGCCCGCCGGCTCTACGAAGAGCGGATCCCGGCTGCCGTCCGGGCTCGCGGCGAATTCTTCGACCAGGAGATCCTCAGGACGCTGGCCAACGGGGATCCGCGCTTGTTGGGGCAGAGGATGTGAAGGGTGGTGTGCCGGCGACATCGGTCCTCGTATTGTGCTTTGCTGTCGCAGCAGTCTGCGCGTGGTCCCCTTCTCGGCAGTCTCCCCCGGCTTCGGGCTTCGAGCTGAAGTCCAGCGCCCGCTCGCCCGTGCCCTCCGACAAGTCGCTGCTCTGGCTGGTTCCGGCGGACGGCGAGGCGCTCCCCGATACTGCGACGTCCCGCTTCGCCCAGGGAGTCCGCCTGTACCTCGACGGCAAGCTCGAAGAGGCGTTGCCCCTCGTGAGCGCCGCGGCCCTGCAATCGACTGTCCTGGCTGACTATGCCAGCTACTACGAGGGGCTCGTGCTCATCGGCCTCGAGCGGATCGCCGAGGCTCGGAGGCTCTTTGCCGCGATTCGTGCCCGTTCTCCGGAAGGCTATCTCGCCGAAGCCGCCGCCCTTCGGGAGGCCGAGGCGGCCGATGCTTCGGGCGACGTCGCTCACGCGATATCGATTTACGAAGAGCTGACCGCGGCCCGGACCGCGCAGCCCGACGATGTGTGGCTGAGACTTGCGAAGGCGGCGGAAACCGCCGGCGATCGGCAGCGCGCCGCCCAGGCCTGGATGAGATTACTCTACGAGTTCCCGCTCACCGAGCCTGCGGCCGTCGCAGAAAAACAGCTGCCGCTTTACGAGGACCTTCGATCGGTCGGGGATCTTCGCTCTCGCCTTGAACGGGAGCTCGCCAGAGCGGGGCATCTCTTCCAAGCCGGGCGATACTCGGATGCCCGTGTCGTCTTCGCTGCCGTCCGGCCTCTTCTTTCGTCCGCACACGACGCGGCCCTCGCCGGCCTGCGCATAGCGCAGTGTGATTACCACCTCAGGCGCTACCGGACGGCACGCGACGAGTCGCGCAGGTACCCGGCGACGGGGCCTCTGCACGCCGAGGCCCTCTACTACCACCTCAGCGCCGTTCGCCGTCTTGGCGACGTGGCGGGGTACAAGAAGCTCGCCCGCCAGCTCGTCGACAGGTACCCCTCGAGCCCGTGGGCCGAACGCACGCTCAACGACCTCGCCAGCAACCTCATAGTCGGCGATGACGATGCAGAGGCCGATGCGGTGTTCCGCGAGATGCTGGAGAAGTTCCCGCGAGGCAGGTACGCGGAGCGCGCGGCATGGAAGGCCGGGTGGTGGTCGTACATGCAGGGCCGGTTCGGGGAGGCAGTGAGGGTATTCGAGGAAGCCGCCGCCTCCTTCCCGCGCTCGGACTACCGCCCCGCGTACCTCTACTGGAGCGCGCGCGCGTACGAGAAGGCGGGCGACACCGCCGCAGCTGCCGCGCGTTACGAGCTCACCGAGCACGACTACATGAACACGTACTACGGCCGCCTCGCAACGGAGCGTTTGAAGCGCGAGGCGATAGCCGCCGCGCGGCGGCCGGCGGGAGACGGCGACGAGGTGCCGGCGCAGCAAGTGCAGGCCCCGCCGCGGCCTCCGACGGCGCCGCTCATCCAGGCGCTCCTAGCCGTCGGCCTCTATGAAGTTGCCCTGGACGAGCTCCTTCATGCCGAACGTCAGTGGGGAAGCACCGCGCTCACGCAGGCGACGATCGCCTGGGTCTACAACCGGACCGGCGAACTGCGGCCTGGCATCAACCTGATGAAGCGAGCCTACCCGCAGTACATGGCGAAGGCAGGGGACCTTCCCGAAGACATCCTGAAGGTCATCTTCCCGCTGGCCTACTGGGAAGAGATCAGGCACCATGCCGCCGCGCACTCTCTGGATCCGTACCTCGTCGCCGCGCTGGTCGCGCAGGAATCTACCTTCCAGGCCGACATCCGGTCATCTGCAAACGCCTACGGCTTGATGCAGATCATCCCTTCGACGGGCCGTCGCCTGGCGAGGCAGCAGGGCATCCAGCGCTTTACGACCTCGATGCTGACCCGCGCCGATATCAACCTCCGCCTGGGCACGTACTACTTCGCCAGTCTCCTGAAGCAGTTCGGCAAACCGCACCTCGCGCTCGCGGCCTACAACGCGGGTGATCACAGGGTCCGCGGGTGGCTGGCCGAACGCCCTCCGCTCGAGCAAGACGAGTTCATCGACGACATCCCGTTTCCCGAGACGCAGAACTACGTCAAGCGTATCCTGGGAACGGCGGAGGACTACAGGAAGCTGTACGGGGCTCGAGGGACCTAGCAGCCCACGGCCTGAGGGCTGCAGGTCACGGTCCGGCCCTGAACACTTCGAGACCGGGTATTCCCGGTGCCGTTAGCGGGGCGGAAGCACCGGCGTTCCATTCCTGCTTCGGGAACGAGACAATCTCGTACAGCCATACCTCGCGGTCGCGGACTATTGGCCGAAGGTGGGCCGCGTATCGCTGGAGCCTGTCGAAGAGGTCGCGCTTGTTGGACGAGTTGTAGAAGTTCAGGTGGAAGACGACGTAGAGAACGCGCCGTTCGCGAAGCACGTCGAATCCCTCGAGTGAGGGGAATGCGCGAAGAGAGCTGGCAATCTGGCGGAAGTCTGCGGGGATGTGGTCGCTGTAGCCGTTGAGGAGCGGCTGCCAGTGCCAGGTCGAGTTGAGCATGTAGAAGGAATGCCGGTGGAAATCCTGGCGCAGCCAGAAGAACGGGAATTCGGCTACGGGACCGCGGGGGAACCTGGCCAGCGCCTCGTACGCCTTTACGCGCGGCGGCGCGTCGGGAAAGTGGAGCGGCACCTGGAGCAGTTCGACGGCGGCCAGCGCGGCGAAGAGCGTGGTGAACAGCCAGCCCTTCCTTCGTCCGGATGTCAGGTCTGACAGCGCCAGGCCGCCCAGAACTGCCAGCGCGAAGGTGACCACGATGCCGATTCGTGCCGGAGCGCGGAGAAGCGTGGCCGCTGGCACATACTTGTAGAAGAGAATGTATAGCCCGGCCTTCGGTCCGAACGACAACCAGAAGGCCGCGGTCCCGACGAGCGCGTAGAAGCCGATGACCTCAGGCCTGCAGGCCCGTCGGTCCACGACCATTTCGGCGTCTCCGGCTTCTTTTGCCGCCCCCAGGCCCCCGCGGCGGCGCCGCGCGCCGGCAAGGCCCAGCGCGATGCCTGCGAGTCCGAGAGCCAGAGCGACGAAGCCGGGGAAGAGCACTTCGTTCCCCGCACCCCAGCGTTCGAGCATCCAGCGATTGCCCCAGCCTCCGGCAGTCACCCAGGCGAGCCAGTTCGCTGAGTACCTGGCGTTCTCCTGGAGCGACCTGAACGCTTCATTCCCGTCGCCTTCCAGCATGGTGTAGCGAGCGAGGAAGGGGTAAACCGAAAGCATCGACAGGAGCGCTGCTCCGGCCGAGAGGCTCCAGAAGCGCGCCCGCTGCCACAGCCCTCGTGACAGCCCGAACCACGCCAAGGCGAAACCGGTCACGACCGCAGCAAAGATGCCGTAGTACCCGCAAGCCAGGGCAGCGACGACGAGCGATGCCGCGAGCGCCAGGGTGGCGGCAAGGGTGAGCCGGTCGACGAAGTGGTGGGTCGCGAGCATGACCAGCGGCAGGGTGAAGATCATCTGGAGCTGGATGTGCGCCATCCGCGCGAAGACGAACGGGCAGAACGCGTACGTGACGGCCGCTACCGCAGCTGCACCCACGTTGCCTGAGAGCCGGCGCACCAGGACGTACATGCACGCCAGCGACAGTGTGAAGCCGGCCAGGACCACCGAGTTGTGCGCGACATAGGGGTTGCCAGTCAGCCAGTAACCCGGGACGGCCATCGTTCCGGCCACGAGGTTGGCCTCAGAGAAAGCGAGCGTGTTCCGGTGCGGGTAGAAGATATTGGCGTCGAAGACCCTGTCGTGCGTGAGCAGCGCGTGCGCCACCCAGCTCAGGTTCCAGATGCTGAACTGACCGTCCCCGCTCAGCACGCGGCCGACGCGGTCGATCTTGAAGGCGAGTGGATAGGTCAGGAGGATCGAGAGCGCAATCGCGACGGCGGCGACGACCGCCGCCTCGCGGACCCACGCCCCTCGCCTGGAACCAGCGGCCCGCAAGGCCCCGATGGTGCTGACGGCCGCGCTGCCGTCCCCCCCTGCTGCCGCAGACATGGAGCCGTATGGTAGCACGGGATTGCTTGCGACGATCTCGTGGTGAGTTGTACGCCGCTGCCGACCGACCAGGCGGTGTCCGAGACAGGTGCTCAGAATCTCGCGACAGCCGCCAGGTAGAGGCCTTTGAGGTTGAAGGCGCCGTTGTCGAGTTCGACCCTGTAGTCGACGTCAATCGAACGGAAGCCAGCCTGCACCCCGAAATTCCGGTTCGCGTTGAACGTGCCGTAGACGTCGAAGTCGATGTAGCGTCCGCCGTAGTCTTCGTCGATGCTCTCGGGCAGCTTGAAGCCGGTCACCTCGCCGGTGATCGAGAAGCTCGGAACGACGAACACGCGGGCGATGCCGCCCAACGCCGGTATCGGCATCTGAGCCCGCGCCCACTCGTGGTCGACTGGGCTGTTGAGATCGACCCGCGCGTCGGTGTACTTCACGTCGAGGATGAACCCGACGAACCAGCGGCTCCGATAGAGGAAGTCGTACTCGTAGCCGAGCCGGTATGCCTTCCAGTCGAGTTCCGAGTTGACTGGCAACCCGACTCTGTACTTCAGGCCGTTGAAGACGATGTCGCGCGAGAGCGTCGCCTCGGCGCGGTAGTTGATCGGAACATAGCTGAACCTGAACTTGTGCTTGAGGGCGGGACGCAGCACGAGCCTGAAGTCGGGAAACCGCTTCTTGACGAAGCCGAGATCGGTGACGCCGTCGATCCGGTCCCCTGGAATGCCCAGCGACTCGCTGGTGACGAAGATCTCAGGAGTCGGGTTCCAGAACCCTACGGTGGCCTCCACGCGGTAATTCTCGGCAGTCGCGGAGGAAGTTCCGGTATACCCGCGATACTGCGCGCGGGCCGGCGCGGCAGCCGCCAGCGTGGCGAGGAGGACCGCGACGACGAGTGTCCGTTGTCTTGGCATGTGTGAGCACCTGTACCGCGCATGGAGCGCTCAGACCGAAGCCCGCCTGAACCGGGTGGCAGATGATTGCCTCCGGTCACGCCATGCGCCGTTCTGGACCCGCGGCGTTCGAGGGAGCGGAACCTGCTGGGAGTTGGCGGTGGAAGCATACCACACAACTCTCGCTGTCGCCGACTCCTGCTCGATAGGCTATCGGACGGAGCTGCGCCGCTCTGTAGAGGGGACGGAACCTCGCAGTCTATACTGACTGAATGGTCTTGGAGGCACGGCGCATCCTGCCGTACCTGACCCGCTATCGCCGCGACTTCCTCATGGGGCTCGCATCGGTCGTTGCGACCTCGGCCATCTCGCTCGTATCGCCGTGGGTCCTCAAGTACGCCATAGACGACCTAGCGACCAGCGTCACCCGCGAGAAGCTGCGCTACTACGCCGTGCTGCTGCTGGGCATCGCCATGCTCGGCGGACTCTTCCGTTTCCTGATGCGCCGCATCCTCGTCGGTGCCTCCAGGCACCTCGAGTACGACCTGAGGAACGCGTTCTTCGCACAGCTTCAGCGCCTCCCGGCCGCCTACTTCCAGACGCACAGGACCGGCGATCTCATGTCGCGGGCGACCAACGACTTGAACGCGGTCCGGATGATGATCGGCCCGTCTGTGATGTACACGGCCAACACGATCATCACCTTCGCCGCCGCGATTGCCTTCATGCTGTCGATCGAGCCGAGGCTCACGCTCCTCGCGCTGATGCCGCTGCCGGCCGTTTCGGTCTCGGTCCGCTACTTCGGGAGCGCCATTCACCGGCGCTTCGAGCGCATTCAGGCTCAGCTTTCCGACCTCAGCGCCATCGTGCAGGAGGACCTGTCCGGCGTCAGGGTGATTCGGGCCTACTGCCAGGAGGCCGCCGGCACGGAACGCTTCCGCGAGGCCAACCTCGAGTACCTCGACCGCAACCGTGTGCTCATCCGCCTGCAAGGCCTCTTCTACCCGAGCATGTCGCTCTTCCTCGGACTCGGCTCGCTGCTCGTCCTCTGGCTCGGCGCGCGCGCAGTCATTCGGCAGCGCATCACCCTCGGCGAGTTCGTCGCCTTCAACAGCTATCTGGCGATGCTGGCCTGGCCGATGATAGCCTTCGGCTGGGTCACGAACGTGATCCAACGGGGCATGGCGTCGTGGAAGAGATTCCTCGAGGTGCTCGACGAGCAGCCCGGCATCGACGATCGCGAGGCTGGACCCGGCCCGCGAAGCCCAGCAGAGATCCGCGGCGCAATCGAATTCAGGAACCTCACCCTCTCGTTCGACGGCCGTGTCGTCCTCGCGGACGTCTCAGCGACGATACACCCCGGCGAAACAGTTGCCATCGTCGGAGCCACAGGTTCGGGCAAGTCCACGCTCATCAACCTGCTGCCGAGGGTGTACGAGCCGCCGCCCGGGACGGTCTTCGTGGACGGCGTGGACGTCCGTCACATCCCCCTCGCCGTCCTTCGAGGAGCGATCGGGTTCGTCGCGCAGGAGCCGTTCCTCTTCTCGGACACGATTGCGGAGAACGTAGCCTTCGGCGCGACGACGGACGGCGCGGGGGCCACGCGGGAGGCCGTCGAGAAGGCCGCTGCGATGGCGCGGCTCGACAAGGACCTGGCATCGTTCCCGAATGGGCTCGACACGCTTGTCGGCGAGCGGGGCATCACGCTGTCCGGAGGGCAGAAGCAGCGCACGGCGCTCGCCCGCGCTCTGCTCGTGAACCCGCGGATTCTCGTTCTGGACGATGCGCTGTCGGCGGTGGACACCTATACGGAGGAGGAGATCCTCGAGCGGCTGCGCGGGGTGATGCGCGAGAAGACGTCGATCATCGTGTCGCACAGGATCTCCACTGTGCGCGACGCCGACCAGATCCTGGTCCTCGACGGAGGCCGGATCGTGGAGCGCGGGACACACGAGAGCCTGGTGGAAGAGAACGGCATCTACGCGGACCTGTACCGGAAACAGCTGCTGGAGGAAGAACTGGCCGCATCCTAGACAGGGCTGAGGGCTGAGGGATGAGGGATGAGGGATGAGGGATGAGGGAGTGAAGGACGCTGCTCCCCTGACGGTTACCGAGGACTGTTGCCCAGCTCGGGGTTCGGTCCTCAGCCCTGCTCAGCCCTCAGTCCTCGTTACTCGGCCCTATCCAGGGTCGAATTGATGCACGAAGAAGACGTCCTCGGCAAGGCGTACGACGCCCGCCTGATGCGGCGGCTGATGGGGTATCTGCGCCCGTACTGGCTGCACGTGGCTGGCGCGCTGGCTGCAATCGTTGCAGGCTCGGTCCTGGCGCTGGTGCAGCCGTACGTGATGAAGGTGGCAATCGACACCTACATCGCCGCTGGCGACCTGTCGGGGCTGAACGTGATCGCGGCGCTGTTTCTGGCAGTCCTGATAGGTGCGTTCGTCTTCGAGTACGTCCAGACATTCATCATGCAGATGATCGGGCAGCGGATCATGTTCGACATCCGCATGGAGGTCTACCGCCACCTGCAGCGGGTTGACGTTGCCTTCTACGACCGCAACCCGGTCGGGCGACTGATGACTCGCGTGACGACGGACGTGGATGTGCTCAACGACCTCTTCACTTCCGGAGTCGTCACGGTCTTCGGAGATGTCTTCACGCTGGCCGGAATCATGATCGTCATGCTGGCGCTCAACTGGAAGCTGGCGCTCGTTGCCTTCTCGGTCCTTCCGCTCATCGTCATCGTGACGCAGTGGTTCCGCCGGAACGTGCGCGACTCGTACCGGACCGTCCGGACCTGGATCGCGAGGATCAACGCGTACCTCCAGGAGAACATCAACGGGATGTCCACCGTGCAGCTCTTCCGCCGGGAGGCGCCCAACTACGCCAGGTTCGACGAGCTCGACCGCGAGCACCGCGACGCGAACATCCGCTCGGTCTTCTACTACGCGACCTTCTATCCAGCCGTCGAGGTGATCGGCGCCCTCGCCGTCGCCCTCATACTCTGGTACGGCGGCGGGAGAGTGCTTGCGGGCGCGCTCACGCTCGGCTCGCTCGTGGCCTTCATCCAGTACTCCCAGCGCTTCTTCCGGCCGATCAGCGATCTTTCCGAGAAGTTCAACCTGCTCCAGGCCGCGATGGCTTCTTCGGAGCGGATCTTCAAGCTCCTCGACACGCCAGTCCTCATCGAAAGCCCGGCGCGGCCTGCACCTGCCGTCCCCGGCCGCCGGGGTTCGATCTGCTTCGAGCACGCGTGGTTCGCGTACTCGGGGGAAGACTATGTGCTCCGCGATGTCAGCTTCGAAGTCGAAGCCGGCGAACGCGTCGGCATAGTGGGTGCTACCGGTGCGGGCAAGACGACGCTCATCAATCTGCTGATGAGGCTTTACGACGTCAACCGGGGGAGAATCCTCGTCGACGGCCAGGATGTGCGCTCTTACGACCTCGCGGACCTGAGGCGGATGTTCGGGCTGGTCCTGCAAGACGTGCAGATCTTCTCGGGAACCATCGCAAGCAACATCCGGTTGGGGAACAAGGCGATCACGGACGAATGCGTGCGGCGGGCCGCCACGGCAGTCCACGCAGACAGGTTCATCGAGAAGCTCCCGCACGGGTACGAGAACGCAGTGGCCGAGCGAGGGGCGACGTTGTCGGTGGGACAGAAACAGCTGCTTTCCTTCGCGCGCGCCCTGGCCTTCGACCCGAAGATCCTGGTCCTCGATGAAGCCACCTCGAGCGTGGACACGGAAACAGAGATGCTCATCCGCGACGCCATCGGTGTACTGATGGCGGGCCGCACGACGATAGCCATCGCTCACCGGCTCTCGACGATCCAGGACATGGACAAGATCCTGGTGCTGCACAAGGGCCAGCTGCGCGAATCGGGGACGCACCAGGAACTACTGGCCCGCCGCGGCATCTATTACCGCCTTTACCAGCTTCAGTACAAGGATCAGGAGCGCGCGCCGCGGCAGCCGGTCAGTCGTCCCGAGGCCGGCGGCCGGCTGCCTGCCGCCGGCGGCCGGGCCTAGGCAGGATTCTCACAAGGAGCGGTGGGTCTGACGCAGGCCCGCCGGTCAGAACGGAAGGGGTGCACGTTTGAGATCCCGCCACGGGAGGAGCGAGTCTGCGAGGTCGGACCGCCTCGGGTCCCAGCCACGCCGGAGCACGAGCAGCTGGACGAGACGACGGCCGAAACGAAGGGCCTCGTGGCAGCTCCACATGTAGATGTCGATAGTTGCCCCTCGGACAGCCGGCCCTGTGTCCATGATCGTGTAGATGCCGCTGTACATCTTGTCCACCGAGTCGAGCTGGACTACGGACCCTACAGGCAGCAGATCCGGGTCTGCTGCAGCGACGCCGCGCTTGGGTGCGACGCCCGAAGCGGTAATGGAACCCTTGCAGTATGCGGTAGCCGTGAAAGTGGCAGACTCGCCTGCGTCGAACGCCGAATCCCCGGCAGCGGGCGGCGTCGAGGCGCCGGAAGTAGGCTCCGCCTCGACGGGCCGTATCCGCTCCCGCTGCTCTTGACGGTCTTGTTGACTCGGCTGCTCAGGCTGATTGAGAAGCCATCGGACAGCCAGACGCGAGTCCGACACGCTCGCCTCGTACGCGAGCAGAAAGCCCAGCACTGCAACCGTCGTGGCCAGAAAGCGGCGCGGCGTGGAGCGGGCCAGTCAAGTCAAGACGTGAGTGTCCTTTCCGCGTTGAGGCCCCGCAGCCTTGGCTCGGGACTCATTCACGTTGGCGTGTCCCAGCTTGATGACGGGAACGGGACACGCCCGGGCGACAACCCCGACGCGACGGGCAGCCAGAAACGCTGCCGGGTCGGCCGCACCTGAACGCGGGAGGGTGCCTCAGCAGGTGCGGCAGGTGCCACGGTCAAGCCGCAGAACCTGCGGCCGGCCCGCGAACACCGAGGGGCCAGTGCGTCGATCCGCGGCGGCGCGCATCGGAGAATGATGGCGCCGGCATCGCCGGTTCGGTACCTGACCCGGGACGCACAGCACAAGCACGACAGTAGCTGCGCGCAAAGGACTACGACAACGATACCAGAAGCCCCTAGTAGGAAGCCAGCCCATTGTTCAGGCTGTTTCGTGGCGCGACACGTGCCAAAGGTGGTGTGCGGCGAGGCTGTCGCGATGGCCCCGGCCCGGCCGCAGAAACCCCGTAACGACGGATCAGAGAGTCGCGACGGGGCGCCTCGACAGTTCTAGGGCCGCACGTTGTCGACCACTAGAGCCCATGAGGTTCAGGCGAAGTGTGCGAAGCCGCCTGGAAGTGGCAGTTGGCTCCCGTCGAGTCGCCGAAGCAGGCAGGCATCGCCCCTCGTGACTGTGCCGATTCGTGTGACGGGCACCTTCGACAGGGCGGCCGCTGCGAGGAAAGCACGGCGCTGTCTGGCGGAGACGGCGAAGAGCAGCTCGTAATCCTCGCCACCGGCGAGTGCGGAGATGACAGGGTCCGGGCCCATCTTCTCGAACCAGGCGCGCGACTCCGCCGATACGGGCAGCGAAGCCTCCTCCACGGTCACGCCTGCGCCCGAAGCTGCCGCGAGCTGCTTCAGCCCTTCGCTGAGGCCGTCGCTGAGGTCGATACAGGCCCGGGCGGAACGGCTCCGGCCGACGAGCGTACCGAGGCGCACTCGCGGCTCTGGTCGGAGGAAGCGCTCGACGCAGGCGTCGAAGCCCTTGCCGGCCGGCGGCCCGGAAGAACACACTCCGAGGCCCGCCGCGGCTGCGCCGACCGTTCCGCTCACCCACAGATCATCGCCCGGTCTCGCGCCGTCCCTCTTCAGCACGTACCGCCGCCGGACGGTCCCCGAAGCGGTCACGTCGATGACGAGCGGTCCCGGCGAGCGGGCGATGTTCCCGCCGACGATCGAGACACGGCAGGCCCCTGCGAGGTCGAGGAGGCCGTCGAGCAAGCCGTCGAAATCGGCGAGCGTCAACGTGGGAGGAAGGACGAGCGACAGCGTCGCCCATCGAGGCGTTGCGCCCATCGCAGCAAGATCGCTCAGATTGACGGCGAGCGCCTTGAATCCTATGGCCGGGGCGGGGAAGTAGCGCCGGTCGAAGTGGACGCCTTCGACGACAACGTCTGTGGTGACGACGTCGAGGCGGTTTCGCTCGCGCTCGATGACGGCTGCGTCGTCGCCGACCCCGACGGCGAGCCACGGCGGAGGCGGGGGGAGCCGGGACCGGATCCGGTCGATCAGGAACGCCTCGCTGATCTCGCCTACTGTGGCCCGCGCGGCGCGGGGCAGCGGGGAGCCGGGTTCAGTGCTCACAATGCGCCTGCCGGCCGCGTCACTTCGCGTACTCGATTGCCTTGGTCTCCCGGATGACGGTGACCTTGATCTGGCCCGGGTACTCGAGTTCGTTCTCGATGCGTCTGGCGATGTCCTTCGACAGCCAGACGGCCTCTTCGTCGCTGACCTTGTCGCTCTCGACCATGATCCGGATCTCGCGCCCGGCCTGGAGGGCGAAGGCCTTCGACACCCCCTTGAACGAGTCGGCGATTTCCTCGAGCTTTTCGAGGCGCTTCACGTACGACTCGAGAATGTCGCGACGCGCGCCCGGCCGCGCAGCCGAGATTGCGTCGGCCGACTGGACGACCATCGCCTCGAGCGACGGCCAATCCACGTCCATGTGGTGCGCCGCGATGATGCCTAGCACCTTCTCGCTCTCGCCGTGCTTCCTCAGGAAGTCTACGCCGATCTCGAGGTGAGTTCCCTGCATCTCGCGGTCGATTGCCTTGCCGATGTCGTGCAGGAAGGCTGCGCGAACGGTCGTCTGGGCATCGAGGCCGAGCTCTCGGGCCATCATGCCGGCCAGGTAGGCGACCTCCTTCGAGTGGTTGAGGACGTTCTGGCCGTAGCTGGTCCGAAACCGCAGGCGCCCGATGAGGCTGAGGACCTCCGGATGCAGGTCGTGGATGCCCAACTCGAAGGCGGCGGCCTCGCCCTCGCGCCTGACGCTCGTCTCGAGGTCCGACTTCACCTTCTCGACCACTTCCTCGATCCGGGCGGGGTGAATCCGGCCGTCGGCGATGAGCCGCTCGATGGCCTCCTTGGCGATCTCGCGGCGGTAGGGGTCGAAGCCCGACAGGATGATCGCGCCCGGCGTATCGTCTACGATGAGGTCCACGCCCGTGGCGAGCTCGAGGGCGCGGATGTTCCGGCCTTCGCGCCCGATGATCCTGCCCTTGAGGTCGTCGCTCGGCAGATCCACCACCGAGACGGTCGTCTCGATGGCGTGCTCCGGAGCGCTCCGCTGGATTGCCTCGGTGATTATCTGCCTCGCCCGGGCGCTGCCTTCTTCCCGCGCCTCGGATTCGAGGCGCTTGGTCAGACTGGCGGCCTCGCGGCGCGCCTCGGCTTCGATCTGGCGGAGAACGATTTCCTTGGCCTCCTCCGACGACAGCCCGGCCACGCGCTGAAGCTCGGCCTGCTGCTCTGCGACGAGTACCTCGTAGCGCGCTGCCAGGGCTGCGGCAGCCTTCTCGCGCTCCCGGATGGCCTGCTCGCGGACCTTCAGGTCACGCTCGTGCTGGTCAGCGGCAACGAGTCTGTCTGCCAGCTTTTCTTCCTTGCGCCCGACGGCCTGCTCCAGCTTCGCCAGCTGCTCCCGCCGATCTTGGACGAGCCGCTCGGTTTCCATGAGCAGCGCGTGGGCCTTCTCCTTGGCCTCGAGCAGCGATTCCTTCTTCTTGGTCTCCGCCTCGCGTTCGGCGTCGCGCAGAATCTTGAGGGCCTGCTCCTCTGCGCGCCCGATTGTTTCGGCAGCTATCCGCTTGCGCGTGGCGAGCCAGTAGGCGAAGATCGCCAGCCCGACGACTGCAGCCACGCCGACGTCGATCATGTAGTTCACGGGTAACCACGCATACCGCCTCCTCTTCGAAACCCCGCCGGCGTCCGGCAGGCGACGGCATCGAGAGAGCGGGAAGGGCGCCCGCCGATTGTTTCAATCTCAGGGTGGGAGCCGAGAAAGGCCCCGCTTTGCCGTGTGGGGAGGTCGGATGAACCTGCTATGAGCAGGTGGAACCGCTAGGTAGCCGCGCTTCAGGCTTCCTCGCAACAGAGGCATGCACACCGCGCGGCGTCACGGCTCGCTTGGCGAACTGTTGGCTCAAACGAGCCTCCAACCATCACGAGCAAAGCAGGGAGCTCGAATTCCTAGGGTGATCTTAGACGGTCGCCTCAGCCCGGTCAAGAATGTTCGCTTCGCTGTCCTTCGCCCGCGGGAGTCAGCCGGCCGAGCACCTGGTCCAACATTCGCTCCATTGCGGCCGTCCGCTCGACCAGCTTCGAGTCGTCCAGCCGACCCTCGGCGCGGCACCGGAAGAAGTCGTCGGCGATGTTGAGGGCGGCGAGAATGGCGAGCCTGAGGGGGTCGCCGGAAGGCGTGATGTCGGAAGCCGCGCGCATCTTCTCGTCGACGTACGCGGCGAGGGCGGCCACGTAGTCCGCATCCAGGCCGCTCCGGATCGGGTACTTGCGCCCCAGAATCTCGACCGGAACGACTCGTTCGAGCGAACCGGGTTCCGCCACCGGCAGCCTCAGAGGTTCAGCGCGTCGAGCTGTGCCAGCATGCCAGCTACACGCTGGCGGATCTGGTCGCGTTCCTCGCGCAGCGCGGCAGTTTCCGCAACGGCGTCCTCGGCGTCGCTGACCTTTGCCTGAAGGGCTTCGACCTGCCGCACCAGTCGCTGGTTGTCCTCGGTCATGCGGGCCTGTTCCGCGCGCGCCTGCTCCAGCAGCGAAACGAGCAGCCTGATCTTCTCCTCCAGGCGGTCGATTGCGTCCACGGCGGCGGCGTTCGTCATCTGATGGACCCTCTCGTCTGTGAACCCGTCGAATATCGACCGTCGAGGAGCGGCTCGGCACCGGTCCACCGAGGCCGCCTCCCCGCCGGTCAGCGGCGCACCGCCCGATGTTCCTCCACCAGGCGGGAGACGATCTTCTCCATTGCTCCGTCGACCTCCGCGTCGGTGAGCGTGCGGTCCGCCGCGCGGAACGTCAGCCGGTAGGAAACGCTTACGCGGCCCTCCGGGATCCCCGCGCCAGCGTACCGGTCGAACTCGGTGGCGGAGACGAGCGTCGGCGGCGCGGCGGCGACAATCGTGCCACGAACGGCCGCTGCCGGCAAGACGCTGTCGACCAGGACCGACAGGTCGCGCACGATCGACGGGTGCCGCGGCAGGGGAGTGAAGCGGGGTTCGCCCGGTGGAATGGCGGCAGCGAACGACTCTAGGTCGATTTCCGCGACCCAGACCTCGTCGCCCCGTGGGACGCCACGCGATTCGGCGAGGGCCGGCTCGAGCTGCCCGACGAAGCCGGCCTCGCGTCCGCCGATGGAAACCGCCGCCGCGCGTCCCTCGGCGAGGAACGGCAGCGCGGCGGGAGCGAAGTCAGCGCGGACACCGAAGGCGGACGCGAGATACTCGACCGTGCCCTTGGCGTCGTAGAAGTCCATCTGTCGACCGGTCCCGCTCCAGTGCTCAGGCGCGGCCCTGCCAGCCGCGGCCCAGGCCAGTGCCGCGCGTTCGCCGCCAGCCGCCGAGAAACGGGCTCCCAGTTCGAACAGCCGGACGTCGCGCTGCTCCCGCCGCCGGTTGCGGCTGACAGCGTCCACCAGGCCCGGCAGGAGCGACGGGCGCAGAACAGCGAACTTCTCGGAGAGCGGGTAGGCGATGCCAACGATCTCGTCTTTGCTGGCGAAGCGCGCCGCCACGGCCTGCTCTACGACGGCAATTGTCACCGCCTCCGTGTAACCGCCTGCAGTCATGAGGCGCCTCAGACGGCTTTCGCGCAGAATCAACGGTTCCTGCCGCTCGGGGAAGGCAGTGAGCGGTGGAAAGGTCGTGGGGAGCCTGTCGTAGCCGAAGTGCCGGGCCACTTCCTCGATGAGGTCGATTTCGCGTCCGATGTCCACCCGCGCGGTCGGCACGGTCACTTGCCAGCCGCCTTCAATCCGGGCGGCGTCGAAGCCGAGGCGCGTAAAGATGCGTTCGACCTGCTCGTCGGGCACCGCCTGGCCCACTACAGCGCCGATCCGATCGCGCCGCAGCTTCACCGTGACGCGCTCCCTCGGCGCCGGGTAGCAGTCGACGACCGGCGCCGTGGCATGCCCGGCCCCGATCGCCGCCAGGAGATCGAGCGCGCGGCCGAGCGCGGCGACCGGGGCAGATATGTCCGCTCCGCGTTCGAACCGCGCAGACGCCTCCGTCGTCATCCCGAGCCGCCTGCTCGTTGCACGTACCGAGACGGGTTTGAAGTACGCGCTCTCGAGAACGACCTGACGCGTCCCTTCCCAGACTTCCGACGCCGCCCCGCCCATGACTCCGGCAACTGCCTGCGGGCGACTGGCATCGGCGATGACAAGCATGCCGACCTCGAGCTCGCGCTCCGTGCCGTCGATCGTGACTATGGTCTCTTGGGCGCGCGCCCTCCGGATCCTGATCTGCCCTCCGAGACGGTGAGCGTCGAACGCGTGCAGCGGGTGGCCGAACTCGAGGAGCACGTAGTTGGTGACGTCCACAACGTTGTTGATCGGCCGTACCCCGGCTGCTACGAGACGGTTCGCCAACCAGGCGGGTGAAGACGAAACCTCCACGTCCGCGACGCCCGCAGCGTAGCGCGGACACAGGTCGGGGTCGTCTATGTACACCCGGGTCGCACCTGCGGACCCGCTCGCGCCGGCCTGGTGTACTTCGACCCTGGACGGTTCCGGCAGCCTCAGGGGCAGGTCGTAGGCAGTGGAAACCTCACGCGCTATGCCAATCACGCTCAGGCAGTCGGGCCGGTTCGGCGTGATGTCGAGGTCGATGACCGCGTCGGGCTGCCTTGCCGCACCGTCGTCCGGCGAGAGCGATCCCCGGGGCGGCTCATCGATGGACTGCACTTCGAAGCCGCGCATCGAAAGCATCGCCGCGAGTTCGGCGGGCCCGACGGGAACTTCGATGTAATCGCGGAGCCAGGAGACGAGGATCTTCAAAGCGGGAACTGCTCCAGGAAGCGCAGGTCGTTCTCGAAGAACAGCCTGATGTCGTCAATCCGGTACTTGAGCTGCGCAATACGCTCGATGCCGATGCCGAAGGCGAAGCCTGTGTAGCGCTCGGCATCGTAGCCGACCGCCTCGAAAACAGCCGGGTGGACCATGCCGCTTCCGAGGACCTCGAGCCAGCCGGTCTTCTTGCAGATGGGGCAGCCCCCGCCCCCGCAGAAGAGGCACCCGATGAATACGTCGGCGCTCGGCTCCGTGTAGGGGAAGAAGGTGGGCCTGAACATGACGCGCGTCTCGGGCTCGAAGAGTTCCCGCAGGAACGCGATGAGCGTCCCCTTCAGGTCCGACATGGTGATGCCCTCGCCGACAACGAGGCCCTCGACCTGATGGAACATCGGGCTGTGCGTGAGGTCGAGATCGTCTCGCCTGAACACCCGTCCCGGAACGATGATGCGCACGGGCGGCTGGTGCGTCTCCATGTAGCGGATCTGCATGGGCGAGGTGTGCGTGCGCAGCAGCGTCGCGCGAGGAGCGGAGGCGTCCTGTCCCGGCGCGGTCCGGCCTGCCTTCGTCATCTGGGGTATCGGCCGCGCCAGGTAGAGGGTGTCCTGCATGTCCCGCGCTGGATGCTCGGGCGGCATGTTGAGGGCCTCGAAGTCGTGGTACTCGTCTTCGGCTTCCGGGCCCTCGACCACCTGGTAGCCCATGCGGCTGAAAATCGTCTCGATCTGCTGCCTCAGCAGGGTGAGGGGGTGCTGCCGGCCGACCAGTGGGACGCGGCCCGGCAACGACACGTCCAGCGATGCCGCCGCGGGGCGCGCCCGCGACATTTCGGCGGCGCGCGCCTCGAGGGCGCGCTCGAGCTCCTGTTTCAGCGCGTTCGCCAGACGGCCCAGAGCCGGGCGATCTGCGGCTGGCGCCGCGGCAACTTCCTTCATGAGGCCTGCAACGACGCCGCCCTTGCGCGCGAGATACTCGTCGCGCACGGCCCTGAGTTCGGCATCGGTTCTGACCGCCGCAAGGCGGTCGCTGAAGGCCGCACGCAGGCGGTCGATTTGAGCCGCGTCGATCATCGTCATGTTCGCTGAACCTTCGAGCCGCCCAGGGTCGTGGCGAGCCGAGCGGGGACATCCGTCCGCTCCCGGCATCGCCTCGCCAGCTCGCTCGGCGCAAAGCCCGGGCGCGCACGAATACGGCAGACGCAACCGCGCGCCGAACGACTAGGCGGTCACGGGAGACCGGCCGAGCGCGTCTTTCGCGCGGGCGGCGATGCTCGCGAAGGCTGCCTGGTCGGCGACCGCAAGGTCGGAGAGCATCTTGCGGTCGAGGGCGACGCCCGCAAGCTTCAGGCCGCGGATCAACTGCGCGTAGGTGAGCCCGTTGTCGCGGGCGGCGGCGTTGATCCTCACGATCCAGAGCCGGCGGAAGTCGCGCTTCTTGTTGCGCCTCCCGACAAAAGCGTACTTGAGCGCCGTGTCCACCGCCTCCTTCGCGGAGCGGTAGACCTTGCCCTTGCGCGCGTAATACCCCTTCGCCAGGCCGAGCAGCTTCCTGCGCTTCGCCCGGCGCACCGTCCCTCTCTTCACTCGCGGCATAAGTCCTCTTGCGTTACCAGGCTGTCAGCTTTCAGCTATCAGCGGTCAGCTTTCAGCGTTCAGCTTTCAGCTATCAGCGGTCGACCGCGCCGCGGCGTGGCCGCCGGCTTGCTCCCGGCCGCTGATCTCAGTTTCCGCTTACTTGTACGGCAGCATCCTCGCCAGCTTGGTCTTGTCGGCTGCGTCCACGACGAACATGCCGGTCAGGTGGCGTTTCTGCTTGGTCGTCTTCCCCGAGAGCAGGTGGCGCTTGAAGGCCTTGGCACGTACGAACTTTCCCGTCCCGGTCTTCTTGAAGCGCTTTGCCGCGCCCCGGTGTGTCTTGAGCTTCGGCATTGTCAGATTCCCTGTCAGCTATCAGCGGTCGGCACTCGACGGTCGCCTGTCGCCATCGCGTCAGTCATCAGCCGCGCTGCGGCCCGGCCGCCGGTCCAGCGACACCGTGTCCAGGCCAGGACCGGGAACCGACGTCGACCCTCAACCGAGTCGCAGACGACCGCGATCTGCGACCTGCGGTTCAACGAACCTGCTTGCTATCTCTCCGTCGCTCTCTCGGGTGCACGCGGCGCCGCCGAACCCTTGCCCTGCGGCTTTCTGGCGAGGATGGTGTGCATCTGGTTGCCTTCCATCCTCGGCAACGTTTCGGGCACCGCCACGTCTGCGAGTTCCTCGAGCAGCCGCTCCAGTATCCGTCGCCCGATTTCCGGATGGGCGATCTCGCGACCGCGGAAGAAGATCGTCGCCTTGACCTTGTCACCGTCCGCGATGAAGCGCTCGATGTGCTTCTTCTTGAACTGGTAGTCGTGCTCGTCCACCTTCGGGCGGAACTTGATCTCCTTGACCTCGATCACCTTCTGGTGGCGGCGGGCCTCCCGTGCTCGCTTCTGCTCCTGGTATTGGTACCGGCCGAAATCCATGATGCGGCAGACGGGCGGGGTCGCCATGGGCGCGACCTCGACGAGGTCGAGACCCTTCTGTCGGGCGATTGCCAGGGCCTGCTGGGGCGGCATGATCCCGAGCTGCTGCCCGTCATCGTCGATTACACGGACCTCCCGGACCCGGATGCGTTCGTTCGTCCGGGTGCGATCGTCGCGGCGTGGACCGGAACGTTCGAAAGCGATAGGAGCCTCCTTGCGCGTCAGCGCTTCTACCTCAGGACAACCGGCCAGTTTTTCGGGCCACTTCGTCGAGCGCAGATTTCAGGAAGTCGTCCACCGAGCGGCTACCCTGGTCCCCGGCGGAACGGCTCCGAACCGACACCGTGTTCTCCGCCGCCTCGCGGTCCCCTACAATCAGCATGTAGGGCACCTTCTGAAGCTGGGCCTCGCGTATCTTGTACCCGATCTTCTCCTGCCGTTCATCGACTTCCACGCGCAGCCCTGCAGCCCGGAGCTTGGCTGCCACGGCGAGCCCGTAGGCGAGGTGGCGGTCGGCGATCGGCAGGATGATCACCTGGACCGGTGCGAACCACAGCGGGAACGCGCCGGTGTAGTGCTCGAGAAGCAGCGCGATGAACCGCTCGAAGCTGCCGTAGATCGCGCGGTGGATGACCACGGGCACGTGCTCGGCGTTGTCCGCACCGATGTACTTCAGCCGGAAGCGCTGGGGCATCTGGTAGTCGAGCTGTATGGTAGCGCACTGCCATTTGCGGCCGATCGCGTCCGTGACCCAGAAGTCGATCTTGGGGCCGTAGAAGGCACCGTCACCCTCGTTCACGTCGTAGCGCTGCCCGGCCGCTTCCAGCGCCTTCTTCAGCTCCGACTCGGCGTGATCCCACGCAGCTTTCTCGCCGAGGAACTCCTCGGGGCGCGTCGAGAGCTTCATCTCGGGTGCAAGGCCGAAGTCGCCGTAGACGCGCTGCACAAGGCGCAGCAGCCGCTCCACCTCCTCGCCGATCTGGTCATCTCTGACGAAGATGTGGGCGTCGTCCATGATGAACTCACGCACCCGCGTGAGGCCGCTCAGCACGCCCGACGCCTCCATTCTGTGCAGGACGCTCTGCTCGTGGATGCGGAGCGGGAGATCACGGTAGCTGCGCACTTCGCTGGCGAAAAGCAGCATGTGCCCTGGGCAGTTCATGGGCTTGAGGCTGAAGGCCTCACCCGAGTCGCCCTGTTCCTGGATGAGGAACATGTTCTCGCGGTAGTGCTGCCAGTGCCCGGAGGTCTCCCAAAGCGCCTTGTTGAAGACGAGCGGCGCCCGCACCTCGAAATAGCCCTCGGGTATGAGCACGGAACGCATGTAGTCGGCCAGCAGGTTGACGAGGACGGTCCCCTTGGCGAGCCAGAATGGTTCGCCCGGCGCCCACGGGTGGAACATGAACAGTCCGAGCTCGCGCCCGAGCTTCCTGTGGTCGCGCTTCTTCGCTTCTTCGAGGCGGTCGAGGTGCGCCCTGAGTGCGGCGTCGTCGAAGAACGCCGTGCCGTAGATCCGCTGCATCGGCTGTTTGCGCGCGTCGCCCTTCCAGTAGGCGTTCGAGGTCGACAGCAGCTTGAAGGCCTTGAGCCTGCCTGTGGCGGGGACGTGCGGGCCGACGCAGAAGTCCATGAAGACGTCGTCGATCGCGTAGCAGGAGACGACGGGGCCGCCCTTCTCCTCGATGAGTTCCACCTTCAGCATCTCGCCCCGGTCGGCGAAGAAGCGCTTGGCCTCCTCCTTCGGGAACATTCGCCGGATGTACGGGAGGTCCTGCTTCGAGAGCTCCCGCATCTTCGCCTCGATGGCCTCGAGGTCCTCGGGCACGAACGGGCGTCCTACCACGAAGTCGTAGAAGAAGCCGTCGTCGGTTGACGGGCCGATGCCGCACTGCGCACCTGGGAAGAGATCAGTGACGGCTGCGGCCATCAGGTGCGCTGCGCTGTGCCGGTAGATCTCCAGAGCTTCGGGATCCTTGTCGGTGAGTATGCGGACCCGCGCATCGCGCTCCAGTCGGTACGACATGTCCACCGTCACGCCGTCGACAACGGCGGCGACAGCCGCGCGTCCCAGGCGGGGCGACAGGGCTGCGGCGAGGTCGGCCACGGTGCTGCCGGCCGGCAGAACAAGATGCGACTCGTCGGGCAGTGTGACGGTAACGTCGTTCATTCGAGATGTCAGCGCAGGAAGGGAATCTGGAACATCGAAATCGGCGGGCCGCCTGAACCGGCCGGGTCACCGCTGCACAACCTGCTCGTTTCACGCCAGCCGGGAAGCGGTGGTAGGCACGGGCGGACTCGAACCGCCGACCTCCTGCGTGTCAAGCAGGCGCTCTAACCATCTGAGCTACGCGCCTATCTATCAGAAAACCCCACGCTGACAGAAGTAATCAGTATAGCAAAACCAGGCGACCGAGAGCAGCCGGCGCGGCTCCGAGGGTGAACCGGCCGGCTCGGTCCTACTTCACCGCCGCCTTGAGCGCCTTGCCTGCAACGAAGCGGACAACCCTGCGCTTCGGAATCTTGATGCTTTCGCCGGTTCGGGGGTTGCGTGCCACCCGCGCCTTCCGCTGGGAGGTCTTGAAAGTCCCGAAGCCGACGAAGGTAACGCCGTCGCCCTTCCTGAGTGACTTGGTGATGCCCTCGAGGAACGAGTCGATGGCCGCAGCCGCGTTGGCCTTGCTCAGTCCTACGTCGCCCGCGATCTTCTGTACCAACTCCTGCTTCTTCATGTGCCCTCCCTCGCGCCACTGAGGCGGCAACCCCGAAACCGACTGCACGGGTTTATACGCTCCGGACCCTGGGGAGTCAACAGGAATCGATGTGGAAAGGATACGTGGTGCTCAAAGATCCTGAACGCCGAGGGTCGGCGTCGGAGTCGGGCAGGCTCCGATGCTTCACTTCCCGGCCTGCCCCCCGAGGCGTTCGAGAGCCTTCTGAAGGACCGGGTCGGTCGAGGGCCGCGGAGCGCCGAACTCTACGTCCGGAGCTTCGACCTCGACCTCGGGCACAAGGCCCTTCTCGTGTATGGCGTCTCCCGAGGGGGCGAGGTGCCACGCGTACGAGATGAGCAACCCGCTGCCGTCGGGAAGCGTCTCGAGCTTCTGGAGTGTGACCCGGCCCTGGGTGCGCTCGCCGATGAGTGGTGCGCGGCCGTTGCCGGAAAGAGCGGCCGAGAAGACCTCTCCAGGTCCCGAGGTGCCCGCGTCAACGAGCACGACTGCGGGCAGGGCTATCGCCCCATCACCTGCTGCGGCCTGGAATGTCCGCTTCTCAAGTCCCTTGGCTTCGAGCACGGAAAGCGTGCCCTTCGAAACGAACAGCCGCGCCACCTCGATGGCGTTCTCGTAACTCCCCGTTGCGGACGAACGCACGTCGATAACGAGGCGGTTCGCGCCGGTCCCCTTGAGCGCAGCCACGCTGCTCTTGACCTGCTCTGCCGTGGAAGGGCCGAACGCTGGAATACGGACGTAGCCTATGCCGCCGCCGGCCATACGGGAGGTGACGTGTGCCGGAGGGATGACCTCGCGCTGGATGTCCACTTCGTGAGGCTCTGCGGCGTTCCCGCGGATGACGGCGAGCGAGACCTTCGTTCCCGGCTCGCCGCGAAGCGCTCGCTCGCCCTCCACGGCCGACATTTCCCTCGTCGGCTTGCCGTCGATAGTCCTCAGGTAGTCGCCTGTTCTCAACCCGGCGCGAGCCGCCGGTGTCCCGTCGCCGACGGCGACGACGCGCAGGTAGTACTGCCTCGTGAGGACGGCGCCGATGTCTCCGCGAGCCTGCGAGCCCTTCAGGAAGAGGGCGACCTGGTCCGGCGTCAGGTACGCGGTATCGGCCCCCGCTCCTTCGGCGAGGCCTCGCATGGCGCCGTTCATCACCTTGTCAATGTCTACTTCCTCGACGTAGTTGGCAGTGACCAGCGAGATGACGTCGCTGAACAGCCGGAGGTGCCTGTAAGTCTCCTCGCTGGCGAAAACGCGGTCGAGAAGTCCGCCGAGCATGACGAAGACAATGAGCGGAGCCGAAACAAGCAGCACCAGGAGGCGCGTTCGAGCACTCATGATCAATCGAATCGTGTCAGCGTTGCCGGCTGGGCGGTGGCGGAATCCTATTCACTACGGCCTGCCAGCCATTGTAAGGGATCGACGGGTCGACCGTCGATTCGCAACTCAAAGTAGAGCTCGGGCTTGCCGAGCGGAGAAGAGCCGATCGTCCCGATGGGGTCGCCTGGGGCGACCTCGGCTCCACGCTCGACCGCGAGCGAGCCAAGGTGGCCGTAGAGCGAAACGGCGTTGTGGCCGTGGTCGAGGATCACCAGCCTGCCGAACCCGGCGTAAGGCTCAGCGTATGCCACGATGCCACCGTGTACGGCGCATACCGGAGTTCCTGCCGGGGCGGCAATGGTGATGCCCGAGCTCGCCGTGGAGGCTGGCGGTCCGCCACCAGCGGCGCCGAACCTGGAGGTCACCTCTCCTGCTGTGGGCCACTCCAGCGCTCCCCGGAAAGGAGCAATCGGCAAGGCGATGGCGTTGCCCCTAGCCATCGGTCCGGCTAGGAGGCCGTCGAGGCGCCGCTTCGCATCCTCGAGTTCGCCGATGTAGCGTGCGGCCAGATCTCGCCGACGGTCTATTTCGTCGATGAATGCGTTCTGCCGCAGGATTGCGCGGACGGCTTCCTGGCGGGCTCGACGGGCTTCGGCCTGGAGCGAGGCGAGTGACTCGCGCCGCGCCTGGACCGCCCGCTCGGTTGCGGCCAACGCTTCCAAGGTGGACTTGTAGCGTTCGGCGCGGACGCGGTCGGAGTGGGCGAAATAGGCGATCTTGCGGTAGGCCCGGCCGGCGTGTTTGAGGTCGCTCGACCCGAGGAGCAGGCGCAGGTAGCCGGCTTTGCCGAGCTTGTAGAGATCGACAAGGCGAGCGTTGAGCTTTGGCCGTTCGGCCGAGGCCTTCTGCTCGAGCGCCTTTCTGCGCGACAGCACTTGTTCCTGCTCCAGCTCGAGCGCCCGGAGGCTCTCTTCGGTCGCGGCGAGCTCCCGGGTCCGGGCCTCACGCTCCAGCTCGAGCCTGCGCAACTCGCCGAGCAGGGTTCCCTCCTCGCGTGCCAGGCTGTCTGCCTCCTCCTGCAAGGCGCGAATCCGTGCCGCTACCTTGTCGGAGAGGCCGCGTCCCGCCTGCGGGGGCCGCGCCGCCAGCGGACGCGCCAGGGGCACAACGGGGGGCTGGTGGTGCGAGGCGGCAGATAGTGGGGTGTTCGCCGGGGGTACGGAAGTGGCATGGGCGGCAACCGAAACGGCTGCTGCAAGAAGAAGCGGCACCGTCGTCGCGTTCAGGTCTCGCAACGTTTCCTCACCTGATACTGGTTTCGGAATCAACGGCCGGCCGGAGTATAGCACTCCCGGGTTGGCGGCAAGGCGAACGTCCTAGTCCAAACCGGACCGGCCGCCGGAGTGGCAGCGGCGAAAGAGGCGCAGACACCGCCGCGAAGCCGGAGCCTCCCCGCCGAAGCACCGCTTGCCCTGCCGGTGGGCAGGCAGGTTAGGATCGAAGCATGCGCGCGCTCGGCATCGATTTGGGTGAGAGACGCATCGGGCTGGCTCTGAGCGATGCCACAGGCACGCTCGCGCGGCCATGGAAGGCGGTCGAAAACCTCCGACCAGATTCCGCCCTCGCCGGCTTCTTCGCAGACCTCGTGGCACGCTTGCAGGCCGAAGACGATTCGCTCGGTGCGGTCGTCGTCGGCCATCCGAGGAGGCTCGACGGGACGCCGAACGGTCTGACTGGCCGGGCCGAAGCTCTTGCCACGGCGCTGCGCGCGCGAGTGTCCATCCCTGTGGTGCTCCAGGACGAGCGGCTCTCGAGCCGCGAGGCGGAGTCGCGGCTGGCCCTGGAACACCGAGACTGGCGCGAAAGGAAGCGCCTTCTCGACGCGGCGTCGGCGGCAGTGATACTTCAGGATTACCTGGACCAGGGAATGCTGAGCAAGCAAGGCTCTGGCGCGGTCGGACAGTGAAACGCATCGCTGCCGCAGCACTCGTGGGTGCCGTCCTCGTCGTGGTTGCCGCCGTTGCCGCGTCGTACGTCGTCTATCAGCGGGTGGGCGAGCCGTACCGGGGATTTGGCGGTCCCGAACGATTCGTCGACCTTCCTCCCGGAACGACAACCGCGGAAATAGGCAAGCGGCTGGTGGATGCCGGCGTGGTGCGAGACAGCCTCACGTTCCGGCTCGCGCTGTGGAGAACGGGCGTCGCGCGCCGTCTTCAGGCAGGCGAATACCGTTTCGACAGGCCGATGAGCGCCGAAGCGGTGCTCCACAAGATCGCTCGAGGTGAGGTGCATCTCCGGCCCATTACGTTCCCCGAGGGCCTGACCATCGCCGAGATGGCGGCGGTTTTCGAGCTGGCGGGCTTCGGAAAGGCGTCCGAGTTCGCCGAGGCCGCGCGCCGTGCGGAGCTCGTGAAGGATCTCGACCCGCGGGCCACGGACCTCGAAGGTTACCTCTTTCCAGAGACCTACCGGCTCGGCCGGCACACCTCGGCATCCGATCTGGTCGGGATGATGGTGGCGCGGTTCCGCCAGGTGTTGACCGCCGACCTCGTCGAGGAGTCGAGCGCCGCCGGGTTCGACGTTCGGGAGCTCGTCACGCTGGCTTCCCTGGTCGAGAAGGAGACCGGGCGGGCCGATGAGAGGACACTGGTTGCCGCCGTTTATCGCAACCGGCTGCGCATCCACATGGGACTGCAGTGCGACCCAACGGTTATCTACGCGCTTCAACGCGCGGGGAAGTGGGACGGCAACCTCACCCGCGAGGACCTCTCGTTCGACTCCCCGTACAACACCTACCGGTATTCAGGGTTGCCGCCAGGACCCATTGCAGCGCCGGGCCGTGACTCGCTCATCGCGGCCGCGCGCCCGGCCGCCGTGGACTACCTCTACTTCGTCAGCCGCAATGACGGCTCCCACGAGTTCGCCGAGAGCTTGGCCGAGCACAACCGCAATGTCCTCCGTTATCAGATCCGCTATTTCCGCGACAAGCGCCGCGGCCAGACCCGTTGACTTTCCGAACCTGAACAGAACCGGGTACGGCATCCGGGACACCGGACGAGGGCTCCGCTTTTGGCCCCCTCAAGCCCGGTGGACAGGCGTTATGATTGCCTCATCTGTGCGGGGGTTTCATGCCCAGAAGCGTCTACCATATCGACCTGACCGAACAGTCGATTGAAGGGGCCAAGATTGCCCTCATGCCCGGCGATCCCGGGCGGGTCGACCGGATTGCAACTACACCACCCTTCGAAGGCAGCCGCGAGATAGCGTTCAAGCGCGAGTACCGAACCTGGCTCGGGTCGATACGGGGTGTCCCTGTCCTTGTAACATCCACGGGCATCGGCGGGCCGTCGGCTTCGATTGCAATCGACGAGCTCGCTCAGCTCGGCGTGGTCACCTTCATCAGGGTCGGGACGACCGGTGCCATCCAGCCGGACATCGCCGTCGGCGACGTCGTCGTGACAACCGGCGCGGTCAGGCTCGACGGCGCATCGACCCACTACGCGCCCATCGAGTACCCCGCCGTGGCCCACCACGAAGTAATCGTCGCGCTCCTCGAGGCGGCGCGCGAGCACTCGATCCGCGCACGTCCCGGCATCACGTGCTCGGCCGACACCTTCTACCCGGGCCAGGAACGCCAAGACTCCTTCACAGGCTACGTCCCTAGGCGTTTCCAGGGGATCACCGAAGAGTGGCGCCGCCTCCACGTTCTCAACTACGAGATGGAGGCAGGTACAGTCCTGACGATGACGGCCGCGATGGGGTTGAGGGGCGGGTGTGTTTCCGGCGTCGTGGTCAACCGGACGAGCGGCGAGTCGATCTCCAAGGCGGACCTGGCACGGGGCGAGCGGAACGCCGTGCAGGTCGCAGTCGGCGCTGCGGCCTTGCTCGTTACAGCCGGCAATTGAGCGATGCGCCTCACGACCATCGACTGGCTGATCGTGCTCGTCTCGATCGCCGCCTCGCTCTTGCCGGCGGTCCTCTTCGCGCGCCGTGCAGGGCGTAGCACTGCCGAGTTCTTCACCTCTGGCCGCGCGGCGCCTTGGTGGCTCGCAGGCGTGTCGATGGTGGCCACCACGTTCAGCACAGACACCCCGAACCTTGTCACGAACCTCGTGCGCGAGCACGGTGTCGCCAACAACTGGGCCTGGTGGGCATTCCTGCTCACTGGCATGATGACGGTCTTCTTCTACGCCCGCATGTGGCGGCGCTCCGGGGTGCTCACCGACCTCGAATTCTACGAGCACCGCTACTCGGGAAGGGCGGCGAGCTTAGTCCGCGGGTTTCGTGCGATCTACCTGGGGCTCTTCTTCAACTGCGTGATCATGGCCACAGTCAATCTCGCCGCGGTCAAGATCGCGAACGTGGTGCTCGGTTGGCCCATGTGGCAGACGCTGGTCATCTGCGCTCTGCTCAACGTCGTGTTTGCCGCGACTTCTGGGTTGTGGGGCGTCCTCGTCGCCGACATGATCCAGTTCGGCATCGCTATGACGGGGTCGGTTTCGGCCGCATGGTTCGCCGTGAAACAGCCGGAGGTGGGAGGTCTGGCAGGACTCTTCGAGCGGATCGACCCCGCGGCGTTGAACCTCCTGCCCGACTTCTCCGACTGGGGCCTCGCGCTGTCCGTCCTGATCATACCGTTGACGGTGCAGTGGTGGTCGGTCTGGTACCCCGGTTCGGAGCCCGGCGGCGGGAGCTACATAGCGCAGCGGATGCTGGCCTCGAAATCCGAGGGTGACGCGCTCGGCGGAACGTTCTTCTTCAACTTCGCCCACTACGCCCTGAGGCCTTGGCCCTGGATCATCGTGGCACTGTCCTCGATGCTTGTGTTCCCGACGCTGGACGACATCGCCCGCACGTTTCCTTACGTAGAGCGCGGCCTTATCGGGCACGACATGGCTTACCCGGCGATGCTCAAGTTCCTGCCTGCGGGATTCATGGGGATCATGATCGCCGGGCTGCTGGCCGCCTACGTCTCGACGATGGCGACACACCTGAACTGGGGGACGTCTTACGTCGTGCACGATTTCTACCGGCGCTTCGTGCGGCCTAGGGCCGACGAGCGCCACTACGTGTTCGCGGGCAGGCTCGTCACCGTCCTCCTGATGATCCTCGCTTCGGGGCTGACCTTATTCCTCGATTCCGCTCGCGAGGCCTTCCAGCTCATGATGTCGGTCGGGGCCGGCACGGGCCTCATCTACCTGCTGCGCTGGTTCTGGTGGCGAATAAACGCGTGGTCCGAGATCGCGGCGATGGTGAGTTCGTTCCTCATCGCCGCCGGCTTCTTCGTCGCCGGCAAGGCGGGCTCGGGCGTGGCGCCTCACGTCTCGCTGGTGATCACTGTCGTTGCGACGACCCTTGTCTGGGTTTCGGTCACCCTGTTGTCTCGTCCGACCGACAGGGCCACTCTCGTTTCGTTCTATCGGCTCGTTCGCCCGGCTGGTCCCGGATGGGCCGTGGTCCGGAAAGAGTCGGGCGTCGGTCCGTCGCCCGACAGCCTGGCGCATTCGGTTCTCGCCTGGGTGCTTGGATGCGCCTTTGTCTACTCGGCCCTCTTCGGCGCCGGGACCGCCCTTTACGGGCGATGGATCCAGGCGGCTTTCTGGGCGGTAGTCTTCCTGGCGAGCGGCGGCGGGTTGCTTGCGCTCGGCCCGAGAATCTGGGGCACCGCCGGGTGGGAACGCAGCCGGGGATGTTCGTGAGAGCGCGGTTCCTGCCGTCTCGCGGCAAAGTGCCACGAGAACAGGGTCCGCCCGTTGACGCCGCAGGCAGTCTCGGCCAGCAGAGGGCGATGCTCTGCCTCGCCGCCGGCGGCCGAGGAGCACTACCGAACGATGCCGACACCGACTGACAAGGCGGTAATACTCGCGCGTGGGCTGGGCACGAGGATGCGCCGGGCTGACTCAGGGGCTTCGCTCGACAGCGAGCAGGCAAGCGTGGCAGCCACCGGCCTGAAGGCGATGATCCCCATCGGGCGGCCATTCCTCGACTACGTGCTGAGCGCGCTGGCCGATGCCGGCTTCCGCCGCGTGTGCCTCGTGATCGGCCCCGAGCATGGCGCCGTCCGAGACTACTACACGCGCGGCGTCTCCCTGACGCGGGTAGCCGTCGAGTTCGCGATCCAGGAACGGCCGCTCGGCACCGCCGATGCCGTTGCCGCTGCGAGCGGATTCGCAGGAGGCGACCTCTTCCTGGTGATCAACTCCGACAACTATTACCCGGTCGAGGCGTGCCGGGATCTTCGCCTGCTCGGAAGCCCTGGCGTGGCCGTGTTCGGGCGCGGAGCGCTTGTTTCAGGCGGGAACGTGCCTCCTGAACGAGTGCGGCAGTTCTCGATCGTCAGCCAAGCTGCCGACGGGACGCTGGAGCGCGTCCTCGAGAAGCCTGGCGAGGATGAGATTGCGCGCCTCGGCCCGGACCCGGCCGTGAACATGAATTGCTGGATGTTCGGCCCGTCGATCTTCGGAGCCTGCGCCAGCGTGACACCTTCAGCGAGAGGCGAACTGGAGCTTCCCGACGCGGTTCAGTATTCCATCTCGGTCCTCGGCGAGCGGTACCGGGTCCTGAGGTTCGAGAAACCCGTTCTGGACATGTCCAGCAGGTCGGACATCGCATCCGTCGCCCGCTATCTGGAAGGAGTGGAAGTAAGGCTGTGATTGCAGCGCTCGAGAGCGCCCTTGTTTCGCTGGGTCTGAGCGGGCCGGCAGCGAACGAACTTGCTGGAATCTTCGAGCAGGTGGCCGCGGCGCTGCTTGCATGCGGGGTCGCCAGGTCGCGGTGCCGTTTTCTGTTCGTCCCCGGCAGAATCGAGCTGCTGGGCAAGCACACAGACTACGCCGGCGGGAGGAGCCTTCTCTGCGCCATCGACCACGGCATCTGCCTCATGTGTGCTCCGCGCCCGGACGACGTGGTTGACATTCTCGACGTCGGGTGGCGGGAGGAGCGTGTGTTCAGTCTGGACCCTGCACTCCGCCCGCCGTCCCGCGACTGGAGCAACTATCCGATGACAACGGCGCGGCGAGTGGCGCGGAACTTTCCGGCCGCCCGGCACGGCACGCACATCGCGTTCAGAAGCACGCTGCCCCCCGCCTCAGGCCTCAGCAGCTCGAGCGCGCTTCTCACTGCGTCCTTCCTCGCGATTGCCCACGTCAACCGTCTGGAGGAGTCGCCCCAGTGGAGCCAAGTCACCTCGTTGGAGGACGTGGCCGAATACCTCGGCGCCGTTGAGAATGGCCAGAGCTTCCGGGGTCTGGAAGGTGACCGCGGCGTCGGCACGTTTGGCGGCAGCGAGGATCACACGGCGATGCTGTGCTGCCGTTCCGGCGAGTTCAGCATGTACAGCTTCTCGCCGGTCCGCCGCGAGCGGCAGGTGTCGATGCCATCTGGCCACGTGCTCGCTGTTGCCTTCAGCGGTGTGAAGGCGGAGAAGACTGGCGCGGCGCAGGCCCGCTACAACCTCGCGTCGCGTGCCGTGGAGGTGATCCTGGAACAGTGGAGAAAGGCCTCCGGCCGTGACGACCGTTCGCTTGCCGCGGCCGTCCGCTCGTCGGACGATGCGCCGGCGCGCATTCGCGAGGCCATCGCTCGCGGCAACGGCTCGCCATCGGACGGGCTCGACGCCGACAGGCTTCTGAGCCGTTTCGAGCAATTCGTCGAGGAGAGCGAGTACATCGTGCCGCGCGCGGCCCTCGCCCTTGCAGGCCATCGACTCGATGACTTCGGAAAGTTCGTCGATCGCTCGCAGCACAACGCGGAGCGCCTGCTGGGCAACCAGGTGCCAGAAACCGTCTTCCTCGCCCGGACCGCCAGGGAAGCGGGCGCGGTGGCGGCCTCCGCCTTCGGCGCCGGGTTCGGCGGCAGCGTGTGGGCAATGCTCCCGGCGCCTGCCGCGCCGGCCTTCCTCGACGAACTTGCCGCGCGCTACCGCGCCGCCTTCCCTCATCGGGCCGACGCCGCGCGCTTCTTCGTGACGGCGCCAGGGCCGGCCGCGAGCTGGCTGGACACACAATAAGCTGTAGTATCCTGTCGCTGTCTCGAACCGCCCCCTCGCTCCAGTCCGCAACCCTTCATCGGAGGAGCAGATGCTCCATAGGCGTCTACGCGTTCTCGCTATCGTTCCGCTCCTTGCCCTGGCCGCGTTCGGAGCTGGCTACGCGCAGCTCGAGGCGCAGGGCGATGCCGTCCTGTCGAGGATCATCCAGCTCGGCCAGACCGACAACCAGGTGATGCTCTGGTCCGACTACGCCAGCAACCGTTTCGGGGGACGCGAAACCGGCTCGAACGCTTACAACGACGCGACCGAGTGGGCAGTCTGGCAGTTCAGGCAGTGGGGCATCGAGGCCCAACTCGACGAGGTCGGCAGCATGCCGGTCGGTTTCAACCGGGGGCCGTGGTCCGGCAAGATGTTGAAGCCAGTCGAGAAGGCCCTCCGCTTTGGCACCCCGAGCTTCACTGCCGGCACCAGAGGCGTCCAGCGCGGCAAGGTGGCGATCCTGAAGGCGAACCCATTCCAGATCAACGGGCGGAACGCCAGCCCCGAGGATGTCGAGAAGAAGCGCCTGCTCGTCGAGCAGGCGATAGCAGAGGTCAAGGCGAACCCGGCGAACTTCAAGGACAGGTGGGTGTTGATCGGCGGCCAGAGCGACGGTTTCGCACGCGACGGCCGGCGGTCCACCGCCGAGTACGCCGACACGAAGCTCATGCCGCCTTTGACGGCAGCACTCGTAGCGGCTGGTGCTCTCGGGACGATCCAGTCGTCCACTCCGCCTGCCCAAGCGCGTCCAACGAACAGCGAACCGCCCCTCCGGCTGCTCGACGGTCACGTCACGTCCTGGGACAGGCTGCCCGTTCTACCCGACATCAAGCTGTTGAACACGCAGTACGATGAAATCCGCGCCATGGCGGAGAACAACCAGGACGTAGAGCTGGAGTTCGACATCCGCAACTGGTTCAAGATGGGCCCGGTTCCGTACCACAACGTCGTGGCGACGATTCGCGGCACCACGTTTCCCGATGAGCACGTAGTCGTCGGCGGCCACTTCGACTGTTTCTCCGGCGCGACCGGCGGCGTGGACGACGGCAACGGGTTCTCGGTAGCGATGGAAGCCCTGCGCCTCATCAAGGCAGCAGGAGGCCAACCGAAGCGGTCGATCACGGCGATCCTGTTCGCAGCGGAGGAATCGGGCCTCCTGGGGTCGCAGTCGTGGCTGAAGAAGCGGCCCGAGATGCAGCAGAAGGTCATATTGATGATGAACCGCGACAGCAGCCCGACCGCGATAACAGGGGCGACCGTTCCGAGCAACTGGTACGAGGACTTCCAGCAGATCACGGCGCCGCTGGAGAAGCTCCACCCGAAATGGTCCTTCCAGCTCGCGCGGAACGACTACCCGTCGGCGCGGCCGGATCGGCCAGGCGGCAGCGACCACTCGTCCTTTCAGATGCTGGGAATCCCGACCCTCAGTTTCCGCACCGAGACCGACTACAACTACCAGTACGCATGGCACACGCTGAACGACCTCTACAGCGAGCTGGTTCCGTACACCGAGCACCAGAAGCACTCGGCGCTCGTGACGGCGGTGCTCGCCTACGGTGCCGCCAATATGGACAAGCCGCTTTCGCGAGCCGGCGTGTACCTTGACGATGGCATTTACGCCGACATCGTGTTCGGTTCGGGGGACTCGCAGAAGCGAGTCATGGCGTCGCTGGACTTCGTCAATGCACCCCTTCACACCGCCGCCTTCATTCGGAGCGCGGAGGCGGCTTCGCCGGCGCCGGCGGGCAGGGAAGGGGGACCTGCTGCAGCGCCCGGTCGCGCAGGCGGGCCGCCCACGGCGGCTCCAGCCGGCGGACCTACGCAGCCCGCCGCCGCCGGCGGACGCGGCCAGCGGCCTCCGGCCCCGCCAGTAGGGCGTGTGACAGGCATCCGGGGGGGCGCCATCAACGCGGTCATCGTTCCCGCAGATCAGAAGCCCGGGCAGAAGGCGGCGCAGCCACAGCTGCCCCGGGTGCAGAACCCCTCGGTCAAGCACGACGGCGCCGGCGTGATTGGCGTGTCGAGTCCCGGCAGCTTCTACATCACGCTGAAAGCGAACGCTGGCTTCGACCGACGTTTCACGGCGCTCGGCAGAGTCATCGCGGGGGCCAACCTGCTGTCCGAGATCGGTCCCGCCGACGAGATCCGCAGCGTGCGCATCGTGCGCGCGGGACAGGCGGCGCGCGACTTCAAGACCGACGACGAGGCGTTCAAGGCGCTCCTGGCGAAAGCCAGGCCGAAGAGCTGAGAGCGACTCACGGAGACGAGGGCGACCGCGAGGAACAAGGCCATTCAGGAAGGTTCAGGAAGGAGAAGGTCAGGTCATGAGAGCTTTCGCACTGATGACGCTGCTTGGGGCGTTCGTGTGGAGCTCTTTGGCTGGAGGTGCTGCGGCTGGCCGGCAGATTGCGCCGGCTGCGGCTCCGCCCGTCTCGGCGCAGGTCGATCCAGGCCAGGCCATGAGCCGTGTCGGCCAGACGTTGGTCGGGATAGGCAATCGCGCGCTCATGGCAACCTGGTCGGTCGCCAACGGCCGGCTCAAGCCTGCCTCGTTCGAGGACAGGCTCACGAGCCGGAGGGTTCCGGTGCCTCCGGAGGCGTTTGCGCTGGTGTTCGAGGGCGGCCGGGTGGTGCGCGCGTCGGAGATGAAGGTGGCCGGTGCGCCGCGCGTCGAGATCCTGCCGGGCGACGCCTCGCGCTCGCGGCTGGCCGAACGGCTCCCGGGCAAGCAGCTCGTCATAGCACTCGAAGCGCCGGACGGGGGCTTCGGCGTCACGTGGACGGCCGTGGTGCGCGACGGCTCGTCCTACGTCCGCCAGGAGATAGTCGTCTCGGCGCGAAGAATCCCGCTGCCGCTCGAGCGCGTCACCTTCCTCGACGTTGCCATGCCCGGGGCTTCTGTCGCAGGGGCGGTCCAGGGTTCTCCAGTCGTGGCCGGTGGCGCCTTCATCGGCGTGGAGCATCCGATGTCGCAGTGCGAGGTCGAAGGCGGGGTTGCCCGCTGCAGCCTCGTGCGAGCGCTGCCGGTGCCGGCCGGGCAGAACATCTCCGTCTCGGTGGTTTCCGGCGTGACGGCTCCTGGCCAGTTGCGCCGCGGTTTCCTCGCTTACCTCGAGCGTGAGCGCGCGCACCCGTACCGGCCCTTCCTCCATTACAACTCGTGGTACGACCTGGGCTACTTCTCGAAGTTCGATGAAAAGGCGGCCCTCGACGTCATCGAGACCTTCGGCCGGGAGCTCGTCGTGAGGCGCAGCGTCCAGGTCGATTCGTTCCTCTTCGACGATGGCTGGGACGATCCACGAACGCTATGGAGATTCCACGAGGGTTTCCCTGAAGGGTTCGCCAAGGTCCAACGCGCTGCCGAGAAGTTCGGCGCGGCTCCGGGAGTGTGGCTGTCGCCTTGGGGCGGCTACGGCGAGCCCAAGAAGCAACGCCTCGCTGCTGGCGCCGAGCAGGGTTTCGAGACCAACGAGCGCGGCTTTGCCTTGTCCGGGCCGATCTACTACAGGCGTTTCCACGACACCTGTCTCGAATTCGTCAGGACCTACGGCGTCAACCAGTTCAAGTTCGACGGCATCGGGCGGGCCACCGGGATTCAACCCGGCAGCGCCTTCGGGAGCGACTTCGAGGCTGCGATCCAGTTGATCGAAGATCTCCGGGCCGAGAGGCCGGAGGTGTTCATCAACCTCACAACCGGCACGTGGCCTTCACCCTTCTGGCTTCGCCACGCTGACTCGATCTGGCGCGGAGGAGAAGATCACGACTTCACGGGTACCGGTTCCGACCGCCAGCAGTGGATCACCTACCGTGACGCACAGACCTACGCCAACGTCGTCAAGCGCGGACCGCTCTACCCTCTGAACTCGCTGATGCTCCACGGCCTCGTGTACGCGCGGCATGCGAAGCGCCTCGACACGGATCCGCAGGCCGACTTCGCGTCGGAGGTGCGGTCGTACTTCGGCAGCGGAACCGGCCTGCAGGAGATGTACGTGACACCGGCGCTGCTTGGCCCGAGGGACTGGGACGTTCTCGCCGAGGCCGCTCAGTGGGCGAGGAGGAACGCGGCCGCGCTCGCCGACACGCACTGGGTAGGCGGCGATCCCGCTGCGCTGGAGGTGTACGGGTGGGCGTCATGGTCGCGCGACGAGGGACACCTCGTGCTGCGCAATCCATCGGCAAAGCCCGCCAGCTTTGCCGTCGAAATAGGCAAGGTGCTGGAGTTGCCGGCCGACCAGCCGAAGAGGTGGCGCGGCCGAAGCCCGTGGAAGGAGGATCGCAGCCGCCCTGCTGTAGACTTTCAGGAAGGGGCGCCGCGCTCCGTCGATCTCGGTCCGTTCGAGGTGCTCACATTGGATCTGACTCCGCTCGCCGCTGCCGTCGGGAAGTGAAAGGTGGAGCGCCCGCGCCTCCGTAGAGGAGGTTGCGATGACACCCAACGAGCTGGAGACGCTCGACAAGTTGGCACAGGCCGATTACCCGGCCATGTGCCAGATTGTCCTCGACATGGCGCGGCAGGTGAAGGACGGGTTCAGGCAGCTCGACCGGAGCTCGCTGGAGTCCGTGGGCGACCTCGTGCGAGAGGTCCACGAGTACGAGAAGCGGCTCGTGGAGCGCGTCAGGCCTCCCAAGGGAACGCCGGACTGGGGGCCAAAGCCGGGGCAGGAAGGCCTGTTCATCCCGATGCATCTCGAGCGCGTGGCCGACAACCTGGAGGCTCTCGCCAGGACCGTTCAGGGAAGGATGCTGCGCGAGGGCGTGCTCTTCACGGCGAAAGCGCGCCACGAGATCCTCGCGCTGCTCGACCGCTCGATCGGGATGATCGAGTGCATCCGCGATGCGCTCAAGACGCGCAACAGGACGCTGGTGCGGCATGTCCTGGAAGAATCGGAAAGCTATGCGAAAGAAGCGAGCGAGTTCGCGCGCTTCCACGAGCAGCGTCTGATCGAAGGGGTCTGCCTGCCGCAGGCTTCGTCGGTGTACCTGGCCATGCTCGACCACCTCAAAGGTGTCGAGTGGCACACGCGGCAGATCGCTTCGAGGCTCTCGGAATGGACCGCATACGCTCGAAGGTAGCCCTGGCGCCGGCGATTTCCCGATGACACATCTCGAGACAGGGGCCAGCGACGTCTGCGGCGTCGCTGGCGAGACACTGACGCCCGAGCTCACCTTCGAGTTCGCACAGGCGTTCACCATGTACCTGAAGGGCGCCCCTGTGCTTGTGTTCCGCGACACCCGCCGGGGCTGCCCGATGGTCGTTTCGGCAGTCGTTGGCGCGCATCCTGCCGAGAACGGCAACCTCCTGGGCGGTGCCAAGGCGATGCATGCCGGCGACCAGCATGGCCGGAGCGCGCGGTGGTTTCTGGTTCGCGGCTCGAAGACCGAGCCAGCCCTGCGTCCGCCGGTCCTGCCTCTGGTGGCCGAGGCCCAGAATGGCGAGGAAGGGCGGAAGACGCTCAAACCGCTCCGAATCTCCGTGTGGCTGTCCGAGACGTCGGGAGGGCATGCGCCGTCGGCGGCGGGAGGTGCCGGATACGCGTCGGACACGCCGCCCGCCGCCCGGTCATGACTGCCATCGAGACGATTCTCGTTGCCATCGGCCTCGCGATGGACGCCTTCGCCGTCGCCCTGGGCGCCGCAACGTCGGCAAGGCCGATGGCGCCTCGAGCCGGTTTCCGGCTGCCGTTTCATTTCGGCCTCTTTCAGGCGATCATGCCCGTGGCCGGGTGGCTGGTCGGCGCCAGGATCACCGTCTACGTCGCAGCCGTGGACCACTGGCTGGCCTTCGCGCTCCTCGGTTTCGTCGGGGCCCGCATGATCCACGAAGGGGTCGCTGGCGAGGAGGGCGCCGGGTCGGCCACGGACCCGAGCAAGGGTTGGACGCTCATCGTCCTGTCTTTGGCCGTGAGCATCGACGCTCTCGCCGTTGGCTTCAGCCTGGCGATGCTCGGCGTGGACATCTGGTACCCGGCAGTGGCGATAGGCATGATCACAGGAAGCCTGACCCTCATCGGCATGCGCGTGGGCCAGCGCCTCGGCCGCGCCTTCGGCCGGGCGATGGAAACTGCCGGAGGGCTGGTGCTTTTCGGAATCGGCGCACGGATACTGATCCAGCACATGGGGTAGCCCTGCGGGCGCCGGCAGCAGGCGTGAGCTATGATCGAGGGCGTGAGGCACGGTCCCACCGGAACGATCTTCCGGATCGCCAGGTACGCAATTCACGACGGCCCCGGCATCCGCACGACCGTCTTCTTCAAGGGCTGCCCGCTCCGGTGCTGGTGGTGCCACAGTCCGGAGAGCCAGGAGTCGGGGCCGGAGCTTGCTATCAAGCAGGACCGCTGCGCCGGCTGCGAAGCGTGCGTCCAGGTCTGCCCGGAGAAGGCTGTCCACCGCGAAGAGTCGGGCGTAGTGACGGACCGGCAGGTCTGCCGCCGCTGCGGTCGCTGTGCGGAAGGTTGCCCGACAGGTGCACGCGAGATATCGGGCACAACGATGACTGTCGACGCGTTGATGGCGGAGATCGAGAAGGACGTGCTCTTCTTCGACCAGTCGGGCGGCGGCGTCACGTTCTCGGGCGGCGAACCGTTGATGCAGATCGACTTCCTGGAGGCGGTGCTCCGCAGGTCGAAGGCGAGCCGGATCCATACCGCGGTGGACACATGCGGCTACGCGCCGCGAACATCGCTGCTCCGGGTGGTCGACTGCACGGACCTGTTCCTCTTCGACATCAAGGCGATCGACGAGGACGTCCACGAACTCGTTACCGGGCGGTCCAACTCGCAGATACTCGCTAACCTTCGCCTGCTGGCCGGGCTTGGCGCGGCGGTCCGTGTGCGTTTTCCCCTCGTCCCCGGGGTGAACGACGCGGACGGGAGCGTAGAGGCTTTGGCCCGAACCGTGCTCGACACCGGGCTCGGCCGGGTCGACGTGCTGCCCTATCACCGGGCGGGGTTGGCCAAGTACGACCGCTTCGGTCACGATTGCCGAGGCAGGGACTTGAGGCCGCCATCGGATGCGGACATAGAGCGTGTGACGTCCATCCTGGTTCGTGCGGGCCTCGAGGTGCGGGTGGGAGGCTGAGATGGTCAGCATCCTCAACGACGTCCTCGGGCCGATCATGAGAGGGCCATCGAGTTCGCACACGGCAGGCTCCCACCGCATCGCCACACTCGCTGCGGCGCTCCTCGGCACCCGGCCAGCCTCGGCGCGCTTCGTGTTCGACGCGTCCGGGTCGTACGGTCAGGTGTACCGTGAGCAGGGCGCCGACATGGCCTTCGCGGCCGGCATCCTAGGCATCGACCTCGCTGACGAACGGTACTTTTCGGTGTTCGAGATTGCCCGCGACGAGGGGGTGGAAATCACGTTCGGCGTCGAACCGCTCGAGACGGCGGATCACCCGAATCACACTGTCATCCGCCTGAATGACACCGCCGGGAGCGACCTTGAAGTCAAGGCGAGGTCCATCGGCGGCGGCGCCATCGAGATCACTGCGGTCGGCAACTGGCCGGTCAAGCTGAACGGTGACTGCTGGCATACGCTCGTCGAGGTCGACGCCGCCGCCAGCTATGCGGTGGAAGCCGCCCTTGGTTCCTGCGGCCAGCTTTCCGGTGACATCCGGCGCCAGGAGAAGGAAGGGCTGTGCCTGATGGAGGCGCGCGGTTTCGAGCAGCTCCCTTCGAGCGTGCGCCGGGATCTGGCGGGACTGCCCGGCGTTCGCCGGGTCCGCGAGGTGCCGCCCGTTGGGTTCGTCAGAAGAGGGGAGCCGCTCTTCTCGTCGGGGGCCGAGATGGTTGCCCTTGCAGAGCGCCGCCACCTCTCGCTCGGCCGGGTCGCCGTCGACTACGAGTCCGCGCTCCTGGGACTGCCCAAGCGTACGGTCCTCGCCGAGACGCGCAGGCGGCTGGAGGTCATGCGTGAATCGGCGCGTGCCGGTCTCGACGACCGAGTTCACGGCATGCAACTCTTGGCCCCGACCGCGAGCGGGATCCTGCGGGCTGAGAAGGAAGGACGCCTGGCGCTCGGCGGACCCCACCTTCGTGCCGCGGCGCGCGCGATGGCGGTCATGCACGTCAACGCCGCCATGGGTGTAGTCTGCGCGGCGCCGACCGGCGGGTCGGCCGGAGTACTGGCCGGTGTGGTCTCGGCCATGGTGGACGAGCAGGGGGTCGACCCGGAAAGAGCAGCGCTGGCGCTGCTGGCGGCAGGGGCCATCGGAGTCATCGTGGGCTCTCGCGCGACGTTCGCCGCCGAGGTGGCAGGCTGCCAGGTGGAGATCGGGGCCGCCGGAGCGATGGCGGCGGCGGCGGTCGTCGAGGAAGCTGGCGGCACGGCTCGCGAGGCCGCAGACGCCGCGGCGATCTCGTTGCAGAACACGATGGGCTCGGTCTGCGACCTGGTGCAGGGGGTGGTCGAGATCCCCTGCCACACGAGGAATGCGGCGGCAGCATCAGGCGCGTTCCTCTGCGCCGATCTCGTCCTCGGCGGCTACGCGAATCCCATCCCTCTTGACGAAACGATCGACGCCGTGTACGCGGTGGGGCGGATGATGCCCGCGGAGCTGCGCTGCACTGCCAGGGGCGGCCTCGCTGTCACGCCGTCGGCGCTGGAGATGGTGAGGCGCTCGAGTCGGCGTCACGGCGACGAGGCCGCGAAGGCAAGATAGGCGATCTCGGGTCCTGTTCAGTGGCTCCTCGCCTCGGGCCTCGAGGCGTCGTCAGGCTTCGGCGCCCGATAATCGACGTCGAGCATCCGCAGCCGACGGAGGTGCGCATCGAGACGCGACCTGAAGTCGGCGAAGTCCTTCATCTCGGCAGGTGTCCATACGACTTCGGAGAGCGCCGACATGCGGGGGAAGGCCATGTACTCGACGTTCTTCGGCGTCTTCAGGTACTCGGTCCAGAGCTGTCCCTGGGCGCCGAGGACATGCCGCCTGAACTCCGGCTCGAGGTCCGCGGGGACTGGTTCGAACGAGTACACGGTTTCGAGCGGCAGATGGCCGCCAATGGCGACCGGCTCACCCTCGATCTGCTTCGTCTGGTAGTAGTCGAAGTAGGTGTGGCTCGTCGGTGCCATCACGACATCGTGACCGCTCCGCGCTGCCTGGATGCCGCCCTTGACGCCGCGCCACGACATCACGGTCGCGCCGGGGGCCAGCCCGCCTTCGAGGATCTCATCCCACCCGACGAGGCGCCGGCCCTTCGAAGCGAGGAACGCATCCATCTGCCCGATGAACCAGCTCTGAAGCTCGTCCTCGTTCGCGAGGCCGAGCTCCTTTATACGAGCCTGCACCCGCTCGCTCGCCCGCCACCGGTCCTTCGCGGCTTCGTCGCCGCCAACGTGGATGAACTTGCCGGGGAAAAGCTCGATGACCTCTGCGAGGACGTCCTGCATGAACCTGACGGTTGCCTCCTCCGCGTTGAGGATGTTGTCGAAAACACCGAACGAGGTCGCCACCTCGGTGCCCTCCGCATCGACGCCGAGCTCAGGGTAGGCGGCGATGGCCGCGACACAGTGGCCCGGCATCTCGACCTCCGGCACGATCGTGACGAACCTGTCGGCTGCGTACCTGACGATCTCCCTGATGTCCTCCTGCGTGTAGAAGCCGCCGTGGCGAATCCCGTCGAACCGCCATGCCGCCTTGTCGCGCGGCTGCCGCCCGACGATCGTCTCCCTCCGCCATGAACCCACCTCGGTGAGCTTCGGGTATTTCCTGATCTCGATGCGCCAGCCCTGGTCATCGGTGAGATGCCAGTGGAACGTGTTCAACTTGTGGAGCGCGAGCAGGTCGATGTACTTCTTGACGAATTCCCTGGGCATGAAGTGGCGGGCCACGTCGAGGTGGCCGCCTCGCCAGCTGAAACGCGGGTAGTCGTCGATGGTGACGGCGGCGACCGTCCACCGTTCGACCGGCGCCCTCGCCTCCCGAAGTATCTCGGCCGGCATGAGCTGGAGGAGCGTCTGGACGCCGTAGAAGGCGCCCGCTGGCTCGGCTGCACGGATCGTGACGAGCCCCGGCCTGACGCGGAGCGCGTAGCCTTCCGGGCCGAGTTTCTTCAGGCTCGAATCGCGCCGGATCACAATCCGGTTGCCCGACGGGGTGCCGGTGGTGCGGACGACAAAGGCAAAGCCGGTGGCTGGTTCGAGGCGGCGCGCCAGCATGCGCGCGACCTCCGCGGTGGCCTTGTCGGCCCAGATGGTTGTCGTCGCCGTCAGCACGAATTCACCGGGCGCAGCCGAAACGCTGACGGGGCGCGGGACAACCGTGATGGCATGCGCGGGGCGATCCTGCGCCCGAAGTGTGACGGCAAAGGCGACGGACGCGAGGAAGACGATTCCGACGGGCAAGGGGCGGGGTCTGCTCGTCGTCGGCATGGGCGCAATTATCTCTGAATCGATGCCCGGGCGATGCTCGTTGTTCCCGGGAGCGTGGCGGTTTGGTTTAGGATAGGAGACGCACCGTTATGACGACCATCAAGCAGTACGTCGTTGCCACGCGGCCGTGGTCGTTCAGCATGTCGGCCATCTCGGTGTCGCTCGGGACGCTCATAGCCTCGACCGATGTGGCCGTAAGCTGGGGCTCCTTTGCAGCCGTCCTTGCGGGCATTGTCTTCTGCCATGCCGCCGGCAACGTACTCAACGACTATTTCGACACGAAGAGCCGGGTGGACAGGGTGGATTCCGCAACGGCAATCTACCGGCCGCACCCAGTGTTCGCCGGCCTCATGTCTCCGCGGATGGTCCTGGCCGAATCTGTCGTGCTCTTCGCGCTGGCAGCCGCGCTTGGCGTCGCGCTGATCCTTGCCAGGTCCGCCATCATCCTGTGGATTGCCCTGGCCGGGCTCTTCCTCGCCGTCTTCTATACGGGCCGGCCATTGAACCTCAAGTACAGAGCGCTCGGCGAGGTCGTGGTCTTCCTCATCTGGGGGCCGCTGATGTTCGAGGGCGCCTACGTGGCTCAGGCCGGGCGGCTTTCCCCCGCGGCGCTGGTCGCGTCGATCCCGTTCGGTGTCCTGGTGGCGCTCGTGCTCTTCGCCAACAACATTCGCGACATCGAACACGACGAAACCACCGGTATAAGAACCCTCGCTACGGTGCTCGGGCGCGAACGCAGCCTCGTGGCCTTTGCCGGCCTCATGGTCGCCGCCTACCTCTACGTTCTGGTCGCGGTCGCCCTGAGTGCGCTCAGCGCTTGGTCGTTCCTGGTTTTCTTGTCGCTGCCAGTCGCGCTCGGCCTCTTGAGGAAGTTCCGGGTGGCCTTTCCGCCGATGGCCGACGCCCTGACGGCGCAGCTCGACACCGTCTTCGGGCTGCTTTTCATGGCGGCGATGGCGATCGACAGGTTCACGAGGTAGGGAACAGTTTGAGCGGTCAGGCTACAGGCCGCAATCGCAGGTGCTGGTCACAGAGGAGTCAGCGTGAAGGAGCCCGAGGCGTGAAGGCGCGGGAAGCAGCACAGGCTGCCGAGGGTTCGGAAATCTCCGTGCAGACAGCAGGCGGGATCATCGTTGCTGCGGTTGCGTGGTTCTTCGCGTTCGGCGTCGGGTCGGGCAACTTCTGGGTGAAGATTGGCGTGGCCGTCGCCGCCGTTACAACGTATTCGCTGCTCTGGCAGAAGCCTCGCGTCCGGTTCACCCCGGCATCGGTTCTCACCGGCCTCGCCTCGGCGGTCGTCCTCTATTCTCTGTTCTTCGCCGGCAACGTGCTCGCTCCTTACGTTGTCCCCGGGGCAAGCAGCCAGGTCGGAGGCATCTACGGGCTCGGGGAGGGTTCGTCTCGGCTCTGGATCTTCCTGCTGCTCTTCTTCGTCACGGGGCCGGGCGAGGAAATATTCTGGAGGGGTTTCCTGCAGGACAGGCTCGAGAAACGACTGGGAGTCGTGCCCGGCTACGTTGTCGCAGCGCTCGTCTATGGAGGGGTCCACGTCTTTTCAGGAAACGTGATGCTCGTGCTCGCGGCGCTGGTCGCGGGCGGGTTTTGGGGGCTGATGTATGTATGGAAGCACGACATCGCGGCGCTCATCGTGTCGCACTCCCTCTGGAGCTCCTTCATATTCGCTGTAGCGCCGATCCGCTGACGCGGTTTTTGGGGTAAACTCTGCAGTCGAGATCGATTGCCCGACCAGCAGTGGCGCGTTTTCACCCACGACTGAATGACATGAGCAGGCCGGGGCGCTGGGTCGTTCTGGCGGCGCTCGCGCTCGCCGCGTGTGAAGGCGGCAGCAGCAGCCGGAACACCCCGGTGTCGCCGACGCCGATACCGTCGGCGCCACCGAAGGTTGCGGCCGACTACCGGAACCTCGTCTACACGCAGGTGCCGCGGGCGCTGCGATTGGATCTCTACACTCCTGCCGGTGCCCCGCCATTCCCGGTCATCGTGTGGGTGCATGGCGGCGGATGGCAGAGCGGCGGCAAGTCGATGCGCGCGGACCATCCAGCCCTCAGGCAGCGGGCCCGAGGCTACGCTGTTGCGGCGATCGAGTACCGGCTCAGCCCGGAAGCGCTGTTCCCTGCGCAAATCCAGGACTGCAAGGCGGCGATTAGATGGTTGCGGGCCAACTCCGCAACCTACGGTCTCGACCAGTCGCGCTTTGCTGCCTGGGGGGCTTCGGCGGGCGGCCACCTGGTTTCACTGCTGGGGACATCCGCCGATGTGACGATGCTGGAGGCATTCTCCCAGGGTTCGCCTGGCTTCCCGAGTCGCGTGCAGGCGATAGTGGACTGGTACGGTCCTTCCGATTTCCTCCAGATGGACCCCGGCCACGAAGGGCCCGATTCACCGGAGTCCAGGCTTCTCGGCTGCCCACCGCGTGCCTGCCCCGACCAGGTTCAGGCGGCCAATCCGATCTCGTACATCGATCCAGGCGATGCGGCGTTCTTCATTCAACATGGTACCGCCGACGGCACGGTCCCGATTGTCCAGAGTAGACTCCTCCACGATGCGCTCAGGGCGCACGGCGTTCCTTCCACCTTCGTCCCGATCGAAGGCGCGGGCCACGGCGGGTCAGCTTTCGAGACGCCGGGGAACCTCGCGCTGGTCGAGGCCTTCCTCGACTCGATGCTCAAGGGCGAGCGCAGCCGCGATTGAGATCCAGCCACTCCGACAGGGCCTGAAGGTCGGGCGGAAGCGGCGCCTCGAGCGAGAGGGGGCCGTTGCGACCGCCGAGAGGCGGCAGGACCAGTCGCCAGGCGTGCAGAGCGAGGCGCCGGCATGGTGCGCTGTCGAAGGCCGTGCTGGTGCGACCGAAACCGCCTTCCGCCGCGCGAAGCGCCTGTTTCCCGTAAACGGTATCGAAGAGGATTGGGGCCCCGATCGCCCTGAGGTGAACGCGAATCTGGTGGTGCCGGCCCGTCCGCGGCCTGAGCTCGAGCATCGAGACGTCAGGATGCGATCGCGTCGCCCAGATCTGGAGGACGCGGTAGTCGGTGACCGCTTCCCTGGCGCCGGCCTCGCCCGGCCGCGCCGGCCTGGTCCTGCCCTTGCGCGCCGTGTGCAGTGCCATGTCGATTCGCCCGGATGGCGCCGGCATCGTGCCGGCCGCGAACGCGAGGTAGTATTTCTCGACTTGGCGCATTTCGAACGCCCTGCCGAGCGCGCGGTGCGCCTGGGCAGAACGAGCGAGCACGACAATCCCCGAGGTCTCGGCGTCCAGCCTGTGTACCACCCAAAGCCGCTCGCCGCGTTCACGCTCGAGTCGCGAACGGAGAACCTGAGCGGGATCGATGCCTGGCCCGGGGATGACGGTTTCGCCCGGAAGCTTGGCGACGGCAACGAGTTCCCGATCGACGTGTATCACCAAGGGCCGAACCACGAGGCGGCGCGTTCCGTAGTGGAGACCGCGCAGCTTCTAGGGTAACCTGTCCGTTGCCGAGACGCTGATGGGTGCTGTTTCACGCCGTATCCTGCTCACGGGCGGTGGGACCGCCGGCCACGTCAACCCGGCCTTGGCCATCGGGCGTGCCATCGCCGGAGAGTCCTCCTCGCTGCTCTTCGTCGGAGTTCGCGGGCGCGCCGAGGCGCAGATCGTGCCGCGCGAAGGGATCCCGATCAAGTACGTCAGGGCATCCTCCTTTCCCGGCAGCCGCCCTTCGCTCGCTCTTGCGCGTTTCTTCTTCGACATGGCACGCGGCACAGCGAGGGCGCTGTTCATCTTGCTCTCGTTCCGGCCCGACACGATCGTCGGAACCGGCGGCTTCGCGTCGGCGCCCATCGTCTTCGCGGCTGCGTTCCTGAGGCGGCTGCGATTGTCTCGCGCGCGGCTTTATCTGCACGAGCAGAACGCGGTGCCCGGCAAGCTGAATGTGGTGATCGGACGGGCGGCGGACCGCGTATTCCTGACTTTTCCCGAAAGCGCAGCATTCTTCCCGGAGAACGGCCTCGTCGTAGGGTACCCGCTGCGCCAGTCGCTGATCCCGGGCTCGGGCCCGCGCGCACCCGAGGTCCAAGGCCTCGATTTCTCGATCCCCGAAGGGCGTCATGTCGTGCTCGCCTTCGGCGGTTCGCAGGGAGCCAGAACGATCAACCGCGCAGTCGTCGACGCGCTCGGCCTGTTGCTGCCGCACAGGGAGAAGTTGTTCCTGGTGCATGGGACCGGCCTTTCCAGAGGACCCGATTACGACGCGGCGGCGGACACCAGGAAACGGCTCGAAGAACGGTACGCCCCGGAGGAGCGGTCCGTGATCGAGACGTTCTACGTCTCGCGGCCCTACTTCCATGCGATCGAGCGCATCTATGAGCGCGCGTCCCTGGTCGTTGGAAGGGCGGGTGCTGGGACCCTCAACGAGCTGGCGGCGCGCGGCCTGCCCGCCGTGATCGTTCCGAAGGTGAACCTGCCCGGCGAGCACCAAGTGCTGAACGCGCGTGCTATGGCGCGATGCGGAGGCGCGGTCGTGCTGTACGAGGAAACGGTCTGCGAGAACGGCCGGGTGCTCGAGCGGCTGAGCGGAGAAGAACTGGCGCGAACGATAATCGAGATCCTCGACGATCCCGAAAGACTCCGGCAGATGGCGGCGCGGTCGGCATCGTTTGCACGCACGGACGCGCTCGCGCAGATCAGAAGAGTCGTCGAAGCCGACCATGCCGCGGGACCGAGCGGGGCGCCGAAAGTAAGTGCCGCGGCCGCCGCCGCGCCGCTGCCGTTTCCAGCGAACGCGCGTCAGGTTGGCTCGAGCGCCACGGCGTGCGGTGACGATGTTGCGCTCCTTTCCAACGAGGCGCTCCTTCGCCGGCTGGAAGCCGCGGCTGAGCGTGGCGGGCCGCGCTGGAACATCGAGGAAGAGTTTCCTGTGGCTGGAGACCGGGCCTACCTGGCGAGCCGGGCGGCCTCGCTGCTGGCGGACCCCTCGTGGGAGCGCCGCAACCTGGGAGTGAAGCTGATAGGCCTGCTGCAGGCAAGGGAGAAACTCCCTCTCGTTCTGGCGTTGCTGGAAGACAGGACGCCTGCTGCGCCGCTCGAGCGATTGTTCGGCGGCGACTTCCGCCAGGTGGGCTTCATCCGGCGCAATGCCCTGACGGCGCTCGCGCGCCTTCGGGTGGTAAACGAACACATTGAGCGCGTGCTCGTACAGTCAATGTCCGACCCGTACTTCGAGGCCCGAGCGGAGGCGGCGCGAAGCGCGGCGGCGCTCGGAACGTGCCTCAGCGAGAATGGCAGGACGGAGCTGACGACGGCGTTGGTGCGCCTCCTGTCGGATCGGTGGATCGAGGTCGCCGCAGCCGCGGCCCAGGCGCTGGGCCGGGTCGGGCGCGGAGAGGCGGCTCTGCGACCCCTGCTCAACCTTGCCGGCGCGCGTTTCTGGAAGGTACGCGCCGCGGCACTCGAGGGCCTCTGCGCGCTAGTAGAGAGGGGCGAGGCGGGCACGGACTTGCGTGCCTTGGAGCCGGAGATCCGCCGGTTCGTCCTGACCTCGACCGATTTCAGACCCCAGTTCGACATCAAGGCCGCTTACGCGCGGCTGATGGCAGTGATCGAACGCGCCGGGAGGAGCCAGGCATGATCCACCTGATAGAGATGCTCATACCGGGCGGGTATCGTGCCATCTCGGTGCTGCGCCTGCTCGACTACCTTTCGGTGCAGGCGGTTGCCTCAGCCATGACGGCGCTCGCCCTCTCGCTCTTCCTCATGCCGCGCTTCATCTGGTACCTCCAGCGACGCGGCATGGTGGATCAGTTGCGCGAAACCGGCGTACCGTCCGCCTACGACAAAGCAGGGACCCCGGTGATGGGCGGTGCCGTCATGCTCGCCTGCATCCTGTTCTCGTGCCTCGTCTGGGCCGATCTCACGAACCGCTACATCCTGATCATCCTCCTCGGGATGCTCTGGTTCGGCGCCATCGGGCTGGCCGACGACCGCGCGAAGTGGCGGGCGAGATCCGGCAACAAGGGGATGTCCGAGCCGCGCAAACTAATGCTCCAGGCCGCCTACGCGCTCCTCCTGACGGGCATAGTCGTGAGCCCGCTGACGCCCTGGCCGCTCCGGGAGACAGGGACCCTCTACATCCCATTCGTGAAAACCGCGGTGCTGTCATCCGTCTGGTGGTACGCTCCGACCGTCTTCTTCTTCGTCCTGCTCGTGGGCAACGCCGTCAACATCACCGACGGCCTGGACGGCCTTGCCATAGTGCCATCCGTACTGGCTGTCACCGTCCTTGGCGTCTTCGCCTACCTCATGGGGAACGTGATCTGGGCGAGATACTTGTTCTACCCACTGCTGCCGGGGGCGGGAGACCTGATTATCTTCTGCGCGGCATTCGCGGGCGCGGGCGTGGGCTTCCTGTGGTTCAACGCCTATCCCGCGCAGGTGTTCATGGGTGACGCGGGGTCGCTCGCGATAGGCGGCTGCCTTGCGACGCTTTCGGTCCTGGTCAAACAGGAGGCGCTTTTCGTGCTCCTCGGGGGTCTCTTCCTGTTCGAGGCCTTTACATCGCAGGTGCAGGACAAGATCGCGGTCCGGTGGCTCGGCAGGCGCCTCTTCTACCGCGCGCCCCTGCACCATCACATGCAGCACGTCGGACTGGCCGAACCCAAGGTCGTGGTGCGGCTGTGGATTGTCGCCACGATTCTGGCGCTCGCCTCGATTGCCACGATCAAGCTGCGATAGTCGAGTGCCGCAGGATACAGGGTATAGTGGATGGTGAACAGCGCCGGATTCAAGGACATGGGAGATACGTTCCTGTGATTCTCACGACCACGCAGACCGTCGAAGGCCGCCGGGTCCGCGAGTACCTCGGCATCGTTACAGGCGAGGCGATTATCGGGGCCAACATATTCAGGGATGTTCTCGCGACCGTGCGCGATATCGTTGGCGGCCGGTCCGCCGCCTACGAAGTCGAACTCGCCCGCGCCCGCAAGGTGGCGATGGACGAGGTGGAAGCCGAGGCCCGCAACAGGGGCGCGGATGCCGTCGTCGGCGTCGATCTCGACTACGAAGTCCTCGGCGCCAACAACGGCATGCTCATGGTCACCGTCAGCGGCACCGCGGTGCGGCTGGAGTGAGCGGCGGCTGTGCCGCCGCACGCTTTGTCACTTCTCTATCGGCCGTATCACCGTCTTTCCGCCGAAGGACCGCGCCACGGTTTCGGCATCGGCCTTCGACCCGACGATGTCGCCCCAGTGCATAGGGATCAGCACCGAGGGCATGAAGCGGTTTGCTGCCTCCGCCATCTCGGCGGCCGTCATGGTGTAGGTTCCGCCGCACGGCATGAGCGCGACATCGGCGCGGACTGAAGCCATCTCTGGTATGTCGTCGGTATCCCCCGCGTGGTAGATCCGCTGACCGTTCGACAGCGTGACCACGTAGCCCAGCCAGCCCTTCTCCTTGCCGTGGAAAGGTTTTCCAAGGTTGTACGAGGGCGTCGCCTCGACCGTGACGGTGCCCGCCGTGTAGGTGCCGCCCGCGGTGGCTTTGATCACCTTTCGCTTGCCCAGCTGCTCGACGACGTCGGCGGGGGCTACGAAGACTGTTTCCGGCGTTTCTATCCGCTCGATGTCCTCGAGCGACAGGTGATCGTAGTGGCCGTGCGTCACCAGGATGACGTCGGCCTTGGGCGAGCCCTCCGACAGCTTCCACGGGTCGATGTAGATCTGGTTCTTTCCGTCCTCGATCCTGAACGACGCGTGCCCGAGCCAGTGGATGTGATCGACGTTCATGCGCGTCTCCTTGAACCCCCCGATGTTACCGCAAGCCGGTCCAGCCTGACCCGAGCCCAGGCAACACATCGTTCTGGAGGGGGAGCGTCGGCATTTTCTACCGTTGACAGCTCGGCAGAAATAGGCCCCGAGCCGCTGACGCGGCCGACGGGGCCGCTAGGGGCACGCCGCCTGCTTTCCTGCGTTGTGCCCCTACGAGTTCCACTCGTCCTGCTGGACCACAGCGTCGCGGCCGGAGATTGCCGGCGTATGACCGCAACACCCCTCTGTCATGCAGAGATCGCAGAGCCTGATCCCGCAAAGAGCACACCAGTCGAACAAATCGGCCCCGGCCGGTCCCGCCGCGCATCGCTCACAACTGGTCGCGTGGTCAGTGTTCATCGAGGCACCGCCGCGTTCCATCGGACTCACGCCTTCACGCAGGACTCCCGCCAGCCCACAAGCTGATCGCTCGCGCCTGTCAGTCGGTCGTCGCTTTCCGGCCGGTTATCTCCTCGACGAGCCGGTTCGCCTTGTAGACCTTGGTCAGCGCCTCCATGATGGCCCGCGAATCCACCGAGACTGATCGGTTGGTCGATTCCTCGTAGATGAAGTAACCGGGCAGCATCTGGATGTTGCCATCGAATACAAGGCCGACAAGCTCTCCCTTGCGATTCACGACGGCGGAGCCGCTGTTGCCGCCGACGATGTCGTTCGTGCTGACGAAGTTGAAAGGCGTCTTGAGATTGAGTGACGCCTTCGCTGCCACCCAGCTGGGGCTGAGGTCGTACGGCGGCTGGTTGCCGTGCTCAGCCGACCGATCGAAGAGGCCGCCGAAGAATGTGTAGGGAGCGACGCGCTTGCCCTCCTCGACGTAGCCTTTGACGGTGCCGTACGACAGGCGCAGCGTGCCGGTGGCGTCCGGGTAGGCTTTGGCGCCATCGACGACGAACACTGCCTGGCCGATCTTCGGGTATGCCGCCGACTGGACGAGCGTCACTTCCTGCTCGTAGCGCCTGGCAATCCTCTGGGCGTCGGCCTCGAGCGACCGCGCGAGCACGATCATCGGGTCGGAGGATGCGTCGATCGTAGCCTTGCCGCCGGCCTGCAGGAGCGTCCTGATTTCCGGGTCGGTGAGGCGGCAGTTTTCAACGAGCTCGGCCGCCCTTGCTTCCGGCGTCTTGTCGCCGAGAATCCGCTGCACGATGGCGTGATTGGCGCCGAGGTACTTCTGCATGAAGGCGAGCGACTCGGTCAGGTTGATCTTCTCGCGTCCCAAATCGATGGCCGGCGCCTGCGCAGAGCCGCGGCCCGCGCCGCCTTCAGGGCCGGCCGGCGCGCCGCCGCGTCCACTTGGTGCGCCGCCGCCGCGCCCGCCGCGGGCTCCCTCGGCTGGCGGATTGTAGGCCGCCCGGACCATCGAGCGAGCCTGGGAGAAGAGCGTCGAGTTCAGCCCGGCGACGTTCGCGATGAAGTTGCGCTCGTTCTCGATCTCACGCGCCACGGCAACCGACCTGGCGATGATGTCCCACGCATCTCCGAGTTCCTTCTGTTTCTCGGGATACTTGGCGAGCTCAGCGCGAAGCCGCTCCTCGGTCGCCTTCTTCTTCGCCATCAGGATCGGGTCCTGGAGCCCTTTGAGCTGCCCGCGCCGGTTCTTGAGGCTGTTCTGGACGCCGAAGAGCTCGGTGGTCGCCTGGCGTGCGTTCTCGGCACTCAGCGCCATCCACTTCTTGATCGCCGATTCGCGCATCTCACCGCTGGCGATCGTGAATGGCAGCGAGAGATCGCGGAGGTACTCGATGTGGGCCACCGTGTTCAGGCGCTGCGTCGCGCCAGGGTGTCCCGTCGTGAACACCAGCTCGTTCGCCCTGGTTCCGGCAGGTGACCACTTGAGGTAATTCGGCGTCACGGCGGGTTTGTCGTTCTCGTACAGCCGGAACATCCCGACATCGAGGTTGTAGCGTGGGTAGGTGAAGTTGTCTGGGTCGCCCCCGTAGAAGCCGGTCTGGTATTCGACGCCGAAGACCAGCCTCACGTCAGAATAGGTCTTGTAGACGTACAGGTTGTAGACCGCCCCCGCATACAGCGAGACGACCTGCGCCGTCGTCCCGGGCTTCTGCGCCTCGGACTGAATCGCTTCGATGACCTTCTGCCGCGCGGCCTGCATGTCCTGCGGCGACATTCCGGGCTTGATCGCAGCGTGGACTCTCGCCGTCACGTCCTCGATGCTCTGCAGTATGTTCAGCACCATCCCCGGGACCTTCAACTCGTCCGCCAGCGTCGCGGCGTAGAAGCCGTTCTTGACGTAGTCCTTCTCGGCCGTGCTGAGGCGCTGCAGGCTCGACAGCGCTATGTGATGGTTTGTCAGCACCAGGCCGTTGGGCGAAACAAGCGAACCTGTGCCTCCCGCGAAGCGGACGGTGGCAAGCTGAAGATGATTGAGCCAGGCGTCTGTGACAGTGAACCCGTAGCGCGCCTTGATCGCGGCTTTCGGGATCGAGTTGTAAGGCCAGAAGCCCTCATCGGCTTGCGGGACGACCCCGAGCGCGGTGACGGCGATGGCAATCGCCAGCAGCGGGGCAAACAGTCTTCTCTTGTTCATACCTGCCTCGAGGTGACGGTGGCTGACTGGAACGGTCCTCGGAACACGAGCCGACGGAGTAGTTTATCAGGTTTACAGCCTTCAGAACCTCGGCCCCCCGACCACCTGTTTGTACATCTGGCCGGGGCGCACCGTGGAGCCTGGCTCGAGCTGGTTGATCAGGTTCACCACCGGTTCGGCCACCGTGGAGGGGTACTGCCTGAAGAGCGCGTCAGGTGTCGATGTCCGCGTCACCTCGACGACGTTCATGCGGCGCGGCTGCACGTTCAGGATCTCCCTGTCCGTTTCACGCTTGAAGCTGGCCAGCGACTGCATGAAGGTTTCCCGGTAGCTGTTCCAACGCTGCTCTGATGTGTATCCCAGGAGCTGGTAGACGCGGTTCCCGTGCTCTACGAATGCCGCTAGGCCACGCAGGTTACCCTGTTCGGTCTGCGCGCTGAAAACGCCCGAAACCGCGGGGAAGCCCCCAATCTCGCGGCGCCACGGCTCTCCGGCGACGATTCCCTGCTGCGAGAAGAACCTCCGCGCCGCCTGCTGCGCGCTCGACCCCTCGGCGAGCTGGAGCGCGACAACCGCATCTTCCTTCGGGCTCACCGCTCCCACCGCCTGCTTCTGGTTGCTTCCCCTCCACCCGGGAGGAAACTGCATCTGGAAGGCGAGATCGGGGTGGCGGAAGAGAGTTCCCTGGAAGATGCCCTCGCGCGGGTTCTCGCCGAACACGATGCCGTCGAGCCGCCGCAGGTACGACTCTTCGTTCACTGCGAGCTGCGACACGTCGCGGCCCACAGACGACGAGGCGGTGGATGCCCACTGCAGGCGGTTGCCTGGATCCGGGTGGGTGGACAACCATTCGGGCAGTCGACCGCCGCCACCGCCTTCCTGCTTGCCCACGCCTTCGAGCATCTGGAAGACGTTGACCAGCCTGCGCGGGTCGTAACCGCCGGCAACCATGTACCTCAGGCCGAGCTGGTCGGCCTGCCTTTCATCGTCGCGGCTGTACTTGAGGAAGAGAAGACCCACGCCGGTCTGGAGCAGGTTTCCGAACCTTGCGACCTCGGGTGACAGCACCATGCCGGCAACCAGGCCTATCTGCGCCAGCTGCTGCTTGCTCATCTGGTTGACAGAGTGGCGCGCGGTGACGTGGCCGATCTCGTGGCCGAGGATACCGGCGAGCTCGGCCTCCGAGTTCAGGTGCGTAAGGATGCCGCGTGTGACGTAGATGAAGCCGCCCGGGATGGCGAAGGCGTTGACCGCATGATCGTCGACGACCCGGAAGGTCCACGACAGGTTCGGCCGCTCGGTTCGCGCTGCGATCGAGGTGCCGAGCGTCTGGACGTACCGCTGGAGCGCTTCATCCTGGTAGAGGCCGTAGGCCGCCACTGCCTCCTTGTCGGCCTGACGTCCCAGCGCGATCTCCTGCGTTTCACTTATGAGAGAGAGCTCCCGCTTGCCCGTCACCGGGTTCGTCGCGCACGCGATTGTGGCGAGGCCAACAAGGGCTGCCATGGCGGTGGCGAGAACAGAGCGTCGTGCTGAGGGTCGGGGCATGGCCGGATCCTCTCTCGGAGAAACGCCTTCAGGACCGAGGCATGAGGACCGAGGTACGAGTTTCGAGTGTTGAGTTCCGAGTTCTGAGTAGAGGCTCGACTCGGTGCCCATTGCTCTCAGCCCCCAGCCCTCCTTCAGCCCCCAACCCTTAGTCCTCGGTCCTCAGTCCTTTTCAGGTTCGGCCCTACGACCCCATCATTATACGAACAATGGGTCGCGCCTTCGCGCGGCATCTAGCAGCGGTTCGTTGAGGTACGACACGACTGGCGCCATGCGGCGGAACAGGCGCAGGACTTCGCCGCGGAAGCTGGGCGAGGTTGCGAACGCGGCCGCGTACTGCTTGCCGAGAAGGAAGTGTCGGAACTTCAGGTACTCGGCCGCGGGGTGGTCGGGCGGGTAGCCGGGCGGTACCCGCCGCAGAGGGTCGCCCTCGATTCCGCCGACCACGCGTTTGAAACCTGGCGCCTCGACGAGAGCGCGCAGGCGGCGGTGAGTGCGCGCGACGTGGTCGCGAATCAAGAGGAGCTCCGTCCTGTCGGGCTTGTAGATCCCGCCCGCGACCATCGTCCCGTCGGGACCGATCTCCACGTATAGACAGGCGGACCGGTTTCGGTTCAGGTCGCGGTGCGGGAAGACGATCCCTACCTGTGTCTTGAAGGGCCTCTTGTCCGGCGAGAAGCGCGTGTCCCTGTGGATGCGGTAGAGGGACACCTTCGGAGAGGCGACGAGCTCCGGCGCGAACGCCGGCAGCTCGCCAGCCATCATCTCGACGAAGCGGAGGACCGGCTCGTGAACGTCGCGTTCGTACGCGTCGCGGCGTGCCGCGAAGTATTCGCGGTCGTTGTTGCGCTTCAGCGATCGCAGGAACGCAAGCGTCCGGGCGGTGAAGAGCGGTCTACTTGCGGCAGTCGCCATTGCCGCAGTTTAGCGCACCCGCCCAAGGGCCGCCTGGCTGCAGGCATTTCAGCGAGTCATCACCACTTCGACGTACTCCGATGGGATGAGCAGCTTGCCGTTGTCGCTGCGGTTCTCGCGGCGCAGCAGCTCGACGAGCGCACCGTGGAGCGCTGCCTGCCGGCCGGCGTCCAGCGCGGCGAACGCCTTGTAGGTCGGCCCGTAGAACGATCGGAAGATGTCCACGAAGTGCTCCGGCGAACTGTAGCGGAACGCGTAGTCCTTGCGCTCCATCCGTATGTGAGAGACGCGGTCACCGAACAGCTCGCGGAGGCGCTTGTCGGTTCCCCACAAGGCCGGCGGCCGCACGCCTGGCGGCGGGGGAACGAAGCTCCCGACGACCCGGAGGAACTGGCCTATGAACCCTTCGGGGGTCCAGTTCGCAAGGCCGATCCTGCCTCCCGGTTTGACCACGCGGGCCATCTCGCCGGCCGCACGCTCCTGGTTCGGGGCGAACATCACCCCGAAGGTGGACAGCACCACGTCGAACGACTGGTCGGCAAACGGCAGGCTCTCGGCGTCGGCGAGCTCGAACTTGATCGGCAGCCCGTCGGCTTCGGCCCTCATCCGGCCGCGTTCGAGCAAGGCCGGCACGTAGTCTGTCGAAGTGACGTCGGCGAAGCGGCGGGCGGCGGCGAGAGACGCGTTGCCGTTGCCGGCGGCGACGTCGAGGACCTTGTCGCCCGCTGAAACTCCGGCGGCCTCGCACAGCGATTCGCCGACGATCTGGAGGCGAACGCCAATCTGCGCGTAGTCGCCCGAGGCCCACATGGCCTGCTGTCGGGCTTTGACAATCTCGAGATCCGGTTGCTGAGGCGGTTGAGGTTCGATCCCACGCGCGACGCCCGTAGAGGTGGACATTGGAGGGCACTCCTTGTCGAGCCAGTCTTGGAAATGTCGCAGGCCCATGAATGTCGCATGGGCCACACAGCGGACCTGAACCCGCTGCAGCGATCCAATTCCCGTGCCCAAGGTGCGATTCTCGACCCTTGGACAGGTTGGGCGTCCGTTTGCCAGGGCCTATCCGCGTTTGCGGACAGGCCCGCGGGCGGAGAGGGAGGGTAGCCCCCAAAGGTACCCGCGGAGTAGGTTTTACTCAGCGCGTAACGTCGAGGCGGGGTCGATGCGCGTCGCCTTCCAGGCAGGATAAAAGCTTGCCGCCAGCGCAACCGCGATCACGATCAGCACGCTGGTCACGAGGGTGAGCGTGTCGCGCGGCGTCACGCCGAAGAGAAACCCCGCCAGCAGTGGTCCGACTGCGAGCGCGACGATAACGCCGGCGAAAGCGCCGGCCGACGCGAGCCGGAGGCCTTGTCCGAGGACGAGCGACATCACGTCCGATGGGGAGGCGCCGAGCGCCGCCCGGATGCCGAGCTCGCGCATCCGCCGGTTCACGCCGTGCTGAACGACGCCGAACAGGCCGAGCGCCGATAGGAGGAGTGCGAACATGCCCACGACACCCGAAAGGAGCGCCGCGACGCGGTCGAAGTAGAGCGCCCTCCTCATCTGCTGCCGCAGCGTTTCCGTCGTGAGCAGCGTCGGCGGCGACGATACCTTCCTCATTTCGGCCTTTACCGCGTCGGCGATGGAGTCCGGAGCCCCGGTGGTTTCCACGAGTATCGTCGTGTCGCTCGAAGGCATCTGCGCGTAGGGCAGGTAGACGAACGGTTCTGGCTGCTCGTGGACCGAGTTGACCATCGCGTCCTCGACGACGCCAAGTACCTGGCGGTCCACGTTGCGTACGCGGACCCACTCGCCGACCGGGCTCCTTCCGGGCCAGAACCGTCTGGCCATCGTCTCGTTGACCAGAACGACCGGGGCGTCCTGCTCATCCCGGCGCTCGAAGGTCCGACCCGCGAGAAGGCGCGTGCCGGTCACGGCAAAGTAGTCGATGCTGATCTGGTTGAACCTGAGGCGTATCACGTCCTGCCCGGGCGAGGCCGGTGCGCCAGGGATCGCGACGTCCACCGTGGCCCCACCGCCCGAGTCCACGAGGCCAGTGCGGCGGCAGTAGGCGGCGCGTTTCACACCCGGCAGCGCGCGGACCCGGTCCATCAGTTCCTCGGCGGCGACGGCGTTCCGCTGGCCTTCGCCGTTCATGGACACGAGCATTACGAGCACGTTGCGGTCTGTGTCGAAGCCGGGCCGCTCGCTCGCGGTGTGGATGAAACTCCGCGCAAGCAGGCCGGCCGCGGCCAACAGTACGACGCTGAGCGCCGCCTGAACGGCGGCGAGCGTGCGGCGCCAGCCGAAGCGCTTGCTCTGCTCGGCTGCCGCGCCGCGAAGCACCGAGTTGAAGTCCGTGCGACTGGCAGCAAGGGCCGGCGCCAGGGCGAAGAGGAGCACCGTCGAGGCAGCGGCCAACAGGGTTACGGCGGCCACGCGCGCGTCCACGCGGATGTCGAACTCCATGAAGTCGGGGCCAGGCGGCAGGATCGCCGGGACGAGCGGGATGAGCCAGTAAGCAGCGACGAGCGCAGCGATGGAGCAGACTGCCGCGAGCAGCGCGCCTTCGGTCACGAGCTGGCGGAAGAGCTTCCCGCGGCTGGCTCCGGTCGCCAGCCGGATCGCGATCTCGCGCCGCCGTGCTTCGCCCTGCGCGAGGAGCAGCATGGCCACGTTCACGCAGGCTATTACGACAAGGAGCGCGACGGCAGCGAGCAGGATGCCGGCGAGGCGCTTAGATGGCTCCCGCATCTCCTGTGTCGTCGCCACGAGTCGCCGCCCTTCGAAGGCACGCTCGCTTTCGCGCCAGCGAGCGGCAATCGAGTCCAGCTCGGCCTGCGCCTCTCCGATCGACCGGCCCGGTGCAAGCCGTGCGACGGGCTCGAACTGCCCGATTCCGCGGGCCTCGAACTCGGCGGCCGACCCCATCGCCTTCCAGGTACTTGCCGGCACCCACACGTCGTTGCGAACCTGCGAGGTGAGGCCGCGGAACTCCCGAGGCAGTATGCCGACAACCGTGAAGAGCCGGTTGTTCAGGCGGATCGCGCGGCCGATGAGTGCCCGATCCCCCCCGAAGGTGCGCTTCCAGAGTGCATCGCCTATAGCGACTGCCGGCTCGGCCATCATGCCCTCGTCCAGGCGGCTGTCGAAGAGACGCCCGTAGGCCGCCTTCACGCCGAGCAGGTCGAAGTAGTCGTCCGAGACGACCGTGAGGAGCACGAGCGACGCCTCGCCGCCACGGTCCACCAGGGCGCCGCGTCGGTTCTGCACGGCGACGCCATTGAAAGCGCCGGCCGACTCATGGAGTTCGACGTAGTTTCGCCATGCCAGCCCAGCTCTCCGGCCTTCGGTCGTCACGCTTTCTATCCAGACGAGGCCATCCGGATCCTCCACAGGCAGAGGGCGCAGGAACATCCCGTCGGCAATGCTGTAGACCACCGCGGTGACGGCGAGGCCTATGCCTAGCGAGAGGAGCGACACGAGGGTGGTGACGGGGTGCGCCCGGAAGGCGCGGAGCGCGTAACGGACGTCGTTCATGGTTGCCTAGGGAAGCTTGTCCAGCCGTGGCCCTCGGTCTCGCGGGCGAAGGCGGACGGTTTCAGGCTACGGGTCTTGCATCGGACGCCGAGGCGGTCTCCCAGCTGCGTGCTACCGCCGTGGCGCGTTCTGCTCCTTGGGCGAACGGATGATTCGACGTCAGAAGGCGTGGTAAGGTTCACCATCGATGGACGGAGAGGTGCGCAGGCTCGTCGGAATGCTGTGGGATTACCATCAGCTCGGCCAAGAGCTGTCGGAATCGGACGCCATCCTGGTCCTGTGCAGCCACGACGTATGTGTTGCGGAGCGAGGCGCGCAGCTCTTCCTCGAAGGGTGGGCGCCGCTCCTGGTCTACTCGGGCGGGCTAGGTTCGATCACGCGCCGCATGTGGGATTGCCCCGAAGCCGAGCGATTCGCCGACGTGGCGCGCTCTATGGGCGTTCCCTCCGATCGCATCCTTGTGGAAAGCCAGTCCGCAAACACCGGCGAGAACTTCGCGTTCACGAGGCGCCTGCTTGCCGCGCGCGAGATGGATCCCGCCTCGTTCATCCTCGTGCAGAAGCCCTACATGGAGCGCCGAACCCTGGCGACCTTCCAGAAGGTGTGGCCCGAGAAGCGCGCCATCGTGACGTCACCGAGGGTCTCGCTCGACGATTACCTCGAGAAGTACCGCAACGACTTGCTGTCGGTTCACGACGTCGTGAGCATCATGGTCGGTGATCTCCAGCGGATTCGCGTCTACGCAGAAAAGGGCTACCAGGTCCCGCAGGTAATCCCGCCCGATGTCTGGGAGGCGTACCGGGAACTCGTTCGGCTCGGCTACGACAGCCACCTGTGCGAGCCGGAGCCGCTTTGAATGCGGGCAAGAGCAGGCACCGACGCGAGATTCGACTTTATTTTTGACGGGCTGGGGCTTAAAATCATGCGGTTTCGGCGTCGGGCTCCCGCACCTTTCGGACCCGCAGCCAGTTACCTTATCTCCATTTGAGTCGTTGATTCGGCGGAGTCCTATGTTCTCTGCTGCGTTCAGGTTCGTGTTCCTGTGCATGCTGGCCTCCGTCTCATGGGCAGCCTCGAGCGCGGCCGCGTCGGCACAGGAGGTTCCAGCCAATATGGCGGGAGGTCCCGGAACGCCGGTCCCGCTGCCTCCCGCTACAGTGGCGCGCGACGCCGCAGGCCGTGTGACCGTCCGCGCGGTCCGGACCCGCATCCCCATTGTCCTCGATGGCCGTCTGGACGACGAGGCTTACGTCGGAATTCAGCCGATCGACGGGTTCATCCAGCAGGAGCCGCGCGAGGGAGAGCCAGCCGAGAACAAGACCGAAGTCTGGCTGCTGTACGACGACCGCCAGATCTACGTCGGAGCCAGATGTTCGATGACGGCTCCCGACCGCATCGTCGCGAACGAGATGCGCCGGGACGGCCATTCGATCTTCCAGAACGACAATTTCGGGGTGTTCTTCGACACGTTCCACGATCGTCGCAACGGCGTTTTCTTCTACACCAACCCGCTCGCGGCCATCGGCGATCAGCTCATATCGGACGAGCGTGACACGAACCGCGACTGGAATACCGTCTGGGACGTGCGGACGGGGCGGTTCGAGCATGGCTGGACAGTCGAGATGGCGATCCCGTTTCGCTCGCTGCGATACGCGTCGCCGGGCCCGCAGGTATGGGGGGTGCAGTTCCGGCGGATCGTGCGCGCCGCCAACGAGTTCTCGTACCTCACGCGCATGCCGGCTGCCTTCACCGAACGCGCGATCGTCCGTGTTTCCCAGGAGGCGACGCTCGTCGGCCTCGAGGCGCCCCCTGCGGCGCTCAACCTCGAGGTGAAGCCCTACGCGGTGGCGAAGGTCGAAACGGACCTTGTTTCAGCGAAGCCTTTCCGCAACGACCCGAGCGCCGCCGGCGGCGTGGACATGAAGTACACCCTTCCGAATGGGCTGGTGGCGGACCTCACCGTGAACACGGACTTCGCGCAGGTCGAAGACGACGAACAGCAGGTGAACCTTACGCGGTTCAGCCTGTTTTTTCCCGAGCGGCGCGAGTTCTTCCTGGAGGGCGCGGGGGTGTTCGCTTTCGGCGGGGCGAGCCTCAGCCCTCGCGGCGGCGGGCAGCAGGGCGGAGGGCCCAGCAACACGCCGATCCTTTTCTACAGCCGTCAGATTGGCTTGCATGAGACCGAAGAGAACGATTCCTTCAGCGTGCCGATCGTGGCCGGGGGCCGCCTCGTTGGCCGGTCCGGCGCATACACGATAGGCGTGCTCGACGTCCAGCAGCGCGAGAAGGCAGAACTGGGCGCGCCGGCGACGAACTTCGCGGTTCTCCGGGTCAAGCGGGACATCTTCGCGCAAAGCAGTATCGGTGCCATCTTCACCAATCGCTCGCGCTCTGCCGAAGGGCCGGGAAGCAGCCAGGCCGTCGGTGTGGACGCCGCATTCACGTTCTTCCGCGACCTCACTATCAACGCCTACTATGCGAGGACGCACGCCGCGAACCGCTCACGCGACGCTGCGAGCTATCGCGCGCAGGTCCAGTACGCGGGAGACCGCTACGGCCTGCAGGTAGAGCACCTGTCGGTCGAGCCGAACTTCGACCCGGAGGTCGGCTTCCTGCGCCGAAGGGACTTCCGGCGAAACTACGCTCAGCTCCGTTTCAGCCCGCGCCCGGCCAGATCGGGCGCCATCCGGAAGTACTTTTTCGAGGCATCGCTCGACCACTTCACGAACTCGGCCGGCCGCCTCGAGTCGCGGCAGGTTCAGGCGCAGGCCGGTATGGATCTGTCCAACGGCGACCAGTGGCGCATCGAGGCGACCGGCAACTACGAGTTCCTAGACGATGAGTTCGACCTAAGAGACGACGAGATAATCGTGCCGGCGGGCGGTTACCGTTTCGCAGAGTTCGAAGCGAGGTACCAACTCGGCCCGCAGCGGAAGGTGAACGGCTCGGTGTCGGCCGGCGCGGGTCACTTCTACGGAGGCACCCGCCGCCAGGCGGGCTACCGGGGGCGGATCGAGATCTCGCCGCGCCTCGGGATCGAGCCCGGGTTGTCGTTCAACTGGATCGACGTGCCGCAGGGCTCCTTCGCGACCGCGCTCGTGACCGGCCGCGTGAACTACTCTTTGTCGCCGCGGACCGGGTTCTCTGCGCTCCTGCAGTACAACTCGGCCGATGCCGCCATCGGCGCGAACCTCCGCTTCCGGTGGGAGTTCCGTCCTGGCTCGGACTTCTATGTCGTCTACAACGACGGCCGCGACACCTCGCTCGGCGTCCGGCGCGCGACGACGGCGAGTCGGATGCTCGCGGTGAAGATCACGCGGCTGGTGCGGTTCTGAGCGGGCAGGCACGTCCGGAGGTGCCAGAGGGCCGCTTCGGTTTACGTAAGCGGACCGCTCTGGCTGCACCGGTGTTGCATCTGGGTCAGATCCGCTGCGCTATCACTTCCGATGGAAGTGGTTGTCCATCGTGGCTGGAATCACAGAGCCCGCGGGCCAGCGCGTCACTTCTGGATCGCGAACGGTTGGCCTGTGAAACCAGAACCGCGAACGCTGCCCGTTATGCGTCGTCCCGTCGTGTCCATGGTGCCTGTGAAGTACCAGTCGGTAAACGGTCCCTGCTTCACCCGCATCTGAACGTTACCGTTGACGTCGATCCGTCCCGGCTCTGCCGGATCCGTCTGTCCGGCCCCGTAGGTCGAGTCGAAGTAGGTACCGGTGACAACCGCACCGTTCTGAGTCAAGTCGAAGTAGTACTGTCCTAGCGCGGACGGTCCCTGGGTCCCCACCCAGTGTCCGGTCATGCAGCCGACCGTCATCGGTCTCTTGTCTGTCGCGCTGCCTCCCTTACCGTCAGTCACGGTCAGTGTCACGTCGTAGGTGCCGTTGCCCTTCAGCAACTTGGACCAGGTGCTGCCGCTGGCGGCGATGCCTCCTATGTCCCACTGGTACGTGAGAGTGTCGCCGTCCGGGTCCGTCGCATTCGCCGAGCCCTGGAACGTGCCAAGTTCCGAGATGCCGAAGCTCGTGACGGTCATGCTCGTGATTGACGGGCTGCGGTTCGGTGTGGGTGTGGGCGTCGGGGTGGGGCTGGGGCTTGGCGCCGGCGAGCCCGAGCCGCCGCCGCATGCAGCCAAACCTGAAGCGAGGATGAAAGCGAGCAGATTGTTGCGCATGAGAACCCTCCTTGACGCGTCGGTTACCGGCCAGGATGTCGAACGGAAGACGCGGTACGAGCCGGACTGCAGTTCTGCCCTATCCGGATGGAAGCCAAAGCTGTTCGTCGACTCCTGCGAGCGGGTGAGGTCATATCGCTCCGCCCACGGTCTCGGTCTGGGTTGACGCATGGCGCTTGCGAGGTCTCTGGTTCCCTGGGGGCGAGTCGACTCTCAGCTCGTTCCGTAGCACCCGGCGATGGGCGTGGGCGGATGCTGCTACACCAGCCTACGTACGTGCCCTGACAGGTGGGGTCACTCCTAGACGGCCTACAAGAAGCTGCCTAGGGGCTCCGGTCGAAGAGACAAGGCTGGCGACTGGGCAGTATAGGGCAATCGGGGGCTGTCCGCGCGGCGGTTCGTGAACTTCCGTATCAGATCGGATACGCACGTGACGCCGACTGCGGGTGCTGCCGTTCCGGCGTCTGACCGGGAGGCGAAGAGCAGGACTGTGTGCTCGAGGGCAAGTCGATCGGCGCCTGCTCGGCGGAGGAGGGAGGTCGGGGCACGCGTGGGCGGTTTCGTCAGGCGCTGGTGTCAGTGCTCGTTCTGCTGGTGCCGGAGGAGGGAATCGAACCCACACGGGGGGTGAACCCCACGGGATTTTGAGTCCCGCGCGTCTGCCAGTTTCGCCACTCCGGCACGTGGAGACGTTGAAGCGGGACCGAGCGTGTGTGAGCTCGAAGCGGCCCCGCTCGACTGCAACAGTATATCAGCGGCGCCTCCGTCCCTGGAGCCCGGTGTCGGACGGCGGCTGTGCAGGGGCCCCATGTCCCGCCCTGAGCTGGCCGCTCTACAGCTGCGTCCGGGCGGTGGTCCACCGTGGGCGACGACACCGGCCGGTGCCCATCAAAGAGGCTGTTGCCGGGTGCAGCTGGCCGAGCAGGGGACGCCGCCAGAGATCCGCACCGGCTCGTCACAATCTGCACTTTTTCAGGATTCGGAAGCTCGTCTGTCTGCCTGGTCAGCACCTTGCTAGTCCCCATGCCGTAAGCCGACTCCTGATTTTGGCGCTTCCGTAACGCGCTTGTAATCAATCACTTCCACCGCACCCGGTATCGGCCCCCAAGTGGCGAATTCCGGACGTGCAGGGAAGTACATGCATCCGGGAGGGTCACTATGGGAAAGCTGATGGTGCTCGCGACAGCCGTGATGATTGCGGCGTCCGCCCAGCCTGCTCAGGCAGGCGAACAACAGGCCTCCGACGAAGCTGCCGTGAGGCAGCTGTCCCAGAAGTACCAATCGGCCTGGAACGCACGGAACACGCAGCAGATCCTGCGTCTCTACACGGACGATGCCCTCGTCATCCAACCGACGGGGGAGATGCTGGAAGGTCGGGCGGCAATCGAAGCCGGCTACGCCAAGGGCTTCGCGAACATGGGGGACGCCAGGCTATCCCTAGAGGTGGAAACGATCCGCTTTGTGGGCGCCAACACCGCCGTGTTCACCGGGACGAGCAGCATGACCGGTGGTCTGCACGGGCCCGGCAGCCACAGCGGGCACTTCATGGTGGTCGCTAGGAAGGTTGGTGGCGAGTGGAAGGCATCGGAGGTTCACGCCGCAATGGTTGTCCCCGAATCAGGGTCAGAGGCCGCGGGAACCACCGGGCTGTCCGAGGCGGCAGCAGAGGCTGAGGTGAAGGAACTCGGCGAAAGGTGGATGAAGGCCATGATGGACCGCGACCCTGCCACCCTCGAAGAAATCTATGCCGACGACTATACCTTCGTCGATCCCACCGGGAAGCTGATGTCGCGCGAAGACGACATCAACGACGTCAGGAGCGGCAAGTTGAAGTTCGAGTCGCACGACCAGAGCAACGTCCGGACGCGCGTCTATGGTGACACTGCGGTGGTGACAGGCATCAGCAACGTCAAGGGCACTTACGAGGGAGAAGACATCAGCGGGCGCTACCGCTGGACAGACACCTACGTCCGCCAGAACGGGGAGTGGAGGGTGGCGGCATCCCAAGTGACGCGTATTGCGGAAGAACCGCACCAGAAGAAGTAGGCGAGGCACGCTGGTGGCCAGACCGGTCCAGGCCCGGGTGCAGTCCTGGCCATTCGGAGGCCGCCACAAGTCGCGCGACCCCCGACGACTTGGCCGGCGCTGCCCTCGAGGTCCGGCAGGGCCCTGAGGGCAGCCGCTTCAGTCGCCAACCGGCGCGCTGCCGCCGGGGCGGGTGCGTTCCTCACGCCCGGGCGCCGCCTTCCTGTCGGGTTGCGCGTGTAACCTCTCGCCTCCTAGAAACTTGCGGTGGAAAGGCGAAAATACCGCGAAACGTGGCCTTTTCTCTCCCGAATCCGCTTGCTTTGCCTTCCCGATTACGTTATACTGAGGTTTGTTGCCCTACCTGCTCCCGCGCGCAACCTACCTATGAAGACGGGGGATATGTGACATTCCAGATCGGTGACAAGGTCATTTACCCAAATCACGGTCTCGGCGTCATCGAACGGATTGAAGAAAAGACGATTCTCGGCACAACCTGCGGGTTCTACCACCTGCGGATCTCCTCGAACGACACGACCGTCCTCGTCCCGTTGGCCAACGCCGACAACGTCGGGTTGAGGCCAGCCATTGGAAACGGCGAGGTCGAACGCCTGTTCAAGGTGCTCGGCGACGGCAAGATCGAAAGCCAGCAGAACTGGAAGGGGCGCTTCAAGGACAATTCGGACCGCATGCGCACCGGCTCGATCTACGACGTCGCGGAGGTGCTGAAGAGCCTCACCTTGCTCAGCCGGGCGAAGACGCTTTCCTTCCGCGAGAAGCGGATGCTGGACCGCGCCCGTTTCCTCATCGTCTCCGAGGTTTCGGAGGTCATCGCCGAGGCGCCGGCCTCGGTCGAGGCCCGGATGGACAGTGCTCTCGACCGCTGTATCATGTCGCGCCAAAAGGCTGCTCTGCGGGCCAAGGCCACCACGTCCTCGACGACGGTGAAGGCGCTGCCGCAAAGGTCTGCGGCGGCGCCAGCGCGGCGCGCGGCCCGCGCCTCCTGAGGTCGTGAACGGCGAAGAAACCTCGAAGCTGCCGCCGCCCGGCCGCCTGCGCCTGGCGGTGGCGGCCGTGAGGTCCTGGGCGGCCTACCTCTTCGTTTCGATCTACATCCTCGTTGTCGGCCCTCCCGCAACCCTCGCCGCGCGGGCTCTCCGCCGCGGGACGATACTCTTTCGCCTCGGCCACCTCGGCAGCGAGGTTGGCCTTCGCCTGGCTGGAGTCCGTTACCGGCTTGTCGGCGCCGAACGCATCCCCAGAAACGGGCCGCTCGTCTACTGCGCCAACCACGAGAGCAATCTCGACGCGCCCATAGTTTTCCGCGCCCTCTACCCGATCACCCCGGAACTCCGTGTCCTCTTCAAGTCGCCGCTGCGAAAGATCCCGGTGCTTGGAAAGGCGATGGAGCTCGTCGGGTTCATACCCGTCGAGCGCGGGCACCGCGAGCAGTCTGTGGCTGCCGTTGACGCCGCAATCGAGGCCGCCCGCCGCGGTCACTCCTTCCTCATCTTTCCCGAAGGCACACGCAGCCGCACCGGGGCCCTCCTGCCGTTCAAGAAGGGTGGCTTCGTGCTGGCGCTGGGTGCCGGAGCCGTTGTCGTCCCGATGGCGATCGAAGGTGCGCGCGAGGCGATGATGCCGGGCAGCTCGGTCATCCTGCCCATGGAGATCACTGTACGAGTCGGCCGCCCCATCGAAACAAGCCACTTGACCATCGACGATCGCGATACACTGGTCGGGGAGGCGGTGGCGCAGATCGCGGGAATGCTGCGCAGAGAGTGAGGTTCCAATGGAACTTCTCACGACCCTCGGCCGGACGCTGGGTTTCTCGTTTGCGGCGGGGATCAACCTCTATGCCACCGTTGCTATTCTGGGCCTCGCCTCGCGCTACGGCTGGGTCCAGCTGCCGCCGCAGTTCGCCGTCTTCGATAGCGACATGCTCATCGGCCTGGCGGTCGTCCTCTACCTGATCGAGTTTTTCGCGGACAAGATCCCGTGGGTCGACTCTGCGTGGGATGCGCTCCACACACTGGTCCGCCCGGCCGGGGGTGCGCTCATCGCTGTCGCGTCCCTCGGTGAGGCTTCGCCGGGCGTCGAAGCGCTCGTGGCGCTCCTCGGCGGCACGGTTGCAGCCGGAAGCCACCTCACCAAGGCCGGGACGCGCGCGGTTGTCAACACCAGCCCCGAGCCCTTCTCCAACTGGATTTTGAGCCTCGTCGAGGACGCCTTCGTCATCGGCTTCGGCATCGTCACGCTGAAGTACCCGCTCGCCGCGTTCGCCGTAGCGGTCGTCTTGATCGTGCTGGTTGCGGTCTTCATCCGCGTTCTGATCAGGGCGCTCTTCACATTGTGGTCGCGAATCAAGGGGCCGCAGCCGGGTACGGGCGTGCAGGCACCCAGGTAGCACTCCTTCCATGAAGACGAAACTCCGGCTGGCAGCATCTTTCGCCCTTGCAGTCAGCGCTGCCCTCGGCGGTGCGGTTGACGGCGCGAGCCGAAAGGAGACAGGGCCGCCGGCACATCCTTCGGGTGCTGGGCAGTTTCCGCGGCAAGCTCGCGGGTTCTGGCAACCCGAGCAACGACAGCCCCCTCGGCAGCAGCAACAGCAGCAAGGGGAGGAGCAGCGCGGGAAGCAGGAGCCGCAGCAACAGCAAATCCCGACTTTCCGCGCGGCAGCGAACTACGTGCGGGTGGACGTTTACCCGACGGCGGACGGCCGGCCCGTGACCGACCTCACTGCCGGTGATTTCGAAGTGCTCGAAGACGGTGTCCGGCAGAAGGTCGAGGGGTTCGAGCACGTTGTCGTCAGAGCGGCGGGGCCGCAGGAGCTCCGCGTCGAGCCGAACACCGTGGCGGAGGCCGATCGGATGGCGCAGGATCCTCGTAGCCGCGTGTTCGTGCTCTTCCTGGACACCTACCATGTAACGCTGGCGGGCTCCGGCATCGCCCGTCAGCCCATCGTCAGGATGCTCGAGAGGGTCCTCGGGCCCGACGACCTGGTCGCGGTGATGACGCCGGAAATGTCAGCGAGGGACCTGACGTTTGCGCGTCGCACGACGACCATCGACGGCATGCTCCAGCGGTGGTGGGAGTGGGGGCGGCGCCAAAGGCTGACGGAGTTCGACCCGCAGGAAGAGGAGTACATGCGGTGCTACCCGGCCGGAGCGGGTGAGAGAGCGTTTCAGTCCTGGGTGGCGCGGGAGATGATCGCTCGCAGACGCGAGAAGATGACGCTCGACGCGTTCGAGGACCTTGTAGTACACCTCGAGGGCGTGCGGGAGGAGCGCAAGGCCGTCATAACGATGAGCGAGGGATGGCAGCTCTTCGGGCGAAACAGAGCGCTCGCAGACGTGATCTCGCCGGAAATGCCCGGGATGTACGTGGGACGCGGGGGGAAGATAATGGTGGGGGACGACCCGCGGATAGGGCCGACTGGTTCGCGTTCGAACTGCGACCGCGACCGGCTGATGCTCGCCGAGCTGGACAACGGCATCCGATTCCGGTCGCTCCTGAATCAGGCGAACCGTGCCAACGTCAGCTTCTACCCGGTCGATCCGCGTGGCCTTCCCGCCTTCGACGCGCCGATAGGACCGGACCCGCCGCCCCCGCCTCACCTGGATCAGGCGAACCTCACGCACCGCATTGACACGCTGCGCACTCTGGCAGAGAACACCGACGGCATCGCCATAGTGAACAGCAACGACCTCGACAGGGGGCTGAAGCGCATCACCGATGACCTCACGTCGTACTACTTGCTCGGCTACTACTCGACGAACGACAAGGCCGACGGTCGGTACCGCCGGATAACGGTGCGCGTCAAGCGGCCGGGGGTCAACGTGCGGGCCCGTTCCGGGTACCAGGCGCCGACACGGGAGGAACTCGAGGCGCGGGACGCTGTCCGGGCGGCCGCGGCGGAGCCAGCCGTGCCGAGCGCGACTGCCGAGGCGCTCGCTGGGCTTGCGGCGAGGCGCCGCGACGCCTGGGCACGTGTTCGTTCAGGATACGGTTGGCGCACGTCCGCGGCCGGCGCCCCTGAGGCGTGGCTCTGGGTCGTGGGCGAACTCGACGCTGTGCGGGCGCGTGACCCGGAATGGCAGGAGGGCGCTTCAGCGAAGGCATCGGTCTCTGTGGCAGCCGAGGGTGACGCGGTGGCATCTGGCGAGGCCTCGCTCTCGAGGGCCGCGCGGGTGTTCACCCTCGATCTGCCGGCCGCAGGCGGAGACCTGGCCCCTGGAGAATACACGGTTCGCATCGTGTGGGACGGACCGTTCAAGGCGACCGAGTCGCTCAGGGTGACGGTTCCCGCGGGCGATGCCGGCGAGGTCCGGGTTGGCGAGCCCATGTACTTCCGCCGCGGGCCGTTTACGGGGGCAGCGATCTGGCAGCCGACCGCGGATCAGCACTTCAGAAGGCAGGAGCGCCTGCGAATCGACGTACCGGTTTCATCGCAACCCGGAAAGGTGACTGCAAGGCTTCTGGACAAGACGGGCGGGGAGATGTCGATACCCGTGACGGCGGGGCAGCGCGAACAAGGTGGTGTGCGCTGCGCGACAGCCGAACTCGCTCTCGCTCCGATGGCCCAAGGTGAGTACATCATCGAAATCTGCATCGAGGCAGACGGCAGCCAGCAGAAGGTCCTTGCCGCGTTCCGGATCGTTCCCTGAGAAAGTCGAAAAGGTGACACTTCCTTTCCGGCGCTGCCCGGCGACATGGGAGGTGTCACCCGCCGACCGTGAAGGTAAGGGTCCAAGGCTTGAGCGGCTGCTTGTCGGCCCCGAGGATCGCCTCGGTCAGCTCCACCTTCACGGTCCTGAACCGGTCCAGCGGCTTCTCGAAGCGGATCTCCAGCGCGCGCGCACCCTCGTTGTAGGTGTAGGTGAACGTGATTGGAGGGGGAGGTTCGCTGACGCTGGGGGGCGCTCCCGTATAGCCGATCCGGATTCCGTCCTCGATGGTCGATGGGTCGATGTCTCTAGAGAACTGAATTCGAATCGTGGTGTCCGTGGGGACTTCGGTCTCGCCCTCGGTGGGAATACTGAAGATAGCCTCGGGTGGAGGCGGCGGCGGTTGGTCGACGACGACCTCCGCTTCAGGCGTGGGCTCGGTTTCAGTCCCTGGCTCGGCGAGCCGTACCGATTCGGCTTCCACCCATACCAGGCCGCGCGCATGGCGGACAACTCCCACGACCTCCAGCCACCTTTCCGTGTCCAGTTTGGAATCGAGGTCGAACTGGAAGCCCCGGCCTCTCGGCCGGATGCCGGTCACCCACACGCCCGCGCCGGCAGATCGGATCAGGAAATCGAAGCGGCCGACCCCTGGTGCCCGCGGGACCTCGCCGAAGAGGTTCCGCCCGCGGTACTGGCCGCGAAGGGTCAGCTTGCGGCCCTCGTAGCGTTGTGGCTCGAGTGCTACGGCCCTCAACGTTGCTGCCGATTCGGCGGGCCGTACGGCGGGGAGCGACCCGGCAACTGCTAAGACCAGCGCCTCTCCAGGCCTGGGCCACTGGTCGGCCTGGAGGCCCAGCACTCTCTCGAGCTCGTAGCCTGCGACGCGCGGGTCGTCCGGACGAAGCCGTCCCACGTCGAGGAGCTGGCCTCGGATGTCCGTCAGACCCGACGGGACCGAGCGGTTGCCGAAAACTGCGGGCAGAAGCCTGGAGCCGTCACTGCTCCGGATCCGGTGGCGCGCGCCTTCGGTCTCTACCTCTCCCCGGATCACGACGCTCCGGCCGTGGAAGTAGTCCGGGTAGGCGAGAAGGGCGTCGACGCTCGTGGCCTGCGGAGGGGATCCCTGCGCGCGCACGCCCGCAGCGGCAGCCGTCCCGAAAGCTGCGGCGAGGGCGACCAAAATGAAGGCGCGCCTGACCATGCTCCTATTGTAAAGCGATGGGGTTGGCCGAGGGTTAGCCGCCCGGCTGCGTTGCTGTTTCTGAACGCGCCCCAAGCGGGCGGCGGACCCACAGGCGTGCGGTCCTTCGAGGCGGGCGTGGAGAATGGACTTCAGCCATCAGCTGTCAGCGCATGCCTTCCGGTCTCGCGCTGACAGCTGAGAGCTGTCGTCACCGCGGGAAGCTCGTCCCTTACATCATTGCCGTCGGCGGCGCCGGTTCGTCGGGCGATCCGGCCTTGCCGAGCGGGATGAGGACGAGGTAAAGGGCCAGGATTATCGCGAAGACGACTGCCATCGGCCCCGCGAGCGGCCAGGAGATGGACCAGAAGCTCTCGCGGAAGTAGACCACGGCCGCGATGAGGAGGCCCATCAGCGCCTCGCCGGCAATCAGGCCCGAGGCCGTGAGCACGCCCGCGTTCTCCACACGCGCCTTCTGCGCGGCGTTGTAGCCGCGCCGCGCGACCATCGAGTCGACGATGCCTCGCAGCACGCCGCCGACGAAGATCGCGAAGGTTGTCTCGAGCGGCAGGTACATGCCCACCGCGAAGAGCATCGGGCTCCGCACGCGGATCAGGATGAGCGAGATGCCCATCGCTATGCCGACGATCACCAGCGGCCACGCCATCTCGCCGCCCACGATTCCCTGTGCCAGCGTGGCCATCAGCCCTGCCTGCGGCGCTGGAAGTGCGCGGTCGCCGAAGCCGGCGCCTCCCTGCGTGATGTTGCTCGCGTGCAGCACGTAGAGGGGGAAGAAGAGCAGGGCGCCGGACACGACGACGCCGAACATATCGCCCACCTGCATCTTCCACGGCGTGCCGCCGAGGATGTGCCCGACCTTGAGGTCCTGCAGCATCTCACCGGCGACCGCCGACGAGACGCAGACCACCGCTGCGACGCCCAGAACCGCGATGACGCCCTCGTTGCCCTTCACTCCGATGATCACCATCACGAGGGCGGCCACGATCAGCGTGGCCAGCGTGAGGCCCGAAACCGGGTTGTTCGACGAACCGATCATCCCGACGAGGTTGCCGGAGACGGCTGCGAAGAAGAAGCCGGTGATCAACATCACGATTGCTGCCATCGTCGCCCCGCCGATGACGCCCGTGAAGTAGTAGTAGAGCGCGATCATCAGGAAGAAGACGAGCGCGATGCCGATGAGCATCACCTTGAAGTTGAGGTCCTTCTCGGTCCGGACTGTCGCTTCGACGGTTCCGGCCGACTTCTTCAGGTCGGCAACGCCGCGCCGGATGCCGACCATCAGGTTCTTCCTCATCCTCCACAGCGTGAAGGTGGCGCCGACCAGCATTCCGCCGACCGCAATCGGGCGGACGATGAAGCGCCACATCGAGCCCGACAATGCCACCCACGCTTCCTCGCTGGCCGGGTCGAGGCCCGCGCCGGCCGCGAAGCTCTCGATGACCGTCGGGCCGACGAAGTAGACCAGGAGGGGGACGAAAAGACCCCAGGCCAGAAGTCCGCCTGCAAAGTTGAGCGCGCCGAGCACCGGCCCGATGATGAAGCCGACGCCTATGTAGGCCGGGGTCACTGCCGGGGCCGAGAACGTGGTGACACCGCCAGCCGGGACCGCGTAGTCGGTCGGTCTGAAGCCCAGCCGCACGATGCTCCTGCCGACCTGGCCCACGTGCAGTACGAAGTCGTTGGAGGAGAGGAAGACCCTGAGGTCTCCCAGCAGTTTGACCAGCGCGCCGACGCCCATTGCCTTGAAGAGCGTCATCGCGGCATCCGCTCCGCGCTGGCCGGCCTTGTGGATCTCAGCGGCTGCAACCGACTCGGGGAAGGGCAGGTCGCGGTCCTCGACCATCACTCGCCTCAGGATCGTCACGAAGAGCACGCCCAGGATCCCCCCGACAATCATGAGCGAACTCGACGTGAGGTAGTCGCTGAAGGTATCGAAAGACCACAGGTGCAGGATAACGAACGCGGGAATCGTGAAGATGGCGCCGGCGGCGACCGACTCGCCGATGGACCCGACCGTCCTGGCGAAGTTCTCCTCGAGCACGCTGCCCTTGAAGATGCGCAGCACGGCCATGCCGATGACCGCGGCAGGGTACGTGGCGGCAATCGTCATTCCGGCCTTGAGGCCGAGGTAGGCGTTGGCCGCGCCTAGCACGACACTCATGACCAGGCCGAGCAGCAGCGCGCGGATCGTGAATTCCGTCATCTGCACGTGCGGCGGTACGTAGGGCTTGAACGCCCCTTCCTCTGTGGCCTGCCGGCCTTGTGCGGACTGGTTCATGGACGCGCATCTTAGCACGGGAATGGCTGCGTTCTTGACCCTGTTTCCCGACCGGTCCTAGAATCACCCGCGTGAAGAAAAAGGCGAAAGGCCGTGGCCACCCGTTGTCCCACGTGGACGCCGAAGGACGGGTGCGCATGGTTGACGTGTCGGCCAAACCCGACACGGCGCGCGAGGCAACCGCGCGCGGCCACATCCGGATCTCCCGCGCCGCGCTCGCCCTGATCCGGGCCGGGCGGGTCGGAAAGGGCGACCCCCTCCAGGCTGCCAGGCTGGCCGGCATCATGGCGGCCAAGAGGACAGCCGACCTCGTCCCGCTCTGCCATCCGCTGCCGCTCTCGCACGTCGAGGTGGATCTCAGGCCGGTCCGCGACGGCTACGTGATCGAGGCCACCGCAAGGACGACCGCTGCCACCGGCGTCGAGATGGAGGCGCTCACGGCAGTCGCCGTCGCCGCGCTCACCGTCTACGACATGGTGAAAGCTTCCGACCGCGAAATGGTTATCGGCGACATCTGCCTCGTGGCGAAACGGGGCGGCAGGAGCGGCGAGTATCGGAAAGAGGAGTGAGAGCCTATCGGGCTGAGCGCCGAAAACTGACCGCTCATCGCTGATTCGTTCCAGTGATTCCCATGAACATTCTCGTCTCGGTCTTCGGCGACCCTGTCTGGACGCTCCCATACGAAGAAGTGGACCGGCTGAAGACCATCTTCCCGCAGCACCGCTTCGTCGACGCCCGCGACCCGGATGCTCTCGCTTCCGCCCTTCCAGAGGCCGACGTCGCCCTTACTACGAGGATCGACCGGAACCTGCTGCCCCTCGCAGTGCACCTTCGTTGGATCCAGAGCCCGGCTGCCGGCGTGGGCTTGATGATGAACGACAGGATGCGCGAGAGCCCCGTCGTCCTCACAAACGCCAGGGGCCTCCACGTCGATCCGATTGCCGAGCACGCAATAGGGGTGACAATTGCCCTGGCCCGGCACCTTCACGTCGCGATTCGCAACCAGGCGCAGGGAAACTGGGCCAAACCTGCCATGGCGTCGTTCACGACGCTCCGCGGCAGGAGAATGGGGGTCGTCGGCTTCGGCGCGATTGGCTCAGCCATCGCTTCGCGTGCCGCCTGCCTCGGGATGGCCATCTCGGCCCTGACCCGGAGCGGAAGGCCCGTTTCGGCTCCGGGCGTCGATCGTGCCTACTCGTGCACGCAGCTTCCCGAGCTTCTCGCAGAATCAGACGTCGTCGTCATCTGCGCGCCGTCGACGCCTGAGACGTCGGGCCTTATCGGCCGGCGCGAGCTGCGCCTGATGAAGCCGACCGCCTTCCTCGTCAACGTGTCGCGCGGAAGGTTGGTTCGCGAGGCCGAACTCGCCGAGGAATTGGCCGCCGGGACGATTGCGGGGGCCGCGCTCGATGTTTTCGAACGGGAGCCTCTCGACGTCCGGAGCCCGCTGTGGCAGCTGCCGAACGTCATCGTCACGCCCCACACGTCAGCCTTCTCACCGGAGTACTGGACCGCGGCGGTCGATCTCTTCGCCGAAAACCTGCGGCGGTTCGAAGCCGGTCGGCCGCTCCTGAACGTCGTGGATAAGGTGGCCGGCTACTGAAAGAGGCGGGGCCGTTGCCCGATATTCTTTGCTGGCACATTTCCCGATGGATTCTTTCCAGATTGGCGTGGGCTCTTTTTTTGATAATATCAGGCACCCTGTGACACCTGACAAGTTCAGAACGCTGGCCGATATCCCCCTGTACTTGGGTAAGCACTGCCAGAAGCCCGCGATTCTTCGCCGCTGCAAGCCCGACGGCTTCGACGACTACTCCCCGGCGGAGGTCTATGCGCGCGTGCGCGATCTGGCCGTGGGCCTCGGGACGCTCGGCCTCGAAGCGGGCGACCGCATGGCGCTCGTTTCCGAGAGCCGTCCCGAATGGACCATCTTCGACTTCGCTTCGCTCACCTCCGGGGCGGTCACCGTCCCCATCTACCCGACGCAGTCTGCCGAGCAGATGGCCTTCATCCTGAACGACGCCGGCGCGAAGATAGCCGTCGTCTCTAACGAGGGCCAGGCGCAAAAGGTCCTCCAGAAGGCAGGCGAGCTGGCGTCTCTTCGCGGCGTCGTCGTCATCGACGGGCAGGCCGCCGCAGGAAGGTACAACTTCCCGATCCTCACGGCTGAAGAGCTTCGCGCCCGCGGCAGGGAGCTCGTCGAGAAAGACGACGGGATAGAGGAGCGCTACCGGACCGGCGTCGAACGGATGCGGGGCAGCGACCTCGCCACCATCGTCTATACCTCCGGAACCACGGGCGAGCCGAAGGGTGTCATGCTCACGCACGACAATCTGCTTGCCAACGCGCGGGCCACCAGGGAAGTCATAACGCTGTCGGAAAGCGACGTTGCGCTGTCGTTCCTGCCCCTGAGCCATGTGTTCGAGCGCATGCTCGCCTACCGCGCGTTGTACGATGGTGTGACTCTCGTATTCGCCGAGTCGCTGTCCACTGTTGCTCGCGACCTGGGCCGCGTCAGACCGACGCTGATGACCGGCGTCCCGCGCTTCTACGAGAAGTTCGTGTCAGCGATCCACGATGCCGTTGACAAGGGCTCGGCAGCACGCAAGAAGATCTTCCGGTGGGCCGTTGGGGTGGGGCGGGCCGCCGTTCGCGCCGAGCTGGCCGGGCGCAGGCCGGGGCCGCTGCTTCGGGTGCAGCGCGCCGTCGCCGACCGCCTCGTCTACCGGAAGATACGGGAACGCGCGGGCGGGCGAATCCGGTACTTCATATCGGGCAGCGCTCCGCTTGCCCCTTCGGTTGCCGAGTTCTTTCTTGCGCTGGGCTTCACGATCCTCGAGGGCTACGGGCTCACCGAGACGTCGCCCGTCGTGACCGCCAACGCTGTCGGCGCCACCCGTCTGGGGACGGTCGGCCGGCCGCTGCCTGGCGTCGAGGTGAGGATCGAGCCCGATGGCGAGATCGCGACACGCGGGCCCAACGTAATGGTTGGCTACTATCGCCGACCGGACCTCACGGCCGAGGTAATCAAGGACGGCTGGTTCTACACAGGCGACGTCGGGCGCCTGGACGAGGACGGCTACCTCACGATCACCGACCGCAAGAAGGACCTCATCGTGACCTCCGGCGGAAAGAAGATTGCCCCGCAGCCGCTGGAAAGCTGCCTGAAGGCGGACCCACTGATCGCGGAGGCAGTCGTGATCGGCGAGAACCGCCGTTTCCCGGCGGTTCTCATCGTCCCGGACTTCGGCCGGCTGGAGGCCGAGGCTCGCGCGCGCCGCATCGAGTGGGCGAGCCATGAGGACCTCGTCGCACACCCGGCGGTCGTCGGGCGCTATCAGGAGGTCGTCGAACGGCTGAACCAGACGCTGGGCCAGTTCGAGCGGATAAAGAAGTTCGCAGTGCTCCCCACCGAGTTCACCATGGAACGCGACGAACTCACCCCGTCGATGAAGGTCCGGCGGAAGGTCGTCGAGGACAGGTGGAAGGATGTGATCGAGAGGATGTACCAGTAGCGGTCAGCGGTCAGCTATCAGCGGTCAGCTCGCACTCAGAAGATCCTCGCCTCCGGGATCGGCCACCACCGGAGCTGGACCTTCCCGATGATGTACCTCTTGGGGACCTCGCCCCAATGGCGGCTGTCGGAGCTGTTGTTCCTGTGGTCGCCCATGACGAAATAGTATCCTCGCTGGATGACGCGCGGTCCCCAGTCCTCATGGCTGCGGAACTCCGGCGGCACGAAGTCGTCCGATACGGGCACGTCGTTGACGTAGACGCGGCCGTCCACGATCCGGACCTGGTCGCCCTCCTCGGCTATCACCCGCTTGACGAACGACTTGTCTGGATCGACCGGGTAATAGAGCATCACGATGTCGCCGCGCCGTGGGTCGCTGAGCCGGTAGACCAGCTTGTTGACTATCAGACGGTCCTGGTCCTGCAGCGTCGGAGCCATGCTCTGGCCCTCGACGCGCGCCACCTGGAAGCCGAAGGTCACGATGAGCGTGGCATAGACCGCGGCCGATGCGACAGTCTTGAACCAGGCGATGATCTCGGCGCGCCAATAGGCCCTCCTTGCCATCCGAGCCTTCTGCCTGGCCTCGAGGGTGGCAGGCGACGGGAGGATCGGGTCCGGGCGCGTGGCTCCGCTGCCCGCCGGTGGCCCCGCCGGCAACGAGCCGGCAGCGGTGGGTGCAGGCCACTCGTGCCCTGCGAAGGTTTGCTGCTGGGTCTCGGTCGCTGGAGAGACGACGTCGAGGCCCGGCAGCGGCTGCTGGGAAGGAAACCGCCACCACGGCTCCGGGCCGATGGGCGCCGGCGTCACAGCTGCAGGTACTCGCGCAGCCGCTTGGTCTGCGACCTGCTCACCGGGATCTCGGTGCCCTTGGCGTCCTTCATCCTCAGGATGTAGTTCCGGCTGAACCAGGGGACTATCTCCTTGATCTTGGTAATGTTCACCAGGTGCGACCTGTGGACCCGCCAGAACATCGCCGGGTCCAGCCGTGCCTGGAGTTCATCCAGAGTCCGATAATTGGACGTTCCTGCCGTCCTGCTGGTTACAATCTTAACCGACTCGTCGACGAGCGACGCATAGATGATCTCTTCGGCCAGCACCAGGACGAACCGTTCGTCCACCTTCAAAGCCACCTGCTGCCGCCGGCCGTCACGGTCTTCGACAAGGCGCAGAATCCTCGCCAGCTGCTGCTCGCGGGGCCATTCCGAGGACACACGCTTCCGCACCCGGCTCACGGCTTCTTCCAGCCTCGATGCCTCCACCGGCTTCAACAGGTAATCTACGGCATTGACCTCGAACGCGTCGATGGCGTACTGATCGAAGGCCGTCACGAAGACTATCTCCGGCCGGGAGGGCGCAGCGTCGAGCACCCGCCTGGCCACCTCGAAACCGGTGAGGCCGGGCATCTGGACGTCGAGGAACACCACGTCCGGCCGGGCGGTCTTGATGGCGGCAAGCGCCTCTGGGCCGTTTCCGGCCTGCGCCACGACCTCGACGTCCTGGACCTGACCCAGCAGGTAGCACAGCTCGTCCCTGGCCAGCCGCTCGTCGTCCACTACAACCGCTTTCAGAAGCATATCAGGCAGAGAGGCGCACCAGGAGCGCCGACTCGGGAATTTCGATCCGCGCCCACGTTCCCGTCCCTTCCTCGCTCTTCAGCTTGAGACCGTAGCGGGCGCCGTAGATGACGCTCAACCTCTCGTTGACGTTGCTCAACCCGATTCCCTCGTGCATGGCTCTTCCGAGCGCCTCTTCGGACATTCCCAGACCGTCGTCGCCGACCTCGATCACCGTCCGGCCGTTCTCCCGGATGCTTCGGATCGTGACGCGGCCCCCGCCGACTTTCTTCGAAATACCGTGCTTTATGGCGTTTTCGACAAGCGGCTGGAGGAGCATGCTCGGGACGATCACGTCCAGTGTGTCGGGGCTGATGGACTTCTCGATGCGCAGGTTGGCTCCGAAGCGCACCATCTCGATGTCGAGGTACTCGTCGATGGCCGCGAGCTCGTCGCGCAGCGTGCTGAAGTGGTCGCGGCTCCTCAGCAGCCTGCGCAGCAGGTTCGACAGCTTCGCGATGAGCGTTCTCGCCGTGTCCGGCTGCGTCCTGATGAGCGACGAGATCGAGGTCAGAGTGTTGAAGAGGAAGTGCGGGTTTATCTGCCCGGCCAGCGCCTCGATGCGGGCGTGCATCAGGAGCTTCTCCTGTTCGGCCAGCTGGAACTCGATGCGGGCGCTGTTCCAGATCTTGATCGGGATGGCAACGCCGAGCACCGTGCCGAGGACGACCACGACCGACATGCCCGTCGAACCCGCAGGCATCACGGAAAGGCCGAAGAGCTGGTGAGCGCCGTACCGGCTTCCGATCGACTGCCTGAGGATTTCGAGCGCGATGGGGGGCAGGAGGAGGATCACCTGCCAGTCGATGAGCTGGACGTGGCGGACGAGCCGCCAGGCCCGCTTGTGGAGGCTCAGGAACACGAACGGAGAGAACCCCCAGATCGCGTCCTTCGGACAGACGTGCCGCAGGCCGCCGCCGGCGAGTCCGCATCCGACCGCAAACGGCAGCGCGGCTATTCCGCCGGTGACAAGGGGTGGGAGAGCTACCATGGTCCCCACGATGGCGCCGGCCGTCGGGCCTCCTATCAGCCCGGCGATGAACGCTCCCTCCAGCGTCAGGTCCGCTGCGTCGTAGTGGAGGAGCAACCGGACGACAACACCAGCCGCCAGCGGGACCCCGAGGCCGAGGACGAAAACGAGGCGGTCGGTCCACGAAAGGCGTTCACTGACGAGGATTCGCCGGAACCGGCTGTAGCGGACCAGGACGATGGCGAGAAGCGCCATCACGGCCAGCTTGACGATGAGGGTCGTCAAGAGGAACTGGTCCGCCGAGAGGTATCTTGGCTCCTGCACGGCCTGTGAAACGGCTGGGAGAGCAACCGACACGACTATAGCGGCCTGCCGGAGGCGGTGTCAACGAAGCGGAGGCGTGGAAGCGGAGCCGGGTGCTATGATCGCTCCATGCTCCGCCCTCTGCTGGTCGGTTTCGCGACGACGCTGAAGTACCTCTTCAGGAAGCCGGTGACGGTGAACTATCCCGAGGAGAAGATTCCGGTATTCCCGAAGTACCGCGGCAAACAGGTGCTGATGCGCGACGAGAACGGCCTCGAGAAGTGCGTCGCCTGCGGGTTGTGCGCGGTTGCGTGCCCGGCCGACGCCATCTACCTCGAAGCGGCCGAGAACGACGGGACGGTGATGGCGGGCCCGCGCTATGCCAAGATCTACCAGATCCACAAGATGCGCTGCATCTTCTGCGGCTTCTGCGAGGAAGCCTGCCCGGTGTCGGCCATCTTCATGGGCAAGGACTACGAGCTCGCCGTCTACAGCAAGAGCGACTTCATCTGGGACAAGGAAGACCTGCTGGTGCCCGCGGCGTTGACGCCGATGGCGTCCGGGCACTCCGAGGCCCCCGAGCCGGCGGCCTCCCGAATGTGAACTCTGTCGACCCGCAGTTCGGCGCGCTCGGGGACATTCACGGTGACTTCAGGGCCCTGGACGCCGTGATGGCGCGGCACCCGGCCATTCCGTTTTGGGTGTCCGCCGGTGACATCGCCGACGACAACGGGCAGTACAGGTCGCCGCGCGCCCCACTCTACTTCGTAAAAGGAAACAACGAGGACTTCGACGTCCTGGCGGACCTCCTTTGCGGGAGGCGGAAGATGGAAAACCTCTTTCCGCTGGCCAATGCCACCTTGGCCACCGTCGGGGCCATTCGGGTCGCGGCGCTCGGCGGCACGTTCGCGCCGACCTGGTACGAGAGCGCGCCGCGCGAGCTGCCCCGGCGAGGGGACAAGGGGCCGGACGGCCGCCCGGTCCGCGACGACAAGCGGCGGCACTTCGTCAGGGCTGAGATCGAGGCGTGCCAGGCCATGGAGCGGGTAGACGTGCTGCTGACGCACGAGGCTCCCCGCCCGTTCATACTGGAGGGCAGGGGCGGGCGGTTCGACGCTGGCCGACCGCAGATCACGGCGGTCCTGGCGGCGATGCGGCCTCGGCTTCACCTCTTCGGCCACCATCACCGCCTCACCGAAGCGGTCTGCGAGGGCGTGAGGTCGGTGGGCCTGGACCTGGTGTCGCGGTCGTACCTGCTGGTGAACGCGCGGACGCTGGAGTACGAGGTAATACGGGTTGCGAGGACTGAGGAGTGAGAGATGGTCCCTGCAACCATGTTGCTGTGCAGGGCGGGGAACGCCACGAGCGCCCAGTTCATCCTTCGGGGTTACCCGAGGATCCAGACAGGTAGCAGACGGCTGATAGCAGATAGCAGCTAGCTGACCGCAGACAGCAGATAGCTGACCGCTGACAGCCTGACAGTTGACGGGGGTGACCGGAGGTGCCAAGCGTTAGCCGATGGCCGATAGCTGATCGCTGAAAGCTGATCGCTGGTCGCTGACCGCTGAAAGCTGATCGCTGACCGCTGATCGGAGAGACGAAGATGAGGACCTTCCTCGAAGAACTCGACGACCGGGTGCTCGTCTGCGACGGTGCGATGGGGACGATGCTCTACTCGAAGGGTGTCTTCGTCAACAGGTCGTTCGACGCGCTGAACCTGACGGAGCCGGACCTGGTCGCTGAGGTCCACCTCGAGTATATCCGCGCTGGCGCTGACGTGATCGAGACGAACACGTTCGGGGCGAACCGCCTGAAGCTCGGCGCCTTCGGCCTGGCCGACAGGCTGCACGCGATCAATGTGCGCGGTGCGCAGGTTGCTCGGCACGCGGCGAGGGAGCGCGCCTACGTGGCAGGCGCGATCGGCCCCCTAGGGATTCGAATCGAGCCGTGGGGCCGGCTGGGCGTAGACGAGGCCGAGGAGTGCTTCAGGGAGCAGGCGAGCGCGCTGGTGGAGGGTGGGGTAGACCTGTTCATCCTCGAAACCTTCCGCGACTTGAACGAGCTAGGTGCGGCGTTGGCCGCCGTGCGGAGCGTTTCGACGCTCCCAGTCGTTGCGCAGATGACCACGGGCGAAGACGGAACCAGCCTGGACGGCACGCCGCCCGAGACGTTCGGGCCGGCGCTCGAGGCGCTCGGGGTGGATGTGGTCGGCGTCAACTGCAGCGTGGGCCCGGCGCCAATGCTCGAAACCGTGGAGCGGCTCGCCGCGGTTACGAAGGCGCGTCTCTCGGCCCAGCCCAACGGTGGGATGCCGCGCGACATCGAGGGGCGGACCATCTACCTGTGCTCTCCAGAGTACATGGCTTCGTACGCGCGGCGTTTCGTCGCGCGCGGTGTGAGGCTGGTCGGCGGTTGCTGTGGGACTACGCCCGACCACATCCGGCACATCGCCGCGGCCGTCCGGGCTCTTGCTTCCGGCACTTTGCGGCGCACCTTTGTCCAGGTTGCCCAGCCGGCGGCGACCGGCGCCGCAGTGGAGCAACGCCCGGTCCCCGTGGCGGACAAGTCGCGGCTTGCCAACTCGCTCGCCCGCGGGAAAAGCGTCACGCTGGTGGAGTTGATCCCCCCGCGCGGGCACGAGCACGAATCGCTCGTGGAGGCCGCCCGGACGCTGAGGATCCGGGGCGTGGACGCCATTACCATTCCGGACGGCACTACGAGCGCGCGCATGAGCGCCTCGGCGCTGGCCTTCCTCATCGAGCAGCATGCCGGCGTCGAAACAGTGCTTCACTACGCCTGCCGTGACAGGAACCTGCTGGGAATGCAGTCCGACCTCCTCGGGGCCCACGCGATGGGTATCCGAAACGTGCTCCTCGTCACGGGCGACCCGCCGAAGCTCGGCGACTACCCGAAGGCTACGAGCGTCTATGACGTTGATTCGATCGGCCTGACGAACGTCGTGACGCGGCTCAACCGCGGCATCGACATCGGCGGCCAGTCCATAGGCAGGCCGACGGCATTTCACGTCGGGGTCGCCGTCAACCCGACGGCGCTGGACCTCGACAGGGAACTCCGGCGGCTCGACTACAAGCTCGAGGCCGGCGCGGAGTTCGTCATCACGCACCCGGTCTTCAACGTGGCGGCGCTCGAGCGCTTCCTCGAACGCGCGCGGAGTGTGAGTGTCCCGGTGATTGCTGGCGTCTGGGTGTTCGACGGGCTGCTGAACGCCGAGTTCCTCGCCAACGAGCTGCCCGGCATGGAAGTGCCGCAGGCACTCATAGAAAGGATGAGGCGCGCGGATGGCGAAGGGCGGGCGGCAGCTGAAGCCGCGTCGATAGCGCGCGAGCTCATCGACAGACTCAAGGTGCTGGTCCGCGGTGTGCAGGTGTCAACGCAACCCGGCAGGCAGGAGGCGATACTGTCGGTCATCGAGGCCGTCGCCTGACAGCAGTTGGCCTTGGCCGCGGAATCGCCGTAGAATTTGTTGCTTCGGCGACTTGAGGGAGAGGGAGCAGGTTTGGGCTACTCCGATCGAACCGAACAGCGTGGCGACCGCCTCATCGTCTCGTCGGACGCCGCTCGCAGGCGCCTATCGGAGACGCCTCTCGAGCAGGCCTCGGTCGGGCGCGTCTACGAGAAACTCTCGTCGGTTTACGACTTCGTCTTCGGTCCTACGCTGCACCTCGGCCGCGTACAGGCGATCCGGAGGATGCGGATAAAGAGCGGCGAGCGGCTGCTCGAAGTGGGCGTCGGGACCGGCATCAACATCCCCCTCTATCCCCGCGACTGCCACGTCACGGGCATCGACTTCTCGGCTCCCATGCTGCAGAAGGCCCGAGAGAGGGTCGCCCGCAAAGGGCTCCGCAACGTCAGCCTCTACGAGATGGACGCCGCGGACCTGCGCTTCAAGGACGAGTCCTTCGATACGGTCTTTGCGCCCTACCTGATGACGGTTGTTCCAGATCCCATACGCGTCGCCAACGAGATGCGCCGCGTCTGCAAGACGGGCGGCCGCATCGTGGTGCTCAATCACTTCCGGAGCGACAATCCGGTCATGGCGCGTCTGGAGCGCATGATCTCGCCGCTTACCGTAAGGATAGGCGGATTCAACTCGGACTTCGACCTTCATTCCTTCCTCGCCAGGGCGTGCTTCAACAGCGTCCACATCGAAAAGGTGAACATCCCGAGAGTCGTCTCGCTCGTCACCTACGTAAAAGAAGCGTGATCTGACGGCGCATCGGCACGCCGGGTCGCTCGATGTCCCCATCTCCGATCACGGGGCCACGAAGGCAGGAAGACACGAAGACTGGCCTCGTTCCGTCGCGCCGCGATCAAGTCCACGGGGCCACGAAGGCAGGAAGGCTGCTGCGGCAGTAGGGCGACCCTTGAGGGTCGTCGATTCGACCGGCGACACGTCCCGCGTCAGAGTAGGGCCAAGATCATCTCGGCTGCCCGCTCGGCGCCGTTGGTTGGCGGGGTAGTGGCGGGAGGGGGCATGGCCAGCGCCTGGTCGAGGAAGGGCGACCAGCACCCTTCATAGAGGTCCTCGTTGCTGATGTAGGAGTGCCGGAGGTAGCGCTGGATGCCCTCGACGAGGACCCCGTATTCACGGAACCGGCCTCGCGAGGTGTAGACCATCGCGGTGCCGTTCGCGATGCATTCGGCGATGATCCCGTAGCCTGGCTTCGTCATGACCACGTCCACCGCGGCGAGGAGGTCCTCGTAGCGGTACCCACGCGCGTACAGCGACGTCTCCGTCAGCATAACGAGCTGCCGCGAAGCGGAGCCTTCCACCTCTCGGGCGCCTGCCTGGTCCGTGGTCACGACCGTGTAGCCGTGGGCGGTTGCTTCCTCGATGCCGGCTGGTTGAAGGCCGCCCAGCCCGTACCCGCCGAACGAGAGGAGGACCGTCGGCCGATCGGGGGCGAGCCCGAGCGATTGCCGGACTTCCGCGCGCTCTCTCGTGCGATGCCGCGCGACGAACGGTATGTCAACGACCCGGCCGAAGCTCTCGAAGCCGCCGCAGAGCGGCAGGCGCAGAGCGAGCTCTGCATGGCGGTAGGAGTCTCGCACTGTCGGGAGGAGGGCATGGTAACGGGGCAGGAGCTCCGCGTACTCCTCGTAGATCCAGTCCCAAGTGAAGTTGCCAAGCGCGATCGATCGGACCCCGGCCCTCGCTGCGGCGGTGAAGGCGAGCGGCGGGATGTCGCCGACAACCAGGCCCGCGCCGATCGACTGCAGGAAGGCGGACTCTCCTTCGCTGCGCCTGTCGAGATCGCCATAGAAGAGACCGGCGTCGCGGATGCTGGCTTGCTCGTCCAGGTGGAGGCTGTCCACCTGGACGACGCCGGTGTCGCACACCACCTCGTGGAACTCGATCGGGTTGCGGACCGTCAGGTCGAACAGCCAGCGCCTGGCCGACGTGCGCACGACGACCGGAAGGGACGGCCGCAGCGCGTGGAGCGCGTTGATTACCTCGATGTCCCGCGACGCGTGGCCGAAGCCATGCCCCGATACGTAGAAGACGACAGGCTTCACCGCGCGATCGGCGCCGGCAGCGCCACCTTGAGAACTTCCTCCAGCGTGCGTACCGGCACGAACTCCATCTCGTTGCGCACCTCAGGGGGCAGGTCTTCGAGGTCCGGCATGTTCCGCTCAGGCAGAACGAAGGTCTTTATCCCGTAGCGGCGTGCCGCGAGGGCCTTCTCTCTGATGCCACCGACCGGCAGCACAAGGCCGGTAAGAGTTATCTCGCCCGTCATTGCGACATCCTCCCGCACAGGCTCGTTCCGCACGGCCGACAGTATCGCGGTCGCCATTGTGACACCGGCTGACGGCCCGTCCTTGGGGATCGCGCCGGCCGGAACGTGAAGGTGGAGGTCGTGGTGGTCGAGGAAGTTCACATCGACGCCGAGTTCCGCGGCCCGCGCTCTGATGTGGCTCACCGCCGCCCGCGCACTCTCCTGCATCACGTTGCCGAGCTGGCCCGTCAGAGTCACGTTCTGGTTGCCGCCTGGAAGGAGTGTGGCCTCGACGAAGAGCACGTCACCCCCGGTCTCCGTCCACGCCACGCCGGTTGCCACGCCGGGCCGCGACGTCCGGAACGCGACTTCCCGGCGGAAGCGTGGCGGACCGAGGTACTCGGCCAGGTCGTCCAGATCCACCGTCGCTATCGTCGCGCCCTCACCTTCGGGTAACACCCCCCCGGTCTGCGTCACGAACCTTGCCGCGACCTTGCGCGCGATGGTGCCGAGCTGGCGCTCCAGGTTGCGTACGCCGGCTTCCCGCGTGTACTCGGAGACAACCTCGCGGAGCGCCGTGTCGGTCATGACGACCGAACCCGGAGGCAGCCCGTTCTCCGAAAGCTGCCTCGGGATCAAGTACTGCCGCGCGATCTGCACCTTCTCCTCCTCGGTGTACCCTGCGAGCGTCAGAATCTCCATCCGGTCGAGCAACGCGGGGTGCACCGTGCCGAGTTGGTTCGCAGTGGCGATGAACAGCGTACGCGACAAGTCGCAGGCGACCTCGAGATAGTGATCGCGGAAGCTGTGGTTCTGGGCCGGGTCGAGCACCTCCAGGAGCGCGGCGGCTGGGTCTCCCGAGAAGCCACCGGGCTGCACCTTGTCGACCTCGTCGAGCATGAAGACCGGGTTCGCGGAGCCGGCCTGCTTGAGGGCCTGGATGATCCTGCCGGGCAGCGCCCCGATGTAGGTCCGGCGGTGCCCCCTGATCTCGGCTTCGTCGCGGACTCCGCCGAGAGAGATGCGCACGAACTTGCGGTTCATCGCCCGCGCGATCGACTGCCCGAGAGACGTCTTGCCCACGCCGGGCGGGCCGACGAAGCATAGAATCGGCCCCTTCATATCGCCCTTGAGCTTGCGCACCGCGAGGTACTCGACGATGCGCTCCTTTACCTTGTCGAGATCGTAGTGGTCTTCGTCGAGCACCCGCCGGGCCTCGACCGGGTCGAGCCTGTCCTCTGTCGTGATGCTCCACGGGACGTCGAGGATCCAGTCCAGGTATGTCCGGATCATCTGGTACTCAGGCGAGGCTGGCGTCATCCGCTCCAGCCGGTCGACCTCGCGCCCCGCGGCCTTCTCGACATGCTCCGGCAGCCTGGCGGCCGCAAGGCGCTCGCGAAGCTCCGCTATCTCCGCCCCTTCCTTCTCTCCAAGCTCTTCCTGAATGGCCTTGAGCTGCTGCCGCAGGTAGTACTGGCGCTGCGCGTCGGTCATCTCCTGCTGGGCCTGTGACTCGATCTTGCCCTTGAGCTCGAGGAGCGATATCTCGCGCGCCAGCGCAGTCGCAACCGCCTGCAGCTTCACCGTCAGTTGGTCCTCCTCGAGCAGCAGCTGCTTGTCCTCCGCCCTCATGTCGATGAGGCTCGCCAGGACGTAGCAGAGGCGCAGCGGATCTTCTATGCCGAGGACGAGGCCACGCAGTTCCTGCGACAGGCCGCTAGCGAGCGCAACCGCCTTCCCGACCAGTTCCTGAAGCCGCCGCACGTAGGCGTCCACCTCGATTGTCCGCTCGACTCTTTCCGGCAGTGCCACCGGCGTCGCCCGAATGTAGGTCCCGGTACGCTCTACCTTCTCGGCCCGCGTGCGGGTAAGGCCCTCGACGATGACATGCAGGCCGATTGGCGCCTTGGCCATCTGCCGGATGACGGCCATCGTGCCCACTCGGCGCAGGTCTCCCGGCATCGGATCGTCCGTGTCGCCCTCCTGCATCAGGAGGAGGACCATGCGGTCGCCGCCGAGCGCGCGGTTGATCGATTCGACTGAAACGGGGCGGTTGACCGCCAGCGGTTGCAGCGTGAGCGGGAAGACGACGGTCTTCCGCAGCGGCAGCACCGGCACCTCGGGCGGAAAAGAGACAGCGGGTTCGGGTCCGTTCGCCATACTGAACCATTGTCTCACAGCGTGCCGGGCACCGATTCCAGTCGCACTCCGCGCCTTCTCGTCTCCTTGGACCCGTGAGCAGAGAGGGGACATCGGGCAGCCTGTGGCATCGAGCAATCCGTCTGCCCTTCGTGGCATCGTGTCTTCGCGGCCCCGTTCGACACAGTCGCAGCGTGAGAGCGTAATCAGTCCTTCGTGCCATCGTATCTTCGTGGCGCCGTGATCGGAGACGGGGACCTCAGTACACGCCAGGCAGGATGCGCCACCGTACTTCGTCCAGGTAACGCTCGTATGCGGTCCCGACGGTCTCGAGCAATGTGCCCTCCTCGAACGGCATCGCGGTCAGCAGATACGTCGCGCTGGCGGCGGCGAAGACCAGGCGGGTGGAGGTCATCCGAGGCGTTCCGAACACCATTAGCATCCAGCCGGTGTAGATGGGATGTCGCACGACCGCGTACGGCCCGCCCCTTTTCACCGCACTGCCGGACTTCCGCGGGCTTCCAGTCGCGCCTCCTGCAATGCCGGCGAGTTCGAGCGGCCCGAGCGAGGCTGCGCTCCACGCGGTGATGGCGAGGCCGGCAAGCTGAACGCGGCGAGCCGCCCTCGCCAGTCGCCCCTTCCACTCCCAGGCCTGTCCTGGCACAGGCCGCCATAGACGGCAGGCTGCGGCGAACAGGGCCGAGGCAGTCCAGACGAACAACGGCCGTTCCAGAGACGGCCCCACCGCCCGGGAGATCGCCCGCCTCATCCGTGAACGTGCAGTGACGCTGTGGTGCAGCGCGAACGCGGTGAAGAGCCCGACGTCAATCACAGCGGGGCGAACGAAGCTGGTGGCGGGCGGGGCAGGCCTGGCCATCCGGCGCCGGAACACTGCCGCTCCGTACACCATCGAGAGCAGGAACATCGCTCCACCCGCCCAACCCGCCGCGCTTTCGGCGAACGATAGTGACGGCTTTGCCACGCTCGGGATCACGGGAATCTCTTCTGCAAAGAACGGCCCGCTCTTTCACGGGCCCGCGAGCGGGGCAACATCGCCGTGCCCGTGCAGCCCGGCAGTTTGCCCGGTACTTCCCTTGCAGCGAGAGGTCGGAAGCATGGGTTCGTGAAGATGATTGGAGAGGGCAGCGAACCGGAATCGCGACAAGTGACGCAACGTGCGGCAGCGTGCCCGGTGGAGGCGCTGCTTGTCGCAGCGCTCGCGGCGGTCCTGGCGCCCGCCCTTGGCGGCGCTGCCTGGCGCGACACAGCTCGCTACGCCGGGGTCGGGTCGTTTGCCGGTGTACCCTCGGCTACCGGCGAACCCGCAGTGTCTGTTGCGACTTCAAGGGCTCAGTCGCCTCGACCGGGCGCGTTTGCAGGAGTCGAATGGCGTTTCGTACGCATCAAGTACCACTACGAGATCGACGAGACGAGGTATTCGTTTGCTGATTTCGGCGAGCCATGGGCCATCGACGGTCCTGCGGCCGAGGACAATCTCTCGCGGCGGGTCGCTGCCGTGACCGCTATAACGGTCGGCGAACCGCTTGTGCTCGAGCTCACAGACAAGAGGCTCTGGGATCACCCATGGATCTACTTCGTCGAGCCGGGCAACCTCTGCCTTACCGACGAGGACGCAGGAATCCTGCGCGAGTTCCTCCTGCGCGGCGGCACGGCCTACTTCGATGACTTCCACGGACCGATCGAGTGGGACCGCCTTGCCTCAGAGATGGCCAGGGTGTTTCCGGGTCGCCGAATCGTGGACCTCGAGCCGCCGCACCCCGTCTACAGTTGCTTCTACAAGCTCGACGGTTATCCGCAGGTCCCGGGCCTCGGCTCGTTCATGGAAGGGCGAACGTGGGAGAAGGGCGGTTTCGATGCGGCGCTTCGCACGATCCTGGACGATGACGGCAGGCCCATGGTCTTCATCAACTGGAATACGGACATGGGCGACGGATGGGAGTGGTCGAACGCGAAAGCGTACCCCGGTTACGTCAAGCACACGGCCGACGCTTACCGGATGACGATCAACGAAATCGTTTACGCGCTCACTCACTGACCGGACCGGCAATGAGGCCTGAGCGCGAGAATTCGGGCGGGGGGTTCAAGGCTCGGGTGAGGCAGGCTCTGAACCGAGTGAAGAAGAGGGCCAGTCGCACTTCAGTTTTCGGAACCAGTTCTGACATGTTCGCGAAAGAGGAGACCGATGGGCGTAGCGCTCGAATCGAGTCAGCCGGATCTGGCCGCAAGGGTTGCCGAGGGGCGGGACCGGATCCTCGCCGAGATCCGCAAGGTCGTCGTCGGCCAGGACGGCGTGGTGGACCAGGTCCTCATCGCGCTCTTCACCGGCGGACACTGCCTGATAACGGGCGTCCCGGGCCTCGCCAAGACATTGCTCGTCAAGACGCTCGCCGAGATTCTCGACCTGTCGTTCAAGCGGATCCAGTTCACGCCCGACCTGATGCCCGCTGACATCACCGGCACCGAGATTCTCGAGGAAGCGCACGGCCACCGTACCCTCCGGTTCGCCAGGGGCCCAATCTTCGCCCAGATACTCCTGGCCGACGAGATCAACCGCACGCCTCCGAAGACGCAGGCGGCGCTCCTCGAGGCCATGCAGGAGTGTCACGTGACGGCCGCTGGCAGGACCTACGAGCTGGAGCCACCCTTCTTCGTCCTGGCGACGCAGAACCCGATCGAGCTCGAAGGCACGTACCCGCTCCCCGAAGCCCAGCTCGATCGCTTCATGTTCAACGTCACCATGGACTACCTCCCTGAAGACGAGGAGGTGCGCGTGGTGACGGACACGACCGGGGCCAGGCGGCCCGCGTTGGAGCGCGTTCTCGACGGCGCAGACGTCATGCAGTTCCAGGAGCTCGTGCGCGAGGTGGTGGTGTCGGAGGAAGTGGCGCGCTACGCCGTTCGCCTCGTCGCCGCATCGCGGCCCGGCCGGCCGAGTGCGCCGGAGTTCGTCAACCGGTGGGTGAAGTGGGGTGCGGGCCTCAGGGCCTCGCAGGCTTTCATCCTCGGTGGCAAGGCCCGGGCCCTGATGCACGACCGGTATCACGTCTCGATCGCGGACGTGCAGGAGCTCGCCGCTCCCATACTGCGCCACCGGATAGTCACCAACTTCTACGCGGAATCGGAGCGAGTCAACTCCGATGAGATCGTCCGGAGGCTGGTCGAATGGGTGCCGCGCCCAAGGAGCGAGCTGTGACATCCGGGCGCGAGCCGAGCGTGGGCGAGCCTGGCGGGCCGGGGCAGGCGCGCTGGCTCGATCCGGCCGTGCTGGCGCGGCTCGCGACGCTCGAGCTGAAAGCCCGGGCGATCGTCGAGGGCTTCCTCTCCGGCCTCCATCGCAGTCCACGCCGGGGCTTCAGCGTCGAATTCGCCGAGCATCGGCCCTATCTGCCCGGTGACGATCTCTCCTGCATCGACTGGAAGGTCTACGCCCGCAGCGACCGCTACTACGTCAGGAAGCATGAACAGGAAACCAACCTCGACTGCCGCATCCTGCTCGATGTCAGCGGCTCGATGGCCTACTCGTCTCGACCCCTTTCGAAGCTGGATTACGGGGCGGCTCTTGCGGCAGCGCTGGCCTGCCTGATGACCAGGCAGAGAGATGCTGTCGGGCTGACGACCTTCGACAGCCAGGTCCGTTTCATCCTTCCGCCAGGCGGGCGTCCGGGGCACCTTAGGGCACTGATTGGGGCCCTCGCCAAGCTCGAGATCGGCAAGCAGGGCGATGTTGCCGAGCCGCTCAACCGCATCGCGGAAGGGATCGAGAAGCGGGGCCTCGTCGTCGTCATCTCGGACCTGCTTGACGACCGCGAGCGCGTCGTGCAGGGGCTGAAGCACATCCGTTTCCGGGGCATGGAGGTGATCGTCTTCCAGGTGTTGGACCCCGACGAGCTCACGTTCCCGTTCGACAGGGCGAGGCGTTTCCGTGATCTGGAAACCGGTGAGGAAGTGAGCGTGACGCCGGCTGCCGAGCGCGAGAGGTACCTGGCGGAAATACGCGCGCTCGTCGACTTCTACAGGCGGGAGCTCGGCGTGGCCGACATCGACTACTGCCTTCTCGACTCGTCGCGCCCGTTCGACCTGGCGCTGCTGTCCTACCTGTCCACGCGAAGGCGCTCGCACTGAGGCCACATGCCCAGTCTGGGTTTCCTGGCACCGGCGTTTCTCCTCGGCGCGCTCGCGGCGGCGGTCCCTGTCGTGCTGCACCTCCTCCAGAAACGTCCGGATGCCGTGCTCGGATTCAGCGCCGTCCGCCTGCTTCGATCCGCGCCCAGTCGCGGGTCGCGGCGTCGGCGCCTCAGGAACCTCGTGGTTCTGGCTCTGAGAGTTGCCGCGCTGCTGCTGCTTGCCGTGTCGTTCGCGAGACCTTTTCTTTCGAGCGGGGCGGCGGCTTCGTCTCGGCGGCCGATTACGGTCGTTGTACTGGACGTGTCGGCGAGCATGTCGTCGCCCGGTGTCGCCGAGCGGGCCCGGGCCGCCGTGCGGCGCGCTACCACGACCGCTCCCGGGGGGGACCTGGTGGCTCTGGTGACCTTCGCCGACGGCGCTGCCGTCATCTCGCCGCCGACCGGCGACCGGGGGGCTGTAGTGGCCATCGCCGATGGCATCCGGCCCGGTGCGGGGGGCACGAACTACGCCGCGGCGCTGAGCCGTGCGTCCGAGCTGGTGGCGGAAGGGCCAGGGAGAGTGGTGATCGTGACCGACATGCAACGTCCCGGCGGGAAGATGGGGGAGGCCGCCGCACGCCTGGCCGCAGGGACCCGCATAGACATCGTCGACGTCGGCTCCAATGCGGGCAACCTCGCCGTAGTGGGCGTCGAGCGGCGCCGGCACGACCATGTGGTGGCGGTCGTGAGGAATACGGGCCGCGAGCCGCGCAAGGCCGACGTGACGCTGTCGATCGACGGCCGCGTTGCGGCGCGAGAGCAGGCGATGGTCGAAGAAGATGGCCGGGTGGAAGTGGACTTCGCCCTTCCCTTGCCGGAACGCGGCTCAGCAGCCGTTGGCGTCGAAGACGGCACGGGCGCGGTGCTGGACGACAAGCGCTACATGGTCCTCGATCCCCCTGCGGCCCCGCGCCTGCTGGTCGTCGGCGATGGCTCGCGCGGCGGCGAGGCATTCTTCGTCGTTCGAGCACTCGGTGTAGGGAAAGGTCGGTTCTTCGAGGTCAGTAACCTGCCGCCGCCGGAGATCGACCGTGTGGCCGATTCACCGGCGGGCGATAGCTATGCAGTCGCCGTTCTGTTGAGCACGCGCGGCATGACAGCCGCCGGCCGCAGCTACCTGCGCCGACAGCTCGAACGTGGTGGAGGCGTGCTCGTTGCAGCCGGGCCGGTCCTCGACGTTGCAGTCCTGGCGGAACTGACCGGTGGCAGGTTGCGTCTGGAGCCAGGAAGCAACTCGCCCCGGCCGCCTCGGTCGCTCCTTCTGACCGAGAGGCGCCACCCGGCTTTTCGCGCGCTGACGGACGAGGGCCAGTTCCGGAATGTGAGGGTGACTCGCGCTTGCGTCCTCGATGTCGGCGGTGGCGCCCAGACTCTTGCGCGGTTCAACGACGGTTCGGCCGCGCTCGCGCAGGCACAGGTGGCGTCCGGGCGGGGGACGGTCGTGGCGATCGCTTCAGACCTCGGCGGCGCGTGGAACGATCTGCCGCGCAGCCCGGCGTTCCTGCCGCTGTTGCATTCCGTTGTAAGGAACCTCGGCGCCGGAAGGGAGTTGCCCGGCGAACTCTCCGGCTGCAACCTTCCGCCCGGCTCCCCTGCGACGCCGGGCGTCGTGGACATGAGTGAGTTGACCGAGGGCGACCCCGGGGCCTGGTCGCGGCCCGAAGGCTATCGCGTCGCCCTGAACGTCGAGCCCGCTGAAAGCGAAACGGCGCGCGCGACCGAGGAGGAACTGAGGGCTTGGGCTGACGTGACGCAGTCACCGGTCGAAACGCGAACGGCCGGAGCGGAAACCAGAGAGCGCGACTTCCTGTGGCGCTACGCCCTGGCCGCGTTCCTCCTCGTCCTCGTCGCGGAGTCGCTCGTTGCGAGGCGCGCCGTGTGACCGGAGGGATGGAGATGCCCGACGAGATCCAGGAGATCTGCGAGGCCCTGCGCAGGGTGAGGCGAAGATGGATGATCCACACGGCTCTGGGAGGGTGGACCCGCTTTGCCACGGGCGCGGCAGTCGTTCTCGCCATGCTTCTCGGTCCCTGGCAGAACGGCCTGGAGGGCGAGACGAAGATGCTTCTCGTTGCCGGCGCGCTAGTGCTCGTCGTGGCGGTCGCCGCCTGCGCGTTTCGCGGCTTTTCGGTGCGCCGCAGTGACAGCGCCGTTGCTCGGCTGGTCGAGCAGCGGTGGCCGGAACTCGAGGACACGTTGGCGACAGCAGTCGACCTCATCACGCGTCCTGACGCGCCGGGCGAGGCGGCGCGTCTGGAGCGCCTTGTCGTGCGCGACGCCGCGCAACGGTTGCGCACCATCGACGTCGCGGCCGCCGTGCCCGCGAACCACTTGAAACGCCGAGGTGTCGCGGCCGCTGCTGCCTCGGGCGCGCTGATGGCCGGCCTGTTGTTGGCTGGGCCGGTCCTCGGCACAGCGTTTCCACATTCGGCCACAGCCGATGTGCCTAATCCCGAACGGGCGACTGTGCGGGCGCCTGATGCAGCGCCGCGCGTGATTCGGATCGACCTCCACTACACCTACCCGCCGGCGCTCGGCCTCGCCCCTCGCAGCGAGGCCAACGGCGGTGATATCTACGCCCCGGTCGGAGCGCAGGTGCGCGTCCGGGTTCACGTGGACCGAGACGTCGTGCTCGGCTCGCTGGTCCTCTCGACAGGCGGGGCGATCCCGCTCGTACCGATATCACACGCGGCAATGGAGGGCGAGCTCGAAGTCAACGAGGAAGGAACGTATCGCCCTGTCGTCGTCGCAGCTGACGGGACGGCAAGCGGCGAGGGCACCCCTTACTTCATCCGTCTTCTGGCCGACGATCCTCCGCAGGTGACCCTGGTCACTCCTGCCGGCGATCAGAAGGTGACGCCGCTCCAGGAGGTTACGGTTACCGCCCGCGCCGAGGATACGGTGGCGGTCGAGCGAATGGACCTCGTCTACTCGGTCGGGGGAGGAGCCGAGCGCTCGCTGCCTCTTGCAGGCACAATGGGCCGGCGGTCGGTCGAAGGCAGGCGTACTCTTCATCTCGAAGACCTTGGCGTCGAGCCTGGCGACTTCATCTCCTTGTATGCGCGTGCTCGCGACGCCGGCGGCGGAAGGCAGCGGCGAGCGGCGCGGAGCGACATCGTCTTCCTCGAGGTCCGGTCTTTCGAGGAATCGTTCCAGGAGGCTTCCAGCCAGGCCGGCGGCGGGGGGGCCGCCACGAGTCCTATCGACGATCTCATCGCGTCCCAGAAGGACATCATTGCGGCGACATGGACGCTGGATCGAAGGGCCGAGGATGGCTTGGGCATAGATGAAGACCTTCGTTCGGTTCAGCGGGCGCAGACCGAGCTTGGCGCGCGCGTTGGCGCCCTTGCGCGCGGCGGCGCCGCAGGCGGATCGAACACGACATCCCCAGGGGCCGGAGCCGGCGCTCAGCTCGACAGGGCGTCGAGGGAGATGGCCTCAGCTGCCGCGGCCCTGGGGAACCGCAAGACGCGCGAGGCGCTGCCTCACGAAATGGCGGCCCTCGACGCGCTGCTCGCTTCTCGTCTCACCCCTGACATGTGGCAGGTCAGGCGGGCGAGCGGGGGAGGCGGAGGGGCGGGAGGCGAACGGGCGCGTGAGGACCTGAGCGATCTCTTCGACCGCGAGCTCCGCCGAAGCGAGACGCGGTACGAGACGCCTGCAAGGGGAGGTCAGTTTGCGCCGCCGGACGAGCGTCGCGATCGAGACCTGGACCGTGTGGGCGAGCTGGCGAGGCGACAACAGGCGCTCGGTGGCGAACTTCGGAAGCTGGCTGAGCGGCGCACCCAGATGGACGAGCTGGAAGCGCGCCGTGAACTGCAGCGATTGACACGCGAGCAGGCGGAGCTGCGGCGCGAAGCTGAAGAGATGCGCATGGCTGCGGCCTCCGACGAGATGAGGCAGGCTTCGTCGGCGCTCAGGCGCGGCGATGCTGCGGGAGCGAGCGCGAGCGGGGACCGCGCACTGGCAAACCTGCGCGACGCCGAGCGAAAGCTCCAAGGGTGGCGTGCTGCTGCAGGCGGTGGGAAGCTCGGAAACCTACAGATGGAGGCACTGCAACTTGCCGAGGCGGAACGGCGCATCGCCAGGGAAGCGGAATCGCTTGGCCGGCGCGAGAAAGCCGCCGACAAGCAACGGCGCCTCGCGGAGGAGCAGGAAGGGCTTGCCCGGCGGGCCGAGGCGCTCCAGCGCAGCCTCGCTGACGCGTCCCGCGGACGCGACCTCCAGGCGGATCAGCATGAGGTCGTAAGGCGGACCGCCCGCGAGATGGCGGAGCAGAAGTGGGGTGGCCGCATGCGCGACGAGGCAGCCCGGATGCGGAGCGAGAGGGCTTCTGATGGAAACCAAAAGGCGGCGGCGCATCTTCGCCTCCTGGCGACCGAGTTCGAGAGACTGGCAGGACGTATCGGTGCTGCGTCGCCCGCCGACGCAGCTACCCGGCGCCTTGCTGCGCGCCTCGAGGACGCCCGGCAGACGCGCCAGCGCCTGCAGGAATCCGCGCGGCGGGTCGAAGAACTCGAGAGGCAGAACGCGGCCGGGAGTGGCCGTGAGGGCCGTGGAAGCGAGGGGGCGACGGGGACTGCGGGCGGTCGGACGGGGGGCGGTTCGGCGGCGGTCAGGACAGGCGACGGCGCGGGCAGAGCGGAGGACGAGCTGGCGAAGGCGCGCGAAGCCTACCGCGAGGAACTCCGCAGGGCGTCGGAGATCGAGGAAGCTCTCTCCCGGCTGGCTGGCGGTAAGGGCCGAACGCCGGAGGGTCCGGAGCGCGTCAATTCCGCGCCGGGCACCGAGGGCTTCAAACAGGACTACTCGGACTGGGACAGCCTCCGGCGCAGGCTCGAGCGCAGCCTGGAAGGAATCGAGAGTCGACTTGCTGCGCAGATTCGCGCGCGCGATGCCCGAGAGAGGCTCCAGGCTGGAGCCCAGGAAAAGGTATTCCCGGATTTCCGGCAGCTGGTCGATGAGTATTACCGGGCGATCGCGCAGACCAGGAAATGACTCTGGGACACCCGTTGCCGTCGTGGGCCATCATGGCTGGAGCGCTCATCCTGCTGCTCGCGGCATGGCGCGCCTACGCGGGCACACTCGTTTCTCTTTCGGCCTGGCAGCGGGCGGTGCTCGTCGGGGTTCGAGCGGCTGTTTTGCTTGCGGCGGGTTTCTTCATGCTGCGTCCGCTGATGCCCGGCCCGCCGGACACACACTCTCTCGTCGTCCCGGTTCTAGTCGACGTCTCGAGGAGCATGTCGATCGAGGATGCGAACGGCAAGCGGCGGATCGAGGAAGCCGCCGAGCTGGTGACGGGGACGATCGTTCCTCGGCTCGGCAGGGCCTACACGGTGGAAGTGCTCCGCTTCGCGGACTCGGTCGAGCCCGCTGGCGCCGATGGGCTGAAAGCGACCACTGGCAGAGGCACCGACCTCGTGGGCGCGCTCGATGCGGTGCGTGAGCGATATCGCGGGCGTCCTCTCGGCGGCATCGTCGTGGTCTCGGACGGCGGCGACAACGGCAGCCGCGATTCCGCGAACCAGCCGCAACACGCGAGCGCTCCTCTCGTCGGAATAGGGGTTGGAAGCGAGGAGGTGGCGGACCGGGCCATAACGTCGGTGTCCGTGAATGACGTGAGCATGCCTGACGCGGCGGTGGACCTTGCCGTGGAGATCGCAAGCCGCGGCCTCGACGATGCGCCCTTCGAGGCGCGGTTGGCGCGCAACGGTACGCTCGTCGACACCAGAACAGTCAGCCCCTCGCCCGGGGGCTCTCCCGTCCGGCTCGTCTTCTCCATTGCGCCCGATTCGTCCTCCCCTTCGTTGTATCGCGTCTCGATCCCCACTGCCGCAGGCGAGGCGACTGCATCGAACAACGAGGCGAGCGTGGTGGTCAATCCGCCGGTCGGAAGGCGGCTCGTTCTCTTCGTCCAGGGAATGCCCGGCTTCGAGCACGCCTTTCTTCAGCGTGCGCTCGCGCGAGATGCCGGGCTCGAAGTCGACTCGGTGGTGCGGAAGGGTGCCGATGATGGCCAGGGCGGCGCCAGCTTCCTGGTGCGGGCAGCCTCCGGCCAGGCCGTGGCGCTCTCGTCGGGCTTCCCGAAAACGCGCGAGGCGCTCTTTGCGTACGACGCCGTGATAGTCGCAAACGCAGGCCGGGATTACTTTTCGCGGGACCAACTGCGGAACCTCGCGGACTTCGTCGGCAGCAGGGGCGGCGGGCTTCTCGTCGTCGGCGCGGCCGGCTCTGCGGCGGTTCGCGGCACTCCGCTCGAAGATGTGCTGCCAACCGAGCTTCCCGCCGCTCCGGGTGCGCCGATGGACCGGGCCGCCGGGCGGGTCGCGCTGACGCCCGAGGGACGTGACCACGCGATCACCCGCCTGGCCCCGACAACACAGGAGAACGAGAAGCGGTGGCGCGAGCTGCCCGCGCTGGCTGCTGTCAGCCTCGGGAGGCCGAGGCCGGGCGCCGAAGTGCTCGTGGAGGAGCAGTTGAAAGGGCGCGCCGCGCGGCCGCTCGTCGCGGTACAGCGCTACGGGGCCGGGCGCGCGATGGTGTTCGCCGGCGAGGCCGCCTGGCGATGGAAGATGGCCCGCCCTGCAGGTGACCGGAGTTACGAGTGGTTCTGGCGCCAGGCCGCGAGGTGGCTGTCGGAAGCAGCGCCCCGCACGGTCCAGCTCTCCGCCGGGCCAAGCGGACATCCTGACGCGATCGATCTGGCAGTGAACGTGAGCGACCCGTCGTTCGAGCCGGCGAGCGACGCTACCGTCATCGCCGAGGTCACGTCGCCGTCCGGGGAACTCAGGGTCGTGACGGTTCCGGCCGCTGCCGGCGAAGACGGCCTTTACGCCGTGCGCGTGCCAGCGGATTCACCGGGTGTGTACGAAGTCGAGGTAACCGCCAGCCGGGGCGGGGAACCCTACGGTACGGCAAAACGGGCCGTCCTCGTGGGCGGTACCGACCTCGAGATGCGCGACGTGAGGGCCGATTTCGACGCACTCGACAGGCTGGCACGTCGTTCTGGCGGCACGCGGCTGGACCCGCGGCAGGCTGACAGCGTTGCCCGCGCGCTTCGCCGGTCGGCCTCCGTTGCGACCGCTGTATCGCCGGCTGACTGGTGGCATTCGCCATGGTCAATGGTGTTGCTGATCGGGCTGCTCTACGGCGAGTGGGTGCTCCGGCGGAATTGGGGACTGAAATGAGGCTCGCCAGCGTGGCGTTCGCGCTCGCCGTTTGTTGGTGGCAGGTGGTCGCGCTCGCGCAGGCTGACCGGCCGCCCGGCCGCCGGTTTGCGCTCATCGTGTCCGGCGTGTCGGGAGGCGAGAAGTACGCCGCATCCTACGACCGTTGGAGAAACGAAATCGCCCGGCTCCTCGTCGAGCGTTACGGGTTCGCGCCCGATGCGACCCGCGTTCTAGCCGAAACCGAAGCGGCGGGGTTGGGGCGAGCCACAGCCGTGGGGGTCCGCTCGGCGCTCGCGGAAATCGGCAAAGTGTCCAGGCGCGGTGACCTTGTGCTCATCGTACTCGTGGGGCACGGCAGCCTCGACGGGGCCGCCGCGAAGTTCAACCTGGTAGGCCCGGATCTCGACGCGTCCGAGTGGGCCCGGCTGCTCGACAGCCTCGATGCCAAGGTGGTCCTGATAAACACGGCGAGCGCAAGCGCACCATTCCTGCGAACGCTCGCCTCGCCCGACCGGGTTGTGATCACCGCTACCGACAGGCCGTCGCAGACCTTCGAGACGGTGTTCCCCGAGCACTTCGTCCGGGCGCTCGCAGCCGAGGCGACGGACATGAACCGCGACGGCCTGACCTCACTCTGGGAGATCTTCGTGGCGACGGCGGAGCGTGTGCGGGCGTGGTACGAGGAGAGGCGGCGGATGCCCACCGAGCGAGCGCTCATCGACGACGTCGGCGACGGGACGGGGAAGGAGGCTGGCGTGCCGAACTCCGGCGGCGAATCGGAGCGGATCTACCTGGGACCGCTACCGGCCGCGGCCGCCGCCGGGCAGCCGGCAGGCGTTTCAGCCGCCAGGCGCGCCGAGCTTCTGGCGCAGATCGCCGAGCTTCGCGCCCACAAGGACGAGATGCCGCTGCATGTCTACGAGGCCACGCTGCAGGTTCTGCTGGTCGAACTCGCCCGGGTGAAGAGGTCGGAGAAGGAAAAGTAATCAGTCGCTCCAGCGGGTTTCAGAACCTTTGAAGATGTGAACCAGCGCCATCCCTGCGGCAAACGCTGCCACGTTCCCCCACAGTGCGACGTTGGCAACGTTGCCCGCAGCGGCGCGCGTTATCGCTCCAGCGCCGCTCATCAGCTGCGCCACGATCCACAAAGCGAGGAAGAAGAGCGCTGGGATCTCGATTGCGTCCCAGAGGCATGGCAGGGGCACGAGCGCGAGAATCCGGGAGTTGGGGTACAGGACGAAGTAGGCGCCTAGGATCCCCGCGACTGCCCCGCTGGAACCGACGATGGGAACGAAGGACCCGGGGTTCGATACCGCCTGGACCGCCGTCGCAAGGCTTCCGCACAGCAGGTAGAAGAGCGCGAAGCGAAAACGTCCCAGCCTGTCCTCGACGCTCCCCCCGAACAGCCAGACGTAAATCAGGTTTCCGGCGATGTGCGTCCAGCCGGCGTGGAGGAAGAGCGAGACGGGAACGACAGCCCAGTCGACCCTGGCCGGCACGACGCCGTAGCTCGAAACCAGCTGTCGAAGCCGGGACTCGGGGAGCGACAGCTCGAAGACAAAGGCCATGACGTCCAGGCCTAGGATGGCGACAGTGAGGAAGGGCAACCTCCGCGATGGGATCACGTCATAAAGTGGGATCATTTGCGTAGCAAGGCGGTTTTCTGCTACGAGAGAAGCGTAATACGGTTTCACCTTCCGACGAAACGCCCCCACTGGGAACCGAGACGATGAAGTGCAAGGCCTGCGGCGCGGAGATTGCGGACAAGGCACTCATATGCTACCGGTGCGGAGCTTCTACCTTCGAGATGCCGCCGCCAGCCTCCGGGGCGCGCGAGCGGAGGAGGCCGCTCCTCCCGCCGGTTCTGGCGCTCATCGTGCTGGTCGTGGCCGCACTCTTGATGCCGCGTGCCGCGATCGGCGAGACTCCGCGCTATGTCGGCTACGTCCTTCTGGCCCTTGCCGCGATCGTGGTCGCTTGGCGTCTGGCCCGCAGGGGTTGACGTGACAGCCAAGTCCATGCCGCGCCGGCGCCTTCCGGGCTATCTCGCGCTGGCTGGCCTCGCGGCCGTTGTCGTCTGGGTCGCGGCCTTCCACCTGCAGGTACGCGACGAGGTAAGGGCTTTCGTGGCTCTGCAGGAATCGAAGGTGCGTTCGGGAGACCAGCCGATTCCAATCGAAGAACACATGCGGTCGGCGACGGGAAGGGCCGCCCGGGCGGCCACGGCCTGGTCGGCCGCGGCTCTTGCCGCCTTTGCTGCCGGCGTTGCAGGAGCGAGGGTCAATCGCCGCCGGCCGGCCCCGCCAGGCGCTTCTCGATAGACGGAAGGGCTTCGAGCAGGACGTCGCCAACCACCTGCATGCTTCTCGCGCTCACCTTGTCGAGCGTGTCCCCGGCCGTGTGCCATGGCTGGTAGTCGAGGTCGATGATGTTCACCGCCGGGACGCCGGCGTCGAGGAACGCGACGTGGTCGTCCTCGATGGGGGTCGACTGATCGAGGAAGTACCGCTGGAAGCCGAGCCTCTTCGAAGCTGCCCACACGAGGTCCGTGAGCCACGGCGTCGAGGCCGACTCGCGCGAGATGTTGAGGTTGCGGTCGGCGATCATGTCGACCAGTATCATTGCGGCAATCGTATTCAGTGTCTTGTCGCGGCGCGCCGTTTCTACGTAATGGCGGCTGCCGTAGGTGTGGTCGGTGCCGGCCCACTCGGGGCGAAGCGCCTCCTCACCGTCGAAGAAGACGATCTCGACAGTGAAGGGGTTCTGCCTCGCTGCCAGCACGCGCGCGAGCTCCAGCAGGAAAGCGGTGCTCGACCCGGCGTCGTTAGCCCCGACGAACCTGAACTCCCTGTACAGCTTCGTGTCATAGTGGCCGCCGAAGATGATTCGCTCGGGCCGCCGACCGGGGATGGCGGCGATGAGGTTCACCATCCTGATATTACCGACGGGAGTGGATGCGTCGAACGCCTGGTCGCGCACCTTTACCCGGACCCTGGCGAGTTCCTCGCGGATGTACTTGCGCGTGGCCTCGAGCGCTGCCGAGCCTGGTGGCCGCGGGCCGAACGACACGATGCGAGTTAGGTGCTCGTAGGCGCGGCCCGAGTCGAAGACCGGCTTGGCTCCGCTCTGCGCCCGATGAGCGCCGCTTCCAACGAGCATCGCGGTCGTGAAGAGCGCGAGCGCCTGGGGAATCCTGGTCATTCTTCCTCTTCCTTTTCCGCGGCCTCGTCAGGCGAAGCCGGACTTCCCGGGATCCTGTACGCCCCCTCGAGCCAGCGGCCGAGATCGAGCAGCTTGCAGCGCTCGCTGCAGAAGGGCCGCCACCTGGATTGAACCGGACGTTTTCGGCACTGCACGCAGAACTCGGGTCGGGCCACGAGACATTCTCCGGCAAGTTCCAGTCCCAGGCAATACCGAGAACCTCGCCGAGGGTCGAGTGTCCTGTTCGGGCCCGACGTGATTCCGCGGCCAGCCGCATGTCACCTTCGAGTTCCTCTTCAACGGGATCTACTGCGGCTCGGCGACGCAGGTGAGCCTCACACCACGGTCCCGTCCCGGATCACCCCGTTTTTCGGCACGATGATGATGCCGTCCCGGATGTAGTAGCTGTCGCCGTCGGCGTGCTCGACGCCCTTCTCGTTGACGAGCCGGACGCCGCGGCCTATGCGGGCGTTCTTGTCGACGATCACCCGGTCCAGCACGGAACCTTCTCCGATGCCCAGTTCGGGAACGCCGGCCGCAGGCGGAAGTTCCTCGCCCTTCTCGTAGTAGTCGGTCCCGAGCAGCACCGAGCGGGTGATGCGGGCGCCGCGCTGTATCTGCATCCGGATGCCGACAATCGATTGTTCGACCTCGGAGCTCTCCATGTAGCAGCCCTCAGCGACGAGAGTCCTGTCGATCCGGCAGTCGTCCACCCGCGAGTCCGGGAGGAAGAGCGGGCGTGTGAAGATGGGGCGCAGGGGATCGTAGAAGCTGAATGGCGCGTTGCGTCGAGTCAACGCAAGGTTGGCTTCGTAGAACGAGGATATCGTCCCGACGTCCGCCCAGTAGCCCCTGAACAAGTACGGGGTGACCTTGTGTGTGCGGAGCGTGGACGGGATTATCTCGTGACCGAAATCCACGCCGCTGTGGTCGCGAAGAAGGTCGAGCAGCACATCGCGCGTGAAGACGTATATGCCCATTGAGGCGACGAACGGCTTGTCGGAATCGACGCCTTGCACGTTGCTGCCCTCCGGGACGCTCGACCCGATCTCATCGAGCCTCTTGGGGCGGGGCTTCTCCTCGAAGCCGACGACCCTGCCAGAGGCGTCGAAGCGGAGGATGCCCATTGCGCCCGCCTCTTCGCGCCCGACCGGCTTTGCGGCGATGGTTATGTCCGAGCCGTGGTCCACGTGTGTGTCCACGAGTTCGCCGTAGTCCATTCGATAGAGGTGATCACCCGAGAGGATCAGATAGTAATCGGCGTCGTAGTCGGCGAAGTGCCGTGAAGCCTTCCTGACCGCATCCGCCGTCCCCTGGTACCAGCTCTGGTCGTCCGGCGTCTGCTCGGCGGCGAGGATTTCGACGAAACCGCGCGAGAAGTGGTCCATCCTGTACGCTTGGGCGATGTGGCGGTTGAGAGAGGCGGAGTTGAACTGCGTCAGGATGTAGATGCGCCGGATGCCTGCGTGCAGGCAGTTGCTGATGGGCACGTCGATCAGCCGGTACTTCCCGCCGATCGGGACGGCGGGCTTCGAACGCATGTGGGTAAGCGGGAAGAGGCGCGTCCCCCGGCCGCCTCCGAGAATGATGGCAAGCACTTCGTCCATGCCGTACAGGGTATCAGGAGTTGCGTATGCCGCAGCTGGTATGCCGTGGATCATCGGGCTGCTGTGACTGATTGGGCTGCGCCCGAATGGAGCGGCGTGGGGAGGAGCCGATAGCTGTAAGCTGATAGCTGATAGCTTCAGGCTCTGATCAGAAGCGCACCAGGTTGGACCGACGCTTCGATCGGTGCCCGTTCCTCGCAGGGTTCGCCGTCGACATGGAACGGTCTCGGACCGTTCGACTCGATCGTGAGATGCGTCACCCTGCGCCGGAAGACAGCCGGCGAGCGGTCGAAAGCGCCGCAGAACAGCCGCCATGCCTCCACAGGCCCGCGCCAGGCCGGTATCGGCCCGACGATCACGAGATCCAGCATCCCGTCGTCCAGCCGGGCTCCGGGCGCAATCTTGGCCCCGCTCCCGTATTGCGGTCCGTTCGCGACGGCCACCAAGACGGCGTCCTCAACCAGCCGGTCGCCGTCGGCTTCGATGCAGCAGCGTTCAGGCGTGGCGGACAGGATGGCCGGGACGGTGTGATAGATATAGGGGAGAAGGCCGCGCCTTCGTCCGCGGCTGTAGGCACGTGCCACCGTGGCGTCGATTCCGATGCCGGCAATGTTGACGAAGAGTCTTCCCGCGAAGTCCCCGACGTCCACGGCGCGTTCCGGGCGCCCGAGACCGAAGGCGAATGCCCTCCGCGGGTCCATTGGAATGCCGAGAGCGCGCGCCAGGCCGTTGCCCGACCCCCCGGGAACAACGGCGAGCGCCACCGGCGTCCGGACGAGCGCAGATGCGACCTCGTTGATCGTGCCGTCGCCGCCCCACGCGAAGACTATCGCCGCGCCCCGCTCGACGGCGTCGGCCGCCAGCCTGCGCGCGTCGCCCGAGCCGCCGGTCAAATGCACCTTGCAGTCGACGCCGGCGGCCGCCACGGCGCGCTCCGCGAGAGCCACGAGTGCGGGTCCACGGCGGTCCTTGCGGCCGCGTCCGGATGCAGGGTTGATGACAACCTCGGCGCGCATCGGGTGGAGTATACGTGAACCGGTGGGGTACGCCCGTCTTGCTCAGGGCTTTTTGGGCGCCTGCGCCCTGTTTCTGGGACGGAAGTCGTCGTTCGAGCGGCGAGGCGGCCAAAACCGCCCGGCGGCCGCCGTTTGAGGCGCCCGCGTCTCAGGTCTGATAGAATCCCCGCGCGCTCGATCGGGAGGTAATGTGGCTCGCTTCAGGCTGATTCCCAGAGAAGAGAAGTTCTACGGTGACTTCCAAGCCATGGCGGACGAGCTCGTCGTCGGTGCCAGGCTCCTCGACGAGATGCTCCAACACAATCCACCGCGTTTGGATGCAGCGGACGAGATCAAGGAAATCGAGCACAAGTGCGATTTCCTCACCCATCAGATGTTTCTTCGGCTCCACAGGACGTTCGTCACGCCGATCGACCGGGAGGACATCCACGCCCTCGTCCGCGCACTCGATGACGTGATGGACAACATCGACGCGTCGGCCGGCTACGTACGGCTTTACCGCGTGCAGGAGATGCGGGCGGGCGCCACCGAACTCAGCCGCCTCATCGTTGCCTCGACAGAGCAGATACGCGGGGCGATGGCCGGGCTCGAACGCAGGGTGGGCATGCAGCCGTTCCTCGTGGAGATCAACCGCCTCGAGAACGAGGCTGATCGCGTCCACCAGGTCGCACTGCAGCGTCTGTTCGACGAGGAGAAGGATCCGATTGCGGTCATCAAGTGGCGTGAGGTGCTCGACTACCTCGAGGCCACTACCGATCGCTGCGAGGACGTGGCCGACGTGCTGGAGGGTGTCGTTCTCAAGCACTCCTAGGACTGCCGATGTACTTCGACGTACAGTTCGCGATAGTCGTTCTGCTCATCTTCGTCGCCCTAGCCTTCGATTTCATAAACGGCTTCCACGACGCGGCAAACTCGATCGCAACGGTGGTGTCGACCAGGGTTCTCTCCCCGGGAAAGGCGGTTGCCTGGGCTGCCTTCTTCAACTTCATCGCCGCGTTCGCCTTCGGCACCGCCGTGGCCAAGACGGTCGGATCGGGCATGATCGACATCAACGCGGTGACCTTCACCGTCATCTTCTCGGGGCTGATGGGCGCGATCATCTGGGACCTGATCACGTGGTACATGGGCCTCCCGACCAGCTCGTCTCATGCGTTGGTCGGCGGCTACGCGGGTGCGGCCGTCGCCAAGGCCGGCTTCGGTGTGGTCATCGCTTCCGGATGGACCAAGACGCTGCTCTTCATCGTGGTTTCTCCGCTCGTGGGCCTGGGGGCGGGCCTCGCGCTCATGACGGCGATCTACTGGATGTTCCGGCGCGTCCCGCCGGCACGCATCGACCACTGGTTCCGGCGGCTCCAGCTCGTTTCGGCCGCCCTCTTCAGCTTCAACCACGGCGCCAATGACGCGCAGAAGACAATGGGCATCATCGCCGGCGTGCTCTTCACGGCCGGCTACATCCCGACGTTCTTCATTCCGTTCTGGGTGATCCTCCTCGCCCACACCGCCATCGGCCTCGGGACGCTGGCAGGAGGCTGGCGAATCATCCACACGATGGGGTCGAAGATAACGAAGCTGCTCCCTGTTTCGGGTTTCGCCGCCGAAACAGGGGCTGCGGGATCCGTATTCCTCGCGACCATGCTCGGCATCCCGGTCAGCACTACGCACGCCATAACCGGGGCAATCGTCGGCGTGGGCGCCACCAAGAGGTGGTCGGCGGTGCGCTGGGGCGTGGCGGGGCAGATAATCTGGGCGTGGCTCCTGACAATCCCCGCAGCGGCGGCCATCGGCGCGACGACGCTGCTTCTCCTACACGCGATCGGAATAGCGGGTTGAGGCCGCGAGGGAGTGGCGGCCGGTCACGCCAGGTGCTACTTGAAGGACACTCCTGCGCTCAGGACGAGCAGCGTCATCCGAGGCGAGTCGAGTAGACCCTGTTCCGGGTCCTCAGCCTGAGGATTGATGGCGTAGAAGCGGACGTCGAAGCTGAAAGCGACATGGTCCCTCGCGAACCACCTGGCCCCGCCGCCGTAGTTGATCGTCTTCCTCCCCGGTGAGCCATCCTCGAGCGGCAGGTCGTCGACGGTGTAGCGCAGCGTCGAAGTGCCGATGCCTCCGCTCAGGTAGCTCCAGCCGCGGCTGTGGCCGAAGTTGAACGAAATTTGCGGCGCGAACGCCCTGAAGCTCGCGCTCACGCCGTGGCCAGGCACGCCCTCCTCAGTGTCCACAGCATCCTTGCCCGCGCCAGACACGTGCAGGCTCCCGCCCAGCCCGAATGTGATCCACTCGAGACGAATCGGGTAGAGGTGTGCGCCTATATCGAAGCCCAGGCCGCGCTCCGGCAGGTCCGATGCAGCCACGCCGCGTGGGGTCGCAATGGCCGCATCGTCCTTGAAAGCCGGCGTCGAGACGTGAGCGTCAACGGCGAACCGCGGTATGGGCCCGAGTCGCTGCGCCGCTGCGGGCCTTGCCGCCGCGAGGCAGCAGGCGGCCAGGCCGAGCGTCGCCGCTGCTGCCACCCGGCGGCGCCAGGAGTGGCGCAGCGATCTCGCGAAAATGTGTACTTGAGCGTTCATCTGCTGACGATATTCGACCAGCCGCCGGCAGGCCGAACGGAATCTCCCGGGCGAATCTACCGAACCTTGCGGCCCTGACGCGCCTTGCCTCACCCTGGCGCTCGAGCCGCGACCACCCGGTACCTGTCTTCCCCGCGGGGCGGGCCCGTTCGAGTAGAACACGCCCAGCCCCTCGGGCCATGCGTCGGAAGGACGCGCCCGCCGAGGCCGGGGGCGTGCCTGCCATGGCCTGCTACTTGAGTGCAGCCGCGAGCTCCGCTTCGGTCGCGCGCGCTCCGATGAAGCCCACGGGCTCTCCCTTGCTGATCGGAGGGGTGCCCACGACGTAGAGGATCTCGCCCGCGAACGGCGCACGGATCTCCTGCAGGAGGCGCCCGTGAAAATCGGTGACCGTTGCAATCAGCGCTCCTTCGGCGACAGTGTGCCCCCTTTCGACCGCGGGGTAGAGCAGCCCTGTCGCACCGCTCGTGAGAACCTCGTTGCGGCCGATCCAAACCGGGTGCTTGACCGGGTCCGGGCCGTCGGCCTGCATCCCTAGGTGCTTCATGACGCCTGCGATCCCGCGTTCGATCCTCGCGATCGATTCCTCATCCGTTTGCCCGAGCGCACCCGACTCGATAGTCAGCGCCGGCTTGCCCCGCGTTATCGCAGTGTTCGACAGGTAGAGCGACCTGGCGGGATCGCTCGGCCGGCTGCTGTCGATGATGATGTGATCCATTCCGAAGGCAAGGGCGAGGTCGCGTCCCTGCTTGACGATGGAAGCGTCGCCGGTCGTCACCCAGTACAGGTAATGCCGCAGCGACTCGTTGCCGTCGCCGCAGTGGAGATCGATCACGTGCGTCGCGCGATCGATGACGTTGCGCGTGAGGGCTTCGGCTATCCGCTCCGACATGGTCCCATCGGCCTTCCCTGGAAAGACTCGGTTCAGGTTCTTCCAGTCGACGGGCGAGTAGTAGATCGTGCGCTTTAGGAACGAGGGAATGTTCGCCACGTGAACCAGGATGAGCGTGCCCGTGAGCGTTTTCGGGTTGACGGTCTTCGGCAGCCGCTGCAGAGCAAGGATGGGCGGGTACTCATAGCCGTGGACGCCGGCAACGAGCGCCAGCACCGGCCCCGGCTTGGTGCCATGGACGATGGAAATCGGGATCGTCGTCGCGGGCTCCGTGCCTGCAGCCGGGACCTGGAGTTCGCCTGAAGCGACGGTTCCCGGCTGGGCGGTGATGGCGGCGATGGTGAAAGGAGATGGTTGGGCGCCGGCGCATGCGGGAGCAAGGACCATGATGACGCTGGCTGCCCCGACGACTATCGACAGTGCCCGGTTCGGCATCGACGACCGCATGTTGCCTCCTGGTGTAGGCCGACGGGGCGAGCGCCTGGGCATTCCTGGCCCTTGGTGGGCCGCTGCCGGCGGGCCCGGCCCCGCTGTCACTACAACCTGTAACCTGTAACCTGACCTGGCCTGATCGCCCCGTGATCCTAGCACTACGAGGGGGCGAAGAGCCGGCGAAAGATGACTTGACCGCAAGGATTCCCGTGGGTTATAGTGTGTAAGCGAATAAAAAGCGAAAGGTCGCCATGCCACATGTTGCCCGGGCGGATCTCGAAGCGTTGCTTCGCGTCCGCAAGCTCGACACGACCTTGACGACGGCCATCCCGCACCTTTCCCAAGAAGACCGCGGTACCGCCGGGACCGGCTTCCGGGATCTAGATCGAAGCCTGGGTGGCGGGTTGCCTCGTGGCCAGATGTCTGAGATTGACGGTCCGCGGTCGTCGGGGCGCTTCAGTCTGCTCGTTTCGACTTTGGCGCAGGCGACGGCCAGCGGCGAGGTTGTGGCCTTGATCGACCCTCTGGACATGCTCGATCCGCCTTCCGCGGCCGCCGCGGGGGTGGACCTGTCTCTACTCCTGTGGGTGCGCGGCACGCAGTCGTCGCCGGCGTCCGTTCAGTCATGGTTCGCGGACCGACGTAGGGTGAGAGGAGCGGCTGGCGCCTCCCGGGACGATTGGCTGCTGGACCGTGCCGTGAAGGCGGTCAACCTGGTGCTCCAGGCTGGAGGGTTCGGCGTTGTCGCCCTGGATGTCGGCGAGGTGCCGCCTGCGGCCGTCAAGCGGCTGCCATTCACGACGTGGCTCCGGCTGCAGAGGGTGGTCGAGGGCAGCGAAACGGCGTTCATCCTTGTTGGCCGGGAGCCGATCGCGCGCAGCGCCGGCGGCGTCACCCTCGAAGTTTCGCGGTCGGCGACGGTTGCGGCTGGGCCCGGCGCGCCGGCGTGCTGGTTGAACGACGCGGGCAGGTGCCGTGGCGTCCGGTGGGCAGGTGGCGGCCGCCGCGCCAGGCGATTCCTCGGTTTCGATCTCGACGTGCGGATAGTCCACGCGCGCTGGCGCGGCGACGTGCCGCCATGCAGGGTGCGGATCGGAGAGGAGAACAGGGAACGGGAGAGGACTGAGTGAGGCGACGATGTTTGCGTGCTTGTATCGGGGTCAGGTCGTGCATGCTCGAGAAGTTCTGAAGCATTCACGGCTGGAATCTGCGGATCTCGCCTCGCTCGCGCGCGAGTTCTCGCCTCGCGTGGAAACCTGCCATCCGCGCCTCGTGGTGGTCGATGTTGGCGGCCTCGACCGGCTCATCGGCCCGCCGCAGACGATTGGCGAGGAGATGCGGCGCGCGGCATCGGAGCGGACCCTGGCCGTTCACGTTGCCCTGGCATCGACTCAGGTTGCCGCGGCGATGATTGCGCGCCAGCGTGCTGGAGTCACGGTGGTGCCGCCTGGTCGTGAGGCCGCAGTGCTGGCGCCGCTCCCCCTTCGCAGCCTGATCGAACTGGCGGAGCTGGTGCAGGCTGGAGAATCGGCCTCTACGGGCCGCGCTCGCGCCGCTGCGGCTTTTCCGATCGTGCCCCGTGTGGTCGACGCGGGCCGGATGCTCGCCGTCTTCGATCGGTGGGGCCTGAAGACGCTCGGCGACCTTGCCGCGCTTCCCCCGGCCGGCCTGTCGGAGCGGCTTGGCCAGGACGCGCTTGCATGGCAGAAGGTGGCTCGGGGCGAGGACTACAGGCCGCTTTCGACGGACTTCCCCGAACAAGTCTTCGAGGAGTCGTTGGAGCTCGAGTGGCCGATCGAGGGCCTCGAACCGTTGTCGTTCGTTCTGGGCCGACTGCTCGAGGCTCTTGCCGCGAAGCTCGAACGCGCGGATCGCGGCGCGGCTGTCATGCGCCTCGAGCTCAGGCTCGTTACGCGCGAGACTTTCACACGAAGCCTCGAGCTGCCTGCCGCAATCCGGGATCCGCGCGTGCTCAGAACCATCGCCCTGCTCGATCTCGAGTCGCATCCCGTTCCCGCCGGCATCGACGCTGTGACGGTATCGGCGGACGTCGTCGCTGGACGCATCCTCCAGTATTCGCTCATCAGGCGGCCGCTGCCATCGCCTGAACGCGTCTCGACGCTCGTCGCGCGGCTCACGGCGCTCGTGGGCGAGTCGCGAGCCGGCAGCCCGGCGATCGTGGATTCTTACCGACCCGGCGCCTTTACGATGACGACCTTCGCCCCCCAAGAGACCGTGGCCGGCACTCGCCAGAATGCTCCACGTGACGCTTCCGCTTCCGTTTATTCGGTCCTTCCGCCTTCGCCCGGTCGGTTGAGCGGGCTGCGGCGGACGAGCAGTCCTCAGTCCTCAGTCCTCGACGGGCGGCTAGATCATCATTCGCCACCCCCGGTATTGCGCCGCTTCCGGATCCCCGTGCCGGCCAGCGTTGCGGTGAAGGAGGGCCGTCCGGACCGTGTGGCTACGGATCGGCCAGGGCTGGGCGGCGGCGAAGTGCGCACAGCAGCCGGCCCGTGGCGCACCTCCGGCGAGTGGTGGAACGTCAAGGACGCGCGGCTCCAGGTGCGGGCGGGTGCGCCCCGGCCGCAGGTCGGCTGGAACCGCGACGAGTGGGACGTCTGGCTCTCGGACGGCGGCGTCTACCGCGTCTACTTCGATCGCGATCACGGACGTTGGTTCATGGACGGGATCCTCGATTGATGTGATTCGTGTCGCAGGCCCGGGATGTACCTGGAACTCCACGCCGCGTCGGCTTTCAGTTTCCTCGATGGGGCGAGCCTCCCCGAAGCCCTGGTGGACCGTGCGGCCGAACTCGGCTACCCCGCGCTCGCCCTGCTGGACCGCGACGGCGTCTACGGCGCTCCGCGTTTTCACAAGGCCGCGAAGGCAGCCGGTATCAAGCCGATCGTCGGTTCGGAGCTGACCATATCATCGGCGCCGGCGTCGCTCTGCAGGGCCACCAGGATCGCTCACTCGCAACTCAAGACTCAAAACCCACAACCATTCAGCGAGCAGTCCTCATACCTCAGTCCTGAGAGGTTCCGCCTGTGGCGTCTTCCAGTCCTCGTTGAATCACAGGAGGGTTACCGGAACCTGTGCCGGGTGATAACACGCATGAAGCTGCGCTCGGCAAAAGGCGAAGGCTGGCTGGCGATCGAGGAACTCGAAGGCTCCGTCGCAGGGCTCGTCGCCCTCGTGGGCCGCGAGTCGCTCGCCGCTTCGAGGCATGGCGTCGGCGGCCTGATCGATCGCGTCGTCGGCATCTTCGGCCGGCCGAACGTGTACGTCGAACTGCAGCGCCATTTCCTGCGCCACGAGGAGGCGGACAACGATCGCCTGATCGATCTGGCTGCGGCCTTCCACGTGCCGCTCCTGGCGACCAACGGCGTCCGGTTCGCCGCCCCGGCGGACCGGCCGCTCTACGACGTCCTCACCTGCATCCGGCACAGGACGACTCTCGAGAAGGGAGGGCGGCTGCTGTCGGCAAACGCGGAAAGGTACCTCAAGCCGGCCGCCGAGATGGAGGCGCTCTTCCACGATCGCCCGGACGCCCTGGAGGCGACGAAAGAGCTTGGCTTGCGCCTGCAGTACACCTTGGCGGACCTCGGTTACCGTTTTCCTGCCTACCAGGTCCCGCCCGGCGAGACGATGAACTCGTTCCTGCGGAAGATGACGGATTTGGGTGCGCGGGATCGTTACCGGCCGTACCACGAACGGGCGCGCGCGCAGGTCGCGCGCGAGCTGGACCTGATCGAGAAGCTCGACCTTGCCGGCTACTTCCTCATCGTTTGGGACATAGTCAACTTCTGCCGCGAGCGCGGGATCCTGGTGCAGGGCCGCGGGTCCGCCGCAAACAGCGCCGTCTGCTACAGCCTCGGGATCACGGCCGTCGATCCCGTCGGCATGGACCTTCTTTTCGAGCGGTTCCTCTCGGAGGAGCGGGGCGAGTGGCCGGATATCGACCTCGACCTCCCGAGCGGAGACAGGCGAGAGCAGGTCATACAGCACGTCTACGAGAAGTACGGCCAGCACGGCGCGGCGATGACCGCCAACGTCATCACCTACCGCGGAAGGAGCGCGGCACGCGAAGTGGGGAAGGTGCTCGGCTTCGAAGCCGAGGAGATCGACCGGCTGTCGAAGGTGATGGGCCACTTCGAGTTCCGCGACCCGGCCGAGACGTTTGCGAGCCACGCCACATCGATCGGCCTCGACGTCTCGGACCCGCGCATCCAGCTCTTCGGCTCGCTGTGGAAGCGCATTCAGGATCTGCCGCGCCATCTGGGCCAGCACTCGGGAGGGATGGTCATCTGCCAGGACCAGCTCGACACCGTCGTTCCCCTCGAAAACGCCAGTATGCCGGATCGCGTTGTCGTGCAGTGGGACAAGGACGACTGCGCCGACATGGGAATCGTCAAGATCGACCTGCTGGGGCTCGGGATGATGGCGGTGCTGCAGGACACCTTCGAGGTGATAAACCGCGAGCGGCCCGGCGATGACCCGATGGGGCTGTGGAACCTGCCGCAGGACGATCCTGCTGTCTACAGCATGCTGCAGCAGGCCGACACGATGGGCGTCTTCCAGGTGGAATCGCGCGCGCAGATGGCCACGCTGCCGCGCCTCAAGCCCGAGCGATTCTACGACATTGTCGTCGAGGTGGCCATCATCAGGCCGGGGCCGATCGTCGGCCAGATGGTGCACCCGTACCTGAACCGGCGCGCCGGCCGGGAGCCGGTGGTCTACCCGCACCCCTCGCTGGAGCCGATCCTCGCGAGAACGCTCGGCGTGCCGCTCTTCCAGGAGCAGCTACTACGGATAGCGATGGTGGCCGCCGGGTTCACGGGAGGGCAGGCGGAAGAACTGAGGCGCGCGTTCGGTTTCAAGCGCTCCGAGCGGCGGATGAAGGCCATCGAGGTGCAGCTCCGCGACGGGATGGCGAAGAAGGGGATAACGGGCGCAGCCGCGGACGAGATCATCAAGTCGATCACCTCCTTCGCCCTCTACGGCTTTCCCGAGTCGCACTCGGCGAGCTTCGCGCTGCTCGTCTACGCGAGCGCGTACTTGAAGGCGCACTACCCGGCGGCCTTCTTCATGGGCCTTCTCAACAACCAGCCGATGGGGTTCTACCACCCGGCGACGCTGGTCAAGGACGCTCAGCGCCGGGGCGTCCGCTTCGCGGGCGTGGATGTCGAAAAGTCGGACTGGCTGTGCACGGTCGAACCGGACGGTACAGTGCGCCTTGGCCTCTGCTACGTGAATGGTTTGCGCGCCGAAGTCGGGCGGGCCATCGAGGCGGCGGGGCGGCGTGCGGGGCCCGGCGCGGGGCGGGGCCTCGGCGCCGCGGATTCGATCTGCCCCAAGTGCGGCAGCGACGATCGCTCGATGCTCGAGCGCGTGAGCGAAGGACCGCCGGTGCGGTGGTTCTGCAACACTTGCGCGCACGACTGGGCCGAATCCGGCCGGCCTGCACGGCGCTTCGCCTCGGTCGACGATCTCGCAAGGCGCACCGGTGCAACCCGCGAGGAGCTCGCGACGCTCGCCGAGATTGGCGCTCTTTCGGCTTTCGGCCACACCCGCCGCGAGGCGCTCTGGCAGGTGGAGCGCGCGGCCCGCCCCGCCGGCAAGCTGTACGAAGGCCTGGAGGATTCCGCTCTGCCGTCGTCGACGGACGACGAGCAGTTCTCACACGTCGGTTCTTTCGCCTCTGCACTTCGGGCTTCGACGGACAGGCAATCCTCAGACCTCAGGCCGCCGTGTCCCCTTCCGCCCATGTCGGCGCGAGAGCGCGTGGTGGCGGACTACGATGGCACCGGTCTGACTATCGGCCCGCACCCGATGGCGATGCGCCGGCGCGAATTGAGCCTGAAGGGCGTGCTGCCGGCGAGCGACCTGGCGCGCGAACGCCACGGACGGCGCGTGCGGGTTGCGGGAATGGTCATCACGCGCCAGAGGCCGGGCACGGCAAAGGGGTTCGTGTTCCTCACCCTCGAGGACGAGACCGGGATTTCCAACATCATCGTCCGGCCGGATCTCTTCGAGCGCGAGAGGCTCGCGATCATCGGGGCGCCGTTTCTCGTCGTCGAGGGTCCGCTCCAGAACCAGGATGGGGTGGTGTCGGTTCGCGCGGATCGCCTGGAGAGCCTGGGCGGCCTCCCGAACGCGGATGCGCGGAACTTCTACTGAGGTTTGCCCTCTCCCTTGACCTGTCTACAGCTGACAGTTTTACCGTAGGGACAGGCCATGTCGACCGCGTCACAATCGGCCAGATGGTGCGGCATGAGCCGCACGAACGAGCCGGCTGCCGTAATAGTACCTGCGGGCCTGTCTCGGGCCGCCAGCGCCGACCCGAGGGCATTCGCGCCAGCTGCTGCTCCAACCAATGAGATGCCGCCCGCCGGGAAACCGCGCCTTGTGATCGCCACGCGGAGATTGTGCGGGGCCATGTCTTGCATTCCGGCAGGACGCAGCGCCGTTCCGCCAAGTGTGGCGCGTCGGGTGCCAGGTCGTGCAGAATGCTGGGACGACAGATCCGACCATGCCGCGAAAGGCTGACCGATGCCCGAACCTGTTTCCTTCGACGTGACCTCGAAGGTCGACCTGCAGGAGGTTGACAACGCCGTCAACCAGGCGCGCAAGGAAGTTTCGCAGCGCTACGACTTCAAGGGTTCGAAAGCCGCAATCGATTTCAACCGCGGCGAAGGGACGCTCACGCTGGTTGCCGACGACGAGTTCAAGATGCGCTCGCTGTGGGAGCTCCTGGAGGGACGCCTGATCAAGCGCCACGTTCCCATCAAGAACGTGAAGCTCGGAGACATCGAGCGGGCAGGGGGCGACACGGTGCGGCGCACGATCACCCTTCAGCAGGGCATACCCGGCGACACTGCACGGGAGATCGTGAAGTTCATCAAGGGCCAGAAGCTTCGCAAGGTGCAGGCGGCCATCCAGGGCGACCAGCTGCGCATCTCGTCGCCGTCGAAGGACGAACTCCAGAATGTCATCCGGCTGCTCCGGGAGCAGGACTTCGGGATCGCCCTCCAGTTCGGCAACTACAGGGAGTGATGATCGGATTCAGGGTCTCGGCCGTCTCTGCCGATCCGCGACACGCGATCCACGAGATGCCGCCCGTGGCCTCGGTGCGGGACAGCGTGCTGCAGGTTCTCCAGGAAGAGCCGTCCGAGGCTCTTGTCGAGGTAGGCGCGGATCGAGACGTAGCATTGGTCGCAAGTGTTCGTCGCGGTGAAGGTTTCCACCATGCGCGCCCGGTCCTCGAGCGGAAAGCGCTTGACCTGCATCGAGCACGGCTGAAGCCAGCCGTCCGAGGTCACCACCAGGAACCGCATTCCCGCCTTGCACCGCGGCATTCGTCCGTCCTCGAAGTATTTTCTGGTCCGGTCGATGGTGGTGCGGCTGTTCGCGATCCAGCCGTTCTCCTTCATGCGCTCCTTGAGGCGGTCGAATTCCTCCCGGAGCGTGTCGAGCTGCTCCTTTGTATTGAGGAAGTAGCTCTGGTTGCCGGTTCGGCGCGGCGCGTACGCACTGTAGCTCACGTTCACGCCCCACTCGTGCGCCTTGTCCGCGATGTTGTTGATCTCACCCACGTTCGCGCTCGTAATGCAGGCGTTCAGCACCACGTCGTCGTGCCCGAGGGCCGCGATCGGAGGGACCGTGCGCTCGAGGTGGGCGAAGAGACCGGGATGGCGGCGGAAGTCATCGTGGCGTTCGTCCGGGAAGTCGAGGCTAACTGAGAACTGATCGACCCCGGCCTCGCGGAGGGCCGTGTAGCGCTCCATGGTCATCAGCGACCAGTTGGAAACGAGGATCGTGTAGGGAAGGGTGGTCTGGGCCTTGATGTTCCGCACGATGTCCAGAAGGTCTGCCCGGAGCAGCGGCTCTCCGCCCGAAACCTGCACGACGCATGGCGCGAGCGCCTCGACGTAGCGCGCGAACTCGCGGGGTTTCAGGTCGCGGCTCACGTCGCGCGGGCCCCCATGGTCGCAGTGCCTGCACCAACAGGTACACGCGTCGGTCACCTCGAATGAGATGACGATAGGCCGCCCGGCCATCCAGTTGACGGCCGCGCGGGCCACGACGCGCGCGGACAGCGAGAGCGGAACCTTGTGCATCGGCCGGCCCCATGCCCGGCCGCCCGACGGCTGCCGGGCACGGACTTGAGCCCCTCCGGGGCGCCTGTCACTCCTTTTCCGGGAAGCTGAACGGGTAGACCCGCTCGACCTTCTTTCGCGCCTGGTAGGTGCGCGCGAGCTCCATGAAGATCCCCACGTCCCTGTCCAGATCGCTGTGCGTGCCGTCGAAGTAGAAGTTCCTGATCGGTATGTGGTCGTGATCCCGGCTCACCCGCGGGTACACCGCCTCCGTGACTATTCCGTTCATGCAGGTGAACGGCGAGATGTCCACGACGCCGTCGCACCCCTGATGGTAATGGAAGACTGCCTTGCCGACGCTCAGGGTCATCTCGCCGAGCGACCCTGTGTGAGGCAGGTAAGGCTCGGAGTAATGGAAGAGTGTCTTCACGGAAGGCTCTTCGTAGCCCTTCAGGTCGTCTTCGAAAACCGCGTACAGGGCGTGCTCGTCCCTGTGCTGAATGTAGTTCTTGATGATGGCAGCGAGCATCGCCTTGGAAAAGGTGCGCCCGGACTGGCGCAGACGCTTCTGGTGCTCGACGTTCGTGTACCACACCCATTCGACGACGTGTGCGAGGCTGCACTCGGCGCCGAACTCTTCGAGCTTCCGCAGCAGGAAGTCGTTGGTGAACGGTGTCAGCCTGCAGAAGATCTCGCCGACGACGCCGATGAGCGGCTTTCGCCGCGTGAACTTCGCCGGGATCTTCCGGAACTCGTCCCGGCTCGTTTCGAGCGCCGCGACGAGGCGGCGCCGCCGCTCGTCGGTCGTCATCCCCTGCTGCTCGAGCACGCGCTCCACGCGGCGGATCCCAGCGGCGTGGACCGAGTCCGCGTCGCCCTTGTTCACCTCGTACGGCCTCGTCCGATGCAGCATCTTGCGGAGCGCGTCGGCGGCCACGAGTCCGCGCAACGCGTTCCGCATCAGCTCGTTCTTCTGTTCGGCTATGCCCTCGTACCCGTCGCGGCTGCTCGGCGAGAAGACCGGCACCTCGTCGAGGCCTATGTCCCGGAGCACCTTGCGGATGTAGGGTGCGTACTGCCCGAAGCGGCACGGGCCGTCCGCCGACGGCATGAAGAACGCGGTCCGTGAGGGATCGAATTTCGGCTGTTCCACGATCTTGAGGAAGTTGCCGAGGGTCACCCTGGCAGGCAGGCATTCCTCACCGGACGTGTGACGGCCGCCGAGTTCGAGCGTACGCTCGTCGGAATCCGGGCAAACCTCGGCGTCGATGCCAATACTCCGGAACGCCGCAGCGAAGGCAACCGCCCCGCCCCAACTCATTTGCGGGATGTACAGCTTCCTGCCGTTCAGGCCGGGCTTGCGCTGGCTCTTTCTGCCCGCTCCGTCGCCCCCCATCTGCGCAACACTCCTTTGCTGTCCAGGTAGGCCTCGCACCTGGTCAGCATCCCCGCGTCGTTGTTGTGGCCGTCGAACTGCAGCGTCAGGAACGGCCGTCCCGAAACCTCTGTGATGTAGTGCTTTATGTAGGAATCGGGGCCGCACTTGAAGTTCGTTATGTAGACAATGTGCAGTCGGGGCTTGTCGCGTACGAACGCCGCCGCCGCCAAGATCCTGCTCCCGTAGCTCCAGAACATGTTGTCCAGGAACTCCTCGGTGCTGCACCCCTCCAGGTCGAGGAAGTCGAGCCCGACGACGTTCGCCCCGTAGTACTTGCGCATCTTCGTGGCGATGTCGAGGTTGATCCCCTTGTCGTACATGTTGTAGGGCCGTCCGAGCAGCACTATACCGTGCTCGTCGTGCTCAGCTATTGCGGCGATGGCCTTTCGCCCTGCTTCCACCAGCAGCCGGTTGAAGTTCTCGAACGCTCCGAAGCCGCCTTCGATCGCGGCTTCGACCTGCCTGGCCGACCGCTTGATACCAACTCGCTGCAGCGCCCTTCGCACCTCGGCGGCCACTGCCTTCCGGCCGTGGTTGAACCAGAGTGTGGGCGCAATGATCCTGTCCGCTTTTTCCGAGATGAACGGCGCCTGCCGGACGACGAACGGCAGCGTCTGGTTCCACGGGCAGAAGAACGCCGGCCGAGCCGTGGGGCTGCCAGGCGACGAGATGTTGTTCGGTACGAAGACGAAGTCGACGCCCTTGTCGAAGAGCCACCTGACGTGCCCGTGCGCGACCTGGACCGGGAAGCACGGCTCCGAGACGACCGACTCGAGCCCGAGCTTCACGATCTGGTTCGTCGTCGCCTCCGACAGCAGAACCTTCACGCCGAGCGCCCGGAATACGTTCAGCCAGAACGGCGCCCACTCGTAGGTGGACATGCAGTAGGGGAGCCCGACGACCGGGCCACTGCCCGCGTCCGGGTCGTAGTCGGCGAGCAGGAGCTGCCTGCGGTAGTCGATCAGGTTCTCGATGACCGGTTCACGCTCGCACTTGACGGCCTTCCGGTAGCGTTCGGAGCACTTGTCGCCCCAGTAGGTCTGCTCGCCCTCGATCGTGAAGCGCTGCATCTGGCAGAAGTTCGTGCAGCCCTTGCAGGTGAACTCGAAGATCTCGTAGTCGACCTTGTCGAGGTCGAAGCCGCGGAACGCGCTCCTCTGGTCGCGGCCCAGCATCTTCTGCCGGGCTAGGAGCGCCGCACCGACGGCTCCTATGACGCCGTTGAAGGGTGGGACGATGATGCGTTTCCCGAGGATCGAGCTGAAGGCCGCGGCGACGGCGTCGTTGTAGGCTGTGCCGCCCTGGAAGAAGATGACCTCCCCGATCTTCCGTCCCCGCACCACCCGGTTGATGTAGTTGGTGGCCACCGAGTACGCCAGTCCGGCCACTATTCGCTCGAGGTCGGCGCCCCGTTGCAGGTAGCCGTTCACGTCGCGCTCCATGAAGACCGTACACCGCTCGCCGAGCCGCAGCGGCTGCCGGCTTCCCAGAGCAATCTCTGCGAACTGCCCCTCGATCTGGATGCCCAGTTCCTTCGCGCGCTCCTCCAAGAAGCTGCCCGTCCCGGCCGCGCACGCCTCGTTCATCGCGAAGTCGACGACGATGCCCTCTTCGAGGCTTATGAACTTCGCGTCCTGGCCCCCGATCTCGAAGATCGTGTCCACACCGAGACCGAGCGTCGTGCGGTCGACGAAGTCCGCGCCGGTCTTGTGCGCAGTGATTTCGTCGTTCACCGTGTCGGCGCCGACCAGCTCGCCTATGAGCTCGCGCCCGGAGCCAGTGGTTCCCACGCCGCGCACCACGATCTTTCCGCCGAGGTCGCGTTCGATTTCCCTCAGTCCGCGGCTCACCGCCTCGATCGGCCTCGCGTCGGTTCTCAGGTAGATCTCCTTGAGCACGTTGCACTCGGCATCTATGACGACCAGATTCGTGCTGACCGACCCTATGTCGATGCCGAGGAACGCCTCTCGCACGTCCCTGATATCCTCCGGCCTGACGGCTACCATCTGGTCCCGCAGCAGGACGACGTTGTCCATCGACAGCGGCGGTGCAGAGGGGAACTGCTGATCGTGCGCGCCAGCGGCGGCAACCGCGACAGGCCTGGCCCGAGCGTCGCCCGGCTCGGAGGAGAGCACCGCCGCTCCGATCGCGCCGAACGACTCGTGGTGCTCCGGCACGAGGATGGTCCCGGCCGGCCAGCCGAACGCGTTCTCCAGCGCCTGCACCACTCCTCGGTTGGCTGCGACGCCGCCGACGAAGCAAACCTCCGGGACGATCTTCTTCCCCTTCGTGATCGCGCTCTTGAAGTTCCGGGCGACGGCGTCGCAGAGGCCCTTCAGGACCTCTTCCGGCGTGAAGCCCTTCTGCTGGGCGTGAATCATGTCGCTCTTGGCGAAGACCGAACAGCGCCCGGCAATCTGGGCGGCCCGCTTCGTCGCGAGCACAATGTCGCCGATCTCTTCGACCTTGAAGCGCAGGCGCCCGGCCTGCTGATCCAGGAAGCCGCCCGTGCCGGCGGCGCAATCGCCGTTTGTCTGGTAGTCTGCGATTCCGACCCTCGCAACCTTGCCGCCGTCACGCTCGAAGAGAATGTACTTCGAGTTCTCGCCGCCCATCTCGAACAGCGTGTTGACGCTCGGCAGCAGCAGCTCGACCGCCTTCGCAATCGCGCGGAACTCGTTCTGGCGCGCGACGCCGTAGACCTGCTGGAGCAGGGTTGCGCCGGTTCCCGTGGCCGCCACGCCGGCGATCGCATCCTGGCCGAACATCGACACGAGTTCGTCGAGCAGAGACCGGGCCTGCCTGAGCGGGCTGCCCTGGATGCGCGCATACCGCGTGACGGCAAGCCAGCAAGGCCGGCCGACGGCGTCCGCGAGCCGGCCAGTCCACTGCAGGTGCTGACTGGCGGCGTGGCGCTCGAAGGCTGCCGCCATCGCCGGGTCGCGCGTGAAGAGTGCGGCTTTGACGCTGGCCGAACCCAGGTCGATTCCGATGTGAATGGCCATCAGGCTTCCAAGGCCAGCGGGCAGAAGCGCCCGGGAGGTGCCCCCCTGCCGCGGCTGGTCCGCGGCTTTCGCTTCTGCGCACTGTTGTCTGAAGAAGGGCGGCAACAAGCCGCCCGGGACATTCTCTCACGTCCCGGCGCGGATGATGAAACTCTGCGGCCGCGAGCGGCGGCAGCGCCGCGGCCGGGCCGGTACTGACCGGCCCGCACCACGCCGGAGTCTTCCAGTCAGGCCTGCGCGGCTCGTTCCGCACGGCGCCGCTGGTATTCCGCCAGGGGCACCGAGTACTCCCGCTCGATCTCGTTGCGATGGACGAAGCCGCCGTTGTAGGCGCAGAAGGGGATGATCCGGCCGGCAGGCGTCGCGTAGTGGATGACGCACCGGCGCACACGCTCGAGCTCGTAATTGTAGCCGTCCATGAAATGCATCCCGGCCACGAGCAGCAGCTTGTAGGTCTTCTCCTCGTCGTTCCGACCGATGGTCTTGTCCGTCATCCCGTCGAGCGAGTGCAGGAAGGCCTTGAAGTCCATTCCCTGCGGCGCCTCCTGGCGCTTGAAGTACTTCTGCAGCTGGAACAGGGCGTTGACCTGCGCTATCCGCTTGAAGCGGGCGCCGTTCAGCTTCTCCGACTGCCGGTCGAGCTCGGTGAAGAAACCCTCGACGTCCACGAAACGCGTGATCGGCACCGGCCGCTTCGTTGCCGGCTCTATCGCCAGGTAGGTGCCGAGCGAGCAGTGCGGGTGGCAGGAAAGGTGAATCGTGTCCTCGCCCCTGATTGCGCTCAGCATCTTCGAGAACGGATTCACCAGGCTGAGCGGGTACCAATCGTCCTTGCACGTGTACCCGGTCTGCGCCCCGATCTCGCGCACCAGGTCCGGCAGTGTAAAGCGAAGCTTCTGCCGCTCCTCGTAGCTGATGCGCCCCGTGAGGGCGACCGGCTGGTAACTGATGCCGCTCGAGACGTCGATGTTGTCGATCGCGAATTGAAGGATCTTGCCGACCTGGTCCTCGTTTATGCCTCCCGCTATCGTCGGCACGTAGACGATGCGCATCCCGGCCCTGCGGATCGACTCGACCGCCTTCATCTTGATATCGAGCAGCTCGCGGCCACGCGTCTTCCTGTAGACGTTGTCGTCGAGGCCGTCGAACTGGAGGTATATCGTGTGCAGGCCGCAGTCGGCCGCCCGCTGTGCGAACGACGGGTCTGCGAGCTTGATCCCGTTCGATGCGATCTGCTGGTGCGAGAAGCCGAGATCACGCGCTGCCTCGAGTATCGAGAAGAAATCAGGGTGGATCGTCGGCTCGCCGCCCGAGAACTGCACTACCCGCCCGGCCACCGGCTGCTCCTTGCGGTAGAGCCTCAGCATCTCGACGACCTGCTCGCGCGTCGGCTCGTAGACCTGCCCAGTCACGTTCGCGTTCGCGAAACAGATCGGGCACGTCAGGTTGCAGCGGTTCGTAAGGTCGATGTTGCCGAGCGCCGTGTGGCTCGTGTGCTGCTGGCACACCCCGCAGTCCCTCGGGCACACCTCGCTGTGCGTGTTCGGGTTGAGGTGTCCCGGATAGTCGCCGAATTCCCAGCGCTCGGCCTTCAGGTACAGCTCGACGTCCGACCAGTACACGTCCTTGAAGTACCCGTGGACAGGGCACGTCTTCTCCATGTACACCTTGCCGCCTTCCTCGAACATCCGCGCCCTGATCACGCTCTTGCAGTCGGGGTCGGGACAGACCGAGTCCACGAACTTGGGAAGGCCCTTGGTGATGTTGTTGATCGGCACCCCTCCGAAAGTCGTGTTGACCGGCCGGGTCTCCTTGTCGAGCATCAGCATCGAGTAACCTCCACACACGCCTAGCGTCGGGGGTATTGTGTCCGCGATCGAGCCCTGCAGCTGCTTTTCTGCGGGTTCCTGCCCAAAACCGGGGCCGAACGGGCGATCGTCCGGGTTGGATGGCCGGCAGCACCGGCCGGTTTCGGGTAATATTCCGCTGGTGCCAACCCTGGGAGAACCGATGAAGAAGGTCCTCGTCGGGTGCCTGATCGTTCTGGTTGTTGCCGCGGTGCTGGCCGCGGTGGGCGGCTACTACTTCATCTACAGGCCGGCGAGGTCCTATATCGCCAGCTTCCAGCAGATCGGAGACATTCCCGAGATCGAAGCCGGCATCACCAACAAGCAGCCCTTCACGGAGCCGAATGGCGGCCTCCTGAGCGAAGGGCAGGTGGCCCGTTACCTACGGGCGGCAGGACGGATCAACGACCGCCTCGGCGCCCGCGCCGGCGAGCTCAAGGCAAGGTACGACAGGATGCAACTCGGGCGCGAGGGTCGGTCGGACGCGGCGCTCTCGCAAGTTCTTGGTGCTTTCAGGGATCTAGTGGAGTTCTTCGTCGAAGGCAAGCGCGCCCAGGTGGATGCGCTCAACGAGGCAGGGTTCTCGCTGGACGAGTACAACTGGGTCAAAGAGCATGTCTACGCGGCTGCTGGCGTGGCGCTGAGCCAGATCGACGTCACGGAGTTGAGCCGCGCCGCCAGCGGTGAAACGCCCGACCTCGAGCCCAGGCTGACCGGTACCGGGGAGGAGGTTCCGCAGCAGAACCGCTCCCTGGTCGCGCCGCATGTAGAAAAGCTCAGAGAGTTCCTCGCATTCGGTTTCTTCGGCCTGTAGGCTCGGGCCTGCAGGCCACGGAGGCGGCTTCGCGTGCCCCTTACCGCCATGTCGCGGACGATGGTGGCGGCGGCAATGTTGCTTGCGCCGTCGCTCGCCGTGGCGTTCGACGGTCCCGCCGTCCTTGATGAAACACGCCTGACGGGCCGCGTCCTGGACCCGGCGACGGGAGCCGGTATTGCGGGCGCGCAGGTCGTGGTGCGCCGAGTCGGTTCGAACGAGGGCCGAGCCGCTGGCAGAAGAGCCGGCTCGCCGCCAGTTGCTGCAGTGGCCACTGACACCGGCGGGCGCTTCGCCGTCGACCTCCCCGCACCGGGAAGCTACTCGGTGACAGTCCAAGTCGAGGGCTTCGATCCGTCCGAGCCGACGACAATCGTCGTGTCGAGAGAGAGTCCGTTCGTCTATGTAGAACTCCAGTACCGGCTCTGGGTTTCAGCAGAAGTTCGAGGCCGGCCGCCGGCCAGCGACATGCCGCCGGCGCCTGCCGCATCGGCAGGCCGGTCCGTCCTCGATGCCCGAAGCATCGCGCTCGCAGCCGGCGCTCTCGAGGACCCTTTCCGGGCGCTGCAGCACCAGCCGGGCGCCTCCCCCTCCAACGACGACCGCAACGACGTGCTCGTGCGAGGGGGCGGCGCGATAGAGACCGCGACGCGCATCGACGGGTTCGACGTTCCCAACCCGTCTCATTTCGGCGCGCAAGGCGGGTCCGGCGGTGGACTGAGCATCGTCTCGCCGTGGGTCATACAGCGTGCGTCGTTTCAGGCCGGCGGCTTCTCAGTTCAGCACGGGGAGCGGGCATCTGCCGTCATCGAACTGACCCTGCGCGGGTCGGGAGCCGAACGCTTCACCGGCACCGCAGGGGCTGGTGTCGGGGGACTGATGGCGATGGCCGAGGGCCCGCTCGGAAACGGCCGCGGGTCGTGGATGGCTTCGGTGCGGCGCAGCTTTCTGGAGCTGGTCATCCAGCGGGGCGAGGCCCGAGCCGTCCCGCGATATGGCGATGCCGTCTTCAAGATCGAAGCGCATGGGGCCGGCCGGCACCGACTCGCCGCGCTCGTGATTGGCGGCATGGACGACGTGGACGCCAGGTCAGGCACGGACAGCGGGGACGCGCTGACCGACCACCAGAGGCTCGGTGTCGCCGGTTTCAGCGTCACGAGCAGGTGGTCACCGGGCACGACGACAACCATCCACGCCAGCTTCGGGACGAGCGAGATCGACGCGCGGATGTACGACGATGGTGAGCCGGATGGCCTGGACCGGAGCTTCGAGCGCGAGCTCCGCGTGCGCGGCGAGGTGAGGCGGACGATCGGGGCCGGGCACGAGATGCTCGCCGGTGTGGCGCTGAAGCGCGCGTGGCTGACGTTCGATCTGCAAGCCGGATCGTGGGTGAACGAGTACGGGAACCTGGTCAAGCCTGTTCGCGTCGCCTGGAGCGATCGGCTCCTGGAAGCGGGAGGATATGCGGAGCTGGCGTTGCGCCTGCGACCTGTGACGGTGACGGGGGGCCTGCGAACGGACAGGGCGGCAGCCACTGGGAGCATTCGGGCAAGCCCGCGTTTCAGGGTGGACCTTGCGGCCGGGTCGCGCTTCCGCGCGAACGCTTCGGGGGGGGTGTATCGACAGGCCATACCTTACATCTGGATTGGCTCGCACCCTTCCAACAGGGGACTCGAGCCGATTGCGTCGCGGCAGGTGACCGCAGGGGCAGAGCTATTGGCGGCGCGGGATGTGAGGGCCAGCATCGAGGTCTTCGACAAGCGGTATCGCAACTACCCGGTCGATCCCGTTGCTTCCGCGCGCGTGCTGCTCGGTGCGGCAGCGGACTTCGAGTCGCCGTTTGTCGGCGAACTGGACGGCGGCGGGCGAGTGCGGGCGCGCGGTTTCGATGCGGCACTCGCCGCAGGCCGCCAGGGCCGTCTCGAGGCGGCGCTCGTCTACTCGCTCTGGCGGGTCACGCAGGCAGGCCTCGACGGCGTCTGGCGCCCGGCCGACTACGACGTTTCACACCAGGGGCGGCTCTCTGTACGGTGGCCGGCGACAGCACACTTGAGCATCGGGGCCTCGTGGCGCTACGCGACAGGCAGGCCTTACACCCCTTTCGATCCGGACGCTTCGAGGAAGGCCCGCGGCGCCAGGTTCGACCATCGCAGGATCAACGCCGAGCGCTACCCGCCCTACCACCGGCTCGATGTGCGCGCTGACTGGCGTATGCAGCTCGGCCGCGTCTCGGTCGTCGCCTTCGGTGAAGTTGACAACGTCTACGATCGGAACAACGTGCTCTACTACGAGTGGAACCGCCGCACACGAACGAGCGATCCGACCTACCAGTGGGGTCTGATGCCTGTGGCAGGCGTTCGCGTGGAGTTCTGATTCCGCTTCACTTGCTCGCGGCAACCATGATCTCGACGAGCCCCTCCGGGCTGACCAGGCGGGTCTCGATGGTCGCCCTCGCGGGCCAGGGTTCGGGGACGATTGACCGGTAGGCCTCGTTCATGGCGGCGAAGTTCGAGACGTCAGTGATGAAGACGGTGCTCTCGACGACCTGTGGCCATGCGAATCCAGCTGCGGCAAGGGTCCTGCCGATCCGAGTGAGCGTTTCGCGGACCTGCTCGCCGATGTTGCCGCGGGTCGCGTCAGTAGCCCCGAGCGTGCCCGAAACGAACAGTCGGTTGCCGGCCCTGATAGCGCCGCTGAGGTTCGGGTTCGGTTTGCCCGGAGTGCCGTCGGCGTTCGGTGGGACAATGGCGGAGCGGTCCGCGGTCTTGACTGCCGTGAGCGCGATCTCGACCAGGTAGTCCGGGCTCGTCAGCCCCGTTACCACCGTCGCGCGTGCGGGCGGGTCCTTTGGAAACGCCTGGCGGTAGGCGGCGTTCATCTCCTCGAACATCCTCGTGTCGGTGATGTAGACGCGCGCCGCCACGACGTCCGCAAGCGACATCCCCGCCTCCGCCAGGATGGCGCGGGCGTTGTCGAGAACCAGCTGGGTCTGAGCCGTCATGTTTCCGGTCACAGCCTTGTTGTCGCGCCCGCTTCGCGAAACCAGGCCCGCGAGAAAGAGTGTCGCCCCAGACCGGATGCCGTAGCTGTATGGGCTCGGCGAACGTTGCCAGCCCGCCGGGTGGACAACCGCCCTCTCCGCGCCAGGCCTCAAGCCGACGGCGGAGATCTCGATCAGCGCCTCGGGAACCACGAGGTTCGCCACAACCGTGGTTCGGGCCGGAGGATCCTTGGGCCAGGTGCTCGCGTACACCTCGTTCATCGCGGGAAAGTCCGACGCGCGCTTCAGGTAGACGTTGACGGCCGCGACGTCGCTCATGCGGGCCCCCGCCTTCTCCAGCGCCGCCCTCACATTGTCGAGCGCCTGCTTCGTCTGGGCCTTTATGTCGCTGCCAACGATCGTGCCTGACGGCCCAAGCGGCAACATACCCGACACATGAATGAAATCACCCGAGACAACGAACGGACGGTAGGGCGGCGGCGCCTTCTGTTCCTGAGCGGAAAGGTTCTCGTTCGCAGGCGTCGTCACGGGACCCACCGCTCCGGCGAAGAACACGACGACGGTTGCAGCAAGGACAACGATCTGGCGCATCAGGTGCCTCCTTGGGCGCTGGCGTGTATGGGACGACTGAGGAGTCTCGTTCTGGTCCTCATCGCTCGGTCCTGCTCTGGTTCTGACCCACTAGCTTGACCTGTGGCGCAAGTGCCCAGTCGAACTCGTGGAGGCGTTCCGGACCGAGCGCGCGCACGGCTTCGAGGGCCCGCTCGGCATCTTCGATGAGCCCGGCGACGTCGACGCTCTGGCATACCGAGCCGAAGCGCCGCAGGTAGATCGGTGCCCTGGCGAGCATGTATGTGGCGCCATGGTAGTTGAGTCGCCTGATGTGCAGGAAAGCGACGCCGACCTGCAGGATCCCGCGGTACAGATCGCGGACCGGCCTCCTCTCGGCACGCCACAGTTCCTCCAGCGTCTCGTGCTGCTCGAAGAACAGTCCCCGATTGAACTCTCCGATCCCCTCGACCAGGAGAGCTGGCGGCTTCTCGCCACACGCGTCTTCGTGGTGCTCCTTGCTCATTGCTCCAAGGGACGCATGGTCGTTGTATCTTAGTCTCGATGATCGAACGCCGTCGATCGCGGGTGCATGGGTGGGGTGTGTTCGCCACCGAGCCGATCAACAAGAACAAGCGGATCGTTCACTACGCCGGGGAGAAGATAACGCACAAAGAGAGCCTCGAGCGCGAGTGGAGGTACTTGAAGAAGGGCCATATCTGGTGCTTCCGGCTGAACAATCGCTGGGTCATCGACGCGGCCGTAGGCGGCAACATAGCGCGCTACATCAACCATTCGTGCACGCCGAACTGCTACGTGCAGATCATTGACGGGACAATCTGGATCAGGGCGGCAAGGCGGATAGAGCCTGGCGAGGAGCTGACGTACGACTACCACACCGATGGCAAGGCGACGATCCCGTGCCGATGCCGGCCGGGCTGCAAGAACGCGCTGTGAGACCGCCGCTTTCGCGCACCTCGCTTCCCGCCTTCCTGCTTTCTCTCGCACTCGTCACTTTCTCGGGTGCGGTCGGCTCGCTGCCGCTATCCGGGAAGAAGCAAGCCCCGCTCGAGCCCCTGGAACAGAACCCCGCGAGAGCGCTTCGTGCCGGGCGCCTGCCGGTGTCCCCGCTGCCCGCTCCGGGAGGCGTCGCCTACCGTGTTGTCGATCTCATGTCGGCCGGGACCATCGCGGAGGCGCGGCCGGACATTTTAGCCCGCCGCGCGGTCCGCGGCTTCGCTCGAGAAAGCGTACCGCCGCGCGGCGTCGTGCGTCGCCCGCGCCCTTGCCTCTGGCGTCTCCTGGCGCGACATCCGGTAGTCCCGTCGAACCGCCTACGCCTCGCTTCTCCGCGCCACTGTTCCCAGCACGAGAGCCCAGCCGAGGTGGATGACCAGGTACAACGCGAGGAGCTTGGTGGTGACGAAGGCGGGCTCGAGCCAGTTGGGCGGCAGGGAAGCGGGTCGCCAGTAGACTGCCTGCCACGGCAGCACCATGAACAGCAGGACGATGAGAGCAACGGCGAGGATTTGAAGGGGCGCGAGGCCGCGGCGCGGCCAGCCAAGGCCGAGGACCACCCGAACGCCCCCGGTCGCGGCGGCGAGCATCAACGTGACTGCGACAGACAGGCCGATGCCGTATCGCACGAACCACACCGCCCACGCGATTGCCGTGTGCAGCCACGCGGTTCTCGTGATGCCGGTCCCGGCCATGATCGCCGCGTCCATCCGGCTGCGCGCCTCGGCGGCGATGTCTGCAGCTCGCCGGCAATCCACCAGATCGCGAGGAACAGAAGCGTCGCGAGCGCGAACCACGGCAGAGCACCAGCCGCACTCCGAGCTCTCTCCGCGAACCTTCCGCGCCGGAGCCACGTCAGACCGACGAGAAGCTCCACCCACCCGGTCAGCGCGACCACTGCGGCTGGGAGCGCGGCCGACAGCGCCAACATCGCGACGTTCGATTCCGGAACGTTGAGCAGCCACCACCAGATCGCGCCCACCGCGGCGTGGCCGAATGCGAGGACCGGGACGACTACGGCCAGAAGGCGCCCCGGCCAGCGACGGCGCGAGCGACACCCGAATCCAGCGTTCGGCTGCATTCGCAGTGGCGGGAACGGTGAGTTCCGCCCGGATTTCACCGGATCCAACTATGGACCCGCCCGACCCCGCGCTTCGCTTGAGACCGAAGGGCAGCACGGGCACCGATATCTCGACGGCGTCCGAATCGGAATCGCTTGTCGCAGTTCCGATGAACTTGGCCGTGCCCGGCCTTTCGGCGGCATAGCGCCAGGCGAATTTCTCCTCGTTGTTAGTCGCGATCGCGATGCTGCGGGACTCCGTGGCCTCCGGTTCGCCGGGACCGGCACGAAGCGTGACCCCCTCGGCCTTCATGCCCACCGGCACGGTCTTCTCGGATGGCAGGTAGTTGTGCACGATCAGCGGAACGACGGCCTCGTCGCCCTCGGTGAGGAACCGCGGTGTGATGACACGCGCGATGAGGTCCTTTGTCGTCGTTCGAGTCATGGCCGCGCCTACCAGGATGTCCAACGTGACCGCCCAGGCCGTGAGGCGCCACGTCGTCAGCGAATCCGGGAACCGTCTGCCTGGGAAGCTCGTCGCCGCCCGCCCACCAGGTGCCGCTCGATTCCTCCGCGTCGTCGTTCCACCGAAACGGCGAACAGTATGGTTGGCGGTGCACGACGCACGTCGCCCTGGCCCCTGCAACCGGCTGCCCGAAGTAGTACCGGGCGGTCACTCTGACCTTCGCCGGCGTCCCCTGGATGACGAACCGCTGCTCGGGCGTGACGATTACTTCGTAATCCGGCTTGCGCTATTCCTGGACGCCGAAGCTGTGCCAGGAACTGTCGTCACCGCTTTGCACGTGGATGGAATAGCTGCCAAGTGCCGCACCGGGCGGTACGGTGAACGACGCTTCGATGGAGCCGAAGTCGTCGACCGGCAGCCGTTCGCGGTAGACCACCTTGTCGTTAGGGTCGGTGATGCGGAGCTCCACGTCTGGCCGGTCGAAGGGCACGAGGGCTCCACTGCTTCGCCACCTGAACACGGCCTTGATGTGCACCGTGTGGCCTGGCTTGTAGACGGGCTTGTCGGTGCAGATGTAGCCCGCCATTTCTCTGGGCGATCGCGACAGGTACCAGCCCCCTGGGTCCGTTGCGACAGCGGGCTCGCCGCAGCGGGCCACGCTGGTCACGTCGTCGGCTTTCGAAACCGGGATTCTCAGTTCATAGGTGCCGTCGGCTGCCGTCCTTCGAGCCTTGGACCGGGCGGACGTGCGACGTCGCCATAGTGCGGGCTGAAGGGCAGCCCTGAAGTCCGCGCCCATTCTGCCGTGTGAGGGCGCAGCGCCTCGCGAACGGCGTGGCGGACGAGGGCCGCGCAATCGACGACGTCGGGCGTGGGTCTGTAGAACTGCGCGTCGGCGAGGAAGACGAGCTAGAAGCGAAAGGCCGTCTTGTCCGAATCGGCACCAAGCCGAACCTGGGCCGCCACGGCGCCCGAAAGCGCGACCGCGAGGGCGACGATGAGCAGGGCGCGGTGGGGGGCTTCATCGGGCGGCTCTCAAGCCGCGCCTGGGTCGCCGCTCATGGCCAAGGGAAGCCATGCCGTTCCGACATGCGACCTACGACACATGCTCGAGACCGCCTCGGACCGTCAGTTCTTTGATGACGCCCAAGTACGTGCGGCAGGCACGCAAGTCGCGCTTCACTGCGGAGAGGAATAGCCGTTCGACCATCCCCACGGCGATCAGCGCGTCAACGGCGGCTGCGAACGTTCGCCCGTGGTGTTTGCGGGCGTACTTGCGCATGTTGCGATACCAGGCGCGGGTGAATGCCTCGTGCCCCATCCGGCGCATCGCCGTTCCGCCTTCGTGTACGAATACTGCCTGGGGAACGAAATAGATCCTCCAGCCAGCCGCAAGCAGGCGCCGGCAGAGGTCCACGTCCTCGAACCAGGCGGGCTGAAAGCCCTCGTCGAGCCCGCCGACGGCAGCGAGCGCGGACCGCCGCACCATCAGGCACGCCGCGGCAGGCTGTTCCACCTCCCCCGGCTTGCTTTCATCCAGGTCCTCCGCCCGGTAGCGCGCTGTAGCCGGGTTGGACGGCCAGACCTGGTCGACGAGGAGCAGGTCGGCTGCCAGGCTCCCGAGGGTTGGAAAGCGGCGTACGTTCCAGCCGCGCTGGGGCTTGCCTTCGGGATCGACGAGGCGGCCCGCGACGGCTCCGACAGATGGGTTTCCCTCCAGGAAAGAGGCGAGAAGATCGACCGCCCCATCGGTTGCCGCGGCGTCGCTGTTCAGGAGGAGCAGGAGTTCGCCTGAAGCAAGAGCACAGGCGCGGTTGACCCCCCCGGCGAATCCCAAGTTGACAGGCTGGCGATCGAGCACGACCCGCGGGAAGCGGGACCTGACGAGTTCGGGGCTGCCGTCTTCCGAGGCGTTGTCGACGACGACAACTTCATGAACCGTTGGGTCGAGCGACCGCAGGCACCGCTCCAGGGCAGTGCCAGGGTTCCAGCTCACGATGAGTATCGACACCGCAGCCGGCACGCCTGCGGATGGTACATCACACCGCGCACTGCGGGCTACTGGCTGCAGGAGGCACCACATCCGCCCGAGCCACGAACTCCGGGCCGACGAGGCCGATCAATGGCCAAGACAGAAAGCACCAGGCTGGGTCATCAGGCTGGCTCTGGGACCGCTTCGGTCAGTGAGCGGGTCATTCTGCCGCCAGGACGCGTCCCGGCCCAGTTTGCGCGACCGCTTCCGAAGGGGAAACCCTTCACTTCCGGCTTATGCCGCACTCCTTGATCTTGTTGAGCAAGGTCTTGTAGCTGACGCCCAGGATCTGAGCCGCCTTGCGTCGGTTCCAGTGGACTTCCTGCAGGGTTTCTTCGATTACCGTCCGCTCCGCCTTCATCGCGGCGCTGCGCGCTACCTCTGCGAGCGAACGCGATGGGGGGCCTTGCGCGTGTCCCGGCGGCGCATCGTCGTCACCCTCGTTCGGGGGGTAGTCCGGCGGCGCTGCGTGAGGTGGGGGGAGCGAATGCTCGACGCCAACGACGGCGGCCGCCGACGGCGCGAACGCCGCCGCGCGGACCGCCACCCTCCTGATCTCGCCGATGACCAGGCGCTCGTCTTGGAGGATGACGAGCCGCTTGATCAGGTTCTCGAGTTCGCGAACATTGCCAGGCCACTCGTATTCGAGGAAGAGCGCCTTCAGTTCGTCGGAAAGTACGGGTGCGGGCCGGCTGTACTTGCGGGCGTACTTCGCAATGAAGAAATCGGTCAGAGGGACAATCTCGTCGCGGCGCTCGCGGAGCGGTGGCACGACCAGCTCGATCACCTTCAGCCTGTAGTACAAGTCTTCGCGGAAGTCGCCCGCCAGCATCATCGCCTCGAGATCGCGGTTGGTGGCGGCGATGACGCGCACGTCCACTGTCTGTCGGCGGTTGCTGCCCAGCCTCGTGAACTCGCCGTCCTGGAGCACGTGCAGCAGCTTGGCCTGTAGCGCTGCCTTCATCTCCGCGATCTCGTCCAGAAGGATCGTGCCGCCGTCGGCCTGCTCGAACTTCCCGATCCTCGTGGAGGCAGCACCGGTGAACGCGCCTTTCTCGTGCCCGAAGAGCTCGCTCTCGAGCAGCTCGCTTGGGAGCGCCGCGCAGTTGACCTTCACGAGGCTCTTCGAACGCCGCGGCGATTTCTCGTGGATGGCGCGCGCGACCAGCTCCTTACCCACGCCGCTGTCCCCCCGGATGAGGATTGTCACGTCGCTGTCGGCCACCTGGTCGATGATGGTCGCCACCGACCGCATCTGTTCGCTGTTGCCCCAGAAGAGGAAGGCGCTCGCCTGGTCGTCGTTGAGCTGTTGGCGGAGCTCGGTGAGCTCCGAGACGAGCCGATTCTTCTCGGTCGCGTTCTTGATGGCGACGTCCAGGGCGATCTCGCCAAGACCCTCCGGGTCGTCGGGCTTGACGACGTAGTCGGCGGCGCCGAGGCGCACCGCCTCGACGATTATCGATGCCTGCTCTCTCCCAGACAGCATGATCGCCTGGGTTTCCGGGCGCGCGGCCTTCAGCGCCCGCAGCGTCGCAAGGCCGTCGAGGCCGGGCATCATGACGTCGAGCAGCACCACGTCGGGCGGATCGCCCTGCTTGATTGCAGCGAGCATCTCGTCACCGCGCGAGTAGGCGCGGGCCTCGTAACCCCTGAGCGAGAGGAAAGTCCGCAGGTACTGTGCGAAGGCTGAATCGTCATCCACTATGGCGACGAACTGTTTCCTCACCGACGACTCTCCTCGAGGGGGAGCATCAGCCGCACGGCCCCTCGCCCGCCGGACCCGACCGGGGACCACAAGCGCCCGCCCGCTTTCTCGATCATCGCGCGAGCCAGAGGCAGGCGGAAGCCCAGCCCACCACGCCACTGCTGAAACGGCCCCCAGTAGCTCTCGGAGCCTTCCGACTCGCCGTCCGGTTCCGGCCCGACAACCACTACAGCGGCTTCGGACCCTCTGGAGGCGTCTGACTCGATCGAGCAGCGCACATCGACGTCAGCCGGCTCGACGTACTCGCGCAAGACAGAGGTGAGGAGCGTGGCGAGAGCCCTTCGCAGGCGGGCCGGATCCGCCCGTACCGTCGCCGGGCCCGAGGTGCCGTGTAGGTTCAGCCTGATGCCCCGCTTCATCTCCTCATGCATATCGCTGGCCACCTCTTGAAGCATTGAAAAAACTGCGACGGGTTCAGTGGCCGGCTCTGATTCCTCGGTTTCCAACGCTGCCAGTTCCGCCATCTCGGACACGAGCGACGACAGTTTGCAACAGGATTTCTCGGCCTCCTGCAGCAACTTGCGCTGTTCGTCCGTGAGAGAGCTTCCGAAGTGGCCCAGCACCATGCGGAGGTAGCCCGCCACGACGGTGATGGGGCTCCGAAACTCATGAACGGCCAATGAAAGGGTTTTCGCGTGATCGTCGCGACTGAAGGTCATACACATGTCTATTGGGAGTAAGGACCCTTCGGATAATCCTAGCATGTTCGGCGAGGCAGCCAACCCACAGCCGCCATGTCGCCACCGCGCCGGGCGCTCGGCCCCGCCAGGCACTCCGGGGAGCGTCCCGAAGGTCGGCAGAAGGGCGTTGGTACGCCACTTGTAGAGTAATGCGTCAGTGGCGGCTGTGCCATAACGCCTTGGGACCCGAACATGCGGAAGGCTCGTGGCGCGGCGCCGAGTGGCAGGTCAAGAATCTCTTCGAGCTGAAGAACGCGCTGCGGGTGACGGTCGAGGCAAACCTCTTCGAGAACAACTGGCAGGCCGCACAGGCCGGCTACGCGATTGTCTTCACGCCACGCAACCAGGACGGCGGCGCAACTTCTTTTTTCCTTCCCGCGCGGAGTTCGAGCGCCGGTTCGTGGACGCGGACCGCGGCGACTAGCGCCTCCGCACCGGCAGAGTACCTCACTGCAGGCAGCGGCGGCAGCGCCATCGGTGCGGACATCGAGCGCGTAGAGAGACTCGTGTCGTTTGTCAGCGAGGGCTGCATGATCCTGGTCAGGCGGCGCTGAGCGATCTCAACCCTCGTCACGTGGGAATCAACTGGCTGGCGGCGGGGTTTACCTTACATGTCGGGTCCAGCCAAGGCTCCGCCCTTGATATCCCCGTCGCTTCTCAGGAGGCGGAGAATGGCGGTCTTGGGGTTGTGCGCGGAGCTCGCGAGTCGGCAGCAGCGGTGGGGGAATATGTTGAGAGGGGTAAGACATGCTCATCGGGACTGCGGGCGCTATCGCGTCGTCGGAAATCACGCACCAGTCCGTGTACATGCGTCGGCGTGAGTTCATGAGAGCGGCCGCAGCGCCGGTAGTTGGGGCTGCACTTGCGGCCGCCTGCTCCGAGGCTCCACAGGCGCAGGGAGCGAGGCTGCCTGGCGTGGTCGAGGGACCGTTCGGGACGGACGAATCGCGCACGCCGTACGAACAGGTCACCACCTACAACAACTTCTACGAATTCGGAACCGATAAGGACGATCCGGCACGAAACGCCGGACGTCTCAAGACGCGGCCATGGAGCGTGAAGGTGGACGGTGAGGTCGGGAAGGCGGCCAGCTACCAGCTCGAGGATTTCGTCCGACCGGCGACGCTCGAGGAGCGCGTGTACCGCCTGCGGTGCGTCGAAGGCTGGTCGATGGTCATCCCGTGGGTTGGCTTTCCGCTAGCCGACCTCCTGAAACGCGTCGAGCCCACCTCGAAGGCGCGCTTCGTCGAGTTCACGACGCTCTATGCTCCCGAGCAGATGGCTGGGCAGCGTTCGGGCACGCTCGAGTGGCCGTACGTGGAGGGCCTGCGCCTGGACGAGGCGATGCACCCTCTTACCATTCTGGCCGTGGGACTGTACGGACAGGTGCTGCCGAACCAGAACGGCGCGCCGCTGCGGCTGGTGGTTCCCTGGAAGTTCGGTTTCAAGAGCATCAAGTCGATAGTGCGCATCCGCCTCGTCGAGAAGCAGCCGCGGACGACGTGGGAGAAGATGGCGCCGAACGAGTACGGCTTCTACTCGAACGTGAACCCCCAGGTCGATCACCCCCGTTGGAGCCAGGCTCGCGAGCGCAGGATCGGCGAGTTCTACAAGCGGCCGACGCTTCTCTTCAACGGCTACGGCGAGCAGGTGGCGAGCCTTTATGCGGGCATGGACCTGAAGAAGTACTTCTGAAGATGACCCTCTGGGCGACGATCTTCGTCGCGGCGCTGCTGCCGCTCGCGAGCCTTGCCTGGAGAGGCCACCAGGGGACGCTCGGCGCCAACCCGATCGAAACCCTGACGCGCGAAACCGGGCTGTGGACGCTCCGGCTGCTTCTTACGACCCTGGCTGTGACGCCGCTGCGGCGGCTGCTGTCCTGGAACGGGATAATCCGCGTCCGGAGGATGCTCGGGCTCTTCGCCTTCTTCTATGCTTCGCTGCACTACTTGACGTACCTCTGGCTGGACCAGTTCTTTTCTCTCGGGGACATGATCGCCGACATCGGAAGGAGGCCGTTCATCACGGTCGGCTTTGCGGCGTTCATTCTCCTCGTACCGCTTGCCGCGACCTCCACGGCGAAGATGATGAGGCTGCTCGGGGGTCGGCGCTGGCGAATGCTCCACCGCCTTTCCTATGCGGCGGCGGTCCTCGGCGTCTTCCATTACTGGTGGCTCGTCAAGGCTGACATTCGGCCACCCCTCGCTTATGCGGTTGCACTGAGCGCCCTGCTGGGGTTCAGGGTGACATGGCGAGCGAGGCAGGCGGCGCTTTCGCGCGCGAAGGCGCGGCATGGCGTCGGCGGGCTTCGTTGGAAGGCGCCGACAGAGCAGATGAAGCCTACCGCTGCTTCGACTCGTTCGCCGGGGTCGCAGCTCCGGTGACGTTCAGCCTTCGATTCCCGGGAGGTCATCGACCGGCAACACGAGCACCGGGCAAGGCACCTTGATGAGGACCTGCTCGAGAGTCGTTCCAGCCAGCGCCGGGCCAGATCCGGCAAACGTCGGGACGACTACGAGGTCGGTGTCCTGGTTGGCGGCGAACTCGGCGATTGTCGGTGCGGTTTCGCCGAAGGCGAAGAACAGCCGCATCCGCACCGATTCGCGGATTGCTCCTACCGCCCGGGCGCGCTGCACGAATTCCTGTGCCCACGACGGCCACTCGTGCTGCGGCTGGTCCACGTAGCGCGGGCCGGCCAGGGTCCCGGGCAGCCCCTCTCCCACTGCGGTTGCCGTCGCCACGTGGAGCACCGCGAGTTCGGCGCGGGCGCGGTCCGCCAGCTCCGAAGCGTGCCGAAGCACGGCAGCCGTGGTGGGAAGCCCGTCGTGAGGGAGCAGTATCTGCTGCAGCGCCCACGGTCGCTGGCCGCGAGACGGTGGTACGAGCACAACAGGGGAGCTCTGCGACTGAACGACCGCGCGGGCGACGCTCCCGAGCAGAACGCCAGGCCTGTCGGCGCTGGTGTGCATGCACATGACGATCATCGAGCCAGTTGCCGCGGCCGCATGGGCGAGGATTACCTCGTTCGGAACGCCGGTGAGCGCCGCGACCACGGCTCCCCGCGTCTCCTCTCCGGTGAGGCCAAGCTCGGTGAGAAGCTGTGCCGGCGGTATGGCCGATGCCGCGACGTGCAGGACGTGCAACGTCGCACCCTCCACCTGCGCGAGCGTACGCGCGACCGGGATTGCGGCACGCGCGGGCTCGGTGCCGTCAAGTGGCACGATCAGGATCATCGGAGCTCCTTTCTGCCTCCCGGCCGGTCACACCGACTGCCACGCGGACCACCCTCCCGGCGACCTTCTGGTGGCCCAGGTTCGGCCCTGCTCGGCCGTGAAACGCGGACCTCCATCCGCGATGGCGACAATCATGGGTTCGCCGCTGCGCAGCGAGACGGCCATGGTGTCGCCTTCGATTCCTACCTCGAGCATCCTCCCGCGCCATTGCACGGGGAAGCGGAGGCCAGACCATGTCTCTGGTGTATTCGCATCCAGCGCGAGCCCGTCGGGCGTCAATCGAAGGCCCGCGGCGCCGAGAACCGCTGCTTGCCACAGACCGCCGAGGGCGGCGATGTGAACCCCGCCGGAAGCATTGCCCATGTTGTTTGCGAGATCGATGTCGGCTGCCTGCTTGAAGTACCGTTCGAACAGGCTGGTGTCGCCGAGGCGTGCGGCGATGAGCGCGTGAATCGCCGGGCTCAGCGAGCTGCCGTGCGCGGTCCGCGGCTCGTAGTAGCGGAAATTGCGCTCGTGTACCGGGCGCGGGAAGTCGTTCCAGAGCAGCAGGCTCAGGGCCACGACGTCTGCCTGCTTGATGACTTTCGTCCGCGCGGTGCGCTCGCGCCCGAGGATGATGTCCATGGGCGCCTGCCGCGGCTCGTAGGACGCGAGGTCGATCTCCTCGAGTGCGTGGTACCCGGAGAACTGCTCGAAGAGGCGCGTCCTCCGATCGAAACCCGTGTACATCCGGTTTGCGATCCGATGCCATTCCTTCAGCTCGGCCGCTGTGACGTGGAGCCTTGCCGCAAGCTCCTTCCATGTTGCCGGCCAGCGCGAGCGCACCACGCCGGCCGCCTCGATGCCGCGGCGGAGGTTCCACTGCGCCATCACGTTGGTGAACGCGTTGTCGTCCACCGTCTCGTGGTACTCGTCCGGACCGATTACCCGGCGTATGTGGTAGCGTCCGTCGTCTCCCCAGGCTCCGCGCCTCGCCCAGAATCGCGCGGTCTCGACAATGATCTCAGCCCCGGCGAGCCGGAAGAACTCGTCGTCTCCTGTTGCCTGCCAGTACTGCCAGCAGCCGTAGGCTACGTCGGCGCTGATGTGGTGCTCCTGCTCGCCGGTCAGGACCCGGATGACAGTGCCATCGGGCGACAGCACGGTGGCCGGCGTGGTTTCGTCCCCGGTATCGGCGGACTCCCACGCGTAGAGCGCCCCGGCGTAACCCATCTCCCGTGCCTTGCGCCTCGCGCCGGGCAGCGTGTGATAGCGGTACATGAGAAGGCTTCGCGCGGCGGGAGGGTGGGTGAAGGTATAGAACGGCAGAACGTAGATTTCGGTGTCCCAGAAGACGTGTCCTTTGTAGGACTGTCCCGTGAGGGCGCGCGCCCCGATCGATACGAGCGGGTCCTCCGGGTTGGCGGCGCTGATCAGGTGGTATTCGGCGAACCGTATTGCTTTCCGTGCCTCGGCATCGCCCTCGATTTCGACGCTGGCCTCATCCCACCTGCGCCCCCAGGCCTCGGCATGCTCGGAGGCCAGCGAGCCGATTGGCCGTGCCAGTACCGAATCGAGCGTCTCGAGGGCATCCTCGCCGGGAGCGGGGCCTTGGAGACCGCGGCAGACAGCGGCCACCCTGTCGAGACGCACTGCCTGCCCGACGGTTGCCTCCCAGGTCCAGCGCTCGACCACCGCTTCGTTCTCGAGCTCCGTCGTCCGCCGGGGCGCGACGCTGTCGCCCCCGGGGCGCGTCGCAACCGCGAGCGCCACAGACCGGCCGGTGTTGGCCCGGTAGAGAATCAGCGCGCCTGGCGGCTCACCTGCGGTCTCGAGCACGCGGAACGATGGCGACGGTATCGCGGGAGCCCGGCTCTCCCAGCCGCGCCGGCGCCCGAGCCGACTCTCTGCCTCCATGCGGGCGGTATAGTTTTCCGGGACGATCAAGACCGACTGCACAAGCAGCCGGCGATCGGCCAGCGAGGCGAACCGTACGAAGCGGAGGGTGGTAATGCGGCCAACGCTGTCGCTGTGCCGCCATTCCCGCCAGTAGATCCCCTGCGCCATGTCGAGCATCCGCCGGTGCTCGATGTTGGTTCCGGACTCGAGCAGTATGGGGACGCCGTCGACGTGCACGCGCAGGTCGGTCCAGTCGCCGATGGTCGTCATCTCGGGCACCGAGCCCGGGCCCGCGCGGACGTCGAACACGCCGGCCACGTAGGTCGCCGGCTGCGACAGGGACGTTTTCTCGGCGGCCGAGCTGCGGACGCCAACGGCGCCGTTCGAGAGCGCAAGGATGGACTCTATCTCGTGCTCCCGCGCGAGAGTGAAGCCTTCTTCGACGAGCAGCCAGGCCGGGGCGTCAACTGGCCGGATCGGCATGGCCGCCTGCAGTGTCGAGACGTCCTGAAGCATCTCATTCACTAAAACCACCGAGAACGCCAGCGAACTCATCGAGATCGGCGGACACCACATCGGCGCCGGCATCCTTCAGAGCCTGCGCCTGGCCGATACGGTCTACTCCGACGACGCGAAACCCGCCGCGGCGGGCGGCTTCGACGCCGGCAATCGCGTCCTCGAACACGATGGCCTCGGCCGGGCGCACCCCAAGGCGCCGCGCCGCCTCGAGAAAAGTGTCGGGCGCCGGCTTTCCGGCGAGGCGCAGCCGATCGCTTTCCACTCCGTCCACGCGCGCGTCGAACATGCAATCGAGGCGGGCAGCCCGCAGCACCATCTCGCAGTTCTTGCTCGACGACACGACCGCCGTAGGGAGCCGGTGGCGCTTCGCCGCTCCGAGCAGGTGGGCCGCGTCGGCGAAGACATCGACGCCGAACCGCTGCACGCGCTCCTCGAAGTAACGGTCCTTTCGGTTGCCCAGCCCGCAAACGGTTTCCTCCGACGCGTCGTCGGCTGGCGAGCCCCACGGCAGCCTCATGCCGCGCGACTCCAGGAAGCTGGCGACGCCGTCGTAGCGAGGCTTGCCGTCCACGTAGCGCCGGTAGTCGTCGAGGATGTCGAACGGACGAAACGGCGCGTTCGGGCCCGCGCGCGCCTGCAAGTACTCGTCGAAAAGCTGTTTCCAGGCGGCGGCGTGAACGGTTGCCGTCCTGGTCACCACCCCGTCGAGGTCGAACAGCAAGGCCCGCAACCCGGCGAGAACGCCGAGCGCGCCGGATGGGGTGAAACCAGCGGCAGCCGAAGGTCGTGGGGCCATGCAGGTTACGTCGGGCGATGCCGGAAGCGGGTGAGAGCAAGATGGGATCCACCTCGCGCGCGCCGGTTCCACTTGACACAGGCACATCCGGGCGTTAGTACGTGTCGCGGACACTTGCCCCACTCGGGCTGAGGTACGGCCTGCCCGTCGGCCCACCCAAGCTGGGCTGGCACTCTCAGCGCCTCGCCTGGGCCCCCAGAAAAATGGGCAGCCCTGCTGCAACTGCAGGCCGGCCTGACATTGCCGATGGAGGAAGGTCATGTTACGCGCCTCGAAGTTCATCGCCTTCACGGTTCTCGCCGCGAGCTTGCTCCTCTCCCCTGCGGCCCGGGCGCAGCAGTTGCCGCAGACCTTCCAGGAGCAGAACAAGTTCCAGGCTGGCCCGACCCCCTTCGAGCCGCTCATGCAGTTCTGGTACGAACTTGCCCGTCTCTACCCTGAGGTGACCATCCGACCGCTGACGCAGACACTGCTCGACCGCGAGCTGACGCTGGTCACTGTTTCGAAGGAACGCATTCTCACTCCTCAGGATGCCCTTCGCTCCGGCAAGACGATCGTGCTCATCGCGAATGCGGTCCACGGAGGCGAAACCGCGGGAAAGGAAGCGAGCCAGCTCCTTGCCCGCGACCTTGTCGCCGGCGACCTTCGCCCGCTCCTCGATGACGTGATCGTACTGTTCATTCCCCTCCTCAACCCGGATGGCGGCGAAGTGCGCCGCCGGACGAACGAGGAGGGCTTCGACATGAACCGCGACTACCTGAAGCTCGAGTCGCAGGAAGTGCAGGCCCTCGTGACTCGCGTGATGAACGAGTGGACACCCGATATCCACCTCGACACGCACCACGGCGGTGCTGTTCCCTACACGATCACGTGGCAGGGGACGCTCAACCCTGCGGCCGACGCAGAGCTTCGCGGCTACCCGTACAAGGCCATCTTTCCGCGCGTGCGCGAAGCGCTGAGGGCAGAGGATTACGATGGGTTCGACTACTCCGGGGCCCAGACGATAGACGGCGTACCAGGGTGGGGTTCGACCTCGGTCGAGCCGCGCAAGCACCACGTCTACACGGGCCTCGTCAACTCGATCGGGATCCTCTTCGAGACGCCGGGCAACACGCGCAGGCTGCGCGCGAAGGGCACGAAGATAGAGGAGGTGCCGCAAGAGGAGCGCTACTACAACCAGGTCCGCGGCCAGCTGATCGCGCAGCGAACCGTCCTCCAGGTCGCGGCCGAGAAGCGACAGGAGATCCGCGCTCTCACGACAGCCTCCAGGTTGCGCGCGATTCGCAACGGCTCCTCGTTCGAGCCGGAAGACCAGGTGGTGCTGGAGTACAAGCTGGTTTCGCGAGGCAGGGAAGACGTGTGGGTGCCAGACAAGACAGCGCCGTTGGGCTACAAGCTGGAATCGCGCGAGATCTTCCTCAAGTACGAGCCGGTTCGCACCACCCCGCGACCGCTCGGCTACGTCCTCCCGCCGTCGATGGCGCGTGCGCTGCCCGTACTTCTCGACCACGGCATCGTCGTTCATCGCTTTACCGCCTCGACGAAGCTGGAACTCGAGGTCTACCACGCCAGGGAGGTGCGTCGAGGGGAGTACTTCCAGGGGCACGACCTGAAAGCCGTCGTCGCTGACAAGACGACGGAAACGGTCGATGTGCCCGCCGGGTCTTTCTATGTCTCTACTGCCCAGTCGAAGGGCAACCTGATCGCTTACCTCATGGAGCCCGAGACCGACGACAACCTGGTCACATGGGGATTCACGGACCACCTGCTTCGCGTCTCCGGAACCACCGAGGCCAGCGACGAGGGGCCGGCGCGGCCGGCGGGAGCCCCGCCCGCGCAGCCACAGCGCCCGCAGCGCGTCCCGATGATGCGCCTGGTCAAGGCTCAGCCTCTGCCGGTAATCGAGGTCGTGCCGTTCAACGAGTACAACCGGACGCGGTACTTCCAGACCTGGAGGGACTAGCCAGGGGCTCCAGCCTCGATATCGCCGTTGTTCACCAAAACTGGCCGAGTGGCGACGCCCTGCCAATCTTCAGTTGGCGCAGCGCCCGGCAAGCGACGCCGCAAGGCGAGGCCATCTCTCGCTGTTGTTGGCGAATGGCTGCTTGCGCATTGTGGGCCGAAACGCTGACAGGTACTCGGAACGCGCGGTCCCTGCGCACCATGTTCGTCTTCGCGGACAGGGGCGACCACAAGCGCACGCTTCGCCCTCCCGGCAACCGGACGTCATGGGACCGATGGCGACCGCTGATAGCTGACACCCGATAGCTGATCGCTGACCGCTGAAAGCTGAAAGCTGACCGCTGATCGCTTGGATCAGGGCGTAACCCGCCGGTTCGCCTCGTCGCCGCGGAGGGCCAGGTAGACGTTCTCGGGCGACACGTGGTTCTTTGCCGCGACTGCCTCTATCGTGGCGGAAGGGTCGGCTATGACGATACCTCGAGACTGCGCGTTGAGGAGCGCCTGCGCTTCTGGGATTGCCAGGCGCCTGCAGATCTCGGCCACCGGCAGCTTCTCCGCTTCGGGCAATGGCGGCGGGACGGCGGCGAGCATCTCGCCGTCCTTCATCGCGGTCCTCAGGTCGACGATGCTCGAGAACGGCTGCCACTCGACAAGGGTGCCGCACCACATGAAGGCGATGAGCGCTGTCGCGGCGAGGAACTCTCTCGCCGGCAGGACGGCCCATGACTGCCTTGCCGGCACCCTCCTCTTGACGCAGGCCAGCAGCGGTCTCCGGTTGTACCAGATGTGAACGGCCGAGGCTGCCATCAACGCAACGATGAAGCTTATGTGGATGGCCTCCCACTGCTTCTTGTCGAGTCCCAGGACCGTCCAGCCCACCCAGCGGGCCAGACTGCCTTCGGGGCGCAGGAACAGCACGAGGCCGGAGACGGCTGTCATCGCGAACGACCACAAGAGGACGAGCGTCACGAAGCTGCGGATTCGGAATGGCTCCAAGGTGAGTTTCATCGTTCTCGATCTTTGGCGGTCGTTCGGGGGGACGGGTTTGCCAGGACGCCCATTCTAGCCGCTCGTCTTGAAGAAGCCAAACCCCGGCGGTGGCGTGCGGCTCGCCATGGGCTGGCCATGAGCCTTGACGCATGATTACCCAACGGGCATCATCGATCTTCAGTATCCGCAGAAACCCGGCTTTACCAGGGAGGGGCTTCATGAAGCGTCAGAAGCGCGCGGCTCCGAGGGCGCGTGTCCGAGCCGACGACCGGGATGGCGCCGAGACTGGGCCGGGCGACGTTTCGGGCGGGATGCGTCTGTCGGAGATGAGGAAGGCACAAGGCCTGACCCAGCAGGCGATGGCCGATCTGCTCGGCGTCAGCCAGGCGGAAGTATCGAAGATGGAGCGGCGCGGTGAACTCCGCATAGGCACAGTCAGGAAATACATCGAGGCCATCAAGGGAGAGCTCGTGCTCGCGGCGCGCTTTCCGGACGGTTCGGAAATCCCGATCAAGCTGGCGGAGACCGACGCCGGGGTGTGAGGCCGGCGTCGGCCTTGTTGGTGTCCTACCTCTTCTTCGTGACCGCCGTTACTACGTTGCTGTACCCCGAAGTGCCGTCGAGGTTGTACGCCTGGACCCTGTAGAGGTAGGTCGTGCTCGGAGTGAGCCCGTTGTCTACATGGCCGGTGCCGCCCATGGTCGCCACGCGCGACCAGGTGTCGCCATTGTCCTGGCTGCGCTCGACGTAGAAACCGAGCTCATTGGCGGACCTGTCGGCCCATGAAAGGGCGACCGTTGTCCCGCTGACCTTCTTGATCTTGAGGTCCGTCGGTGCTTCAGGCGTCTCGCCGGGGGTGACCACGGTCGTTTCGTTCGAGTAGTCGGAGGACCCGCTGGCATTGAACGCCTGGACCCGGTAGACGTAGGTCATCTTGGGTTCAACGCCGGCATCGAGGACGGCGCTGACGCCCGCCGCGACGGCGGCGATTACCGCGAACGATCCGCCCTGCAGCGCTCGCTCCACTCTGAATCCGTCCTCGTTGTCGGAGTTGTCGGTCCACTCCAATGTCACTGTCGGAGGAATCGGGGCCGGGGCCGACGCCGTTGCCACGAGGTTCGACGGTGGCGCCGGGGAGACCGGTGTCACGGCGGTCGCCACGTTCGACGGCGGCGAATCGCCGGCCGTCGCGTTGAACGCAAAGACGCGATACGAATAGCTGATTCCCGGCTGGAGCCCGGTGTGGCTGAAGGAGAGCGCCGTCACGGTACCCGGGGTTCCCCATGGGCCGCCGCCCACGCTCACCTCGATGCGATATCCATCGACGGTGCCGTTTGCGGCTCCCCACGCCAGGTCGATCCGGGTTCCAGTGACCGCTGTTGCCGTCAGCGCCCCCGGCGGGCCAGGCGCTCCCGTGGTACACATCTGGACCGGCCCGTTGACGTTCCACCCCGAGTTACCCGACGCGTTGGCCGATTCGACGACGTAGTTGTAGCACCGGCCGGGCTCCGGCGGGGTGTAGCCTGCGGACCATGTGACGTCAGCGGCGTTGACGCCGTCGGTGAACGGGACTCCGCCGAAACCGGTCGTGCTCGGGAACTCCGCAATCTTCGCGTAGCCGTTCGGATCCACCTGCCCGGCATCGCCGCGGAAGACGAGCCACTTGTCTTCGTTGTCGGATCCGTCGTACCAGGACATGGTGATCGTAGTTCCGGTGGCGCTCACGAATCGCAGCATCTCGGGTGGCAGTGGGAGATCCCATGGCGTCCGCGCAGTGACCTCCTCGGAAGCGGGTCCTGCTCCCGCCCCGTTGAAGGCCTGCACTTTGTACACGTACGTCTTGTTCACGTTGATGGCGGTGTTCGTCAGCCTTGTCCCCGGCAGGAGCACGATCGCCAGCTTGTCCCACGAGGCAGTGATGCCGGCGCCGTACTTGATCCACACGAGGTAGCCGTCTGCCCCCGGCACCGCGTCCCAGGTGACGACCTGCGTATACGCTTCCAGCACGCCGGTGTCCGGGTTGATCACGCCGCCGGAACAAGCGCCGGTGTCATCGCACTGCGGCGAGACCCGCACGTTGCTGACCGCCGGCGGGAGGGCGCTGACCGCGGTATCCGCCTCGGCCACCCTGTAGGGAGCGCCCTTGCCCGTGACGTACCAGGCTGCATAGGCGATCCCTCCCCAGTTGTCCCTGAGTGATTCATCGACGTCGAGCCATCCGTCGCTCTTCATCTGAGCGACGACGTCGGCGAGGCCGAACTCGTCGCTCAAGTAGTTCGGATCGAGGGGGTAATTGGGCGACCACGGTCTCGGTGGGCCTTCCGGCCTGACGGTTGACGTGTCTGCCGTCCGCAGGTGCTCCATGAACTCCTTGGAGTGGGTCTGCCAGTAAACCTCCACTCGGGCGCTCACCGGGACGACCCCTGGCTGGACGTCGAAGGAGTAGGTGACCAGGTCGAAGTTCCGGCCATCTGGATAGCGCTGGGGCGACCCGTCGGGATCCGGCTTGCCCTCTTCGAAGGGAACGTAGGTCAGCGGATCGTAGTTCCAGAATTTCACGCCCGAAGCGCGGTAGTCGGCGTATGTGAACCCGTACGGCGGGATCCTGTTGTCGAAGAGGATGAAGTCGTTGAGCGCGTCGTGAGACGGCGCGCAGCTTACGAGATCGCCTTCGACCCCCGCCTGGCACCTGCCCGTGACTCGCTCGTAGACCATCACCGCGTTGTCGCTGCTGTCGATCGCAGGCGACAGCGCGCGCCGGAAGGGTGTCGACGGATCCGTCTTCAGTTCGGCCGCGGCCTCGTCGTAGTATCCGGAACTGTAGACCGTGTTCCGTGCGGCGTCCTTGACCTCCAGCCTCAACCACATCCGGCGGCCGTCCGAGAACCCCGACGGCAGGCGGTGCCCGGTGTTGTTCGTGACTTTCACCTGGACTTTCCACCTGCCGGTTGCGGCGTCGTAAGTGGGCCCGCTGTCTATCGCGACGTCCACGCCGTCGCGCATCGCAATCTCTGTGTTCCGCTGGTTGCGGTCCCACATCGGGTCCCGCCTGGAGAGCATGCCGGGGAAGATCCGCGGGTCGTTGCCCGTGCCGATCCACATCCCGCCGGCTCCTTCGCCGCCGCCGACGACCTCGATGTCGGCCTCCGGGTAGAGCGCCTTCATCATCATCGGCAGGTCGCGATTGGCGCCGGCCAGCTTGTGCACCGCGGTGTTGGTGCGCGGCTTCGAGTATGGCCAGCCTCCAGGCTCACCGTACGGGTCCGCGTTGTAGCTGCCCACCACCTCGTCGTTGTATTCGTGCGACAGCCGCGGCATGTGGCAGTCCTGGCACGTCCGATTGTCGGGCCCTTCACGCCCGAACGCGCTGTACTTCCACTCGGTGTAAGTGCGCTGCGCCGGCATGCCGTGGTTGAACATCGGAAGCGTGAGGTCATGGCAGCTGCCGCAGAACTCCGAAGTTTGTACGAAGCCCTTGGCCGGCGCCAGGTTGGGGTACTTCACGGTCGAGTGCTCCGGCGACACCGACTGGGCGCTGTAGTTCGGTGTTCCGTTCGGGTTGAGCGGGGGACCGATGGGAACGTCGAGCTGGATGAGCAGTTCCCCCATCGCGCCTGTTGCCGGCTTTCCGCTCAGGTCGTTGCCGAACTGATCGATCCAGCCGGATGGGTATATGCCGTACGTCTGTCCCGTGTAGTAGCCTCCCATCGTTCCTGCTGGATCGAGGATTGGGATGTCTGCCCAGGAGATGTCCGCGGTCCCTGGGTAGCGGCCTATGTAGGTCATGCCGTCGGCGAGCTGCAGCGCGCCGCCTCCGTAAGGGTTGCCCGGCGCGATGGTCGGGTCCCCATCCTGGTCCGCGAAAGGCATGCCCGCGTGGGGCCAGTCGTCGAGCCCTGCCAGCATGTTCCAGACCGCATCCATGTGCGCGAGGTCGGGCCTTTGGAACGTCACCGCTCCCATCGTCCTGTGGCACATCTCGCACGAGACGCCTTCGTCGTCGGTCGAAAGCAGGATGCTGTGGATCATCTGGCTGCCGTCGCCGGACCCGTTGAGCGCCGGGTCGAAACGACCCGAGTACCACCCGTTCGGGCTGTGGCAGCGCATGCACATGTTGCCGGCGCCGTCCTGACCGGTCTGGGCCTTGATTGCCTCGTTGACGATTATCTGGTTCGCGCGATAGACGGGATCCCGCGCGCCGCTGGCCATGCTGGTCCCGGCCCAGTTGCCGAAGTGCGCGACCTGCTGATCCACCTGGCCGCCATGGCAGGCGCCGCACGTCACGAGGAACTCGAAGACGTTGTACGGCGCCGGGAAAGTGATGTTCGCGAGCTCCTGCTGCTGGGTGCCCGGATGCGGCGCCGTTCCCCTGACAGGCACCCGCGTCGGTATCTGTGCCCTCGCGGCGTCGTCCAGCACCACCGCGCTGATGATGGCGAAAGCGATGGCCGTGGCTGAGAGCAGGACGAGCGGCCCCCTTCGCGCCGGCCCGACTTCTCGTGATCTTGGGATCATGGTCATGTCCTCACCACCTACTTGGTCCTTGCGGTAACGGTGTTGGAGTAAGTCGAGGTTCCGACGATGTTGTAGGCCTGGACCCGGTAGGAGTACGTCTGCCTCCTCGAGACGCTGTTGTCCCTCCAGGCGGCCTGGCCGGCAGGCAGCGCCGCGACTTGTGACCAGGCTCCCGAGCCCTGCTTCCGCTCGACGAAGAACCCGTCCTCGTTGCTCGACGTGTCCGTCCACGCGATCGCGATGCTCGTCCTGCCCGACGCCGTCACGCGCAGGTCTGCCGGTGCGGCTGGCGGCGCGGCGAGGGTCGTTGCCGAGGCGGTGTTGGACGGAGCAGAAGTGCCTCCGCCCGACCCGGGTGCGATGGCGAACACCCTGTAGAAGTAAGTCGTCGTATGCGTCAGGCCGGCGTCGCTGAACGAAGCTGCGCCGGCCGGGGCACCGAGCACGGCAAGTTCGACGCTGAAAGCTACGTCCTTCGCGCGCTCGATCCGGAACCCGACCTCGTTGTTCGAGTTGTCCGCCCACGCGAGGTCGATCTGGCTGCCGCTCACTGGTGTCGCCGAAAGATCGGTTGGCGCGGAAACAGGCGTGGCGCCCCCGCCCGTGGCCGCGCTCGCCCAGATGCTGGGGACCGATGTACCCGCGGCGTTCCAGGCGGAGACACGGTAGAAGTACGTCTGCCCGGGTGCGAGGCCGGAGTCGGTGAACTCGACGTCGCCCATGCTCACTCCGTTGGGCGTCGGGACAGTGGCAATCAGGGTGTATGGCCCTTCGAGCACCTCGGCGCGTTCCACGATGAAGGCGCGTTCGTCGGTTGCCTGGTCGTAGAAGAGGAGCGTGAGGTTGTCGGGGCCTGTGCTCGCGATCCGCACGTTGACCGGCGTGAGCGGCCAGGGGATGAACGCGTCCACCCAGATTCGCGCGTTGGCGACCTCGGTCGTCGCTTCCGGCGCGTTGTGGAAGCCCATGCTGTTCTCCGCCTGCGTGTAGTACTCCCATCTCATCGACGCGCGCTGGTAGGCAGCGATGTTGGCGGTCTGGTCTCGGCCGAGCGCTTTCTGCTCCTTGATGAACTTCAGCGCGTTGACGAGCGCGACCTGGGTCCGTTCCTGGACGAACCAGAAGGCGTCCTGCACATCCTCGATGCGTTTTCGCGACTGCGCGATGGTGTCGGTCGTGTGGCACTTCGCGCAGGGATTCTGGGGAGCGAAGCTGACTGATTTTCCTGTCACCGTCTGCCCCGCAAAACCTTCCATGAGCTTCAAGGGCGAAGTGAACCAGTGAGTGGTGTAGCGCGTTCCGTCAGGTCTTGTCAGCCGCGCGCTGTGGCAGTCGGTGCACGTGGCCCCTGCGTTGTACATCGGGCTGCCAAGAAAGACTTCCGCCTCGGGGTGCTGGACCTTGACCAGCGGCACGCCTATATCGAACCGTTGGCCGTAGGGGAAGAAGCCGCGTGCGTTGCTGTCGTGCGACTGCCACGGCGCTATGGGGCCGCCGTGCGTCCAGTCCTGGAGGTAGCCGAAGAGGCCCGTGTACAGGGCCTCGAGGTCGGCCGGCTTGGCCCAGGGGAAGTAGTCCTGATCGAGCTTCGTGTTCGCCGAGTAGCCCCCGACGTACTCGCTGTGGCACTGCGCGCAAAGGGCGATGATCTGATCCTGGCGCGACGCCTCGTCGAAGGTGAGGATGTTCTGCCCGGTCGGCGAGTACGGGTTGATCCCTCGCTCCCCGATGGCCGCAATCAGAGACTTCTTCACGATCCGCATCCTGCCGGAATGCGGGTCGTGGCACTGATTGCAGAGCTCACCGGACTCGATCGACGGCCAGTTGGCGCCGCTGCCCGTGAAGTGTGTTTCTCCGTGAGGATCGTCGAAGCGGTAGTCGAGTCCGTCGAAGGCCAGCGCCTCGAGCGTCGCGTAGATCCAGTTCCTGGCAACCGTGGCGACGTTGGCGTCCGGTGCTGCGGGAGGTCCCAAGCCGGTCATCCCGTTTATGTCAGCTCCGGCCTCCGGGTAGCTGGCGATCGTATCGAAGGTCACCGACCCACCCGGGATGCCGCGCTTGTCGAGGACGTCCACGGTCACGGGCGCCGGCAGCGTCACCAGCGTCTTGACCTGGTACTTCTGCGCGTAGGCGCCGCCCGAGAGATTGACGCCGTCCGTGTAGGTCCAGGCCTTCGTCCCGGCTGGGACGACGATGTCGTTGACCGCCTCGGTCCATTCACCGGTAGTTGGGTCCAGGTAAGAGGTCCCGTCGTAGATGATGTGGCCATCGGTCCGGTTCGACGGCGTCGACCTGACCGTGTATTCCCTGGCCGGGATCTGGATCGCGGTGCCGTTCGGCAGTGTGACCTGCGTCTTGGGCTTCGTCGTCCCATCGAGCGGCAGCGAGCGGAGGACTCCGAGCTTGTCGGTGAACTCGACGCCCATCATGAACGCAGCACGCGTCCCGTGGCATTCCATGCAGGCTTCCGAGCCGGGTCGGATTGTCTCCTGGTGTTCGATCTGGTTCACGGCCATCGGCGAGTCCTCGTAGGTTTCGAGAACGAACGGGTGGCCGTCGATGAGAACGTTCCAGTAGGGGAGGTCCTTCGTCTTCGACCAGCCCTTCGGCGGGTGGGCGCTGTCGTCGCTCCCGCCGTAGAAGGTCCTCCCGCGCGACTCGATCTCGAAGGAGTCGTACTGGTCCAGGTGGCACGACATGCAGACCTCCTGGTCGAAGTGAACCTTCGGGAACGCCGCAGGCTCAGTGGCGTCTGCGAGGTGTCCCGCCACGTTCTCGTGGCAGGTGTCGCACTCGAGCGGCAGCGCCGCGTGAGTGCCGCTCGACATCGCGGTGACCTCGGCTTGGTGGCAGTCCACGCACTGCGCGCCCGGTGGCACCTGCGCCCCGACCCTGCCCTCGGTCAGCGCCGCTGGGAGAGTCAGCAGGCACCCTGCGGCCGCAATGGCCGCGAGCCGGGCCGCGGCGCTCGGAGCACGAAGCCAGTTGTTTTGCGTTTTCATCTCCGTGCCTCCTCGCCCGAGTTCGTCGGCAGAGCAGGGCGCCCAAGCGTGATCGTCAGGATTCCGTTCTCGAATCCGTGCTCGCTCGAGAGGCTTGCGCGGCCCGAAGCCCACCACCTGTCGCGCAAGAACGCGCGAGCGACCTTGCCGGCCAGTTCGAGGCGGCCGATGGAGGTCGCCGGATTGTTCGAAAGGGTCCCGGAGAGCTGGCCGGAGAGAACGTGCGGGTTGTAGCGGGCGGAGAGCACCTCGCTCCTGACCCCGACCTCCGTGATGGACCACTTCACCACTGTGTGCCACGAGTCGGCCGCCTGGCCGGGCATGTCACGATGGGGACGAAACGCGGTCACGCTGGCCCTCAGCACGCCTTTCGAGAACGGGCTGCCGGATGTCAGCGACGTGGCCAGGCCCTCGATTTCGTGGCCCTCCATATATTTGCCGACGTCCACCATAGTCGTCCGCCCCACGCTGGTCACCTTCACGTCGTTCAGCTGCCAGGTCAGAGCCGCGCCGGGAGCGCCGCGCTGCGCGCCGAGCGAGGCCGGGTTGCCACAGGTGAAGGCAACGATCGACAGCAGGGAGGCGAGCGCCTTCCTTTTGATCCGTCTGCATGCGAGCATGGCCGCCCCTTTCGCGCCGGTTGGGCCGGCGCACTCTACCGCTCGTTTCGAGTTGAAACCCGCAGGCTGTGCAGTGCAGAGCTGATACCGCGGCTGGCGATGATGGTCCGAGGCCGTCGGCCGGAACGCTAATGGTTCAGCGGTTTGGGTTTCGGCCCGCGACGCCCGGTTCGTGAATTGAAGACCAATCCTGTCGCCATTTACGAAATATCGAGACGATGACAATATCCTGCTGGGGTTCCAGTCATTCAATCGATGCCGGTGCGGTACCGAGGGAGTTGTGTATGAACGTCGAGGAGTCCCTCGTTCTCGCGGCCAGATCCCTGTCGCTCTACCTGACGCTCGACCGGGTGACCGACGCGATCCTCGACGCGGTCGAACGCGTGTTCGACGCCCGCGCGTGCTGGCTGTTTCTTCACGACAGGGACGCGCGGTGTCTCAGGGTGGTGGTCTTCCGGGGCATCGATCGCGGCCGTTTTCACGGCCTCACTCTCCCGCTGGGCCGAGGACTCGTCGCGCGGGCCTTCAGGGAACGGCGGCTGATCTTCGTCTCCGACGCGCAGAAGGAAGCCGGGTGGGTCGGCCCGGTCAGAGTCCGCGAGTGCGGCCTTAAGTCGATCTGCCTGCTCCCGATCGAGCATGGCCGCGAGGCTGTCGGCTTGATCGGCATGGATTCGGCCCGGTTCGACGGAACGCCCGGTCCGGGTCCCCGCGACGTGGAGCTGCTTCGCGCTTTCGCCGCACAGGCCGGCATCGCCATCTGCAACGCGAGGCGTTACGAAGAGGCCGAGGGCAACCGCAGGCGTGCGCAGGTCCTAGTCGAGGAACGCAGGCGGCTCCGCGCGGAATCCGGGCTTTTGCGCGAGGAATTGCAGGACCGCGGCCATTCGAGCGGCGCTATCGTCGGGCACAGCTCGGCGCTTCGCGAGGCGGTAGACAAGGCGAGGATCGTCGCCCCGAGCCAGACAACGGTTCTTCTGACCGGGGAAACAGGGACTGGCAAGGAGATGATAGCCAGGCTCATCCACCAGGAGTCTGGTCCGAGGGCGGCGGGCCCTTTCGTGGCCGTCAACTGCGCCGCCATTCCGGAAGGCCTCATGGAGAGCGAGATGTTCGGACACGAGCGGGGGGCCTTCACCGACGCGGCCGAGCGTCGCGCCGGCAGGTTCGAGGCGGCGAGCGGCGGCACCATCTTCCTTGACGAGATAGGCGAGCTTCCGCTGGCTCTCCAGCCCAAGCTGCTGCGCGCGCTCCAGGATGGAGCCATTCAGAGGATCGGGAGCAGCCGCCCGGTACCGGTTGACGTCCGCGTCATCGCAGCAACCAACCGCGGCCTCGAACCGGCGGTACGTGAACGGCGATTCAGGAAGGACCTCTACTACAGGCTGAACGTGTTCCCGATCGAGATCCCGCCACTGAGGGAACGGCGCGAGGACGTCCCGGAGCTCTTCACACACTTCGTGGTGCGGGCGGCCAGGCAGATGCACAAGAGTGTCGAGAGCATCGAGCCGTCGGTCTTAGTGATGCTCGAGCGGTACTGCTGGCCGGGAAACGTTCGCGAGCTGCAGAACGTGGCGGAGCGCGCGGTGATCCTGGCGGTTGACGCGGTTGTCGGACCGGGCACAGTGCGGCTGCAGGATGGGCTGATGGCAGCCGCGGAAGAGACCCTGCCGCTCGCGGAAGTCGAGCGCAGGGCGATTGCTCGGGCCCTGGCCGCCGCTGGCGGGCGCGTCAGCGGGCGAGGTGCGGCTGCCGAATTGCTCGGGGTGAAGCCCACCACGCTGCACGCGAGGATGCGGCGGCTCGGTGTGTCGCGTGCTACCCGGCCCCCAGTGTTGCTAGGCATCTGCCTCGTGTGCGGCGAGATGAGGACTTGCCGGGGCCTCGAGCCGGTAGCCTCATCGTAGCGCGGCTGGAAAGAACCGCTGTCATTCGTTGGCGCGCGCGGAACGACCCCCGCGGCATTCACGGAGGACGTCCATATGGAGGCCGTCGGCGCTTTGATCCGGGCCGCCCAGAGCCTGACGCTGCACCTCGAGGCGGACCGGGTGTGCCGCGCTGTCGTAGATGCCGCCGTGGAAATCTTCGAGGCGCGGTGCTGCTGCTTGCTTCTCCGGAACCGCGAGACGGGCACTCTCGAGGTCAAGCTGCACCGCGGCCTGGCGGCGGATCTGGTCCGTCCCGGATCTCCGCCTCTCGATCCCCGCTTCGCCAGGGAGGTCGTCGAGAAAGGCGAGATGGTGTTCGTCCGCGACGTGCGGACCGACTATGCCTGGGCAGACACGAACCTGATTCGACAGACTGGCCTTCAATCGGCCTGCGCCGTGCCACTCGTCTACCGCGGGGAAGCCATCGGCGTCCTCGGCGTCGACTCGCCTCGCTTCGCCTCGGTGTCGCAACCATCGGAAAGGGACGTCGGGCTCCTCGAGGCGCTCGCCGCGCAGGCGGCCATAGCCATTGCCAACGCAGAGATCTTCGAGAAGGTGGTGCGCGATAGGAAGCGGTTGGAGGCGATCCTGGAGGGGCGCGACCGTCTAGCCGGGCGTGTTCAACGACTGCGGTCCGAGATCGGAACTGCAGCCGACCCGCTCATCGGCTCGAGCGCTGCGTTCCGGGCGGTCATCGAGAGGGCGGAGATGGTCGCCGCCACACCGACCACCGTGCTGTTGTGCGGCGAAACCGGGACCGGCAAAGAGCTCCTCGCGCGTTTCATCCACGAGCGCAGCCCGCGCTCGAAAGGCCCGTTCCTCGCGGTCAACTGCAGCGCGATCCCCGACGCGCTAGTCGAGAGCGAGCTCTTCGGACATGAGCGCGGCGCCTTCACGGGCGCGAGGGGAAGCAGGCTGGGCCACTTCGAGGTGGCCCGCGGCGGCACGCTCTTCCTCGACGAGATCGCGGACCTTGCACCCGCGGCCCAGCCGAAGATTCTGCGTGCGCTTCAGGAGCACGCGATCCAGCGCGTCGGCAGCAACGAGACGCTTCGGGCGGACGTGCGCGTCGTCGCGGCAACCAACCAGGGCCTCGAGGCCGCTGTGCGCGAGGGGCGCTTCAGGGCAGACCTCTACTACCGGTTGAGCGTGTTTCCCATTCGCGTCCCTCCGCTGCGCGAGCGGCCCGAGGACATCTTGCCGCTCTTTCAGCACTTCTCGGCGCAGGCGGCACGCCGGCTGGGCAGACAGCTCGAGGGCGTCGACCACGAGGCCGGGAAGCGGCTCGTCTCGTACTGCTGGCCTGGCAACGTCCGCGAGCTGCGCAACGTCGCCGAACGGGCGGTGCTGCTCACAACGAACGGCGCCATCTCCAAGGCGGTGTTGGCGTTCTCGGGCGCGCCGGCTGACCTCGGGGAAGAGGGCATCCTCCCGCTGGCCGAGGCCCAACGGCGCGGCATCGTCAAGGCGCTCGAACAGGCCGGGGGGCGAATCAGCGGAAAGGGTGGCGCCGCCGAGCTGCTCGGGGTCAACCCGACGACCCTCTACGCGAAGATGAACAAGTTGGGCATCCGCAAGCGCGGCACCCGCGAGTAGTAGCACGGCGAGCCGAGCCATGGTATCATCTTCAGCGAGCCTGATATCATGAGCGCACGCCGTGCTCGCTCAAGGGCCTCGGGTCGCTTCTTGCTGAGACTCGACCCCGGCCTCCACGAGGCGCTCCGCGAGGCCGCGCGCGACTCGCGGCTCTCTTTGAACGATTACTGCGCGCGGACGCTGGCCCTCGCTGGCGGCCACCTCGGCTTTCCCGGCGTCCACGAGACCGTCGTGAGAGCGGCGGCCGTCGCGGGGCGGCGTCTTCTCGGCGTGATCGCGTTCGGTTCCTGGGCAAGAGGGGACCTTGCCGACCGCTCCGATGTCGACGTCCTCGTGGTCGTCGAGCCCGGCGTCCGGCTCGTTCGCGCGCTGTACGGGGCCTGGGACGAAAAACCGGTCGAGTGGAACGGCCGGCCGGTCGAGCCGCACTTCGTCTGCCTCCCCGGGCCAGCCGACCCGGTGACCGGACTCTGGGCGGAGGTCGCAATGGATGGCGTCGTGCTCTTCGAACGCGGGCTGAAGGTGTCGACCGCGCTCGTCCGGATTCGCCGGGAGATAATGTCCGGGCGGCTGGTTCGGCGGCTCGTGCACGGGCAGCCCTACTGGACCGAGGTGGCGTGATGCAGAACCGCAGCCTGGCGGTCGACTACGTGCGCCGCGCCGAAGCCCGTCTCCAGGCGCTCGACGTGCTTTTCGCGGCACACAGCTGGGCGGATGTCGTCCGTGAGTCGCAGGAAACGCTGGAGCTTGCGCTCAAGGGACTCTTGCGGCGCTGCGGCATCGAGCCGCCGCGGGTGCACGACGTCTCGGACGTCCTTTTGGCCGAACAGCGGCGGCTCCCTCCTTCGCTCCGTCCCGAGGTCGAGCGCCTCGCACGGCATTCGAGGACTCTGCGCCGAGACCGCGAGCTGGCGTTTTATGGAGCCGAGGACCTGACTCCCTCGGATTTCTACTCCGAGGAGGATGCCTTCAGCGCGCGCGAAGCGGCGCGGCTGGTCGTGACGCTCGTAAAGCCGCACGTTCTGCCCGCCGCGGCGAGTTCTCCTCAAGAGGCGAGGAAGAGCGAAAACGAGCGCTGAGGTCCACTGTTCGTGACCGCTGTAGAATCTCGTCCATGCCCGAAGGACCTCGCGACGCGTTCATCTCGCCGCGCTTCAGCCAGCCGCCGACGTTCATGCGTCTGCCCCACCGCGAGGACGTTTCCGGTGCCGACATAGTTCTACTCGGCGTGCCGTTCGACGGCGGGACGACCTATCGGCCCGGGACGCGGCTGGCGCCTCGAGAGATCAGGGCGCAGTCGTCCCTGATCCGGCCCTACAACCATTTCCAGAAGCTCTCGCCCTTCGAGCGGTTCACGGTGGTCGATGCCGGCGACGTGGACGCGTCTCCGATCAGCGTCGACAGGGCCTTTGCGGCAATCGAAGCACGTGTGGCAGGAATCGCCGCGGCAGGTGCACGCCCGCTCGTGGCCGGCGGTGATCACAGCATCTCGCTGCCCATCCTCCGCGCGCTCGCCCGCCGGCACGGCCCGCTCGGCCTCGTCCATTTCGACGCCCACATCGACACGTGGAACGGCGACTTCGGCGACCGCTACTTCCACGGCTCCCCGTTCTACTACGCCGTCGAGGAGGGCCTTGTCGATGCGCGAAGGTTCGTGCAGGTCGGCATAAGAGGACCGATGTACGGCCCCGCCGACTTCGACTACCACCGCGCGAAGGGCATCACCGTCATCGACATCGACAGCGTCCACGCCGTGGGCGTGGAGCGCACCTCGGAGAAGGTGCGCGAGGTGGCTTCGGGCGTCGTCTACGTTACCTTCGATATCGATTGTGTCGATCCTGCCTTTGCTCCCGGCACCGGCACGCCCGAAATCGGCGGTCTGACGAGCCACCAGGCCCTTGGACTGGTCCGCGGGCTGGCCGGGCTCCACCTGGCTGGCGCCGATGTTGTCGAGGTGTCGCCGCCATTCGACGGCCCTGGCCATATCACCTCAGTGTTGGCCGCCAACCTGCTCTTCGAACTCCTCTGTGTCATGGCGATGGCCGGGAGAACGTGAAGAAGTCCAGCTACCAGCGGTCGAACTGGATCTCTTCGACGTCGAACTTCGCGTACTCCTTCGTCTGGCCGTCCAAGACCCATGCGCCAATGACGCGGAACGGGACGAGGACACCGTCCACCAGCCGGAAGTTGCCGACCCGGCCAACGAAGGGCGTGAGCGCGCTCTTGCCCCCTCCCGTGTCTCGATAACGTCCGGCCATGAACGCGTCGGGGAGGCCGTCGGGCCCGAAGGTGAACTCGCCGGAGACCGTCCGGCCGCCCACCCGAAGCGTCGCAGCAGCTCGCCGGTCGTCGATTGCAGACCACTGGACGTAGCGGTCATCGAGGAAGACGGTAGGGAACCAGGCCATCTCGCCGAGAAGCCTGAGTAGCGCCCCCTGGTCGAGCTCGGGTCCACGGCTGTCGGCAATCGTGACGGTGGACTCGAAGGTCACCCACATGTTGCCCTCGCCGCCTACAGAACGATCCCGCGCGTCGATCCAGATGCCGGGCAGCATGCGCACCCGTCCCCACCAGATGAACCCGGGCGGATCGGCGTTGAAGTGCTGCTGCCCGCTGATGGGAAGCCACTTGCCGTCGAGCGACGGGCGGAACTCTCCGGCATGGCGCAAACGCACTCTCTGGATGAAATCCCCTCGTCTGGCTATGGCCTTTCGAAGGTACCTCTGGACCGGCGGGGGAAGAGAAGCGAGGCGAGCGGGGTCGAGCGGGCGCCGTTCGGCGTTCGAAGCCGCGGCCATCTCGCGGACTTCGCGCCCGACGCGGCGCGCGAACCTCACGCTGTTGAAGGACGCGACGACACCGAACGCCCCGATTACGGTGACGAGGGCCCAGAGCACCAGCCAGCGCACGTGATGCCTCCGTTGCAGCCTACGGCCGGCCGGGCGATCGGGGGGTTCCCGGTGTGTCCCGGCCTCGAAGCACTGTAACATCACGCTGTCTTTTCTTCATCGATTGGCAGCGGCGGGCGCGTCGATCGCGGTTCACCCACACGACTGGATACCCGACATGCTGGTTGTCCTGCTCGTCGTCCTCGGAGGGCTGGCCGTCTTCGTCGTCGCAACGACGTCGGACTGAGGCGGCACGGCATCGGTCTGGCGCAGGACGACGGAACAGGTTACTGCCCGTTCCGCCGCGACTGCCTGTGCGAGCAGCCTTCCGATCAGAAGTAGACGATCAGCCCGATTGCGGAGCGCGGTGCAAGAGCCCACGTGGTCGTCTCGAGGTCCGTCGAGCCGGGCCCTTCTGTCTCCGATCTCCTGTTGCTGTAGCCGAGGCCGAGCTCCCCGAACACGTTCAGGCGAGAGCTGATCGCGTACTGAACGCCGGCTATCGCGCCAAGATCGTAGTTGTTGCCGCTGGTCTTACGCTTCGATCCAGACGTGGTGGCGATCGAGTCGGTGCTGGCGTGGACTATCGCAAAGCGCGGCGCGATGTAGCCGCGCAACCCGTCCCACTCCCTCAGGTAGAAGAGCGCGCTGAGCCCGAAACCGAGGCCCCATTGATCCGCCTCGCTCGCTTCGACGCCGCTGCCCTGGCTGGAGCTCGTCGATCCGAACATGAAGGTGAACTCCGGCCGCATCGCGATGGTGTCCGTTGCGTGCCAGGTGACGCCAACCGTGGGGAACCCCAGGTTCACGCCGACCTGCCCCTGTTCCTGAGCCCAGGCTGGACCGCCAGCTACTATCCCAGCCAAGAGGAGAACTAGAACGAGCGCGCGCTGCCTGGTCATGAAGCTTCCTCCGTAGTGGGGCCTTGTGCAGACACCGTTGTCAAGCAAGCCTCGTTCCACGGATGAGCTTCGGTCTTGCGGCTTGAAACCGCCAACGCCAGTCGTCGATCGAGGAAAGTGGACATCCCCTTCGCTCTCTGGTGTCCCTCGTTCACCTCAGGTTCGCGGCTGGTCGCAAGCGAAGTACGACCCAGGCCTGCCGCTGGCCTTCCGAATAGCTCGGTTGTTCGGGCGCCGCATAGAAGAGGTCTTCGAGGATGGCGAAGGGCTAGGTGTTCGCCACCTGTCTGAAGGACGACAGCGTTGAGTTTTGAAAGCATGCGGTACCAGGCCGCCGGAGCGTTACGTCCGCCGGCCCATGGTCGCTTCACTTTTGGTGTCCATCTTGCGTCCGACCGCTAGCTCACGGGGTCGTGAAGGCTTGGCGACGCGCATGGGATTGCCCGCCGAGTGCGACCCCATTCATCTCCAGGAGATCCCAAATGGCACAGCAGGCAAGGCTTGGCGTTGCCGACGTCGCGCGGGCTTCGGTTCTGGCGTACAACGAAAAGAACTGGGAGAGGGTGCGCGCCTCGGTGGCTGACGACTGCCTCTATGACGAGGTGGGCACGAATCGCAAGACGCGTGGCGTCGACGATACCATCGCGCTGTGGCAGGGATGGGCGAAAGCCATGCCCGACTCCAATGCCACCTTCGACAACCAGCATCTGGCCGGCAACATTGTCGTGCTGGAGCTTACGTGGCGCGGTACCCACACTGGTCCGCTCCAGACCCCGCGCGGACAGATTTCCCCGACCGGCAAGAAGTTCGAACTGCGCGCGTGCCAGATTGTGGAGGTGTCTGGCGAACGCGCCAGCATGATCCGCCACTACTTCGACATGAACAGCCTGTACCAGCAGTTGGGGGTGCAGCCCTGAGAACGGGCCCGCGACCTTGGTGCGGTCGCTGACGTTCCAGCCCACGCTTCAACCCGCCGGCTGATTTCTTTCCTGAGCCGGCGGGTTGACTTCCGGTCGCGCGATCATCAGAATCGCGCGCGATGGCTGACGAAGGGTCGCGCCTGAACCCGGCGCTCGAACGCGACGTCTCTCGGCGGTCGTTCCTGCGCTGGGGCGTCGCGGTCGGCGGAGGTGCGGCTGCAGCGGGCGCGGGCCTGAGACCTAAGGGCGCGAGCGAGGTTTTGCGAACGGAGGCGGCGGCCGGTGTCACGATCGTGCCGAGCGGCTGCGCGCACAACTGCGGCGGCCACTGCGTGCTGAAGGCGTGGGTCAAGGACGGGCGCATCATCAGGATCACCACCGACGATCGTCCGGACACCTTCGGCGATCCCCAGCTTCGCGCATGCCCGAAAGGCCGCGCCTACCGCCGCCGCGTCTACCACCCGGATCGCCTCAAGTACCCGCTGAAGCGGGTCGGCGAGCGCGGCGAGGCGCGGTTCGAGCGCATCTCGTGGGACGAAGCCGCCACGCTCGTGGCCGACGCGATGCGCCGGGTGCGAGACAAGTACGGGCCCGCCGCCTTCTTCAACCACTATGCAACCGGGGGCAGCAGCCTGTTTGCCGGTTCCCAGATGTCGGTTCGGCTGCTTCACCTCTTCGGCGGCCGGCTCGGCTACTACAACTCGTACAGTTCGGCCTGTGCAAGATGGGCCACGCCTTATTCGCTCGGAACGGGCGACACGGGCCACAGCGCGGACGACTACGTCAACTCGAAGCTGATTCTCCTCTGGGGCTTCAACCCGGCCGAAACAATCTTCGGCACCAACACGAGCTACTACCTGAAGCTCGCGCGCGCGGCCGGGGCCAAGGTCATCGTCATCGACCCCCGTCTCACGATGACGGCGCAGTCGCTGGCCGATGAATGGATTCCGATCCGCGCTGGCACCGACAGCGCTCTCATGGACGCGATGGCGTTCGTGATGATCTCGGAGAGCCTTCACGACCAGGCATTCCTCGACCGCTATACCGTCGGGTTCGACGAGGAGCACCTCCCGGAAGGGGCCCCGCCGGGCGCCTCCTACAAGAGCTACGTGATGGGACTGGCCGACGGCACGCCGAAGACGCCCGAATGGGCCGAGCCTTTCACACAGGTTCCTGCGCCGACCATCGCTCGGCTCGCCCGTGAGTACGCCCGCACGAAACCGGCGGCGCTTCTGGCCGGGCTCGCCTACAACCGGCGCGCTTACGGCGAGCAGCCCGTGCGCGGCAGCGTCACGCTTGCAGCGATGACGGGCAACATCGGCATCAGTGGCGGCAGCCCTGGCGGCGTGAGCTACTCTCTGAGCCGGCCGTTCCCGGTTGGAAGCCTGCCCAGGCTGCCGAACCCGGTGCCGGAGATGATCCCGGTCTTCAAGTGGACCGAGGCGGTCGAGCGCGGCACAGAGATGACCGCCGAGGACGGGGTGGTGCGACTGCCTGAGGGGCAGAGGACGCTCCGTTCGAACATCAAGTTCATCTTCAACACAGCCGGCAACGCGCTCCTGAACCAGCACGGCGACATCAACCGTACCGCCCGCATCCTGCGCGACCCGAAGCTCGTCGAATTCATTGTCGTAACGGATCAGTTCATGACGCCGAGCGCGCGCTTCGCCGACGTGCTGCTCCCGGCCGTGACATGGTTCGAGCACAACGACATCTGCACGATCTGGGACCAGGGAGCCTCGGTCATCTTCATGAACCAGGCGATCCCGCCGATGTACGAGTGCAGGAGCGACTACGACATCTTCACGCTCATTGCCCGCAAGCTGGGGCTGGCGGACGCGTTCACCGAGGGCCGGACCGAGCTCGAGTGGCTCGAGGAGATGGTGAAGCCGGCGCAGGCGGCCGATCCCACCTTCCCGAGCTTCGAGGAATTCCGGCGGCGCGGCGTGCACGTGTTCAAGTACGACAAGCCCCACGTTCCATTTGCGGACTTCCGCGAGGCTCCTGACGATCACCCGCTGAGGACGCCGTCCGGGAAGATCGAGATCTACTCGTCGCGGCTCGCGGACATGCGCATCGAGAAGCTGCCGCCCATCCCGAAGTTCATACCCGAGTGGGAGGGCGGCCCATGGGACCCCCTCTACGAGAAATACCCGCTGCAGGCAATCGGCTCCCACTACCACCGGCGCGTCCATTCGACCCACGACAACGTGGACTGGCTGGAAGAGGCGATGCCCCAGCGGATCTTCATGAACACGGTGGACGCGGCGGCGCGCGGGATACGGAACGGCGATCCCGTGCGCGTCTTCAACGACCGCGGCGAACTGCGAGGCCGCGCGCGCGTGACATCGAGGATAATCCCGGGACTCGTCGACATCCCGCAGGGAGCATGGTGGACGCCGGACGCGAACGGCGTGGACCGCCGGGGTGCGGTCAACGTGCTCACGTCGCTTCGCGCGACTCCAGGCGCCCGCGGGAACGCCCAGCACTCGATGCTGGTCCAGGTGGAGCGGGTGTAGCGGCCGTGCAACTGGCCTTCTATATCGATACGGCCGCGTGCAGCGGGTGCAAGGCGTGCCAGGTGGCGTGCAAGGACAAGCACGACCTCGAAACCGGGCGACTGTGGCGGCGCGTGGCCACCGTCGAGGGCGGCGAGTGGGTACGGAAGGGCGCGGCCTGGACGACCACCGCCTTCGCCTACAGCGTTTCGATTTCGTGCATGCACTGCGAGAAGCCGGCGTGCGTGGACGGGTGCCCGACCGGCGCGATGCGGAAGCGGGAAGATGGCACGGTGGCGATTGCCGCCGAGCGCTGCATCGGCTGTCGCTACTGCGAGTGGCTGTGCCCTTACGGAGCGCCCAGGTTCGACGCGAGCGCCGGGCGGATGACGAAGTGCGACCTGTGCGCCGACGAACGCCAGGCAGGCCGGGCGCCGGCGTGCGTGGCCTCGTGCCCGATGCGCGCGCTCGAGTTCGGCGACCTCCGCGAGCTGGAGGCGCGCCACGGCAGCGGAACCCGCGGCATCTACCCCCTGCCGGACCCGTCCGTTACGCGGCCATCCGTCGTCATCAGGGCGCACAAGGACGCGACCTCGGGGAAGGTGGCCCTTGCGCGGCTGGGCAACAGGGAAGAACTGTGATCGCGACGGTAGGTGTTCCATGAACCTGCGGGACTGGTCGCTCGTCGCCTTCACCCTCCTGATGCAGACCTCGGTTGGTATTCTTCTCGTCGTGGCTGCGCTGCCGCTCGTCGCCGGCCGTCAGGCCGCCTCACCGGCCAACCGGTTGGCTGGGCCGGTTGCCGTCGCGACCGTCGCCGGCATCGCCGCGCTTGCGATTTCGCTCCTGCACCTCGGACGCCCTCTCCAAGCCTGGTTGGCCGTGGCCAACGTTCAACGCTCGTGGTTGAGCCGCGAGATCGTCCTGGCTGTCGCATTCGTCGCTGCCGCCGCAGGCTTCGCCTGGATCCGCACCCACGCCGCGGCGCCCGCATTCAGGGTGCCAGCGACCGCCGCCACAGTCGCAACGGGCGTCGCCCTCGTCTTTGCCATGGCCCGGATCTACATGATCCCGGGCCAGCCGCCATGGAACCGCGCAGCCACTCCCGTCGGCTTCTACTTGACGACCGCGCTTCTCGGCCTCGTCGTCGTGGTGGCTCTGGCCGGGCCGCTCATTTCACCGCGCTCAGCCCGCATCCTTGGTTTCACGGCGCTCGCGGTGCTCGCCTTCCAGGTAATCCTCGTGCCCATCACGCTGGCCGCTGTCGCCGGCGAGCCGGCACCCGCCATCAGCGCTGCATCGGCTGGCCATGTTGCAACCTGGCTGGCAGCTGGCCGCATCGTCCTTGCGGTCGCCGCGGCGGTCCTCCTGGTTGCCTTGCTGAGAAGTGACACCGCTCTTCGCACCGGAGATGCTTCCCGCATCGCCGTCCTCGTGCTCGTCGTTCTCTCGGAGATCTTCAGCCGCACGCTCTTCTACGCGACGGCGGTCCGACTCTGAGCTTCCAGCGCCTCGTCCAACTTCTCCTCGTTGGTGCCGTCGCGGGGCGCTCTTCTGGCCTGTTTCCGGCCGATGAGCGTCAACCCGTTCGACAACGCGCAAGCCGTCACGGTCACGACCTGCCGCGGCCGCAGGAGATTGCGGGTATGCTTGCGTGGTGTCGTCCAGCCCTCTGCTGTTTGTCTTCCTCACGCTGGGCGTTGCCTTCGGCGCTCTTGCCGCAGCCATTGCTTACTTGATCAGCTGCGGCGAGTACCGGCAGCGCATGCTGAGGCCGGGCCAGAACCCGCGCCGGATGGCGCTCGACACGGCGGCTGTCACCTTCGTCTTCTTCTTCGTCGCGTCGATCGCGCTGTGGTTCGTGCTGACGCGACTCGCGCTCTGGGGTCGCGTGTTGCGTTGACGCCATGTTCGCAGCTGTGACCCATTAGGCAAGTGCCAGAGGTGCGAATCGCTGCGATTCACTCGCTATCCTCGCACTCATGGTCCTTTCCGAGGTGCCCGGGCGCTTTCTCTTCTACGCGAGCGCCGTGCGGCTCTGGGCGGCGCGCGGGGGCGCACCCGCATCCACCTGCAGCGATCGAAGTCGATGGGCCCGGCGAGGGCCGGCGAGACGAGAACTTGACAATGGTTTGCGCTGCTCCTATCCTCCCGCAAACGCCGTCTGTATGCCAACTCTGTATACAGTCGGATTCCTACTCTGAACTTCAGCGCCTTCATGAATAGCGGTCCTGACGCCGGGAGGAGAGATGGGCAGACGCGGCGGCACCCGCACGGCTTGCTCTTCGGGTATCCGGCAGGTCACTCGACCACGCAGCAGGGCCACCACAGTGAGCTGCCTGGTCTACGAGCGTCTTCGCGACGCGATCACCAGCCTGAAGCTTTCGCCCGGGGCGCGCATCTCGGAGAACGAGGTATGTCGGCGCTTCGGGGCCAGCCGGACGCCTGTGCGCGAGGCGTTCAGGCGCCTGCAGCGGGAAGGGCTCCTGGCTGCCGTCGAGCAGCCCCGCTCGGTCACGCGGTTGATTGTGGCGCCGCTCACGGCGAAGGACATGCAGCAGCTCTTCCTGATGGTCGGCGCGCTCGACGGGATCGGCGCACGCCTTGCCGCGCGGCTCCCGGACAGGGACCGCCATGAGCTGGTCGGACGCCTCGAGAGCCTGAACAACGAACTCCGTGAGATGGCCCAGGGAGTGGTGCCGGCCGATGTCCGCCACGCGGAACTCCTCGACCTCGCCTTCCATCGCGCCTATCAGACCGCGGCGGATGCGCCGCAGCTGCTCGAGGAGCTCGACTCGCTCGCCGCCAGGCGCACGCGGTACGTGCGGGTCTATACAGAAGCCCTGATCCAGTCTCACAACCTGCGCGATTCGGTCGCCGAACACGAGGCCATCATCGAGGCCGTCGGGGTCGGCGACGGCGAGGCAGCCGAGCGGCGTGCCGGGTTCAACCATCGCAACGCGCTCGAGCGTTTTGGCCGCGCGCTGAACAAGGCAGGCGAACGCGGCAACTGGTTTGAAGATCTCGCGGGATGAGCGGGAGGTGAGGATCGGTCGGCTGGCAACGATTCACGAATGGCTGGGGGAGGGGCGGTCAACAACGTATATCGCGCATGGGAGGTACGGAGTATGCGCAAGGTGTTGTTGGTTCTGATGCTGGTATTCGTCGTCAGCTCCTCCGCTGCCGCGCAGGAACAGCGCGCATCGGTGGAAGGTACGATCAGGGACGCCTCCGGGGGCGTCCTGCCTGGCGTCACAGTCGAAGCGCGCAGTCCTGCGCTCGTCGGGGCGGCAGTCGCAATCACCGATGCAAACGGGGCGTACCGCTTCCCGGCCCTCGCTCCGGGGCGTTACGAGTTGACAGCATCGCTGACCGGGTTCCAGACGACGAAGCAGAGCAACGTCGTCCTGGAGCTCGGCCAGATCCTCAAGGTCGATCTTACTCTCGGCGTCGGAGGGGTTTCGGAGACGGTGCAGGTCAGGGCCGAGGCGCCGCTCATAGATGTCAAGCAGAATGCCGCAGGCGCGAACGTGTCCCAGGAGATCATCGATCGGATACCGAAAGGCCGCGACTTCACCACTCTCGTAACGTCGGCCCCCGGGATCAACGACGAGTCGCGCAACCGCGGCCTGCAGATCGACGGCGGCAGCGGCGCCGATAACCGGTTCATGGTGGACGGTGTCGACACGACAGACCTGCGGCTCGGGACGACGAACAAGAGCGTTGCGCCCGACTTCATAAAGGAAGTGCAGGTGAAAGCGAGCGGGTACAGCGCAGAGTACCGCGCATCGATCGGCGGCGTCGTCAGCGCCATCACGAAGACGGGGAGCAACGAGTTCCACGGGGGAGGGGGCGTCTATTTCACGAACGAAGGCCTGCAGGGGGACATCAGGCCAACGCTGCGCCTGAACCCGAGAGACCAGACCCAGGCGGAGTACGTGCAGACGCCGCCCGACGCCTGGTACAACGCGGACGTGGTCGCAGATCTCGGCGGCCCGATCTACAGAGACCGCCTGTGGTTCTACGTCGGCTACAACCCGCTACTCCAGGAGACGAAGAGGACGGTCGTCTTCAACGACAACAAGGCCGCCGGTCCCCAGACCTTCTCGTCCAAACCGTTCGGCTGGACGTTGAACTCCAACGTGTCCGGCCAGGTCTCGCCGAACCTGCGCGGAAAGTTCGCTGTCAGCACCTACCGACTGCGCGGAGGGCTCGGGCTGCCGGGCATAAACACTGACGGCACCAGCAACAGCAACTCCAAGCTGTTCCCGGCCGTCGTACGCAACGACTCGTACAACGACACGTACTCGGGCGTCATCGACTGGGTGCTCAGCGGCACCAATTACATCAACATCACCACGACCTACCACCGCTACGGCTACCACGACGTAGGGCAGTTCAGCGACAAGATCATCCACAGCTTCTCGGGTTCCAACTTCCAGTTTCCGGAGATTCCGGCCGCGCTTCAGCAGGTCAGCGGCTTCGCCGACAACCGATCGAGCAACCGGCAGGTCCGGGACAATTTCAGCCACTTCAACGTGAACGCCGATGCGACGAGGTTCGTGTCGTGGAAGGGACAGCACACGCTGAAGGCTGGAATCCAGGTCGAGCGCATCGCCAACGACGTGCTCTCTGGTGCCCAGCAGCCGACGGTTACACTCTACTGGAATGCCTCCTACGGGTCCACGAGCGGCCAGTTCTACCGCGGAACCTACGGCTACTACAACGTCTCGAGGTTCTACACGACAGGCAATGTGCACGCCAACAACATCGGATTGTTCGTGCAGGACTCGTGGACGGTCAACAGGAAGCTGACGCTGAACCTCGGGCTGCGCACCGAGAAGGAAGACGTACCCGCCTACCGCGAGGGGACCGTCGGGTTCAAGTTCGGGTTCGGCCAGAAGCTGGCGCCGCGCCTGGGGTTCGCCTACGACGTGGGCGGCGACAGCCGCTGGAAGGCCTATGGAAGCTGGGGCATGTTCTACGACCTCATGAAGCTGGGAATGGGCCGCGTGATGTTCGGGGCCGAGAACTGGATGAACTACTACTTCACCCTGGACACGTACGACTGGCCCTCGATTGGTGGCGCCTATCCTCCGGCGCCGGGCACGTCAGCTTATCCGGGCAGGTTCATAGAGCAGCTCGACTACCGGCCCCTAGCCAACGACCCCAACTTCAACCTGATCGATCCGGACCTGCACTCCATACGGATGCAGGAGTTCACGCTCGGCCTCGACCACGAACTGAGCAAGACGATGTCCGTGGGAGCCCGGTTCGTGCACAAGTGGGTCGATTACGCGATCGAAGCCGTCTGCCGGATCATCGACGGCCAGGAATACTGCGGCGTGAACAACCCCGGCTTCGGACCGGCCGAGTTCCCGATCCCGGGGATGCCGCGTCAGCCGAAGGCGGTCAGGAACTACGACGGGTTGGAAGTGCGTCTGCGCAAGCGTTACGCTGACCGCTGGTCGCTCGACGCCAGCTACCTTCGGAGCCGCCTCTGGGGCAACTGGTCCGGCATCGCCAGCTCGGACGAGGCCGTCAGCAGCCTCCAGCCGTACGCGGGGCGCGCTTTCGACCTGCTCTACTACTCGTACGACTCGAAGGGACAGGTGACCAAGGGCGTCCTGGCGACAGACCGCCCGCACCAGCTCAAAGTCCAAGGCACATACGACCTCCCGTGGGGCACGATGGTCGGCTTGAACTACTCGGTTCAGAGCGGGACGCCTCGTTCCACAGTAATCAATCAGAACAACATAGGCTTCTTCCCCTACGGGCGCGGCAACCTCGGTCGCTACCCGGTCCTTTCGAGGACCGACCTGCTGCTCCAGCAGGAGTTCGCGCTTCCCGGGAAGACGAAGGTGTCGGTGGGAATGAACGTGGTCAACCTCTTCGATCAGAAGACTGTCACGTCAATCAATGTGAACCCGTACCGGGACGGTTTCTACCTGTCGGATGCCGAGTTCTTCGCGGGCTTCGACCCGAAGGCATACGCGGCGTCGCACCCGATACGCGTCAATCCCTTGTACCAGTTGGCGAACGGCTACGCCAGCCGGCGTGTGATACGCGTGCAGGCGAAGTTCACGTTCTGAACGCTGAGCGGCCGAGGAGGCCGCGGTAGGGAGTCGCACGCTCGTCCGATGAGGCTTGACGGAAGGCGACCGTGTGCCTGCGGACGCGCCTGGGCCCATGGCCCAGGTGCGTCCGGCACGCTGCGGCTTCGGCGCGCCGCTGCCCTGCGACAAGGCGAGAAGCTCCGTCCAGAAGTTACAAAGTCACCGATCAAGGCCCTCGGTCGATCATCCTGGATTGGCGGCGAGCGCCGCCGCCACTTCGCTCCGACCGGGCGGTCTGCTGGTCCGCTGGCCGCAGTGCTGCGTCCCGGCCCCGATCATGTTAGCTTTGCACGCTCAGGAGGTGCATGGCCATGCGGGTGGAATCACGAGACGCTGGAATGGACCGACGGCAGTTCACGAGGATGCTTGCCGGGGGCGCTTCGGCCTGGTTGCTGGCGAGCCAGGCCGAAGCGTGGCAGCGCGCGACCGCTCTGGCCGAGACTCCTTCCGTACCCGACGAGCGGTTCTGGAGATCGGTGAGAGAGCAGTTCCTGTTGCCGGAAGACCTCGCCGTCATGAACGCGGCCAATCTGTGTCCCTCGCCTGCGCCGGTGCTGCAGGCGCTCTACGACGCAACCAGAGACATCGACAGGGATCCTTCCCCACGCAACCGCAGGAAGATGAGCGACGGCAAGGAAGCCACCCGGCACCTGCTCGCCGACTATCTCCACGTCACACCGGAGGAGGTGGTCATCACCCGCAATACGAGCGAAGGCAACAACATCGTTTCGAGCGGGCTGGACCTGAAGGCTGGCGACGAGGTGATCATCTTCGGGGACAATCACCCGAGCCTGCACGTCGCCTGGCGCGACAAGGCTGCCCGCTTCGGGTTCACCGTCCGCATCGTCGACCAGGCCAATCCCCACCCGGGCCCAGAGTACTACCTGGACGCATTCAAGAAGCAGCTGACGTCGCGCACGAAGGTAGTGGCCTTCAGTCACCTCTCGAACACCGTCGGAGATCTCCTTCCGGCCAAGGAGCTGTGCAGCCTGGCGCGCGAGCACGGAGCCATGTCGGTCGTGGACGGCGCGCAGACGTTCGGTCTCTTCGACCTGGACCTGTCCGACATGAAGCCTGACTTCTTCACCGGGAGTGCGCACAAGTGGCCCTGCGGCGCGCGGGAGGCCGGGTTGCTGTACGTGAACTCCCGGGTGCACGACAGGATCTGGCCTTCCATCATCAGCCTGTACGCGGGTGCGGTGGGCATCTCGAGGAAACTCGAGGCATTGGGCCAGCGCGACGAAGCGACGATCATCGCTTTTGGCGAAGCGCTGAAGTTCCAGATGAAGGTCGGCATGAAGGCCATCGAGGCGCGTTCACGAGAACTGGCCGCGGGCCTGATTGCCGGGCTGAGCCGGCTCGACGGCGTGAGGATGTGGACGCACGCGGATCCAACCCGGTCGGCGGCTGTCGTTTCGTTCCAGCCGGGCAACCTCGACCCCTCCAAGCTTTCCGAAGCTCTCCAGGGGCAACATGGCATCGTCGGCATGCCGCGCAGCGGGAACGACCGGCCGGGGTTGCGTTTGTCGCCACACTTCTTCAACCTTCCGGGCGAGGTGGAACGCACCATCGCGGCGGTGCAGCGGTATCTGAAGACAGGGCTGTAAGACCATCTCCAGCGGTGTGTCGCATGCGGCGCGGCGGGCAGGAGGGCCTGGTGCTGCCTTGCGAAGGATCGCGGTCGGCAACTCGAGGCACGGCGCCGGAATTCCTGGGGCCGCCCGGCCGGAGGTCGGCGGGCCGGCGCAGAACGCCCGTCCACCTGTGCCCTCCGGTTTACACCGACCCGGACCCGAGAGCGCGCCGCACCAGCCGGTCGAACTCGGCGAGTCGGTCCGCGTCGAGGACGTCTGCGAACTCGGCGATCTGTGCCCGGACGCGGGCCAGGTCGATCGAGCCGGCGTGTCGGACGAGAAGGCGCTCGACGTCCGCGCGATCTCGCTCTCGCCATGCGATCGTCTTGTAAACCAAAAGATCCTCGGCCTGAGCGGTGCGCACCTTCACGCCGCCGAAATCCACGACCGAAGCGCGCGCCAACGCTTCGCGTTCGAAAGGGAGCCATGCAAGCACGATCTCGAGCGGCGTACCCGATGCCGCGTGACGGAGCAGGAGCACTTGGTGTCGCCTCGCGAAGGACCGCCCGTCCGGGACCCGAGGCACGATGCCATTCGCGCCGAGTGCCGAGAACAGCCCGTCCAGATCGACGCGCTCCGCCCAGATCGTGGCGTCGATGTCGACGGTATCCCGCGGGATTCCTCGCGCGATGACCGCGATGCCCCCGATGATCATCGCCGGCTCGCCGACATTCTCCAGCGCGGCTGCGAGATCGGCGAGGGCGGCGAGGAGGGCGGCGTCTGCGGTCACGGGCGGCCGTAAAAGGCGCGAAGCCTCGCCCACTGCCGGCGGACCTCTTCGTTCTCGCGTCGGTCCACCTCGTCCTCGCCCGCGGGCCACCCATGGAGGCGGCCGAACAACGCGACGAGCGCGAGGGCGCTAGAGATCGCCGACGCGGTCGAAGGTCCCTGCAGCGCCGCTTCCTGGCGCTCGCGCGCGTCCATGGCCTGTCGCGATTCGAGCCACCGCTTCAGGTCCTCAGCCCTCATCTCTCTGAGTATACCGCGGAGGCCCGCGCCAGCCAGTCGTCAGCCAAGCGCGAGCTCGAGCGCGTTGGCGCCGGCATCAAGAAGGTTATCGAAGCAGCCAAGGCCGGGTTCGCCGGTCCGGAGCTCAAGGCGGAGATGGACACGCTTCAATCGAAGAACGAGGCCATGCGCGCCCAGCCTGCCGCGGCTGACGCGACGCCGCCCTTTCTTCTTCCGAACCTGGCCGATCTCTGGCGCAGGGAGAACACCGAGCAGGCGGGTGGCCCTGACAGAAGACCGCTGCGACTGCGACGCGCGACAGGGTGTTTGGAAAATGGTCCGAAAAGGGGGTCCTGAGGCGTTTGCTCGAGGGCATGCTGTCGGTCCTGCTCGCTGGTGGCGGCGCGGAGGTCCGCCAGCGAGTGCGGAACGTTCTAAGGGCCCGCCGGTTGGCCGGGAAGCTGGCGCGGCGGTGCCTGGTGGAGTCACGCCGGCGCGCGGGCGGCGGCATGGGGCGCGGGGTCGTTCTTGGACGGAGACGAAGGACGAGACGGTCTACTGACGGGATGCCGGGGCCGGGGCAGGCGGGGCTCCTGTAGACTGTCGACATGTAAACCTTGCTGTCAACCTTCAGCGTCCCCGGCTGTCCCCGGTTGGCCTTTTTCGGCCTGTTTTTGAAGGTGGCCGTACAAAGGAAAACGGGCCTGAAAACCAGCGTTTCAGGCCCGTAAATATTGGTTGCGGGGGCGGGATTTGAACCCGCGACCTTTGGGTTATGAGCCCAACGAGCTACCAGACTGCTCCACCCCGCGTCAGAATCATTATCCTACCATCCGCCTCGCATCGGGTCAAACCTCATCGGCGCCATCCGGTGCGCCTTCAGCGTCTTCCGCCGCTTGCGCTCCTCGCCGCTTGGTCGACCTCGACCGCGCAGGTCGCCCGACCGACAGACACGCTCTTCTGCATCGGTTCGGAACGCAGCCGCCGATCCCTGCAGCGAACACAGCGCCGGAGATGGGTTGCGGAAACCGCTGCTCCCGTGGCCGCTGAGATCGACGGCCTGATATCGATGAGCTCGCGGAGCATCTGGTTAAGGGAGGCGCCCTTCCGGGCGCCACGAGCCGCTCCCGCAGCACCGAGAGGCTTCAGTGCTTCGGCTCGTCCCCGATGATGAACAGCTTCTCGCCTGGCCGGATGAGGCCGAGCTCCCGTCGCGCGATCTCCTCGACCGCGGATGGGTCGTTCTGAAGTCGGTCGACCTCTTCGCGCAGCCGCTTGTTCTCTGCTCGAATCGCTTCTAGCGATGCCCGCAATTCGTCTATCTGGCGGGCCGCCCGCAACCGCGCGAGCACGCCGTTCTCTCCGACCACGGAGTTCAACACCAGCCCTCCCGTCGCGATGAGGAGAATACAATAGAGCATGCTCCGCGCGATCGACGCCGACCCGCCCGGCGGACCGACCTTAACGGCGGCGCTCTGTTCACGACGGGACATTGGCGGTTAGTGTAGCACGACAGTATTCGCCCGCGGGCACTGAAACAAGACCGGCGTGGCGCAGGATCGAACCAGGACGCTGGAGGCGGCCTATGTCCAGCACCGAACCCGTGCTCGTCATGACCACGCTGCCCGCGGACACGGACCCGTCCGGCCTGGCCGGGACGCTCGTCGAGGAGCGGCTCGCTGCCTGCGTGAACGTGCAGCCGGAGATGGAGTCGACCTACCGGTGGAAAGGCGCCGTCGAGCGCGACCGCGAGCGCCAGGTGTTGATCAAGACGACGCGCGACCGGCTCGCCGCGCTCCGGGCCCGCATCACCGAGCTCCACCCTTACGAGCTGCCAGAGTTCATTGTCGTGCCGATTGGCGGTGACCGGCCGGATGACCCGTACATGCGGTGGGTGATCGATTCCACACGCCCGGCCTGACGGCCGGAACCGGGCTCCGGAAGTAGCGCGGTGTGGGCGGGTCGGGCGGGCTCCCTCTGCTATGATTCTGCACTGTACCAATGGCCGCCAACCCTGAGAACGCGGCTGCCCATGGACCGGCTGGCCGGCTCGCCGCGCTGCGCCGCCGCTATCCCGGATGGCCACCCGTCGCCATCGTCGCTGGCGGCGGCATCAAGCTGGTCCTGTTCGCCCTGCGCCAGGCCGGTCTTCCGGCGGCCTCCCTGCTGGATCTTCTCGACACTTTCGGAAGCCTCCTGCTTCTGGCTGGTCTCGTCCCCCTGGTGGTTCGCGGAGTCGGACAGGCGCGCCGGCGTCTGAAGTGGTGGGTTCGCGGGAAGCTGTTCCTGTCCTATGTGTTCATCGGAGTGTTTCCGGTTCTCCTCGTAATAGCCTTCTTCCTGCTTTCCGGCCTCCTGCTGCTCCTGAGCGTGTCGTCGTACCTGGTGGCCAGCAGCCTCCGCGCGCTGACCGAAGAGGCGCGGTTCATCGCGCAGACGACAGTGGTCGAGATCCAGAAGGGAGGCGGGCCGTCTGCGGCTCAGGTAGTCATCGACCGCAAGCAGGCGACGCTCGAGGCGCGTTACCGGGGAGCTTCGATCGCTCTCGTACCGACGCCACCGGAACCCTGTGCCGGCCGTGGGGCCGTCGAAGCACCAACTCGCCAGGGCGTGCCTTCCTCGAGCGGGGACCCGTCCGGTCAACCGGGTGGCGCGGCGCCCGGTGCCCGCAGGCCTGCTTTTCCTGCGATAGTGACAGGAGCCTGGGCCCACGTGAGGCCGCCTGACGAGTTGCCGGTTTGGGTCGCCTGCAGTGGCTTCGGCGGCTTGATCCCCTACCTGACATCCGCATCTCCCGTGGAAACGAGGCTCGTCATCCGCGGCGCGGCCCTTCCGGACGAAGAGAAGCCCGGCTACGCGGCCGTCGTGGACATCCCGTTGAACGAGGACGTCGTCGAGCGGCTGCGCGAGGAGACGAGCATCAAGCTTGGAGACGTCACGCTGATCCCGGATCAAGGAGAAGATCGTGGAGGCCGTGCGGGTGGGACGCCAAGCGCAGTAGTGGCGCAGGCGGGTGAGCGGGCCGGACGCGGCAGCACGAGCGGGGAGCAGGACGAGGTCACAGGAGAAACGCCGGCCGGAGCTGCGAAATTCCGCTTCCCGTGGGTCACCTTTCTCGAGTGGATCGACTGGCGGGATGGCCGGACCCACCGGTCGGCCATGAGCATCCTCGTCAACCTCGCGGATATCTACGACCGGCTCTCGGAGTACCAGGCCCCCGTGGACCCTACCGGGCTAAGCCTCGTGAGGCTGATACTGTGGTTGCTGGCTTTCGTCGCGGGTCTTTTCCTGATCATCGAGGGCGTGGCACTGGTCATGGGCCTGGCGCTCGGCCGCTCGATAACGAGCGCGGTCCACGAACTCTTCACGGGCACCGAGCTCGTCAGGCGCGGCGATTTCAGCCACAGGATTCGCGTCAGGACGGACGATCAGCTCGGTCAGCTCGCAGCCTCGTTCAACTCGATGACGTCGAGCATCGAAGACCTCCTGCAGCAGGCGGCCGAGAAGAAGCGGATGGAAGAGGAGCTGCGGATCGCCCGCGAGATTCAGATGTCGCTGCTGCCGCGGGGGCCGTTGAAGGTGCCGGGCCTCTCGATGACGGCCCTCTGCGTCCCGGCGCGGGAGGTGGGCGGCGACTACTACGACTTCGTGCGGCTCGACGACAAGAAGCTCGCTCTGCTCATAGCGGATGTGGCAGGAAAGGGCACTTCGGCCGCGCTCTACATGTCGGAGCTGAAGGGCATAGTGTTGTCCCTCGCGAAGAGCTGCAGCTCGCCGCGCGATCTGCTCATCCGGGCGAACCGCATCATCTCCGAGAATCTCGACACGAGGAGCTTCATAACGATGACCTACGCGGTCATCGACCTGGACGCGGCGCGGATGACCTACGCCCGCGCGGGGCACACGCCGCTCATATACCGCTACGGAACGCATCCGTCGGGAGACGGCGCCGTTCGGGTGCTGGCCCCAGACGGCATGGTCCTCGGCTTGCAGTTCGACGACGGGAGCATGTTCGAGCGGCTGTTGGAGGAGGCGACGCTGCCGCTTCGATCAGGCGACGTCCTCATGTTCTTCACCGACGGCATAAGCGAGGCGATGAACGAGGAGTCGGACTGCTTCGGCGAGGCGCGCCTCGGCCGGATTGTCGCGGACTATGGGGATCTCCCGCCGGACCGGCTGCGGGAGCGCGTACTGCGCGAGATCGAGGTGTTCGTCGGTGGCGCCCCTCAGCACGACGACATGACACTCATCATAGTGAAGATCGAAAGCCTAGCGGCGGCTGTCGCGGGCGAAGGCGGCGCCGCCATGGCGGTCCGATCGTAACCGATCGTAAGGGGCCAAATGGCAGACCTCGCGGTTGTCTTCCGTACTCAGTCTGACATAGAAGCCAAGGTGGTCCGAGGCCTGCTCGAGGCCCACGGCATACGCTCCATCGTCTCTTCCGACATACCGCAGGCGGTCTTCCCCGTTTCGATCGACGCGCTCGGCGAGGTTCGCATCTCGGTCCGCGAGGACGACGCGGATGCCGCACTGCGGCTGATTTCCTCGTACCGCGTAGAACTCGACACGGAGCGGGTGGTTCCATTCCGCGACGCTTTTCAGGGCCTCGAGCGGAAGATTGGCCACCGTTTCAAGTCGAAGGACCTTTTGGAGCGTGCGCTGACCCACAGTTCCCTCTCGAACGAAGAAGGAACCGCCGGCGGCGACAACGAGTCGCTGGAGTTCCTGGGCGACGCTGTGCTCGGCTTCCTCGTGGCCGATACTCTGTTTCGCGCATTCCCCGAAGAGGACGAGGGTCACAAGTCGAAGACCAAGTCGATGCTGGTGTCCACCCCGACTTTGGCGCGGCTGGCAGCCAGGCTGGACCTCGGGGCGCATCTGATGCTCGGGCGCGGCGAGGAGAAGACGGGCGGGCGGCGCAAGCAGGCACTGTTGGCGGACGCTTTCGAAGCTCTCATAGCCGCCATCTACCTCGATGGAGGGATCGAAGCGGCCAAGCGGTTCGTGGCGGCCCAGTATGAGGATCTGCTCGAGGAGGTGTCGACGCCGGGTTACCGCGGGCGCGATCACAAGTCGGCGCTCCAGGAAGCGGTCCAGGCGCAAGGGCAGCCTCTGCCAGTCTACCGCGTCACTGCCGAAACCGGCCCCGCCCACCGGCTGCTGTTCGAGGTCGAGGTGCTGCTTGGCGAGGAAGTGGCGGCAAGAGGCCGCGGTCAGAGCAAGAAGGAGGCCGAGCAGGAGGCTGCGCGGCTCGCTCTGGAGCGGCTTGGGGACTGGGTGCAACGGCGCAGGGATTGAGCTTCACACAACTGGCTGCGTGGCGTGCGACATGAGGCGCGCCATCGCGTACGCCTGCGCCTCGCGCGCCACGTCTTCTTCGGAGGGCGGCACGGGGCGGCAATACAGCCTGACCCACAACCGCATCAACGGGTCCGAGAGGCCGTACCGCTTGTCCCGTGCGCAAACGAGGTCGACGTCTTCCAGCCACGAGAGGTAATCCCTCGTCGATCCGGCTGACCTCCCGAGGCGCCTCGCTACCTCGCTCAGCGTCAGCGGCTCCTCGTCGCCGAGTATCTGGACGATTGCTTTGAGGGTCCCGCAGCCGCGGGCGTGGTGCAGGCGGAGCTCGTAGGACGCCGCGCACTGTGAAGCCAGGCGTCCTCCCGGCGCGAAGAGTGCGACGAGGGCGCTGACCGGGTCGCCTCCGCCTGCCCGTTCCATTGCAGCCACCTGGTCGCTCAGCGCGTTGAAGTAGGCGGGGCGCCCGTCCGACAGCGCGTGAACGGCCGTTGCGAAATTCGTGCAGGGAGGGTCCGTCCGTTCGAGGGCATCGGCAGCTTCGCGCGGTGTGAGGCCCGGGACAGGCACCAGGATTGGCCTGCCGCCGTCGGAAGTCAGCAAGCGCCTGGCGCGCGATGCAAACCGGGTGGCGAGGACGAAGCGATTCGACGAGTGCCCGAGCGCCGCCAGTAGCGATGGCAGCACGTCGCGGACGCCGGGGAAGCTCTCGAACGTCTTGAGCTCGAGGACCTCATCGAGGAGGAACGTGATCGGCTGCCCGGCATGGCCGGTGGCCTGGCGGAACAGGGTGAGCGTCGCCTGGAAGGCTGCGCGCGCGTTCCTGGCCTCCTCGGCGGGATGCGTCCCGACAGGAGATACCGCCGCCGTCAGCACCTGAAGGAAGCGCTCTGGCGTCGTGGCCGCGCGCTCGACGTCGAGATAGACGGCAGGTCCTTGCCTGCGCTCGGCGAGCCGGCGCAACAGGGTCGTCCTGCCGCACCCGCACGCCCCGACGAGGACAGGGATCCCCGGCGGCGCCTGCTCGAGCGTCAACGCCACGCGGCGCTCCAGCGTCTGGCGCGAGGACAGCGTCATGCCTCGTCCATCGGGATCCGAATACCGCCGCGCGATGCCGCAAGGCGCGCTTCGGGGTATCCCGCGTCGACGTGACGTGCGACGCCGATTCCCGGGTCGCACGTGAGCACCCGCTCCAGCTTCTCGGCCGCCTCTCTGGTTCCGTCGGCGACGACCACCATCCCGGCGTGAATCGAATAGCCGATGCCGACGCCGCCGCCGTGGTGCACCGAAACCCACGTGGCGCCAGCCGACGCGTTGAGAAGCGCGTTCAGGATCGGCCAGTCCGCGACAGCGTCCGAGCCGTCCAGCATCCCCTCCGTTTCGCGGTTCGGCGACGCAACCGAGCCCGTGTCCAGGTGGTCACGGCCGATGACTATCGGCGCGCTGACGATGCCGCGGCGAACGAGCTCGTTGATGCGCAGTCCGAATCGCGCGCGCTCGCCGTAGCCCAGCCAGAAGATCCGAGCGGGGAGGCCCTGAAATGCCACCCTTTCGCCAGCCAGGCGGATCCACCGACACAGCGCTTCGTTGTCTCGGAACATCTCGACGGCCGCTTCGTCGGTAGCCCTGATGTCACCGGGGTCACCCGACAGCGCGGCCCAACGGAATGGTCCCTTCCCCTCGCAGAAGAGCGGCCGGATGTACTGAGGAACGAACCCGGGTATCTCGAAGGCGTCCTCGACGCCGCCCAGCCTCGCTTCGGCGCGGATGTTGTTGCCGTAGTCGAACGTGATGGCGCCCATCCGCTTCAGCGCGAGCATGGCCCGGACGTGTTCAGCCATCGCGGCCCTGGCACGCCTGACGTACTCGGCCGGATCGCTCCGGCGCAGCTCGGCCGCCTCGTCCAGCGTGAGACCATTTGGAACGTACCCGTTGAGCGCGTCGTGCGCCGACGTCTGGTCCGTGAGTACGTCGATCTCGATGCCGCGGGCCGCAAGAGCGGGCAGCACGTCGGCGGCGTTGGCCCTGAGCGCGATCGACCGCGCGATGCCGGCCCGCCGCCATTCGTTCGCGCGGGCGAGCGCCTGCTCCAGATCGTCGGTCGCTTCGTCGACGTACCGCGTTTGGAGCCGCCGGTCTATCCGCCGGGCATCGACCTCGACGACGAGCGCCGCCATGCCGTTCATCGTGGCTGCCAAGGGCTGCGCTCCGCCCATCCCGCCCAAACCAGCGGACACGAACAACCTGCCCGACAGGTTTCCTCCGAAATGCTTCCGGCCCACCGATGCCAGCGTCTCGTAGGTTCCCTGGAGGATTCCCTGCGTCCCGATGTAGATCCAGCTGCCGGCCGTCATCTGGCCGTACATGGTGAGGCCGCGGTGCTCGAGGTCACGGAAGTTCTCCCACGTGGCCCACGCTGGGACGAGCATCGCGTTCGAAATGAGGACGCGCGGCGCGCCGGGGTGCGTCCGGAAGATGCCCACGGGCTTGCCCGACTGCACGAGCAGAGTCTCGTCGTGTCCTAGCGAACGCAGCGACCGCACGATCGCATCGAAGGCGGCCCAGTTCCGCGCCGCCTTGCCCGACCCGCCGTAGACGACGAGTTCATCGGGCTTCTCGGCGACCTCTGGATCCAGGTTGTTCATCAGCATGCGGAGCGCGGCTTCCTGCGGCCAGCCCCTGCAGGAAATCGACGTCCCACGCGGGGCGACTACTGCGTGGCGTGGGTTGGTGGTGGGCATGGCAGAAGGCAGTCTAAACGGATGAGCGTCCTTGTCAACCCGGCTCAGGGGGAACGGCGATCAGGACAGCTTTTCGCGCGAAGCCGCGTCGAGGCATCCCTCGATCTCGCCGCCAGCGATCATCTGCGCTATGCGTTCGATGTCCGGCGAGGGCGGCCGGTCCTCGACGAGCTTCCCGACGTCGCGGCGCACCCGTTGGTGGACGAGCTGCAGCGGCGGCGACGTCCGAAGCGGCGCCAGCAGATCGATTGCCTGGCAGGCGGCAAGCAGTTCCACGGCCAGGACTCGTGTCGCAAGAAAGAGCGCTCGCTCGGCCTTGAGCGCGGCGCCCATGCTCATGCTGACGTGGTCCTCCTTGTTTGCCGAAGTCGGGATCGTGTCCACCGACGCGGGGTGCGCGAGGCCCTTCATCTCGGACGTCAGGGCCGCTGCCGTCACCTGCGCAAGCATCAGGCCCGACTCGAGTCCGCCCTGCTCGGTCAGGAAGGGCGGCAGCTCGCTGAGCATCGGGTTGACGAGCCTCTCGATGCGGCGCTCGCTGATCGTCGCGAGCTGTGCCAGCGCGATGGCGAGGACGTCCGCTGCCAGGGCCACAGGCGCACCGTGGAAGTTCCCGCCAGAAACGATGTCGCCTTCCGCCGCGAAGACCATGGGGTTGTCGGTTGCCGCATTGGCTTCTGTTTCGACGATCCGCCGGGCGAAGGCGAGCCCCTCGCGCGCCGAGCCGTGGACCTGCGCGGCGCACCGCATCGAGTAGGCGTCCTGCACACGCACGCAGCCCTCTTGGTGCGAAGCGAGGATCGTGCTGCCGTCGAGGAGCGCCGAGATGTTCGCAGCCGACGACACCTGCCCCGCGAACGGCCGCGCGGCGTGAATCCTGGGATCGAACGGCCGCGCTGACCCGCGGAGGGCGTCGACGCTCATCGACGCGACGATGTCGGCCGCGCGCGCCAGGCGGATTGCCCCGGCCACGGCAAGGGCAAGTACTGCCGCCGACGCTTGGGTACCGTTGATTAGCGCGAGTCCTTCCTTCGGGCCGAGCCGCACGCGCTCGAGTCCAGCGGCGGCGAGTCCCTCGGCTCCGGGCCGCCGCGAGGTCCCGTCCCAGGTTTCACCCTCGCCCACGAGCACCAGCGCCAGGTGGGCGAGCGGCGCCAGGTCGCCGCTCGCGCCGACTGAGCCGAGTTCCGGGACCAGCGGGTGGACACGGCGGTCCAGCAGCGCGAGCAGCGCGCGGAGCGTTTCGAGCCGGATGCCCGAGAAACCCTTCGCCAGCACGTTCGCGCGCAAAAGCAGCATCGCGCGCACGGTGCGCACCGGAAGCGGCCGTCCAACGCCGGCGGCGTGGCTGCGCAGCAGGTTGATCTGGAGTTTGTCGAGGAAATCGGCGGGGATCTTGACTTCCGCGAAGGAGCCGAAACCTGTGTTGATGCCGTAGACCGGCGCGTCTCCGAGTGCCTTCTCGTCCACCACCGCCCGGCTGTGACTGACCGCTTCGACTGCCGCAGGTGCGAGGTCGACCGATTCGTCGCCGTCGGCAACCGCCACGATGTCTTCGATCGTCAGGGAACGTCCATCAAGGACGAGCATCCGCACCTCGAGTCGCAAGCCCCATGTTATACCGCTGCCCGCCGGGGATCGTATATCGTATTGAGGGCCCGCAGGCGGGCGCAGACGATCGGAGCGTGTGACCGTGCCGAACATTGCCGTGGTTGGAGCGCAGTGGGGTGACGAGGGCAAGGGCAAAGTCGTGGACCTGCTCACGCGCCACTTCTCCATCGTGGCGCGCTACCAGGGCGGTCACAACGCCGGGCACACCGTCTACGTGGGCGGCACGCGGTTCGTACTGCACCTGATCCCTTCTGGCATCCTGCACCGGGCCATCACGTGCGTCATCGGCAACGGCGTGGTCGTGGACCCCAAGGCGCTCTTCGAGGAAGTGGACATGCTCGGGAGGAAGGGCATCGACGTCGATGGCCGCGTGATCCTGAGCGAGAAGGCGCACCTCATCCTGCCGTACCACCGCGACCTCGACCTGCTGTCCGAAGCGCGGCGGGGTGAACGCAGCATCGGAACCACCTCTCGCGGGATCGGCCCTGCCTACGAGGACAAGATCGGTCGGCGCGGCATCCGCATCGTCGACCTGTTCGACCCGGCGTCTCTGGCCGACGAGGTGCGCGAGAACGTGCAGGCGCGAAACCGCCTGGTGGGAGACTCGGGCCTGAGCTGGCGCCAGGTGCTCGACGACCTGCTTTCGTACGCCGAGCGATTGAGGCCCTGGGTCGCGGATGTGTCGGTGTTCCTTGCCGAGGCGATGGAAGAGGGGCGCGCCATCCTCTTCGAGGGGGCGCAGGGCACGATGCTCGACATCGACCACGGGACATACCCATACGTGACCTCGTCGAATGCCACGGTAGGCGGGGTGTGCACGGGCCTTGGCATCGGCCCGCGTGCAATCGACGGCGTGCTCGGTGTGGCCAAGGCCTACACGACGCGCGTGGGCGGAGGGCCGCTCCCGACGGAAATGGGCGGGCGCCTCGCCGACAGGTTCCGCGAGACAGGGCAGGAGTATGGCGCTTCGACCGGTCGGCCGAGACGGTGCGGGTGGTTCGACGCGGTGGCCGTCCGCTACGCGGCGCGCGTCAACAGCCTCGACGCCATCGCCCTCACAAAGCTCGACGTCCTCGACGGCCTCGACGAGATCCTCGTGTGCACTGCCTATCGTTGCCACGGTGAGACCATCACCGACTTCCCGGCCGACTCGCGGATACTGAGCGCGTGCGAGCCGGTCTACGAGGCGCTTCCCGGGTGGAAGGAGCCTACGCATGGGGTCCGGAGCCAGGACGACCTCCCGGCTGCTGCGCGACGCTACATCGCCAGGCTGGAGGAATTGTGCCGTGTGCCGGCTTCGATAATCTCCACCGGTTCGGACCGCGAAGACACCATCCTTCCGGACAACTCGGTGGTAGGACGCTGGCTAGGCAGGGCCGGGGACGAGGAGGACTGAGACGGGCGACCCGGCCTTCAGTGCACCCCCCGGCTCACTTGAAGCGCGCCTGGGTCGGCGCCGAGGCGCCGGATGCCCGTCTCCCACATCCGATCGGCCGCGACATCGAAGATGAGCTCGGGGTCGACCTCGGTTATGAGCCAGGCCGACTGCGCCATCTCCGCCTCCAGCTGCCCCGGCCCCCACCCCGCGTAGCCCACGAGCAGCCGCGTGCGGCGCGGTGGCGCAGGTTGTTCGAGCAGGTGGCGAAGCAAGACTGGCGAGCCGGAGATGTAGAGACCATCCACGATCTCGGCCGCTTCGGCCCCTTCCGGCGGCGCCTGTCCCATCAGGATGCAGCCGCGCTGCGTTTCCACCGGGCCACCCGACCACACTTCGAGATCGTTCGGGCGCACCAGGGGCGGATGGATCTGCACGACCGAGGCGGCAGCCTGGCCGGTAGGGCGGTTGACCACCAGTCCCCACGCGCCATCGGAGTCGTGCTGGCAGAGCAGGACGACGGTGCGGCTGAAGTTCGGATCGTTCAGCTGCGGCATCGACAGCAGCAAGGCGGGCGCTGCGGACGGGGCAGCGTTCGAGTCAGACATGCTCTGATCCTACCACCCCGAAGGACTGGGGCTGAGAGGCTCGAGCGAATGTCAGCGGCCACCTGCGCTCATCGCTCAGTGCACATCACTCGATCTTGTGCTGTGGCTCCGATTCATCGTGGCCGGCCTCGAGGCCGCGCAAGTACTCGTCGATCGCGCGCGCCGCACGGCGACCCGCGCCCATCGCCGAGATCACTGTCGCGCCGCCGGTGACGATGTCGCCGCCCGCGAACACCCCGCGCTTCTTCGTCGCTCCCGTCCCGTCATCCGCAATGATATTGCCCCATTTGTTGACTGGAAGGTCCGGCGTTGTCGAGCGGATGAGCGGGTTGGCGCCCTGGCCGACCGCGAAGACGACAGCATCTACCTCGAGCTCGAACTCGGAGCCCGGCATCGGCACCGGGCTTCGACGTCCTGACTGGTCGGGCTCGCCGAGCTGCATCCGAATGCATTTCATCGACCGCAGCCGCATCTGATCGTCGCCAAGGAGTTCGGTCGGCGCCGCCAGCAGAATGAACTGCACGCCCTCTTCCTCGGCGTGCTCGATCTCCTCGTGCCGAGCCGGCATCTCGCTGCGCGACCTCCGGTAGACCAGGTACGCGTTCTCGGCCCCAAGCCTGAGCGCCGTCCGCACGCTGTCCATCGCGGTGTTCCCACCGCCGATGACGGCGACGTTCCGCCCCCGGATGGCCGGCGTGTCCGCTTCGGGGAACTTGTAGGCCTTCATCAGGTTCGATCGGGTCAGGTACTCGTTGGCCGAGTAGACTCCGATCAGGTTCACCCCGGGTATCTTCGGGAAGTGCGGCAGCCCGGCACCCGTCGCGATGAACACTGCCTCGTAGCCCTGCTCGTCGAGGAGCTCGTCCACCGTGAAGGTCCGTCCTATCACATGGTTCGTCTTGATCTCGACGCCGAGGTGCTTCAGGTTGTCGATCTCGCGCTCGACGATCGCCTTCGGCAACCTGAACTCGGGTATGCCGTAGATCAGGACGCCGCCAGGTTTGTGCAGCGCCTCGAAGATCGTCACCGCGTGTCCAAGCTTGGCCAGGTCGGCAGCGACGGTCAGTCCCGCGGGGCCGGACCCAACTACCGCCACCTTGTGCCCTGTCGGCGGCCGCCGCTCGGTTGAGTCCACCAGGTGCTGGCTGGCGGCGTAGTCCGCCACGAACCTCTCGAGGCGCCCGATCGCCACGGGGTCGAACTTGACGCCGAGCGTGCAGACCCGCTCGCACTGCTCTTCCTGCGGGCAGACGCGCCCGCATATCGCCGGAAGCACGTTCTTCTCCGTCAGGATGCGGAACGCCCCGTCAAAGCTGCGCTCCGCCACCTGCTTGACGAAGGCGGGGATATCGATCTCGACGGGGCAGCCCGCGACGCACGGCTTGTTCTTGCACTGGATGCAGCGGTCGGCCTCCTGCACCGCCATCTCTGTCGCGTAGCCGAGTGCCACTTCCTCGAACGACCTCGCGCGCTCCTTTGCATCGCGCGCCGGCATCGGGGTCTTTGTTTTCAGGCCTATTTTCTTAGCCATGTTGTTGGTCCTGGGCCGCCGGGGTACACGCCCGCAAACATTGCCGGGAAGAGAGCACCGGGTGCTGGAATGCACCCGCTTCTCGCCCCGGCCGCCTCACCGCTGTCCCGATGGGAACTGCTGCAACTGCAACCGGCAGGTGTGCGCATAGCGTTCGAGGGCCGCCTGCTCCTGGTCGCGGTAGGCGCGCAGCCTTGCTGCCAGCTCGCGGAAGTCCACCTGGTGCCCGTCGAACTCGGGTCCGTCGACGCAGACGAACTTCTGCTCCCCGCCCACGGTCACCCGGCAGCCGCCGCACATGCCCGTGCCGTCGATCATGATCGGGTTGAGGCTCACAGTGGTATGAAGGCCCATGGGCCTCGTCACGTCCACGACGGCCCGCATCATCGGGAGCGGACCCACGGCCACGACCTCGTCGAACGCAAACCCTTCGTCAAGGAGTTGCTTGAGTGCGTCTGTCACCAGCCCGTGCATCCCGTACGACCCGTCGTCTGTGGTCACGATGCAGTGGTCCGAGACGCGGCGCATGTCGTCCTCGAGGATGACCAGGTCGCGCGTGCGCGCACCGACTATCGACACGACCGAACCGCCTTTCGCCTTCACGCCGGTGGCGATCGGGTAGACGACCGCCGTTCCGATGCCGCCTCCGATGCAGCACACGTGCCGGTTCGGTTCGATCTTCGTCGGGAGGCCGAGCGGCCCCGCGACGTCCACGAGCGCGTCGCCGGGCTCGAGCGAGTTGAGCTGCTTCGTAGACTTGCCGACTCCCTGGACGATGAGCGAGATGGCTCCTCGAGCGGGGTCGGCATCGGCAATCGTCAGCGGGATCCGCTCTCCTTCCTCGCTCACCCGCACGATCACGAACTGGCCCGGCCGCCGTTTCCGCGCAATCGGCGGGGCCTCGATCCAGAAGCGTACCACGTCGGGAGCGAGCGTTTCCTTGCTCAGGATTGGGTGCACGGGCGCCTCGTTCTCATCAGCTGATGTATCACGTCCCGCAGCCGGCCTCGGCGCACTTGAGATTCGCCGGGGCGAGCAGGCGGCCTGGCCGTAGTCTTCTGTGGTTCTTGTAGCCTGAAGCGTGTGGCCCTGAGCCAGCGGCCCGTTGATATGTACAACAAACGGGCCCTCCTGCTCAAGGCTGATTCACGTCTTTTCGATCCATCTCATGAGTAGAGCCCCCACGGCGGCGCCATCAGCGGGTGTGCATGTCGATGATGCGCTCGATGGCGCGCCGGCAGACGCGGCAGAAGCCGACCGCATCCCGCGTGAACATTATGCAGTCGGCCTCGGGCCGGAACAGGCCCTTCGGCTCGTAGGAAGCGCCCTCGAAGGCCCCAACCTTCCCAGAGTAGGTCATCGAGGAGAGAAACTTCGTCTCCCACTCCTGCTGTTCCCGGAAGAGCGCGTTCATCTCGCTTTCGGGCAGGTTCTTCGCGCGGATCTCTGCCCGGCGCTCCTGCCACTCCCGGCTCCTGGCCTCGAACTCCTCTTTGCTCCATGGCGTCGGGATCGGCGTGGAGGGCTCGACGAGGTCGCGCCACTTGAGCGAAGCCGGGTCTTTCAGGGCGGTGATGTTCGGTTCCCATGGTTCCGGGCGTTCCTCGATGCCCGTCTGGTAGGCCACGTCCGACGTGTAATACTCGTCGCCGAGGGCCGCGAAGTGGTGCCCGAACTCGTGGATGAAGATGTACTCCGCGAAGGCCGTGTCGACCGACGCCGTCGCCTGGTCGTTGAAGATCCCGCCGCCCCCGTACTGCTCCTCGTTGACCACGATCTCGATGGCGTCGTACGGCGCCGCAGATGCGATGTCGCGAAGGGAGCGGTTGTCCAGCGTGAGCACGTAGCGTTCCGAGTCGAAGATGTTGTACTCGGTCGAGAGCGCGGTTCGCCGGTAGTCACCGGTTCGCGGTCGGTTGATCCCGCTCGTTGCCGCCGGCGGGGCAATCGCGCGCACGTTGAAGTCCGCCTTGCGGCTCTTGTACGGCTCGGTTTCGAAGAGCACCTTCACGAGGCGCTCTGCGTCCGAGCGGAACTTGCCGGCCTGCGCAGCCGTGTAGCCATCGCCTACCAGGAGCAAGTCCACCTTCTCGGCGGGCGGGCCGTTCTCGATCAGCGTCCACACGGCGAGCGGCGACGCCAGATCCGCCGCGTTGACGAATCGCGATGCCGGATCGACTGTCTCCGACCATGCCTCTACGAAAGCGTTCTTCGCGTCCCGCTTCTTCACAACGACCGTGACAGGTGCCTTGGGCCAAGGGAAGCGCAGCGATTCGTGGAACGTCCGATGCGCCTTCTTCTCTTCCGACGTCGTCTGCCACTCGCCGAAGATCGAGGCGAAGCCGCGCGAGTAGAGCAGCTGCCCTCCTTTCGCGTCGCGGACCTCGAAGAGATACGGACCGAGGTTGGTGTCGTCGACCAGCCTCCGCCTGCTGCCGGGCCACGGCCCGTCCGAGACGACCCGGTCCAGGCTGTAGATCTCCTGTCCAAGCCCTCCGGTATGGAAGTAGTCCACGCGCATCGTGCGCCCGGTGAAGAAACGGTCGAACGTGTCTGCAGGCTGGGTCTCTGCGCTCATCGTGAAGCTCGCAACCGTGATGGCAGTGATGGCGGCGGCCACAAGGAAATGCTTCATGGTGTCAACCCTCGCACCTCGTTCCATCGCCTTGTCTCAGTTCCCATGCTCCGTCGTGTCCACCAGGAGACGGCCTGCCACGTACACCTGCCGGATGGTCGATCTTCCCGCGCGGTGCAGGATGCGCGACAGTAGGTCGCCGGTCGATTCGACTTCCGGGGCGCCCCGGGGGACGATGCGTGTGGAGTCGAGGACGATGAAGTCGGCTGACTTACCAGGTTCCAGAGAACCGGCGGTGTCGAAGCCGAGCGCCATCGCGCCTCCTCTCGTCGCCGCCGTCAGCAGCTCGTCGGGCGACGGACGAAGCCCTCGAAGCGAGTGTACCATCCACGCGGTCCGCGCAGCGCGGAAGAGGGACAAATCAGGCCCGGCGCCAACATCGGAGCCGAGGCCAAGGCGGCAGCGCGAGCCCAGCTTCCAATCCATCACGCCGCTGCCGAGAAAGACGTTTGAGGTGGGGCAGTGCGCAACCGCCGCGCCGGCCTCCGCTAGCCGCCGCCACCCTCGCCCGTCGAGCCAGACGCAGTGAGCGAACAGGCTTCGGTCGCCCACGAGGCCCGCGTGGGCGTAGAGGTCCAGGTAGCTCCTTCCAAAGACTTCCCGGACTCGCCGCACTTCCTCGACCTGCTCAGCCAGGTGCGCCTGGACGGGCAGATTGAGGCTTCTCGCGATCTCTGCAGCTCCTTCCAGCAGGGCGGGCGAACACGAGAGAGCGAAGCGTGGCGTTACGGCAAATCGAAGGCGTGGCGTGTCTAGCGCGGCAAGCTGGCGCGCCTCATCGAGGATGGCTGCAGTCGACGCGCGACGGTAAGGACCCACGTCCATCAATGGAGGACCGATCCACGCGTGGATGCCGGCAGATGCGGCGGCTTCGAACGTCGCGTGGACGGAATCGGGCCACGCCGACGTGTACAATGCCGCCGTTGTAGTGCCCTGCGCCAACATTTCGGCGATGAAGTCGGCCGCAAGCGTGCGCGCCCGGGGGCCGCGAAAGCGTGCCTCCAAGGGGTAGGTCCACTTGTGCAGCCAGCGAAGAAGATCGTTGCCCGGGTGGACGCCGCAGATTGGAAGCTGCGGCACGTGCGCGTGCACGTCTACCAGGCCCGGCATGATGAAGTGCGGGCGCAGGTCGATCCACTTCGTGGCTCTGCGCCACGGGCCGGCGAACCGGACGAGGCCATCTTCGACGTCGAGCCGCCCGTCAGGCCAGTCTGCCCAGCCGTCGCCGGACGGCGTCAGGATGCGCGCACGATACGTGGTCATACGGGCTTCAGGCTTCGCGCGCCGGCCAGCTGCCGGCGCGCCCGCCTCTCCTCGCGCCGAGCGAAGATGGACAGCTACAGCCTGGGCCTGGGCGCTGCGGCGCCGGTTCGACGCGACAATACGCGGCCGCGCCGGCCAGGCACGGCCAAGCCTCAGGCTCCAAGCTTCAGCGTCACGTTGCCATCACCGCTCAGCTTACCAGCTCTTCCGCCACGCTCGCCGCGGGCCCCATCGCTTGATCCTTGCCCGTCTCCGCCGTGTTACCCTAATCGGTCGATTCTCAGCAGAGAGGCCAAATGCTCGAACTCAAACGGTTGGACCCAGTCGACCTCGAACTGATCGTCAAGACGCTGAAGGAATTCACGGACCGTGAATCGCCGCTCGACAAGCGGCTTCGCTGGGATGAAACCGATACCTGCCCCGAGGAGGTCGTCCGCGCGATGCTGGGCCCGGATGTGGGCCTTCACCTCGTGTTCCTGCCCGCAGAGTACGACGGGATGGGCGGCGGAGCCTACGACGTTTACCGCCTCTCCACGGAGTTCGCCAAGGTCGACCTCGGCCTGGCGACCGCCATGCTCGCCGTGGCGCTGGGAACCGACCCGATTCGCGTCGGCTGCACCGAGGAGCAGAAGGCGCGCTGGATCCCGCGAATCGCCAACGAGGGGCTGATTGTCGCCTACGGCGTCACGGAGCCCGAGGCCGGATCGAACGTTCAGAGCCTGAAAACAGAGGCCGAGCGCATCACGGACGCCGAGGGGCGCATCACGCACTACCGGCTGAACGGCGTCAAGCAGTTCATCTCGAACGGATCGATCGCAGACCTCTACACGATTCTGGCAAAAGCGCCCGACGGCCCGACCTTCTTCGTTGTCGAGCGGAACACGCCCGGCTTGACGCCGGGCAAGCACGAGGTCAAGCACGGCATCCGCCTGTCCGACACGGCGCAGGTCCTCCTCCAGGACGTCGTAATCCCAGCCTCGAACATCGTCGGCGAGAAGGAAGGCGAGGGGCTGAAGCAGGCCAACGAGGTCTTCGGGTACACGCGCCTGATGGTGGCGGCCTTCGGTCTCGGTGCAGGCCTGTCGGCGCTCGAGAAGGCAGTCGCCTACTCGAAGCAGCGGAAGCAGTTCGGGACCTACCTGGCCGAGAAGCAAGGCTTCACGCACAAGCTGCTGGTGCCCAACAGCGTGCGGCTCGCGGCGGCAAAGGCGTACATCGAGTACGTGGCTGATCTGCTGGACTCCGGCACCGAGGACCGCCAGGTCGAGGGATCGGTGGCGAAACTCTTCGCGACCGAGGCGGGGAACATGGCCGCCGACGCAGCCGTGCAGGCGCTGGGAGGCTACGGCTACTGCGTGGATTTCGAGGTGGAGAAGATCCGCCGCGACGCGCGCATCCTGACCATTTACGAAGGGACGTCCGAGATACAGCAGAACATCATCGGCGTCTTTCGGACGCGCGAGAACGTCAGGAGCAAGGGGAAGTTCTACGGTTCGATGGCCGACGAGGTGGAGGCGCTGGCTGACTGCGGCGGGGCTGCCGTGGCTCGAGCAGCTCGTTTCCTGTCCGAGGCGTCCACGGTTGTCTTCAAGGGGAAGCTGACGCACCAGCAGCACGTGGTCTTCGAGCTCGCCTGGGCGATGGCGGAGGTGGAGACGGCGACCGCGCTGGCTAGGGCAGCGGGGCGGTCGAACGAGCCGCTGCTGAAGGCGCAGTCCCGGGTATGGGCGAGCGAGGTGGCGCTGTCGGTGCCGGCGCGAGTGCTCAAGGTCCTGAGCGCAGCGGGGACGCTCGGTGCCGCGGAGTTCGAGAAGCTGTCGGCGCTCGGCGACCTCAACGCGGCCGTCGCACTCCAGGCGGGGCGCCTGGCCGACATGGATTTCATAGCGAGGGAGATCGCTCGGTAGGTTGCAGGGAACAGGTTACGGGTTGGAGGTGATGAACGCTGTCCCCTGCGACCTGTGGCTGTACAGACAAAAGGGGCGTCGCCTCGCCACCGTGCAAGATGCGAAACCCCTCGGTGTCTTCCTTCGTCAGCTGCCGGGAAACGACTTCCGGAATCCCCGGATCAGGAGTGCAGCTGCTCGTATTTCGCCTGGAGCTGCTCTTTCGTCTCCACGTGGTTCGGGTCCTGGACGATGCAGCCGTCCACGGGACAGACCTCGACGCACTTCGGGGCATCGAAGGCCCCGACGCATTCGGTGCACTTCGCCGCGTCGACAACGTATATGGTGTCGCCCTGGCTGATGGCCTCGTTCGGGCACTCCGGCTCGCACGCGCCACAGCTGATGCAGTCTTCCTGGATTACCATCGCCATTGTGGTGTCCTCCGCTCGTTCTGGGATGGAGCGAGTTGTAGGGCGAGGCCTTCAGCCTTGCCGCAGGTTGACCTGGTGGCGGCTTGAGCCCTGCCGGGTCCAAGCGCCGTCTGCAAAAGTCGATCCGGGCAGGAACGACTGTTTTCCCTCGTGTTTTGTGGGCTTCTCGCACGCCCAGCCACACTCTGCAGCCGGGGGTGCCGAAAACCCGGTAGGCGAGCCCGCGCTGACAGGCTCCCGCGCGGTTGGGCTATGATTGCCAGATGACTCTTACTGAGTACGTGCGACCGGCGGCCTCGCGACGGTCCGCCACGTGGCGGCCAGCATGGCCTTGAGGCGACAGCGCACCGGCTCGGTGGTCTGCCCGTCCTGCGGCACCCTCGTCGGGGTGAGCGATGAGCGTTGCTACAATTGCGGCCGGTGGAACCCGGGCCTCTGGGGCTTCACGCCGATGCTCAGGCGCTTCGGCCACGACATGGGCTTCGTGCCGTTCGTCATCGGCGGGTGCTCGGTCATCTACCTTGTCACGCTGCTCATCTCCGGCCCGAATATGAGGATGAGCGGCCTCTTCTCGCTGCTGTCGCCCGACGGCACGATTCTCTTTCTCTTCGGCGCGAGCGGTTCGATGCCCGTCTTTGCCGCCGGGCGCTGGTGGACCGTGCTGAGCGCTTCGTGGCTGCACGGCGGCCTGCTGCACATCCTGTTCAACATGTTGTGGGTCAGGCAGCTGGCGCCGGCGACAGCGGACCTCTTCGGTCCCGGGCGGATGATAATCATCTACACGGCTGCGGGCGCGTGCGGCTTCCTCCTCAGCTCGGTCGCAGGTTACCTGCTACCGGGCGTCCCCATCCTCGGTGGCGCGCGGATGACAGTTGGCGCGTCAGCAGCCGTCTTCGGCCTGCTGGGAGCGCTTGTCGCCTACGGTCGGCGCGGCAGCGGTTTGATCTCGCGCGAGGCTATGGGCTACGCGATGATGCTCTTCGTCTTCGGCCTGGTCATGCCAGGCGTGGACAACTACGGCCACGCGGGCGGGTTTGCCGGGGGATACCTCCTGGGGCGGTGGCTCGACCCGCTCAGGCCGGAGCGGGTCGAGCACGTGCTGGCCGGAATCATTGCCCTGCTTGCCTCGTTCCTGGCGATCCTGGCCTCGATTCTGGACGGGATGAGGATCTAGGGAGCTTCGAATCGTGGACCGCCCTTTCACCTTCCCCTTGCGATGTTCTTCAGGAGTCCCAGCAGGAAGTCGTTGAATCGCGGGACCGAATCGTAGTACAGCCGCTCTTCGGGCGAGTGCACCCCGGCCATCGTCGGGCCGAACGAGATCATGTCCATCCCGGGAAACTTTTCGCCGATGATCCCGCACTCGAGACCTGCGTGAACCGCCTTGACGGCCGGCTCCTTCCCGAACATCTCCAAGTAGGTCTTCTTCGCGAGTTTCAGGACAGGCGAGTCGAGGTTGGGCTTCCACCCGGGGTAGCCGTCCGAGCCTGTGACCTTCGCGCCGCCAAGTTCGAAGATCGCGCGGACGCTGTCGGCTATCTCCTTGATCTCCGAGGCCACTGAGCTCCTCTGGCTGGTCTGCACGTCGATCGTCTTCTTGTCGGTGGTAATCACGGCGACGTTGGTCGATGTCTCGACCAGCCCCGGGATGTCCGCACTCATCTTGATGACGCCGTGCGGCAGGCCGGCAATAGTCTTCGTAAGCTTCTTCTGGACGGGCTTGCCGAAGACCTTGCCGCCGCGAACGCCCTTCAGCACCTGGCCGGTAACGGCCAGGTTCGGCTCCGCCGTCGCGAGCTCCGCGCGTGCCACTCGGCTGAACTCTTCGACTGCGGCCAGGGCCGCATCGGCCTTTGCCTTCGGGACGTATACGATGGCCTCCGAGTCGCGCGGGATCGCGTTTCGCTTGTTGCCGCCGTTCCACTTCGAAAGGCGGCCGCCCATCTCGATGAGCTGCACGACGGTCCTGTTCATTATCTTGATCGCATTGCCGCGCCCCTTGTCGATCTCGAGCCCTGAGTGCCCGCCTCGGAGGCCGCCAACCGTCAGCTGGACCGGGACCATTCCGGCCGGCACCGGCTCGAACTGCGCGTCCCAGGCGCCCCTGGTGTCACGGCCGCCCGCGCACCCCACGTAGAGCTCGCCCTCCTCCTCGGAGTCGAGGTTCAGGAGCGTCTTGCTCTCGAGGAAGCCAGGCTCCAGATTCTGCGCGCCTGTCAGCCCGGTCTCCTCGTCCACAGTGAAGAGGAACTCGAGCGGCCCGTGCTCGATGCCGCGATCCTCCATGATTGCAAGGCAGGTGGCGACCGCAATCCCGTTATCGGCGCCGAGGGTGGTTCCGTTGGCCATGATCACGTCGCCTTTGCGGACGAGCTCCAGCGGGTCCTTGCTGAAGTCGTGCGGGCTGGACGGGTGCTTCTCGCAGACCATGTCGAGGTGCCCCTGGAGGCACACCCACGGCGCCTTCTCGAAGCCCTTGGTTGCAGGCTTCCTGGCCACCACGTTTCCGGCCCTGTCCTGGCTCGCGCTGAGGCCGAGTCTTCTGGCCTTGTCCATGACGTACGCGGCTGCGGCAGCCTCGTTCTTGGAGCAGCGTGGGATGCGGGCAATCTCTTCGAAATACTTCCAGACAAGCGGCGGCTTCAGCCCCTCAGTTGCACGTGCCATCGTTTCATCTCCTGTAAGCTCCACCCGGTGCCTCTGTCGGGGACCGGGGCCGGAAAGCGAGAAGTACTCTAACACGCTCGTCGTATAATCCGCGGGCCCGCCTCTTGCGCGGTAGGGTCGGAAGTCAGGAGGTTCTGTGCGGCCTCGCGCATTGCCAGGGAGATTCAACATGCGAAGAAAGACAACGCTGCTGCTTTTCGTCGCGATCGCGGCCTTCTCGCTCCAGGATTCCGGACCTCCGAAAGCCCTCAGGGCGGCCGAGCCCAGGGCAATGGAACTGTCCGACATCCTCGCTTGGAAGAGCATCGGCGCCACGGCCCTTTCGAACGACGGCCAGTGGTTTGCCTATCGTGTATCGCCGCTCGACGGCGACAGCGAGGTAATGATTAGGCAGACGCGGGGCGACAAGGAGTACCGCTTCCCGATTGGCGACCTGCGCGGCGGCGGAGCCGCAGGTCCGGCCGGCGGGGCCGGTGGGGCCGATCCGGCGTTTTCCGGCGACGCGAAGTGGTTGGCCTTTTCGGTGGCGCCAACAAAGAAGGAAGCTGCCCAGCTCAGAAGGCAGCGCCGCCCGGTCCAGAACAAAGTCTCGCTCGTCGAGCTCGCGACCGGCAAGGAAACGCGGATAGAGAAGATCCGCCGCTTCGCGTTCTCCGGGGAGAAGGGGACCTGGATCGCACTGCACCGCTACGGGGCAGACGTTCCATCCGGGACACCGGCAGCGGGGGGCGCATCCGTACCTGCCGGCGGCGGAGCCGGCAGCGCGGCGAGCGAGAGGCCCAGGGGCTCGGACCTCATCCTCCACGAGCTTGCCACCGGGGCCGAGCTGAATATCGGCAACGTTTCCGAGTTCGCCTTCGACAAGACCGGCCGCTGGCTGGCGTGGACCGTCGACGCGCAGGACCAGATCGGCAACGGCATTTCGCTGCGCGACATGGAAACCGGCGCCGTCATCCCGCTCGACAGTGGCAAAGCAGTCTACGAACGCCTCGCCTGGACTGACAAGGGCGACGGCCTTGCGGTCCTCAAGGGGACCGAGGACAAACGCTACTCGGACAAGGTATACGCGATCGTGGCCTTTACCGGGTTCTCGGGCCCGAGGCCCGAGAAGGTGGTCTACGACCCTGCCACCGACAAGACGTTTCCCGAGGGGATGGCTATAAGCCCCAACCGCAACGCCGCGTGGACAGAGGACCTGACGGCCATCCTGTTCGGTATCCGCGAGCCTAAGAAGGCCGAGCCGAAGCCGGGTGCGAAGCCGGCGGAAAAACCAGGCGAGAAGCCCGAGGAACCGGCAGACAAGCCGGCCCCCGGCGACCCGCCGGGAGCGAGGCCGGACACCCCTGATGCCGAAGAGAAGCCGGACCTCGTGCTCTGGCACTACCTCGACAAGCGGCTGCCGACACAACAACAGGTTCAGGAGACCGCGGACCGGAACTTCAGTTACCTTTCGATCTACCGGGTGAAGGAGAAGAAGTTCATCCGCCTGGCCGACGACGACCTCAGAAGCGTGGTGCCGGCACCAAAGGAGCGCTGGGCGATCGGGAGCGACACGGACGACTACGAGCTCATGGGCAACATGGACGGCCGCCGCTACCAGGATGTCTATGTCGTCGACCTTCAGACAGGCGCCCGGAAGCTCGCGCTGAAGAAGGCGCGCTGGGTGATGGGGCCGTCCACCGATGGCACCCGCTTCCTCTACTACGAGGACGGCAACTTCTTCGCCTACGACATGGCCTCGGGGAAGGCGGCCAACCTTACGGCCACCATCCCGACCACCTTCGTGAACCTCCGCGACGACCACAACGTTGCGAAGCCGCCGGTTTCGAATCCGATAGAGTGGACCGTGGACGGCAGCGCGGTCCTTCTCTCCGATGCCTGGGACATCTGGCTCGTCCCGATGAACGGGAGCGCGGCAACCAACCTGACCGTCAACGGCAAGAAGGAAGGCATCCAGTACGGCCGCCGCCTGCGGCTCGATCCTGAAGAGCGCGGCATCGACCTTTCAAAACCCAACTACTTCGGCGCCGCCAGCGATGTGACCAAGGAGACTGGCATCGTCCGCATGAACCCCGGCAAGCCCGGTGTCGAGCGCCTCGCCTGGGGCCCGGCGATGTTCCGCCGCTTGGTCAAGGCTGACAAGGCGGATGTCTATCTCTACACGCGTGAAACCTACAACCAGCCGCCCGACTATTACGTGACGGGGCCCTCGCTCGAAAAGGGGCAGAAGATAACCACGCTCGACGCGCAGGTCCCCAACTTCTCGTGGTCGTCCGGCTCGCAGCTGCTCGATTACACCGTCACGCTCGGTAAAGGTGGCAAGCCGCAGAAACTCCAGGCGTCGCTTTTCCTTCCCGCGAACTATGAGAAGGGGAAGAGCTACCCGACGATCGTCTATATCTACGAACGGCTCACGGCGAACCACTACGGGTTCACTCAGCCCAGCGCGAACGGGTTCAACAAGTCCGTCTACACGAGCAACGGCTACGCGGTCCTGATGCCGGACATCACCTACAAGCTGAACGACCCGGGGATGTCGGCCGTGTGGTGCGTGGTGCCGGCCGTGCAGGCAGCCATCAAGACCGGAATAGTCGATGCTAGGAGGGTAGGGATACACGGCCACTCGTGGGGCGGCTACCAGACCGCGTTCCTGGTGACCCAGACCGACGCCTTCGCGGCGGCGGTCGCTGGCGCCCCACTCACGAACATGGTCAGCATGTACAGCCTGATCTACAAGAACACCGGTGGAGCCAACCAGGCGATTTTCGAGAGCAGCCAGGGGAGGTTCCTCGGGCATTACCTTGACAACTGGGAGGCCTACATCAGGAACTCGCCCGTGAACCATGCAAAGAACGTGAAGACGCCGCTCATGATCCTCCACAACGACCGCGACGGCGCCGTCGACTTCACCCAGGGCGTGGAGTACTTCAACACGCTCCGTCGCCTGGGCAAGAACGTCGTGATGCTGGAGTACGTGGGCGAGAACCATGGCCTCGCGAAGCCGGCCAACCAGCAGGACTACACGGTCCGGATGAAGGAGTTCTTCGACCACCACCTGATGGGCAAGCCGGCGCCCGACTGGTACAAGGAAGGGGTGCCGCGGCTCAAGATGGACGAGCACCTGAAGCAGCGGCTCGAACAACAGAAGAAGAAGATCACGACTTGACCTGCAGCTTGAAAGCTGAAAGCTGGCCGCTGAAAGCTGGAAGCTGACCGCCGACTATGCCATTCGACAGTCCGGCTGATGCCGCCGAGGCGGCGGGCCTCACCGTTACCCGCCGCCACATCTTTCTCTGCTGCGATCAGACGACGCCCAAGTGCGCCGATCGCGAGAGGTCGCTCGTCGCCTGGGAATACCTGAAGAAGCGGCTGAAGGAGCTTGGGCTGTCCGAACGTGGCGGTATCGCGCGCACGAAGGCGAACTGCCTGAGGATATGCCAGGACGGCCCGATTGCTGTTGTCTACCCGGAGGGGACGTGGTACCACAGCTGCGACCCGCCCGTCCTCGAACGCATAATCCAGGACCACCTCGTCGGAGGCAGGCCCGTCGAGGAGTTCGTCTTCCTGAAGTGCAGATTGTAGTCTTCGAACGTTGACTGCCCCGATTCAGTGGAGAAGCAATGCTGCGCAAACCTGTAGTTCTCATCACCGGCGCCAGCGGCGAAATAGGGCACGGCCTGATAACGCGCCTCGCGACGCGCAACGAGCGATCGATCGTGACGCTCGACGTCGTTCCCCTCGCGCCCGACGTCGCCCCGTTCGTGCAGCGCGAGATCACGGGCTCGATCCTGGACACCAGCCTCCTGGAGCGCATCCTGGCCGAATTCGAGGTGGACCTCGTCTTCCACCTGGCCGCGCTCCTTTCGACGCGCAGCGAGTTCACCCCGGTTGCCGCCCACAAGGTGAACGTCGAGGGCACGCTCAACCTGCTCGAGTTCGCCCAGCACGAGGGCGAGTCGCACGGGCGGACGGTAGTCTTCCTCTATCCATCGTCGATAGCGGCCTACGGGATGCCCGATCTCCCTACGAAGCTTGCCGCCGGCAGCGTGAAGGAGGAAGAGTTCACCGAACCGGCCACGATGTACGGCTGCAACAAGCTGTACTGCGAGCGCCTGGGGAACTACTACAGCAAGAGGTACAAGCAACTCGCTGCCGACACCAGCCCACGCGTGGATTTCCGCTGCGTACGGTTCCCGGGGCTGATTTCCGCTGTCACGGTTCCCTCGGGCGGAACCTCCGACTTCGCGCCCGAGATGATCCACGCCGCCGCGCGCGGCCAGGCCTACAAGTGCTTCGCAAGGCCGGACACCCGGATCCCGTTCATGGCGATGCCAGACGGTGTGGACGCCCTGCTCGCTCTGGCCGACGCGCCCAAGGAATGCCTCACTCGCACGACCTACAACCTCGGGGCGTTCAACCCGTCGGCCGAAGAGATCAGGCAGGTCGTTCTGCAGGCCTTCCCGGGTGCCGCGATCAGCTACGAAATAGACGAGAAGCGGCAGGGGATCCTCGACTCCTGGCCGGCAGACGTCGACGATTCGCTGGCGAGGGCCGACTGGGGCTACCGCCCGAAGTACGACTTCAGGCGGGCCTTCAGCGAGTACCTGATCCCGACGATAGGGCAGAAGTACAAGAGGGACACCGCCAGGACTGAATGACAGGCGAGGCGGTCGCTGCCAGGGCTCCGGCTGCAACCGCCGGCGGCATGGAGCATTAGCGCTTCAACACCGTGCACACGCTGGCGCAGATCGGCCCGCCGATGTTGAAGGTCGCAGCGGCCCTCGGCTCTTTCACCTGCAGCGCGGCTGGCGCCTTCCCGAGGAGCTGGTGCGCTGCCCACCCGATCATCGCAACGCCGGTCGCGCCGACGGGATGCCCCTTTGCGATGAGTCCGCCAGACGTGTTGATGCCGCACTCGCCGTCCACGGAGGCCTTGCCGTCAACCCAGTACTTCGCGCCCTTGCCGTAGTCTGCCTTCCCGATGACCTCGGTCCCGATAGCCCCCATCACCGTGAAACAGTCGTGGATTTCCGCCACGTTGACGTCGGCGGGGGAGAGCCTCGCCATCTCGTAGGCGCGGTTCATGGCCCTGTAGGCACCGGCCGGCCGGAGAACGTCGCGGCCGCCCTTCTTCAGCGGGTCGGTGGCCTGTGCGTACCCCGCGATTTCCACCGCATCGGCCATGGCCACGCCGAGCCTGGCGAGTCCCTCTTCGGTCGCGATTACAAGCGAGGCGAAGCCGTCGGTTATCTGGGAGCAGTCATAGGTCTTGAGCGGCAGGCCATCCACCACGTAGCGGTTGATACCCTCGATCTTCAGCGCCTGCTCGAGAGTGATCTGCACCTTCTGCATCTGGGCGCACGGGTTGTGCTTCGCGTTGCCGTACTCGACGACGGCAATCTGCGCGAGGTCGGCCTCGGAGACTCGGTGCGCCTCCATGTAGTCCTTCATCACCTCGGCGAAGATGTGCGGGAAGACGAACGTCTTGCCCTCCCGCTCGTCCGGGTGCGAGAAGTAGCCCAGCACCTTGCCGATCAGCTTTCCGTCCATTCTGCCCTCGGCATCACGCATCTTCTCGAATCCGACAACGATGCCCGTGTCGCCATCGCCTGCCTGGAGCTTGTTGATGACGGAAAGGACAGCCTGCCCGCCCGAAGCACAGGCGTTCTCGACGGCCTCGATCGGCTTGGATTCCATCCCCGGCACCGATGCCATCAGGCCTGCGAGCAGGCCCTGCTCGTTGAGCGAGAAGTTGCAGGTCGCGGCGATTGACCCTACGTCGAACGCCGACGCTTCGACGCCGATCTCCCGCGAAGCCCCATCCACCGCATTCCGTACGATTTCGGGCAGCGTCATGCCGAGCAGCTTTCCGAACTTCGACTGGTGGTAGGCGGCGATGAACACGCGTTTTCTCATGGTTGATGTCCTCGGAAACTCTTGTCGGCAGTAGCCACATTCTAAGTAGACCCTGTTCTAGGGCCCGGATCAAGGTCTACGCCTGGCTTTTCGGCTTAATATGGCCATAGCGGGAGCAGTCGAGATGAAGGCAATCCGCGTTCACGAGTTTGGCGGGCCGAGCGTCCTGCGGTTGGAAGAGGTTCCGGACCCCCCCACCCCTGCGGCGGGGCAGGTCCTCGTAGGCGTGCGCGCGGCGGGCGTGAACCCGGTCGACACCTACGTCCGCTCGGGCGCCTATGGGAGCAAGCCGTCCCTTCCGTACATCCCTGGCTGCGACGGCGCGGGAGAGGTGCTCGCGGTCGGCGGCGGCGTTCGCGCCGTCCGGCCCGGCGATCGCGTCTACTTCAGCCGCACGGTGGCAGGGACGAGCGGCGCCTACGCCGAGATGGCGATCTGCGCCGAGGACCAGCTCCATCGCCTGCCCGAGCGCCTCTCGTTCGCGCAAGGTGCCGGTGTCGGCATTCCCTACGGCACCGCTTACCAGGCGCTCGTCTTCAGGGGGCATGCGGTTCCGGGCGAGATCGTGCTCGTTCATGGCGCGAGCGGCGGCGTCGGCGTCGCGGCTGTACAAGTCGCGGTCGCCTACGGGCTCCAGGTCATAGGTACGGCCGGCACCGACCGCGGCCTCGACCTCGTCCGGCAGCAGGGCGCATCGACCGTTTTCAATCACAAGGCGGCGGGCTATACGGACCACATATTGGAGTGGACTGGCGGGCGAGGCGTGGACCTCGTCGTCGAGATGCTTGCCAACGTCAACCTCGCCCGAGACCTGACGCTGCTCGCCCCGCGCGGGCGCGTGGTCGTGGTCGGAAGCCGAGGGACCATCGAGATCAACCCGCGCGAAGCGATGACCCGCGAAGCCACCATCGTGGGAATGCGGCTCTTCAACGCCACCGACGCGGAACTGAAGGCCGTTTACGCCGCGGTCGCCTGCGGCCTCGCAAACGGGACGTTCACGCCCGTCGTTGGCCGTGAGTTCCCGCTGGCCGAGGCCGGGCTCGCGCACGAGGCCGTGCTCGCCCCGGGCTCGTATGGCAAGATCGTACTGACCGTGTAGGGCCATCCGTCAGTGTCGCCGGCGAAAACAGCTTCGACCTTTCGAGTTCGAGCTTCGACGAGGGAGCAGCGGTGAACGACCAGATCGATCCACGCCCGATTCTCGACCTGGCGATGGCGTTTCAGAGGAGCCGGCCTCTTCTGACCGCCTGCGAACTCGACGTCTTCACCGTACTGAGCGACGAGTGGAGGACCGCCGAGGAGATCGCCGCTGCAGTCGACGCGGATGCGCGCGCGACCGACCGACTCCTGAACGCTCTGGTCGCGCTGGGTCTCATCTACAAGGCCAACGGCCGCTTCGCGAACACGCCCCTGGCAGCGCGCTTCCTCGTGCGCGGTAGGCCCGACTTCATGGCAGGCCTCCAGCACACGTCGAACATGTGGGACAGGTGGAGCACGTTGACCAGCGCCGTCCGGCAGGGCGGCGCCGTTGGCCAGGAACCAATCGCAGACCGCGGTCAGGACTGGGCGCGCCCCTTCATTGCTGCGATGCACTGGAGGGGACGCCAGCAGGCGCCCAGCGTCGTGAACCTGATCGGTGTGGACGGCGTCGGCCGCGTGCTCGACGTCGGAGGCGGCTCGGGTATCTTCTCCATGGCCTTCGTCCGCGCAGCGGCTGGCATCAACGCGGTTGTCTTCGACCTTCCTGCTGTGGTGCCTCTGGCGAAGAATTACATCGAGACCGAGGGCTTCGCGGCCCAGGTCTCCGTCGAACCGGGCGACTACCTGACCGATCCGCTGCCATCGGGCTTCGACCTCGTGCTCATGTCGGCAGTCATCCACTCGAACAGCCCCGAAGAGAACCGCCTCCTGGTGCGGAAGGCCGCCGCGGCCCTCAACTCCGGAGGCCGCGTCGCCATCGTGGACTGGGTGATGTCGGAGGATCGGACGGAGCCCGCCATCGGGGCCCTGTTCGCGCTGAACATGCTCGTGGGTACCTCGGCGGGCGATACTTACACCGAGAGCGAGGTCAGGCGCTGGATGACGGATGCAGGGCTCACAGACATCCTCCGCAGGGAAGCGCCCGCGGGAACCTCGGTAATGGTGGGGCGCCTCGAACAGGACTGAGCCAGCCTGCCTGCCGCCTCAACGCCGGGTACTGGACGCGACGTGCCGTGTAACCATTCTCGGGTCCCGTGAATCTGTTCCAGGCGACCCAGCCCCCGGGCCAGTCCCCAGGCGTGAACAGAGGCGCAGGGCCCTGGGACGGGTATCCAACGTACCGGTCCACGACACAAGACGCACGACATACGATCCCGATGGACTCCATCTCGAGACGTCGATTCCTGAAGATCTCCGGGGCGACGGCAGGGCTGGCCGCGGCTGGCGGGGCGGTGGCCCGTCTGGCCGGGACGGCGGCCGGCGATGTGTCCGAACGAGGCGTCAGGACAGTTCCCACCTTCTGCGACATCTGCTTCTGGAAGTGCGGCGCGATTGCTTATGTGAAGGACGGGCGCCTCTGGAAAATAGAGGGCAACCCGGAGGACCCGCTGAGCCAGGGAAGGCTGTGCCCGCGCGGCACGGGCGGCATCGGTGCCCACTTCGACCCCGACCGGCTGAAAGCGCCGTTGCTCCGGACGAAGAAGCGCGGCGAGGATGCCTGGTCCGCCGTTACCTGGGAGGAGGCGCTCGGTTATGTCACCGACCGCATGCAGCGCATCAAGGCGCAGTACGGTCCGGAGGCTGTCGCTCTCTTCTCGCATGGCATCGGTGGAACCTTCCTCAAGCACACGATGAAGGCGTTCGGGACGCCGAACATCTCGGCGCCCTCCTTCGCGCAGTGCCGCGGCCCGCGCGACGTCGGCTTCATCCTGACCTTCGGCGAGGAAGTCGGTTCGCCTGAGCGCACTGACATTCGCAATGCACGCTGCCTGGTTCTCCTCGGCTCGCACCTCGGCGAGAACATGCACAACACGCAGGTTCAGGAGTTCGCCGACGCGGTCGGAAAAGGCGCCTCGGTCATCGTCGCGGACCCGCGCTTCTCGATTGCCGCAAGCAAGGCGAAGCACTACCTGCCGGTCAGGCCGGGCACCGACATGGCGCTTCTCCTCGCTTGGATGAACGTCATCGTCAGCGAGCGGCTCTACGACCGGGAGTATGTCGAACAGTACGGCTTCGGCTTCGAAGCCTTTGCGGCCGAGGTCGCCTCCTACACGCCTGAATGGGCTTACCCGGAGACGGGTATCCAGCCGGAGGTCATTCGCGAAACGGCGCGCGAGATGGCGCGCTATCGGCCTGCGACGCTCGTCCACCCGGGGCGCCACGTCACCTGGTACGGGGACGACGCCCAAAGAAGCAGGGCGATCGCGATTCTGAATGCGCTTCTCGGGAGCTGGGGCAGGAAGGGTGGCTTCTATTCCCCGTCGAGCCTGGACGTTCCGGGTTACCCGTACCCGCCCTACCCGACCTCCACTAAGGGTCGCGTGGACAACCCGGACGGCCGTTACAGGTGGGCCGTCGAGCCGCTGACGACGGGCATCCGAGAGGCTACGATCACGGGCAGACCGTACCCCGTGAAGGGCTGGTTCACATACGCGACGAACCTGATGAGCGCGCTCCCCGATGAGCGCGAAACGATAAGGGCAATCCAGGGCCTCGATCTCCTGGTTGTCATCGACGTGATACCGAGCGAGATGGCAGGTTGGGCCGACGTCGTGCTGCCGGAGTCCGTCTACCTGGAGCGCTACGACGAGCTGAACGTCGAGCTGTTCCGCGAGCCCTTCGTCGCCATCAGGCAGCCGGTCGTGCCGTCGCCGCACGATCAGAAGCCGAACTGGTGGATTGCGCGCCAGCTCGCGATGAAGCTGGGATTGGGCGCCTACTATCCCTGGAACGACATCGAGGAGTACCTTGCCACGAGGTTGAAGGGCGCCGGCATCTCGCTCGACACGCTCAAGGCAAGGGGCGTCGTGCGTGGGGCGGGTCAGCCGCTCTATTTCGAGGACGGTCTGGCGCCGGAATTCCCGACGGCGTCCGGCAAGATCGAGTTCTACTCGGTGCCGCTCCGGGAGGCCGGCTTCGATCCGGTGCCGAAGTACACCCCGCCGCCGCCCACGCCGCCGGGAGCGTTTCGCCTGCTTTTCGGCAGGTCCCCCGTGCACTCGTTCGGGCGAACGCAGTCGAACCCGATCCTGCACGAGATGATGCCCGACAACGAGGTGTGGCTGAATGCGGGCGTTGCCGCCCGAATGGGGCTCGAGAGCGGTACGTACGTGCGCCTCAGGAATCAGGACGGCATCGTGAGCAACCGCGTTCGCGTCAGGGCTACCGAGCAGGTTCGCGCCGACTGCGTCTACATGGTTCACGGCTTCGGTCACACCTCGGTGCGACTGCGCCGCGCCTTCGGCAAGGGTGCCAACGACGCGCAGCTCGTGACGAAGTACACGACCGACCCGCTCATGGGTGGCACGGCGATGAACGTGAACTTCGTCACGATCGAGATGGAGGCCTGACGCCATGGCGCGGTTCGGGATGGTCATCGACACGCGCAGGTGCGTCGGCTGCATGGACTGCGTCGTGGCGTGCAAGACGGAAAACGAGGTCCCCGAGGGGTTGAACCGCGACTGGATTGCCTACGACACGAACGGTACGTTCCCGACGCTCCGGACCGAGGTAAGGTCGGAGCGCTGCAATCACTGCGACAGCCCGCCGTGCGTGACCTGCTGCCCGACGAGCGCGAGCCACGTCGAACCGCTAGGGAATGTCGTCCTCGTGACCCGCGAGAAGTGCATCGGGTGCAAGGCGTGCCTTGCGTCGTGCCCGTACGACGCGCGGTTCGTGCACCCCGAAGGCTACGCTGACAAGTGCACGTTCTGTTTTCACAGGGTGGAGAAGGGGCTGCTGCCGGCGTGCGTCGCGGTCTGCCCGACCCACTGCATGCACTTCGGCGACCTCGATGACCCGAAGAGCGAGGTCAGTCGGCTTCTTGCTTCGAGGCGCCATCACTCGCTGCTCCCTGAGGCTGGCACGGGGCCGCGCATCTTTTACCTGGACTGAGAGAGTGAAGGTATGTGGTTGTCAACAGCCAGCGGACTTGCTGACAGCTCATCTGCGACGCCGGCACTTGGGTGACACGCCTGTCGGATAGGCGGTCGACCGGCGGGGCTACGCGCCCTAAAGCAAGCCGGCGCGTGATGGCCGCAGAACGAGGAGGTTGAAAGCTGAAAGCTGATCGCTGACCGCTGACCGCTGATCGCTGAAAGCTGATCGCTGAAAGCTCATAGAATCCGATGCGTGAACTGATCCTCACCCGCCGCAACGAAATGATCGATCCCGTGCTTCGCGTCTGGGGCTGGGAAATTCCCGTTTACCTTTTCCTCGGAGGGTGGGTGGCCGGCATGATGATCATTACCGGCTACTACCTGCTGAAAGGCGAGAACAGGCGGCCGAACTGCGTGTGTGCGGTGCTGCCCGTCCTCGGCATCGCCGTTCTTAGCCTCGGCATGCTGGCCCTCTTCCTCGACCTCGAGCACAAATTGTACGTGTGGCGCCTCTACACGACGTTCCAGGTCGGATCGCCGATGTCCTGGGGCGCGTGGATCCTCGTGCTCGTCTATCCGGCGCTCGCAGCCGCCGCTTTTGTGAGGCCGCCGGCACCGCTGTCGGTCTTCTGGGACTGGCCCGAGCGACTCCATGCGTGGGTCGGCCAGAGACGGGCCGTCGTGCGGGCGGTCGGGGCGGTGAACGTTGCGCTGGGCGCGATGCTAGGCATCTACACCGGCATCCTGTTGAGCGCTCTCGGAGCCCGGCCGCTCTGGAACAGCGCGATGCTCGGAATCCTGTTCCTGCTGTCGGGGATGTCTGCGTCGGCTGCTTTCGTGCACCTGATTGCCCGCGACGCCGGCGAGCGACGTCGGCTGATGCAGGCGGATACGGCCTTTCTCGGCCTCGAGCTCGTTGCCGTCGCGCTGTTCCTGATCGGGCTGGCAACGGCCACGAGGGCGCATGCCGACGCGGCGCGCCTGCTTCTCGGCGGGCCCTACACGGCCGTCTTCTGGGTCGGGGCGGTGGGGCTAGGCATAGTGCTGCCCTTCATCGTGCAGCTGCTGGCGGCCTCGCACAGGATCGCGCACACTCTCATAGCCCCGCTGCTCGTGATGGCCGGCGGGCTGGTGCTCCGCTTCGTCATCGTCTACGCGGGGCAATACAGTCACTGGACGAGAGGATGAGGAATCTTCGGGGACGAGGTGGCTCAGGGGCCAACTCTCAAGACCCCGGGCTTCGGGCCCATGGCTCCAGGCTGTGGGCTCGCGTTCGTGGCAGAGCGAGGATTGGTGACCTCACATGACAGCTGTTTCTCAGGCAATCGAAACACAGGCGGCGCCAGCAGCTGAGGCAGAGGGAACGCAACTGCGGAAGCCGGCTCCGTATTCCAACCCCTATCTCACCGGGATCGGCCTCGGCTTGGTGCTCTTGGCCGCCTTCGTGGTGATGGGGCGCGGCCTTGGAGCCTCCGGGTTCTTCAAGGCCATCGCGGCGTTCGCCGGGGAGGCGATCGCTCCCCAATGGACTGCCGGCAACGCTTTTCTCGGCAGTTACCTCGGTGACGGCACGTCTTCGCCCCTCCAGAACTACTTCGTCTACCTGATTACGGGAGTGGCGGCAGGAGCGTTCCTGTCCGGGCTGCTGGCTCACCGGGTGGGCCGTGCGATCGAGAAGGGGCCGAGGGTGTCGGTGCGGGCGCGATTCCTGATGGCTTTCTCCGGCGGGACAATCACGGCAGTCGGCGCAGGTCTGGCGCGCGGCTGCACCAGCGGCCAGGCGCTCACGGGCGGGTCGCTGCTCAACCTCGGGAGCTGGGCCTTCATGCTGTCGGTCTTCGCCGGCGCCTACGCGCTCGCGTACTTCGTGAGGTGGCAATGGAAGTGATGGCACCGCTCCTGAAGTACGGCGCTTTCGGCGAGCAGACGTCGCTGGTCTTCGCCTTCCTGATCGGAATCGGCTTCGGCTTCTTTCTCGAGCGCGGCGGGTTCGGCAGCGCCCGCAAGCTGGTCGCGCAGTTCTACCTGACTGACCTTGCGGTCTTCAAGGTGATGTTCACCGCGATCGTGACGGCCATGCTCGGCGTCACCTACCTGGCCTGGATCGGAGTGCTCGACCTCTCGCTCGTCTACCTCGAGCGGACCTACATCGTTCCACAGGTGGCAGGGGGCCTGCTCCTCGGCATCGGCTTCGTTGCCGGCGGCTACTGCCCTGGGACGTCGATCGCGGCGGCCGTCACTGGCAAGCTGGACGCGCTCTTCTATGTATTGGGCATCTTCGCGGGTACCGTGCTTTTCGCCCTGATTCTGCCTTCGCTCGGAAGCTTCTTCACCGCCGGCGACATGGGCGAAGTCACCATACCCGGATTCTTCAATCTCCCGTACGGGCTCGTGGTTCTGGCCGTCGTCCTCATGGCGCTGGGAGGGTTCTACGCCGCAGGCCTTGTAGAGGAACACTTCGGCGGGGCGAAGGAGGAGGTGCGGTGATGCCACGCTGGATGAGCCGCCTCGGTCTGAACCAGCGTCTCGCGCTCGCTGCGCTGGTGCTCGGCGTCGTTGCGATCGGCGCGTCCCCCTACCGCGGCAACCTGGTGCGGCTCGACGCGAGGGAACTCGCGCTCATCGTCAAGAACGAGGTGGACCACGTCGACGCCGTCGAGGTGGCCGAGTGGATCATCGAAGGCCGGTCGGACTTCCGCCTGATCGACCTCCGCGACTCGGATTCGTACGCCGAGTACCACATTCCGGGCGCGGAGCACGTGTCGATCGAGTCGCTGCCCGATTTCGGCCTGGGTCGGCACGAGAAGATCGTCCTCTACTCGGACGGAGGCATTCACTCGGCGCAGGGGTGGTTCCTGCTCAAGGCGAAGGGTTACCGCAGCGTGTACATTGTGAGCGGCGGCCTCGACGAGTGGAAGAACAAGGTGCTCTTCCCCGCGCTCGTCGAGGACCCGGCCCCCGGGCGGGCGGCGCAGAACGATAAGCTGAAGGCGATTGCCGCGCACTTCGGCGGGACGCCCCTGACGGGCGCCGCGACCGCAGCCGGCGGCACGGGGCGCCCGTCGCTGGCAATGCCGAAGCTCGAACTCCCGGCCGGCGGCCTCGCGCCGGCGAAGAAGGCCAAGAAGCGCGAGGGCTGTTAGGACGGCCTCGCAATGACCTTGTCCAGGGCTTCCGGCGTCAGCTCGGACAGGGACTGAACGATCAGATCTGCCGACGCCTGCTGGAACTCCTCCCTGGAGCGCCCGGTAGAAACGTAGGCGACTGCAGCCATCCCCGCCCTGTGCGCCGCCTCGATGCCGGGCACGGCGTCCTCGATGACAGCGCAGCGTGAAGGGTCGATGCCCATCCGTCGGGCCACGAGGAGGAAGACCTCGGGGTCCGGCTTCCCCCGGGCGACCTCCATACCGTTCACGACCGCATCGAAGAGCGTCCGGCCGCCGAAGCGGTCGAGCACGAGGTCCACGTTCTCGGGCGGTGCAGACGAGCCGACCCCGAGCACGAAGCCCGCAGCGCGGAGCGAAGAGACGAGCTCGCGCGAACCGGCCACGGAAGGGAAGCTATTGCCGATGATTTCTCTGAAGAGCGCTTCCTTCCGGTCGTCCAGGCGCTTGATGTCCGGCTCGTCCAGGTTGCGGCCTGCCTCGGTCCAGCGCTTCCGGATGATCTCGCGGCTCGTCTGGCCGAAGGTGGCCGCGAACTGCGATTCCGTGATCTCGACGCCTTCTTCGTGCCCCATCAGCCGCCAGCTCTCGAAGTGGGCCTGGAATGAATCGACGAGTACGCCGTCCATGTCGAAGATCACACCCTTTGCACCAGGCTCGAACATCGTGCCAACCTACCACAACCTGGAATCCACAACCGAGGGATGAGGGCTGAGACATGAGCAGGCGCGCAACACCTTCGGTCGCCGTCTCAGTCCTGACACCATTTTTGAAGTACATTATCGGGCTGTGCAAGTCCGCACCGTAACCTGTTTCACCGACCCGGGATTCCCGCTTGGCGCCGACGTCATGCGCGAGGCCGCCCGTGTGGCCTCGAGAGTCAAACATGCGCTGGAAGATGCCGGCTACGAGGTGCAGAGCCTGCGCCTTGCGCTTCCGGCCTTCGCGCCGTTCGTCCAGGGGAACGAGAAGCTCGTCGTTGCGCTCGCGCTCGAGCTCGAAAAGGCGTGCGAGGAGCTCGGGATCGACTACGCCACGATGGGCGTTTCGCTGCCCGGCGACCCGGCTGCCGTTGTCCATGCGATCCCGGCGGCGATTGCGGTGACGAGCCGGATCTTCGCTTCGTCTCTCGTGGCTTCCTCCGGTTCGGGTGTGGACATGCCGGCGCTTCTGGCGGCCGCCTCGGCGGTGAGCGCTCTGTCGAAAACGAGGCCTGACGGGTTCGATAACCTGCGTTTCGCGGCCCTCTTCAACGTCCCGCCGGGCGTCCCGTTTCTGCCGGCTGCCTATCATGATGGTGGAGCGCCGTTCGTCGCGATCGGCGTCGAAGCGGCATCCGTTGCCGTCGATGCGTTGGCCGAGGCCGCATCTTGGCCGGAGGCGCAGAAGGCCCTGGTTGCGCGCGTCGAGGCGCACGCCGCCCGCGTTCTGCAGGTTGCGCGCGCCGGTGCTGGAGCGACGCGCGTGGCAGGCATCGACTTCTCCCTCGCGCCGTTTCCCGACGCGGCGCGGTCGATTGGTACCGCGATCGAGCGGCTGAGCGGTGGGTGCATCGGCCAGGTGTCGACCCTCGCGGCGGTCGCCTGCCTGGCGGAGACGCTCGACCGTGCGCGCATCGATCGCACCGGGTATTCGGGCGTGTTTCTGCCGGTCTTCGAGGACGCCGTGCTGGCCGCGAGGACGGTCGAGGGCCGGGTGGGGCTGAACGAGCTGTTGCTCTACTCGAGCGTGTGCGGCACGGGCCTGGATACCGTGCCGCTTCCCGGCGACACCGACCGGAAGACGCTGTCCGCGATCCTGCTGGACGTAGCCGCGCTGGCGCTGCGGCTGGACAAGCCGCTCAGCGCGCGTCTGATGCCGATACCCGGAAAGCGTGCAGGCGACGCGGTCCGGTTCGATTTTCCGTACTTCGCGCCGTCGCGGGTCATAGCAATCGACAGCCCTGCCGCTGCCGGGCTCCTGTTGTCGGCCGTGACGCTGGCAATCGGCCCGCGCGTGCGCCTTGGAACCGGGCTTTCTGGCGAACCGTGACGAGGGGTACCTTCGACCTCGATATTCGATCTCCAATACTCGGCCGTCGACACAGGGGTGGGGCAATGCGTATTCCGGTTTTCGAGATGGAGCGGATGCAGTCTACGTGGGAAAACCTCGTCGAGTACGACATGAGCGAGAGCGGGGTACGCCCGGTAACGCTTCGCGAGCTCGCGGAGATGGGGTTCGACCTAGAACAAGCCGTCGCCACGCCGCTCGGCTACAGCCAGTCGGACGGAACGCCGCAACTAAAGGAATTGCTCTGTGCCATCTATTCCGGCGCGACGCCAGCGAACATCGAAGTAACCAACGGCACGTCCGAGGCCAACTTCCTCGTCGCGTCGACGGTTCTCGCGGAGGGCGACGGTTTCGCCTTCGAGGTGCCGAACTACATGCAGCTTCACGGCGTGGCTCGGGGCGTGGGGGCGCGCGTCGGGACGTTCCGGCTTCGCCCGGGCGCGGGTTGGGAGCCGGACTGGGACGAGTTCGACCGCGCCGTCGTTCGCGGTACGAGGCTCGTCTACGTTTCGAACCCCAACAATCCCACCGGCGCCGTTCTCTCGGACCAGGCGATGCGCCGGATCGTCGAGCGGTGCGAGAAAGTCGGAGCCTATCTGGTCTCGGACGAAGTCTACCAAGGAGCCGAGGTATCGAGGCCCCTCACCCGCAGCTTCTGGGGCATGAGCGACCGCGTCATCGTGACGAGCGGCCTGTCGAAGGCTTACGGCATCCCAGGCGTTCGCATCGGCTGGATCATCGGGCCGCCCGGGATCGTCGAGTCGTGTTGGAGCCAGCACGACTACCTCACGATCGGCCCCAACAAGCTCTCCGACATGATCGCGCGCACCGCTGTGGCCCCCGGCAACCGCGAGAAGCTCTACCTCCGGACGCGCCAGATCCTTCAGGCTAACCTGCCCGTCGCCGCCGCCTGGGTGGAGAGCTTCGGCGGCTTCCTGTCGTTCAGGCCTCCCGAAGCCGGTGCGATCGCGTTCGTCAAGTACGAGTCGCCCGCACGGAGCCTCGAGATTGCAGAAACCATCCGCACTAGGCAGAGCACGCTTGTGGTTCCGGGAGTCCACTTCGGGATGGAAGGCTACATCAGGCTTTGGCTGGGCGGCCGGCCGGAATCCCTGGCGGAGGGCCTCCGGCGCGTCGGCATCGAGTTGTGCGCGCTTGCGGCCCAGGGGGCTTCGTAAGAGGCTGTGTTGGGACGACGCTTCAGCGTCCGAGTATCGGCGTAGCGCGGCCCTCCGGGGTCGCCGGAGTGACAAATGACAGACCACGTTATCGATCTTCGCAGCGATACCCTCTCGCTTCCGACCGACGAAATGCTCCGCGCGATCCTCACGGCGAAGCTGGGCGACGATTCGCGTGACGGCGACCCGACAGTTCTGGAGCTCGAGGCGCTGGCCGCCTCGATGCTCGGCAAGGAAGCCGCCATGATGACCGTGAGCGGGACGATGTCGAACCTGGTCGCGATGCGGACCCTGGTGGAACCGGGGGCGACTGCCGTCGTCGAGGCGAGTGCGCATCTCTACGGAATGGAATTCGGCGGCATCGCGGCTGCAGCGAGCCTTCTCGTGCTGCCGGTGCCCGGCAGACACGGCGCGATGGACCCGGCCGCACTGCGCGTAGCCGTGAAGAAGTCGAAGCTGTCGTTTCCGGCCTCCGGGCTCCTGTGCCTCGAGAACACCCACAACGGGGCTGGCGGAACAGCAATCCCCGTCGAACACATGGAACTCTGCGCGGCGATCGCCCGCGAGCAGGGTCTCAAGGTCCACCTCGACGGCGCCCGGATCTTCAACGCTGCCGTGGCACTCGGAGTGGATGCGGCACGCATTGCCGCGTGCGCGGACACAGTCAGCTTCTGTCTCTCCAAGGGGCTTTCGGCGCCTGTCGGGTCGCTCCTTTGCGGCTCCGCCGCCTTCATCAAACGCGCTCGCGCCGTCCGCCGTGCGCTCGGTGGAACGCTGCGCCAGGGCGGAATCATCGCCGCGCCAGGTCTCGTAGCGCTCCGCACCATGGTCAGCCGGCTGGCCGAGGACCACGCGAACGCGCGCGCCTTCGCCGAGAGGGTGGCGGCGATCGACGGATTGTCGGTGGATCTAGAATCTGTCCAGTCGAACATCGTAAACGTGGACGTCGCCGGCCTCGGTGTCGACGCGGCCACATTCGCGCGCCACCTCGAGGCGCTGAAGGTGCGCGGCCTGCCGGGCATCGGGTCCGTGGTGCGTTTCGTGACGTACCGCGGCATCACGCGAGCCGATGTCGAGCGGGCGGCTGAAGCGGTTGCCGAGGTTGTTGCCGCGCCGCCATGGGCGGCGGCGGTCTGAAACGCGGCGGAAAGGAGGACGTCGAGCGTTCGGCCGAAGCCGGTGGCGAGAAGGCGGGGCTCTCGGGCAGCGTGTGCAGCGCAGGAGGAGTGAGATGAACCGGACAAGATGGCCGAGTCTTCTGGCCGCCATGGCGCTCGTCGTTTCCGCGTCGACCGCGGCTGGGCAGGCACCGACGACGCGCGACCTCGATCGAATCAACTGGATGGAGTTGAAGGAGGTGGTGCCGGCCAAGGTCGTCACCGTGCTCCTTCCGCTCGGATCTGTCGAGGCGCACGGGGTGACCGCGAACGGCAGCGATATCCTTGCGCCGGTTGCCATGGCGAAGGACATCGCCGAGCGCGTGAACGCGTTCGTTGCGCCCGCCGTTCCGTACGGCATCACCCCGTCGCTCGCCGGCTACCCGGGCGGGATCACGATTCCGGAGGATGCGTACGAGGCGTACGTGCGCGCGGTTCTCGAGGGCCTGTCTCGAAGCGGATTCCGCAACCTGATCCTGCTGAACGGCCACGGGGGAAACTCCGCCGCGCTTAACGCGATTGCCGCCGAGGTGGCGAACCGGGAACGAGCCCGCGCTCTCGTCATCAACTGGTGGACCTACTGCTCGGACATCACCCTTGAAGTGTTCGGAGAAGATGGCGGCCATGCCGGCGAGAACGAGAACGCCTACGTGATGGCCATCGACCCGTCGCTCAGCCACCCGGAACGTTACAAGCCCGATCTCGCGCTGGCCAACCCGCCATCGGGCGCGTGGACGGCGTTTCCGCACCCGGCCAGCATGATGCTCTACAAGGAAGGCCAGGGATACCCCAAGTTCGATACCGCCAAGGCGAAGGTCTACTTCCAGCGCGTCAACGAGAAGATCGCCAAGCTCGTCCTCGACGTAGTGAAGCGCTGGGACGCAGGAAGACTCTGAGGCGAAGGACTTCGCTGTTCTTCCTCGCGCTCGGTTTTCGGCCTCTCGCCGACCCATGCACGATGGGTCTGCTGGCGCCGACGGTGGTCGATCGCGAAGTCGATCTGGCCCGGCGCCTCGAAGAGACATCCGGTCGAGGTTGACAGGGACCCGCGTCTTCGGCTAGGCTGCACCCTCACGTGAACAGTAACCATCGCGTTGATCGTCGCGGGGCGTTCGCAGCGGCCGGTTCGGCCGGGCGGAAGGGTCCTGTGTTCGGTCTGTGCGGCGGCGCGTACTCCTATTGGTGGTGGTACAGCATCCACTGAAGGGGCACGTGTAGAACAAGCATCATCGAAGCGAGTTTTCAAGCCTCTTCAGCCAAGCCGGTTGAAGAGGCTTTTTGTTTGTACCGCTCAAAGAACGAGGGCTCCATGAAGAGCAAGCCGCTTGCCGTAGCCACCGTGACCGCGCCGACCATGGCCGAACTGCGCCGCGATCGGGACGCCATCGAAGGCGCCGACATGGTCGAACTCAGACTCGATTTCGTGAGGGACATCGATGTAGCCGGAGCGCTCGAAGGCTGCAGGGTTCCGGCGATCGTGACGTGCCGGGCGCGCTGGGAGGGCGGTGCCTTCGACGGCAGCGAGGAGGAGCGGCACCGGATACTCGCCGAGGCGATCGAGCGCGGCGCGGCATACGTGGACATCGAGTGGCGTGCGGGCTTCGAGGACATCGTCGGCCGACGCGGGGGACGCGGGGTTGTCTTGTCGATGCACGACTTCGACGGCGTGCCGGCCGACCTTCAGGACATCGAGGCCACCATGCGCCGCACCGGTGCAGAGGTGGTCAAGATTGCCGTCGCCGCCAGCTCGCTTGGGGACTGCCTGCCCCTGCTCGATCTCGCCCGGAGGAACCAGGCCAGAACGCCGGAAGCCGGCTCTGTCTTCATCGCGATGGGCGAATCAGGGTGGGCGACGCGAATGCTCGCCGCGAAGTTCGGATCCCGCTGGACGTACGCCGGTCGGGCGGCGCCGGGCCAGGTATCGCTCGACCGGCTGCTTCGCGAGTTCCGCTACAGGAGCGTTGGTTTCGACACCGCCGTGTACGGCGTGGTCGGCTCGTCGGTCGCGCATTCCCTCTCGCCTGCGATGCACAACGCCGCGTTCGCCGCGCTCGGCATCGACGCCGTCTACGTTCCGCTTCGTGCCGCGAGCTCCGGCGATTTCTTCAGCTTTGCGGAAGCCATCCAACTGAGAGGGGCCAGCGTCACCGCGCCGTTCAAGACCGACCTGGCTGCCAGGGTCAACGGCCGCGACAGAACCGTCGCCCGCCTGGGCGCTCTCAACACCATACGCGCGACGGCGGACGGCTGGGCCGGCATCAACACCGACGTCGCCGGGTTCCTCGCACCGCTCGCTCACCGCATCGACCTGGCCGGTCGGCGGGTCGCGATACTCGGCTCGGGCGGCGCGGCGCGAGCAGTTGCCGCCGCGCTCGCGGGCGAAGGCGCGCACGTTTCGGTCTTCGCCCGCAACCCGGAGAAGGCTCGCGCTGTCGCCTCGCTCGCTGGCGGCGCAGCGTTCTCCGGTTTGCCCGCTCGCGGCTCCTGGGACCTGCTTGTCAATGCGACGCCTGTCGGAACCTCACCTGCCGTGGACGAGACCCTCGTTCCGCAACGAGACCTTGGCGGCGACACCGGGCGCCTGGTCTACGACCTCGTCTACAACCCACGCGAGACGAGGCTCCTCCGAGACGCCGCCGCCGCGGGGTGCGAAACCGTCGGAGGTCTCGACATGCTCGTCGCCCAGGCGGAGCTCCAGTTCGAGTGGTGGACCGGTCGACGGGCCCCGGATTCGGTGATGCGCAGCGCTGCGCTCGCTGCGTTGGCAGGCAGCTGACCCGGCTTTGCTCAGGTTCTTTTCCGACCGCTGGTTCATGTGGCCATGAAGATGACGACCTTCGGCGAATTCGCCGCCCTCGCGAAGCAGGGCACGTTCCTTCCTGTATGCAAGGAGCTCATGGCCGACCTGCTCACGCCGGTCTCCGCGTTCTTGAAGATCGCCGAGTACTCGGACTACGCGTTCCTGCTCGAGAGCGTCGAGGGCGGCGAGCGTATCGCCCGCTACTCGTTCCTGGGCAAGGACCCGCTGCTCGTCATCCGTGCAGCCGGCCAGCGCACGGTCGTCGAGCGCTCCGGCACCTCGACGACCGTCGACGAACCGCTCGTCCCAGTCCTCCGGCGTGTCATGGCGGAGTACCGTGCGCCGTCCGTCCCAGGGCTCCCGCGCTTTACGGGAGGCGCGGTGGGCTTTCTCGGTTACGAAGCCTCGAGGTGGTTCGAGCCCACCAGGCGCATTCGGCCGGCCGACGGACTGCCGCTGAACCGCGGTGCGGATGCCCCCCCCGACGGCGCACCTGCGGCAGCCGGCTCCGAGATCCCGGCCGTCTTCATGGTCTTCGACACGCTGCTCGCCTTCGACCACGTCCAGCACCGCATCCTGGTCATCGCCAATGCGCAGGTCACACCGGGATCGGATCTCGAGGCGCTGTACGGTTTCGCCTGCGCGCGAATCGGTTTCCTCGAAAGCGAGCTGCGGCGCGAGCTGTCGAACCCCACGCCGCCTGACGCCGCTCACGTTTCCATACGCGCCTCGATGGCGCGCGAGCGCTTCGAGACAAACGTGCGCATCGCGAAGGAGTACATAGCCGCGGGAGACATCTTCCAGGTCGTTCTGTCCCAGAGATTCGACGTCGAGACTCCCGCCGATCCGTTCCGCGTCTACCGCGCCCTACGGCACATCAATCCATCACCGTACATGTTCTTCGTGAGAGCAGGCGAGACTTCGATCGCCGGCGGGTCGCCGGAAATGCTGGTACGCGTGGAAGGCGGGCGGGTGGAAACCCACCCTATCGCCGGCACGAGGCGTCGTGGCGCGACCGAACTCGAGGACGCCGAGCTCGCGCGCGATCTCGAAAGAGACCCAAAGGAACGAGCAGAGCACGTGATGCTGGTGGATCTGGGCAGGAACGATGTCGGCCGGGTCTGCGAGTACGGCTCCGTCCGTGTCCCCCAGTTCATGTCGGTCGAGCGGTACTCCCACGTCATGCACCTGGTGTCCGTCGTCGAAGGCCGGCTCGCAGAAGGACGCGACCGGCTCGACGCTCTGGTCAGCTGCTTCCCGGCCGGCACGGTTTCGGGCGCTCCGAAGGTCCGAGCGATGCAGATCATCGACGAACTCGAGGCGGACAGCCGCGGGATCTACGCCGGTGCTGTCGGCTACGTCGACTTCGCGGGCAACCTCGATTTCTGCATCGCCATTCGGACTGTCGTCATGGAGGGCGGCCGGGCATCGTGCCAGGCCGGCGCTGGCATCGTCGCCGACTCCGACCCTGCTGCCGAGTACGAGGAATCGTGCGCGAAAGCGAGGGTGCTCCTGCAAGCCCTCGAGATGGCTGCCTCGGGCGGCTGGTGAGGTCCAAAGGTGGTCCTCGTCGTCGACAACTACGATTCGTTCACATGGAACCTGGTGCAGTTCCTCGGCGAGATCGTGGCACCGGAGCATCTCGTGGTCCTGAGGAACGATGCGGCGACAGTCGCCGAAGTTCTCGCGATGAAACCATCGAGGATCGTCATTTCGCCCGGGCCGGGCCGACCCGAGCAGGCAGGCGTGAGCGTGGAACTCGTGAGCCGCGCAGGGCCTTCCGTGCCGATCCTCGGCGTGTGCCTGGGGCACCAGGCCATAGGTGTCGCCTTCGGTGCCCGTGTCGTCCGAGGCCATCGCCCGGTCCATGGCAAGGCTTCGCCGATAGAACACGACGGCCGCGGTGTATTCGCCGGCATGACGGGCGACTTCGATGCGGCGCGCTACCACTCGCTCGTCATCGCCGAGGAAAGCATGCCGCCGGCTCTCGAAGTGTCGGCCAGGAGCCGGGACGACAGAACAGTCATGGCGGTGAGGCACAAGTCGCTGCCCGTTCACGGGGTGCAGTTCCACCCGGAGTCCGTGTTGACGCCGGCCGGGCGGAGGATTCTCGCGAACTTCGTGCAGATGTGACGGCGTGAGAAGGAGGCCGAGATGTTTCCGCAACTCCTCGAGAGGCTCGGCCGCCGGGAGGACCTTACGGCGGACCAGGCAGCGGACGCAATGGATGCCGTCATGGACGGCCGCGCGACCGCGGTGGAGATGACCGCGCTCCTCGTCGGCCTTGCGATGAAGGGTCAGCGGGCGACCGAGATCGTCGGCCTTGCAAGGGCGATGCGATCCCACGCCGTGAAGCTGCCGGCGGTGGACCGGAGCGGAAAGATCGTGGATCTTTGCGGGACAGGCGGAGACATGTCCGGCACCTTCAACATCTCTTCTTTAGCAGCGGTCGTCGTCGCCGGGTGCGGAGTGAAGGTTGCGAAGCACGGCAACCGGGGCGTGAGCAGCTCGTGCGGCAGTGCCGACCTGCTCGAGGAACTCGGGGTGAACCTCGAGGCTTCGCCGGCAGGGGTTGCCGCCTGCCTCGCGGAGGCCGGGCTCGGATTTCTCTTCGCGCCCGCATTCCACCCGGCAATGCGCCATGCAGCTGCTGTCCGCCGCGAACTCAAGGTGCGGACTGCTTTCAACCTGCTCGGTCCCCTCACGAACCCGGCAGCTCCCGATCGGCAGATTGTCGGCGTGCCGCGTCCCGATTTGACCGAGCTCGTTGCCCGCGCTCTATTGCTTCTGGGCTCGGAACGTGCATGGGTGGTTCACGGGGCCGATGGCCTCGACGAGCTGTCGACGACGGGACACTCGAAGGTGTCCGAGTGCTACGCAGGCGTGGTGAGAACCTTCTACGTGCACCCTTCGGACTTCGGCATTCGGGTGGCGGGGCCGGCTGCGCTCAGGGGTGGCGACCCGCGCGAGAGCGCAGCCATCGCGCGCCGCGTCCTCGACGGCGAACCCGGACCCGCTCGAGACATCGTCTTGCTGAACTCGGGCGCGGCGCTCTTCGTGGCGGGCGCCGCTACATCCGTGAGGGACGGCATCGAACAGGGCGCCCAGGCGATCGACCGCGGGCATGCACGACTGGTCCTTGAACGGCTGGTGCGATTGAGCGGGGCACGGGGCCACGAACACACGAAGGCACGAAGAACTGATTCTCTCTGTCACGCTGCGACTGAGGCAAACGGGGCCGCGAAGGCGACAGAGAAAGCGTAACGCTGCACGAGATCGCGGCGCCGCCTCGATGCGGGAGGACGGGATCGGTGGCTGACGTTCTCACTGAGATAGTCGATCGGACAAGGCGTGATCTCGACGCGCGAAAGGCCCTCGTGCCCCTAGCGTTCGTCGAACGCGCCGCCCTGGCGCGCAGGGCGCCGGGCGGCGAACGTTTCAGGACCAGGCTTGCGAGGCGCGGCGCGTTCAACGTCATTGCCGAGTGCAAGCGCCGGTCGCCCTCGAAGGGCACGATCCGGACCGACTACTGGCCGGCCCGGATCGCCAGCGGCTATGAGCGGGCAGGCGCGGCGTGCTTGTCGGTCGTCACAGAGCCCCATTTCTTCGGGGGTGCGCCCTCCCATTTCTCCGAGGTTCGTGCGGCGACGGCCCTGCCGATCCTGTGGAAGGACTTCATCTTGGATGACTATCAGATCCTGGAGGCGCGCGCGGCAGGGGCCGATGCCGTGCTCCTGATCACGTCGGTCGTGTCCGAGCATTACCTGGGCCGGCTGGTTCGCCGCGCTCGTGCTTTGGGCCTCGAACCCTTGGTCGAGGTGCGCAACGAGCGCGAGCTGTGCCAGGCCGTCGAGGCAGGTGCAAGCACGGTAGGGATCAACAACCGCGACCTGCAGAGCCAGCGGGTCGACCTCGCGACGAGCGAGCAGCTCGCCAGGCACGTGCCTGACGGAACCGTTGCGGTCGCCGAGAGCGGCATCCGCTCTGGCGCGGACCTCGCGCGGCTCGCCGCAGCGGGCTACTGCGCTTTCCTGGTGGGAGAAGCCCTCATGGCGGCCTCGGACCCGGCCCTTGCCCTGGCGGAGATGATCCATGTGGCTGAAGATCTGCGGCATCACGGATGAAGACGATGCCCGGCTCGCCGCCGGCCTCGGGGTGAACGCTCTGGGCTTCGTGTTCTGGCCGGGCTCGAGGCGGTTCGTGGCTCCGACCCGTGCCTCCTCGATCGCGGCGGCCCTTCCTGGCCACGTAGAGCGTGTCGGTGTCTTCGTCGATCAGGATCCGGCCGTGATCGAGGGGATTTCGCAGGAGGTTGGCCTGGACGCCGTCCAGCTGCACCGCTCGCCTGGTCCCACGCAAGGTTCGGGCCACGCGCCGTGGGCGGCAGGATACCGGGACCTTGTCGGACGGCCGCGGCACAGATGTGAGGAGACCGCCTGGTCCGTACTGCGCCTGATCGCTGTGCTGACCGTCGACCCCGGCTTCGACGTCGCTTCGGTCGATGCCCTGCCGCGCAGTATCACCGTCCTGCTCGACGCGGCAGAACGTGGGTTGCCGGGCGGGACGGGCAAGACCATCGACTGGGGCATCGCAGCGCGCGTTGCCCGTCGCAGGGCGACGGTTCTTGCCGGCGGACTCACCCCCGAGAACGTTGCCGACGCGATTCGGATCGTGCAGCCATCCGGCGTGGACGTAGCTTCCGGAGTGGAGTTTCCCGGGCGTCCTGGCACGAAGGACCCGGATCGACTGAAGAGGTTCGTTGCCGCGGTGAGGGGGGCTGAGGTGACTGCCCGATGAACGGCATGCCGCTCCAACCCCAACCTCGGCGCGACCCGGACGAACGCGGGTACTACGGCGAGTACGGTGGCAGGTTCGTGCCCGAAACGCTCTATGAGCCGGTTGCCGCGCTGGAGGAAGCCTACCTCGAGGCCAGAGACGATCCGGCCTTCCAGACAGAGCTGGCTCTCCTTCTTCGCGACTACGTGGGCCGGCCGACGCCGCTCTACGAGGCACGCCGCCTCGCCGCGATTTGGGGCAGCGCCCGCGTCTTTCTGAAGCGCGAGGACCTTGCACACACCGGCGCGCACAAGATCAACAACGCGGTCGGGCAGGCTCTGCTGGCGAAAAGGATGGGGAAGACCAGGGTCGTCGCGGAGACAGGCGCAGGACAGCACGGAGTCGCGACGGCAGCCGCGTGCGCGCTGCTCGGCCTCGAGTGCCAGGTCTACATGGGCGCCGAGGACATGGAGCGCCAGGCGCCGAATGTCGCCCGCATGCGGCTTCTGGGCGCGAGAGTGGCCCGCGTTGACGCCGGCACCCGCACCCTCAAGGATGCGATCAGCGAGGCCATGCGCGACTGGGCGGCGAGCGTCGGCGACACGCATTACCTGCTCGGTTCGGCATTGGGTCCCCATCCGTACCCTCTCATGGTGCGCGAGTTCCAGTCGGTCATCGGGCGCGAGGCGCGCGCGCAGGTGCTGGAACAATCGGGCGCCCTCCCTGCCGTCGTCGTGGCCTGCGTTGGAGGCGGCAGCAATGCGATCGGCATCTTCGACGCCTTTCTCGGCGACCGCTCGGTTCGCCTCGTTGGCGTGGAAGCGGGCGGAACCAACTTCTCTCCGGGATGCCACGCGGCTCGATTCGAGACCGGAAGGCCCGGTGTACTGCAAGGCACACGCACCTACGTTCTTCAGGACGAGGCCGGGAACATCGAGCCGACGCACTCTGTTTCAGCGGGGCTCGATTACGCGGCCATCGGGCCGGAGCACGCTTGGCTGCGAGATCAGGCGCGGGCCGAGTACTCGTCCGTCACCGACGCGGACGCGCTGGCCGCATTTCGGGATCTCGCCACCCACGAAGGCATCCTCCCGGCGCTCGAGTCGGCCCACGCCGTCGCGTTCGCCGCCCGGTTGGCGCCAATCCTGGCGCCGGCGCAAGTCGTTCTCGTGAACCTGTCCGGGCGCGGGGACAAGGACATCGCCAATGTCGCGCCTTGACGTCGTGTTCGAAGCTCTCCGCAGCCGCGGCGAAACCGGGCTGATCCCTTTCGTGACTGCGGGCGACCCTGACATGGAGCGCACGGGCGAGATTCTGGTCAGTCTGGACCAGGCGGGAGCGTCGGTCGTCGAACTCGGCGTTCCCTTCTCCGACCCGGTAGCGGACGGCCCGGTGATCCAGCGCGCTGCCGGCAGGGCAATCTCGCGCGGCGCGTCGCTTCGAACCGCCCTCGATCTCGTTTCGCGCGTGAGGCTACGCCTCCGGGTTCCGCTGGTGCTCTTCACCTACCTGAACCCGATCCTGTGCATGGGAGCCGCGCGGTTCGCCGCGGCGGCAGCCGACGCGGGCGTCGACGGTGTCCTGGTGGTGGACATGCCGGTCGAGGAATCCACCGTGTTCCATGCCGCTGCTCTGGCGGCTGGCCTGGACCGGATCTACCTGGTGTCGCCGACGACTGGACGGGAGCGGGTGCGGAAGATGGCGGCGCTGGGGAGCGGTTTTCTGTACGCGATCTCCAGGCTCGGCGTGACCGGGGCGAAGGATGCGATCGATGGCGGTGCGCGTGACGTCGTCGGGCGCATCCGAGAGGAGAGCAGCCTGCCTGTCGCGGTGGGCTTCGGGATTTCACACCCGGAACAGGTCCGCAGGGTGGGCTGCTGGGCGGAGGCGGCGGTGGTCGGGAGCAGCCTCGTCCGAGTCATCGAGGAGGAGTCGGACCGCGGCGGCGACGTTGCGGCCGCAGCGGGCCGTCACGTGGAGTGGCTCCTGTCGAGGAGCGGGCCGAGTGCTCGCTATTCGCGCCACGACCCAGCGGTGAAGTGAGGGATCTGTGACGATCGAGGAGCTGAGGGGAAGGGTGGATGTCATCGACGATCAGATCGTCGCGCTGCTGAATGCGCGCGCGGCCTGCGCCATCGAGATTGGGCGGCTCAAGCGCGCCAGCGGGATCCCTGTTTTTCAACAGGTCCGGGAACGAGAAGTTGTCGAGCGCGCCCGGGCGCTCACCTCCAGGCTCGGCGGGCCGCTTTCGGAAGATGCGATCGGGCGGCTCTTCGAGCGGATCATCGATGAAGCGAGGCGGTTGGAGCAGGACTGCTTGGAGCAGGACTGATCATGCTGCGGCCTGCGGGCGTGCAGGAAGCAGGCCGAGGGCAACAGGCTGCGGGTGTTCGAGCGGGCCGGGGGCGAGCAGTGGGTAGTACTACCGACACATAGCATACGAAGTGTGCAAGGAGGCCCACGTGGTGGTCGTGATGGAAGAACGAGCGACGGAAGAGCAGATAAGCCGCGTCATCGGCCACCTGGTGGACATGCACCTCGCGGTCCACAGGTCGACCGGTGTCACACGCACGGTCCTCGGCATCGTCGGCAAGACAGAGGCGGTGGACCGCGCCCAGATCGAGATGATGGAAGGCGTGCACGAAGTGCTGAGGATAAGCGAGCCGTACAAGCTCGCCAGCCGCGCCTTCAAACCCGGTGCCACAATCGTGCAGGTGGGCGGCGTCCAGATCGGCGGCGATGAAGTGGTGGTGATGGCGGGCCCGTGCTCGGCGGAAACCGAGGAGCAGGTGGAGGCCACTGCCGCAGCGGTCAAGCGTGCCGGAGCGACGGTGTTGCGGGGCGGTGCATTCAAGCCCCGAAGCTCGCCGTACGCATTCCAGGGACTTGGCGAGCCGGGGCTGCGGATGCTGCGGTCGGCTGCGAAAACTCACGGCCTGAAGCTCGTCTCCGAAGTCATGGACGCGAGCCAGATCGACCTCGTATCGCGCTACGCCGACATCCTCCAGGTGGGCGCGCGCAACATGCAGAACTTTTCGCTCCTGCGCGAGGTCGGGCGGTCCAGGATGCCGGTGCTCATCAAGCGCGGCATCTCGGCGACCATCGAGGAGTGGCTGCTTTCGGCGGAGTACGTGCTCGCCGGTGGGAACGGGAGCGTGATTCTCTGCGAGCGCGGGATCAGAACCTTCGAGAGCGCGACGAGGAACACGCTCGACCTCTCGGCGATCCCCGTTGTGCGGAAGCTCAGCCACCTGCCGATTGTCGTGGATCCAAGCCACGGCACAGGGCGCCGCGACCATGTCGTCCCCATGGCGCGCGCAGCAATCGCTGCCGGAGCAGACGGGCTACTGGTCGAAGTGCACGCTGACCCTGACAAGGCGCTGAGCGACGGGGCGCAGTCGCTCTTCCCGGGGCAGTTCGAGAATCTGATGGCGGAACTGCGCATCATCGGCCCGGCGATCGGCCGGCGTGTCTCCGTGCGGGCGATAACCAGGACTGGGTGGACGGCGAGCGTGACCGAGAAGACGGGCCGCAGGGCGGCTTGTGGAGGCGGCTTTGGAGCGTGAGAGGTCCGCCGCGCAGCCGCGTCAGGCCGGGTTCCCGCGAGTGGCGGTCATTGGTCTGGGGCTGATTGGCGCCTCCGTGGCGCTCGCGATCCGCCGAGCCCGGCTGCACACGATCGTCGTCGGTGTTGACGTGAGCAGGGCTGTCATCGGGGAAGCGCTCGCTCGTCGCATCGTTCACGAGGGCTCGGTGGACATCGCCGCCGTTGGCGCGGCCGACCTCGTGCTCCTCGCTGCGCCCGTCCTCGAGAACGTGGCGCTCCTCGGCGATGTCGCGCGGCACGTTTCAGATCGAGCCGTCGTCACCGACGTGGGGAGTACCAAACGCGCGATCGTCGAGGCTGCAAGGCTCGCGGCGCCGCGGATGACGTTCGTTGGCGGACATCCGATCGCCGGGGCGGCCGCGAAGGGGCTTGCAGCAGCCCGCCCTGACCTCTTCGCCGGAAGGAAGTGGGTCTTCACTCCGGACGGCGAAGTGCCCGATGTCACCATGGCGAGGCTTTTCGCTTTCGCATCTGGCCTTGGCGCAGTGCCGTGCGCGATGACGGCAGACGAGCACGACCGCCTGCTGGCGCTGGCCAGCCACCTGCCGCACCTTGTGGTGTCCGCCTTGATGCACATCGTCGGCGAGACGGGAGGCGAAGATGCCCTGGCCCTCGCTGGCGCCGGCCTCGCCGATACGACGCGCATCGCTTCGAGTCCGCCCCGCATCTGGAAGGACATCCTGGCGACGAACTCGGACAACATCCGGCCGGCGCTCCTCAGGCTGATCGGGGTACTCTCTGAACTGGCGGATGCGAACGAGGACGCGGAGGTGCTGGAGCGCGTCTTCGCGTCCGCGTGCGCGTGGAGGCAGAGAGCGGCAGCAATCTGGGTCAGCAGCAGCATGCCGGGCACGGGTTCGCCCGCCCGTGTGCAAGCGCGGAGGCGCGACCAAGACCCAGCCGCCACTCGGTCGTCGCCACTGAGTGCTGACTTGGTTCGCGGAGAGGGTGCAGACCTGTGAGCGAGCCGGACACCTACGAGGTCGTGCCCGTCCGCGTGCCGCTCCGTGCGAGCGTCGTGGTGCCCGGGTCGAAGAGCCTGACGAACCGCGCGCTGGCCATCGCGGCACTCGCGTCGGGCGAAACCACGATCCGCGGGGCGCTCGTGGCAGACGACTCGCGCTATTTCGCAGCGGCCCTCCGGCAGCTCGGTTTCGAAGTTTCGCTGGACGAGGAAGCAGCGACCGTTCGGGTGCGCGGGGAAGGGGGGACGGTGCCAGCCGAAGCCGCCAGCCTTTTCGTCGGCAACGCCGGGACGGCGGCTCGTTTCCTGACCGCGATGGCCACACTCGGGCGAGGCGAATACGTGATCGACGGAGTGGAACGCATGCGCCAGCGGCCGATTGCCGGCCTCATCGAGGGGCTCCGGCAGCTTGGCGCGGACATGGATTGCCCGACCGGATGTCCGCCGGTGCGCGTGCGAGGGAAGGGGTTGCGCGGGGGCAAGGCTGTCGTGACAGGAGATGTGAGCAGCCAGTTCGCGAGCGCGCTCCTGATGGCTGCGCCCATGGCTGAGGAGCCGTGCGCCATCTCGATCGCCGGACGCCTGAATTCGGCACCTTACGTGGAAATGACACTCGGCGTGATGTCGGACTTCGGAATCGAGGTCGAGCGGGTCGGGGAAGGCGCGTTCCGCGTGCCGGTTGGCCGCTACGTCGCACGCAACGAATACCACATAGAAGCCGACGCTTCGGCTGCATCGTACTTCTTCGCGGCTGCGGCGGTGACCGGCGGGACAGTCCGCGTGGAGAACATGCCGAGGAGGTCGCGCCAGGGTGATACTGGCTTCCTCGACGTGCTCACAGCGATGGGGTGCAAAGTCGATGAGCGTGAAGGTGGCGTCGAGGTCTCAGGCGCGCGCGTCCTGCGGGGAGTTGACGTCGATCTCAGTGACACTCCGGATGTCGCGCAGACGCTGGCAGCCGTCGCGCCTTTCGCGGTCACACCGACCGTCGTGAGGGGGATCGAGTCGGCGCGGCTGAAAGAGTGCGACCGGATCTCTGCGACGTGCGCGGAGCTCTCCGGGCTCCGGGTACGAATCTTGGAGCGTCCGGACGGCTTCGTGATTCACCCCTCGCCGGCGATCCAGGGTACGCGGGTCCGAAGCTGGGGCGACCACCGAATGGCGATGGCGCTCGCGATTGTGGGCCTGAAAGTGCCGGGTGTCGTGATCGATGGCGCCTCGGCCGTGTCGAAGACGTTCCCTCGCTTCTTCCGGGTGCTCGAAACGCTGGGAGGTTGTCCGCGCAATCGCAGGACAGGTCCCAGGGAGGCATGAGCTAGGTGTTGTTCCGGATCCGATTCCTCACGGCCGGAGAGTCGCACGGACCCGAACTGGTGACGGTCCTCGAGAACCTGCCCGCAGGACTCCCTCTTGCGGTCTCGGACATCGAACCGGACCTCGCGAGACGCCGGGGCGTCGGGCCGTCCGGGCTGCCGTACGCAGGTGCAAGCGCACGGATGGCGGTCGAGCAGGACCGCCCCGAGATCATCGCAGGGGTGATGGCAGGCATTACCACCGGAGCGCCGGTTGCGGTGCGCATGGCCAACCTCGATCACGCAAACTGGAAGGGCAGGGCTGTAGCGCCCACGACGGTGCCGCGGCCCGGACATGCCGACCTCGCCGCGGCGTTGAAGTTCGGCTACGAGGACCTGAGGTTCGGCAGCGAGCGCGCGTCGGCTCGCGAAACGGCGGCCCGCGTGGCAGCTGGCTCCATCTGCCGCAGGCTTCTCGCCGAGTTCGGCATTTCGGTTACGAGCGCGGTTACCGCCATCGGCGCGGCCTCGAACGAGGATTCCGACCGAAACTCTGGTGCGCGCAGCGTCAGCGAAGCAGGGCGTTTCCACGCTGAGATTCGCTCGGCCGCCCGCGAAGGGGAGACGCTGGGCGGCGTTTTCGAGGTCATCGCTCGCGGTATCCCGCCCGGCCTCGGCACCCATCAACACTGGGACCGAAGGCTCTCGGGTCGTCTTGGAGGCGCGCTGATGTCGATACCGGGCATCAAGGGCGCCGAGATAGGCGAGGCGTTCGAGAACGCGCGGAGGCGCGGCTCTCAGGTACACGACGCCATCGGCCCAGGTCTCGCCCGGGCAACGAACAATGCCGGCGGACTCGAGGGCGGCATCACCAACGGCCAGGCGCTCGTCGTCCGCGCCGCGATGAAGCCGATGGCCACGACCCGCGCCACGATGCCGTCACTGGACCTGGCCACCGGCGAGGTTGCCGCAGCACGGTACGAGCGTTCCGATGTGTGCGCCGTTCCGCGTGCCGCAGTCGTGGGGGAGGCAATGGTGTGCCTCGTTCTGGCCGATGCGCTCCTCGAGAAGCTCGGCGGCGACTCTATCGCTGAGATGAGGCCGCGCTTCGAGGCCCTGCGGCGCGTCCGGCTCGAAGATGTTCCAGTGACCGGGCGCGAGTGGAGGTTCTGGGAGTGAAGGTTGCGCTCTACGGCCCGCCCGCAGCAGGGAAGACCTCCATCGGATGCGCTCTCGCGGTGCGCCTCGGTGTGCCCTTCGTGGACACCGACAAGGTGGTGGAGCAGCGCTCCGGAATGACCATAACGGAGATCTTCGCGCTCCGCGGCGAGGCCGGGTTCAGGACAATCGAGGCGGAAGTGTGCTCGGAGCTGGCAGCCGCGCAAGGTGGCATCGTGATGGCCCTCGGCGGCGGCTCGCTCCTCGACCCGTGGACCCGTTCCGTCGTCGAGCGCCGGTGTGCCGTGGTGTTGGTCGATGCTCGCTTCGAGGACCTCGCACAGCGCCTCGGCCAGAACGGCTCGAGGCCGCTCGTTGCCGGCCCGGACCCGGAACGGCGCCTCGAGGACCTCTTGCGCGCCCGGCGCGCCCACTACGACTCGTTTCCCGCAAGGCTGGAAACCTCGCGACAGACCGTCGAGCAGGCGGCGGCAGCAGCCGCCGCCCTGCTCTGCCGGCGCAGCTTGCGCGTTCGCCGGCCCGAGTGCGAGCAGACGATCGAGCTCGGGTACGGCGTCCTCGAGAACCTCCAAGACATGCTGTCGGCACGGCGCATCGGCGGCCCGCTGGCGATCGTGACCGACGAGAACGTCAACCGGTCGCTCGGCTCACGCCTGCCTCGGTCCATCCCGCCGGTCGTCATCCCGCCTGGCGAGGACCAGAAGACGCTCGGGTCTGTGGAGCGCGTGTGCGACGAGCTGGCGACCGCCGGGCTGGATCGAGGCGGGACATTGATCGCGGTCGGCGGCGGGGTAGTCGGAGACCTGGTCGGGTTCGCCGCTTCGGTCTTCATGCGCGGAATAAGTTGGGTGGACGTTCCCACCTCCCTCCTTGCGATGGTAGACGCGAGCATAGGCGGCAAGACGGCCGTGGATCTCCCAGCTGGAAAGAACCTCGCCGGACGCTTTCACCCGCCCGCCCTCGTCGTCTCAGATCCGCTCGCGCTTGCTACCCTCCCGGAACGCGAGCGCCGATCGGGTCTCGCGGAAGTCGTAAAGCACGCGGTCATAGGCGACCCTGCACTCTTCGCGCGCCTCGAAGCCGGCACGTCCTTCGGCAGCCTCCCCGACATTGCCGCCGCCGTCTCGGTGAAGGTGCGCATCGTCGAATGGGACCCGCTCGAGCAGGACACCCGCGCCACGCTCAACTTTGGCCACACGATAGGCCACGCGCTCGAGACCGCGTCTCGCTACGCGCTTTCCCACGGCGAGGCGGTAGCCATCGGCATGGTCGCAGAGGCGCGGCTGGCCGAGCGGGTTGGCGTCGCGCAGCTAGGTCTCGCCGAACGCATCCGCCATGTCCTGGAGGTGCACGGCCTGCCGACCGTCTATACCGGTTTGGACGCCGCCTCGTTGCGAGCTCTCATGAGAGTTGACAAGAAGAAGGCAGGGAACACGCTGCGGTTCGCGCTCCCTGCGCACATCGGGCGTGTCGTCCACGGGATAGAGGTGGACGAGGGGCTTCTGGCCGAGACGCTCACAGGCCTCGCCGCAGGCTGACCCGGTTGTCCGAAGGCGTCATGCGGGTCAGGCAACGGCGAATTCCACGCGCAGCTTTCCAGCCTCCTCGGAGAGGACACGCGCGAACCGATCGCCAGCGGTGTCGATCACTTCTGCCCTCCACGCCCGCCCGTCTCGCTCGAGTACCTCGAGCAGCTCCAGCGTCGCCGTTTCGCCAAGCTGCTCACGCGGCGCCGTCGGGATAGCCGCCGCCTGTGTCGACTGTCGCCCGTTCCCGACTTCGAGACGACGGTGCCATCGTCAGTTGGCGCGATGCCCATCCTGGTCGCTGATACGGCCGGGAGACGGCCCCAGTTCACCGAATCTCGTCCCTACCTGATCAGGACCACCTCGACCTCGTAGACGAGCGTCGTTCCCGGCGCGATCACGAATCGCTTCTCGCCCGGCTTCTCGCGTGAGTAGAAGGCGCTGTTGCCGTACGCCTGCGCTCCCTGGGCGATTATCGTCCGGCGCTCGCCGACTCGCATTTCGAGGAGCGCCTCGTCTACTGCCGGCGTGATGCGCGTCTTGCCGATGACGTAATCGAATGCGGTGGCCTGTGTACCAGGCACCGGGCGGCCTTCGTCCGCGGAACTGGCGAATGGCCGGCCGTCGAGAAACCGGCCGGTGTAGCGGGCAACTATCGTCTGACCTGCTCGGGCTGTGGGGCCCTTCCCAGCGCGCCGCACTATGAACCGCGCGCCCTTCGCGGAGACCTTTGCCCGCGGCCAGTTCTTGGCGATGATTGCAGCCTCGTCGTCAGCCTTCTTCTTCTCGGCGGCCTTGACCGCGGCCCAAGCAGCGTCTGAGAGCGACTTGAAGCTTGCCGTGTCGGCCTTGAAGCGCGCTGCGGCTTCGCCTGCCCGGACGATTCGCACGTGGTCGATGTAGTCCCCCTGAACGATGCTCCGTACGACGTCGAGACCGGAGACCACCTGCCCGAACACGGTGTAGTTGCCGTCGAGGTACGAGCGGTCGCCGAGCGTGATGTAGAACTGACTGCCGTTCGTGTGCGGGCCGCTGTTCGCCATGCCGAGCATGCCCGCCCGCCCATGATCGAGTCCTGGCGCGATCTCGTTCGGAAAAGCGTAGCCGGGTCCGGTGGAACCGGCGCGGGCCTGGCCCGCCTGGATCACATGTCCGGGGACTACCCGATGGAACACGGTGCCGTCGAAGAACGGCGCGCCAGGGGGAACGGCGCGGTTGTCGATGGTTCCTTCCGCCAGGCCCACGAAGCTTGCGACAGCAAGCGGAGTCTTCTCGAACTCCAGCCGCAGCGCTATGAGCCCCCTGTTGGTGTGTAGCTCGGCGTACAGCCCGTCTGGATACTGCCTGCGCGTGCCGGCAGCCGGGCGAACCAGGTAAAACGCTTCCTGGCGCGGCCTGAAGAAGGCCCAGCCTTCATCGGTAAGGTGGACCGGGTCTTCGGCCATGATCGTCACTTCCTGGCCGTCCCACTCCGGCACCGGTGTCCGCGTGCTCAGCTCCATTGCGAGGAAGGAGCCTCTCCTGAGCACCTTGGGCGTGGCCTTGGGGTCGGGTCGGGCAGAGCGCATGTCGATCGATGCGCCGAGCGCATGCCCCTGGTTTCCGAGCGGGTGCGAATAGATCTGCGCGGCGATTCCCTTCGCCTTCATCTCGGCCATCGTCTCGTCATGGACCTGTCCGGCTTGCTTGCCCGGACGCGAGATGCGAGCGAGCGCATCCTGGAGAGCGTTGGTGTTGGCCATCGCCCGCTTCAGACCAGCTGGCGCGTCCGTTTCCCCCTCGCGGAGCACGTACGCCATCTTCTGCCAGTCGCTTGCAAGGCCCATGTAGTTCAGGCCGAAGTCGAGGTGCACGAGGTCGCCCGGCTCGATGACGACGTTCTCCTTTGCGACCGGGATGAAGCCGCGTGACATCTGCGGGATGTTCGCCCGGCGCTGGATGCGCAGGTCCGGCTGGAACCATGGCGCGAGGCCGGCCGCGTGCGAGGCCGTGAACAGCCAGCGGCGGACGTCACCCACAGTGGTAGTGCCGGGCGTTATCACCTCGTTCGAAAGCGCACGCCTCGCGAGGTGGTCGGTCCAGGCAACCAGCGCCTCGTAGTGGGGTGCCTCATCGGCCAGGCGCGTGTCGAGGAACTCCTCGATCAGAGGCTCCGCGGGCACGATGCGGCCGGCGCCTTCAGGCCCGAGCGCGTCGACCAGGAAGAGGAATGCGTCGTGGGTCAGGCTTCGAGTCACGCCGCGGCTTCCGCCAATCCCGAGCGCGATCGCTTTGGGCTGGTACTTCGTAACGAGGGCGGCGATTGCCTTGTCCGCCGCCGGTTCGTCCGGGGGCTCGAAGAACCGCTGCACGGATTCCTCGGCGTAGCCGGTGATGGCAACCCGCCTCAGGCCGTTGTCGCCCGTGTCGATGAAGATGAAGATGTCGCGTTTTCCGACGTAGGGCCTCGGTGGTGCAACGAGCTGCGCGAGAGGGTCGTCATGGAACTCCTCCTTGACGACAATCCACATTCCCACGCCGTGCCTTCGTATCATCGGCAGGAGCATCTGGTAGCGCCTCGCAAGCCACCCTTCGCGAACGGCAATCTGCCTTGCCATCGGCAGCAGGAGAGGGGGCGTCTCCCTCTCCGCGGCCTGCGGTGCGCCCGAGGCGTGCAGCGATGCGGCTGGGCGGGCGGCCCACCACCCTTGCGTCGCGACTGCGAGAACCGACGCGGTGAACGCGACGATGCGCGAGAAACGAACGAAACGACCGAGCTTCATGCCGCCTCCTCGTGCGATCTCCAGCTCAGGCGGCGCCGCGCCGCAGCTCTACTCGGGCTGGCAGCCGGGCAGCCTGAAGGCGCCGATGCGCGTGGAGTAGTTGGTGGCGTCCTTCTTCAGGTAGTCGCCGACGTACCAGATCGTGCAGTCGTCGCTCGGGTCGATTGCCGTCTGCGTGTAGTCCTCCCACCGCATCGCCAGCTGCGAGGCTTCGCCCTCGACGAGCACGACTTCCCGCAGCGTGAGCAGGCCGGGCGGGTCGCCGGCGAGGCGCCCGGCAAACCGCTGGCCGGGAAAGTGTGGCGTCCCCCCGAACGAGTACCCTATGCCGATGTTGCCGAAGCGATCCATGGCGGGGCTGGCCATCCACCGGAAGAATCCGTCCGGCGCGTACGTGCCCTGCTGGTGGAGCGTCAGCGCACGGTTCGCTCCCTCGACCCGAAACTCGTACCAGCGCACGCCGCCGCCGCCAGCCGTCGTATTGACCGAATGCACGGCCACGATCGACTCCCGGTTTCCGACCCGCCTGTAGACCAGCCGCTGCATGATCTTGTCGCCCTGTGCGTCGAGGCGGCGATCCGTGCCTGGTTGAGGGACGCAGTTGGTGAGCTGGCCGTCGCATAGGTAACGGTAGGGCGCCACCTGGATCTTCTGCGGTCCGGTTATCTTCGTCTTTGCCGGCTCCTTCCAGTCAACGTGGAACTGCCATGCGTCGATCGTCGAGCTCTCGAAAATCCCGTCGAGCTGGGTTCCGCCGGCCGCCATCATGATGTTGGGAGCTCCTCGGGGCGGCAGCTCCGTTCCGTCAACGTCCGCATTGTTCAGGAAGTTCACGTTGTGGATGATGACGCACTGTTCCGTGGCCGGCTGTCCTGCGAGCATGCGTTGCCGGTCCGCCACACAAGCGTGCTTTTCGGTTGCCACGGCCTCGGAGATGCGGTTGTCGCCAGTGCTGGTCGGGACGTAGTAGCCATCGGGCCAGATTGCCGGACGCGGGTAGTCCGGGAAGAGCGGCCTCAGGAACTCGTAACGATAGTACGAGCCCAGGGGGTCAGGGCCGGTGCTGACCGCGTAGCACATGGCGTAAGGACCCTGAGGCGCCGGCTGGCTCGAGCCGCGTCCTGGGGCGGCCGGTTGGCCACGTTGGCCTGCCTGTCCCCGGCCGGCCTGATCCTGAGGCGATGCAAGCGCCGGCTCCGGCGGCGGATTGAACAACGGAACCGCGGGACCCGGCTGGGCCGGCCGCCCCGGTGGGGAGAGATACGCGCGTCCGAGCTCCGTCCAGCCGCCCGGCTGGTCCGGCCTTGTTTCTGCTCGCCGGAAGATCGGCATGACGATCAGCCAGCGGTTCGCGAGCTGGTCGTAGCGGACAACCGTGTCCCCATTGTTGGTCGCCTCGCAGGTCCCGCCGAAGCCCTTGAAGACGGTGTTGTTCGGCATGGGACCGTACAAGACCCTTCCCGTGTCGCCGAACTTCTTGCCCTTCTTGGTGAAGATTGCTGTCCGCGTGTTCACGGTCTGGACGATATGGTCGGGGCCGACAGCGAGGCTGTTGTCAGAAGGGTTTCGCAGGACGGGGCCGGTGCCATGCGGCCCTTCGAAGCCGACACCCAACCCGTCGAAGCTCACGACGATTTCGGGCGCCGGCTTCTTGCCCTGGACTGTCTGCTCGACCGTTCCGGAGCCTTCAGGCGCCCTGATCACTGGAGGTACGATCGGCTGGCGCTGCTCCTGGCCTGCCGGACCTTCGAAAGAGCGGGTGACCGTGGCGCCATCAAAAAGGGTCGGGACAGACGCGGCTGCGCTGTGCGCTCTCGATGCTTCCGGGGCAGTGAGCGACGGTTGAGTCAGCGAATTCTCGAGCGAAGTTGGTCGGCCGTGAATGCTGCCGTCGCCAAGGATCCGCAGCGGAAGCGAGGTGTCATGGGCCGAAGCGTGACCCACGAGCACGGGAAGTGTCGCCGGTCCCGTGCTTTCGCTGCTCTTTTGAAGCGGTTCCATGTACGCGGCCGCGGCGACCGTGACGGCACCGGCGATGGAGGTGAAGGCGGCTGCACGGAGAAGTCTCGACGGTTCGATCATTGGTAGTCCCTGCTTTCTGGCCAGCCGCCTCGAGACCCACGGGCCCCGCACGTGGCCGGCTGGCGCAATGCGAGATGTGATTGTAGCCGCAATCGCGCCGGAGACTTCGGCGTGGCGGCGGCCTGGCTCTCGGAGCGGAGCCGGGACTGGCGATCTCCGCGCGAGGCTGGGACAAGGCCGACTCATCTCGTGAAGACCTCATGTATATTCTCCCGATGCTGGAGAACTTGTTCGGCATCAGGGCGAACGGATCTACGGCGGGCCGGGAGATCCTCGGCGGTGTGACGACCTTCGTCACGATGGCCTACATAATCGTCGTCAACCCGGCCATCCTGGCAGCCGCTGGCCTTCCGATCGGTCCCAGCACCACCGCGACCATCCTCACGGCGGCTTTCGGCTCGCTTTTGATGGGATTCTACGCGAACCGGCCCATAGCGGTCGCGCCCTACATGGGCGAGAACGCGTTCATCGCTTTCGGGCTGACGGCCCTCGGAGCGACCTGGGAGCAGCGGCTCGGCTCGGTCTTCGTGGCCGGCGTGATCTTCCTGTTGCTGACTGCGTTTCACCTGCGGTCGCGGCTGGCGAACGCGATATCACCCAGCCTCAAGTACAGCTTCGCAGTTGGCATCGGATTGTTCCTAGCCTACATCGGCCTGTATGAGACGGGGATCGTCACGAGCGGCGCTGCCGGGCTCCCGCCGGAGGCTCTGCTCGCGCCAGGGCAAGGCCTGCTGCGGGCGCCTGATGTCCCGGTCAGGATCGGGGCGTTAGGCGAGCCGCAGGTGCTGCTTGCGATCGGGTGCCTCCTTGTCATGTCAATCCTGATCCTCAGGAGGGTGCCGGGGGCAATCCTTCTCGGCATCGGCATCACGGCCGCCGCCGGTCACTCGATGGGACTTGCGCCCGCCCCGAAATCGCTCGTCACCATGCCGCTCAGCGGTGACTACTCGCTTGCGCCTCTCGCGTTCAAGCTGGACGTTCGGAGCGTTCTCAGCGTCGCCTTCCTACCCGTGCTGATAACGCTGGTTTTGATGTCGTTCCTCGACACGCTCGGCACGCTGGTTGGCGTAGGCGCGACCGGCGGGATGCTCGACAAGGACGGGAACTTCCCCCGCGTCGAGCGGCCGATGTTCGTGGACGCGGTTTCGTGCGTGTTCGCATCGCTCGTCGGCACGTCGACGAGCGGCGCCTATATCGAATCGGCGACCGGCATTCGCGAAGGCGCCCGAACGGGCCTCGCGGCCGTCGTCACGGGTCTGCTGTTCCTGCTCGCCCTGTTCTTCGTTCCGCTGGCGGCGCCGCTGCAGCAGTCGCGCTACGCGTACGGCCCCGCGCTCGTGGCGGTCGGGATGTTGATGGCGGGTTCGATGCGGAAGATCGACTTCGACGACCTGACCGAAGCGTTGCCGGCCTTCGTCTGTATAACGCTGATGGTCTTCACCTACAACATCGCAAACGGCCTGACGGCCGGCCTCGTGCTCCACCCGCTCGCGAAGACGGCGGCGGGCCGCTGGCGCGAGCTCAGCTGGGAAAGCAACGTCCTGGCGCTCCTCTGCCTCACGTACTTTCTGTTCGGCCTGCCGCACTGAACAGAAGGACTCCGCAGGCGGCGAGGGGCGGGGACATATTCCGGAAAACAGGCTGCCCAGCTTGGGATACGATACCCGCGACCTGAAGGCGGCGACGCTCGAAGGCGACGCCCCTGGAGAAGATCCAAGGCCGGGAGACAACAGCGACCGGCTGCAGATCGACAAGTAGTGTGACCGACCGGAGCAGTTCGTGGCCCATTTGACCGCGCGGTCCGGGTACCAACAGCTCGTTGAGCGACTGAACCGGTTCCCGCAGGGCGCGCCGCCATCGGCTGCCCTCTACGAGATCCTCCGGCTGTTGTTCAGCGAGCGCGAGGCCGCCCTTGTAGCGCTCCTCCCAATCAGGCCGTTCACCGCGGCTGCAGCCGCCAGGCGCTGGGGGGTCAGCGAGGCGGAAGCCATGCGAACGCTGGACACACTGGCCGGCCGCGCCATTCTCCTCGACATCGCGCACGACGGCGAACAAAAGTACGTGCTGCCTCCGCCCATGGCCGGCTTCTTCGAGTTCTCGATGATGCGCATCAGGGAGGACGTGGACCAGAAGCGCCTCGCAGAACTTTTCTATCAGTACCTGAACGTCGAAGAGGATTTCATCAGGGCGCTGTTCACCAGGGGTGAAACTCAGCTCGGTCGAGCGCTCGTCGAAGAGTCCGCGATCCCGCCGGAGCTCGCGCTCGAGGTGATGGACTACGAGCGCGCGAGCAGGGTCGTCGAGGACGCAAGCTGCCGCGCGGTAGGCGTGTGCTACTGCAGGCACAAGATGCAGCACATCGGGTGGGCGTGCGGCCAGCCTCTCGACATCTGCATGACGTTCGACAACGTGGCGTCGTCTCTCTCCCGGCACGGCCACGCACGCGAGGTAGGAGTCGCCGAGTGCCTCGACCTGCTGCAGCAGGCTCGCGACCGGCGGCTGGTGCAGTTCGGCGACAACGTGCGTCGGAGGGTCGCCTTCATCTGCAACTGCTGCGGCTGCTGCTGCGAGGCAATGATCGCGCAGCGGCGGTTCGGATTCCTCCACCCGGTCCACACGACGAATTTCATCCCTTGCGTTGCCTCCGAAACGTGCAACGGCTGCGGCCGGTGCGTGACGGCATGCCCGGTGGAGGCAATGACGCTGGTCTCCGCGAACGATCCCCGCTTCCCGAAGAAGAAGGTGGCGAAGCTGGACGAGAAGATCTGCCTCGGGTGCGGTGTCTGCGTGGGCACGTGCCAGCGAGCGAGCCTGCGGCTCGAGTGCAGAGGCGGGCGGGTCATCACGCCGCTGGATGCGACTCACCGCGCGGTTGTGATGGCCATCGAGCGCGGCACGCTCCAGGACCTGATCTTCGACAACCGCGCGCTTGCCAGTCACCGCGCGATGGCAGCGGTCCTCGGCGTGATCCTGAAGCTGCCCCCGTTGAAGCGGGCGCTTGCGAGCCGCCAGCTCAAGTCGCGATACCTCGAAGCGCTGATTGAGGGGCGACAGCGAGCCCGGCGCTCGTGACGGTGACTGAAGCCTGCCCGGCTCGCTGTGGCTGTCGCCTGCAGGCGGGAATCCTCGAACGGCCGGGCTTTGAATCCGCGCCGTCAGGCGATAATCGTTCAATGAAGCTCCCAAAGAACCTCTTCACGCTCGTTTCCTGTCTTGCGCTCGGTGCTGCGTTTGCTGTGGGCGCTGCCGGGCAGGTGCCTACAACTGGCGCGGGCGACGCTGTCGCTGACGCGCGGAAGCTGACCGCGGCGGGGAAGGTGGGCGAAGCAATCGAGGCCTTCCGCCGCGCCATCGAAGCGAACCCGGATCGCTGGGACGCGCACTACGGCCTGGGCGTCGCACTCGACCTCGATGGCGCCTACGAAGAGGCCCGCAAGCACTTGCAGAAGGCGGTCGAACTGGCTCCGGAAGCGAGCAGGCAGCAGGCGCTGACCGGCATGGCAGTGTCGTACGCCTTCGAGTCGAAGCCTGATGAGGCCGCGCGCTACTACAAACAGATCTACGATGAGCGCGTCGGCGCGAAGACGTACTGGACTGCCGGCGAGGCGGCGAACGCACTTGGCCGCATCTACCTCGAATCCGGCGACACGGACAAGGCCCTCGAGTGGTACCGGAAGGGCTACGAGGCTGCGAAGCAGCAGCCCGAACTGAAACCCGAGCAGATGGACCTTGCCGAAATGCGCTGGCACAACGCGCAGGCCCGTATCGACGCGCGGCGCGGCCAGGCGGACTCTGCCCGCAAGCACGTCGGTGAAGCACGCAAGCTGATGGAGAAGGGCACGAACCCGGACCAGGCCGAATTCATGCCGTACCTGGAGGGTTACGTTGCGCTCCACACGGGCCGCCCGGAAGACGCGGTCGCCCAGCTCCAGAAGGGCAACATGAACGACCCGTTCGTGCTGATGCTCCTCGGCCAGGCGTGCGAGAAGCAGGGCAACGATGCGAAGGCCCAGGAGTATTACCGGAAGATCCTGGCGATGTACGGCCACAACATCAACAACGCCTTCGCGCGTCCTGTCGCGAAAAGCAAGGCCAGGTCGGGGTAGACCGGGGTCGGCGGTCAACCGGGGTCGGGAGGTATTTCGGAAGGGCCCGGCCTGGAACAGCGATTCAGGAGCGGGATTCCCGGAATGCTTCCCGACGCCACTCAGCCGGGCCGTGCTTCTTCCACAACTTGAAGACGGCAGGGTAGACGAGAAGCTCCAGCAGAAACGACGTCGCCAGGCCGCCGATCATCGGCGCGGCGATGCGTTTCATTACATCTGCGCCGGCGCCGGTCGACCACATGATGGGCAGCAGCCCCATGAAGGCAGCCATCACTGTCATCATCTTGGGCCGCGCCCGCTTCACTGCGCCGTGGACGATGGCCTCGTCCACGGCCTCGGGTGTCGTGAGCAGCCCCTTCTTCCTGTACTCCTCCCACGAGAGATCCAGGAAGAGCAGCATGAAGACGCCCGTTTCGGCGTCGAGGCCGAGAAGAGCGATCATTCCCACCCAGGCTGCGATGGAGACGTTGTAGTCGAGGAAGTAGAAGAGCCAGATTGCGCCGATCGCGGAGAAGGGCACGGCCAGCATCACCAGGACCGACTTGAAAGCCGAGCCCGTGTTCGCGTACAGCAGCAGGAAGATGAGCGCCAGCGTGATGGGCACCACGATCTTCAGCCGTTCGCGGACCCGGAGCATGTTCTCGTATTGCCCGCTCCATTGAACCACGTAACCGGGCGGGAGCGAGAGCGAGCCTTCGACGACCTGCCGCGCCTCACGCACGTAGCCCCCGATGTCTCGGCCGGCAATATCGACGTACACGTACCCCGCGAGAAACCCATTCTCGTCGCGTATCATCGATGGCCCTTCGATCATCTCGATCTCCGCGAGCTGCACGAGCGGGATCTGCCGCCCGCCGGGCGCCGGCACGAGGACCCGCTGAAGGCGGCCGATGTCGTCCCGCAACTCCCGGGGATAGCGGAGGTTCACCGGGTAGCGCTCACGGCCCTCGATTGTGGTCGTGATGTTCTCGCCTCCAATCGCGCTCATGATGACCATCTGCAAGTCGCCTATCGTCAGCCCGTAGCGCGCCAGCTGATCTCGCCGCGGCACGAAATCGACGAACCGGCCCGCGGCGACTCTTTCTGCCAGCACGCTCCGAGTGCCGGGGACACCTTTCAACATGTCCTCGATCCGCGTCGCGATACGTTCGATCTCGTCGAGGTTCGATCCCATCACCTTGATTCCGATAGGTGTCCGTACCCCCGTCGAGAGCATGTCGGTCCGGGCCTTGATGGGCATCGTCCACGCGTTGGTTACACCAGGGATGCGGAGCGCACGGTCCATCTCGTCAACCAGCTGCTCCCACGTGATGCGGTCCCACCAGACCGGCCTGAGAAGTGACTTAAGCCAATCAGGCGCCCAGCCGGAGTACCAGCGCTCGACGTGCCGCCACTCTTCCTGCGGCTTGAGCACGACGGTCGTCTCCATCATCGAGAACGGAGCCGGGTCCGTGGACGTCTCTGCCCTTCCAGCCTTGCCGAACACCCGTTCGACTTCGGGAAAGCTCTTGATCACCCGGTCCTGCGTGCGCAGCAGCTCTTCCGCCTGTCCGACCGAGATGCCCGGGAACGTTGTCGGCATGTAGAGGATCGAACCCTCGTTGAGCGCCGGCATGAACTCGGACCCCAGCTTGAAATACACCGGGATGCTGACGGCGACCGTGATCAGTGCCGTCGCGATCACGGTCTTCGGCCAGCGCAGGACAAGGCGGCAAGCCGGCTCGTACACGCGGAAGATCGCGCGGCTGATCGGATGGCGCCCCTCCGCGTAGTAGGTGCCCACCGCGACTCTGGTCGCCATCCACGACAGCCACCGCGGCCGGAAGGTGAACGGATCCATCCGCGTGAAGAGCATCCGCATCGCTGGGTCCAGCGTTATCGCCAGCACCGCCGCGATCGCCATGGTCAGGTTCTTCGAGTAGGCGAGCGGTGTGAAGAGGCGGCCCTCCTGATCCACGAGCGTGAAGATCGGGAGGAAGGCGACAGCGATCACGAGCAGCGAGAAGAAAACGGCAGGCCCGACCTCCTTCAGCGCCTCGAGGCGCACCTCATGGAAGTCGCCCTTCCGGCCCGACTCGTTCCAGAAATATAGCTTGTTATAGGCGTTCTCCACCTCGACGATCGCGCCGTCGACGAGGACGCCTATCGAGATGGCAATCCCGGCGAGCGACATGATGTTCACCGTGACGCCCATGTAGTACATGGGGATGAAGGCGAGCAGTATCGACACCGGGATGGTCACGATCGGGACGATGGCCGAGGGTATGTGCCAGAGGAAGACGAGTATGACGAGCGAGACGATGACGATCTCTATCGCCAGCTCGTGCTTCAGCGTATCGATGGCGCGTTCGATGAGGCTGGCCCGATCGTACGTCGTCACGATCTCGACGCCATCGGGCAGCGACGCCCGCAGCTCCTCGAGGCGTTCGCGCACGCGGTCGATGACGTTGAGGGCGTTCTCGCCGTGGCGCATGACTACAATGCCGCCGACGGTGTCGCCGAGGCCATCCAGGTCGGACACGCCGCGGCGGATCTCGGGCCCGATCTCCACCCGGCCGACGTCGGTCAGGAGCACCGGTGTCCCGCCGGGTCCGACCTTGAGGACAATGTTCTCGAAGTCGGAAGCGGACCGCGCATAGCCGCGGCCGCGCACCATGTACTCGGTGCCGGTGAACTCGAGGAGCCTCCCGCCCACCTCGTTGTTGCTCTGCCGGATGGCGTCTGCGACCTCGTCGAGCCGCAGGCCGTACGCCGCGAGGCGGTTCGGATCGACGGTCACCTGGTACTGCTTGACGAAGCCGCCGATCGACGCCACCTCAGCAACTCCAGGAACGGCCTGGAGCGCGTAGCGGAGGGTCCAGTCCTGGTAGGAGCGAAGCTCGTGGAGGCTGCGTGAGCCGGTGCGGTCGACGAGCGCGTACTGAAAGACCCAGCCGACACCGGTTGCGTCCGGACCCAGCTCGGTCTTGACCCCTTCGGGCAGCCTCGGTTGGATCTTCGAGAGGTATTCGAGCACGCGGGATCGCGCCCAGTAAAGATCGGTCCCGTCCTCGAAAATCACGTAGATGTAGGAGAAGCCGAAATCGGAGAAGCCGCGGACCGCGCGCACCCGGGGCGCACCGAGGAGGGCGCTCGTGATCGGGTAAGTCAGCTGTGCCTCGATGATGTCCGGCGACCGGTCCCAGCGCGAGTAGATGATGACCTGCGTGTCCGACAGGTCGGGCAGTGCGTCGAGCCGGATGCTGTGGAGCACCTGCCATGCGCCGACGCACGCCGCCAGCGTCGCCAGCACGACCAGCGCGCGGTTGCGCGCGGAGAACTCGATGATGCGTTGAATCATTGGCCTGACTCAGTTGTCCGCTGTCGGCGACCGGCCGCCTGGTGCTATCAGCGCCAGGACCTCGGCAATCGCCGCTGTGCCCACCCGCCCAAGGGAGTCGACGAAGGCCAAGCCACGCCGCGCCTCCCGCTTACCGTTTTTCCCGCCCCGACGTTGCGATGCCGATGGCGTTCCTCAGGCGCGACTCCGAGTCCAGAAGGAAATTGGCGGCGACCGCGACGCGCTCGCCCTCGGCGAGCCCCCTGCGAACGACTGCCAGTCCTTCCGCCCTCGGTCCGGTTTCGACCTGGCGCGCTTCGAACTCCCCCGGCGTCCGCTCGACGAACACGAGGGAACGGGTGCCCGTATCGAGGATGGCCGAGTCGGGCACGACAACGCCCGTGTCGCCGCCCGAGCTGAGATCGACGTTCACGAACATGCCGGGCTTGAGCATGAGCCGCGGGTTGGCGAACTCGAGGCGTACCTTGAGAGTGCGCGACTCCACGTCGAGCGTCGGATAGACGAAGCTGACGCGGCCCGAAAGACTGACCGACGGATCGTGCGGCAACGTCACCCGGGCTGGCTGCCCGACGCGTGCCGCGGCTGCCTCTGCCTCGTAGACCTGCGCCGTGACCCAGACGCGCGACAGATCCGACAGCGTCACGAGCGGCATGCCCGGCTCGATCCGCTGACCCTGCAGCACGTTCTTCTGGGTCACGTACCCTCCGAAGGGCGCTCTGAAGGTTACGAGCCGCTCGGCTGCACCTGTCTGCTCCAGGCGTTCGAGGAACTCCCGCGGCACGTCGAAGAGCTCGAGGCGGCGCCGCGCCGTCGCCGCAAGATCAGCTCCCCCCTGGCGCACCTCGGGCAGGGCCGATCGGGAGAACCGCTCCGAAGTCTTCCGCGCCCGGAGGTATTCCTCCTGGCTTGCCAGGAGCTCTGGTGAGTAGAGATCGAACATCGGTTCGCCTGCGGCCACGTGCTGGCCAACAGCGGCTGTGTACAGCTTCTCGACGAACCCGGCAACCTTGGTAGTGACCTGCCGGACCCTCGTTTCGTCGGCTTCAACCGTGCCCACCGCGCGGATCTCCTTGGCGACGCGCCCCCGCGCTGCCGCGATTGTCCGCACGCCTGCCAGGCGCACCTGGTCGGCGGTCATCGAGATCACCGTCCCGGCCTCGGTCCTGCGCACCGGCCCGGTTTGGCCGCCACCCTGGTGCCCCTCGTGGCCGGCGGCGGCGGACTGCCCCGATGCCGGAGGGCGGTGCTGGCTTTCGTCTGCCGCCGGAGGTTCGTCCGACTCCTTCGACGGCTGCGACTCGCCTCGAGGGCCGGGCTTTGTGACCCTCTCGAGGTCCATCCCGCAGATCGGGCACTTGCCCGGCCGGTCGCTGCGCACTTCGGGGTGCATCGGGCACGTATAGAGATCGGCCGCCTGGCTGCCGCTGTTCCTGCGCCCCGTTGTCGTGGTGGCGCCGGCGGGGGCTTCCCCGGGACGGGCAGCGTTGCCCTCAGACGGTCCTCTCTTCTCTAACGGGACCAGACGCATGCCGCAGATGGGGCAGTCGCCTGGTTTGTCCGAAACGTAGTCAGGGTGCATCGGGCAGTGGTAGAGGATTTGCGAAACGCCGTCCTCACCGCCGCAGCCGGCGACGGCGAGAGTGAGAATCAACGATGCCGCGAGTGCGGCCCTGCAGAGCTTCTTCATGACCTGAACTCCTTCTCGGAGGTCGACGCTTGCGGTTCCTTCCTGCCGTTTGCGCCCGCATCGCGGTTCGGGCCGGGGCCGGCAAGTGTCCCGGCATCCGCGCGACCCGATACGAGGGCCTCGAGCCGCGCCAGCGCAGTGAATCGCGCGGCCTCACGCCTTGCCACCTCGACGCGGATCTCGATCCAGCGCCGAAACTCCTCGAGCACGCCAGGGAAGTCCTCGCGCTCGCCAAGGTAGCCGGCGCGAGCCGCGTCGAGTGCGGCGCTGGACTGCGGGATGATCGCCTCGCGGTAACGGACCAGCTGTTCTGTCGCGTTCTTCCACTCGGCGAGCAGCCGTTCCGCTTCGGCTTGCGCTTCGGCCCTGGCGTCCTCGAGGACCAGGCGCGCCGCTTCTCGTTCGAGCTCCGCGGCGGCGATGAGAGGCAGTTGTTTGCTCTTCTTCCAGAACGGCAGTTCGACGCCGACGCTGAAGTTGACGACGCGGTCCGCGCCGCCCTGCCAGAACAAGCCGGTGCCGACGCTCCAGCTCGGCCTGAGCTCTTCGCGGCTCGCGGCGACGCGGCGATCGGCGACCTGGAACTCGGCCTCGAGCACGGCGATGTCGGGCGCCTGGCGTGCTGCCGCCGCGGCGACAGTAGCGGTGTCGATCGGAAGAGCAGCCGTCTCGGGGAGCGAAGCGACGCGGCCGATCGGGGTGCCGGCCGGACGATAGAGAAGCCGGTTGAGCGTGGCAACGACAACGGCGCGCTCGGCTCGCAGGTCGGCGCGCCTTTCGTCGAGCCGCGTCCGCTCGAGCTGGGCCCGCAGTATTGTCGCCTGGTCCGCTCCACCAGCCGCGTACCGCGCCTCGGCCGTTGTCGCCAGCATGTCGGCGACCTCCTCTGCGTCGTCTAGCGTTTCGGCCTCGCGGTCGAGCGCGTAGAGGCGTGCGTACTGCGAGCGCACCTCCGCGACGAGACTGCGCGACACCGCGCCTGTCGACGCCTCGCGAACCCTGACCTCCGCCTCTGCGACCGAACGGCTCGCTCGCCGGCGGCCCCGGCTGAGGAGCGGCACGCGCACGCTCGCACCGGCCATCGACATCGGGTCGGTGCCGATGGTGTATCGAGGGAAGCCAGCTGCCCGGTACTCGAACTCGACCATGGGATCGGGAAACGCGCCCGCCGCGGATACCGCCGCACGTGCCGCCCCGAGCCGGGCCCGTTGGGCGGCGAGAGAGGGGGCGCGCTCGAGCGCCAGGGCGACCAGCGTTTCGACCGGCGGTGCGGGCTGCGATGAAGCCTCGTCACCTGTGGTCTTCGGCTCCTGGATTGCCGGGTCGAGCCGCGACCCGGGACCAGCGAGGCGGACCTCGGCAGGGGTGCTCTTTCCCGGGAAACCGTGAATCGGGCCAGGCGCGCGGGTAGAGACCGCCGCCGCGGCCCGAGGTTGTTCCTGAAGCAGGCCCTCCGAGCTGCCGGCGGATCTCTCGGACGCAGTTGTCTGCGCCGGTGTGGTGAACCCGCCGGGGGCCCCAACGGCAAGCAGCATCGAAACGACCAGCGCGCGGCTGCCGCCGGCTGCCATTCGCGCCTCGGTTCCCTTCCTCACTTCTCCTCCTGTTGTTCGGTCTGCACGTCCGGACGTTGGCGTCACGGTTGCAGTCTATGAACCCGAGTTCGGTCGGCGGCCCGCCGCACTGTGCGGCGGGCGTCGCGCTCGCCTCGTGGCGAGGCGTTCGTGCCCGGTCCGTGGGTCGATGCCTTGCCGGGGCGACGTTCAAGCCTTAGCAGGTGAACGGTATGGATCGGGATCGGACCGCACGAAGATGCGGGCGTCCGTCTCATCACGAGCCTTCAGCCTCGCGGCTGACGTCGGCCCCTCGTTACAGCACGCGTTGTGCCGGGCTCTTTCTCAGCAGCGGAACGTGCAGAGAACCAGGTGGGAAGTGGAGACTTCACAGACGACGCCCCCAACGGGCGCCGTTGTTGCTGGCGCCAGGTCGAGGACGCTGCCCGCGGCGGTGCCGAATGTCGCGAGGGCGCCCAACGCCTGAGTGCGCTCTGTCGCGGATGCAGGCGCTTCCGGTGCCGGGGCCTGTTCGGGAGCGCCGTTCATGGCGCAACCACAGTGGGCAGCCATGCCGCTGCCGTTCCCGGCCGGTTCGGCCTGGCAGCAGCAGCCGTGCGACGATAGACGATCGAGTCCGGCGCAGACTTCTCGCGTGGTGGCAGGAACGCCAGCCAACGCCAAGACGAGCACCAGGACTGCGCTCAGTTTCACTCTTGGGCCAACTTCATCATGGCGGATTGCGGGCGACAGGTCAAGTGGCGCGAACAGCGTGCCCGGCGCCGCGCGTGGCAACGGCGCCAGGCAGCAACAGTCGAACGCCGGCGACCGATTCAGAACCGTAGTGACAGGCCGACCTGCGCGTTCACGATCACCGGCTCGAACCCGATGGCGTCGATGTTCTCCAGCAACTCGTTCACGAAAGGCGACGCTTCGTCGACGCTGAAGCCGAGATCGTAGGACCGGAAGTAGAAGACGCGCACCTCGGCGATGAGAGACAGGGGACCGCCAAGGCGCAGCCCCGCGCCCCCATTGACGCCCCAGCGGTGGTCGGACTGCCCCGGCACTGCCACCAGGCGCAGGCGTGGGGCCAACTCCCCGATGTTGACCCCTTCGATCGCGACCGATACGGGCACGAACCCGTTGATCGTAACGTCCGGCAGGTAGCTCAGTCCTCCGGACGCGACAATGCCGATCACGCCAGGTGTTCGCAGCCGCAGGTTGAGAGAGACGACGTTCAGCCTTTCCACGTCGAACCGGCCGTCGCCGACCATGACGCTTCCGCTCAGGCCCTGGAACGGCGGTTCGGTTGCGACGAGATCGTAGCGGGCGCCGACCGCGTCGAAGCCGATGTCAGTCGCATCCAGGCGCCCCTCGATCCCAATGGGTCCAAAGTGGAGCGCTATCGCGCCCCCGAAGACCGGGCCGCCGTCGGTCCGAAGCTCCGGAGTCCCGCTGGCCGTGACTTCAACGCCCGGGAGCGATGGCGCCGACGGTGCCCTTAGCACGAGCCGCTCGTCCCACACCGGGAAAGCGCGTCCGAGGAAACCGGTGATCTCGACCTGCGCATGCGCCGGCCCAGGCACGACGAGAAGGAGCAGGGCGGCGGATGCCGACGCGGCAAGTGCCCAGGAACGCCTTACCGACGTCTTCACGGTTCCCTCCTCGTCTCTTCAGCGGCGCTAGCGCTCCGGTGGTCGTACCTCGTATCGCCACACATGTCCCAGATCGGGTAGTGCAAGATTGTGGCCGGCCACGCAATGTGAGAGCGAGGGCGAATCAATCGACCGGCAGTGCATGGATCAGGCGGGACGAGCCGTGTTACGCTTCACGCTTTCGCAGGGGAACTCGCCGACATTCAAGGCTTCCACCGCGGCGTCAGGCCTTCGACAGGCACAGCTGGAAGGCTGATGTCGGGCGCCTTTGCGGTAGACGGACGGGACAGGGACGAGGGAACCTCCGGTCTGCGAGATGGGGCCGGCGACATACGATCAGGATCGAACTATGAGCAACCGCAAGATTGACGTGCTGGTGGTTGGAGTGGCGCTCTTCGCGATGTTCTTCGGGGCCGGGAACCTCATCTTCCCGCCTTATATGGGCCTGCTCGCTGGCACCAGCTGGCCGCTCGCGCTTGCCGGGTTCCTCATCACCGGCATCGGCATGCCGCTTCTCGGCATCATGGCTTCGGCGAGGGCCGGCGGAAGCGTCGAGCACCTCGCCGGCCGCGTCAGCCCTCTCTTCGGCCGTGTTCTCAGCATCGTCGTCATCCTCGCGATAGGCCCGCTCCTGGCGATCCCGAGGACGGGCGCCACGACGTTCGAGCTTGGCGTCGTGCCGGTCCTTCCCGGCTTCAGCCCGGCGCTCTTCTCCGTCATCTACTTCGGCGTCACGCTCTTCTTTGCGCTCAACCAGTCGGCCGTCATCGACAAGATCGGAAAGTACCTCACCCCGTTCCTCCTTCTGACGCTCGCGTGGATCATCGTGGCTGCTGTCCTGTCGCCGCTCGGCCCGCTGGTCGAACAGGGGCTCGACCGCCCGTTTTCTCGCGGCTTTCGCGAGGGCTACCAGACAATGGACGCCATGGCGTCGATAGTCTTTGCCGAGATCATCATCGGCGCTTTGGTCTACAAGGGCTACAAGTCCGTCAGCGACCAGGTGAGGCTCACGTCGCTCGCGGGTCTCATCGCTGCCACCGGACTCGGCCTCGTCTACGGCGGGTTGATGTACGTGGGTGCGACCGCGGTCACTGCCTTCCCGGCTGACACGGAACGGACGTCGCTGCTCGTGGGGATCACCCAGCGCCTTCTGGGCGGCACCGGCAAGATCGCTCTGGGCGCGGCAGTTGCTCTTGCGTGCCTGACCACTTCGATTGGCTTGACCGCGACAGTGGGCGACTACTTCAGCGGGCTGACGAAGGGCAGGTTGGGCTACCGGACGATTTGCGTCCTCACGGTCGTTTTCAGCGCCATCTTCGCCACCGTTGGTGTGACGACCATAGTCACGCTCGCGGTGCCGCTCCTCGTGACCGTGTACCCAGTGGCGATCGTCCTCATAATACTGACGATGGTGGAGCCACTGGTGACCAACCGGCTGGTCTACATCGGGGCGGTAGTGGGGGCGCTCTCGACCAGCATCCCGGACGCGTTGACCTCGGCCGGCGTGCCAGTCGCGGCCGTGAACGAGGCGATCGCCCGGATCCCGTTGGCCGAGGCCGGCTTCCCGTGGGTTGTGCCGGCTCTTCTGGGCGGCATCATCTGCGGCGGCTTGGCGGCGACCGGGCGAGGCTCTGACGTGAGGATGTGCCGCCTCGACGCCGACGGCCCCGCGAAGGCACGAAGGCGCGAAGGCTGACAACGGCGGCGCTCCTGTTCGGCCGACTACGCACGAGGCGCAGCAGGGCGCGATGGGGCGACGATGCTCGACGGCGGCATGGGACAGGCTTCAAGTTGCAGAGGATAGTTTGCAGGGGGCAGGCACGGCAGGTGTTGAACACACCAGTCTGCCCCGGAAAAGGCAACGCGAACACGCCTGGAGCGATCAGGGATCAGGGCGATGCGGGCGGCTCCTGCATCTTGAGCCTGATCTCGAGGCGGGTTCCGCCTACCTTCGCCGACCCGAACAGCTTCCTGTGGTCCTGGAACACGAACCCTGATTGAGACTTGCCGACGACCTGCAGGTACTCGTCGAGGTTCGCCTGCAGATGGGCGAGCGCTTTCCTCGCCGCGCCAGGATCAGGATAGTTCGCTGCTATCTCGGTCCACGTCCCCGCTGCTGTTCTGTACTCGCCGGAAACCGCGGTGAGCCTCCGGCCAAGCTGGAGGATGTCGCCATCGCCGAGCGTGTAGACAGCCTGCAGTGCGTACGGGCCGCGGTGCAGGCGCACGGAACCGGGTACGAGGCCGGCTTTCGGGAGCAGCGCGAGTTCTGGAATCGCCGCTGTCCGCGGAAGGGATGCGGCCATCGTCGCGGCGAACTTCAGCATCGAGGGCCGCACTGTTTCGGCGCCGCCGAGGTTGTTGACGACAATGAACCAGCGGTTGCGCTGGAACATGAGCTGGTGGCGGTTCACGGTGTGCCGTTCGGGGAACGCATTGTCCCCCGTCTCCTTGGCTCCCGCCTTCATCAGGTAGATGCCGACGGCAGCGGTCGGGTCGGTCATACGGTAGACCTCGACGGAGATTTCGTCGCTGCCCCTCCTGTACTTTTGCACCGCGAGTTGCTCGAAGCCGAACTCGAGAAAGAGCTCGGCGCCGCCGTCGATGTGGCCGTAGAGGTCCGCCTCCTTGAAGACGCGGACGTTGCCGGCCCTCTTCCAGCCGGGAACCGCGGCATCGGCCGGCATCGGGTCCTGTGCGAGCGCCGTTCCCGCGGCCAGGCAGACGAGCGCGAATGCCTTGAGTAGGTCGGTCATCGGTCTGCTCTAGACCCTGACGACCGTGATCCTGTCAGGGTTCGCAATCCCGAGCCCGAGTTCTTCACCGTAGTGCAGGTACTCCGTGAAACGCGGGTTGTCGTTGACGGCGACTCCCATCTCCCTCCGCTTCTCCATCAGCTCGTTGTGGCAGAACATGTCGAGCGCGAAGGGATCCGTCGCGAAGTAGAGGGAGGCGTTGGGGTAGACGAACTGCGCGTTCTTGTCGGGGCCGCCATCGTACTGCCCGCGAAGGCCATCGGTGACGTTGAGCACCAGCTTGTCGCGGATGACCGGCGCGGCGTGCACTTCCGTGTTCGTCCTGAAGAAGAGGGCAGCGTGCAGCCGGCCCGTGTTGCAGATCGCTCCGTAGCCGATGTTCTTGGTCGCCATCGAAATGCCGGCGCCCGTGTTCTTGTGCGCTGCGAGGTTGACGATCTTCGTCAGCCGTTTGGTGAGGAGCTTGCCGAAATACGAGTACTCGCCGTTGAAGACGTGCTGGTTGAGGTAGAACTCATCGTCCTTGTAGCCGCGCACGTTCTTGCCGACCACCCCCTTTGCGAGGAGGAAGACGTCCTTGTCGAAGTTCTGCGCACTCACGTGGTTGCCATCCGCGTCCCTCCACTTGTTCCCCTTCTCGTCCATCGTCTGGAGCCCTTCGATGGCGATGCCGGGGAAGCGGTCGGCGGTGAAGCCAGCGTCGGTCAGCATGTAGTCGAAGCGATCCCAGATCACGATGTTTCTCTTCGGAATGCCGGCATCGACCATCCATGCGATGACAGCGTCCACGAGTTCGTGGCGCGTGTTGATGAGCGGGAAGCCGACCGGGTTCACCTTGAGACCGATGACGTCGGACGGCTCGAAGAAGAGCGCTGCGCTCTCCTTCATGCTCTTGCCCGTCAGCGTCCGGATGCCCTTTTCGAACATCGCCGAGACGACCTTCGCGTCGAACTTGTCGTCGACGATGGACTTCGGATCGGTGACTTTGACCACCTTGCCCGGAAACGGGCCGGGAAGCGACCACTTCGTCCTCGGCACCTTCGTGAAGTCGGCGACGTTGGTTGCGACAGGCGGGGAGGGCTGCGCCTGCCGGCCGAAGGCGGGCACACCGAGGACGACTCCGCCGGCAGCCACCGAACATGCGCCGACCGCCTTCACGAACTCGCGCCTGTCGAGCCCTTGGTCCGCGTCAACCGGCCTGTACTTGTTCCGTCTCATGGCGCCTGGTCCTTGCCTGTCGCCTTCGCCAAGTGATCTCCCGTCCGCCGTTGGTGCCCGCGCTCGCAGCAGGGTCCGGCTTCACCTCGGCGGGCCGCCGCGGTCGAGCAGGATCTGGTTCGTGCGCGAGCGGCTTTCGCCGATGCTCGTGACGTAGACGGCCGGCCGGTCGTGAATCGGGCACGCGTATTCGCACGCGCCGCAGCCCGTGCAATTCTCCGGGTTCACGTGGGGCTGCCTGACGATCTTCGCATTTCCCTTCGCGTCGACCACCTCCGCGGGTCTGAGGTAGATGGCTTTCGGCGAAGTCGGACACCATTCCTCGCACACGATGCACTCGGTCGCCATCGACCATGGCAGGCAGCGGCCATGGTCGTAGAAGGCCGTCCCGATCTTGTTGGCCTCGACTGCCGGCTCGCCCGATGGGCCGCCGGCGGGCCTGCCCACCTTCTCTACCTGCGTCAGTTCCCAGATGGCGCCCGTTGGGCACACCTGGCCGCACAGCACGCAGCTCGGTTCGCAGTACCCGATTCGCGGTACCAGCACCGGCGACCACAGGCCCTCGATCCCTGCTTCGGTAAGCGTGGGGTGCAGGGCGTTGTTCGGGCAGACCTTCATGCACTCGCCGCAGCGGATGCAACGCGCGAGGAATTCATCCTCGGCGAGTGAACCTGGCGGGCGGATGAGGCGGGGATCCGGTTCCGCGGTCAACGCCCTCGTGCTGCGAAGCAGCGGGAGCATTCCAGCCGCGGCGGCGAGCCCGGCCATTACCTTCCGCCGCTGGAGTTCGGGTGCATCCTTCGCCTGCGCGGCTGTGGCGCCGATCTTGAAACCGAGCGCGTTCTGCGGACACTCGCTGACGCAGTTGAAGCAGAGGTGGCACTCGGGCTTACGCCAGGGCGCTCCGGGCAGAGGGTCGTCGCCGCCCTGGCACCTGAGAAGGCAGCGCCGGCAGCTGTCGCACGCCTCGTCGTCCTTGTGCAGGTTGACAATCGACCAGCGCGAGGCGAGGCCGAGGAGCGCGCCGAGGGGGCAGATAGCACGGCACCAGAAGCGCGTCACCCTCGCGTTGAGGACCAGGATGAAGACCAGTATCAGGCCGACGAACGCCGCCTGGCTGAAGTAGGGCTGCCGAAAGCTGAGGATGGTCGACTGGAGAATGAGCCGGCCGCCGTCCGCCGCCAGTTCGAAGGGGCGCAGCCCGCTGGCGTACATCGCCTCGAAGGTCGCGTTGGCGGCGTAGTTGAACGCCGGCAGCACTGCAACCGAGAGCGAGCGGACGAGGAGCGAGATCGGGTCGAGCAGGCCGACGACGAGCGTACCGAAGACCGCGAGAACGAGTGTGACGGCCAGGATGTAGTACTTGGAGGCCTGCCACTTCTTGTAGCGGTTCGACTCGAGCAGTTTCTGGCCGCGCTTCTTCTCCGACTTCATCGCCCCGAAGAAGTGGTTGAGCGTGCCGAACGGGCAGATCCACCCGCAGAAGAACCTGCCGAGGAACAACGTCGGGACCAGGATGACGAGCGACCAGAGCAAGCCGCGGTAGAGTGCGCCGGTGGATAGCGCGTTCGCAACGGCGACGAGCGGGTCCGACTCGAGGAAGATGCTGACCGGCCACGGAAGGCGCACGGCCGTTTCGGCCGAACGGAGCGACCCGCGGAACTCGGTGCGGACCAGGAGGAACAGGAAAACACCGAAGAAGAAGGTCTGTGAAGCCAGGCGCAGCGACGGCCACACGGTTGCCGCCACCGCGGGGCGTCGGCTGTTGGTATTGTCTGGCGAGGCCGGTGCGGCAGGCGCGTCTACTATCTTCTCCGCCACGTTCTTGCCCTCGAATCGCCCATTGCTCAGTCCTGCGCCCCTGAATCAGTCGCGCTCATGGCTCGCGCCCACGGCTTTGTCAGCTCGTGGCTTGCGGTTCATGGACGCTGATGCGCTTCGCCTCCAAGGTTCGCCACCGCTGTCCTCACGTCCTCGAAGTTCGGGTTCCCCAGGCCGCGCTTCTCTGCCAGCCGCAGGTAGGCAAGCCTCGGGAAATCGAGGTCCCAGTAAGCCTTTGCCGCGTAGGCGTCAACGGCCACCGGGTCGGTGCTCGCGATGATGGTCCTCTTCTCTTCGACATCCGCGAGGTTGCCGCCCGTAGGCCCGTTCCTCACGAGGATCCGCCACGCGTCGAGAACGGTGACCGTTGGCTTCATGAACGTGGCGAGGTCAGCGAGGCTTTCGTTGATCCTCTGGTGCAGCCGACTCCTCTGCCCGCCGATGATCCCGTACCAGTTCTTCATGCCGAGCGTGACGCCCGTCAAGCTGTGGTGTTTGGCAATCGGGACGTTTATCACCTTGTCGGCCGCGAGAAACGATTCGAGCACCGGCCACGCTTTCAGGACCTCGCCGCGGAGGTTGACTTCCTTGAAGCGAGACGCGTCGGGCAGAATGACATCGGCCCCGGCGTTCCGCGCCGCCTGGGCGATTCCACTCCGCTGGAAAGAGGCGCGCGCGTCGTGACAGCTGACGTCGGTGACGATCACCTTCTTCGCCCCCGCGTCCAGGCACAGGCGCACGAGCTCGGCGACGACGTCCGGGTTGGTCGTAGCCGCCTGCTCTGGCACGCGGTCCCAGCCAATGTTCGGCTTGATGACGACCACGTCGCCGCGGGCAACGAAGCGGCGGGCGCCGCCGACGCCCTCGAGCGCCGTGCGGACGGCCATCGAGGGCGATCCCCCGGTAGCGACCGACATCTCGGCGACGCCAGGGTCGGGCGGGACGACGAAGCTCCGCTCGAGCGTCAGGAAACCTGCTTCCATGGGGCGGGAGCTTCGGCTGCCAAGCCAGCCTCCGATACCCAGGGTTGCGGCGCCGATTCCGCCTGCCCGGAGCACCTGCAAGAGGAAGCGCCTGCGCTCGATTGCGGCGGGGTCGTGCTTCTCGCGTTCGTTCACGCTTCCGGCTAGCTCCATATCGAGTGTGGACGGCAGGTGGCGCTTGGACGAAGTTGACGCCACCCTGTCGGGCCGCCTTGTTGTCCAGGTCGCTCAAGGGGGCGCCCCCGCCACTCGGGCGGCTTCCCTCGCGAACTCCTTCCCGCCCGGGTCTGGACCGGGGCCGCGTCAAGGATTCCCGAAACGCTTCGCGACCCGGGGTTCTGGTCGGAAGCGGGCTCCAGATGATAGCAGTTTTCAGCCGCTGGCCGGAGCGGCACGGTCGGCGGTGGCGACGGCCCTGGGGCGGCCGGTCCCCCGGCCCTGCACGATGTCCTGCACCATCTCGGTTATGGTGCGGAAGTCGATCTTCCCGCTCGTCATCTTCGGAAGCTCAGGAATGACCACGAACCTCTTCGGGAGGGCGATATTGGGAAGCTCGGTCGACAGCTTCTCGAGGATGGCCTTCTCGTCGATCGCCTGAGTCACTGCCGCGACGATGCGCGATCCGCGCAGCGCGTCGGGCACTTCGACGACGCAGCAGTCCACGTCGGGCGGGAGCGCGCGCTGCAGCGCGTCTTCGACGCGCACCAGCGACACCATCTCGCCGCCTATCTTCAGGAACCGCCGGACGCGGCCGACGTGCCACAGGTATCCGTCCTGGTCCTGGTAGCCCATGTCGCCGGTGTCGTACCACCCGTGGCGCATGTGGAGCGCGGTGGCCTCGAAATCATCGAAGTAGCCTGCCATCACGCTGTCGCCCTTGACCAGGATGCGGCCGATCTCGTTGACCTTGCACACTTCACCCGTCTCGTAATGCTCCATGCGCACCTGCACGTTCGGGAGCGGCCTGCCGACACTCCCGGGGCGGTTCGCGTTCGGAGTGTTGACCGAGATGACCGGACTCGTCTCGGTGGCGCCGTAGCCCTCATAGAGAATGATCTTGTGCCTGTCCCAAAAGGCCCTGCGGAGCGGCTCCGGGCACTTGTCGGCGCCGCTTATCATCAGCCTGACCGATTCGAAGTCGCCGGGCTCGGACTTCTGGAGGTAGCCCTGCAGGAAGGCCGGCGTCCCTACCATCATCGTGACGCGCTCTTCGCGTATGGCCCGGCAGATGGCGCGGAACTCGAGCGGGTTCGGGTAGGTGACAATCGTCATGCCGAAGCGGATCGGCACCCACATGTTCACCGTCAAGCCGAAGACATGGAAGAGCGGCAGGTTTGCGAGGAGGACGTCCTGGGGTTTGAGGTCGAGGACCTGCGACACCGCGTCGAGGTTTGCCGCTATGTTCCGATGCGAGAGAGGCACGGCCTTGGGGTCCTTCTCGCTGCCGCTCGTGAAGAGCACCACCGCGTTCTCGTCGTCGCTTCCCGCGTGCATCCCCTTCAGGATGCGATCGACGGACCCGGCGGCGCGGAAAGCGCCCCGCATCTTGGTGATCGTCGAGACGCTGGCAGCCAGGTCCTCGATGAAGACCATGCCGGCTATCGTGGGCGTCCTGGTTCGCTCGAGGAGCGCGCGCGAGGTGATGATGGTCCGGAAGTCGAGCCTGCGCTGCGCCATCTGGCAGTTGTCGGCGGCCCCGGTCGAATAGTTGATCATGACAGGCGTCCGCCCGCTCATGAGCGCGGCCAGTATTGCGTACATGCAGCCGCCCGATGTCGGAATCATGACGCCGAGGAAGCCTGGCTCGTATGGCTTGAACTTCTCTGCGAGGATGAGCGAGCGAAGCAGCGCGGCTCTGTAGGTTGCGCGCTGGCCGGTCACGCGGTCGACGATTGCTGTCTTCGCCGCGTGCTCCTTCGCGACCCTCACGAACATCTCGTGCAGCTGCACCTGTCGCTCCTCGGTATTCGGCCCAGCGCGTCTGCTTCGGCTCGTGCCTTCGCGTCCTCAGGCCCCTGTCTCGACTCGAACATCGGGCGCTGGTGTCGTTCCGGCCCGAGGACCTGCATCGTAGACGAGGTCGCTCCGGACGGCAAGTTCCAGCGACCTAAGAACGTTCTGCTCAGAATTGCCACCTCAAGTGTCGCTCGGTGCGGCGCCACACTGCAAGAAGCACCACCGCGACGGCAACCAGGCCCAGCCCAAGCCCTGCCCACAAGCCAGTGACGCCCACCCCGGCGCTGAAGCACAAGACGTACCCCGTGGGCAAGCCCACCAACCAGTGCGCCGCCAGGTTCGCCGCCATCGGGGTGCGCGTGTTGCCCGCTCCGCGGAGGACGCCGGTTGCCACCCCCTGCGCGCCGTCGAACGGCTGGAAGAGTGCGGCGATGAGGAGAATCGACGTGCCGGTCCGAACGACGGCGCTGCTGTCGGTGAACAGCCGGAGCAGCGGGCCGGGCAGCCCCACGAACGCCAAGGAGGCCGCCGACATGAACGTGACGCCGAGGAAGAGCGCCGTCCAGCCGGCACACGAAGCACCGACCGCATCACGCCTCCCGATTGCGTGGCCTACGCGCACCGCACCCGCCGACGCCAGTCCGAGCGGCACCATGAAGGTGAAGCTCGCCATGTGAAGTACGAGCTGGTGCGAGGCCAGCGACACCGGGTCGAGCCGCGCCGCCAGTGCTCCGGCGGCCGCGAAGACGCCCATCTCCAGGGTTACCTGCGTAGCCGCCGGCAGGCCCAGCCGAACGAGCCGAAGCAGGCGCGCGCCTTCGATCCGCCTCGAAACCTGGGCAAGCTGCCCTCGTTGGCGCGCGTCGTAGAGGACGACAGACCCGAAGAGAAACACTGCCAAATAGATGCGCGAAACGACGGTGGCCCACGCGGCGCCATCCGTACCCAGTGCCGCGAAGCCAGCTCGGCCGAATATCAGGACCCAGTTGACGAGCGCGTTGATGACGTTCGCCGAGATGAGGGCGAACATGACCGGCTGGACGAAGCCGAGCGCCTGGAGGTACCGCCGGAACGATGCGTAGAGAAGGAGCGGCAGCAGGCTCCAGATGACGATATGGAGATAGGATCGGGTAAGCGCGAGCACTGCCGGATCGAAGTCCAAGAGGCTCAGCGCATCTGTCCCGAGCCATGCTGCCGCCGTCAGCGGCGCCGCGAGGAAGAGACTGAGGGCCACGCCGTGGAGAAGCCAGCGGTGGCACTCGTCGAGCCGGCCGGCGCCGAACGATTGGGCCACGAGCGTGTCGAGGCCGAGAAGCAGCCCCATTCCGAAGATCGCAACCGCGATGAACAGGATGCTTCCCAGCCCGACGGCTCCGATTTCGACCGGTCCTAGCCGGCCGACCATGATGGTGTCCACGATTCCCATCATGACCCAGCCGATCTCGGCAAGGACGACCGGTCCTGCGAGCCGGAGCATCGGCGCGATCTCGGTTCGCAGGATCGGGATGGCGCGGCGCATTCGGCGACACTAGCCAGGCTACCTCGTCTTGGCCTTCGTCGGCGCGGGCGGCGGAACCTCGACGAGACCGGCCGCCTTGAGGATCTCGACGTAGTTCATCACGTGCTGCAGGTCGGAGGCGCCACGGCTCGATTGCGCGTCGAGCGCTTTCTTGATGTCGAGGACCGAGTTCCTGCCGTTGCACAGCCGCGACAGCTCGGCCGTGTCGCCCGCCTGGTTGAAGGGCAGTCTGGCGCTGACTTCTGCGGGAACGTTGTTGATCGCCGCGCGGTACCCCTGATAGCCGTTTGCGGTCACGAGCGGTGTCGGCTTGGGCACCATCTTCGCTGCCGCCTGCTCCAGCTCGGTCAACTGCAGCGTTACCGGGGGCACGTTCAGACGGCGTGCTGTTGCCTTCATGTGCGCCTCGAGTGCAGCGAGCTGCGACTGGCCCACCTGGTCGACCACCTTCTGCATGGCGGCCACGTGATCGGCGACGGCCTTCTTGTCCACGGCGAGCTCGTTCACCGACTCGAGCGTGTTCTTCTCGTTGATGATGGCAGCCTCGAGGTAACTCCGCGCAGCCTTGTACGCGTCCGCCAGGCCAGCGGCCGTCGCCTGGTTCAGTGCCTCGAGGCCGCGCACCATCTGGTGCCCGAGTCTCTGCGTCCCGTTGCTCGCCGTCTCCGACGCGATCTTTGCCGCCATCGCATCGTCCGCGTTGGCGATCGTGTAGGCCGCTGCCGCGCCGATGATCGCGATCCTCTTCAGCTGTGTCGGGTCGGTCTTGTCAACGTGATCTCCGGACGTGTGGTACCAGCGGTCCGGCCACGTGATCATCATGACGCCGGGAACCTGCACGCCCCAGTCGTTGAACACCTCGTGGTCCGAGGCTCCGTAGTGCGTCTCGATGCTGTAGTAGAACGGCTCGTCGGCGCCGCTCGGCGCTACTATGCGCTGTGGGACCGGGTAGAAGCTGCTGCGCAGCTGGATGCGCTCGCGGTTGCCCTCGCCGACGAAACGATAGTAGTTCTCCATCACGTCGTTGATGTAGTGCGGGTTGCCATAGGTCGTCCGGATCATGCACATGAACGACTGGCTGCGGCTGAGGAGCAACCCGACCATGTCGAGGTTGATGTTGCAGAGCGTCTTCTCCATGAGCGCCTTGTTCGCCGTCACCCACGGGCCGGTGCCGGAGAACTCGGGGCCGATGATGAAACGAATCGTGCGCTTCGGCTTCGGGATGCGGCCTTGATCGATGAGCGCCTTCAGGGTGCGCGCGATCTCCACGAGCGAGGCGCAGCCGGAGATGTCGTCGTTTCCGCCCTGCTTTACGAAGCCTTCGAAAAGGTGCGCCGAGAAGATGATCTCGCCCGCGTTCGGATCCGTGCCGGGGATGTGCCACACGAGATCCTGAAGAGTGGCGTTTCGCATCTCCGCGACGACCTTCGCGTGAACGGTGATCTTCTCTCCGGCGAGGAGCCGCCGCTTCAGGTAATCGCCCTCGCGCGGCGGGATCTGGAAGCCGAACCTCGTTGGCGGAGGCGTTGCCGGCGCTCCCGCACCCGGGGCCTGCCCTCCACGGCCGGCTCCTCCGCGGCCGCCGACCGTGGCCCACGGGAGCTGCAGCGGGTCGAACAACTCGCGCGACGAGGCGATGCCGACCACGCCGGCGGCCCCCATCTGCCCACATGCGATCGAGTGGACGCTGCCGACCGAGCCATCCGTCACCACAATCTTGCCGGTCAGGTCCTTGTCCTTGAGGTCTTCCGCGCGGCCAAGCCCAACCCACACCAGCTCGCCCGTCGCCTCGCCGGTGACGCTGCCGGTCGCGAGCATCACCGCCAGATCGCGATACGATGCGAGCTTCTGCCGAATCGGCGACACTTCCCAGAGTTCGCCCTCGGACGCGTCCCAGGACGAGCCGCCAGGGTACTTGACCAGCTCGGCACCGGAAAACTGGTATTCCTTCAGCTTGTTCAGGTAGAAGCGCGTCTCGTAGAAGATGTCGTCGAACTCGGTGGCGGCGCGGTCCTTGTCGTAACCGCCGGTCTCCATGATCATCTTCCAGGCATTCTCGCCTGACGCCTCCCCGACGATCTCGGCCATGATCGTGGGCGGCAGGAAGGTCCACTGCAGCCACGGCGTCATCTGTGCGCTCGCGACAATGGCTCCCGCGAGCACTACGATACAGGACAGGATCAGGATTCGTCTGGACACGCTGCCTCCTTGAGCACGGGAGCATTTCACACGGGAAGCCCGAACCGGTTGCCAATCCGGGAGCACGTCACCGCAGCCGCGAACCGAACCAGTAGCCTCGTTCATTTCGCGTTTCGATGTCTTGAAGCCGAACCAGCGTTCCGACCCGTCAATCGCACTTGACAGACGACACGGCATCTTCACGGCCTTTACTGCTTGAGGTTCCCGGCCGCGTTGGTCTCCTACGACGACTCTCGCCCGAACGTCGCCGAGCCTGTCACTCCCACTCGATCGTACCGGGCGGCTTGGAGGTGATGTCGAGTCCAAGGCCGCTCACGCCGGGCAGCCGCAATACGGCCTCGCGCAGCTCGTCGATGAGCGCCGCTGGCAACTCCGCAGGTGTTGCCGTCATCGCCCGCTCGGAGTGTATCGGTCGTACGATGACGAACTCGCGTCCGAAACCGTTGACCTCGAGGGGTACGAGCACCGTCGGGCACTGCCAGACGCGCTCGTAGAGGCCGTGCCGGCGCAGGCCGTCCATGACGATGGCGTCCGCCTCGCGCAGCACGCCGAGCCTCTCGGGCGTCACGGTGGCTGCCAGCGGGCGCGTGGCAACCGGCGCCGACGGCCCGAGGTTCCAGACGCACCGGTTGATGCCTGCAACATCCCTGAAGATACGGCCCGCGCACTCGAGGAGAGCCCGCCACCCGGCGCTTCCATGTACGAGAACCGGGTGCTCGTACACCCGCAAGTCCGCCTTGACGCCGACCGATCGTATCGGGATCGGCAGGGCACTCAGGCCGAACCCGGCCGCGACGGCCTGAACCTCCGGCTCTATCCTCTCGAATTCCTCACGGTCCTCGACGCCGCTCGAGCAGAGGAGGCGCACTCCGAGTCCCGGTCCCGGGAAGGGCTGCCTCCATACCATCTCGCGCGGTATGCCGAGGCGCTCACCGAGCTCCCGCACCTCCACCTTGTAGAGGTCCGCAAGCGGCTCGACTACGCGGCCCTGGGCGAGCATCTCTTCGATGACAGGGACGCGGTTGTGGTGCGTCTTTATAGTGTCGGCGCGCCTGGTCCCGCCGGTCTCGATCGTATCGGGGTAGATCGTGCCCTGCGCGAGCAGGTGCCGCTCGATGCCGAGCCGCCTCGCCTCGCTCTCGAAGACCTCGATGAACGTATCCCCGATGGCGCGCCGCTTCTCCTCCGGTTCGACGAGCCCTTCGAGCGCGGCGAGGAAACGCTGGCTGGCGTCCACGAAGTGCAGGTGCCGGTAGAGGTCGAGCCTGCCGAGCGCATCGAGGACCTTGCGGCTCTCGTCCTTTCGCATCAGGCCGTTGTCGACGTGCAGCAGATGCAGGCGCTCCGGGCCGATGGCGCGGCTGATCAACACCGCAGCAACCGTGGAGTCCACGCCGCCGGAGGCCAGCAGGAAAACGGAGTTGTCCCCGACCTGCTGTCGCACCTTCTCTATCTGTTCCTCGACGTACCTCTCCATCGTCCACGACGGGGTGCAGCCGCAGATGCCGAAGACGAAATTCGACAGCATCTCCTGACCATGCGTCGTGTCGTCCACCTCGGCGTGGAACTGGAAGCCGTAACGCTTGTGGACGTCCGAGCCGATTGCCGCGAAGCGATGTCCGGGTCCGGACTGGCCGAGCTTCGTGTAGCCGAGCTCCTCGAACCCGGGTCCCACTGCCGTGACCGAGTCGAAGTGGCTCATCCACACCTGTTCGACAGGGCCGAGGCCGCGGAAAAGCGGGTGGGGGTGAACGACATGAAGGTCCGCATGGCCCCACTCACGGCCCCCGTGGATGACGGTGCCGCCGTAGTGCTTGGCAATCTCCTGGTGGCCGAAGCATAGGCCGAGGATCGGCACCGGGAGCCCGTAGATTCCCTTGTTGTAGGCCGAGTCCTCGCCAAACGACGACAGGCTCGGGCTTCCCGACAGGACGATGCCCTTGTAGTCGGCAAAGACCTCGGTTGGATCCTCGGGCTGCCGTATCTCGGCGAGCACGTGAAGTCGGCGGATCTTGGTCGCAATCAGGTGAGCATACTGACCCCCGAAATCGACGACGGCAATCCTGTCATGAGCCATGATTCGCGGGATCATAGCAGAGGGAGTCAGGTCCCGCACTCCCCCTGCCGCCAGCATGCCGCTCGGTCGTCAGTCCTCGGTCCCCTTGGCTCTAGCGAGTCAATCTCCTGTACTTGAGCCTGTGCGGGCGGTCGGCTGCCGCCCCGAGCCGCCGGCGACGGTCCGCCTCGTAATCCTGGTAGTTGCCCTGGAACCACTCGACGTGGCTGTCGCCCTCGAAGGCGAGGATGTGCGTCGCGATGCGGTCGAGGAACCATCGGTCGTGGCTGATGACGGCCACGCAGCCCGCGAATTCGAGAAGCGCGTCCTCCAGAGCGCGAAGCGTGTCGACGTCGAGGTCATTGGTCGGCTCGTCGAGCAGCAGCAGGTTCGAGCCGCGCCGCAGCAGCTTCGCCAGGTGCACACGGTTGCGTTCCCCGCCCGAGAGCGACCCTACTTTCCGCTGCTGGTCCCTGCCCTTGAAGTTGAACCACGAAACGTAGGCCCGCGAGGCGACAGGCCGCTTCCCGATCATCAGCTCATCGTCGCCGCCCGAGATCTCCTCCCAGACCGTCCTCGTCGGGTCGAGCGCATCGCGGCTCTGATCCACGTAGCCGAGCTGCACCGTTTCGCCGATCCTGAGAGTTCCCGCATCCGGCTTCTCGGTCCCGGTGATCATCCTGAATAGAGTGGTCTTGCCCGCGCCGTTCGGGCCGATTATGCCGACGATTCCACCCTTCGGCAGCGAGAAGCTCAGGTCGTCGATGAGCAGCAGGTCCCCGTAGCCCTTTCTCAGGTGCTCAGCCTCGACCACGATGTCGCCGAGGCGAGGTCCGGGTGGAATGTAGATCTCGACGTTCTCGATCTTCTTCGTCTGGTCCTCGCGGAGCAGCGCCTCGTACGCGTTCAGCCTGGCTTTGCCCTTCGCCTGGCGCGCGCGCGGCGACATGCGCACCCACTCGAGTTCGCGCTCCAGGGTTCGCTGCCGCTTTGTTTCCTGCTTCTCCTCGAGCGCGAGCCGCTGGCGCTTCTGTTCGAGCCAAGACGAGTAGTTGCCCTTCCAGGGGATTCCACGGCCGCGATCGAGCTCCAGGATCCAGCCGGCCACGTTGTCGAGGAAGTACCGGTCGTGGGTGACAGCGACGACCGTGCCCGGGTACTCCTGCAGGAAGTGCTCCAGCCATGCAACCGATTCCGCGTCGAGATGGTTGGTCGGCTCGTCGAGGAGCAGGAGGTCCGGAGACCGGAGCAGAAGGCGGCACAGCGCAACGCGGCGCCGCTCGCCGCCAGACAGCGTTCCCACTGAAGCGTCCGCCGGCGGCAGCCGGAGCGCATCCATCGCGAGCTCGATACGCGAGTCGAGGTCCCATGCGTTTGCCGCGTCAATCAGATCCTGCACGCGCGCCTGGTCTGCGAGCACCTTGTTCATCTCCTCTGGCGACAGGTCCTCGGCAAAGCGTGCGTTGATCTCATCGAAGCGCTGGAGAAGCGCCCGCACCTCGGCCACACCTTCTTCGACGACGTCGCGGACTGTCTTGGAAGGGTCGAGCGCCGGCTCTTGATGGAGGATACCTGTCGTGATGCCATCGGCCGGGAAGGCCTCGCCGAGGAAATCCCCCTCCTCGCCGGCCATGATTCGCAAGAGGGTGCTCTTGCCGGCGCCGTTCAGTCCCAGAACACCGATCTTCGCTCCCGGCAGGAACGAGAGCCAGATGTCCTCGAGGACCTTGTGGTCGGGAGGGTAAACCTTCCCGAGCCCTTTCATGGTGTAGATGTATTGAGCGGCCATATGATCGAATGTGATTGTCCAACGCCGAAGCTCGATGATCGAGTGGCGAACGGGCGAACATCGTCAATCGTATGTTGCAGGTCGGGGGGAAGGGAAGCCAGGCGCGATGCCGCTCCAGACAGGCCCCGGCAACCCGCGGCGCCGGCGGGGGGCGCGGGGACCGACCGAGTTGCGGAGCGTGGCCCCGGTGCGCGCCCGTACTCCGCTTCGGAGAGGGCTGGCCCGCCTACGTACCAAGCGAGAGTATCCATTCGCTGATGAGCGGCAGGAGGCCGGAGACGAACTTCTTCTCGAGTACCGGATATTCGGCGATGCCGCCCGTCTTCGCCTCTTGGTAGAGATGGTTCGCCCGCGGCAGCACCTCGACGCGATGGTGCGGGTTGCCCGCAAGCGCCTTCGACATCACGGCCCGGTTCATCTCGGCCGGCACCTGGAGGTCGAGCTCGCCGAAGATGGCCAGGGCTGGCACCTTCAGGTTGGCGAGCGCCGGCGCAGGGTCGTAGTCGAGGAAGAACCTGAACCACGGGCTGCGCGCCACCATCAACTGCGACTCGACCTGCGTCGCCGCGATCGAGGCCGGGTCCTCGATGGCCTTGCGCTGTGCTTCCGGAAGCTTCGCGATCGACTCGGCCGCCTCCGCCCGAATGGTGGCGGCCAGATCGTCCCAGCCCTTGCCGCTTCGCACCGTCTCGAAGGTCTTCAGCTGGAGCACGCGGTTCCTGGCGATCATCTCCTCGGTGGCGCCGGCGGCGCGTGAGAGGAGCTCGGCCTGGGCGAGCAGGATCCGCTCCCCAGTGACAGCTGGGCCGGACAGCAGGATCACGAAGCCGACCTCTTTGGACCGGCCGGCCGCGATCGGTGCGATGATGCCGCCTTCGCTGTGGCCGAGCAGCCCGACCCTCCTCTTGTCTATCTCGGGTCTCGCAGCCAGGTACTCAGCCTGCGCCACAGCATCGTCCGCGAAGTCCGAGGAGGTCGCCTCGGCGACGTTGCCCCTCGATCCGCCGATACCGCGGTCGTCGCAGCGGAGGACCGCCACACCCTGCCGCGTGAGGTGGTCGGCGATGATCCTGAAAGGCTTGAACCCGAATAGCTCCTCATCGCGGTTCTGCGCGCCGCTGCCAGTGATGAGGGCCACTGCTGGATGCGGTCCCCTGCTTTCCGGAAAGGTGAGCGTGCAGGCCAGGCTCACGTTTCCATGAGCTACCGTGACTTCCTCTTCACGGTACGGCGGCGGCGCGGGGGCCGCGGGAACCGGCGGCGTCGCGCGTTTCATTCGGAAGGTTCCTTTGACGCCGGCCTGCTCAAACGTGCCTGAAACAGTGTCTTCCGCAAGCACGCCGTCGAAGGAGGCAAGGCGTCCCGGACCCGCCGCCAGCTCGAAGTGCACCGCGGGATGCTCGACCCTGAGGTTCATGAGTGGGAGGCCGCTGGCCCCCTGCTGGGGAATGTCGATCGTGCCTTTCCAGGTTTCGCCCACCTCGGCGAGCGAGACGATGATCTTCAGGGAAGCGCCCGTCACCTCGATAGCGCCCTCCCAGTATCCGGCCGGGCCGAAAAGGCGTCTTGGCTCTTTTCCCGGTGGTTGGGCGGCACCCGGAGCAGGGGCAAGCCATGACAAGATGGCGCCCAAGCAGAAGCAACAGGAGAAGAGCGAGAATCGGCGCATCAGGTGCCTCCGCGCGAAACTGTATACCAAGCGATATACAGACGCAAGGCGTGGTGTGCTCGGCGCGATTCCTGCCCGCGCTGCCACTCAGTCGCTGCCGTTGCTGCCAACGTGAATCCTCAGAGGACACCGTCTCCGAAGACAGACAGCTCAGGCGTGCCAGCCTCCGCGGGCCATCCACGGTTCCGTCGAATTTTCACAAATCCTCAAGGCTGCTACCTGAGCGGTGCTGGAACCGGTCTTGCTGTCGCAATGGGTGCCAGGCCTATTCCCGAGGGGGCTCCGATGAAAAGGCTGCCGGTAGGGCTCGCCATCCTCGTCGCCGTCGGTCTCGTCGCGATTGCGGCACCGTCGGCGGCGCAGACTTACGACGCCGACGACCCGCCAGCCAGGGTCGCACGCCTGAACTACCTTCGTGGCTCCGTATCGTTCCGGCCCGCGGCCCTCGACGAATGGGGGCCGGCAACCGTGAACTACCCGCTGACGGCAGGCGACCGCCTGTGGACCGACGAGGAATCACTTGCGGAGATGCATGTCGGCTCCACGGTTGTCCGGCTCGCTCCGTTCACCGCTTTCTCCTTCCTCACTCTCGATGACCGCACGGTTCAGATGCGGCTTTCGGAGGGTTCGCTCGACATCGTCGTGCGGCGGCTCGATTACGGCGAGATCTACGAGATCGACACCCCTCAGGCTGCCATCACACTCGTGACGCCGGGCATCTACCGGGTCGATGTCGGCCCGGAAGGTGACGGCGCGAAGGTGACCGTGCGGCAGGGCCAGGCCGAAGTGTTCGGCGACCAGGATGAGTTCCGTGTGTACCAAGGGCAGACCGCGGAGGTGCGGGGATACGGCACTGGGACCCGTTGGGACGTGTACGAGGCCGTCGCTCCCGACAGCTGGGAGCGGTGGGCCCGGACGCGTGACGAGCGCGAGGCGCGCAGTCTGTCGCTTCAGTACGTTTCGAACGAGATGGTCGGCTATGAAGACCTCGACGAGTACGGCACATGGTACTCGGAGCCGGATTACGGCTATGTCTGGCGGCCGCGCTACGTGCCGGCCGGGTGGGCACCTTACCGGCACGGGCACTGGGCGTGGATAGAGCCCTGGGGCTGGACGTGGATTGACGACGCGCCGTGGGGGTTCGCGCCGTTTCACTATGGGAGGTGGGCGTACGTCAGGAGTTACTGGTGCTGGGTTCCGGGCGTCTACGTCGCGCGGCCGTATTACGCTCCTCACCTGGCTGTGTTCATTGGCGGGCGCAACTGGGGACTGTCGTTCGGGTTCGGGTTCAGGGGGCACGGCGTCGGCTGGTTCCCGCTCGGCCCCCGCGAGTTCTACTATCCGGGCTTTCGGGCCAGCCACCGGTTCATCAGGGGGTTGAACGTCGCGCACGTGAACGTGACGAGCATAAACATCACGAACTACAACATCCGTAATGTCAGGCATGTGAACAGGTTCGTTCAGGGCGGGGTGACGGCCGTGGGGCGCGACGACTTCCTGACCGCGCGGTCGCTCCGCAGGGTTGCCGTCCCGGTTGGCGGGCAGGCGGTACTAAGGGCGGAGGTGCTCGGAACCACCTCCGGTTTTGCGCCGGCCGAGACGAGCGTGATCGCTGGGCGAGGCGTCGCCGTGCCGCGACGCGCACAAGCGGCGTTCGCCAGAATGGCGGTTGCACGCACCGCTCCTGCGGCTCCGGTTGCGCCGCTGCGGGAGCGGGTCAAGGCGATCGAGGCAAACGGCGGCCAGCCGGTTGATGGACGCCGCCTGGCCGTGGCGCGCCAGCCGGGCGTGGGCGCTGCTGTCCTGCCGGCGGCAGATGGGCTGCCGGTGCGGCAGGCGGGACGGGCCAGGGAGAGAGCGGTTGCAGGCGCGGAAGCTTCTCGACCGGGTGGAACTTCGGCGGTGCAGCGGGGAGCTCCGGGCGCTGGCGGGCGCGTTGCGCCTGGTGCGGCTGCGGGAGATGCCGGGCCTATGTCTGGGACCGCCGACCGGCGGTCACCTGCGGCGGCCGGCCGGCCGGCCGATGCGGCGGGCCTAGGGGCGGCGCAGGGCTCGCGCGCTGTCTCGCGCAGCAGCGAGGAGAGGCCAGCGCCAGCGTCGATGCAGGGGCGTGCTGCGGAGCGGCGGTCGCCAACAGGTGCGGAAGTACCGGCTGGCTCCACGAAGCCGCCGGGCGCCACGACAAGGTCGCGTGGCGCGGAGGATGCGATTCAACCTTCAGCGGTGCCACCCGGACGCTCGGCCGAGAGAAGAACGCCCGCCAGCGTGGGCGGCGCGCCGGCTGGCTCGATTCGACCGCCGGGCGCCACTTCGAGATCGGGCGGCGCGGAGGAGGCGACGCAGCCTTCCGGAGTACCTTCGGGACGTGCGGTCGAGAGGCGCTCGCCTGGCGGCACGGAAGCGCCGGCCGGTTCCACCCGTCCGCCGAGTGCGGCGACGAGATCGGGCGGCGCGGAGGAGGCGACGCAGCCTTCCGGAGTACCTTCGGGACGCGCGGTCGAGAGGCGCTCGCCTAGCGGCACGGAAGCGCCGGCCGGTTCCACCCGTCCGCCCGGTGCAGCTACGAGGGCTCGCGGCAGCGAACAGCAGTCGTCGGATCCGTCCGGCGGAGCGCCGGGCCGGGCGGTTGGTCGCAGGGTGCCAGATTCCGGTGGCCAGTCATCGGGCGCTACCAGGCCGCCCGATGGCACCTCGAGGTCACGAGGCAGCACGGATGCGCCGCCGCCGGCGGCGCATCCTTCCCGCGGCGCAGTCCAGCGGCCGCCCGGAAGGTCCGGCGGAGAGGCGGGCGCAGCCAGACCGCCGGGCTCGACGAGTTCATCGAACAGAATTCAAGCGACGCCGCCGACCACACGGCCGTTCGGGGGCGCCGTCCAGCGCGACGTCGGCCCGAGCGCCGACAGGCCACCGTCTGCCTCGCAGTATCGGACTCCGTCCGTGCAGCGTACCGCACCCGGCTACGGCGCATCGTCAGCGCCACGGGCCGCGCCGCAGTACCGTGCCCCCTTCGCCACGCGCTCGACTCCAAGCTTCAGCGAACCGACTCCGCGGGCAGCGCCGCAGTACCGGGCTCCCTCAACACAGCACTCCACACCCACCTACAGCGTGCCGTCGGCTCCTCGGTCGACGCCGCAGTATCGGGCTCCGTCACCGCAGCGCTTCGTGCCCGGGAACAGGGCGCAGTCGGCGCCGCGGTCCGTGCCTAGGAGCGCCCCTTCCGGCGGTTTGTCGTCCGTAGGTTCGCGCCCGCAGTCGGGCGGCGCCGTGCGGGCGCCAAGCGGCGCCACAAGGCGGGCTCCGTCCGGTTCCGCGAGCGGCGGCGCACGCCAACGGAGGCAGTGAAGCGGTTGCCGCTCTTTCCTCGGGCACGCCTCTCGTGTTTCCTCGATGATGGCAGGATCGGTGCCGGCGGGGCCTCGACGTCGCCCTGACCTTCCCTGTCACACCGCTCCCTTACAGTTGGGGCGATGCCAGCGAGGAGGTTTGCCTTCGAGACGACGAACCGCGTTCCGACCATCTGGGACGAACGCTACACGAGCGCTGCGGCTCCTACGATCAGCACGACGAAGCAGGCTGAGGTCGTCCACGCAGCCATGGCGGAGGGACTGATAGACCTCCGCCCGTGGCCCTTCAACGAAACGAGAGCCTGGGAGAGCATCGCCAGCGTCCACGCCGCAGACTATGTCCGTGCGGTCAGGACCGGCCACCCGCGCGCGCTCGCCGAGAGCCAGGGTTTCACGTGGTCGCCGGAATTCGCGCGGTCGGTTGCGAGGATCTGGGCAGGCCACGCGGTTGCGTGCAGGACTGCACTCGACGCGAGGATCGTGCTGCACCCGGTCTCCGGCGCCCACCACGCTCATCGAAGCCGCGGATCCGGCTTCTGCACATTCAACTTCCTCGTCGGCGCCGGGATGCACGTCCTCGAGTCGCGTGGGGTCCGGAGAATCGTCATCGTAGACCTCGACGCTCATCAGGGCGACGGCACCTGGCGGCTGGTGAAGGACGACGAGCGTTTCGGCCTGTTCGATGTCGCCGGTTCGGACTGGGCGGGCGCCCGGGAGACCGAACGCACCGTGCTTCGGGTTGCGCGGGATGCGGAGGACTACCTTGGAGCGCTGGCCCTGCTCGACGGCTTCCTCGACCGGTTCGCACCGGATCTGGTGGAGTACCAGGCCGGCGTCGATTGCCACGAGGACGACTTCGTCGGCGGCATTCGAGGCGTGGACGCGCGCTTTCTCGCCGAGCGAGACCTGATGGTGATCGGCTCCGTCATTCGCCGCGGTATTCCGCTGGTAGTCAACCTCGCAGGCGGGTATCAGCCCGGAGGCGCCACAGTCATGCTGCACCTCCAGACGGTGCGCATTGCCGCCCGGCAGCTCCCGCGCTGGTGAAACGCTGAAGCGCGGCCCTTCGTGCCCCTCTTGGTGGTGAGACCGGCGCGTCGCTCTCGCGTCAGGCATCACGGCAACTGTTGCACCGAAGCGGTAAGATCCCTTCATGAAGACGCTCGAGCCGGGGCTTCGCGGGACGGCGTCGTGCACTGTGACCCCGGACCAGACTGCGGTTGCCTATGGCAGTGGGTCGGTGCCGGTCTACGCCACACCGGCGATGGTTGCGCTCATGGAGAGGGCTTCGGTCGCCGCCCTGTCCGAGGCGCTGCCTGCACACCAGACTTCCGTCGGGGTACGCCTCGAGGTCTCGCACCTCGCTGCCACTCCGCCTGGCGAAACGGTCCGCGCCGAGGCCGTCGTGACTGCCGTGGACGGGCGGAAGATCACGTTTACCATCGAAGCCTTCGATTCGACCGAGAGGATCGGCGAGGCTGTCCACGAGCGGGCCATTGTCTCGCGCGACCGCTTTCTGGAGCGGGTGCAGGCGAAGAGACGGTAGTCCAGCTCGAAGGTCGTGCGCTGAACGCGGCAGGCGCTTCGTGTCCGTATGTCCGGGGTCGCATGTCGGTGGGCGTGACACTGACAGCTCGAATCCGACAGCCGCATCCGACGTCATTCCGTGATGCGGTACCGCTTTGCTTGCCGCTTCATCGCGCGAAGAAGCAGAACCTCCGGGGCGTGGCGAGACGCCGCGTAGAGTAGGCGGTTGATCCTCCCGGTGATGGCCACGACCCGCCCGTTCATCACTGCTTCGTAACCGTCGCGCGCCACGGTGTCTGCGTCGAGCCACATCCAGCGGGGCAATCGCGACACGAGCGCGCGCGTCCCGTTGACGTCATGGAACTCCGAGTAGGTGAACCCCGGGCAGAGCGCAGTGGCGTGAACCCCGTGCGGCGCGCCCTCGAAGGCGAGCGACTGCGAGAACTTCACGAGGAAAGCCTTGACGGCCGCGTAGAGCGTGTGTCCCGCCGTTCCGGGGAGGAGTCCTGCCAGAGACGATACGTTCAGGATCCTGCCGTAGCCGCGCTCGACCATCCCGGGCATGAACAGCCGCGTCAGCTCGACGACCGAGAGGAGCATCACCTGCAGGAACTTCTGGTGTTCGGGCCACGGCGACTTCAAGAACGTCCCCGACATGCCGTACCCGGCGTTGTTGACGAGTGCATCGACTACGATCCCGGCGCCGGTCAAATCGTCGTGGAGGAGCCGGGGCGCATCCGGGTCGGCCAGGTCCGCGGGCAGGACCCGGACTGCAGCCCCGTGGGCCTCCCGCAGCGCTTCGGCCAGCGCCTCGAGCCGGTCCCTGCGCCTGGCCGTCAACACGAGGTCGAATTCGTTTGCGGCGAACACGCGCGCGAACGCAGCACCGATGCCGGCTGAGGCACCAGTGACGAGAACGGTGCGGCGGGCGGGCAAATCCGCGCGGGAGGCGCCGTCGCGCGCTTCATGTCGTGTCGTCGAAGCTGTCATGTCGGCAAGTATACGATCCACGGCTTTTCCTATGTCGTGGACCCGTGCGTCGCGCCACAGCATCCGAGCTGCTCGGGCGGCGACGTCACGCGCCCCGACCGTGCCGCACGGCTCTTGCGGCGTCAGGATTCCGCGGCCCCGGCTGCTGCAAGGCGGCCCGCAACGCCTGCGCGAGCGCCCGCACGGCGAACGAGTTGACACGGCACCGCTGAGGGTGTAGTCTTATGGCAGACTAGTTTGTAATGCAGACCAGTTGGCCAGGCTGGGACATGAACGAACACGCACGGCCTGGCCTGCGGTCGGTGACCCGGAAATACCAATGACAGACTACGACGAGATCCAGCGCATCGAGCGCCGAACGAGGCGGTACTGGTTCGAGGACGGCATCAGCGAGATCGGGATCGGCACCGTCTTCGTCGTCCTGGCCATGTACTTCGTCGCGGAGAACTCGCTGTCGGTTGGCCGAGCAGGTCCGTTCTTCCCACTGCTGCTGCCTGTCTTGGTCGTGGTCCTCGCGCTCTCGATCGCGCGTATCGTCCGTGCGGCGAAGGACCGCTACGTGCACCCGCGCACCGGGTACCTCTCGTTCCCGAAGCCATCCAATCGCCGCCGCCTGGCCACGGCCGTCATCGCTGCCACGGTGAGCTCCGCCATCACCCTTGTCCTCGCGCGGCTGCCGGAAGGAGCGCCGTGGATTCCCGCGGGGCAGGGGCTCCTCTTCGCCGCTGCTTTCTGGTACATCGGCAACAGGGCTGACCTGATTCGCTTCCCGCTGCAGGGTGCGGCGGCTGCCGCCCTAGGGCTGGCTCTGTCCTGGTGGCGGGTTCCGGATCTGTGGGCAGCAGCGATCCTGTTCGGCGCCACCGGCGTCTCGGTCACCTTCTTCGGCGCGGTCGCCTTCGTGCGCTACCTGCGGAAGGCTGTCGGCGGGGAGGCGTGAGGTGGCGAGGCGCGACCAGCCCGCAGCGGGGATCGACCGGCTCATTCACGAGCCCGCGAGGCGCGTGATCATGACCATCCTGTTCACTGTCGAGAGCGCGGACTTCCTCTACCTCCTTCGCGAAACCGGGCTGTCGAAGGGGAACCTGTCGTCGCACCTGTCGAAGCTCGAGGAGGCCGGCTATGTCTCGATCGAGAAGTCGTTCCGCGGCAAGCTTCCGCTCACGGAATGCCGCCTCACGAGCGCCGGCAGGACAGCGTTCCGGCGCTACCGGGAGTACCTCAAGCAGGTCGTCGCGAGCATGCGCGGCTGACCCTGATAGCTGAGCGCTTTGAGATGGCCATCCACACAGAGAACCTCACGCGCGATTTCGGGACCCTGCGGGCCCTCGACAACCTGACGATGGACGTCCCTTCGGGGGTGGTCTTCGGCTTTCTCGGCCCGAATGGATCCGGCAAAACCACCACCATCAGACTGCTCCTTGGCCTCATCCAGCCGACGAGCGGCAGCGCTTCCGTGCTGGGACACGACGTCGTCGGCGAGGCAGACTCCATCCGCAGCATGACCGGCGCCCTCCTCGAGTACACGGGGCTGTACGAGCGGATGACCGCGGAAGACAACCTCGAATACTTCGGCCGGATCGCGCGCATGACACGAAACGACCGCAAGGCACGCGCGCGCGAGCTGCTCTCGCAGATTGGCCTGTGGGACAGGCGAATGGACCCGGTCGGCAAGTGGAGCAGGGGGATGAAGCAGAAGCTCGCTGTGGCCCGGGTGATCTTCCATCGGCCTCCGCTCGTGTTCCTCGACGAACCGACAGCGGGCCTCGACCCGGTTGCTGCCGCGTCGCTCCGTGAAGATCTCTCCCGCCTGGTCCGCCGGGAGGGTACGACAGTTTTCCTGACGACCCACAACCTCACTGAAGCCGAAAAGCTCTGCGAACGCGTGGCCGTCGTCCGCAACGGCGTTCTGCTCGCAATCGGCCATCCCGACGAACTGCGCCGCCGTGCCGCCCGATCGAACACGCTTTCCTTCGTGGGCCGCAGCTTTCCCGAGGCCGTAGGGCCGCTTCTGGCCGCAAGGCCGGAGGTCCTCGGTGTCGAGCTGGTCGACGGCCGCCTCGACGTGTCTGTCCGGCCCGGAACGGATGTCGCGCCCCTCGTGAGCCTCGCGATTGGAGCTGGCGCGCTGGTCGAAGAAGTCTTCAAGCCGAAGGCGTCGCTGGAGGAACTCTTCCTCGACCTGGTTGAGGACAAGTAGCCGTGCGCCGCGGGCTGACAGTGTCTCCGCCGAATTCTGCCCCGTGCATCGTGCGCTCGGACCTGGGCGGCTATTGCCGGCGCCTGATAGCCGATAGCTGATAGCTGATCGCTGGTCGCCGATCGCCAGAAAGGTGCGCCAATGCTCGACATCAGCACCGTCATGTGGAAGGAGCTTCGTGAGCTGCTGTTCCCGGAGGGTCGCCTGAAGGGCGGCCTCCGGAACATCGCCGTCATGGTGGGCGTTGCGGGGGTCATGTTTCCGCTCAACGCCGGCCGCTCCTGGTTCGACTCGTGGCTGACTGTCTACACCGCCTGTTTCCCCGTGATCCTTTGTCTCAGCTTCACGGCGGATTCGGTCGCCGGCGAGCGCGAGCGCCACACGCTCGAGACCCTGCTCGCCAGCCGCCTTCCGGATCGCGCCATCGTCCTCGGAAAGATCTTCGCGATTTCGGCCTACGCGTTCGGCGTCGTGATGCTCTGCCAGCCCGTTGCCGCGCTGGCCGTGAACGTGGCGTTCGGCCGGGGCGACTTTCTGTTCTACCGGTTCGAGATCCTCGCATCGATCGTGGTGATTGCGACGGTATTCTCGCTGCTGGTTTCTGCCGCCGGGGTCATCTTCTCGATGACAGCACCCACCGCGCGCGCAGCGGCCCAGCGCATGATCGCGCCGTTTCTCCTGTTGTTCGCTCTTCCGGGCCTCGTCCCACTCATAGCGCCGAAGCTCGGCCCCTCGTGGAAGGCGTCGCTCGAGTCGTTCACGCCGGACCGGCTGGTGGCAGTGGTCGCGGTTACCGGGGCCGTGGCTGCGGCGGCGATGATCGTCCTGGCCGTCGCGCGCTTCAAGCGGCACAGGGTGGTTCTGGTGTGAATCGAGGCGGCCAGGGTGGGCCGCAGCGGCGAATCGGAACTCTTGCGTTGCCGGGGCGGTCGCATGGCGAGGGTGTGCGCCGAATGCTGCCAGGCGACGGGCGCCAAGCTGAAGCCGCCTGAGGCGCCCTCCGCACCGATGGCCGCCGGGAGCACCGAGTCGGACATGCGGCGCCGCCAGCGGCACCTTCCTTGCTCCGAACGCCTCTGATCACTCCGCCAGGATGGTCCGGGGCGGTAAATCGAAGGAGTGAAGAGGAGCCCCACGAGGAGGTTCAGAAGACGGTGAACAACCTTCTCGGCGAGACGGCTCCGGCAGGTCGGGAACGGGCACGGCGGGGTCGACGGCGACGAGTGGAATCTCGGGCACGGCAGCCTCGTCCGCGCTCGATCCCGAGATGAAGTCGAAGCTCGAGTCGTCGGGAGTCGCTCGACCGCTTCGCCGAGGCTGCTGGTGCACCCAAGAGCCCCGAGATCGAGGGGCAGCCTTCGATAGGCACCGCCTCGGGTCGGGCTGGGAGCCCTGCTGGCAGCACTTTCGGCACCGCTACCGGCACAACGGGCTCGACGACTGGTTCAACCGGGATTTTCCCGATGCCCCCGGCGGGCGGAAGACGACCGGGACCAGCGGCACCAGCTGGGTGCCACTGGACCGTAGCGAATTGGGGCAGATGGAGGCGCACCTCGCAGCCATCTCTCAGATCCTCGACCGTACGCTGAACGACCCTTCGAAGGGCGACGATGGCGTGGTCGTTCCACGCGTTGACCTCGAGACGACAAGCCGGCGGGTGAAGCAGCTTTCGGAAATCATCAAGAAGCAGCAGGACTGACACGGCACGGCGGCATTTCAGCCTGCCGGCGCGGCAGGAATCTGCATTCGGCGAGAGGGTTGACGGGGCCCAGAGAGTCGCGTTCCAACGGTGCCGGTTCGAGGGGGCTGCTGGAACCTGGGTCCTGAAACCTATAACCTAGTCACCATGCGCCAGTCGATCCTCTCGCGTTCCGACCGCCAGCTCCTGGACGCCGAACGCTCGCTGCTCGAAGAACTCCAGGCCGCGCTCGAACGCCTGGAAGCTTCGGCGGAAAACCGGGACGCTCTCGCCCGATCCATCCGCCAGCTCGACGAGCTCTTCCTCCTCGTCGTAGTCGGGGAGTTCAACGCCGGGAAGAGCGCGTTCATAAACGCGCTGCTCGGCCGCCACGTGCTCAAGGAAGGTGTCACGCCGACCACGACGCGTGTGAACGTCGTGCAGTTCGGAGACGAGGTGGCCTTTACCGAGGGCTCACCTGACATCCTGATTGTGACGGCGCCCGTCGAGTTCCTCCGGGAGATTCACATAGTCGATACGCCCGGCACCAACGCCGTCATACGGGAACACGAACGCATCACCGCGGAGTTCGTTCCGCGCTCCGACCTGGTGTTGTTCCTCACGTCCGCGGACCGGCCTTTCACGGAGAGCGAGCGCGCGTTCCTCGAGCTGGTGCGCGACTGGGGGAAGAAGGTCGTCGTCGTCCTGAACAAGATTGACCTGCTCGGGAGCGAGGAGGACTTGAAGGAGGTCCTGGCGTTCGTCGAGGGCAACGCCCGGCGTCTCCTCGGCATCGCGCCGGACACCTTTGCCGTGAGTTCGCGGCTTGCGATGCAGGGGCGGGACGGGGATCCGGCGGCGCGGGTGGCGAGCCGATTCGACGCGCTCGAGGACTACATCCACCGGCGGCTCGACGAGAGGGAGCGGCTGCGTCTGAAGCTGATGAACCCGGTCGGCGTCGGCATCCACCTCGCCGAGCGCTACCTGAGCGTCGTCAACGAGCGGCTTGCGCTTATTTCCGAGGACCTGCGGCTTCTCGAGGACGTGGACACACAGCTTGCGGCGTATAGATCGGATCTGCGTTCGCAGTTCGAGTTGAGGTTGGCGGGAATCGAGAAAGTGCTGCTGGAGATGGAGCAGCGCGGGCACTCGTACTTCGACGAGATGCTGCGAATCGGTCGTTTGTTCGACCTGCTGAACAAGGCAAAGGTGCAGGAGGGCTTCGAGCGAGAAGTCGTAGCCGATGCCCCGGCGCAGGTCGAGCAGAGGGTGTCAGACCTTATCGACGCTCTGGTGGAGGCGGACCTTCGCTCGTGGCGCGGTGTGACCGATCACCTGGCGGAACGGCGGCGGCAGTACCGCGAGCGGATCGTTGCGGACCCGGAGCTTGCTGGTTTCCAGCTCGAGCGGCGGAGGCTGGTCGATTCGGTGGGGCAGCAGGCGCAGAGGGTTGTCGAGAGCTACGACCGGCGCGCCGAGGCGGAGGAGCTGGCGGAGGGGGCGCGAAACGCCGTGGCCACGGCGGCAGCGGTCGGCGCCGGCGCGCTGGGCCTGGGCGCGATTGTAGCTGCGGCAGCGACCACCGCTGCGGCGGACGTGACCGGGCTGGTGATGGCGGGCGTGATGGCGACGATCGGGTTCTTCGTCATACCGGCGAAGCGGCGGCGGGTGAAAACCGAGATGCGCGACAAGGTGACCTGGATGCGCGAGAAGCTGGCGCGCGCCCTCAGGGAACAGTTCGAGCGCGAGCTCGAGCGGAGCGCGTCACGGCTCGACGAGAGCGTGGGACCGTACAGGCGGTTCGTCCGCGGCGAGCACAATCGCCTGGGCGGCCTGCGCGCGCTGCTGCAGGACCTCCACTCGCGCCTCGTCTCGCTCAAGTCCCGTGTCGCGGCGCTCGGCGAGCCAGTGAGCCGGTAACGTCGAATGCGCTCAACCAGACAAACGTGCGGCTGACGCGGTCAGCACATGTAAAGGGCAACCAGCAAGTGTGACCTGCAGATGTCACTCGACCTCCTGGTCTTCGGCCCTCATCCCGACGACATCGAGATCGGTCTCGGCGGTTCGGTGGCGCTGCACGTTGCGCTCGGCCAGACGGTCGGCCTCTGCGATCTGACGCGCGGCGAATTGGGGACCAACGGAACGGCTGAAGAACGAGTTGCTGAGGCCGAGGAGGCCGCGTCAATCCTGGGTGTGAAATGGCGCCGGAACCTCGGCCTGCCTGACGGCGGCGTTGGCGACGACGCCTCGCACGTCAGGGAGATTGCCGCGGTGATCCGTGGCGTCCGGCCCAGGACCATTGCGCTCCCTTACTGGGAGGATCGCCACCCGGATCACGTTGCGGCTTCGCGCCTGATAGCCACCGCCGCCTTTCGCGCAGGCCTCTCCAGGTACAAAGCGGCCGGCGGCGCGTGGAAGGCGGACTGGCTCGTCCATTACTTCATAAACGACTCGACGGCGCCTTCCTTCGTGGTTGACGTATCCGCCCACTACGAGAGCAAGCGCCGCGCACTCGACTGTTACCGGAGCCAGTTCAATCCGTCCGGCCCAGGCGCCGCGCCTACGAGGCTCACCTCGCCGCGCTTCCGCCAGCTCATCGAAAGCCGCGATGCTCACTTCGGCGCCCTAGCCGGCGTCACGTTTGCAGAAGGGCTCGTGGTCCGGGAGCCGCTGGTGAGGGCCAGCCTGCGCCTCTGGACCACCCATGGGGACATAGAGCGACCGTAGGCTCTTCGTGTGGTTGTGTTCCCTTCGCCTCGTGATCGGGAATGAATGGAGACATCTTGTGCGGGAGCCTTCAGAAGCCCGACCCGAGGCTGGCAGCCTCAAGTTTCAGACCGCAGGCTGTGCAAAGGGATAGTGGATGAACGTCGGCATCGTCTGTTACGCATCGGTTGGCGGGAGCGGCGTCGTCGCAGCCGAGCTGTCCATCTGTCTCGCCGGTCGGGGCCACGAGGTCCATGTCGTCAGCAGCGACCCCCCCTTCCGGCTGCGCGAGTACCAGCCGGGGGTGTGGTTTCACCGTGTCGAAACCCCCGGTTACCCGGTCTTCCGAGAGCCACAGTACCTGCTCGCCCTCGCCAACCGCCTCGTTGAAGTGTGCCGGACCCACTCGCTCGACGTCATCCACGCGCACTACGCGATACCGCACGCCGCCGCAGCCTACCTCGCGCGGCAGATTCTTGCCTCCGCAGGCCACCACCGCGTACCGAAAACGGTAACCACGCTGCACGGGACCGACGTGACGATTCTGGGCAGCGACCCCTCGTATCGCGAGACCGTCGCCTTCTGCATCGACCAATCCGACCGCGTCACAGCCGTGTCGGCGAGCCTCCGCGACAGTACGAGGAGAGAGATGCCAGTACGCCGCGAGATAGTTGTCATCCCGAACTTCCTCGATTGCCGCTTCCACGGCAGGAAGGCGAACCCGGATCTGCGAAGGCGCCTCTGCCCGCCGGACCGATACGACTTCCTGCTGATCCACGTTTCGAACTTCCGGCCGGTCAAACAGGTCCCTTCGGTCGTTCGCATCTTCGACCGCGTCCGCAGGCACCTGCGCTCGCGGCTGCTGCTCGTCGGCGAGGGCCCCGAATTCGCCAACGTTGAACGCATCGTGCGTGAACTCGGCCTTGGGGAAGACGTTCAGATGCTCGGCGAGGAATCCGACGTCTCCGGTCTGCTGTCGGTCGCCGACCTGTTCCTCCTCCCCTCGCTGCAGGAGAGTTTCGGCCTTGCGGCCCTGGAGGCGATGTCTTGCGGTGTTCCCGTCGTGGCTTCGAACGTTGGCGGCCTGCCCGAGGTCGTAAGCGAGGGAGTCACCGGCTTCCTCCACCCGCCCGAAAGGCTCGACGAGATGGCGGCGAGCGCGATCAGCGTTCTGAGCGACTCCGGCCTGGCGCAGAGGATGTCGGAGAGCTGCAGGCGGCTCGCAATCGAGCGCTTCAACGCGAACCTGATCGTGCCTCGCTACGAGGACGTCTACAGGCAGGTCCTCGCCGGCTGACGGCGGCGCGAACGGCGGTTCGCGGCTCTGACGCGCTGGTTATGCGGGCAGGGGCCGCACCTCCGGCCGGCCAGGGCGGCGCGCCGGCGAACGCGTACCGTTGGGCCCTCCCGATGTAGGATCCAAAGCGTACGATCCGACGCCTCGATGAGGCGGCGCATCGGGGCAGGTCAAGCCACATGTCTATTCTGAGGAAGCTCCTCAATCACACTGAGACGGTCCGGCGGACCGGCGACACGGACACCGTGCGCAAGATCGTCAGTTCGCTCGATCGGCTCGACCCCGGACATGCGCGCTACATTGCGGCCTTCGCGTACATTCTCGGCCGCATCGCGCTGGCCGATCGTGTGGTTTCGGACGCCGAGACCGGGACGATGGAGCGGCTGGTGATGGAGCATGGGCGGCTGCCGGAGGAGCACGCGATCATCGTCGTGCAGATGGCCAAGCACCAGAACCTGCTGTTTGGCGGAACCGAGGATTTCCTCGTCACGCGCGAGTTCGCGGGTATCGCCACGACCGAGCAGAAGCTGACTCTCCTGGACTGCCTGTTCGCCGTTTCGTCGGCGGGCTCGTGCATCGCGGCGGTGGAGGACAACGAGATAAGGCGCGTCGCTGTCGAACTCAAGATTCCGCACGACGATTATGTCCGCGTGCGGTTGGCCTACCGCCGGTACCTCGGCGCATTGAAGGACCAGGGCGAACAGTGAAACCTCCGGTTGAAGCCTCGGTCCGTGTTTCGTGAGGCGCTGCCATCAGAACGCCCGTGCGGCTGATGTCCACCACCCTCGTGGGGACCGAAACGGTGACGAGCAGATCTGTCCCGAGCGGTACCGAAACGCGCAGGAGCCGCCTCCGTTCGACGAACGCCACCAGGGCTCTCCAGCGGGGGACCCGTCGGGCTGCTCGCGCAAAAGCCGATCGATCGCGTTGCGGACGTCGGCCGGTAGTTCGACGAACTCGAAGGCTGCCGTGCACGCGGCAGAGCCGGGCGGGAGTGGGGTGACGCGTGTCGCCCTGACCGGAATGACCATCGGCCGGCCGTTGATCGTGAGGTGCGCGTCGCAGAACGAGCCGGCGGCGAGGGGTGGGATTTCCGTGAGGGACCACCGATTCGTAATCAGCGCCGCGCGATGACGATAGCGTGGCTACCGGCGGCAGTCACGTGCCCGAGGTTCGCTGGGCGGCCGCCGACGCTCCGGCCGCATCACCGTCAGAACTCGACCAGCACGGTCACGAGCCCCGATATCCCAGGCGCCAGCACCGCTCGCGAGTCCGGGCTCAGCAGGTACTCCATGTCCAGCAGGTTCCGCGCCCCGAACCGCAGCTCCACCTGGTCACTCAGCTTGTACCCGCCGCTCGCGTCGAGAAGCGTGTAGCCTGGCAGCCGCCGCTCGGTCGGTCCCGGCCGATCGTCCAGTGCGTGGGCCGCCACTCGGAACTGCGCGAAGGCCTTCGTGCCCAGCTGCTTCCTCGCCTGCACCGCGATGCTCTCGCTCGGCACATCGTCGAGCGGCGTGTCATCGTCCAGCGCGAGACCGCGCGTGACCTGTCCACTGATCTCGAGCGTAAGTCCGCCGCCGAGGTCGGCCTGCGCCTCGAGTTCCACCCCGCGCAGCCTCGCCCGCCCGCGGTTCCTGTAGAAGAAGTAGTCCCTTGCCGTCTCATAGCGTTCGACGAGATCCGTAATGCGGTACTCGTAGGCGTAGAACGCCGAGCGGTAGCGCCCCGCGACGTGCCGCAGCGCGAAATCGAACTGGAGGCTCGTTTCCGGCCGCAGGTCCGGGTTGCCGGTGATGTAGCCGCGCCCGGTCGGCCCGCGGTAGAAACGGTCCGACAGCATCGGATCTCGGAAGCCGCGCGAGACCTGGCCGGTCACCGTGAAGCCGTTGAACGATCCCGCAGTCACCGAGACGTACCCCGATGCCGCCGAGTTCGATGTGGATCTGTCCCCGAAGTACCCGCCCTCGTTGGCCACCGTCACGTGGTCGCCCCGGATGCCGGCGGCCGCCGTGAAGCGCGGCGCCGGCGCAACCTGGCCTATCAGGTACACGCCGAGGTCGGTCCGCCGCGCCGAATCGACCGACACGTTGTTCCGGGTCTCGACGAGCGCACCGCGGCTGTCGGCAACGAAGCTGATGTCGAGAGCGCGCAGCCCGAAGCGGCCGTTCACGTCCGCGCCGAACTCGACCTTGCCCGGCCCGGCCATCTTCTCCGCGGCGGCCCGCAGATGGAAGTCCTTCGACCTGACGTCGGCGCGCTCGACGGAGCGCGGCTTCGTGGACGTGGCGAACGTGTCCTGGTCAGTTACCTGCGTGTACGTCCCGAAGAAGCCGCTGAAGACGACCCGGTTCAAACCGCCCACCTGGGTGACCTCGTAAGAGGTCGTGAGCCGGTGTGAGTCCTCGGTGGGGTAGAAGAAGCGTGTGACGTTCGAATTGGTGCGCGGGCGCTCGACATCGCGGCCGAAGTCGCTCTGCCAGCTGACCGACAACGTTCCGCCCCCGATCTCGTGCTCGGCGCGGGCGAGGAACCCCTGGTCGTTGGCGCCCGAGTTGAGGACGGTGCCGTTGGGGCTCCGGAAGTCGCCGAACGTCCGGTAGTGCGCCTGGAACAGCACGCCGCCCTTTGCGAGACCCTTTGAAATCTCGACGCCGGCCCGCCCTTCCGGTACGCCTGCACCCGCGCTGCCCACGAATCGGAAGCCGAACGGTGCCCCCGCCGCGACGCGCCTGGTACGCGCGTAGATCACGCCGCCGAAGGCATCGGACCCATAAGCCACCGAGCCCGGGCCGCGCGCAATCTCGACCCCTTCGAGAACGAACGGATCGAGGAACGTCGCGCTGGGCCCGACGCGCCGTTCCGATGTGACCCGAGCGCCGTCGATCAGAATCAACGTCCGGCCGCGCGCCAGGCCGCGCACGGCGGGAACAGCTGCATGGCCTTCCGACACGGTCGAAACGCCCGGCACGTTCTCGAGGACCTGGGTGAGGTTGGTCGGCTGGCGGACCTCTATCTCGCGCGCCGAGAGCAGGGTGGTGCCGCTCCCCGGAGCCGTGTCGATGCGCGGGGCGCTGCCGGCAACCGTCACCGACTCTTCGAGAAGCGGTGCCACCTCGAGAACGAGCACGCCGTCAGAGGGCAGCTTCTCGACAAATACGGGCTTCATGTATCGCCCGCCAGGCATGATGACGAGGATCTCGAACGGCGGCGTGGGATCCGGCTTCCAGACGAACCTGCCTTCCTCATCCGTCCTGACGACGCCCGGCCGGCCGAGGATTGAAACCTCGGCGTTGGCAACTGCCTCCTTCGTGTCCCTGTGAACGACCTTGCCTTCGATGGCAAGGGCAGGCGACGCTGCGAGCAACGCCACAACGAGGCTCAAAGCCACCTTTCGACCCGAGCTCTGCACGATTTCGCTCCATGGGGCCAAAGACACAATTTTGACTTGTTTTTGAGTGCTTCCGGACAACCGGGACGCTGCCGCGCGGAATTATAGCGCCGCAGGACCCGCTCGGCGCCGAACGCTGCTCGACCGACGGCCCTCGCAGCAAGCAACCTCAGGGTGTCTCCGCCGCAGTCCAGCCGTTGCGGCACACTGCTGGCGCGCGCGTAGATCCTGGCGGTCCACCCTTCCTGGCCGCCATCCTGCATCGAGACCAGGGGGCAGATGTAGGGCGAGTCGACGGCCGCGTGGACGAAGTCCGGACGCTTGCGAAGACCACGGTGATCACGAGGAGCGCGACGTCCTTCACGGGCGCCGCGTGTGCGGACCTGCCTGACGGCAACGAGGCCCGGGTCACCGGTACGATGGCAACGGACGGCGGCGTCACCGCCTCGACCGTCGAGTTCGTTCGCCTCTACTTCACGGTCGCCTGCGTCGTCGCGAGGAGCGTCGAGGAAGCCGACGCCATCTTGTCCCAGTAACCGATGAATCGATCCGTTTCGGCTGTGTTCCGGCCGCGCAGGTTCTGCGCCCAGCGGTAGCCGATCGGCTGGTAGAGCAGTTCAGCCTGGATCTCGAAGGGGCCCTGCGCGCCGCCGAGGCCGACCGCGTAGCGCACGGTGTCCCTGCCGGCAGTGAAGTCCGCATCGGCGGTTGCGTCGCCCCTCACCGCGACGTCCGCATACGCCGTCGCCTTGTCGAACCCGCGCGGCAGCAGCCGGTTGTCCTTCGCGTATCTCACGCCGCTCAGCAGCCCCGTCGTCACCGCGCCCTTCGAATCGACCATGATCGGCTCGTAGACCTGCACCTTGCCCGGCGCGTCGATCTCGGGGTAGTGCGGCTCGAAGCGCGAAGGGTCCTCGTCGTTGTCGTTGCCCTCGATTGAGCCCTTGGCGCCCACGGCGCCCGATTCGAAGACCACCTTGCCGGATGCGTCGCGCACCGTGAAGTGCAGCCACGCGCGGCGCGACGGGTAGGCAGTCGGCAGCTTGTGTCCGGCCAGGTTCTCGACCGTCACGCTCGCAACGAGCCGCGCGCCCTCGATCCGCGCCGGGTCGATTGTCACCTTAGCGGACGCGCCTCGCAGGTGTTCCATTGCGTTGCGCGACGTCGTGTCGAACTCCTGCGGCAGCGCGACCACCGCCAGCTCGCCGGCGAAGCGGTTCAGGATGCGCGGCATCAGGAAGTTGCCGCCGCGGAACTCGTGCCGCGCCACGGGCTGGCGCGGCTGGCCGAGGACCGACGAGATTTCAGCAGGCCCCTCGACGAGCGGCATGTGGCACGACTGGCAGCTTGCCTTCTCGCGGTACTCGCTGTGCAGCCACTCGAGGTAAGGAACCTGCTCGGGCAGCTCGCCCAGGTGTTCGCCGCCCGGGCCGAGCGCGTGCGTGAAGAGCGTGTGGCAGGTCGCGCACATCTCGGATTTCTGGATGTGCATCGAGTTGGCCGGCTGGAAGCCGCTTGCCGACTCCATCACGCGTGTGCGGCCTGCGTCCACGGTAAAGGGCCCGAACACGGTGCGCGCCGCGTTGGCAGCCACCGGCCGGACGACGAAGCCGGCGGTGAAGCTTTCACGCGTGCCGAGCTTCTCGTTCTCGATGCGGTGGCAGACCGTGCACGATACTCCGTCGGCCGACAGCACGTCGGCCGGCGTCATGCCGCGGGCGCCGGGAAGGTGAGAGAAGACGGAATGCTGCAGGTCTTTCAGCTTCGCCTCGTAGTGCGTTGCCGGCATGTGGCACGCGGCGCACTCGTGCTCGATGGCGGCCTGCGACTCGGGGTGATCGAGCGACTCGCGCCTGACGCCCGCGTGCCAGTAGGGGTCGCGGGCGGCATTCGCCATCATCGACGACCGCCAGTCGAAGCCGATCGAAATGTCCTCGCCGTCCGCCGCGAAGAGGCCGTTGTGGCAGGCGAGGCAGGTGTTGGACTCTACGAAGAGCGAGCCGGGCGGAACGGCGGCCGTCGAAGGCACGGCGCCTGCCTGGGGCGCCTGCTGCCCGTGCTGCTGGTCGGCGCCATCTATGACATACGACCCACGACCTGCATCTGCGGCTACCCGATAAGCGACCTTTGACCTTCGACCTTCGAGGGCTTTAGAATCGTCGGCCCGATCTACGATCACGGCGGACGACCCGGCGAGCAGCGAAGCACCCGCCACGAGGACAACCACGGAAGCGACCGCGGGAAGGACGTTGGTCATCTCGCACCTCGCCAACCCTCGAGGAACCCGCCGTCGAACCAGTCCCACAGCAGGTAGAAGACCAGTTGAGTGCTGCGCTCGTCGCGCTTGTTGAGCGGGAAGCGGACGCCGGCCGCCGCCATGATGTGCTGCCTGGTTGGCAGCGTGACCTGCACACCAGGAAGGATGTCCCACTGTGCGGCGACGCCCTCCTCCAGTTCCTTCACGCCGAGAATCTCGACCATCGGCGACCACGTCCGGCCGAAGCGACCCTGGACGAAGCTCTTGCCGACGGCAAAGCGCCAGAAGGCTTCGTCTGCGTGATCGCGGTCCGCCGGGACCTCCATCCCGCTCTGGAACTGCAGAAAGCCGTCGGAGGGAAGTGCCTGGCCATAAGAGACGAACGGTTCGAAGACTGCGTACCCCTTGCCGAAGCCGCGCTCGCGGTTGCCGGTCGGAAGGACGACTTCTCCGGCCACGCTCAGGATGCGCCCCGCGGCGAGGTCGTGGTAGACCGCGCGTTTGGCGCCGAGCGCGACGTCGCCAATCCCGATCGACCATCCGTCGAACCGGCGGCTGGCCATCGTGTAGGGGACGATGACCTCCATCTGGTTGCGGGCGCCGAAGCGCCGCTCGTAGATGAACTTGTTCGCCGCCGCCTTGTTTCCCTCGGTGGCGATGCTGCTCGTGATGACGACCTCGTCTTCCGGGTATGCCTTCTCGGTGGCGATCGCGCGCGGGAAGTTGAGCTCGCCGCGCGGCCAGGCGGCCTCCGCGCAGAAGCCCTTGATGTAGGCGACGACCTTCTCGATCTCCTCCCACGTCAGCGCGTCGCCGAAGGCTGGCATGAGCCGGTCGAATGCGCGCACCGGTCCGCCGTCGTGGACGATTGCCGCCCAGTCGGCCGACGGCTCGCGCGTGTTGAAGGTGCAGGGAGTCAGGTCGGCAAGCGGCACGCTGAAACCGACCGTCGGCTGTGGCATGCCCTTGCCGTCGGGGCCGTGGCACGCGGCGCACGCCGTGTCGTAAATCTGCTTGCCCGTTCTCGGCGGCTGGCCCTGTGCCAGAAGGGTTGGCGCGATAACCATGGCAGCGAGCGAGGTGAACAGCGCCCCGAGGGACAGCATCGGAAGGAGGGACGTCGGGGACCGTAAAGACAGTAAGGCCGGTGGTCGTGACGAAAGGAGTCTCATGTCATTCTCCTCGGAAGGTAGGGACGCGCCGGGGAGGACCGTCCGTGGGGGCCGGCGGTCGAGGAGTATTGTGGCTGGTTGGGCTTACGTTTGACAAGCGCGGGCGGTTGAGCCTTCGCGGCTCCGCTGTCGGACGCCCTCGCGCCGGGCCTTTCTACCGCCCGGCCGAGGCGGCGGTCATCGACGACGCGCGCGAGCTGTTCCGGCAGGAGGCGCAGCTCGCGCGGGCCGAGATCAAACAGGAGATCGACAACGCGAAGTCTGCGGCCATCACGCTCGGGATTGCCGCCGGTGCGCTGGCCGTTGGGGGGCTCTTCATACTGATTGCCCTCGGCCGAGCGGCCAGCGATCTCTTCGGTCTCCCCGTGCGGGCAGGCTTTGGAATCGTCGGTTTACTCTTCGCGATCGTCGGCGGCATCGCCCTCGCGCTGGCGCGGGCACACATGCAGCAGGTGAAGCCGATGCCCGAACGGACAGTGAGGACGCTCAGGGAGAACGCCCGATGGCTGAAGCGCCAGACCAGCTAGAACGGCAAATCGTGGAGACTCACGCGGAACTTGACGACAAGCTCTCCCGGCTGGGGCACCGCGCCCGGGACACGCTCTCGATCCGGAGGCGGGTGTGCAGGCGACCATGGGTGGCGCTCGGAAGCGCGGCGGCTGCGGGGCTCGTGGCCGGGCTGGTCCGGGGCAAGGGCAGGGTCTACGAGAGGCGGAGAGCCAACCCACGACGGCGCGCAAACGATAGAGGCATCCAGCTCGCCGAGTTCGGCGAAAGGCGGGCAGCGCCACCGGGCATGCAGTCGCCATCGAAGCTGGAGTTCAGGCCGGGACCGGTTCGCCGCTCGGCCGGGACCCCTGGCGGCTCCGAACCATCGGGCTCGCGCGACTACGGGAGCGAGTGAGGACAGGCGGGACAGGCTTCGGGCTACTTGTCCGCCATAGCTCCGTTCAGTGGCTTGGGGCGCGAAGGCGGACGGGCTAGAGGCCGCTAAAGGGCCACGACACATCGCTCGAGTGCTTGACGCGGGTCCTTCTTGCGATCTGAGAGAGCCGCATCAACGCGCCCGAAGCGTGCAACTCCGCGGCCAGCTGGACCGACGGACGAGCCAGTGCCTCGCCTCCCTTTGCGCGATCACGCAGGGCACCGACCCGGCACGCCGTTTCGCAGCGCACAGCGTTTCCGCCGCGGTTCATGCTCAGACACTGGTAGCACGTGGCGGCGCGACGGGTGTGTCTTGTGATGCAAGACTGTTGTGCTATCGCAGAGACACTTCCGGCCGTCGTCCGCAGTCCCGTCTTGGCGCGGGCCGTCTCGGCGTGGGTGCCGTCGCCATCGACGTTGTGCCGGCTTGGCAGTGGACGCGCAGTCTCGACAGAGCAAGAGATGCCGGCTGAAAGCTGACCGCTGAATGCTGACAGCTAGCGCGTCTTCCCCCTGACCAGCGACGCCAGCGCCCCCACCACCGACAGCGCAGCGAACATTCCGAATGCCACCCGCGCCGCGTCGACGAAGTCGCCTTGCGTCTCCGCGGATACCCGTGCGTCGCCCAGCAGTAACGCGAACACCAGCATCGCGAGTCCCATGCTCACCATCTGCCCCAGCAGCCTCATCGTCGCCAGGGTGGCCGAGGCGATGGCGTAGAAGCGGGGCTCTACCGCGCCCATCACAGCGTTCGTGTTGGGCGACGAGAAGAGGCCGAAGCCGATCCCGAGAAACATCAGGCACCCGGCCACGAACCAGGGTGGCGTCGCGGCCGAGATGAAAGAGAGGAGCGAGAGGCCGACGACTATCAGCCCCATCCCGCCCGAGGCGACGATTCGCGACTCGACTTTGTCCGACAGCCGGCCGGCAAAAGGGGAGACCGCAGCCTGGAGTGCCGGCTGGAAGACGAGGAGCGTACCGGCGGCCTGCGCGCTCATCCCGCGCACATACTGCAGGTAGAGGGAAAGGAGGAAGCCGACCGCGAAGGTGGCGCTGTAGTTGATGAGCGCCGCCAGATTCGACATGGCGAACAGGCGGTTGCCGGTGAAGAGGCGGACGTCGAGCACCGGGTTCTTCACCCGGCGCTCCCAGGCGACGAACGAGACGAGGCCCGCGGCCCCGGCGCCGCTGAGGGCGGCGCCCGCCGCACCCGGCAGCTTCCCGAAGCCGTACATCAGCAACGCCAGCGAGCCGCCGTAGAGCATCGACCCGGCCAGGTCGAACCGCTGGTTCCGGTCGCCCGCCCACTCTCCCTTCAGCTTCGTGATGACGAGGGATACGACCCCCAGACCGAGGGGGCCGTTCAGCAGGAAGATGCTGCGCCAGCCGAAGTGGTCCGTCAGGATTCCGCCCAGAAACGGTCCGAGCGACAGCCCCAGGTACACCGAGGCGACGTTGATGCCGAGCGCCGTCCCGCGCCGCCCGGGCGGGATGACGGAGGTCAGGATCGCGACGTTCGTTCCGAACATCCCCGCTGCGCCCAGCCCCTGGACCGCGCGCGCCGCGATCAGCCAGCCGGAGGACGGCACGAGGCCGCAGGCGAGCGACGCAAGAGTATAGAGGAGTATGCCGTCGCGGAAGACGGCCTTGCGCCCGCGGATGTCGGCGAGCTTCCCGAAGGGGACCAGGAAGACGGCGGCCGTGAGGAGGTACGCCGTTGCCACCCAGCTCAACCCGAGCGCGTCCATCTCGAGCTCGCGCCCGATTGCCGGGAGCGCGACGTTGACCGACGACCCCATGAACGGCGTGACGAAGGAGGCGAGCGTCGCAACCACCACGGCCGCGCGTTCCGTCCCGACAACCAATCCCGGATTGGTTGTCGGGACGGGACTGTCTTTTCTCAGAACAGGTTCCATACGCCGAGCACGAGGCGCGGGAAGAAGGCGATTACAGTGAAGCGGACCAGCCTACCTACGGTCACGACGGCCATGAAGCGCGCGAAGCCGATATGGAGGGACCCCGACAGCACCGTCGTCACGTAGTAGGGCGGAATTCCGGTTACAGCGCTCACGAAGAGCACGCTCGCGACGCTCCTCGGCGCGCCCTCGAACTTGCTCCGCCAGCGCTCGATAACGGCGGCCCGCCGCCGCGACGGGTGCCACCTCGTGGCCTTCCTCGCGAGCCAGTAAAGGATGACGGTGCCTACGGCCTGGCCTGCCGTGACGATGAGCGCGCAGCCGAGGATGCCGGCTTTTGTTTCTGGCAGGGTGGTGAGCGACAGCAGCACCAGCTCGGAGTTGACGAGCGGTATCAGCGCGCTGAGGACGGCGCCGAGAAAGCCCGAAAAGTAAAGGCCAACGTTCGTCACGATGTCAGCTTCGCCAGGCGCGCAAGCATATCACCTGCTAGAGCTGGAGCGGTTGGACGATGCAGGGCTCGGTTCTTTTTCAACGTTGGCAGCGAGTCCGGCACCACGGTGCTCGAGATGATTGCCGCGGTTGAACGGGTGGTAGCTCGCCGTGTTCCGTGGGAGCCTGCGGGAAGGCGCCCAGGCGACCCCGCGGTGCTGCTCGCTGGCAGCGCGCTCGCGCGCGAGCAGCTTGGCCGCTCGCCCACATCGCCGCGCTTGGACGATATCGTTCGGTCTGCTTACGAGTGGCGCGAGCGGCATCCGAGGGGGTACAAGACGTCAAGGCCTCGCGCCTCGACCCTTGGAATGCAGGACCTGTGAGAGCCAGGGTGAGACGCCCGTTGCCGTCCATGCGCCCCCGTTGCAGCCTGCCGGGACATCGGTGAGCGTCACGGCCTGAGAGCCTGCGGCCGCGGACGGGTTCGCGTACGGGCCACGAAACCGTCACCGAAGCGGCCCCGGTCCCGCTTGCTGGCGACACGGCGATCCACGGTCCGTTGCCGGTTGCTGTCCACGAACCGCCGGTACAGCCAGCCGGTACGCCTGTCAGCGTGACCTGCCTGGATCCCGCGCCGGCATCCGAACTTGTCGACGGTCCGGTGCGACTGACATGTCGGCGCCGTCGGCTGACAGCGACCGACAACGGTTCTCCGCTCCCTGGCGTCAGACGGGGGGCCTACCTGACCGCGGCACGGCGCGGGACGGGGAGATCAGAAAACTCTCGCTGCCGCAGCAGGTAGATCGTGGCGGTCGGCCGGCCTGCATCGTCGCGGCTGCCGTTTGCAGTCGCGAAGAAGAGGCCGTTTTCCGAATCCAGGATCGTGCCGATGCGTCCGAATGTGCCTGTGAGCAGGCGCTCTACCCGCGGCTGGCAGCCGCCCCCAACTCCAATCGAAGACAGGCCGCTCACGCGGTAGAGGCACTGTTGATCGGCCGATGCGACGCGCTCGGTGTCTCCCGCATGAAACAGGTTACAGGATCTTGGCGAAGAGTCCGCCACCGTTCGCAACGCCTTGACGTGCCTCGCTTCACCACGGCGGCCAGCCGTCGCGGCCGATCGATGCGGAGGTGCTCGGCTAGCTGCTTCGTTCCGGCGGCTGTAGCTTGATTTCCGGTAGCAGGATGCGGGGCAGGGCGGCCATGCCGACCCCCGTCAGGCGGTCTGAGTGATAGTGCTCACCGAGGGCGGTACCGATGTCGAGCGAGTAGGCGATGGGCAACCGATCGAGCATCCCCGAAACCGCTGCCAACAGTACTGCGCGACCGGCGCCTCGTCTTCGGCGGTCAGGGAGGAAACGATCCGGATTCTCATCGATCTACGCCGTTCGCTTCACGGTTCGCGATTCGCGCATCTCCGGGCGGTGCTGCGCCATCCTCGCCAGCCGACCAGACGCCAGCCGTGAGCCGCGAGGCTTTTCAACGTCCTCCGCCGCCGGCATATGGGTGTGCTGAAAGCCCTCGCCCAGGGTGGTTTCGATCTTCAGCGAATAGACAACCTGCAGGCGGTCGAGAATCGCTGCGATGGTCTTCAGCAGGCCCTTTGCGACCCGGACCTCGTCGTCGTCCGCAAGAGAGGAGACGATCCTGATCTTCATGGCGACCGCCCTCCGGTTGGTGCCCCTGGGGTCAGGGAAGGCGTGGTTGGCCGTGTCCATTAGAGAGGCACAGGCTGTGCCAGACACTTGCCGACCAGACGCGAAGCCAGGGCGCAGAGCGCGCCGGCGCTGTATTGGATCGAGACACAAGAATTACACGGTCTCCCCGGTCGCCTGTCGTGGCGACGGTGGAATCAGGCGCGGCAAGCCCACAATCATGGCATCGGTCGAAAAAGCTCGCGTGATCCGGCCTCTCCGATCTTCTGGAGAGCGAGCACTCGAACGGCGAAGTCCACGAGCTCCTGGCTCGCGCGGCTGTGGTCGATGACGACGTAGCCTATTCGGGCGCTCTTCACGAAGCGCGGCCCGAGCTCCGACAGTCGGTCCACCTCAGCATCCGGAAGGCTCTTTCCTTCGCTGAGTCGAACCAGCGCGGCAAGCACCGGGCGTCTCGCTATCGCCCTGATCCGCCTCTCCGTCACGCGGGACTTGTAGCCGCCAATCAACCGCTTCTCGTGGTATGTCTGGAAGTACTGGGTCGATGCGCTGAAATTGCCGTACGACGACAGCCCGTCACGGATCCCACACGGGAGCTCGAGAACCCGGATATCGCGCTCGTCCGCCGCTATCCTGCCGTAGATGATTGGAATCTCCGCGGAATAAAGAGGTCGAGGCGCGGGGTAGAGTTCAAGAATCAAGAGGCCGGAGATGCAGATAACCACGACGTCATGGCGGCGGTCGTAGCGCGCCATAAGCGCCTTTGTAGCCAGCCCGAACAGGACTGCGCCCGCGAGCATGACGAGGACGGAAAACCGCGCGGGTGCGCGTGCGGCACCGACGAGCGGTGCGAAACGCAGGAAGGTCCATGGTGTCGGTATGTGAGTGTTTATGCCGCCGACGTGAACGAATGGGCCCAGCGCAATGCCGCCGGCGACGAGTGCGAGGCATGCCCAATAGCGCGAAGGGCGGAAGCCGGCCTTGACAACGGCCAGCGCCACGACAATGAGCATTGAGAACGTCACCGAGCCGACGTTCTCGGCAAAGCCTCCCTCGAGCGTGGACAACCATGCGCGCCAGCCCTCGAGCCAGGCGACATTCGGATTCGGGCCCAGGATAGAAAGCAGGTCGAGCCCGGGCGTGCTGCTCCGCCAGAAGGTTTCTGGTGCGATGCCTTCTGTGATTGAAGGCGATGCCAGGAGCGCGTACAGCGTCGGCGCGAGCAGCACTACAGCCGTCAGCATTCCGTAAGGGGCCGCTCGCAGAGCCCCGATCCACGTTCCGATTGGCGCAACCGCGATGCGAGGGCCGAAGACGAGCAGCAGGCGGGCAGTCGCGGCCACGCAGGCCAGGAGCACTGGTGTATAGAGAGTCCGTAGGCCGATGGAAAGTCCAGCGACGCGAAGCGTGAGGCCGCCCGAAGCGCAGATGATGGTGATCAACGCGAGCATGGCCACGAGTAAGCCTTCGAGCAGCCAGGCGAGTGGGCGAAGACGACCGGGGTCGCGCCGGCCAAATGAGATCTCGAAGAGCAGGCTACCCGAGTGCCAGGCCGCGAGCAGGACGCAGTAGATTCCGTAGTAGGGATCGCACCATGTTGCCCAGGCAAGCGTCGCTCCAGCGGCGATCCACCACCGGCGGCTGCAATTCCCTTCGGTGGCGTTCAGCAGACACAGCACGAAGAGAGGAAGCGGCGCTGCGGCAACGAGGCTGATATGCGCGGTGGACCGCGCCACGAGCGACGGGCAGAAGGCGAAGAGCAGCCCCGACAGCCACGCCGCGACCGGGGGAATCCGGAGTCGCCGGGCGAGCGCAAACATTCCCCACGCGTTGAGGACGAAGAGCGCCAACAGGATGAGGTTGAACGCCGGCACGACTCCCAGGGTGCGGACAAACGGAAGGGCTACTATGTCGAGGGCCAGCGTGTAGTTGTGGCGGGCGAGGTTTGCGGCCTCGTCCAGAGAGAAGATCCTGTCCGTGTACAGCGGAAAATGACCGGCGAGGGCTTCGTCCTGGAAGACCCACAGGTTCCAGACGTACACGCCGGTATCACCGCCGACAGGGCCTGGCAGGTGCGAACCAAGCCGCAAAGCGAGCGGCCAGGTGAAGAGGATCGTAACGACGATATAGGCAACCAGGGTAACGATGTGCCCTGGGAGCGCCCGTCGCAGCATCGGCTTGCGGCGGATTCTACCGCAAGTCGAGCTCGACAGACGTCTTCCGCCTCAAAACACCGCAGGCGCGCCCCGGGAAACCCGGCCCCTTCGCTCGCTGCGCCACGACAGGCTTCGGGTGTTCGGTTCTGAGAGTGGGCCACATCCGTCGGGACTTGGGGCGCCCAGGATGTGACCCAAGTCGATCAGAGGTCTACCGGCTGGCGCTCCAGGTTCTGTTCGTTGTGCCGTTGGTAGTTGTGCCGGTGATCCGGCTGCCATTCACCTTCCCCGTGTAGCGCGTTCCGTCAGCGGTGAAGGAGATCTCCGTGCCGCGCAACCTGCCTTCGGCGATGGGCATGCTCGTCGAGCCGACCGTGATCGTCCCCGACAGCATCTGGAACTGCTGCGTGAGCGCCAGCGTCCCGTTGTTCAGCTTCCACAAGCCGCCTACCTTCGCCGGCACGATCCACAGCAGGGCGGTGCACCAGCTCTGGCAGCCTTCTTCGACCGTTTCCTGCGCATCGGGGATCCAGTCCTCCATGTTGAAGCTGTTCGAGACGATACGCGTGCCGGGCTCGAGTTCGAGAAGCTTCGGCCGCAGCTTCATGTTGATGTCGGGCAGGAGGAACATCGTAATGACGGTTGCCTTCGAGAGGTCGGCTTCGAAGAGATCCCCATGGACGAACGTCGCCCTGCCACTGACGCCTTCCTTTGCAGCGTTGTCGCGGGAGAGCTGCACCATGTCCGGGTTGAACTCGACACCGAGGGCCGTCGCGCCGCGCTTCGCTGCCGCGATGACCGTGCGCCCGTCGCCCGACCCCAGGTCTATCAGGTAGTCGCCCGGCGTCACCTTCGCGATATCCAGCATCTTCTGGACGAGCGTCTCGGATGTCGGGACCCAGACGACGTCCTTGCCCTCCTGGCCGACCTCGGGCTCGTACTTTGGCTTCTGCGTCTGCTGGCCAGGTTTCTGCGCCTGTTGGACCTGTCGCGCCTGGGTACCTGCGACAAGACCGGCGGAAACCAGGCAGACCAAAACGGCGAAGAACAGGCGAGGGGCGGCATTGCGCAATCCGTGCATTATCGAGTTCTCCTGACAGGGGCTTTGCTGTTCCTTGTCGTCGTGCCTTCGCGTCCTCGTAGCCTCGTTCGCGTCTTCGTGGCCTCGTTATCCGGCTCAGTGGCTGCCAGCCCTCTCCATGTGTCCGCGTCCTGCGCCATCAAGGTCGTGAAGTATAGCTCCACATCCTCCTTCGGGTACTCCGCGCGCAGTTTCGCGCTCGCCTCCTCGAGCTTCACTGGATCCGGCGCCTTCAAGTCCTCCTCGTTTATCAGGCCGTTCTCGTGCGAGATGCCCAGCCAGTCGAGGAATGCGCCCATCATCGCCCGCCTGTGCTCGAGGTGGAAGGAAACGAGTGCCCTGATCGCTACCTGGTCTGGCACGCCGGCCAGCGAAGCCAGGTAGCGGGCCTTCCGACCCTCGGAGAGCTTCTCGACCGACTTCGGCCGGAACTTCAGTTGCTTCGCGATCCAGAGCACCGCTTCTGCCTGCTGCGGCACGGCATCTTCGTCCTTCCAGAACGACTCCGACGCTACAGCCCGGATCTCCGGAGGCAGTTGCCGCCACAGCTTGCCTGCCTGCAGCTTCTGCGCTTCGTCATTGGAGCGTTCGGAGGGGCGCTCGGGGAAAACAGCCATCAGTGATCCTCGGTCACCTATCAGCGGTCAGCCATCAGCGATCAGCTATCAGCGGTCAGCGGTCAGCGATCAGCTATCAGTGGTCAGCGATCAGCCATCAGCTATCAGCGCCATAAGCCTGGAACGTCCGTGTCCTCAATCCGTCCCTGTGCCTAGGCGTCCACCGCCGGTCTCAGCCTGCTCGCCACCCGGCCGGTGGGCTGGTGCACCGCCTACGGCCCTGATCTCATCCTCGAGGCGGTCGACCAGCTTGTCGAGGCTCGCCGACACGGCTTCAACAGTCTCGGGGCGGCTCAGATCGATGCCGGCCGCCTGCAGGAGCTTCATCGGGTGGTTGCTGCTGCCCGACGAGAGCAGCGTGATGTATCGCTCGCGCGCGGCGGCGCGCTCTGCGGCCGGCCCGGCCAGCAGCTGCTCGGTCAGCTTCGCTGCTGCCGCAAAGCACGTCGCGTACTGGTAGACGTAGTAGGGCGAGTTGTAGAAGTGCGGGATCCGCGCCCAGGTGATGGAGGCAAGCGGCTCTTCGTCCAGCGAGTCGCCATAGTAATCCGATAGGAGCTGCCTGTAGATCCTGTTGAGGACTTCCGCGGTTATCGGCTGGTTGCGCTCCACGAGGCGGTGCGCCTGGAGCTCGAAGTCCGCGAAGACGACCTGCGTGTAGAACGTCCCGACGATGTTGTCGATGCCGTGCTGGAGGAGAACGGCACGCTCGAGCGGGTCTCCAGTGCGCGTAAGCATGTGATCGAGCAGCAGCGCCTCGCTGAGCGTGGACGGTACCTCGGCGACGAAGATGGAGTAGTCCGAGTAGATGAACGGCTGGTGTTCGTGCGCCAGCAGCGTGTGCATCGAGTGCCCCATCTCGTGCGCGAGGGTGAAAACGGCGTCGAGAGTGTCGTTGAAGTTCAGGAGCATGTACGGGTGGACGCCGTGGACCGGCGCCGAGTAGGCGCCGCTCCTCTTGCCCTCGTTCTCGTAGACGTCGATCCACCGTGCCTCGAATGCGCGCCGCGTTCGCTCCTGGTACGCGGGGCCGAGGGGGGCCACCGACTCCACGATCCACGACAGCGTCTCATCGTACGCGTAGCGGCGATCGAGGTTGACGAGAGGGATGGTCTGATCGTACAGGTGGTAGCGGTCGAGCCCGAGTGTCTTCTTGCGCAGCCGGTGGTACCGCCGAAAGGGCTCCACATTGGCGCGCGCCGACGAGATCAAGTTCTCGACGACTGCGCCGGGTATGTTGTCGCCGTCGAGAGCGGCCTCGAGGGTGCTGTTGTACCGGCGGGCGCGGGCCTGGAACCAGTCGCGCTCGCAGACGGCGGTGTAAAGCGCCGCGTAGGTGTTGAGGTTCGTGGCGTAGGTGCCGTAGAGCGCGCGATAGGCCGCCTCGCGGTCCGCCTGCACGCGGCTGGTGGCGAGAATGGCGCGGTACTGCGAGTAGGAGACGGTGACGGTCTCGCCTGTCGAGAGTGTTATGGTCGGGAACTTCGCATCGGCTGTGGTCAACGCCGAATAGGCGTCGTTCGGGGCATTGGCGAAGCGACCGGCCAGCGACAGCAGTGCCTCGCCGGCCTCGTCCAGAACGTGCGCCTGCTGGCGGAAGAGATCCTCTATGGCGAAGCGGTAGACGGCAAGCTCCGGGCTGGCATCCATCCATGCGCGGAGGGTGTCGAAGGGCACATGGAGGAGCTCAGGGTTGAACCAGGAGGCGGCCTCCTTCCAGCGGGCGAGCAGTATCTGCACCGCCTGGCGCCGGGCGTTGATCTCGTTGTCGCGCTGGTCCTGGTCGTAGAAGAGCGAGGCGAAGTAGTAGACGCGAAAGGCGAGCTGGCCCAGGCTGTCCCCAAGCCTGAACGCGCGGACGAGCGCGTCCGGGCCGGTGGCGAGAGTCCCACGCATGTCAGAGTACTCGCCAATCCGGCGGTCCAGTTCATCGTAGCCGGCCTGCCAGGCCTGCCAGTCGGGAAATATGTCCGACAGCTGCCACTTGTAGCGTTCGGCTATCTGCTGTCTCGAGGGGGTGGTGGTTGACCGGCTGGCCGGGGTGGTCGGCGAGTACATCCCTGAAATGATAAACCGGGCCGGCGGGGGTCGGTAATAATTCGGAAACCCCGACACTTCCCGGCCACGATCCGTCCTTTCCGACCGCGATCCTTCCGGTGCCAGGTTTCGACCGCTACGAGGTGTCAGGCCGCAGCCCGAGCCTCCCCCATCCTCAGCACCATCATCGTCGCATCGTCGAAGAGCTCGGCCGAGCCCTTGAACCCGCGGATGGCCTCCTCGACGTCGGCGAGCAGGTCCGCGCGGCCATCCTTCAGGCCGGCGACGAGCAGCGCTTCGAGGCGTTCGGAGCCGAACATGTCGCCCTTCTCGTTCTCCACTTCGACGGCTCCATCGGTGTAGAAGAACAGCTGGTCACCATGCGAGAGCGACACGCTCCGCTGCTCGTAGCCGTGGCCGGCAAACATGCCGACCGGCAGGCCCGTTGACGGCATGCGGTCGATCGCGCCGCCGGCCCTGAGAACGAACTGCGGGTTGTGGCCGGCGTTCACATAGCGCAGCGTCCTGTTGGCTGCGTCGAAGATGCCGATGAAGAGCGTCACGTAGACGCCGCGCGGTGTGCTCTGCTCGATCTCCCGGTCCACCGATGCGACGAGCGCCGGCAGGTCGCTCTCCAGAGGCAGCCGGGCGCGAAGAGTCGCCTGGATGTTGGCCATGAGGAGTGCCGCCCCGACTCCCTTGCCGGCGACGTCGCCCACGAGCAAGGCCAGCTCGCCGCTCGGCAGCACGAAGTAGTTGAAGAAGTCCCCGCCCACCTCGCGGGCCGGTATCGAAACGCCGCGGACTTCGGCAAGCCCGGCGCGCAGCGTGTCGTGCGGCAGCATGTCGTTCTGGATCTGGCGGCACAACTCGAGCTCGCGCTTCAGGCGCTCTTGCTGTACGAGCAGCTTCTGGTGTGCCTGGAGGTCTTTTGCCATCTGGTTGACCGCGGTGGCAAGCTGGCCGATCTCGTCGTGGGACCTGACCGGGACGCGAACATCGAGATTTCCCTGCGCGATCTCGCGCACGCCGTCGGTGAGCACCGAGAGGTTGCGTGTCATGCGGCGCGAGAGCGGGACGATGCCGATGAAGGCGAGCGACATGACGCCTATGCCCAGCACGAGGTTGCTGGCTGCAGTCCGGCGGATCTCGTAAAGAGCGGGGCCGATGGGGCGGGCGATTCCGAAGACAACGCCCGAGTCGTCTTTCTGAGTCGCAATGATCCACTCGTCGTCGGTAGCGCTGATAGAGGCGGAGTCCGCTGACGGCACGCGCGCGGCGTCCGGTGCCGCGGCGCCGGGCGCACCGGCAGCACGAGCGGTGCCAGCGCCGGCACTGCCGATCGCGGGGGTGGCGGTGCTGGCAATCGCGCGCTCGGCGATGTTCATCTCGTCGAGGCGCTTGGCGTCCGTCTTCCTGGGAGTGTAGATGCGTCGTTCAGAGTCGATCGCGAACGGGATATCGCCCTGGTCACTCCTTGTGAGGCTCATCACGGCGCCAAGCATGCGGTCCATGGCGAAGTGCGTCCGCACCGTGCCGACGACGGTCTCGCCGCGGCCCACGGCGAAGCCGACCTCCGCCGGTGTGCGCTTCTGTGTCATGACCCAAGTGTGGCTTCGAACGCCGCCTGGCGCCGGTGGGTGGACGCGATCGTCCCCCTGCGACCGACCGGTCCGGTCGCCCGACTGCACACTCAAGTCTCGCGGCTGTGCGCCGCGGGCGCCGACGCCGGGATGCACACCCTGTACGCCCGGGGAAGCGGCGCCCTCGAGGGCGGTCGCGCCTTCTGCGTTGCGCCTCGCGATCTCTCGCTCCGCGATCCGGAGGCCCATCTCGACCTGGCGCGCGAGCATGTTCGAAACACCCGCCATCTGCTCAGCGGTCAGGTTCCTGAGAAACGGGATCTCGGCCCCGAGCTTCTCGAGTTCCGCCAGATCGACGACTATCCGCTGCGGCTTTGGAGGTTCGGGGGGCGTGAGCGGTGGCGCGGTTCTCGTGAGAGGGCGCCGGGGCGAAGGCGGACCAGAGGGAGGAACCGCGTCGAGATGCTGAGCCGCAGACGTTTTCGGGACGCCGGCTACCGGGTGCGTTGGCGGAGTCGTCGGGGCATCGACGCCGGCCGCGGCGGCCCTCAGTTCCTTTGCGGCATCGGGCGCCAGGCCGGCTGGCAGGAACTCGATCCGCTCCACGAGGCCGGCCGCCTCTCCAAGCACCGTCGCCAGGCGCGCCCGCACGAGTTCCGGCTGCTGCTCCACGACGAGATGCGCGCCGGCGTTGACCTGGTCAGCTTTCTCCTTTCCCTGGGCCGCCTGCTCGGCGGCGTAGATCTGCTCGGGCATGCTCCACGCCCGATCCACGCGCCGCTGGAGGTCGTTGGTGACGTACTCCATTCGCTGGGCCATCTGCGCGGCCAGCATTTCGGCTTCTGCTCTGGACGCGCGTCGGAAAGCCTCGAGCGAGGCGAAGTAGGAGTAGAGCGTGATGGCTGCCACGGGCAGCACCGACATGAAGAAAAACGCCACGGCGAGGCGTGTGCGGAGGCGCATGTCCTTCTCCGTTCCGGTGTCGAATCTCGAAAGCCAAGTATCGTGCGCCGAATGTCGCGAAGGCAAACGTCGGAGCGCCTTGTGGCATGTGATCCACGCGATGCACCTGCGAGCCACCGCCGTGTCGTTTGCCGACGCAGGTCGAAGGCGGCCGGCGGCGAACCCCTTGCGCGGCCGGCGCATCCATGGGCGCGGAAACGCTCATTACGCCCGCCGCCTCCGGCAGGAACCCGGTCGCTCCGGGTGCGCTGCAGACAGCGCCCGGCAGCCCTGCCAGCGCCGGCGTCCGCTCCGGGCGCCATCGTCAGCATCGATCATTCAGACGGAACGAAACAGTGCGCGGTTCTCAACGCTGGTCGATTGTACTCTCCAGGCCCGCCCCGGCAATGTCGCGGACGAGGCAAGACTGTGGCAAGGCTGCAAAAAACCCGCCTACCCGGTCCCGACCAGGGCTACAACCGGCCTAGCGCCTCGGGGAGCTCCGGCTAGCCGGTCCGCTCTTTCTGCCGCTCCACGTGTCTGATTGCCCGGAGTACAGCGAGTGTCACCCTAATCCGTATGGGTGGAACCCGCGGAGCGAATCCGGTGTCAAAGAAACCAGTTGACAAACTATTTTCTAAATACTAAGTTATTAGTATGCGAAGACGGACGCCGACACTCACTCCCCAGGAACTCGAGGTCATGAAGATCGTCTGGCAGAAAGGCGAGGCGACCGTGCGGGACGTCTACGAGATACTGCTCGAGCGCCGAAAGATCGCCTACACCACGGTCATGACAGTGATGCGGATCCTCGAGGACAAGGGGCACCTGTCGCGGCGCCGCGAGGACCGCGCGCACATCTACCGCCCGACCCGTTCCCAGGAGGTCGTGGTTCGTTCGATGGTGCGCGAGTTCGTCAACCGCGTTTTCAACGGCTCGGCGCAACCGCTTCTGGTGCATCTGGTCGAGGACCGACAGGTTTCCGAGCAGGAACTCGACGAGCTGGCAAGGATGATCAAGGAGTCAGAATGATGCCGGCGCTGACGCCAGGCAACCTCCTCGCCTATGCGGTGCAGGTGGCCGTCATCGTTTCGATTGGCGGCGCGCTGCCTTTCGTGCTGCGCGTGCGCGCCCCGAGGGCACGGCTGGTCTATTGGCGCGGGCTGTTGCTCGCGTGCCTTGCACTTCCATTTCTTCAGCCCAGGCCGGCCCCGGCTCCGGTTCAATCGCAGGGGATGGCGGCGATCCAGCAGGGTGAGAACATCGTTGTCATGCCCGGGGAGCAGGGGCCTGCCGCGCCCGAGGCATCCTCAACAGAGAAGGAGAAACGGTGGCGGGTCCGGAGGTTGGTCGCGGCGACGCTCGTTGCGGGCGGGGTGGCGAGGGTGGCATGGCTTGGGCTCGGCATGCTGACGCTCGCAAGGCTGCGGCGACGCGCTCCGCTGCTCCTGCCACGGCCGACTCCGGTGCAGGAAGCGTGTGAGGTGGTTGGAGCGGACGCGGAGTTTCGAGCTGCGCCGGGGTTCCTCAGGCCGGTGACCTTCGGCGCACGGATGCCCGTCGTGCTGCTCCCGGGTCGCTTCGAATCGCTGGAGCCGGGGCAGCAGAAGGCGATAGCGTGCCACGAGCTTCTTCACGTGAAGCGGCACGACTGGGTCCGGACCACCTTCGACGAAGTCGTTCGCGCAGGTGCGTGGTTCCATCCGGCGATCTGGTGGCTTCTGGATCAGATCCATCTCAGCCGGGAGCAGGTAGTGGACCGGAAGGTTGTCTCACTGCTGGGTGCGCGTCAGGCGTACCTCGAAGCCCTTCTGCGCCTTGCCGCGCCGGGGGGATGGCGGGAGACGCTCCGGCCGGCGTCTCCGTTCCTCAAACAGGCCCATCTGAAGCCGCGGATAGCTTTGCTCGTGAAGGAGAGCCGCATGTCCAAGACGCGCCTACTAGCAGCGTTGTTCATCATGGCCGCCCTCGTCCTCGGCGGCGGCAACCTCATCGTGAGGGCAATCCCGTTGGAACTGATTGCTCCGGCGCCAGAAGTTCAGGAGCTTCAGCTCCGGTCCGGCCATGAGGCGGTCACTATGGCCTTCGACCGCGCCAGGCTCGGCGATCTGCTGCAGTTCGTCGGCAAGGCAACAGGGGTCGACATCAGCTTCAGCTCCGATGTTCCTGAGGCGGCCAAGGCCGCCGCGGTCAGCGTCAATCTCGAGAATGTCGGCGTCGAGGCGGCGCTGAGGGCGATCCTGCGGACGCAAAACCTAACCTACGAGGTCGCTGCCGAGCGCGCGATCCTGGTGGTTCCAGCCGAAGGCGCAGCTGACGCCCGCTCGCGAGCAGCTGCTCGCGAGCGGGAGTGGCAAGCGGCGGACGCGGCGAGAGCCGCGAGTCAGGCTCAGTCAGCCGCCGGGCAGCGAGGTGCGGGAGGAGTGGGCGGCGGTGTGGCAGGCGGAGTCGGAGGCGGTGTGGCGGGCGGAGTGACCGCCGGCGGCGTGGTTGGGGGAGTAGCCAGTGGTGTGGCAGGTGGCCAGAGAGCCGCATCGAAGCGGCCCGCGGCGCCGGTGGCTCGGAACCGTGTCGACCCGGTCCCGGGGTCGGTGAACGGCATGGGCATCGCCAGAGCGACGGTGGAGCTGAGCGGCCAGGTTGTCGATGCGGTCTACGCGGCCGGCAACCCGGCGCTGGAGCCGATAGTCCTCGACGCGGTCCGGCAGTGGATTTTCGAACCGCTGGCTGAGCCGGCAACTACCTTCATCGGGTTCAACGTCACGCCCGAAACGACCGACCCCATCGTGGAACAGCCCCTGACTATCGGCGGCAAGATAACGCCGCCGAAGAAGGTCTTCGATGTCAAGCCTGCCTACCCGGCGGCCGCGCGAACGGCCGGCATCCAGGGGGTCCAGATCTTCGAGTTGTTGGTCGATGACGGCGGCGCCGTGCGCAACGCCAGGACTCTGCGGACGACGGATGAGACGCTGGCGGTCGAGGCGATGTTCGCGGTCCTGCAGTGGAAGTTCACGCCCGTGCTGCTGAACGGCGAGCCGAGGCCGTTCGTGATGACCGTCACTGTCAACTTCTCGCTCGGTGGCGAGCCCAAGGCCCCGGCCGGCTTCTCGGCCGGCGGCACGCCGCTTGGGGCGGGTGCCGACCCCGCGACGTGGCCAGCTGGCGCGATGCGCGTTGGCGGGAACATCAAGCCGCCCATGAAGATCAAAGACGTCAAGCCCGTCTACCCGCCGGTCGCGTTCGCTGCACGGGTGCAGGGAGTTGTCATCTGCGAGGTGCTGATCGGCCCGGACGGCAAGGTCCAGGACGCGAAAGTCCTTCGCTCGATACCGCTCCTCGACCAGGCAGCTCTCGAGGCGGTTCAGCAGTGGGAGTTCACGCCGACGCTGATGAACGGCACTCCGGTGCCGGTCATCATGACGGCGACGGTGAACTTTCGGCTCGATTGAGACCTGAACCCTTTCGAGCGTCCAACACATTCCTTCCTTCCCACGGAGCCGGGCCGCCACCTTGGGCCCGGCTCTTTGTCTTCGGGTGAGCTGCGAGCTCGCCCCGGCGCGTCCACGGATTGCCCGCGAACGGTGAGACCTCGCGCCTCCAGCCTGGTTTCGACATAACATAGCCTGCGGAGGTGTTGATGGCGCGAACCGGTTGCTGCCGGGCCCGTTGGCGAGGCGGGGCGCGTTTCGGGGTCGTGGCGGTGGGGGCAGCGATCTCCCTGACTCTTTCCGCGGCCCGGGAGGGCGTCGCGGCTTCTGTTGGACGAAGCAGTCCTGCCGGCAGGGCCGTGCGCCAGGACGAGCTGAAGGTGCCGTCCGGCGTGGTCGGCAAGCCGCTGCCCGGCGCAGCAGCGCAGACCTACGGCGAGAAGCTCGTGAATACCGCGTCATTCAAAGGCAAGCCTACGCTCATTACCTTCTGGGCTACGTGGTGCGGGCCGTGCCTGAAGGAGATGCCAACCTTCCAAAAGGCCATCGACGAGTCCAAAGGGAAGCTCCGCGTCGTCGCTATCGCGATGCAGGACCAGTGGGACAACGCCGAGGGCTTCGCCCGGCAGCACCCCGAGTACAAGTTCCTCTTCTTGCACGACCCCGACTGGGAGGCCGACCAATCGCGGCTGTCCAAGGCGTTCGGAGTGACAGCGCTTCCGACGAACGTCTTCGTGGACGCCGGCGGTATCGTCCGCGACTACTGGCGCGGGTCGAAGAACGAGGAGGAGCTTCTCGACCGCTTACGAAGGTTGTTGGATGGCTCGTGAACCGGCGGCGGCCCAGGCCGGGTCGAGTCTCGACCCGCTGCCGGACCGGTGAGTGCGGTCAGAGGTATTGGAACAAAGAGGAAAGCGCGTCGACGAGAGCACGGGCCAGCACGCTGACCAGGGGTGAAACCTGGCCCTCCTGGAAGGCGCCTGCCACGCCGACGGGATCTGTGAGTAGCAGCCAGATGGTCGCTCCGGCCAGGATCGCCGACGTGAGCGCCATCAATCCTATAAGGCTCATCGTCGCGGTGCCGCGCATCCGACATCTCCTTGCGCCGGTTGGGCAGGTGTAGGTTCCGTGTCGGTCGCCCATAACCCCAGCCGGACGCCTTGGTAGTGCCGACCCACCTCAAGAAAAGACCGTGCCAGCGGAGATTGGCGCCATTCAGACAGAATTCGGTTCAAGAACGCCGGGAGCGCCAGCCGTGCTGCCCTCCGATGCCGGGCTGCTGTTCACAGGCGAACAGCGCCTGTCCGGGAACGAACCTGCCGTCCCTTTCGTCCCACGTTCTGTCATTACGGCTTCCGAGGCAGGTAGGTTACAGGGCCGGCGAGGGTGGCCCGCTGCTGAGCATGGTTGTTGACGGGGCCACGAAGATACAAGGGCACGAAGGACAGACAGCCACGAGGCCGAAGACTCGAGGGCGCCAAGCGGGCGCTCAGCCGATGTCCCTTCCGCAGTAGCGGCAAACCCTGGCGGCGGCTTTGATGGTCTCCGCGCAGAAAGGGCAGACCCTGGTCGCGTCTGCCGGCGCCGGTGGCGCAGAAACCGCCGCGTGGCCGGCAGCCGTGTCTCGCGGCTTGGCCTGGTACTGCTCGATCAGTTCCTTCATGCGCACGGCGTGGCGTTTGCGATGGCCATGACAGACGATCGGGTTCGAGCCGCCGCTCGTTTCGACCACGACGTCCGAGAAGAAGAGGTTGGTGTCGATCTTCACCGACGCCACGTGGCTGATGTGGATGCTCTCCAGCTCCTTGCCGACGAACTGCGGCACGTACTTCACGACCGAGAGGGGCGTTATGGCGACCTGTGCCGGGAAGATCCGGTTGCCGCGGGACAGCCGGTGGGCCCTGAACACGTCACCCTCCATGAACGGCCGGTTCTTCCTCTCGATCCAGATTGCAATTGCGGTCACGGTCAGCACGAGGCCGATGGCTACCGCAAGGAGGTAAGGAGCCCACGACGTCGCTTCGGCTTCTGGCATGCTCCGATCTCCCCGTGTGTCGCAGGTCAACCCGCGAGGCGACTCGCTCTCGCGCCCGGCTTCCGGAAGAACCTCGGACGTGGCGTGTCGAGAGCAACCACGTCCTGGCACATCCGGCGCGCCACGCGGCCCATCACAGTCCCGACTCCAGATCCGCCACCAGGTCGTCGACGTCCTCGAGACCGACCGACAGGCGCACGAGGCCGTCGGTAACGCCCTGCGCCAGCCGCTGCTCGCGCGAGACGACGCTGTGGGTCGTCGAGGCCGGGTGAGTGATCAATGTCCGAGTGTCGCCCAGGCTGACGGCGAGCGAGCAGAGCCGCACCTTGTTCATGAGCTTTCGCCCAGCTTCGACGCCACCAGCCAGCTCGAAGCAGACCATTCCCCCGAAGCCAGTCATCTGGCGCCTGGCCAGGTCGTGCTGCGGGTGCGAGGAAAGGCCAGGGTAGCGTACCCACGACACGGCGGGGTGGTCGGACAGGCGCCGGGCGATTTCCAGCGCGTTCCAGTTGTGCCTGCTGACCCTTAAGGGCAGGGTCTGGATACCGCGCAGGATCAGATAGGCGTTGAACGGGCTCAGCACTCCGCCGAAGTAGCGGAGCGGCTCGGCTGCCGCGCGCGCGATGAAATCCTTCGATCCGGCAATCACCCCGCCGACCGCGTCGCCGTGTCCGCAGAGGTACTTCGTCGCGCTGTGAACGACGATGTCGATCCCGAGCGCGAGAGGCCGCTGGTTGATCGGGGTAGCAAAAGTGTTGTCGCAGATGGTCGTGACGCCTGCCTGTCGGGCGATTGCCGCGATGGCGGCCAGGTCGGAGATTGCGAGGATCGGGTTGCCTGGCGTCTCGAGGTAGATCAGCCGCGTTTCGGGCCGGATCGCTGCGCCAACCTCCCCTGGCTTCGTCGCGTCCACGAACGTGGTGGCGATTCCAAGCGCCTTCAGCTCGTTCGAGAAGAGGTGATACGTGCTCGGATAGATGCTCGTGCCGCTCACGATGTGGTCGCCGGCGGAGACGCAGTTGAGGACGGCTGTGGCGATTGCGGCCATGCCGCTGCCGGCTGCGAGCGCGGCCTCTGCGCCTTCCATCGCGGCCATGCGCCGTTCGAGCAGCGCGACTGTGGGGTTGCCCCAGCGCGAGTAGACGAAGCCCTCGGCTTCACCGGTGAAGATGGCGGCTCCGTGCTCGGCGGTGCCGAGGTGGTAGGTCGAGGCGAGGTGCACGGGCGGCACCAGTGCACCTGTTGAAGGGTCCGGCGCCTCGCCCGCGTGGATTGCCAAGGTATTCACGCCGTACGAGCGCTCCGAAGTCTCGTTCCTCACCCCTCGCTCCTCAATCTCTGTCACTGCCCACCCTCGCCCTTGCTGCGTCCCAGCTCGCCATGCCACGATCGTTGATCGCGACGACGGCGACCTCCAGTGGCTGTCCCGGCGCCGCCCTCAGCGCAGCGGCCGGAATCGTAACCCGCGGTTCGCTCACCGTGCGCGCCTGCGCTTCCGTGCTTGCCGGCGCGCCCCACGTGACCCTGTAGCCCTTCACGTCCTTCTCGGAAGCGGGGCTCCATGTTACCTCCAGCGCCCCGCCCGGCGTCCGGACGGCCTCGAGATCTTTCGGCCTGGCAGGGCTTGCGGCGAGCGCCATGATCGAAGCCACGTTTGCCTTTGTCGCCTCGTAGAGCAGGTGGTGATTGACGGTCTCGAGGAGGTCCGATGGCTGGTGGTAGTGCGGGCTGCCGAGCACCGGGTACGACCCGAAGCCCCCGACGATGTCGCCGTAGGCGTCGTAGTAGGCGGCTGCGTCGGTCGACTTGAAGTAGCGCGCGTCGTAAGTGACCATCCGCGAGAAGAGGAAGGATGCCGCGTGCTGCAGGTCGCGGATGCCGGCGTTCGAATACCGGATCGTGTTGTCGAGGTGGTGGTCGTTCGTCCAGCCGATCATGTCGTTGTTCAGCGCACCTGCGAGATTGAGCTTGCTCGCGACGGCCTGCCGCACGTACTCGCGGCTTCCCAGGAGCCCGGCCTCCTCGCCAGTGAAGGCGGCGAAAACAATCGTGGCTGGCAGCGGGTTTCCGGCGAGCACCCTCGCCGTTTCGAGAAGCACCGCGGTTGCCGAGGAGTTGTCGTCAGCGCCCGGGCACCGGGCGTTCGAGTCGTAGTGGCTGCTCAGGACGTAGACGACATCCGGGCTGACAGTGCCGCGGAGGGTTGCCAGGACGTTTGCCGTCCTGATGTTGCCGCGCGCCTCGAACCACTGGTACTCTGGCCGGTAGCCGAACGATGAGAACATCCGGTGGATGAAGTCACCCGCCAGCTTGTTGCCCGGCTGGGTGATGTGCTTGGAGTCGAAAGCGAAGAGCGCTTCTTCGTACGAGTAGATGCGCGAGATGGAGACCTTGTCTGTCACAGCGCGCACCTGTGTGGCTATTGGCTTGAAGAGTGCTTCGCCAGACGCTCGCAGGCGGCGCTCGGCTTCGAGGTTACGCTCGAGGCGCGAGATCAGGTCGGCCCGCGTCACCTTGCGCGACAGGTCGAGCCAGTAGACGCCGCGCTCCGGTGAAATCGTGTCGCCGTCACGTTCCGCCTGGATGAGGAGCGAGGTGCCAGCCGGGTGCGCCTGCCATTCGTACTCCGGGGCGATGGTGCGCACGGTGTTGTTGTGGAAGAGCCTCGTCGCCGCCCCGGATTCCAGGTCGTACAGATACGAGCGGCTGTGACGCGATTCGCCCTTTATCGCAACGAGTTTCCTGCTAGTCAGGAACATGGGTGCCTGATCGTGCTGGATTTCGCGCGTGACGCGGAGCTCTGCGCCGCCTGAGCTCGGCGCGCAGTAGATCTCGAAGTTGAGATCGGTCAGGGCCGCCCATGCCACGAGCGAGCCGTCCGGCGACAGGGCCACCGACGAAATCCGCTCCGGCCCCCGTTTGACCGTGACCGGCTCGAGCGACCCGGCAAGCCGAACGACCTGGACCGTGTACTCGCTGCCAGTTTGCGCCACGAACGCCAGCGCCGACCCGTTCGCGGCAACCGCCGGCGACGAGCCGGCAAAGGTCTTCGTTTCACGCTTCTCGAGATCGAGCAGGCCGAACTGACGCGCGGCGCCCCCCACGCCGCCGCGACCGCCGCTCGTGGTCCCGCCAAACGGCGACTGCGCCGCAGTCGCGTAGGCCAGGTAGCGCCCTCCGGGGATCACCGTGACGCTGGCCTCGTTGCCTTCGCCCGCGCCGAGCGGCCTGGGTTCCGAGCCCTCGGACACCGCGTAGATGTCCGTTGCCGCCTGCGCATCGGATGCTCCAACGAAGTACAGCTCCCGCCCGTCGGCGCTGAACCTGGGCGCCATCTTGAGAAGCCCGCCGGTGGCGACGCGCCGCTCGGTTCCAGTCGCGATGTCCCGGATGGCCAGCGCGTTCTGGCGCGCCTCGAGCGCTGCAAGTTCTCTTTGGAGGCTGGACAGTGCGGTTCGGTCCGGCGCCGGCGCGCGGTCGAGCTTCTCGATCTCCGCTCTGAGCCGCGCGGCCTCGGGGCCGTCTGCTGCAGCCAGATACGCCAGCCTGTCATCGTCGGGCGAGAACACGACAGAGCCGCCTCTCAGTTCAGCAACGACCTTGAAATCCGCCTGCGTATCGACGATGCGCGCAACTGGTGCCGTGCGCGAACCCGTCTCGTAGACCGCGAATCGGCCGGTCGAACTGAATCTGGCGCTGCGGCCGTCCGACGCCAGCTCGCGGACGGGGTGGAGCTCCCCGGTTGCGAGGGCAACCCGTTCCACGACCCTATCCGTTCCTTCCCCTTTCAAGATCGACAGGAAGCCTTCCAGCGCCGGAACGTAGTCGCCGCGATCCCAGGCTTCGAAGGCAGCTTCCAATGTCGACTCTTTGTCGCCTGCGCGCGCCTGAACAACCCCGACGCGTTGCTGCCCGATGAGCAGCGCCATCAGGAGAAGGCTGAAGGGGGCGATGATTGCTGCCCGTTTCATTGTCACCTCTCGAGGGTTCACCGTGCCAACCTACGGCCGTAGGGGCACAGCGGTCGTGCTCCTTTCGGGCTGGGAGGATAACATAGCGTATCGAGACCTCGATAAGCTTGGCCGACAGGGGGGAGCCATGACCGACAACGCAGGTACCTTCGAGACGATCGTGGACACGGACACCGCTGCCCGGCACCTCGACGACCCGGCCTGGGTGTTGGTCGACTGCAGGTTTCAGCTCGCGGAGCCGGAGTGGGGCCGAACCGAGTACCTCGAGGGCCACGTTCCTGGCGCCGTCTACGCCCACCTCGACGAGGATCTCTCGGGGCCCGTCGGCCCGCGGACGGGCCGGCACCCGCTGCCCGACCCGGAGGCACTACGCGGGCGCCTTGCCTCCTGGGGGATTCGTGGCGGAGTGCAGGTCGTGGCCTACGACCAGGACGCAGGGCTCAACGCCAGCCGACTCTGGTGGCTGCTCCGTGCGTTCGGCCACCGCTCCGTTGCCGTTCTCGACGGAGGCTACGCGAAGTGGCTGAGCGAGGGCCGGCCCACGAAGTCCGGAGACGAGCGTCGCACCGCGGCGGAATTCATTGGGACATTCGATCGCGCAATGTTCGCCGAGGCGGACGAGGTGGCGCGGCTCGCGGGCGACAGCAAGCACTGCGTCATCGACGTGAGGGCGCCGGAGAGGTTCCGGGGAGAGTCCGAGCCGATAGACCCGGTGCCTGGCCGTATACCCGGCGCGGTGAACCGGTTCTCTGGACTCAACCTGACGCCTCAGAACACCCTCCGGCCGGCCGGCGAGCTTCGCGAGGAGCTGGCGAGGCTGTTCGACCGCGTCCCGTCGCGCAACGTGGTGGTCTACTGCGGATCGGGCGTCTACTCCTGTCACACGCTGCTCGCGATGGTTCACGCCGGTTTCGAGCCAGGCCGCCTGTACGCCGGTTCTTGGAGTGAATGGTGCCGCAACCCGGACCGGCCTGTCGGTCGCGGGGCAGCGTGACCCCGTCTTTTTCGCGTGCGAGCGCGGCGTAACGGTGATCTGCCGGTCCTCACCGGGCTGTCCGGCACCTGGCCGGTTGCCGGACTCAAGAATCCGGGCAGTCAGGGTCTGACCCGATTGTCGCGAGTTCGTTCGGCGCTCCGTGGCCTCTCCCGGGGCACCGAGCGCACCGATCGTCGGGACCGCTCCCTACCTTCCGCGTGGTAGAATTGCGGGCACCTGTGGGATACCACCCCAGTTCTGGTTGGTAGAGCGGCCGGCAGTCATCCGGAGGATCATGCGCGTTCATCTCGTCAACCCGAACGATGTCGCTTTTGGTGTCGGAGTCATCGTTCCGCGCTGGCTGTACGTTCTGGCGGGGGCGACCCCGCGTCGTTACGGCGACCCGGTAATCGTCGATGAGACGCTTCAGATGTTCGATCCACTGACGGTCGCGCCGGGCGACATTGTCGGGATCGGCATTCACACGGCAAACGCCCTTCGCGGGTACGAAGTCGGCCGACTGGCGCGCGAGCGCGGAGCGAAGGTGGTCTTCGGTGGAATCCACGCGACGTTGTTTCCCGGGGAACCGGTCGAGATGGGCGCAGCCGACTCAGTGGTACGGGGTGACGGCGACCTGATCTGGGCGGCGGTCCTCGACGATTTCGCGAGCGCCACGCCAAGACCGCTGTACGACGGCGGCCGGGTGCAGGGGACCGAGTTTTCCCGGGCTCGCTGGGATCTGCTCCCCGCTAGGGGTTACATGTGGGGGTCGGTGCAGACCATTCGCGGCTGCCCGAAGCACTGTTCTTTCTGTTCGGTCTGGCGCACCGACGGCCAGAAGCTGCGGCTCTATCCAGTCGACAATGTCGTGTCGGAGGTCGTCGAGCTGCGACGCAAGGGATTCCGCTTCATCGCGCTAGCCGACGACAACTTCTACCCAGTTACGCTGTCGGACCTGGAGGCGGCGGCGCGCCGCAAGGATCCATCGAGGCTGGATCACTTGACGGCGCTCCGCCAGCAAAGGTTCGAGCTCATGGAGCGGCTGTCGGAGCTGCCATCCGAACTGATCTTCTTCACCCAGATCACGATGGAGGCCGCTGAGGATCCCGCCTTCCTCGACGCGATGCGCAGAGCTCACATCAAGGGCGCCCTCGTCGGCGTGGAGTCGGTGACGCAAGCTGGTCTCCAGCACATTTACAAGGAGTTCAATCCAACCGGTGAAGGCCTGATCGAAAGGCTGCAGGCGTTTCGGAAGGCAGACATCCATGTGCTCGGCTCCTTCATATTCGGGCTACCGAGCGACACCGCCGAGACTTTCGAAATGACGGCGGACCTGGCGAACCGGGCCGGCTTGACTTTTGCCCAGTTCGTCCCGCTCACGAAGTTCCCCGGCACACTGGACTTCGACGCCTGGAAGGCGTCGGTCGGCGACGCGGTCGAGAAGGTGGACGGCGTTCCCCTGACGCGCTACTGGCTGGTCAAGGGGCACCGCCGGCCGAAGGTCTACGCCGAACACCCGACCATGTCGGTCGAGGAGATCCGCCTCAACACTCAGAGGGTGTGGGACAGCTTCTACAGCCTCCGGCAGGTGTGGGAACGCTCACGGTGTGTGAAGGCCCTCAGAAACCGGCTGGCCTTCGTTCTCATCTCCAGGCTGTACCGGCAGATGTACGCCAGGACCGGAATTGCCACTGATAGCGCCAGGCAGGGGAGGGCTGCGGCCTCAGCGCGCATTCTCGGACGCGCTGCCCGCCGTCTATTCCTGACCCGCCCGATGCCGGACCTCCAAGTGCCGGGGAGCACCGCCGTCGCGCGGAGCTCCTGAACGGTTTGCGATTCGAAGCCCGGCGGCCCATTACCTCCTCTTGCTGTTCATCCAGAAGCCGCCGAGGCCGAGCGCCAAGAAGATGGACGCGCGAACCACCGTCCCGTAGGCGATTTCCTCGGCCGTCACCGCTCCGTACATGAACGACGCGCCGGCCACGGCTATCGCTGCGTAGACCGCGTACATCAGCGTCCTCGCGTTCGCCCTGGCCGAAGGTGTGTCCTTGCCGAAGAAGCGCGAGAAGAGGAACAGCAACGTCACCGCGACGACATCGAGGACGGCGAACATGATCCAGAACAAGCGGATGGTCGCCCCGGCATCCGGTCGGCCGACGAGAGGCTGTAGCATCCACTCGTAAAGGGTCGCGCCAAGGTTGGAGCCCAGGAGCGAGCCGAACACGCCGTAGAGGAACGCGTAGCCCATGTAGACTGCCTTCCGGTCGGCAGGCGCGACGAGACCGACGAAGCTGTAGTACTTGGGGTGGGCCGTCATCTCGCCAATCGAGAAGACGGCGATGCCAAGAACGAAGACCCACGGGTTTCTCGACGCCGCGAGGCACAGGAAGCCGAGCGCACCGATCGTCATGCCGGTCATCATCGTCGGCAGCGCGGGCCAGTTCTTGACGATCCGGCTCACGACCACCTGGAGCAGGATGATTGTGCCCGCGTTTATCACCGTGACGTGTTCGGCGTCGAAGGTGAACGTCCATCCCAGGCCGATCGACTGGAAAAAACCGGTGAGGGCGGCGCTGACCGGCGTGCGGTCGACGAAGTCACGCAGGTACCACAGCACCGAGCCGAAATTCTGGAAGTAGAGGATCCAGAAGCCGGAGTAGACGACGATCATCAGCATGAAACGGGCGTCGCCGAGGACCTCCGCCGCGCCCACCATCACGTCGCGGAAGGTCTTGGTGCTCGGCGGCCGCGGCGGTTCTGTGAAGACGAAGACGGTCGGCAGGAGCATCAGGCCCGTGTAGAGCGCCGATGCCATGAACACGTATTGCCACGAGAAGCCCTTGAGGACGGAGACAACGAGCGGCGCGAGGAATGCGCCGAGGTTGATCATCCAGTAGTAGATCCCGAAGCCGAAGGCAGAGTTGGTCTCGTCGGTCGTGCGGGCGATCGTGCCGGAGATGATCGGCTTGAAGAGGCCGGAGCCGGTTGCCATCACGAGCAGGGCGAGGAACACGGCCGCGTAGCTCGACATGTAGCCGGCGGCGAAGTAGCCGGTCGCGAGCAGGGAGAATGCCACCATCAACATCCGTCGGTAGCCGTAGCGGTCCGCGAGGGCCCCGCCGACGATCGGGAGGACGTACGTCGCGGCGTAGACGATGCTCTGGAGGAGGCCGACCGAGCCGACGCCGAAGCCGAGGCCACCCTCGGCCGCGGTCCCCGCAAGGTAGACAGCCAGCACCGAGTTCATGCCGTAATAGGCAGCTCGCTCGAACAGCTCCATCACGTTGGCGGTCCAGAACGTCCGCGGGAAACTGCTGCGCCGCTGGGCAGTGGACAGGCGGTCGGCCATCGCGTGGCTCCTTTCGGGGCAGGAAGAGAGGGCCGAACGAATCAGAAAGGGGATTATACGGGCTCGGTGGGCTCGGAAAAAGGGGCCGGGTCCCTTTTCAAACCTATCCGCGCGGAGAGCTGCCTGGCCGCTTCTCTGGCTGCCGCTTCCACAGCGGCTGACATTGGCTGGTCGAACTCGACGGAGGCCGGCTGGATGCCCAGCAGCACGACGTCGCAGCCGACAGTCTCCATGAGGAATCTCGCCAGGACCGAGGGCGGAAGCGTGTGGGTGGAACCGCTGAACCCGTCGCTCGCCCTCCAGTCGATCCAGCGGATGGCGCCAACCTTGTCGCCCATTGCGGCGGCATCGGCGATGATGACGGTGTCGGGCTGAAAGCGCCGGATGGCACCGGTGAAGTTCTCAGGCGCTCCGCCAGCTTCGATCAGGAGGACGTCGGACCGCGCCGGCAGCATGCGGCCCAGCTCCCTCACCACCCGGACGCCGACCCCATCGTCCGCGTTCAGCTCGTTGCCGACGCCGAGGACCGCAACGCGCCTGCCGGCGAGTTCGCCGCCGGGTCCGGTGCTGCCTGCTTTCAAGTGCGTCGGCCTATGGTTTGGCAGCGCCCAGATCTTCCTTCCGGCCGTACGAAACCACGAAGGGCTTGCGCGAGAGCGACGCCAGCTCCCACGCCGTCGGTGAGAGGCTGATGCAGTCGAAGTTGCAGCTCGCCACGCACTGCGCGCAGAAGGTGCATCTGTCGTTGTGGACACGGAGCACGTAGCGCTTCGCCGCCTTGTCCAAGACAATCAGCTCCAGCGCGTTGGCCGGGCAGTCGCGCACGCATATCTTGCAGCCTGTGCACTTCTCCGGGTCCCAGACAACCATGCCGCGCAGGCGTTCGGGGGCAGGGTAGCGCTCGAACGGGTAGCGCTCGGTGAACGGCCGCTTGAAGAGCGACCGGGTTATGTCGCCTAGCATTGCGCCGATTCGCATACTTGTCCCCGAACCTAGAAGAGGATCACGAGGATCACTATCTGGGCGAGAGCGACGAGAACTCCCGCGCGCCACCACAGGCCCACCGTCTGATCGATTCGCAGCCGCGCGAAGAGCGACTGCAACGCCGCCGTCATGAGCAACAGGGCGCCGGTCTTCAAGACGAAGTCGAGCGGGTCGTTCAGCCCGCCAAGGTAGAAGGCCGCCATGAGCGTGAGGCCCACTAGGAGCTCCACGTCGCGGCCGATTCTGAAGAGGCCGAAGCCGCGGCCGCTGTACTCGGTAAGAGCCCCGGCAACGATCTCGGTCTCGGCTTCCGGCGCGTCGAAGGGCGGCAGCTCCAGCTTTCCCATCAGCCCGACCATGGCCACGATGAAGCCGATCGGCTGCGTGAGGAACATCGGCAGGTGTTCGTCGGCGTAGGCGTTGATCTCCCCAATCTGCCACGTTCCGGCAACGATCGCCGGGCCCAGCATCGCGAGGAGGAAGGGTGCCTCGTAGGAGAACATCTGCGTGAGCGCGCGCGTCGCGCCAACGAGCGAGAAACGGTCCAGCGTGTTGGCGCCCGCCAGTCCCATGGCGAGCGTCATGAGGCTCAGCAGGTAGAGAGCGACCACCAGGTCACCCGGGAAGGAGTACGACGGGGCAAGCCCCAGCATCGGCACGTAGAGGGCCGAGGTGAGCGCCCCGACGAGGGCCAGGACCGGCAGGCCGTGGAACAGGAACCTGTTGACGCCCTGTGGCACGACCTCCTCCTTCGCAAGGAGCTTCACGATGTCGGCCAGGGGCTGGAACCAGCGCGGCCCCACGCGGTTCTGGAAGCGGGCCACGAGTTTGCGGTCGGCCCACTCGTAGACGAGGCCGCCTGCCAGGAGGAACAGGCCCCCCGGGACGAACAGCAGCGCGACTAGCGGTGGCACAGTCATGTTCATCGGTAGTACTCGATGCCGTACTGGCGTAGTTGGGCCCAGGTCCACGTGTCCACCTTGCCGCGTCGCTCGATGGACACCATCCGATCGCTGCACGAGAAACACGGGTCGATGCCGGCGAGCAGCATCGGGACGTCGGCGAGCTTGTGGCCAGGCGCGAGCACCATTACCGACGCCCAGTTGCAGAGGCTTGGCGTTCGCACCTTTACCCGCTCCGGGTTGGTGCCGCCGGCGCTCTTGACGAAGTAGAACAGCTCCCCGCGCGGCGCCTCGACCCGGCTCACCGTCTCCCCGGCTGGTATCCGGGGCTTGACCTTGACGCTGATGTCGCCGGGCGGCAGCTTGTCGAGGATCTCGCGAATGACTCGGTAGCTCTCAAAGAGCTCCTCGAGCCGGACGATGAACTTCGCCTCGAGGTCGCCGGCCTGCTCGACTACCATCTGGACCGGGAAGTCGGCGTAGGCGGCGTAGGGGTGATCTACGCGGACGTCGCGGCGGACGCCGGAGGCGCGGGCAGTCGGACCCACCGCCCCCAGCCGTGCTGCTTCTTCCGCAGTCATCTTTCCTACGCCCCGAGTTCTGGCGATCATCGTCTCGTCGGTGGTGACTACCTTGAGGTAGTACTTCGTTCGTTCCTCGAGAAAGTCCACGCCTCGGCGGATCTGGTCGGCCAGCTTCTCGTCGACGTCGCACTTGACTCCGCCTATGAGGTTCGCCGAGTAGTTGACGCGGTTGCCCGTAAGGGCCTCGAGGAGGTCCATGACGGTTTCGCGGTCGCGCCAGGAGTACATGAACAAGGTGTCGAATCCGCCCTCGTGGGCGGCAACGCCCAGCCACAGGAGGTGACTGTGCACGCGTTCGAGCTCTGCGACCAGGACGCGGATCGCCTGTGCGCGCGGCGGCGCAGGAGTCCCCGCCAGCTGCTCTACGGCAATCGCATAGGCGGTCGCATGCACGTGGGAGCAAATCCCGCAGATCCGCTCCAACATGTAGAGGCTCTGCGCCCAGTTGTGCTGCTCGACGCCCTTCTCGATTCCCCGGTGGACGTAGCCCAGTCGGACGGTCGCGCCAGTGACCACCTCGCCTTCCACGGTGACGGCGAAGTGGGCCGGTTCCTTGAGTGCCGGGTGTTGAGGCCCTATCGGGACCACGAATCTTCGCTGGACGTGCTCAGTCTGGGTTTCCATCTGTGCCTCGCTACGGTCTGGGCGCCGCAGGATTGAACGCCTTCCTCAACGGGTGTACGCCCTGGGGCCAGTCCTCAGGCAGCAACAGCGGGTCCGTCAGCGGCGTCCCCTCGACTCTTACCCCGAACATCTCCTCGAGCTCGCGCTCGTACATTGCAGCCGACGGGATGACGTCGCATACGGTGGGCACCCATGCTGCGTCGTAGGGCAGGTCGATGCGGAGTGTCACCACCGCTGCGCCTTCGCAGAAGTGGTAGAGCACCTCGAGCCTCCCGGTGGGCTGCTCCGCTGGAGCAGCCTCCTGGGCCGCTCCGGGCTTCGGCTTGGCGACTGGCGCCGGCTTGTCTAGGCCGGTCATGGCGGAGAGGTACCCCCAGCGCGCTTCGGTCAAGAGCCGCACGCCTTCGTGGAGCGCCGAGGCGTCCCGCACGACGAAGTCGAAGCGGTTCTTCTCGGGCTGCGACTTGACCGCGCCGAGCGGTTCGAGGAGGGCAGCAGCCTTTTCGAGTGCTGTCTCGGTTGTCATGACGTCATCCACCTCAAAGCGTGGCCGCCTCGGGCCGGGCCGTTGCCTCTTCGACCTTCGGAACGCCTTTGTCCCTTTTCGGCTTGAGGCTCTGAAGCAGCGCCACGACGCCGTGGATGATGGCCTCCGGCCTCGGCGGGCAGCCAGGAACGTACGCGTGCACTGGGATCACTTCGGCGATGTTGCCGACAACGTTGTAGCAGCCCTGGAAAACGCCGCCGGAGATTCCACAGGAGCCGACAGCGACGACGAACTTCGGGTCCGGCATCTGCTCATAGATGCGGACGAGCCTTTCCCGCGACTGCAGGCTGACCGGCCCGGTGCAAATCAGCACGTCAGCGTGCCGCGGGCTTCCCTGAAGCTTCACGCCGAAGCGCTCGAGATCGAACCTCGGGGTCAGCGTCGCTAGGATCTCGATGTCGCAGCCGTTGCACGAACCGCTGTTGAAGTGAATCGCCCAGGGCGAGTTGATGCGCGCCCAGGCGCGTATGCCGTTCAGTACCTTGTCGACGAACGAAGTGTCGGCCATTGACGGTTCTCCGTCAGCCCAGGATGAGGGCGACGAGCGCCAGCGTCAGCCCGATGGTGTAGATGAGCGCCGGCGCGGACAGGTTGCCGATGCCAAGGACCAGCATTGCAAGGTGAATGATCGCGAAGAAGAACGCGATCAGGAAGAACGGCTGGTAGCCCGGCGCCGCCTCTTCCGTTGGCGGCGCCTCGCCGCTCCCGTAGATGGATGCCTTGATGGCGGTGAGCTTCTCCGGCCCGGCGAGCAGCCGGCCCAGGCCCACGATGACCAGGACGAGCGGTATGTATGCCAGGAACGCTATCGGTGGTGACAGCAGCAGATCCATTGGATCCTCTTCGCTCAGCGAATCTCGACCAAAGAATGTGCGGTACGACTCCTACGGGAGAACGGTCAGCGTGCTCGAGACCGCTTCGAACACGGCGACGAAGCTCGAGGCTGCAGGCTCGGTCAACCAACTGAAGATCGACGGCCAGAAGCCGGGAACGACAGCGACGGCAACCAGCAACACGAGCGCGACGTTCATGGTTGCGGACACGGGTCTGCCGGCCATCACCGCCGGAGACGGCTCGCAGCGGTAGAGTCGGTTGACCAGCGGCGCGTAGTAGGCGAGCGACAGCACACTGTTCAGCGCCGCGAAGATCACGAGCAGTTCGACGGCGAGGCTCCTGGTCTCGAAGCCCGCGACGAAGATCTGCCACTTGGACATGAAGCCGGCCAGCGGCGGCAGCCCGCCCAGCGCCAGGAGCGCGACGCTGAGCGCGAAGGCCGTCAACGGGTACCGCCGGGCCGCCCCGTTCAAGTCGTCGCGAACGAGCGGCACATGGCTGCCGCGCGCGATGTGCAGCGCGTAGAGGAGGCTGCCGGCGCCGAGAAAGGCGAGCCCCTTCATCGCCGCGTGATTGATCAGGTGAAAGAAGCCTCCGGCTGCTCCGTTAGGCACCGCGAATCCGACCGCCACCCCGAAGCCGATCAGCATGTATCCCATGTGGGCCACGCTAGAGTAGGCGAGCAGCCGCTTCACCTGGTCCTGCCGAAGCGCCATCAGGTTGCCGACCACCATGTTCAGGGCGCCAAAGGCCAAGAGCAGCGTGCCCCAAGTCGGGCTCGCCGGCGCCAGGCCGCCGAGCGACCGGAGGAGCGCCACGAGGCCCGCCTCGATGACGATGCCGGAGAGCATCGCGCTGATGCCGCTCGGGGCCTGCGAGTGAGCGTCCGGGAGCCACGTGTGGAGCGGGACGAGGGCGGTCTTGACGCCGAAGCCGACAACGAAGAGGGCGCCGGCGAGAAGCAGCAGGTTCCGGGACTCACCCGAAGCCGCCCTGATGCCGTCGAACGAGAGGGAGCCGGTCTGGCCGAACGCTATCGCTATGGCCAGCAGGACGAGCGTCGAGCCGACCGCGGACTGCACGAGGTACTTGACGCCCGCCTCGAGCGAACCCTTCTGCTCGCGGTAGAAGGCCACCAGCATGTACGAGGTGATGGCCATCGCTTCGAACCAGACCCAGAGGTTGAAGAGGTCCGCTGCGCAGCCGAGGCCGGCGATGGTGCCCGCCATGGCCGTCAGCAGCGCGTAGAACTTCTCTTCGCCGCTCTCGCGGGCCATGTAGGTTCCGGAAAACACGGTTACAACGAGGGTGAGCCCTATGGCGGTGGCCGCCAGCAGGAGCGCGAGGCCGTCCATCTGAAGCCTGATCGCGCCCACGTTCGCCGCGACGGACCCGTAGGAGACGACGTCGCCGGCTACCCGGTAGAGAACGAACGCCGCCGCAGCAAGCGCCACGAGGGATAGCCACCTGGCAAGGCCGGCGCTGCGCCTCGAGCTCAAGAAGCCGAGGCGGCCCGCCATGTAGATGAAGGGCGAGGCGACGATCGGCAGCGCAAGGACCGTGATAAGCATGTCCGGAGCGTTCATCGCGAGCCTCCCATTGCGAGAACGGCGAGCACCGCGACGAGGCCCACCAGGATGCTCAAGACGTTCCAGTTGAGCAGCCCGTTCTGCGTGACCCGCAACGATTCGGCCGCCCGCTCGGTCAGAGCGACTACGCGGCGGTTGACGGCCTCGAAGCCGAAGTTGCGCTCTGCGGCCCAGCCGATGAAGCCGAACCGAGATGCCAGAGGCGCGAGCGACTCGCGCCACCACCACGCGGCCAGCCCCGCGGCGACGACCATCAGCGCGATGAACGTCGCCGGCGCTGTGGCAATCGTCGACAGGATGTGCGACGTCGACTCGGGCTCCTGCTCGTGGAGCGGGAGTCCGGACTGCAGGAAGCCGTTGAACGACCCCGCGAGCAGCCATGTCGTCAGGGTGCCAAGGGCGAGTGGAACGAGTGCCACTTTCATCGCGGGTCCCGCATCGTGGAGGTGGCGCCCGGCTGCGTGCGGCCTCCCGTAGAAGACCATGGTGACGAATCTCAGCGTGTAGAGCGCGGTAAGGCCGGCGCCAAACAGCATCAGCGCATGTGCCCAGGCCGGGCCGCCCTCGGCGCCGGCTTCGAGGACCAGCTCCTTGCTCCAGAAGCCGTTGGCAACAGGGATGCCCGCAAGCGCGAGGGCGCCGATGATCATTGTCGTTCTCGTCAGCGGCATCTCCCGCGCGAGCCCACCCATCTCTCGCATGTCTCGCGTGTGGACCGAATGGATGACCGCCCCGGCCGCGAGGAACAGCAGGGCCTTGAATACCGAGTGGCTGAGCAGGTGGAACTGGCTGGCGAAAACACCACCAGCGCCAATCGCGTAGACCATGTAGCCCAGCTGGCTCACGGTAGAGTGCGCCAACACCCGCTTCAGATCGTTCGAGACGACGGCCATGAAGCCCGCGAGGAGCGCCGTCACGACGCCGACCGCGATGACCGCCTCGCGCCAGTTCGGCACGGCCTCGAAGGCCGGGTAGAAGCGTGCGAGCAGGTAGACGCCCGCGTTCACCATCGTCGCGGCGTGAATCAGAGCGCTGATGGGAGTCGGCGCCTCCATCGCGTCCGGAAGCCATGTCTGAAACGGGAACTGCGCCGACTTCGCGGCGGCAGCTACGAGGAAGCCGAACGCCATGAAGGTGAGCGCAGGCGCCGGCACGGCCGATGCGCCGCCCGCGATGAATGCCCGGACGTCGTAATTGCCCTGGTAGACGTAAAGCATCAGCGCGCCGCCGAGGAGCCCGATGCCGCCGACCTGCGTCATGATGAGCGCCTTGACGCCGCCAGCTACCGCCTTCGGGTCGTCGTTGTGGAACGAGATGAGAGCGTAAGAACAGAGCGCCGTTATCTCCCAGAAGACGAAGACAACGAGCAGGTTGCTCGAGAGTACGAGGCCGACCATGGCCCCGATGAAGAAGAGCACGTATGCGTAGTAGCGGCCCAGCTGGCTCTCGCCGCGCATGTAGTCGATCGAGTGGATGACGGCAAGGCTGCCAATCACGGTTGCGACGATGGCCAGGAAGATGCCGAGGCCGTCTGGCATGAACGTCGCGGTCCCGAAGGCGGCGCCAAGGGGCATGTTGACAACGTTCTGGTCAGTACGGTGCGGTATGAGTGCGACGGCCGCAATGCCGCCGGCGAGCGCGAAAGCGACGGCGAACGCGTGCTGAAGGCGCGGGTTGCGGTCGCGTGCCGCCCACACGGCCAGCGCTCCGAGCCAGGGCAACCCGATAGTGAGTACGACGAGGGTTTCGACCATGGGTTACCTCCGGAGGGTGCTGAGCGCCTCGACATCGAGCGTGCCGAACCGCCGGCGCACCTGGACAGCAAGCGCGAGGGCCACGACAGAAACGACCGTGTCCACCACGATCACGGTCAGGGCCATGCTCTGACCGACAAGCGGCTGACCGGCCGCCTGCCCGGCCAGCAGCAGCGCGAGCATGGCACCCTTGACCAGTATCTGCAGGGCAACGACGGCCTTGATCAGGTTGCGGACAGCCAGCAGTCCGTAGAGACCTGTGCCGACCAGCACCAGCACCGAAGCAAAGGCTGCATCAGAGAGGGCCACGTTCATCTTCCAGCCTCCTCGCTGCCGCGCGACGCGGAGCTGCCTAGCAACCCGACCACACCCACGACGCCAGCGAAGATCAAGACTACCTGCAGCAGGACGTCGAGGTTGCGGTCCTCCCAGACCACGTTGGCGAACCGCGCAGCGCCAGGCCCATGCTCCGGGATGCCGGGCATCGGCAATGCGTACCAGGCGAGCGCGGCAATCGAGGCGAGCGTGAGAGCCCAGGCGAGAGGCCGCGGTACGATCGGCCGGGCCGGCAGCGGCTCGTCACCCGCGATGTTGATGGCGAAGACGAACAGCACCGTGACGAGCCCTGCGCCAACGCTCAACTCGATTGCCGCAACCTCGGGCGCGCCGAGTCGGTACATCATCAGCGCGGTGAGCGCGCTTGCGCCCGCCAGCCAGAGCGCCGATATCAGCAGGCGCTCGGCACGGATGGCCGCGATCGCGCACACGATCAAGCCGGCCACTATCAACAGGTCGGACATGGACGGGACCTCTTGGTGGGACAGAAGAATGGGACCACAAAGCCACTCAGCGGGGGCTGAGGCCTGCGGTGCGCGAGCACGCTCCTTCGGCCACTTGCCGCGGTGACCAACGGCAGACGAACACCACCTGAAACGGTAAGGTGGAAATCAGTGGCGGGGGGCGGGAAGGCCCTCGGGCCCTCCACTACACGATCTGGCAGCGCGCACGCGTACCATACAAATTCTCTCACAACCGAGACGTTCAGACAATCCGTTACAAACTTAAACAGTTGATAGCGAGACGGTTAATCGGAGACGTTGCGCAATTCAACAGCGGGAGGCCGGCCGGGCCCATCAGCCCGGCCGGCCCTTGGGAGTGCTTCGGGAACTGGCTGCCTGCCCGACTTGGCGGAACCGGGTGCCGTTGCGGACGGTCTCGATTCGGCCGGGTGGTCGAAGCGCCAGACAACGCTCGAACCACCTCTCGCCGGACGCTGCCTGCTTCAGCGACTGCCCGCTCCCCAGACCACGTTCCGGGCTTGCCGACCGGCGACTGGCCTTAGGGTGGCTGGCATCGTTCGTTTCATGTTGCCCTCGCTGCGCTCGCTTCCGGTCTTCTTGAGGAGCAATGGCCGCGCCAGATTGTCGCAATGCAAGTAAACCATTCGAATCAAGTGAGTTGCGTGCAAGTCCGCGGGGCGGTAAATCGAGCCGGGACACCTCTTCGTGACCGCTTTCGAGACACGGCGTCTCGAAAAGTCGGGCGAGCAGAGGTCGGTTTGCGGGTCTTTCCGAAGCGGCGGGGCTTCCTTCGGCTCGTGCCATAGAACGAGGCACGCGTGGCAGAACGAGACACAGGGGCAGACACCGTCGATCAGCCGGAGAGCCCGGACGGCAAGGGCCGCCGCCGACCAGCTTAGATGGAGCCAGGCTGGACGCCCTGTCACCACCGTGCCGATTATCCGATAAACTAGGTGTGAACCGCGTTTCGAGGAGCCGTGGGGTGAGGCCACTTGGAGTTCTGCTGACTTTGACTTGCGCGATGCTGACCCTGGCGGCGGCGACCGGCTTCGGGCAGTCGCTCGGCGAAATCGCGCGCAAGGAGGAGGCCCGTCGCAAGGCCATCGCGAAGCCCGGCAAGGTGTATACGAACGCTGACCTGAAGCCGACCGCGCAGCCTTTGCCCGGCGGGGCTGCCGCTCCTGCCGAGACGGCACCGCCGCTGCCGACGGCGACGCCACCCGGGGACCCGGCGAAACAGGCAGCCGCTCAGCAGGCGCCCGGTGCCGCAGCTCCACCTGAGGCGGCCGAACCGGCGAAAGATGAGGCGTGGTGGAGGAAGAGGATCACCGACGCCCGAGCCGATCTCACCCGCGCGGATGTCCTGATCGCGGCGCTCGAGAGCAGGGTGAACGCGCTGCTCACCGATTTCACCGCGCGCGACGACCCCGCCCAGAGGGCTGTAATCGCACGTGAACGCCAGGCGGCGCTCGGCGAGCTGGCCCGTATGAAGGACGAACGGGCCGCAAAGGCGAAGGCGATCACAGACATCGAAGAAGAGGCAAGACAGGCCGGCGTTCCGCCGGGCTGGCTCCGCTGAGCGAGCGGTGGGCACCGCTCACCACTGACCTCTTGAAGCCCCTTCAATCCTCTCGGTCCGAAGCGAGGAGTTCGCGCGCGTGCGCAAGTTCCTTGCGCTGCGCGCTGGTGACTCCGGGGAACTCTAGCCCGAGTCCCTCGAGCGCGTCGACCAGCACCTGGGCGATGACGAGCTGCGTGTACCACTTCGAGTCGGCCGGCACGACGTACCACGGCGCCTCGTTCGAGCTGGTGGCCGTGATAGCCTCCTCGTAAGCTTCCATGTAGTCGTCCCAGGCTTTCCGCTCTTCGAGGTCGCCGAGCGAGAACTTCCAGTTCTTAGCCGGGTTGTCCAACCGCTCGAGGAAGCGCTTCTTCTGCTCCTTCTTCGAGACGTTGAGGAAGAACTTGCGGATCACGGTGCCGTTGCGTGCCAGGTAGCGCTCTATCGCGACGATGTCCTCGAAGCGCTGCTTCCAGATGTCTGGCGTCACGAGACCGACGGGCAGAGGCTGGCGCGCGAGTATCTCGGGGTGGACCCGCACGACGAGAACCTCTTCGTAGTAGGAGCGGTTGAAGACGCCTATGCGACCGCGCTCCGGGAGCCGCTTGAGTGTCCGCCACATGAAGTCGTGGTCGAGCTCTTCGGCCGATGGCACCTTGAAGGCTGACACCTGCGTGCCCTGGGGGTTCAACCCGCGCATGACGTGTTTGATAGCGCTGTCCTTGCCGGCCGCGTCCATCGCCTGGAGGATCAGCAGCACCGCCCACCGATCCTGTGCGAAGAGCTTCTCCTGCAGGTCGTAGAGGCGCTCCAGCCCGTGCTCCAGCTCGCCCGCGGCCTTCTTGCGGCTTTCGAACGGCCCGGTATCGCCCGGCGAGTGATCCTTCAGTCGAACGCGGGTCCCCGGCTTGATACGATAGCGATCGATGTCGACACTCACGGTTCACCTCGGTGGCGGCCTGTTCTTACCGGGGCGGACCAGCCTGGCGCTGCCGGTGCGCAGGAAAGCGGGCAACGCGCGCCCATGTGCACGTGGGATTATCCTTCCTGTTCGGGATGTCCGGATACTGAGATCATCGCGAGCGAAAGCAGGTGACCGATGAACGAGACTGAGAAGCTCGAAGCCAGGGTGGCCGCACTCGAACGGTCGCGCCGCCAATTGACGCGCGGGCTGGCGTTCGCGCTGGTCGTCCTCGCGTCGACGGTGTGGATGGGGCAGCGCGCTGGCACCCAGAAGAAGAAGCCGGCGGAAACCCCGCCGCCCGTCCCGCGGGTGGTCGAAGCGGAGCGGTTCGTCGTCAAGAAGGCCGACGGGCAGATCGTGGCCACTCTCGGGATCACGGACGGCGTCCCGATGCTCCGGATGAGCGGCCCGGATTTCACCGAGCGCCTCAACCTCTCCCTTGCCCGCGACGGCACGCCGCAGCTGACCTTCCTCGACCGCGGGGGGCAGCCGCTCGCCCGGATGGCTGTCGGCGCCGACGGCGAGACATCGCTCGAGATCGACGGCGCTGGCGGCTCTACCCGTTTGTCGGCGGGGGGCGCAGCCGCGCAACTGGGATTGGAGGGTCCCGGCGGTGAACTTCGTGCGGCGCTGGTCGCGGAAGCCGGCACGACGAGCCTGAAACTGAACCAGACGGACGGTACCCCTAGGGTCACCCTCGGGGTCCAGGAGAGAGGGCCTGACCTCACCATGACCGACGAGAACGGCGCCAACCGGATCACGCTGAACGTGCGGCCCGAGCAGGCGGTCCTCGGTGTCAGGGACGCGAAGGGCGAAGTGCGGGCCGGGCTCGCGGTAGAGCGCAACAAGGCCGCCTTTGCTCTTTACGACGAGAAGGGCAGGGCGATATTTCAGAAATGACGTCAGGACTGGCTGATGAGGACTGAGGACCGAGGAATGAGGAATGGGTGACGAGGACTGAGTGGCGATGACGCGTCGCTCGACTTCCGTCGGGACCGAGCAGCGAGGACTGAAGATCGAGTGACCTCAGTCCTCCTTCGTCCTGTCCATAGCTCCATCCACCTTGTCCGTGCTAGGCTCTCGCCTCATGCACGTGGCCGACCTCGTAATCATCGCGCTCTATCTCGGTTGTACGGTCGCCCTTGGCGCGTGGTTCTCGAAGTCGCACCGGACGACCAGGGACTACTTCACGTCGGCCGAGCGGGTCCCGTGGTGGGCCATCATGGGTTCGATCGTCGCTACCGAGACGAGCACGGTCACCTTCATCAGCGTGCCCGGCTACGCCTACTCGAACAACTTCACCTTTCTTCAACTGGTGCTCGGCTACATGATCGGCCGCGTGGCCGTCGTGCTGATGTTCGTGCCGGCCTACTTCAAGGGCGAGCTGCTCACGGTCTACCAGCTTCTCGGGCAGCGGTTCGGCGCCGGCGTCAAGCGGCTCGCTGCGGGGCTGTTTCTTGTGACGAGGACTCTGGCCGACGGATTCCGTCTGTTCGCGACGGGACTGGTTCTCGCCGCGCTCCTCCTGACCATGCCGGCACTTCGGGACGCCGCTGACAGAGTTTTTCCGTGGTTCGACCCGGTCACGAGCGTGCTGGTGGTGGCCGTTCTGGTAATGGGCATCGCGACCATCGTCTACACCTACCTGGGCGGCATGGCTGCCGTCATCTGGACCGATGTGCTGCAGCTCGTCATCTACCTGGTCGGGGCCGTTGTGGCCGCTGCGATCCTGCTCCAGCGCATACCAGGAGGGTGGCCGGAGGTTGCTTCGGTCGGGGCTGCAGCCGGCAAGTTCCAGCTCTTCGACTTCCGGTGGGACGTCACGCGGAGCTACACATTCTGGTCGGGCCTGATCGGCGGCGCATTCCTGACGACGGCGACGCACGGGACGGACCAGCTCATGGTCCAGAGATACCTGTGCAGCGAGTCGCCGCGCCAGGCGAGGGTGGCCCTCCTCACGAGCGGCGTTGTCATCCTGCTGCAATTCGCGCTGTTCCTCCTGATTGGCGCGATGCTCTACGTGTTCTACACCGGTCACGCTGCGGAGGCGGCTTCCTTCATGGTCGACGGCCGCGTCCAGGCCGACAGGATCTTTCCGGCCTTCATCGTGGCTCACCTGCCGGCCGGGGTTGTCGGGCTCGTCATCGCCGCGATCTTCGCCGCAGCGATGTCCACGCTGTCGTCCTCGCTCAACTCGTCGGCGGCGACGGCAATGGCGGACTTCTACATGCCGGCAACGGCAGGCAGGCGTTCGGAAGGCCACTATCTCAGAGCCTCGCGCCTCATGACGGCGGGCTGGGGCATTCTCCAGATCGCGGTTGCGTGCGCAGCCATCGAGCTGTCGAACCGCGTGGTGGACGAAGTGCTCGGCATAGCGTCGTTCACCAACGGCATCATCCTCGGGGTCTTCCTGCTCGGGACTTTTACCCGCATGGGCGAGCGGAGTGCGTTCGCAGGCATTGCAGCGGGAACGTCGGTGATGCTGTGCGTCAAGCTGTTCACCGCGGTGTCCTGGCAGTGGTACGTGCTCATCGGGTCGCTTGTGACTCTCGCGGTCGGGGTCCTGGCGGAGCGGCTCTCGGGGCGACTTGCGCCAAGAGTTCGGGCGGGCCGCGAGGCAGGCGGCGCCGGCGGATTGCACCAATGACCTATAACTTCGACCCGGACAAATGGTTCGAGAACCAGCGCGCGCTGCTGGAGCGAAAGAGGGAAAAAGGGGAGATCGACCAGGCGAAGTTCGCCGAACTGCTCGACGAACTCGAGCGCCGGTACGACGAGCTAGTCGAACGCGTCAGCCGGTCGTTCGAGTTGCCGAAGTGACTGGCGTCCGAGGACAGAGAAGATACGCTCGCGGATCTCTTCCATCGTTCCTACGCCATCGACCCTGCGCAGCAGGCCGGCGCGCTCGTAGTAGGGCACGAGGGGCGCGGTCTTTTCACGGTATTCCTGGAGCCGCTTCCCCAGCACTTCCTCGGTGTCGTCCTTCCGCTGCACCAGACGGTCCGCGATCTCCGGAGGTGGCGGGTCGTACCTCACGTGGTAGATGGCGCCGGTTTGCGGGTCCGTGCGCCTGCCCGTGATGCGGTCGAGGATGATCTCGTCGGCCACCTCCAGCAACACGACGTGATCGAGCGCCCGGCCCATCCTGGCGAGCATGTCGTCGAGTGCCTCCGCCTGCGCCACGGTTCTCGGGAAGCCGTCGAGGAGGAACCCCAGCTTGCAGTCCGGCCTCGCGAGCCGTTCCTCCACCATCCTGTTGACGAGCTCGTCCGGCACCAGCCTGCCGCTGTCCGAGTAGGCGCGGAACTCGCGGCCGAGCGGGGTTCCCTCGCGGATCGCGGCGCGGATGATGTCACCTGTCGAGATCTGCGGAATTCCGAACTCCCTCACGATGGCCTCGGACTGCGTCCCCTTTCCCGCTCCAGGGGGGCCGAGAAAAATCAGGTTCATGCCGCTCTCCACTTCACAAACTGTACTACGGTTTCGCGCAGTGGACATGGAGATCGAACAGGATCGCGGCGTGACAGCTGACCGGTTGCGGACGAGCCGGGAGTTCTGGGCTCGCTATTCATGCACCTCTGGGGCTTCGGTCGCTTACGCTTCCGCGGCTGTCGAAGAAGCCGAAAGCCAGGCGCGCAGCTTCGTCCAACGCCTGGGCGCGAGGCGGCCGCGCACCGCGGTGGCGAGGGCCTTCACCTGCCCGACGAGCACAACGAGCCGCCGCCCGCGTGTGACAGCCGTGTAGATAAGCGCCCGCTGCAGCATCGGGTAGTGCTGCGTGGAAACCGGGACGACGACAGCCGGGTACTCCGATCCTTGCGCCTTGTGGATGGTGCAGGCGTAGGCGGGTACGAGGCGGTCGAGATCGTCGAGGTCGTACGTCACCGGGCGGCCGTCGTAGATGACGGTGAGCGTGCCGCCCTCCGGGTCCACCGTTTCGATGCGGCCGATGTCGCCGTTGTAGACGTCCTTGTCGTAGTCGTTCTCGACCTGCATCACCTTGTCACCGGTCCCGAACCGCCACCCGAAGCGTTCGACGAACGGCGCGCCGTTCGGGTTCAGCCTCTTCTGGAGCTCGAGGTTGAGCGCGCGGGCGCCCGAGAGGCCGCGGTTCATCGGGCACAGCACCTGTACTTCGGAGACGGGGTCGAGGCCGAAGCGGCGCGGGATCCTGTCGGCGACGATCTCGAGCGTCCGTTCGGCCGCCGCTTCGGGCTCGGCGACCTGGACGAAATGGAAGTCGCTGTCGCGCGACGGCGTCAGGTCGGGCATTTCGCCACGGTTGATCCTGTGCGCGTTGACTATGATCCGGCTCTCGCTCGCCTGTCGGAAGACCTCGGTGAGCCGGACCACCGGAACGCGTCCCGAGGCTATGACATCCGAAAGCACACAGCCAGGCCCGACCGATGGCAGCTGATCGGCATCTCCGACGAGCACCAGTGCTGCCCTCGGCGGGAGCGCCTTGAGCAGCGCGTGCATCAGCGGCACGTCCACCATCGACGTCTCGTCCACCACGAGCAGGTCGCACTCGAGCGGGTTGTTCTCGGCGCGGCGGAAGCCGCCCGTCCGCGGGTCCGCCTCGAGGAGCCGGTGAATGGTTTTCGCTTCGAGGCCGGTGACTTCCGCCAGCCGCTTTGCAGCCCGCCCGGTCGGAGCGCACAGCGCAGGCCGGACGCCTTTCGCGCGCACGATAGCCAGCAGGCTCTCGAGAATCGTCGTCTTGCCCACACCCGGGCCGCCCGTAATGACGACGACGCGCGAGCGAAGAGCGAGCGCGATTGCGTCGCGCTGGGACGGGGCTAGCGTCATGCCGCGGCGGCGCTCGACCCATTCGATGGCCTTCAGCGCGTCGATCGGAGGCAACGACGCGGGCAGGCCGCCGAGGCGGGCGAGCCGTGATGCGATTGCCCGCTCGGATGCGTGGAGCCCTGCGAGGAACACGCAGGGCCTGCCGTCCAACTCGTCGGCCACGAGCGTTCCGTCGGCCGTTTCGAGCGCCAGCGCTTCGGAGATCGTCGTTTCAGGGATTTCGAGCAGCCGCTTCGCTTCGTCGGTCAGCCGCTCCACGGGCAACCCGCAGTGGCCCTCGTCGGTCGCGCGGGCGAGCACATAACTGAGGCCCGCGCGGGCGCGGATGAGTGCGGTCTTCTCGATCCCCAGGCTCTCGGCGACGCGGTCGGCCGTCTGGAAGCCGATGCCGCGTATGTCGCGCGCCAGGCGGTAAGGGTCCTCGCGAATGAGTTTGATCGAATCCCCGCCGTAGGTGCGGAAGATGCGGACGGCCCTCGACGTGCCGACGCCGTGATCATGAAGGAACACCATGATTGCCCGCACCGCCTTCTGCTCGGCCCAGCTGGCGAGGATGCGCCCGGCACGCACCGGTCCTATGCCGCGAACCGTCTGGAGTCGTTCGGGCATCCGCTCTATGACGTCGAAAACGTCCGTGCCGAACGCGACCACGAGTTGCCGCGCGAGAAAAGGGCCTATTCCCTTTATCAACCCGGATCGCAGGTACTTCTCGATGCCTGCCTCGGAGGTGGGCGGGAGGCAGTCGATCGTGCTGCACTGGAACTGCGGCCCGTGAACCCGGTCGTGGACCCACCGGCCCAGAGCCTCGACGTGCTCACCTGGGTTGACCGCCGGCGCGTGGCCAACCACAGTCACGAGATCGCGCCGCCCGCGCAGCTGCACTCGCAGGACGAGGAAGCCGTTCTCGGGGTTATGGAAGGTGACCCGTTCGACGACGCCGCTGAGCGACTCATCGGGCACGAGAAAGATTGTACAAGGTTGCAGGGAACAGGTTACAGGGGGACGCGCCGAGGGAAAGGGTACCGAACGCGTCCGGCGACTTCGGCCGCCGCTCCGGGGACGTTCACGAGCAGCACCGGAAGCCTGGGTGCCGGTTGTCGGCGCGTTCAGAAGCAGTCACCCCCAGGCGGCAGCCTTGGCCGCCCGGCGACATTCCGCCCGCGTCGTCCTTCGAATCCTAAGCGCCGCGGCGGACGATCGACCCGTCGCTCGGACTGCCGCTTCCGCGCCGTCCGCGACGGTGTCGTCTCGAACACCGCAACAGGCGACCGGAAAGGCGAGTCAGTACGGAGCGAAGCGGCTTTCGGCCATGTGGTCGGCACGGACCAGCGTGAAGATCTCCTGGAGCGCCTCGTAGTGCTGTTTCTCCCAGTTCGTCAGGAATGTGTAGAAGTCCTTGATCTCGCGCTCCGTGGCGTTGACGGCAGCCTCGGTGAAGCAACGGATCGCGTTGGCCTCGAGCGTCATGCCGATCGAGACCACACCCAGGGCGAACTGCGCGCCGGCGACCTGCTCCCTGAAGCGGCCGGTGAAGACCTTCGACGCCAGGGCGTTTGCTTCGGGCGGCTTCAGCCCGAGGGCGAACGCTGCCTGGCCCTTCTCGTCGTAGTCCCCGGCGATGGACTTCAAGAACGCTTGGTGCTGCGCCTCGTCGGACGCCAGCTTTGCGAAAAGCTCCTGGACCGCGGGCTCTTCTGCGCGCTCGGCCGTCATCGAATAGAAGGTGTAGCCGTCGACTTCTATCTGGTAGGCGCGCGAGAGTATGTCGAGGATCGCTTCTCGTCTCGTCATGAAAGACTCCGCTTCATGAGATCGCCCGCTCGCAGGGCTGCACTTCGCCCCTGAGATCAGTGGACCTGCTCGGCCAGCTCCTCTGCCGCCATGACCATCCCGCCCACGCGCCCGTAGAACTCGACAGGCCTCCGGCCGGCCACGATCGCCCGGACGTCCTCCACCATCTGGCCCGTGGAGAGCTCGGCGACGAGCACGCGCTGCGCCCTCATCGCGGCTTCGGCGAGCGGCTCGGACGGGAACGGGTAGAGTGTCACCGGCCTGAAGAGGCCGACCTTGCGCCCCTTGCTCCTCAACGCGTCGATCGTCGTTCTGGCGATGCGGGCCACGGTCCCGTATGCGACTATCAGAGTGTCGAGTTCCCCGTCCGCGTGGTAGGTCTCGCAGCGGACCTCCTTCTGCATTTCCTGGTACTTCCGGTAGAGGTGCCAGTTGTGCTCCTCGAGCTCCTCCGGCTTCAGGAAAAGAGAGTTGATGACATTGGGTGCCCGCCCGCGGCAGCCCGTGGTGGCCCAGGGCTTCGTTGGCAGCTCCGACGGATCGACGGTCCTTCTGAACTCGACCGGCTCCATCATCTGCCCGATGATCCCATCGCCGAGGATCATCACCGGGTTACGGTACTTGTCGGCCAGATCGAAGGCTTCGATCGTCAGGTCCGCGGCTTCCTGGACGGTCGAGGGCGCGAGGACCAGCAGCCGGTAGTCGCCATGCCCGCCGCCCTTTGTGGCCTGCAGGTAGTCGGACTGCGACGGCAGGATGCCTCCGAGGCCGGGGCCGCCGCGCATGATGTTGACGACCACGACGGGAAGCTCGGCCCCCGCCATGTAGGAGATTCCCTCCATCATCAGCGAGATGCCCGGACTCGAAGACGAGGTGAAGCAGCGGCACCCGGCGCCTGCCGCGCCGTACAGCATGTTGGACGCCGCGACCTCGCTTTCTGCCTGCACGAAGGTACCGCCCACCTGCGGGAGCCGTGCCGACATGTACTCCGGGATCTCGTTCTGAGGCGTGATCGGGTAGCCGAAGAACAGTCTGCACCCCGCGTGGATGGCGGCTTCCCCGATTGCCTCGCACCCCTTCATCAGCTTCTTTGCCATGTTCGCTCCCGCGGTTCAATGGGACGCGGCCGCAAGGGCGGCCCGCCCGATCTCGAAGCCCTGCGTCAGGCACGCCTGGTTGAGCGCAACCAGTTTCTGCCGCGCCGAGAAGATGTCGCTCAGACCGGCGAGGACCAGGGGCAGGTCGACGATGTTCGACGCGCCCAGGTATGCGCCAAGCGCAACCATGTTCGCCGCCTTTGCGCCGCCGGCCGCGACGGCAATCTGGTTTGCCGGGACCGGCACCGCGATGATGTCAGTGCGAGCCGCGGGCCGGTTTATGAGGCTCGTGTTGTATGCCATCACGCCGCCGGGCCTGACCTCAGGTTCGAACTTGTCGATCGATTGGAGGTTGAGGACGACAAGGCCGTGCGGGTTCTTGGAGATGGGGGACCCGACCTGTTCGTCCGACAGCACCACGGTGCAGTTGCACGTGCCACCGCGCATCTCTGGCCCATAGGCGGGGAACCACGTTACATGGTACCCGGCCTTCATGCCGGCGTACGCGAGCAGCTTTCCAATGAGGAGGACGCCCTGTCCGCCGAAGCCTGCCATCACGATTTCGTTGTGCATGCTCTCTTCTCCAGGTCACACGGCCTCGGGGACCTTCACCTCGCCGAGGGGATAGTAGGGCAGCATGTGCTCCTCGAGCCACGCGCACGCTTCGTGCGGCTGCATGCCCCAGCCGGTCGGACACGTGGAGACGACCTCGATGAGCGAGAAGCAGGTCTTGTCGATCTGGTACTTGAAACCCTTGCGTATGGCCTTCTTGGCCTGGAGGATCTGCCTTGGTTCGTGCACAGCTACCCTGGCCAGGTAGGCCGGGGTTCGCAGCGTCTGCAGCAGCTCGACGATGCGTACGGGGTAGCCAGCGAGGGTCACGTCGCGGCCAAGGGGGCACGTGGTTGCCACCTGGCCCGGCAGAGTAGTCGGCGCCATCTGTCCGCCGGTCATCCCGTAAATGGCGTTGTTGACGAAGACGACGGTGATCTTCTCGCCGCGGTTGGCCGCGTGGACGGTCTCGGCCATCCCGATGGATGCGAGGTCGCCGTCGCCCTGGTAGGTGAATACGACGAGATCGGGCCGGCCTCTCTTGATGCCCGTTGCAACGGCCATCGCGCGCCCGTGCGACGCCTGCTGCATGTCGCAGTTGAAGAAATCGTAGGCGAGCACCGAGCATCCCACAGGGGCGATGCCGACAACCTGCTCGCGGATACCGAGCTCCGAGATGACTTCGGCGACGAGCCGGTGAATCACGCCGTGGGTGCAGCCTGGGCAGTAGCTGAACGGCTTCTCTGTCAGGCTCTCCGAGCGCACCGTCGTCTTGCCCTTGTTCTCGACCTGGACGGCCGTGTCAGGGCAGACGTAAAGGCAGTATCGGCACCCGTTGCAGCTCTCGGGTCGTGCGACGGAAGGGTAGTAGTAGCCCTTGACGTTGATGTCGGTCGACATCTCGAGGACTTGCTCGGGACAGGCGTGAACACACAGCTCGCATCCCTTGCAGCGGTCCTTCTCGATGATGGGCGTAGGCACGCTGTTCTCCTCTCTTGCTCACGAGATGCTGGATCGGCGGCCCGGGACCGGCCGGACGCGATCTGGCGGCGGCATTATATGACGATCGATGCAGAGGAGCGGCACAGGGCCGCATCCGTCTGCGGAAGTCAGGTTCGCGAGCGCTGGCGCGAGCGCAGACATCACGGCGTGGAAGCGGATTGGTGCGCCGCTATGCACGCTCACCTCGGCGGCCATCACAATCCCCTCACGCACCACCTCCAGCGTCGTCTCTTCCAGCAGGTGGCTGTTGGAGACTATGCCGGTGACCCGCAGCCCCGTGGCACGCTCGATGTCGCTCATCATTCGGAGAACCGCTTCCGCAGTCTCGGCGAATGGCCGGCGGCTGTTGACAACGAAGAGCGTGTCTGCGACCGCCGGATCGTCCAGGCCGGGGATGCTGCCGAGCACTCGCACCCCGGTCTCGGCGCCGCCCGCGTCGATGATGACGTGTTCGGCGCCGGAGGCGGACCGCCCGACGGCCCCGCGCACTTCGGGAGAGACGACGGGCAGGTCGGCCTGAAAGTACTCACCCCGCGGGACGACGAGATTGACGCCGCGCTCCGTGAGCACTGCGGCCGCGTAGCGCGACCGAAAGTACGGCTTGACGACATCGAGGTCTACGAGGGAGACGGCGCGGCCTGCCTCTCGAAGCGCAAGCGCGAGGTTGATGGCGATTTCGGTCTTCCCGGATCCGAAGTGCCCGACGAGGATCGTCACCGGCCTCTGGATGAGCGAGAGAACGTCGGGACGGTCTGACTCTGAGCTCATCTCGCGGAACCCTGCTGCAGAGGTGACGAGGAGGGCAAGAACGGCCGGGTGGGCAGCCGACCCGCCAGACGGCTGGAAGCAAGCCTCGTTCCTCGGGAAACGAGGCGGCGGAGCCCGCCAAGAACGCCGGTCTGTAACCGAAAGACGAAGGCCAAGCTGACTTGGGCGAAACGAGTGCCGGAATTCCGTCAGCCGCCGAGCCGCCGCACGGCCACCCAGGCCGGCCGGAGCACTTCCTCGCCCACCTTGTAGCCTTCCCTGATGACGCCCGCCACGCAGCCGTCGGCCTCGGGGTCGTCCGTCGGCAGAGCCGTCACGGCCTCGTGCAGCGACGGGTCGAACGGCTGTCCGAGCGGAGCCATCCTGGTCACGCCGAAACCTTCGAGCTTGGCCAGGAACTGTCTGCGGACCATCTCGATGCCCTCGAGGAGCGGGCCGACGACTTCGCCACCCTGCGTGGAGGCTACCTGGTGGCCGGTCTCCACAGCGCGATCGAGGTTGTCCACGACGTCGAGGAGTTCGGCCAGCATGATCCTCCTGCCGCGTTCGACCTCCTTCGTGACATCTCTACGCAAGCGCGCGCGCACGTCGTCGAATTCCTTTGCGGCGGCGCGGTAGGCCGCAATCGTTTCTTGGAGCTGGCGGTCCTTTTCCGCCAGCTGGCGCTCGATTTCCACGACGTATGTCGGCTTCAGCGCGCCTTCGGGTTGCTCTTCGCCGGCCTGTTCGCCAGGCTCGCGGACCCACCAGCGCCGGTCCACCACCTTCACCTCGGGCTCTTCGAGTGTCTGCGCCGGGAAGCCAGCTGCCGGACGGGCGGCCCGTGTTTCGCTCTGAAGTACTTGATTTTCGGCGTTATGCTCTGTCATCGCGGTTGATGAGAACTCAGGCGTACCTGAACTCCAGGCCATCGTCGCCGAGGCCGATGTGCACCGTGCCGCCGTGCTCGAGGCGGCCGAAGAGAATCTCATCGGTGAGCCTGTCGCGCACTTGAGCCTGGATCACGCGTGCCAGCGGCCGTGCGCCGTAAGCCGGGTCGAAGCCCCTGGCGGCGAGCCACGCACGCGCCCGCGGGTCGAGCTCGATGGCCACCCGCCGTTCAGCGAGCTGCGCCTCGAGCTGAAGGATGAACTTCTCGACGATCATCTCCATGACAGCGGGCGTTAGGCGCGAGAAGTTCACGATCGCGTCGAGCCGGTTCCTGAACTCCGGGCTGAACACCTTCTCGATTGCCGACTTGAACCGGCTGCGCGCCAGCCTGCCGTTCTGCTCCTCGCGCTCCTTGGCGCCGGCCTCGCCGCCCCCGAAACCGATGGCCGCGAGGCCGACCTCTCGCGACCCGGCGTTGGAAGTCATGATGAGGACCGCCTGACGGAAGTCGGCCTTGCGGCCATTGTTGTCGGTGAGCGTCGCGTGGTCCATGACCTGCAGCAGGATGTTGAACAGATCTTGGTGTGCCTTCTCGATCTCGTCGAAGAGCACCACGCTGTAGGGATGGGCGCGCACTGCGTCCACGAGCAGGCCTCCCTGCTCGAAGCCCACGTAGCCCGGGGGAGCGCCGATCAGCCTGGCAACCGCGTGCTTCTCCATGTACTCGCTCATGTCGAAGCGGAGGAACTCGTTGCCGAGGTGGATCGCAAGCTGCCTGGCGAGCTCGGTCTTGCCGACGCCGGTCGGGCCGGTGAAGAGGAAGCAGCCCGCCGGCCGGTCCGGCTGGCCGAGCCCGGCCCGCGCTCGCTTGATCGCGGATGCCACCAGGCCGACCGCTTCGTCCTGTCCGAAGACGACCCGCCGCAGCGACTCTTCGAGGGTTCGCAGGCGTTCCTTGTCCGATGCCGAAACCTGCTTCTCGGGGATGCGAGCCATGCGTGCCACGACGCGCTCTATTTCGACTGCCGTGACGCGCGGACGCACGGCCACGGCGGCAGGACCGCCGGCGGCCGGTGCGGCCGGCAGGACCACGGCGGCTGCTGCAGTCTCGGCAGCCTCGGCCTCGGCGGACGATCGCTCGAGGCGCAGCATCGCCCCTGCTTCGTCGATGATGTCGATGGCGCTGTCGGGCAGCCGGTAGTCGCGAAGGTGGCGGCTCGCCAGTCGCGTAGCGGTCTCGAGGGCATCGTCCGAATAGTCGACATCGTGATGCGCCTCGTAGCGCGAACGGAGGCCCTCGAGGATCTTGATCGTTTCCGCCTGCGACGGTTCTTCGATGACGACCTTCTGGAGCCTGCGCGCGAGCGCCCTGTCCTTTTCTATGTGTTTGAACTCCTCGAAGGTGGTGGAGCCGACGATGCGCAGTTCGCCGGCCGTGAGGATGGGCTTGATCAGCGTCGCCAGGTCGAGCGTGCCACCAGTGGTCGCGCCTGCGCCAATCGTCGCGTGGATCTCGTCGATGAAGAGAATCGGCAGCGTACGCCTGCGGAGCGCCGCGATCACCGCCTTGAAGCGCTCCTCGAAGTCGCCGCGGAAACGCGTCCCGGCGAGCAACGCAGCGGTGTCGAGGCTGAAGATTTCGGCCTGGGCCAGTACGGACGGAACGTCTGGTTCGAGCAGCCGCCTGGCCAGGCCTTCCGCCAGAGCCGTCTTGCCCACGCCGGCGTCCCCGACGAAGACCGGGTTGTTCTTGCGCCGCCGACAGAGGATTTCGAGCGTCCGCTCGAGCTCCTTGGTTCGGCCGATGAGCGGGTCGAGCAAACCGGCGCGGGCGCGTTCGGTGAGGCTCGGCGCAAAGGCGGCGAGAACGTCTCGCGGAACCGACTGGTCGCGGCCCGCGGGATCGCCATCCGGCTGGTGCTCTCGGCCGCGGGGCGCCGCCTCGCGGGGCTGCGGCACCTTCGCAACTCCGTGAGATATGAAGTTGAGGACGTCGAGTCGCGTAATCCCTTGCCCCTCGAGGACCTGGGCAGCGTAGGAGTTCGGCTGCTGCAGCAGCGCCGCCACGACGTCACCGGCCTGAACCTCGTGCCGTCCTGCACTCTGAACGTGCAGAACCGCGGTCTGCAGCACGCGCCGGAACGCGCGCGTCTGATCGGGCTCCTTCTCAGCGCCACGCGGAAACTGCTCGACCGACTGCTTCAGGAACCTGTCGAGATCTCGCCGGAGTTGCGGAAGGTCTGCGCCGCATGCGGCGAGGATGCGCTCTCCCTCGAGGTCGTGCGCGAGCACGAAGAGCAAGTGCTCGAGCGTGAGGTTGACGTGCCGCCTGCTGGTGGCTTCGCGGTAGGCCACGTGAAGCAGCATCTCGACCGAAGGGCTGAACATGGCAACCTTCCGCTACTCGGGCTCTACGCTGGCCCTCAGGGGGAATCCCTTCTCCCGCGCGAGATCATGGACGGCGGAGGCCCTCGTCTCGGCGATCTCGTACGGATAGAGCCCGCAGACGCCGGCACCGGTGGTGTGAACCAGCATCATGATGCGGTACGCCTCGGCCGGGCCCTTCAGAAACACTGTCTCGAGCACGCTCACGACGAAGTCCATCGTCGTGTAGTCGTCGTTGTGCAGGATCACCTTGTAGAGGCGCGGGAGCTCGGTCCTCGTGCTCGTATCCTCAAGGGTCCCGCTGCCGGGGTCTTCTCTTTCCTGAGCCATCCAGCGGTTAGTATAACTCTATGGAATCGGGGATCGGGCCCGCTGCACTCCTGTGAGGAGCGGTCTTGTCGGGACCGAGGAGAATGGGGCCGAGAGCGCGAGTCCACCGTCGGGTTGGCTCCTCTCGACGACTGTCGCCGGGGTTCGACGGAACCTGGAGGATCTGGCGTGACGCTGCAGGCAGGCGGAATAGAAGTCATCGATCTCATGCTGCTGGGGAAACCAAAGGCGGTGGCGGCGGGGCTCATACGTGGCCCGGGCGGGCTTGCTATAGTGGACCCGGGACCAACATCGAGCCTCGCGGGGCTGCGGGCCGGGCTCACGGAGCGCGGAGCGGCAGTGGCGGACGTCGATGCGATCCTGGTCACGCATGTCCACCTGGACCACTCCGGTGGGGTCGGTGTGCTCGTGGGCGAGAACCCTGAGATTGCGGTCTACGTCCACGAGCGCGGTGCGAGGCATCTGGCCGACCCGAGGCGCCTCGTTGAGAGCGCGACGAAGATCTACGGCGAGCACATGGACAGGCTGTGGGGCACCGTCCTGCCAGTGCCGGACGCCAACCTCAGGAGACTGGCCGGCGGCGAACGGTTCGAGGCGGTCCCCGGGCGCACAATCGAAGCCGTCTACACTCCCGGGCATGCGACGCACCACGTCAGCTACTTCGACAGTGCTTCGGGGATCCTCTTCGCCGGCGACTCCGCTGGCGTTCGCGCAGCTGATTGCGACTACCTGTTGCCCCCGACGCCTCCACCCGACATCGACGTCGAGGCCTGGTCGGAGAGCATCGAACGCATGGCTGCCCTCGGTCCGTCATGGCTCTTCGTCACTCACTTCGGGCTTCTCGATTCGGCCGCCGAACGGCTTCTCGAATTCCGCGAGCGGCTACTTTTCTTCGCCGGCGCCGTCCGCGATTCGTTCCAGGCGGGAGAGTCCGACGCCGAGCGGATTCGCCGCTTCCGCTCTGTCGTTGGCGAAGACCTGCGCCGCCACCTGAGCGACGAGCAGGCTGCCCTCTACGATTCCGCGATGTCGCTCGATACGTGCTGGCACGGCCTAGCGAGGTACTGGAGGAACCGAGCCTAGAGGTGCGGGGACGGAAGTCAATCCCAGTATTCCTGTCCGGCTCATCCGCAGATACTCCTGTTGCCGGTGGTCCGCCCGGCGCTAACATCGAGTTTGGGCAATTCGTCAGGGACACGAGCAGGCGAGCGACGCGAGGAAGTCGCTCGACGAGCCGTGTGTGCCCTGGCGTATTCGACGGCAGCTCGAGCGAGCCGCGCCCGCTGCCTCTTGGAGGTTTTCCCAATGCGTCTGAGTGCCGTTCTTGCCATGGTTGCCTGCCTGGCCTTGCTTGTCGCACTGCCGTCTCTCGAGGCGGCGCTCCAGCAGCCGAAGTCTCCGTATCCGCCTGCCAAGCCGATGAAGTTCGCACCGGACGCGACGTCCGCGCGGCGCGGCGAGCAGCTGGTGATGCTTGGCGGTTGCCACGATTGCCACACGCCGAAACTGCCCGGCGGCGCCTTCGATCGCGCGAGGGCACTCTCCGGCCATCAGTCCAATACGCCGCTCGCCCCGGACATAGTCGGCGGCGCCAGCACGAACCTCATGTTGACAGCCTGGAAGGGGCCCTGGGGGTCCTCCCTGGCCAGGAACATCACGCCTGACAAGGAAACCGGGATCGGCACCTGGTCGCTCGAGGACTTCAAGAAGACGATGCGAACCGGGGTCAACCCGAAAGGCGAAGTCCTGATGCCCCCGATGCCGATCCCGACGCTCCAGAACGTCCCGGATGAGGATCTTGGCGCAATCTACGCTTTCCTGATGAGCGTCAAGCCGATCAGGAACGTGGTCGGGAGGCCGGCCGGCGCGCCGGCCGGGGCAAGGGACTGAGAGCGTGACGAGAAGGTGGCTTCGGGCTCGAGATCGGACGAAGACCGGCACGGCCAGACGCCCTGCGCCGGCCGGGCGTTTGAGGCGGCGGACAGAGGAGCAGTGAGCCCTGCGATTGAGGGAACTCGTGAGTGAAGACGCCGTGCTGCCCGAGGGTTGATATCGCCTCGGTCAGCCGGCCCTCCGCTCACACCACGATGAGCTCCTCGAACTCGGGGATTTCCTCCTTGAGGGTCATCTCGACGCCCATGAACAGAGTCATCTGAGCGCTCGGACACCCAACGCAGTTGCCCGTGAGCCTCACCTTGGCCTTGTTGTCGATCACATCGATGAGCTCGATGTCGCCGCCATCACCCTGGATTAGCGGCCTGATCCGGTCGATAACGGTCTGCACACGTTCCCTGTTGATCATCTGGTTTCCTCACGGGCAAGACGCCGAGGCCGAAGCGTAAGCGTACTAGCGTAGGGTATTATAACGACTGGCCACCGCGTCCGCAGGTCGTTTCAACCACAACAAGGGGCGCGATTCTGGTACAATGCTCTGTACCCCTGATGGCCCAACCCGCGCCCTTCACCGTCGACTCCGTGGTGGTCGGCCGTAGCGCACGTATGCGCGCCGTGTTCGACTTCGTCCGCGTCATCGCGGACAGCGACAGCAGCGTGCTCATTACGGGCGAAACGGGGACCGGCAAGGAGATGATCGCCAACCTCATCCACCAGTCCAGTTCCCGGCGTCACAAGCCGTTCATGCCGGTCAGCTGCGCGATCCTGTCGGAAACGCTCATCGAGTCGGAGCTCTTCGGGCACGAGCGAGGGGCCTTCACCGGGGCGATCAAGGACAGGCCGGGCAGGTTCGAGCTTGCCCAGGGCGGGACGATCTTCTTGGACGACATCGACGACGTGGCGATGTCGATGCAGGTGAAGCTTCTGAGGGTGCTTCAGAACCGGACCATAGAACGCTTGGGCGGTACGCGCCAGATCCCCGTTGACGTGCGGGTCATCACGGGCAGCAAGCGCGATCTGAGGCAGCTGGTCAACGAGGGAAAGTTCCGCGACGACCTCTTCTACAGGCTGAACGTGATCCCGATCAACCTGCCGCCGCTCAGGGAGCGCCGGGAGGATATCCCGATTCTGCTGGACCATTTCGTCAAGCGGTACTTCCGCCAGAGGGGCGAGGAGCCGCGGCAGGTTTCCCCGGCTGTGCTCCAGGCGTTCACACGCTACCCGTGGCCTGGAAACGTCCGCGAACTCGAGAATGCTTGCGAGCGGATCGCGCAGACGTGCACGTGCGACACGGTCCGCGTCGGCTGCGTGCCGGTGAGCGTGCTGTTCCACAAGTACGCCGAGGAGCATGAGCCGATCGTCGAGACGCACACGACGCCGTCGGCAGTATCTCTCGACGACAGGTTGCGCGAGGTGGAGTCCGGCCTGATCACGTGGGCCCTGAAGGTGAGCTCCGGCAACAAGTCCAAGGCTGCGGAGCTCCTGAACATCAAGCGTTCGACGCTCGGCGACAGGATCCGCAAGCTGGGCCTCACCCATCTCGAGGCATCCGAGTAGCGCAGAACAGTCAGCGAGACGCTTCCCTCGTTTGGTGTTCGAACTGAGTGCCCGGAGCCGGTGGCTCGAAGCCCGGAGCTCTGAGGGCGCGGATCGCTAGATCCTGCCGGCCGGTCGGCGGAGGAATTTGCTCGACGCCGGAATTCCGTTGGGTCATTTTGCGCCAGGCCGGCAAGACAGGCCCGAATCGGGCCGGTTTTCGGCTGTTGCTCCTGGCACCGCCGTTGCTCTTCGCCTCTGTGCTCGCAAGGGCGAGCGGCCAGCGCCTTCGCTCCGGCGCACCACGCAGTCCCCCCGTTCCGGCCGCGACGCCTGCACCGGGTTTTCGATTCGAGGGCGATGTGCCGGCAGTCTTCGCAGAGTCTTTGAACGATCGGCCTCAGTCGCAGCTGCGCGTCAGGGTCGACGGCCCGGACGGTACCGCCCTGTCGGCGGCCGACCTCCGGCGAGTATTTCGTGGGGTCCGCTTCACGCCGGCGCGCCGCACGAGGCTGGACCAGGGAGGCCGCGTGGTCGCGAGGCTGGGTTCATCGCTGGTCGGCGTCGCCGCTTTCGAGCGGGCAGGCTGCGAGCTGCGCGTCTACGAGATGGGAGTGGATTCCAGCCTCGATGCCGAGGCCGTGGACGAGATCGTGGGCGCCATGCTCGATGCTCTCGAGGTGGCATGCATGGCCGGCGGTGGGCGGCGCCTCGTCGTGCTGCCGCGGGCTGCCGCCTCCTGCGCGCAGATGCGCCGCCGGGGTTTCGCCGCGGTTGCTGAGGGATGCGCCGGCAGCTGGTTCGAGAAGACCTTCAACTGAAATCCTCGAAGAGGGCCAGGGACCGGCTGCAGCTCCCGCGAGGGCGCGACGCGGTGGAGATTCGTTCGCGCCCGAACGCGCCGGACCACGCGGCTCGTCTCTCCGCGGTGACAGTTCCGTCACCCACCGCCGGCTTTCCGGCGGGCATGCCAACCGCGCCGGCCTCCTAGGCAAGCTTTTCCTTGCATTCCGGCGACATGTGTGTAAAATGTCTTTGGCACTCGATTTGCGAACAACCCTACAGTAACTGAAGCAGGCAGAGCGCACGCCAGCCCGTTGCGCGGGCGTGCTGGCTAGGCGGCTCGAGAGCGAGCAACGCCTGGCGTACGAGCAGGCGCATGAGCGCAAGAGTCTGTCAGCCCGGCGAGGTCGCGCGATCGAATCCTCAAAGGACCTACCGCGGTCGGTCAGCCCATGAAACGGCCGATCGTGTCGATCCGCATTTTTCCATCCCTCCAGACCCTTAATCCACAGGGCGGCCGCGCCGGGCGGCAGATCGAGCGCTGGACATAGCGAAGGACAGGCCTACGGGAAAGCCCGGCGGCCTGTTTCTGTTTCGGGTCCGCCGTTGTGATATTTTGGGAACCACTGCGCATAATGCGAATGCGACGCTTGGGCCTCGTTGTCGTCGTCTGCGTCAGCTCAGTGCTCGCTGCTGCACGCTCCGCGGAGGCGCAGGCTCCGGCTGACTCGGACTGCCTTGCGTGCCATGGGGATGCCTCGTTGACACGCTCGGACGGGCGTCCCGTTGCTGTGCAGGCGGAAGTCCTCGGGGCGTCGGTCCACGGCCAGATGGGGGTCGCGTGCGTAGCCTGCCATGCTGACCTGGGTGCCGTCACCGAGTGGCCGCACGCGGAGAAACTGGCGCCCGCGGCTTGCTCGCAGTGCCATGCGCCCGCGGTCGAGGAATACGACAAGAGCGTACACGCTGAGTTGACTGGCGGCGGGGGAGGGCCGCTGGCGCGCTGCGGCAGCTGTCATGGTGCCCACGACATCAGGCCTGTCAACGACCCGCAGTCTCGCGTGTACCACCTGAACCTGCCCGCGACGTGCGGGGTGTGCCACGGCGGGTCGGGGGCGCCGGCACCAGGCCGCCCACCCGGTGTCCTCGGCCGTTTTCAGGACAGCATCCATGGGCAGGCTCTCGCCCGATCGGGGCTGCTCGTGGCGCCGAATTGCAGCGATTGCCATGGCTACCACTTGGTCCTTCGGAACACTGATTCGGCAAGCCGCGTGTTCCGCACGGCGGTCCCCGAGACGTGCGGGAAGTGCCACGAGGGCATAAGGAACCTCTACGACCGGGGCGTTCACGGCGCGGCCCTCGCAGCCGGCAGCGCGCTCGCGCCTGTCTGCTCGACGTGCCACACGGCCCATGACATCAGCCGCGCCGACCTCGATACGTGGCGGCTCCAGGTGATCGATGAGTGCGGCACTTGCCACCCGCAGTCGGTGCACACCTACCGCGACACCTACCACGGGCAGGTCACCTCGCTCGGCTTCGTCCGCGTTGCGACGTGTTCCGACTGCCACAAGTCCCACGACGTGTTCCCGAAGGAGGATTCGCGCTCCCCGGTTTCTCAGGCGAAGCGCGTCGAGACCTGCCGGAAGTGTCACAGCCGCGCCACCGCCAGCTTCGCGCGATACGATCCGCACCCGGACCGCCACGACCGCGGGAGGAACCCGATCCTCTACTACGCGGGGCGGTTCATGGACTCGCTCCTCTTGGTTGTGTTCGCCTTCTTCGGCCTCCACACGAGCCTCTGGTTCGTGCGCGAAGTGGGACACCGCCGCAGCCAGCATCGCGTGTCGTCGCAGCGTGGCGAAATGCCGGGTCAGCAGGCGCCTGGCAGGGAGAGGCCGCGTGCGGAGGCGACCGGCGGGGAAGCGCCGGGCGCACGCCCGCCGGCAGGCGACAAGACCGAAGGCGCCTCGCGCACTCCCGGCGGGGGATCCGGCAAGACTTACACCGATCCCGACAGCGACGCCGGCACCCGGGCGGAGGACATCGATGACGTCGATGAGTGAGAACTCCTCGGTTTGCTACCGGAGGTTCCAGGCGACCGAACGGCTGCTCCACGGCGTCCTCATGTTCAGCTTCATAGGCCTCGCGCTGACCGGGATGCCCCTCAGGTTCGCGGACGCGGGTTGGGCGCGCGTGATGGCGCGGCTGCTGGGAGGCTTCTACGCGGCGGGCATGCTGCATCGCGTCTTTGCCACACTCCTCATCGCGACCTTCGCCACGCATGTCTTCAGGTTGCTCCATCGCATCTACGTGAGGAGGGAGCTGGATGTCCTGTGGGGGCCCGCATCCATGGTGCCGCAGCCGCGCGACGTCATGGAGATGATCGGCGCCTTTCGCTGGTTCCTGGGATTGGGTCCGCGGCCGCGGTTCGACCATTTCACCTACTGGGAGAAGTTCGATTACTGGGCCGTTTTCTGGGGGATGGGGATAATCGGCGGATCGGGCCTCGTCCTGTGGTTTCCCGAGTTCTTCGCGCTCGTCGTGCCCGGCTGGTTCTTCAACGTCGCCATGCTCGTGCACGGCGAAGAAGCGCTGCTCGCAGTCGGATTCATCTTCACGGTGCACTTTTTCAACAGCCACCTTCGCCCCGAGAAGTTCCCGATGGACCTGGTGATCTTCACGGGCCGGATCACGCGCGAGGAGTTGAGGGAGGAGCGCCCGGACGAGTACCGCAGGATGGCCGAAGAGGGCAGGCTCGAGGGAGCCGAGACGGGCCCGGCGCCGCACTGGCTGACTACGCTCGGGCGCATCGTCGGCACCACGGCCGTTGTTCTGGGTCTTGTCATGGTCCTGCTGATCGTCTACGCGCTTCTCGCCTGACCCGCTACCGAGGGAGCTGTCATGCTCTTCACGGCCCGAGACATAGCCCGCCACCCAGTAGGCCTGTTCGGCATCTGGCTGACCACCGTCAGCGCTGTGCTGTTCCTCGCCTTCTTCGCCTTCGACATCTTCGGCTATTTCACGAACCCGTACCTTGGCGTCGTCTTCTTCCTTCTGCTCCCGGGGCTGTTCGTCCTTGGCCTGCTGCTCATCCCGTTCGGTGTGTGGCTGGAACGACGTGCAGTCCGGCGTGGGCGCGCCCCCGGTGCGGCGCGCTGGCCGGTCATCGACTTGAACGATCAGCATCGCCGCCGGCTGGCGGGTTTCGTCGCCGCCGCAACTGTCGCGAACTTGCTGGTGATATCGCTGGCAGCCTATCGAGGCATCGAGTACATGGACTCGGTCGAGTTCTGCGGCCAGGTCTGCCACACGGTGATGACACCGCAGTTCACCGCGTACCACGGCAGCCCGCACGCTCGCGTCGCCTGTGTCGAGTGCCACATCGGGCCGGGGGCGCCATGGTTCGTGCAGGCCAAGCTCTCAGGGACGCGGCAGGTCTTCGCGGTGATGCTCGATACCTACCCGCGCCCGATCCCGTCCCCGGTGGAGAACCTGCGTCCGGCGCGCGAGACCTGCGAGCAGTGCCACTGGCCCGAGAAGTTCACCGGGGACCGCATCCGCACCCTGCGCGAGTACGCCTCGGACGAGGCCAATACAGAGACAGCCACGGTGATGAGGCTTCACGTCGGCGGAGCCGGCGAGCGGCCCGAGCCTCATGGCATTCACTGGCACATCGCGAACCGGGTGACGTACGTGACGACGGACGACAAGCGGCAGGAAATCCCATATGTCAGGATCGATTACGCCGACGGCAATTCGCGCGAGTTCAAGGTCGAAGGCGTAGGTGAAGCCGACCTCGCGCGCGGCGAGAGGCGCGTGATGGACTGCGTGGACTGCCACAATCGACCGTCGCACGCCTTCGCCCCGTCTGCGGAGCGCGCGATTGACGCAGTGATTGAAACGGGGGAGATGCCGGCGAGCCTGCCGTTCATCCGGCGCGAAGCCATAGCGGCCGTCACCGAAAGCTACGGGTCCCACGAGGCTGCGGCCGAGGCGATAGAGGCCCGCCTGCTCGGTTTCTACAGGGTGCAGTACCCGTCGATCGCCGCAGAGCGCCGGGCGGACATCGAGTCGGCCGTCCGCGCGGCGATCAGCGCCTACCGCCGCAACGTGTTCCCTGTCATGAAGGTCGCCTGGGGAACGTACATCAACAACATCGGCCATAGCCAGTTCCCCGGGTGCTTCCGCTGCCACGACGACCTGCACCTTGCGGAGAACGGAGCGACAATCCGGCAGGACTGCAGCCTCTGCCACGAGATCCAATAGGCCATGCGGCGGGCTGCCGGAACCCCGCCACGTCGCGCTGCCGCACCCGCCGGGAAGTCGTCAGTTCAGCCTTGAGAGGGCGTCGAGCCGTTGGGAACTGCAACGATTGAGATTCCCACTTCTCGTTCCGATCCAATGAATTGCGGGAATTTGCAACAAGCATTGCCATCCTGGGGTTTCGTCCAATCTTTGCGGCACCAGCCTTGCAGAGTCGCGCGACGGCCAAGTGCGCAGTCCTGGGCGGGCGATGCTGCAGTTTGCAGCACTTCTGCGCCTCTGGCCGGCCCCACGGACAACTGAGTGACAGCCCCCGAGAACGCGTGTTCCCACGAGGAGCAGGTATGGATTCATCTATCAAGACGCTTGCGCGTACAGGGCTTGGCGTAGCTCTGGCCGTTGCGTGGCTCTCGTTGCCGGCCCTCGCGTCGGCGCAACAGGCCACGTCAAAGGCAGGCTACGCCGGCGAAGCGGCGTGTCTCACCTGCCACGAGGCGCAGAGCAAGGGCTACCACGACACCGCGCACGGGCGGGCGTGGAGTACTGGGTCGCCGAGGGCCGGCACCGGGTGCGAGTCGTGCCACGGGCCCGGGCAGGCCCATGCGGAGGCAGGCGGCGATCGAACGAAGATCCGGACGTTCAAGGACGAACCGGCCGCAGACGTCAACGAGGCGTGCCAGAGCTGCCACACGAAGGGAGAGCGTGCGTTGTGGGAAGGCAGCGCGCACGACACGCGCGGGATGTCGTGCACGACGTGCCACAGCGTGCACGCCCCGAAGTCTGCGGACTGGCAGCTGAACAAGGTCAGCCAGCAGGAGGTATGCGTCACGTGCCACCGCTCGCAGGTTCAGAAGCTCCAGCGGTCGGCGCACATGCCGGTGCGCGAGGGGAAGATGGCCTGCTCGTCGTGTCACAACCCGCACGGCACGACGAACGTGAAGCTGCTGAAGGTCGGGACGTCGGTGAACGACTCCTGCGTCAGCTGCCATGCCGAGAAGCGCGGGCCGATGCTGTGGGAGCACGCGGCAGTGACCGAGAGTTGCACGTCGTGCCATGACTCTCACGGCTCCAACAACGAGCGCATGCTCGTGGCTAGGCAGCCGTTCCTCTGCCAGCGCTGTCATGTCACGGCAAGACATCCTCCGACGATCTACGACGGGTACCTGCTGAGGGCCTCGCAGAATGCCAACAAGATCTACGGCCGGTCCTGCGTGGTGTGCCACCAGCTCGTGCACGGGTCGAACGCTCCCTCGGGAAAGATGTTCCTGCGGTGAGGGGAGGAGTGACGATGCGCAAAACATACTTGATACTCACGGCCACGCTCCTCGCAGCCACCGCCGGTCTGGCATCGGCGCAGCAGGACGTGTTGCCGGGCAAGCCGCTCGGCACGCTGGACGTAGGCTTTCGGGCCTCGAGCGTCGAGGGCGACCGCGGCCGCTTCGAGCGCTACCAGGACGTGCGGAGCGCCGGAGCCGGGTTGAACCTGTCGCTCAACCGCGAAGGACCGTCCTGGGCGGTCGATCTCGGCGCGAAGAACGTGGGATACCGCGACCAGCAGTTCAACTTCGCCTACACGACGAACAAACTTCTCGCGACCTTTGAGTGGAACCAGGTCCCGCTCTATTACACGAGCGTCGCCAGGACGCCCTACAAGGTGGGATCCGACGGCGTTCTCACCCTCGATTCCGCAGCACGCCTTGCCGTCCAGAACAGGCAGGCGACGGGCATTCCGACCAACGCTGCGGCGCTGGGCAACGCCTCGATATACCGCTCGCTGGCGCAGCCATTCGACCTGAGGTCGAGGCGCGACGCCGCGGACTTTCGCATGAAGTACGCGGCCACTTCGGAGGTAGACGTCACCTTCGGACTGACGAGCTATCGCCGGACCGGCTATCAACCGTGGGGTGCCGCCTTCGCGTTCAACAACGCGCAGGAACTTCCCCTGCCGCTCGACAACCGCACGACTGACTTCTCCGCGGCGGTGGAATGGGCCGGGCCGAAGGGCATGCTTCGGGTGGGCTACGACGGCTCGTACTTCGACAACTCGATACAGACACTCACGTGGGACAACCCGCTCAGGGCAACCGACTACAACCTGAACGCCACGACAGTGACTGGCTATGACCCGAGCGGCTACAGCAACGGCAACGGCCCTGCCAGCGGCCGCATGTCGCTTGCACCGAGCAACCACGCGAACACGGTGAGCGCGCTGGGGATGATCAAGCTGCCGCGCCGGACGACGCTGATGGCAAACCTCGGCTTCACTGGCATGAAGCAGAACGAAGCGCTGATCGGGTGGACCAGCAACCCGGTGATAGCCAATCCGGCCGTTTACGCGCTGTTTCCGCACCTCGCGCACCTCGAGCGCGAGACTGCCGAAGCTGACGTTCGAGTGCTCAACGCCAACTTCGCCTTCAATTCGCGGCCGAACCGCTACTTCTCCCTCAGGGCCAACTACCGCTACAACGACCACAACAACCGGACTCCTCACTTCGATGCGACCGAGTACGTCCGCTTCGACGCCGTGCCGGAGGAGACTGGAAGCGAAACCGAGCCCTTCAGCATCAAGCGGCAGACCTTCAACGTCGACGCCACCTTCACACCGATCCCCTACACGGCGTTCCGGGTCGGCTACGGGCACGAGGGGGTGGATCGGACCTATCGTCTCTTCGAGAAGACCGGAGAGAACACGTTTCGCGCGTCGGTGGACGTGATAGGCAATGCATACGTCAGCATCCGTGGCCTCTACGAGCATGCCAGACGTGAGGGTTCCGGCTTCAACGAGCACGCTCTTACGGCTGCGGGGCAGCAGCCCGAGATGCGCCAGTTCGACGTTGCGAACCGGACGCGAAACCGCGGAACCGTGTTCTTCGACCTGACCCCGCTCCCGGTCGTTACCTTCACGGCCTCGGTGGCCGCCGGCAAGGACGACTACCCGGACCAGGAGTTCGGGCTCCTCAACAACGACAACACGGCCTACACGGTCGGGGTACAGTTCTACCCGAGACAGGAGGTCGGCTTCGGGGTGACCTTCGGGCGCGAGAACTACGCGTCGGTGCAGGAGTCGCGGAACGCCAACCCGGCCCCGGACCCGTCCTGGACGGACCCGAACCGCAACTGGGCGATCGATATCGACGAGAAAGTGAACACGGTCGGCCTCAACCTCGATCTCCTCAGGGCGCTCCCGAAGACCGAGATCAGGGTCGGTTACGAATACAGCGATTCCGACCAGGGGTTCGTCCACAATGGGCCCCGCATCGTTGCGCTGGCAGCCCTGAATCAGTTCGAAGCGTTGCCCGACGTGACCAACACTTGGCACCGGGCTACGGCCGATCTACGGTACTTCGTCAACCCGAGGGTTGGAATCGGGGTGACTTACTGGTATGACAGGTTCGACGTGAACGACTACGCTACGATAAGCCTGCCTGACGGCAGCCCAAGGATAGACTATCTTGGGGGGTTGACCACCGGGTACGGCTTCCGGCCCTACAAGGCGAACACCGGTTCGATCAGGGTCTTCTACCTGTTCTGAGAAAGAAGGTAGCAGCTACCAGCTATCAGCTATCAGCTATCAGCTATCAGCGAGGGAACTCGCTGACCGCTGACTGCTGGTAGCTGAAGGCTGACAGCCTACTCGGGCTTCAGTCCTCGTTCCTCAGTCCTTCTGGGCCCATTCCCCTTGCGTCGTTCCTCGACGCTGCAGTTGCTCATTCAAGTAGGCACGCCGAGGCGTGGCAGGACCCAAAAGACGAGCACGAGCCATACGGCGAGAATGGGAACCAGGACCCAGCCGTCCATCTAACGTGCCTCCAGAGAAGTGAGCGCACGGCGAAGGCGCTGGTCGGCCTCGCGGGCCACCGCCGCGAGCCCCTCGTTGTCCCCAACGACGCCAAGGGCAGCGACCGGCGCCATCGCGGCCACGACCGACTGCCCGGGCTCCGTCTCGTACACCACGACGTTACAGGGCAGCAGCAGGCCTATCTCGAGCTCCGATTCGAGCGCCCTGTGCGCGAGCGGCGGGTTGCACGCCCCGAGGATCACGTACTTCCTGAAGTCCTTGTCGAGCTTCTCCTTCAGCGTCTGCCGGACGTCGATGGTCGTCAGGACGCCGAAACCCTGCTCTTTGAGAACGGCGGTCGCCCGCTCGACTGCCGATTCATAGGGAACGCTCATCTTCACGCGAAGACCGTAACGGCTCTCTTCCACGGTTGCATTCTCCTCGGACAGCTTATCATCTGTCACCATCAGTGCCCATGTGCTCCGGTCATCCGGAGCATGAACCAGGCTCCTTGTAGTCGCTGTTCGCCACCAGGTCGCGGCCCAGACGCGCATTTTCGAGCAGCTGACGGCCGCCAGCTCGCACGACGTACGAGATGCTGTACCCCTAGCACTGTTTCGCTCCTGCCCGGCGCAACACGGTCATCATCGGGCACCAGTTGGTGAAGGCTGACTGAAAGAGGTTCACGCCGACGAAAGCCGTGAACCAGAGAAATGCCGGGTTGACGTACATCCCGAGCAGGACGCTTCCACCGACGAAGGCGCCGGCTATCAGTCTCAGCATGGCTTCCAGTTTCACAGTTGGCTCCTTTGCACAGTTCGAGACCGAGGATTGAAAGTCGAAGGTCGAATACGGAATGTGTCGGTATCAAGGACTCGTGGGACTGCTGGGCACGAACAGCATCGGCAGCGTGCAGCCCCGAAGGAGGCGTTCTGTGGATTCGCCGAACCAGTTACCGCCGCCGGTCTTCGCCGGTATCACCATCAGCGTTGCCTTCCGCTCGTTTGCGACCGTCACATCGCACGCTGGCGCCTCGGATGGCACCTTGCCGTCGAACTCGCTTGCAAGGCCCGTGGCGTACCTGTTCGCGTCGCCATCGAAGACATCCGATCCCAGCACCACGAGAGGGCGCGCGAAGATCTGCTCGGGAGAGGATGCGGCCCCCTCGGCCTCCTCGCGCACGACCAGCACCGGAACGTTGCTGGCGCGCACGACGCGCTCCGCCACCGAGCCCAGCCACCAGCGGCTCGGGCCTCTGCGGCCGTGAGTTCCCATGACGATCAAGTCCGTGTCGCGTGCCGCCTCGATGATTGCCGATTCCGGCGGGCCGTCCACGATCTCGGCTGACACTTGAACTCCCGTGAAGGCATCTGCGAAGCTCGCCAGGTAGCGCAGGGCAGCTGTTCGAGCGGCGATGCGCTGGCGCTCCAGCGACCCCATCTGATCGTGCGTGAAGTAGGGCGGTGCCTCCAGCGTCTCGGCGTGCAGCGCGCGGACGCGGGCCCTGAACCGACGCGCGATGGCGCCGGCCACCGACGCCGCCCGGCCTGATGCCTTTCCGAAGTCCACCGGTACCAGAATTCGTGACGGAGGGTAACTCCACATCTCTTCATTCTCGCGCCTCAGTCGCCCGACGTTGAGGTGCTCACTCGGGACTGAGTGCGGAGTGAGCTCCATGGCGACGTCCCTGCGCGGCGCGTCGCCGTGCATGCGAATCGAAGCACTCACGCCGCGGCCGTGTCCGCCACGACGTGCTTGCCGGCAAGGCGGCTGCTCATCATGTAGTAGAGGACCGGGACGGCCATCCGCGACAGAAGGAGCGATGCCACTTCGCCCGCCATGAGCGAAATGGCCAGCCCCTGGAAGATCGGATCGAAAAGGATCACACCCGCTCCCACGATGACCGCGGCGGCCGTGAGCGCCATCGGGCGGAACCTGACCGCCCCCGCATCGACGACGGCCTGCTCCAGCGGCAGCCCGTCACCGAGGCGCAGCTCGATGAAGTCCACGAGGATGATCGAGTTGCGCACGACGATGCCGGCACCTGCGATGAATCCGATCATCGACGTGGCCGTGAAGAAGGCACCCATCCCGGCATGGGCCGGCAGTATGCCGACCAGCGAGAACGGGATCGCGGCCATGATCACGAGGGGCGTCAGGAACGACTGGAACCAGCCAACGACCAGGATGTAGATGAGGAGCAGAACTGCCGCGAAAGCCAGGCCGAGGTCGCGAAACACCTCGTAGGTGATATGCCACTCTCCGTCCCACTTCATGGCGTAGCGCGTGCTGTCGAAGGGCTGCCTGGCCGAGTAGGCGTCGAAGGAGTAGCCTTCCGGCAGCTTCAGCGTTCCCAGGTCGCGGTTCATCTTGAGGATGGCGTAGACGGGGCTTTCCGCGGCGCCGGCAACATCGGCCGTGACGTAGGTGACGGGCAGCAGGTTCTTGTGGTAGATGCTCGCCGGTTCTTCTTCTTCGACGATGCGTGTGACTTCGCCGAGAGGGACCGGGCTTCGGCCAGCCAGACGTATACGGCGGACCGCGTCCGCCGAGCCACGAAGCTCTCGCGGCAGCCGGAGGACTATCGGCAGGTCTTCGCCCGCCCGCTCATCGTGCGCCAGTCCAGCCATCTGGCCCGCGCCGGCCATTTTCACGAGCGATGCCACCGCCGCCGGCGAAAACCCCGCCGCGGCGCTCTTCTGCTCGTCAACCTCGAGGCGCAGCTTGCGGACCGGAGCTTCGACGTACCAGTCGACGTCCACGACGCCGGGCGTCCGCTGCATGATCGACCGAACCTCCGTGGCCAGCTCGGTGCGCCGCGCCGCATCGGGCCCGTAGATCTCTGCGACCAGCGTCTGGAGGACCGGTGGCCCCGGCGGGACCTCCGCCACCTGGATGCGCGCGCCGTGACGGGCCGCCGCCGGAGCGAGCCGCTCGCGTACCCGCTTGGCCACGTCGTGACTCTGCTCGCGTCTTTCGTCCTTGCGAACCAGGTTCACCTGCAGGTCCGCCTGGTAGGGGCCTCGCCGCAGGAAATAGTGCCGGACGAGCCCGTTGAAGTTGTACGGTGCCGACGTCCCGACATAGCTCTGAACCGTTGTCACGGCGGGGTCCTCGAGGACGACAGCGGCCAGTTCGCCCGCAACCCGTGCGGTTTCCTCGAGCGGCGCGGACTCATGCATGTTGATGACGACCTGGAACTCGCTCTTGTTGTCGAAGGGCAGCATCTTCACCGTCACCCAGCCGAGAGGGACGAAGGCAATGGCTGCCACTAGCAGCACGGCGACGCCCGCAAGGAAGATGCGACGGTAGCGCGGCTGGCGGATCAACGGGTTCATCACGGCCCGGTAGAGCGCCGTCGGGCGATCCTCTGTGTGCTCGGCATGCCCGCCTGCCGGGCGGATCAGCCTGCGTGCTGCCCAGGGCGTGACGATGAAGGCGACGGCCAGGGAGAAGGCCATCGCGGCCGATGCGCCTACCGGGATCGGCCGCATGTAAGGGCCCATCAAGCCGCCGACGAAGGCCATCGGCAAGATCGCGGCTACTACCGTGAGCGTCGCCAGGATGGTCGGGTTCCCGACTTCGTCCACGGCGCGGATCGCGGTTGCCGCAAGCCCACTAGCACCGTTCCCCGCCATGCGCGCATGCCGCACCACGTTCTCGACGACGACAATTGCATCGTCCACGAGGATGCCGATCGAGAAGATGAGCGCGAAGAGCGTGATCCGGTTGAGTGTGTAGCCGTAGAGGTAGAAGACGAAGAGCGTCAGCGCCAGCGTCACCGGTATCGCGATCAAGACGACGGCGGCTTCCCTCCGCCCGAGCGCCAGCCAGATGAGGATCGAGACCGAGATTACAGCCAGGAGCATGTGGAAGAGAAGCTCGTTCGACTTGTGCTCGGCTGTCTCGCCGTAGTTGCGCGTGACCTCCACGTTCAGGTCATGTGGCAGAGTGGTGCCGCGCACGGTTTCGAGCTTGCGCTCTATCTGCCGCGTCAGGTCGATGGCGTTCGTGCCCTTCCGCTTCGAAATCGCAATTGTCACGGCGGGGTAGGCCGCGCCGTCGGCGGCGTGGAACCGGACGTAGCTCGAAGGCTCGGAGTCTCCGTCTCGCACCGCCGCGACGTCCCGCGCGAACACGGGGCGGCCCTTGTCGCTTCCAACGACAACAGCCTCTACGTCAGGCGCGCCACGGAGTGTCGCCCCGGCTTCGAGCAGGCTTCGCTCGTTCGACCGCACCATGTCCGACCCGGGCAGCTTTCGGTTTGCGTCCCGGATGGACCGTTCGACGGCGAGCGGGTCGAGGCCGTACGCGGCCAGCCGGCCAGGGTCGATCTCGACGGTCACCTGGCGCCTGCGCCCGCCTGTGATCTCGACCGCGGAGACGTTTTCCAACTCCTTGATCGTGTTGTGGAGTTCGGTCGCCACCTGCCGGAGCTGGAAGTCGTCGTACCTTTTCCCCCACAGCGTCAGCGCCATCACCGGCACGTCGTCGATCGAACGCGGCTTGACGAGCGGAGGTGAGACGCCCGGCGGCAGAAGGTCCATGTTCGCCGCGAGCTTCTGGTTCAGGCGGACCAGGGCCGGTTCTTCCTCCTCACCAACGTAGAAACGGACGACCACCATCGCCTGCCCGGGGCTAGACGTCGAGTAGATGTACTCGACTCCGGGGATCTCCCAGAGCAGCTTCTCCATCGGGCGCGTGACCCTTTGTTCGATCTCGCCAGGTGACGCGCCGGGCATCTGAACGAAGACGTCCACCATCGGGACGATGATCTGCGGCTCTTCCTCGCGCGGCAGGGCGACGACCGCCAGAGTACCTAGGGCGAGGGAGCCGATGATCACGAGTGGCGTGAGCTTCGAATGGATGAACGCCGAGGCCAACCGCCCCGCCAGACCGACGGTGGACGACATCAGCGTCCCTTCCTCGAGGCCACGGGGGTCCCGTCGAACAGTGTTTGCGGCGGAGCGACGACGACCTGTTCGCCTTCCGCCAGCCCGGCTCGGACCTCGACCGCTTCTCCTGCGGGATCGGCCGCCGTCACGAGGCGCATGCGCGCGCGGTTGCCGGCATCGACCACGAATACCGAGATGAGCTGGCCGCGGCGTACAAGGCTGGAAGCCGGGACGACCAGCGCGCGGCGCGCTCGACCAGTGAAGCGCGCCCTGCCGAACATGCCGGACTGAAGGCGCGCGCCTTCTGGCAGGTCGATCCTGACGAGAAAGGCGTGGGCGGTGTGGTCGAGCACGTGAGCGACCTCGGCGACGCGGCCCGCGAGAGATTCTCCGGGCGAGGCATCGAGCCTCACCCGGACGCCCTGCCCGGGCTCGATCAGTCCGACGCGGGACTCGTCGACGAACACCTCGAGCCGAAAGCTCCTGACGTCTTCCAGCGTGAGAAGGGGCATGCCGGGCGTCGCGGTGTTGCCCGCGTCAACCAGCTTTTCGGTGACGATTCCATCGAATGGCGCCGAGACGATCGAATAGGAAACGTTCACGCGTGCCGCTTCGGCGCCGGCGGCCGCCGCCTCGATCTGGGCGCGCGCTTCAAGTTCACGGGCTTCTGCGCTGGCGAGCCGCGCCTCCGCCGCGCGCAGGCCGGCCACGGCCTGGTCGAGCTCGTGCGGCGTCGCCGACTTCCGCGAGTGCAGCTCCGCGATCCTCCGGTGTGTGGACCTGGCGAGCTCCACGCCAGCTTCCGCTGCTTCCCGCTCGAATCGCGCCAGCGCAGCCGCTTGCCGGGCGGCCTCGAGAGACGCCCGCATGCGGCTTTCGACCGACGCGACCTCGCGGCTGTCGAGAACCACCAGCGGCGCCCCGGCATGGACCCGGTCTCCCGGTACGGCTCGCACGGCGCGGATCTCGCCGACGATCCTGCTGACGATCGTGGCGACAGCGCGCGCGCGAACGGAGCCGCCGAGCTCGAATTCATCCGGAACATCAGAGACCCGGGCCGTCTCGACGTTCACGGCTATGGGCGGCCGGGTGTCGTCCCCGAGCCCGTGCTGCTCCTCAGAAGTTCCGGAGAGCTTCGCCGCCAGAAGGGCTCCAGCTATGGCCATGACGCCGGCCAGAGCTGTCAAACTGCGCCTGTGCATGTTCTTCCTCGGTTTCACCTGGACACGCCGATGGCCTTTTGAAGCGCGGCTGTGCTGACGAGCACGTCCACCAGCGCTCCGGTTCGAAGAGCTTCGGCGTCGAGAAGGGCCCTGGCTGCTCTGAGCACGTCGTTCACGCTCGCCATGCCTGCGTCGTAGCGGTCGCGGATCATGCGCTGGCTCTCTTGCGCCTGCGCAACCGCAGCCTGCCCGACCTCCGCGCGCGCTCGCGCCGCGGCCGCTCGCGCCGCCGCGCTCCTGACCTCCAGCCGGATTCCGGCCTCGGCGTCGACCCGTTCGGCCTCCGCCCGTTTCTTCGCGGCGGACGCTTCTCGAAGCCGGGCGATATTCGCGCCGCCCGAGAACACGCTCCACCTGGCCTCGGCTCCGATTGTCCACGACGAAGTGCGGCTGTCGAAGCGACTGCCGCTGAACTCGTAGATTCCCTGGAGTGCCACAACGGGAATGAGAGCGCTCACGGCCCCCTGCTTCTCAGCCTCCGCAAGTGCGACTGCAAGCGCGCTCTGCTTCGCTTCAGGGCGGTCTCTCAGGGCCTGCTGCTCGAACGATGCTGCGTCCGCCGCCGCATCGGTGCCGTTCGCGAGAGGTTCGACCTCGACGAGCTCGTGCTGTGTGTCGAGTGGATCGCCCATGAGGCGGTTCAGAGCGGCCAGGCCGACCTGCTCGTCGCTCGCCATCCGGATCTGCCGCTCGCGCATCTCGGCGAGATGGACCCTAAGCGACAGCACGTCGGCTTCGGCGCCGATGCCCGCGTCGCGTCGGTGCTCTGCGAGCCGGAGGTCCTCTTCTGCTGCAGCTACTGCGGCTTGCGCGGCCCGCCGGCCCGCTGCGGCGAGCAGGACGCTGCCGTAGGTCTCGGTCACGGCCAGCACGATGCCGCTCCTCGCTCGGCTGACGCCAGCCTCGGCCATCTCGCGACCGATCCGGGCCGCACGCACGGACGAGCGCGTGCGCAGGCCGTCGAAGAGTGTCTGTTGGACCGCGATTCCGGCGCGATGGTCAGTGATCGCGTCGGGGTGGTTCAGGGTGTCGATCGCGAATTCCGCCTCCGTGAAGCGGCGCTGATTGAGCAGCGAACCGAAGGCGTACACTGGCTGGTTGCCCCGGTGCCACGACTCGACAAGGTCGACGCGCGGCAGGTAGCCGGAGCGCGCCTGGCCGACACGGCCGGAGGCCTCCTCGACTGAAGCTGCCGCCGCAACTATGCCCGGGTTCCGGGCGAGAGCGCGGTCCACGGCCTGCTGAAGCGAAAGCTGCTGGGCGGTCCCAGGCCGAACCGAGGCCGCCACCAGGAGCAGGGTGGTGACGAGAGTCTGTCGCATCGCTGATGCCCGAATAGATTCAGGCTCGCCGGCTTTGGTCACAAGCGGCTACAATCGGAATCGCTGTGACGAAAGGGACGAAGGAGAATCCTTCCAAACAGGTGCGGCAGGGCGATCGCGACGATGAGTATGTCGCACTGCTGGAGTCGGTCCAGTCGGGGAACCGGGACGCGATGGAGCGCCTGCTGATGCGGGCACAGGAGGTCGCTTACCGCTTCAGCCAGCTCGTCTGTGGCCGGGCAGACGATGCAGACGACGCGATGCAGGAGGCGCTCCTCAAGACGTACAGGTACGCTGCCAGGATTCGGCAGCCCGAAGCCTTCAGGACGTGGCTCTACAGGACCGTGAAGAACGCCTGCCTCATAGGGAGGCGAAAGCGTGTGGAAGAACCGCGCCGCCTGCTGTCGTTGGACGAAGTTCTTCCGACACCTGATGGGAGAGAACTTCCTGTCGAGGTCGCCGACCCCGGCAGAGGCCCGGAGCAGATCGCGCTCAACCGGGCGCTCGGCCGGCGGCTAAACGACGCTCTCGGAAAGCTGCCGGCGCAGTACCGGCTCGTGGTCTTCCTTCGCGAGGTCGAAGGCCTCTCGACGCGCGAGGTGGCCAAGGTCACCGGCATATCAGAGGCCAACGTCAAGACGCGCCTTCACAGGGCAAGGTTGTTCCTGCGCCAGGAACTGGAGAAGCCATGAGCCGCGTCCCCGCGCCAAGCTGCCGAGCCCACCTCGAACAAGTATCGCGATACATAGATGGAGACCTGAACGCAGCCGAAAGGCGCGCCATGTCGCGGCACATGGAAAGGTGCCCGTGCTGCGCGGAATTTGCCGAGAGCCTGCGCCGCACCGTTGCGGCCTGCCGTTCGGCTGGCCGAAGGAGACTGCCGGCAGACGTGCGGGCGAGGGCACGCGCGCGGATAGAGAAGCTGATGGAGGATTAGGGCTCGACCTCTGTGGCGCGAGTCAGACTCTTGCCGGTCGCGCCAGAGCGACGAGGCAGGCTCCAAAGACCGCTGCCGCAAGGCTGACCAGGTGAGCGAGGCTCAGGCCGATCAGGACGCGTTCGTTGACTCGTAGCAATTCGATCGCGAACCTGGTTGCACCGGACAGGGCTCCAGCCCACAAGCTATACCTGTTGCCTATAGCCTGTTTCTTGCCTTCGCAATCAATTGCCTCACACGCTCTCGATCGGGATAGTCTGGGTTCGTCTCGAGCAGCTTCTCCCAGCTGGCTGCTGCGGCTTCCGGGTCGTTCTTGCCGTCGAGCAGTACGATACCCCGGTTGAAGAGCGTCTGGCCGTGATTTGGGTCGATGGCCAGCGACCTTTCATATTGGGCCAGCGCCTCGTCCGAGCGGCCGGAGTACCAGAGCGCGGTGCCGAGATCCGTGCTGATGTTGATGTCGGCCGGGGAAAGCGAAAGCGCCTGGCGGTAGGCGGTGACGGCCTCGGGGTACCTGCCCGCGTCGTAGAGCATGTTTCCGAGGGCCGTTGCTGCCTGGAGGTTGTCGGGGTCGCGGGCGAGGATGTCGCGGTAGGCCCGGATCTGACGCTCATCCACCAGAGCGGCCTGCGGCGTCGATTGCTCCGCGGGCGGAGGTGCAGCCGCTGGAGGCATAGCGGGCAAAGCGGCGTGGCGGGCCCCCGAGCCGGTCGCGATGACGTAGCCTATGATCGCGCCGAAGAAGAGGCACGCAGCGGCAACTACGATCCACAGTGCCGGCGCGGTGGAACGAGGCGTCGCAGGGGGCATCGATCTCTCTTTCGTTCTGTTGGCGGGGAGACTCGAAGGCGGCGCATTTTTCGGGCAGCTCGTGGCACGCCCCGCCCCGACAGCACCTTCGATTGTACAAGGAAAGGGGGCACGGACCGCTCCATCCAGTGCCCCGAATCCCCTGCTACCTTGGTTGCCGAATGCCGCAATGGTCCTGCTCGGGCCCTCGGTTTCCTCGGTCCTCGTTTCAGTTCGCTCCTAGACCGGGAGCTTACTCACCTTCAGGCTCTGGAGGACCTTCATGTAGTTCGCGCGCTCGAAGGCGCCTGGGTCCGGCGACCGCATCAGGTTCATGCTGCCGCGCATCTGCTCGAGCGAAACGTACTCGTGCTGCTCCATCCACTGCGCCATCCCGTCGCGCATGGCGCCGATGTGGTCAGGGCCGTTCTTGATAAGCGCCGAGACCGCCTGGACCGCGCTTGCCCCGGCCATCACAGCCTTGATGGCGTCGGTTGCGGTGTGGATGCCGCCCGAAACCGCGAGCGACGCCTTGAGGTGGCCGGACAGGATCGCCAACCATCGGAGCCTGAGCGGAAGCTCGGAGGAATCCGACAGGTGGAGGACCGGCTGCGCCTCGAGCGCCTCGATATCTATGTCCGGCTGGTAGAACCGGTTGAAGAGCACGAGGCCGTCCGCCCCGGTGTGGTCCAGCTGCCGTGCGAAGTGGGCCAGCGACGAAAAGAAGGGCGACAGCTTCACGGCAACCGGGATGGAGACCTCCTTCTTCGCGATCCTGACGATTTCGAGGACCCGGTGCTCGATAGCATCGGCGCCGACCGCCGGGTCCGTTGCGAGGAAGTAAACGTTTAGCTCCAGAGCGTCCGCGCCGGCCTGCTCGATCTGCTTCGCATAGCCGAGCCAGCCTTCGGGCGTGGTCCCGTTGAGGGACCCGATCACCGGGATCTTGACGGCGTTCTTCACCCGCCGGAGCTGCTCGAGGTACTGGACCGGGCCGAATGCGAAGTCGTCGGCACGCGGGAAGTACGAGAGCGCCTCCGGGTGAGCGTAGGCCCTGGCCTCCATGTGATGGACGATGCCCTCCTGCTCGTGGGTGATCTGTTCCTCGAACAAAGACCTGAGAACAATCGCCCCGGCGCCCGCGTCCTCGAGCCGGCGCACCCAGTCGAGGTGGTCAGTCATCGGGGAAGCCCCCGTCATGAACGGGTTGGCCAGACGCAGTCCCAGGTATGTGGTGCTGAGATCCATGCCGTCCTCCTACTTCCCGGCCGTGCCGGTGGTCTTGACATCGGGCGCCGGGAACGACAGCTTCGAGAGCTGCTCGTAGACGGCGAAGCGCGTCGAGATTTCGCGCTGGGCGGCGTTGAGCAGCTGGCCGAAGCGCGACGGGTCCTGCTGCTCGACGACGCGGAACCTCGTCTCGTTGTTCATGAACTTCCCGACATCGGTTCTTGGCGCCGCCGAATCGAGCGACAGCGGGTTTTCCCCGGCGGCCAGCCTGCGGGGGTCGAACCGGTAGAGAGGCCAGTAGCCCGACTCGACCGCCATGCGCTGCTGGTCGAGGCCGCGTGCTAGGTCGTAGCCGTGCGCGATGCAGTGGCTGAAGGCGATGACGAGCGAAGGCCCCGGGTACGAGTCGGCCTCCGCGAAGGCGCGCACCGTCTGCGCGTCCTTGGCGCCGAAAGCGACGTGGGCCACGTAGACGCTCCCGTAGGCCATCGCGATCATTCCGAGATCCTTCTTCGGGATCGCCTTGCCCGCCATGGCGAACTTGGCCGAAGCTCCGATGGGCGTGGCCTTCGACTGCTGGCCGCCCGTGTTCGAGTAGACCTCGGTGTCGAGCACGAGGATGTTCACATCGCGGCCCATCGCGATGACGTGATCGAGCCCGCCGTACCCGATGTCGTACGCCCAGCCGTCACCGCCGACGATCCACACGCTCTTCTTGACGAGGTAGTCTGCGATCTTCTCCAGCCACCGCGCCTCCGGCGAGTCGATGCCGGCGAGCTTCTGTTTCAGTGCAGCGACGCGTGCGCGCTGCTCTGAGATGCCTGTCTCGGTGGTCTGGTCGGCGGTCAGGATGCCGTCGACCAGGCTGTCGCCGACCCTGTCAGCCATGCGCTTCAGGATCTCGCCGGCCTGTTCGGCCTGCTTGTCCACCGCAAGGCGCATGCCGAACCCGAACTCGGCGTTGTCCTCGAACAGCGAATTAGACCACGCCGGCCCGCGGCCATCCGCGTTGACTGTGTAGGGCGTAGTCGGGAGGTTGCCGCCGTAGATCGACGAGCAGCCCGTGGCGTTCGCGACAAGCAGGCGATCGCCGAACATCTGCGTCATGAGCTTGACGTAAGGCGTCTCTCCGCACGCCGCGCACGCTCCGGAGTACTCGAAGAGAGGCCGGAAGAACTGCGTGCCTTTCACGTCGGTCTTGACCTTCGTCCGGTCGACATCCGGCAGGCTCATGAAGAAGCCGAAGTTGGCGCGCTCGGCCTCGCGCAGCGGCCGCTGTTCATGCATGTCGAGCGACTTGTGCTTCGGGTTCGACTTGTCCTTCGCGGGGCAGACGACTGCGCAGAGGGTGCACCCGGTGCAATCCTCCGGCGCCACCTGGATTGTGTACCTGGCGCCCTTGAACTCCGTGCCCTTGTAGTCCATCGACTTGAAGGTGGGAGGCGCGCCGGCGAGAAGTTCTGCATCGTACACCTTCGCGCGGATTGCTGCGTGCGGGCAGACGAGCGCGCACTTGTTGCACTGGATGCAGATCGCGGGATCCCAAACCGGAATGTCCAGGGCGATGTTCCGTTTCTCCCACTGTGCCGTCCCGACGGGCCACGTTCCGTCGACGGGGAAGGCACTGACCGGGAGCAGGTCACCCTGGTTCTTGAGCATCATCGAGGTGACGCGCTTCACGAAGTCGGGCGCCTCGTCCGAGACGACAGGAGGGCGAACGCGCGCCGCGGTGGCTGCTGCCGGGACCTTCACCTCGAAGAGGTTCGCCAGCGTCTGGTCGACGGCGGCGAAGTTCCTCTTGACGACCTCCTCGCCCCGCTTGCCGTAGGTCTTCTCGATCGCCTTCTTGATCTGGGCGATCGCCTCGTCCCTCGGCAGGACGCCCGAGATGGCGAAGAAACACGTCTGCATGATCGTGTTGATCCTCGTCCCCATCCCGGTGTCCTTGGCCACCTTGTAGGCGTCGATGACGTAGAACTTCAGGCGCTTCTCGATGATCTGCTCCTGTACCTCTCGCGGCAGGTCGTTCCACGTTTCCTCGGCGCCCAGCGGGCTGTTGAGCAGGAAGACGGCCCCGGGCTGCGCGTAGGCGAGGACGTCGTAGCGATCGAGGAACACGTACTGGTGGCAGGCCACGAAGTTCGCCTTCCGGATGAGGTAGGACGACCTTATCGGCCTCGGGCCGAACCGGAGGTGCGAGATCGTTATGGCGCCTGACTTCTTCGAGTCGTAGACGAAGTAGCCGACCGCGTAGTTGTCGGTCTCCTCTCCGATGATCTTGATGGAGTTCTTGTTGGCGCCGACGGTGCCGTCGGCACCCAGGCCGAAGAACACGCCCCGCACCACGTCGTCCGGCTCGATGTCGAACTCGGGGTCGACGGCGAGCGAGAGGTGCGTCACGTCGTCGTTGATGCCGACAGTGAAGTGCGCCTTCGGCGCCGGCTTCAGGAGCTCGTCGTAGACCGCCTTCGCCATGGCGGGTGTGTACTCCTTCGAGGAGAGCCCGTAGCGGCCGCCGATGAGGGTCGTCTTCTCGAGACGGAGGCCGTTGGTCGCGGTGCCGAGTGCGGCCAGGACGTCCATGTAAAGAGGCTCGCCAATCGACCCGGGCTCCTTGGTCCGGTCGAGCACCGCGACCGCCTTGACGGTCTTGGGCATGGCGGCAAGGAAGTCCTGAACCGAGAAGGGCCGGAACAGCCTGACCTTGAGGACGCCGATCTTCTCGCCGCGCTCGACGGCCCAGTCCACGTACTCGTGGGTGACCTCGGCGCCGGAACCCATGATGACAATCACGCGTTCGGCCTCGGGGTGCCCGACGTAGTCGAACAGGTGGTACTGCCGGCCGACGAGCTTCGCGAAGCGGTCCATGACGCGCTGTACGACCGCCGGGGCAGCTTCGTAATAGATGTTGCAGGCCTCGCGGGCCTGGAAGAAAGCGTCGGGATTCTGAGCGGTACCGCGCAGCACGGGCTGCTCGGGGTTGAGCGCGCGCCGTCGATGGGCAGCTATGAGCTCCGGGTCCATCATTGCGAGCAGATCGTCGTCGGTGAGCTGCTCGATTTTGGCCACCTCGTGCGACGTGCGGAAGCCGTCGAAGAAGTGAAGGAACGGTACCCTGGCCTCGAGCGTCGCGGCCTGGCCGATGCATGCGAAGTCGTGGGCTTCCTGGACCGAGCCCGAAGCGAGCAGCGCGAAGCCGGTCTGCCGGCAGGCCATCACGTCGGAGTGGTCCCCGAAGATCGACAGGGCGTGCGTGGCAACGGTGCGCGCGGAGACGTGCATGCAGAACGAGGTCAGTTCCCCAGCGATCTTGTACATGTTGGGGATCATCAGGAGCAGACCCTGCGACGCAGTGAAGGTCGTTGTGAGGGCGCCGGCCTGGAGGGACCCGTGGACCGCTCCGGCGGCACCGCCTTCCGACTGCATCTCGGTCACCTGCGGGACCGTGCCCCAGATGTTCTTCTTTCCTTTCGCCGACCACTCGTCAGCCCACTCGCCCATGTTGGAGGAGGGGGTGATCGGGTAGATGGCGATGACTTCGTTCGTCCGGTGAGCGACCGAAGCCACGGCTTCGTTGCCGTCGATTGTGATGCGAGGACGTGTCATATGACTGCTTTCTCCCGTGCTTCAACCGGCAAGAAAAGAGGCAGGGCGGGGGGCAGTACGAATCGGCGCTGAGCGACCGCCAGCAACCTTCGTGCTGGCGTGTTCGGTCACTGAAATTGCCAGGAAAATCAGCGAGCTGGCGACAACCCTACCGTTCGGCGCCGGAAAACCGGCACCGCTGGCTCGACTGCCCGGGACCTCGCTCCGCACGCCGGAGCGCAGGCCAGTCCCGCGGGCCCGTCAGGCCGGTAGGACCGCCCGCCATTTTACCAGATCCAAGCAGGCTACGGGCTACGGGACTGAACCCGGAGGATGTCCCCCTTTCGCCGGTCACACGGCAACAGAGAGCCCTGCGAGGGCAGACGGCGCGGCTGCGCTCGCGAGGGGCGAGGCCGGTGGGGCAGAGCCGTGTCCCACAGCGGCGGGCCGCTCGACGAAGCTCGTCTGACACCGGCGACTTGGACAACGCGCCTGTCGGACAGGCGGCCGAGCAGTGTCCGGTCACTCCGGAAGGCCACGCCGTGGCACCGGCGACCGCCCAAAGCTGATCGCTGACTGAATACCCGGTATCCAGTCTCAGCTGTGGTGTTACCAAAGTATACAGCCTCCGTTGCGGTTTCTGCACACTTCTGCACGGTAGAAGTGTTTTTTTTGCAACAGGATACCGCCAACGCTATCCTGAGTGCCTCGTAAATGGACGAGTCGGCCCGAACCTTGTTACACAACTTGGCATTCGGACGTGGGGGGAAGCCAAGGGGGGACGGACGTGGACAATCGGCACCAGGGATCGAACGGGAACGGTCACAACGGGCGGAACGGCTGTGAGCGGCGGAAGTCTGACCGCCTCCTCGTGTCGCTTTCAGGCAGGCTCACCTGGAAGGACGCGAGGGGGGCGATCCGGTTCGCAACCATCCAGACTCGCGATGTGACCAGAGACTGTGCCTTCGTCGAGTGCCGCTCGGGCTCCCCGATCCCGCTCTACCGCCTCGTCCAGCTCCAGCTCGACCAGTCGCGCAACCTGCCTCCCGATCTGCCGCCCGCGCTCCTTCGTGGCAAGGTCCTCTCGGCCGTCTACAGGGTTGCCCCCTCGCTCCGCTCCACCGGCCTTCCCGGAGGTTACCTCCTCAGGCTGCTGCCTGTGGCGTCCAGCCGCGCATCCTCACGCGTCGCCCCCCCCGAATCAGACGAGGTCGCGTTCGAGTCGATCGCCTGAGCGAGCGCACATCGGGCCCCCCGGTCGCGACGTGCTGATGCTCTCGGCGCGGCGGCGTTCGGATCGAGATGGCGTGTACCTTGTGCGACCCAGCTGTGGCTTCAGTACTCGAGATTCATCGCGATGACATGGTGGGGTGGCGTCGCAACTCGCGAGAGCTGCTGGCCTCTGACGGCAGGGTGTCGCTGCGGCCTGTCAGCGAGCTCGCGGTCAAGTGATCTCGTTCGGCCAAGCAGCGGCCACCGGGCCTCAGTCGGGTTCGCTGGGACCGTTCGTCGGCGGCATTGTTTCCGGTTGTGTACTGCCCTTAGCCCGACTCCTGCCCGTCCGATCCCGCCGATTCGAACCCCAGTCTCTTCAGCTTGAGGTAGAGCCCCCGTCTCGTGAGGCCGAGCACCCGCGCGGTCTCGGAGATGTTCCCCGAGCTCTCTTCTAGCGCCTGGCGGATCATCTCTCTCTCCAGCTTCTCGACGGCCTCGCCGAGGTTTCCGACGACTATTCGGCGCGGAGAGACAGGGACGGTAACGGGCGAGGAAGTGTGAGAAGTTCGAGCTGAGGGTACGGCTGACAGGCGGTCGGGCGCCAGGCTGATCTCGCGCGTGAGGTGCTCCGGCCGGACGATCCCGCCGGGGGGGGCCATCATCACGGCGCGCTGGATCTCGTTCTTAAGCTGCCGCACGTTCCCGGGCCACCAGTACTCCGAGAAGAGGTCGAGTGTCTCCTTGCTCAGTTGAACGTCCGGCTTTCCGAGGCGGTCCGACACCTCGCGCAGGAACAGGGCAGAGAGGTGAGGGATTGCCTCCCTGCGATCGCGCAGCGGGGGAACATGAATCCGGATGACGGAAAGCCTGTAGTAGAGGTCTTCGCGAAAGCGCCCCTCGGCGACGCGCTGCTCCAGGTCCGCGTTCGTTGCCGCGATTACCCGCACGTCGACCTGCGCCGGCCTGGTCTCGCCGACAGGCATGATCTCACCCTGCTCGAGAAAGCGGAGGAACTTCGGCTGGACCTCGACGGGGAGGTCTCCCACCTCGTCGAGGAACAGCGTTCCGCCGTGGGCTGACCGGACGATGCCACTCGAGTCGCTCACGGCCCCGGTGAAGCTGCCGCGGCGGTGGCCGAACAGCTGGCTGTCGGCTAGCTCGCGTGTCGTCGTGGTGCAGTTGAAGGGCAGGAACACGGAGCGCGACCGAGAAGAACCAAGGTGAATCGCGCGGGCGACGAGGTCCTTGCCGGTCCCGCTCTCGCCGGTGACGAGCACGGTGAGGTCGCTTCCCTGCAGCTGTTGTATCTGGGCGGCGACCCTCGACATTGCGGCGCTCACGCAGACGAAACCCGGGAGGAGCGCCTCCAGCGGGCGCTCTGGCGGCTCCGGCGCTGCCGCTGGCTGGTCGCGCATTCCGCAGAGCTGAAAACCCTGCGACACGACGACTGCGATCATCCTCAAGCGCCGCAGCGCCTGCTGACCGAGCGGCCGCGACACCGAGACGGCGCCGAAGCGCGGGCCGGCGGCATCACGGCCCATCGCCTCCACGAAGAGATTTCCGTCCAGCCTGCCCGGACGGTTGAGAGCCGAGCGGGCGAGCGCCATGGCCGACTCGACATCGCACCCCGAGCAACCGAGCAGGCGGACATCGTCGGCCGCCTGCACGAACACCACGGCGCAGTCTCCACCGACTGCCTCCTGCATCGATGAAGCCGCCTCGGTTGCGAGGAGATCGGGAAGGACTGCCGCCTCCACGAGCCTTGCAACGACGACGTCGTCGGCATCCATGCCGCCGCCGAGGTACTCGCCGGTTGCGCCCGTGGGAATGGTCGCAGCCACTTCCTGGGCGTCGCGCAGGTCCGTGGCTGCACCGAGTGCGTCGAAAACCAGGCGCGCCTCCCGGGCGTGCCGCGCGGCCATCGAGCGCGCGCCCTGGCTGGCGAGGAGTCGTGCGAGGGCGAGATGGCTGAGGCCGAGCTGGTGCCTCTCGCCGAGAGTGCTGAACACCGAGACGCTTTGAGCGAGCGCGTGGTAGGCCTCTATTGGCCTGCCGCTCCTGCGGTGCGCCTCGGCGCGAAGCCTCAGGTACTCCCCCCACGCGCCGGGCGTCGCCCGACGATCCAGGCGTGCTTCGGCGCGCGACAACCGTTCGGCCGCTTCCTCTAGGCGGTTCGAGGACAGCAAAGCTTCTGCGGCGATCAAGTCGGCCTGCAGCGCGTCGGCTGGCGGCACGCCTGGGGCTTGCAGAATCTGGTCTGCCAGCTGCAGGCCCTCGAGAAGGTTGCCGCGCCGCACGGCGAGGCGGGCGGTCAACAGCCTGACGTTCCACTCGTACCACCGGGCTGCCTGGAGCCCGAACTTCCCGTACGCGTCGGCCGCCAGGCGGAGGTATTCCTCGGCCTGCTCGTAGTTGCGCCGCACCAGGTTGATCTGGGCGAGCGAGTCGAAGACAGCTCCGCTCGTCTCGTGGTACTGGACTGGCGTGCGGACCGACAGCGCGCGGTTGAGGATGTGCTCAGCGAGTGGGAGGTCCCCTTGGCGAACGCAGATCTGGCCGAGGGTGGCGAGGACAACGGCTAGTCCGTGGGAGGCGCCGCAGGACTCGTGGAGGGCAACGCTCCTTTCGGCGAGCGTGCGCGCCTGTTCCAGGCGGTGCTGCATCAGCGCGACGTTGGCCTGGTTCCCGCACACGAGCGCGACCACGTCATCGGCGCCGGCGAGGGTGGCGAGGTGCTCGGCCTGACGGAAGGCGCCCATGGCCTCGTCGTAGCGGCCCCCCTGCGCAAGTATGGTCCCTGAAAGCGAGTGCACGAGCGCGAGGTACCGGCGATCGCCGGCGGCGTGAAGGGCTGATGCGGCGCCGTTGACGTGCTGCCGGATTATTGTTGGGTCGCCGATGTGCTTGTAGCAGATACCGAGCTCATAGTGGGCGAGGCCGATGGCAAGCGGGTCGTGCGCAAGCTCCGCCTGCTTGAGGGCCCGCCCGAGGAGGGCGATTGCGCGCGACTGGTCGCCGCGGGCGGAGGCAATGCGCCCGTGAAGCCGCCACAGGGCGGAGAGACGGGAAGGCTCTATCTTCTCGCGGAGGAGATCCGGAGGGCGCCCTAGCGCCGCGCTCGCCTGGTCCACCTCGTCTTGGAGCAGCCAGGCTTCGGCAAGGGCGCATCGGATGGCGAGCTCGTCCTCGCGGCGCAGCGAAGGCGACCGGAGCGCCTGGGTGAGGAACTGTGCGGCTTCGGCTCCCCTGCCGCGGCGCAGGGCCTCGAGTGCCTGGTTGAAAGCGGGTCTCGAGTCCGCGCTGATCACGGGGGGAGTATAGAGCAGGCCGCGGGCTTCGGGCTACTCGTCCGCCGCAGCACCCCGAACCAAAACTTTCCGAGAACTGCTTCCGCCTAGGAAGCCGCCAGCTCGCTATCGAGGGCTTTCAGCGCCTCTTCCAGCATCCTGCGATGCGCTGGCGCCAGGGGCCGGGCCAGGTCCGCCGCGGTCCGTGCCCGTGCCAGCTCGAGAGACTGCCTTCGCTGCAGTCGGGCCCGCTCCTCCGGCGTCACCCGACTTGCGCCGGCGACGGCCTTGTCTCTCGCCTTGTCTTCGACTTGCGCTTCTACAGCTTTGCTCTCCCAACCACGTGCCATATCGTCATCGTAACTCATAGCGGCAGCCGGGCGTCATTCCACTGCGCCGCTCACGGTCTTCTACCGAATCCGAACCGGCCGATCGCAAGGCTGTTGGACCGAAATCGAGAAAGAAACGTAACCGCCAGGCCCGGGGGCAGTATCGTGGTCGACCCTGGGTGCTCCCAGGAACCTCGCAAGCGGTTCTCGAGAACCCACAGGTGCTCGATTGGGAGGTGACAATCGGAGGCGAGGAGATCGAAACGAAGTTGCGGGACATGCCGGAAGACACAGCCAGGCGTGTTCGCCAGCGGAGTCGGTTCGGGTCCACATCGACGTTGACGGGACACGGTTGCCGACACCGGGGTTCTTCATAGCCGTCCTCGTTCCTCATCGGCCGGCCACCCACGTGAGCGCGACGAGCTTCACGGTAATGTCCGACTTCCTGGGCTTTACGTTGATTGTCTCGACCGGCGCGTTACCGGCCTCGAGCGATGTCTCGATTTCGGCCGTTTCCTCCTGGAGCCTCCGTTCGAGGTCTTCGATCTGCTCTCTCACCGCGGCAACGGTTTCCTTCGCCCGCGTTACGTCTTGGGCCTCGCGTGCCGTCCGGCCGACGCCACGCGCCGTCGTCGTGGCCCGCCCGATGGTAGAGGCTCCCAACTTCTTGCGCCCGAAGAGAGCGCCGAGCACTGTCGCCCCAAGCGAAATCGCTGTCTGCATCTTCTGCTGCGACACCTGTTCCGCCTCCCGCGCGACGGTCTGCTCCGCGCGCCGCAGACGCTCTTGCAGCGTAGCCACTTTCGGCGCGTACTTCCGGCGCAGCCGCTCGACAGCAGCGTCTCGCTGCTCGCGTGCTGCCTGTTGGAGGCGGATGCGGAAGTCGCGTTCCGACTCGCCGGGATTCGAAACGAGACCGTGCGGCTCGCTCCGGAGGAGCTCGAGCGACTGGCTCCGGTAGAGCCACGTGGCAAAGGCGCGCGTCCAGTCCTCGTAGGCGCGCGTCTTTCCGGCGCTCGGTGGCAGGGTCTCGAAGGTGACCCCTGCGGCTGGCGCCCGCTCTAGATCCTCGGCAGGGAAATCGGCGGCCTCCGCTCGCGTCCAGTCAACCGGGATGGGCTCTGTGGTAATCGGCGTGACGAACGTCACGGTCCTGACGGCCTCCACCGACAGCTTCGCGTTCGAGAATCTGATTTCGGCCTCGCCGAGCAGCATCGGGCGGTAGACCGGCGCGGCTGATGACCGGAGCGGGGCGAAGTACTGCGGCACCTCCGGCGGCAGGACCGGGGGGCTGACGGCGGCCACCGTTGCGGAGGCCGACCGGGGAACGAAAGCCTCACTGGTTTCGGCCGCCGCGGGTGTGGCGTCGCCAGCGGCCGGGGCGGCCCCCGCCCGCGGCTGTCGCCCCGCCATGAGCTGCTTGATCTCCTGGCGCGCGAGCGGGCCGCGAAGATAGGACATTGTCCATCGAGTTTCGAAGAGAACCGGCGCTTCCTCGTGGACGTTGTTCATCAGGAACACTCGGCTCCTGAGGCCGCTCAGCGTCTTCTCGACGCGTTGCCGATCGAATGCCTGCCCCGCGGCTGAAGATGCCCCGTCGAGGCCGTCGAGAACGCGAAGCTTGTCCCTTTCGGCCTGAAGCCTGCCTATGAACCAGGTTCCGGCGTTTGCGAGGCCCTTGTAGTCGAGGTCGACCGGATTCTGCGTGGCCAGGACGATGCCGAGACCGAAGGAGCGCGCCTGTTTGAGCAGCGTGAGCATTGGAGCTTTGGACGGCGGATTGGCAACTGGCGGAAAGAAACCGAAGATTTCGTCCATGTAGAGCAGCGCTCGCAGGCTCGTGGTCCCGGGCTGAAGGCGCATCCAGCCCACGACCTGGTTCAGCAGCAGCGATACAAAGAACATGCGCTCGGCGTCGGCGAGGTGCGCTATCGAGAATATGGAGACCCTCGGTCGTCCGTCCTTCTGGTACAGAAGCTCGGCCGGCTCGAGCGGATCCCCGTGCATCCACGAAGAAAACGCGGGCGAGGCGAGCAGATTGTTGACCGCCATCGCCAGGCTGAATCGATCGGGAGCCGGAAAGAAAGTCTCGAGCGGCATCACGCCAACCTCGGCGACGGGCGGGTTCTGTATGAACCGGATCAACGTGGGCAGGTCGAGGTCCTGGGCGTTCCGCCATGCATCCTGGAGGATCGTCGACAGGAGGATGTGCTCCCGGCTCCTTATCGGGTCGGAGTTGAGCCCGGCAAGTCTGAGCAGGCTGCTCGCAGTCGTGGCGACTCGTTCCTTCAAGAGCTCGGCGTCCTCGAGCAGGCCCCGGGGCGGGGCGCTGAACGAGCGGAGGATCGACACAGGGATTCCCGCCTCGCTGCCCGGAGTGTAGACGGTGAAGTCGGCGGCGGCGCGCAGCTTCCTGACTCGGTCGCCGGACTGACCCCATTCAGCAAGGCCGCGGCGCCACAGCTCGGCCTGGGCCGCGCCATGCTCCTCGACCGAGATCCCCTTTCGTCTCGCATCGTCCGGGTTCGCCCAAAGGGTGAAATGGGCAGGCTGCAGGTCGGGGAAGGTGAGCAGGAGGTTCGCCAGGTCACCTTTCGGGTCGATGACTATCGACGGGATGCCATCGATTGCTGCTTCTTCGAGCAAGACGACGCCAAGCCCGGTTTTGCCGCTTCCCGTCATACCGACGATAAGGGCGTGGGTGACAAGGTCGCGCGCGTCGTAGAGAAGCAGGTCGCGGCCGGAGGCCTGGTCACCGACAGTGCGCCCCAGGTAGAACAACCCAAGCTTCTCGAAGTCATGCACAGTCCTTCTCCCTCTTGGGGTGGCCTGCCGTTGACGGCCGACCCGCGGCCTGCGCGGCCGGCGAGGCGGCCACCTCGTTCGGATTCTACTCGCGATGGCTTTCCGGCGGGCCGAGCAGGTGGAGGCACCCGGTGGTGGCGCCAGCCGCCGTGGACGGGTGAGAGACCGGGTTGAATCGGCGGCACGTCCGCGCGGCCGGTCCAGCCGCTCATGGTATCATTACCGATTATCGAGCGGCTGGGCTCGATGATGATCACGGGAGTTCGTGATGGACGTTCCGGCCTACAAGGAAGCACTACTTCGGAAGCGCGGCGAGATACTGGCGACCGGTGGTGTGAAGCCGGTTCAGACCGATTCGAACTCGCGGCAGGGTGATCTGGCGGACCAGGCCAGCGGCAACAACGAGGTGCACATTCAGCTCAAGCTGAAGCAGACCGATGCCAAGATTCTCCAAGCGATCGAGGAGGCGCTCTGGCGCATCGAGAAGGGCACCTACGGCATCTGCCGCGACTGCGGAGAGCCGATCGCCCCGGCACGCCTGCAGGCCATCCCCTGGACCAGGGTGTGCATCACCTGCAAGTCGAAGCAGAGCGTGTGACGCCGGCAGAGCTCCTTTCGCTTCTCGTAGAGTTCGCCGCGGCGCGGCAGCGTTTGCTCGCGCGCCACGAGGCGGTTGCGCGCGCAGTCCCGGAGTACGATTTCAACAACACCTGCCAGTACATTATCGCGCGCGAGGAGACGCACCTCACGTGGCTCGACCGGTCGATCCGACGGCTTGGCGGTGAGCTGCCGGTGGGCAGCGCTGCGACACATGACCCCGGGCCCCCCTCGGATGGTTCGGCGGTTATTCTCGATGCCGAGGCGTCTCGAGCGAGGGCCTTTGTCGAGGGATGGCGCGATCGAGTCGCGGGCGTTACCGATGCGCGCGAGCGGCGAATGCTCGAAGTCGTGCTCGGCGAAACCCTCGAGCACGCGAGGATGTTTGCACAGGCGGCGGCCGGGCGAGGTGACGTTCTCGGGCGCCGCCCGGACGGCGCGCGCCCGGCAGGCAGGGTGCTGCCGCAACGCTGGGTAGAGTGACAAGAGTCGCGGTAGCGCTTGGCAGCAACCTCGGCGACCGCCGGAGCCACCTGGATTACGCCGTCACACGCCTCGGCGAGGTCCTTTCCGCCCTTGCCGTCTCCAGCTTCGTTGAAACGGATCCGGAAGGGTTGTTGCCGCAACCGCGCTACCTGAACGGGGCTGTTGTGGGCGAGACCGAGCTGACCCCGAGAATCCTGCTCGACAAGCTCTTGGCGATTGAACGCGAGCGGGGAAGAGAGCGGCCTTTTCCGGGTGCTGCCAGGACGCTGGATCTGGACCTCATCCTGTACGGTTCGGAAATCGTGAAAACTTCGGGCCTTGTGGTGCCGCACCCGCGGTTCAGGGAGCGCCGGTTCGTGCTGGAGCCGCTCGCAGCGATCGCGCCTGACCTGGTCGATCCTGTTACCGGACTTACAGTGAGCGCCTTGCTGTCGCGGCTGTAACCTGTCTTTGGGGTGGAATGGGGATACTTTCGCTTTGCGGGCGTCTTCCGCGAGCCTGCTGCATCCGGCGAAGGGGGACCGTGCGGTCTCCCCTTTCGCCTCGCGCGGCTTTCGAGCCTATCCCTTCTTGTAGACGGTCTTGCGGATGGCGCCGTCGCGGCCGCCCGGCTGCTCGATGACGAGGTTGCCGCCCTCGAGATACCAGGTCTGGGTTCTATCGGTCGGGCCCTGCGGTCCTTCCATCTTGGTCGTGATGAGCAGCTTCGCGCCGTCGAACTTGGCCGTCGAAACCTGCTTCACTTGGCCTCCACGGCCCATCACCTCGTTGACGCTCTCGCTGCCGTCGAGCTTGTAGACCATCTTGACCGTGTTCTCACCCATCGTCCTTTCGACGGTGAGCTCGCTCGCGGTCTGCGTCACCTTCATCGGGCCCATCATCCCGCCGCCCCGTCCGCCTCCACCCGCAGGTGCCGCGCCGGGGTCTGGCGTCCATGTGCCGGAGAAGTCCGGCTTGCCCTGGGCGAAGGCCACGGCGCCAACGAGCAGCGCCAGGCCGAGCGTGAGTAGAACTGACCGCTTCATGTGTCCTCCATCGATCCGCTGAAACGTGTTGTTGGGGGCGGCAGCCTGCCGGAAGGGCCGCCCTGCCTCAGCGCCGGCGGGCGCTCTCAGCGCCCCGCCGCCGGCTACATTCTGTTCCTGGGGCCTGCTACTCATATCTCAGCGCCTCGATCGGATCGAGGGCGCTGGCCTTGCGCGCGGGGTAGAAGCCGAAGAATATGCCAATCAAGGCCGCGAACCCGAAGGCAACAGCGACCGCATCGGTCGAGATAGCAGTCGGCCACTGCATGAACTGGGTCAGCCCCTGCGATATACCGAACCCAAAAAGTATGCCCACCGTGCCGCCGAGCATGCTGAGGACGATCGCTTCGACCAGGAACTGGGTGAGGACGTCCCAGCCGCGTGCCCCGAGGGACATGCGCAGTCCTATCTCCCGCGTCCGCTCGGTGACCGACACGAGCATGATGTTCATGATGCCAATGCCGCCCACCAGAAGTGAGACGCCAGCTATTCCTGCGAGCAGGTAGGTCATCGTCTGGGTCGCCTGGGTCCTCAGCGCAGCCATCTCCTCGAGCGTCCGGACCATGAAGTCGTCCTCTTCGCCGGGCATTATCTTGTGGCGGACGCGCATCAGCTCGGCGATGTCGTTCGCCACTTTCTGGACGCTGTCGGCCGTCGCGGCCGATACGGTTATCTCGTTGATGTACTGGACGCGCTGGAGTTTCTTCGTGACGGTGGTGTACGGGGCGTAGACGGAGTCGTCTTGATCCTGGCCCATCGCGGCCTGGCCCTTGCTCTCCAGGACGCCGATCACCTTGAAGGGTTGGTTCTTGATTCGGATGATCTGGCCGGTCGGGTCCTCGCCCTCGCCGAACAGCTGGTCGCGCACCACCTTGCCGAGCACGCAGACCTTGGCCGCGGTGGTGACGTCCTGGGCGCTGAAGAACGTCCCGTACTCCATCTTCCAGGAGCGGATCATGGGCAGATCGACATCGGTTCCCTGGATGCGAGTGAACCAGTTCATGTTACCAACGATCACCTGGGCTCGCGTCTGGAAGCCTGGTACCACGTAGCGCGCGCCGGGCACCTCGTTCCTGATCGCTTCGGCGTCCTCGGCCGTGAGCCTGTTCGAAGAGCCGCCACCCATGTGGGCGCCCCCCATCGAGAAGGAGCCCGCGTTGACGGTGATGATGTTGGTGCCGACCGACTGGATCTGCGATTCGATCATCGCCGAGGCACCGTTGCCGAGGGCGACCATCGTGATGACGGCGCCGACGCCTATGATCATCCCGAGCATCGTGAGCGCCGTGCGCATCTTGTTCCGATTGAGCGCCTTGAGCGCGATGCGGAACGTCATGAAGATCGACATGTCTCGTCTCCGATTGTCCGTTACACGCTCGCGGGGGCCGGCAGGGCCGCCAGCTCGTCGCTCGCCATGCGCCGTCTGGTTACCGGTCGATCGGACACGATCTTGCCGTCCCTGAACGCGATGACGCGGGTGGCGTACTCGGCGATGTCGTGCTCGTGCGTGATCAGGAGCACCGTGATGCCGCGCTCCGAATTCAGACGCTGGAAGATGTCCATCACCTCGATGCTGGTCCGAGTGTCCAGGTTTCCGGTCGGTTCGTCAGCCAGAAGGATCGACGGCTCGTTGATCAGCGCGCGCGCGATGGCGACGCGCTGCTGCTGCCCGCCGGACAACTGGTTCGGGTGGTGGTGCACCCGGTCGTCGAGGCCCACCAGATGCAGCGCGGCTTTTGCCCGCTGGTGCCTCACATGCCCCCTCAGCGACTTGCCGTTGTAGAGGAGCGGCAGTTCGACGTTCTCCAGCGCCGTCGTCCGCGCAAGGAGGTTGAAGCCCTGAAAGACGAAGCCGATTTTCTTGTTCCGGACCGCTGCGAGCTCGTTCTTCGAGAGCCGCGAAACGTCGCGCCCCTCCAGGAGGTACTGGCCGCTGGTCGGCCGGTCGAGGCAGCCCAGGATGTGCATGAAGGTGGACTTGCCCGACCCGGACGGCCCGGTGACCGCGACGAACTCGCCGGCTTCGATCGTCACATCGACGCCTCGAAGCGCCGGTACCTTCACTTCGCCGACGACGTAGGTCTTCGTCAGAGACTTGACCTCGATGACAGGCATGACAGGTCCTTCCCGTTCAGCTGCTAGCGCCGGCCGCCGCCGCCCATCGGGGGACCGCCGCGACCCATTCCGCCTGGCATGAACGGCGAGCGGTTGACGTTGCTCTGTGCCTCTGAGCCGCCGATGTTGACCGCGGTCACCACCTCCTGGCCCACCTGCAGCGGGGCAGTGGCATCCGGGATCAGCTCAGTGTTGGTGCCATCCGTGATTCCAAGCCTTACGGGCACGGCCTTGAGCTGGCCGTTGACGTTGATCCACACGCGCCCTCGCGTCTCGTTGAACTGGAGCGGCGCGAACAGAGCATCGATCGTCACCGCATCGCTTCCGGCTATCGACCGGTCGATCACCGGCTGGCTGCCGCGGTTGCCGGCGCGCCCTTCGCCGCCCGCTCGCTCGCCGAGACGCTGCATCGCCTGCTGTCGCTCTTCGGGCGACATGTTCCGGAACCGCTCGAAGCGAGCCTGGCGTTCCGGGTCTGCAGCGCCGCCGCCAGGCCGGGCACCCCGTCCTCCCTCGGGAGCAACGGGCTCTCCTCCGGCGCCACGCTGGCGGCCGCCAACCTGGCGGCCTCTCGCGCCACTCTCCGGGCTGCCAGCTGGCGATGCCTGCTGGCCGGCGCCTTGTCCGCCGGCTGGCGTGCTGGCCGTCGTTCCGGCGGCCTGACCACCTCGCTGTTCCTCACCCCGACCGCGGCCGCCGCGTGTGCCGCCCGCAGCGTTCGTGCCACCGTTGCCTGCCCGGCGCTGCATCTCAGGCGGGATCTCCTGGTTCAGCGCCGCGAAGATCTCCTCGGTCGGCCGGAAACGGATGGCCCCGTTGGGGACACGAAGCACGTCCTCGCGGCGCGCAATCTCGATCGTAACGTTTGTCGTCATGCCGGGCTTCAGCTTCAAGTCCGGGTTCGGCACCTCGACCACCGTGACGTAGGTGACGACGTTCTGTTGGACGACCGGGGCGAGGCGCACTTGCGCCACCCTCCCCGTGAATTCCTCCTGCGGGTAGGCGTCCACGCGGAAGCGGGCAACCTGTCCGGTCCTTATGTACCCGACGTCGGACTCATCGACGCTCGCCTTCACCTGCATCTTGGTCAGATCTTCGGCCACCTCGAAAATCACCGACGCCTGCTGGTTCGAGACGACTGTCTGGCCGACGTCCACGGCCCGGTTGATGACGATGCCGTCGAGCGGCGAGTAGATGTCGGCGTAGCCGAGGTTCGTTCTCGCGGTATTCACCGCCGCCTTCGTCTGGACGATGCCGGCCTCGGACGACTTGATCTGCATCTCGAGCGACTTGACGTTCAGCTCTGCGGCCTCCAGTTCCTGCGTCGAGACTATCTTCCTGTCAAAAAGCTCGCGCGTGCGCTTCAGCTTCGTGCGCGCGTCCTCCAGCTGCACCCTCTGGCGATCGAGATCCGCAAGCGCCCGCGCAAGGTTGGCCTCCTGCTGGGCGAGCTGCGTCTCCAGAACCGTCTTGTCGAGCTGAGCGAGCAACTGGCCCTTCCGCACCATCGAGTTGAAGTCCGCGTACAGCGCGGCGATGATCCCGGTCACCTGTGTGCCGACCTTCACGGTCCGCACTGCCTCCAGCGTGCCGGTCGCTCCGACGGTCTGGACGACAGCGCCGCGGGTTATCGGTGCAGTCACGATGTCTATGACCGGCGGCTTGCGCGTGTAGAAGTAGCCGCCGACGGCAGTCGCGGCGATGACGAGCAGCACGATTGTTGTGATGATGAGTTTCTTCATGTCCTTCACTCAGTCGCAGCGTTGCCGGCCGACGGACGGTGGTGCATGCCCCGGCGCAGGCCGGCCAGGCCCTCTTCGAACAGCGTGTAGACGATGGGGACCAGGACCAGCGTAATGAGCGTGGAGGTGACCAGGCCGCCGATGACCACCCTCGCCAGCGGCGCCTGCATCTCCGAGCCCTCGCCGAGCGCCAGCGCCATCGGCACCAGCCCGAGCACGGTCGTCAGCGAGGTCATGAGGATGGGCCGGAGGCGTGTTCGCCCGCCGAGCTCGACCGCTTCACGGAGCGGCAGTTTGTCCCGGCGGCGGAGCGTGTTGGTGTAGTCCACCAGCAGGATGCCGTTGCTCACGACGATGCCCGCCAGCATGACCACGCCGATGTAGCCCTGCATATTGAAAGGGGTGCCAGTGAGGATGAGGGTCCCAACCACGCCAACGGCGGCCACCGGCACGGAGAACATTATGATGAACGGGTCGCGAAGCGACTCGTATTGCGACGCCATGACCGCGTAGACCAGGACGAGCGCGAGGATCAGCATCGTGCGGAGCTGATTGAAGGCCCTTTGCTGTTCTTCGGCTTCCTGGCCGAACCCCACTGAGAACCCCTGTGGGATGTTCATCTCGGGGATCCGCGCCTGCACGTTGGCGATGGCCTCGCTCAGCGCAGTCTCGATCTCCGCGTTGACGTAGACGATCCGCTGCTGGTTCTTACGTTCTATCTGCACCGGTCCACGCTGCAGCCGCACGTCCACAAGGTTCCTCGCCTGCAAAACCTGGCCCGACGGCAGACTGACCCTGACATCTTCGACGTCCACCGCGCGCTCCCGGTCCTCCGGTCGCAGGCGCACGATGATCGGATACTCCCAGCCGTGCTCTCGGAACTGGGCGGCTGTCGTGCCGGCTATCGCGGTCTGAATGGAGCTGGCGATGTCCGTCTGTCGCAGTCCCAGAATCGCGGCTTTCGGGCGGTCGACGCGGACGGCCAGCTCCGGTCGGCCCTCCTCTCGGCCGACGCGGACGTCGGCGAGGCCGGGCGTGTCGTCCATGATCTCTTTCGCACGGGCTGCCAGCAGCCGCGCTTGCTCGAGGTCCTGCCCGCGGATCTCGAGCGACAGCCGGCTGGTGTTGCCGCCGCCCATGCGGAAGATACGCATCGACTGCTGGTTGGCGCCGGAGGCGCGGGCGCTGATGAGGACGCCCGGCAGCCCCGACAGCTGCCGCCGGAGATCCATCGCGATCTGCTCGCTCGATCGCTTCCGTTCGGTCTTGGGTACGAGCCGAATCTGGAGGTTGGCGCGGTTGCCGCCGCCTCCGCCGAAGCCGCCTCCGCCGCCGCCGGCCGAAGTGATGATGGATTCGGCTTCCGGCACGAGCTGTCGGACGGCCTCCTCGAGGCGCAAGGCGACGGCCGTGCTGCGCTCGTACCTGGTGCCGACGGGCAGTTCGGCGGAAACCGAAACCTGGCCTTCGTCGGCCGATGACATCAGCTCGGTGTTGATGGTCAGCCAGCGGGGCAGTGAACCGGGCGGCGCCATCAGGATGGCGATCGATGCCGCGAACAGGGCCGCACACGACGTGAGCACAGTTGGCCGGTGGACCAGCGCGTTGTGCAGTACCCTTCTGTAAAACCCGTCGACCCAGTCGAGGCTGCGCTCGCTAGCGTCGTAGATCTTCTTCACGAAGCCGTGGTGCTCGCGCTGGTCTCCTGGGCTCTTGAGGAGCAAGGAGCAGAGGACAGGAACGATCGTAACCGCCACGAACAGCGACATCATGAGCGAGAACATCACGACGTATGCGAGCTGCTTGAACATGATGCTCGATACGCCCGTCAGGAAAAGCATCGGCACGAACACGGCGATGTGCGTCAGGATCGAGGCCAGGATGGCGGACCACACCTCCTCGCTCCCGTCTACTGCCGCCTGCCTCTTGTCCTTGCCTTTCTGCTCCATGTGCCGGTAGGTGTTCTCGAGGACGACAATCGACGCGTCGACTATCATCCCTATTCCCAGCGCCAGCCCGCCGAAGGTCATCGTGTTCAGCGTGAAGCCCGCGAAGTAGAGGAGCGCAAAGGTCCCGACGATGGAGATCGGGATCGAGGTGCAGATGATTATTGTCGAGCGCCAGTTCCTCAGGAACAGGAAGATGACCGCTACGACGAATACGGCGCCGAGGTAGGCGGCTTCCTTGACCGAGTCGATCGACCGCTGGATGAAGACCGAGCTGTCGTCGAGCACCATCAGCTGTACGCCCGGCACCTCGCGGTTCACGCGCTCGATTTCGTCGCGAATACCCTGGGCGACCGCGACCGTGTTGGTCCCCGACTGCTTCGTTATCTGGAGCCGGACGCCTGGCTTCCCGTTGATGCGCAGGATGGAGCGCTCCTCCTCGGTCGTGTCGACGACCTCGGCAATGTCCTTCAGGTAGATCGGTACGCCGCCCCTTGCCATCACCACGAGGTTACGGACCTCGTCGAGGCTCTCGAACTGTCCCTGGCTGCGGAGCAGGTAGCGGATGTCGCCCTCGGCAACTTCGCCGAGCGGCGTGTTCGAGTTCTCGGTGCGGAGCACGCTCGTGATGCGCGAAACCGGAAGGTCGAGCGCGACGATCTTCTCCTTGCTCAGCCGGACGTGTATCTGGCGTCGCAGACCTCCCGATACCGTGACGGCCGCAACACCCGGCACTCGCTCGAGCCGCGGCGACAGGTCCTGCTCGGCGAGCTCGCGCAGCATGACCCGGTCGTAGCGGCCGTCGCTCTCCACGCCGACGCTCATGATCGATTCGGCCGTCGAGTCGAACTTGAAGATGGTGGGAGGGTCAGCGTCCTCTGGCAGGCGCCCCCGTACCCGGTCGATGCGGCTTCGAACATCGTCGGCAGCCTCGTTGAGGTCCGTCCCCCAGGCAAAGGTGAGTCGGACGTTGCTCGAGCCCTCCGACGATGTGGACGATATCTGCTGGAGGCCGGCCACCGCCGCGACCGACTGCTCGATGGGCCGAGTGACCAGCTCCTCCATCTCTAGCGGGCCGACCCCCGAGTAGCCCACCCGGATGCTGATGCTCGGGAACGAGACTTCCGGCATCAGGTCTACCGGGAGGCGAGTCAGGGACATCGCCCCGAGGATGATGATGACGGCGCTCATCATGAACATCATGACGGGCCGTTCGATAGCGGTGCGCGGTATGCTCATGGCTGCTCCGTCAGCTGCCTCGCCGTCTGTCGCCGTCCACGCCGTGGTTGCTACTTCGTGTTGTTCGCTGGCCGTGGGCCGTCGGTTGCGCGGCCGCGCCCGCCTTCGCCCCTGCCACCCCTGCCTCGCCCGCCACGACCGGGGTTCGCCTGCCCCGGCGTGGCTCCGTCAGCCTGCTGCCCCGGCAGCAGGATCCTGTCGCCGTCCTTGAGGGCGGCCGACCCCGTCGTGATTACCGTTTCGCCGTCCGACAGTCCCTCGACGACCTCGACCTGCTCCCTGTCCTGGAGCCCGATTCTGAGAGGCCTGAACTTCGCTACCTGGTTCTCGGGCAGGAACACACCCTGCTGCTCACCCACCAGGACCAGGGCGTTCAGCGGCACTACGAGCGCGTTCTCCTTTCGCGACACTGTCACGGTGATGCGTGCGTACATCCCCGGTTTCAACCGGAAGTCCGGGTTCGGGATCTCCACTTCCATCTGCGCGGTCCTCGTGGCCGGGTCCAGGACAGGCGCCACACGCGCTATCGTTCCCTTGAAGATCTCGCCGGGGTAGGCGTCAACCTCGACGTCGGCGGCGTCGCCTGCGTTCACGCGGCGGAGGTCCTTCTCGACCAGGTTCGCCACGAGCCGAACGAGGTGTATGTCGACCACCGACGCAACAGGACTGTTCGGACCGACCCAGGCACCGGGGTCGAAGCCGCGCCTGCCGACGAACCCGTCAACTGGCGAGACGATGACCGTGTTGGCCAGGGTTATCCGCAGTTCCTCCAGACGTGCCGCCGCCTGCTGGAACTGCGCCCTGGAGAGGTCCGCCTGTGCCTGCGCCGCCTGAAGCCTGGCTTCGGCGTCGTCGAGAGCCTGCTTCGCTATGAGGTTGCGCTGGAACAGGCTTCGCGACCGCTCGGCGTTCGCCTCGGCGAGCCTCAGATCGGCTTCGCGCTGCCGTATGGTGGCCTTCGATACTTCGTAAGAGGCCTCCGACTGTTTGACCTGCTCGCGGATCTCGCGATCCTCGATCTGCGCGATCGGCTGGCCCCTTCGGACGCGGTCGCCAATTCGGACGCTTATGCTCTGGAGCCGCCCGCTCGTCCTCGGAGCGACCTCCACCGTCGCGGCCCCGACCAGGTTGCCGACAACGAGGATTCGCTCGGACACGGTTGCGCGCGATGCCTTGTAGAGATCGACCGTCATCGGCACGCGCCCGATCATGCTTCCGCCGCGGCCACCGGGGCCGCCACCAAAGCCCATCTGGGCCTGGTCCGGGCGAGCAGCGGGTTCACCGTTCCGCATGTAGACGGCGAAGGCGACAATCACAAGGAGGGCCAGAACGACGAGGGTTATGCTCTTTCGCATGTTGACGTGTCCCAAAGCCTGAGTTGCAAGGTCAAACGGTCGCGACCAGCGGCAACTGGCCGATCATCCACCGCTCGCTCCGCCGGCACTTCCGCCGGTCTGCTGCACCAGCTCGAAGGTGACGAGCGACTTCACGTAGTTGAGGATCGCCTGCAGCTGGCTGTTCTGGGCGCTGTCGAGGTCCCTCTGAGCCTGGATTACCTCGTAGTTCGTGGCCATTCCGACCTCGAACCGGCTCTGCACCGCCTCGAGCTGTTTCTGGGCGAGCTCGAGCGCTGCCGCCGCGGCCTTCACCTGTTGCTGGTTGCTTTGGACAGTCAGCGCGGCGCTCGTCACGTCGGTCGCCACGCGGAGCTCCGATGCCCGGATCTGCGCCTGCGATTGCTGCAGCTGGATCCGTGCCCGGGCCAGACTAGCCTCCTGTGTGCTGTTGCCGATCGGATAGGTGAAGTTGAGCGACAGGTTGTACGTCGGGTACTTGAAACGCCGGAGGATGTTGAACGCATCGCCGTAGCCGCCGGGCACGATTGCGTTCACGGGACCGACGAGCCCACTGCGGTCCAGGTACGGCCCCCCGGTTCCGGATGCGCTGAGTGTGAAGCCGAGGTCGAGGCCCGGAAGCGTCTGGTTCTTCAAGTACTTGAGGTTGATCTCCGCGCTGCGCAGGTTTTCCCTGGCCGTCACCAGGTCCGTCCGATTGGCGAGGGCCGTGCGCACCGCAGCCTCGATGTCGATCGGCGGCGTGCTCAACATCGACGGGTCGGGGCGGTCCGTCGGGACTATGCGGGAATTCCAGAGCGGATCCTCGGTGCCGGATACGATCAGGCGCTTGAGCGCGAGCTCGGCCGTGCGCACTGCGGCCTCGGCCTGCACGAGGGAGCGTCGCTGGGCCGCTGCCTGGGCCTGCGCCTGCACGATGTCGATCGGTGCAAGGGTGCCGATCTCGACGCGCACGCGGTTGTCCTCGACAAGCTTCTCGGCCAGCGCGACCGACTGGCGCGTGACCTCCACCACCTGCTGCGCGTAAACCAGGTCCCAGTATAGGTTTCGGGCGTTCGCCAACGTGCTGAGAGTAGAACCTTTCAGTGCCACGTCGGCCAGGTCTCGCGAGATCTCGGCCGCGAGCACCGCCTGGCGCCCGGCGTCGATCTTGAAGTTCCGGAGGAGCGGCTGGTTGACCTGCGCCCGGAACGTGGTCGTGTAGTTCGGGTTGTAGCTCGCGTTGTTGCTGTTCGACGCGCTGCGGCTGTTGGTCCAGGAAACGCTGAAGTTCGTGCCGTACCAGGGCAGGTTCTTCGCGATGCTGTTGTCTAAGTTGAGGTTCGTTGTCGTCGTCTCCCTGCCGCCGGCCAGGGTGCTCGTGCCCTGCTGGAGGCGGCGCTGGGTGGAGAACGCCGAGGTATAGGTCGGAGCGTAAGCGGAAACCTTAGCCTGCTTGAGCGTGAGGTCCTGAAGCTGGGGGTTTAGCCGCTGGACGCCAAGGTCGATGTTCTTCTCGGTTGCCAGTCTGACGGCTTCCTCCAGTGTGAGGTTCACTACCGGGCGCGTGTCTTGGGTGCCGGGTGCCTGGGAGGCGTTCTGAACCTCTGCCAGAGCCTGCGCCATCAGTTCCTTCACCCGTGCGTCGGAAACCGGCTGCTGCTGTTGTGCGATCGCCGGTGGTGCCGCCACGAGCACGCCAATCACGAGCGCGACAAAGGCCGCGGGCACTAGTCTGAAAAACCTGTTCACGAGAGCCTCCATCTGACGAACCTGCCACATCCCCAGGGTAACGAGCGCTGCCACCTAGCGAGAGTACCTGCGCCGATCCTTTTCCCATTCTTCGTGCATCGTCTTCATCTTCGAGCGCTGTTCCGGGGTGAGAACTTGTCTCATTCGGTACAGCATGAGCGTGCGCTCCTTGCTCAACTCGCTGCGCGAGGTCTCCACCGCGTCGATCTGCTTGATGAGCTCCGGCTCGGTCACCTCGCCCGACGAGATCATATCGTTCATTTGGTTCTCGAGGCGCTCGAGATTCCTGTAGCACGTGCGCAGCTTCGGGAGGGTGGAGGTGAAGATGCCGTCGATCCGGGCGACCTGTTCGGAAGACAAGCCAAGCTCGGTCTTGAATTTCTCCTCCTGCCACCACTTGAACGGGAACTCGGCGAGGGCCGACGAAGACCTGGACTGGCTCGACCCGCTTCGCGGCTGGCTCGGCCCGCCACGCGACTGCGCCGCGAGGTCCGTTGCGGCCAGGACCAGGAGCAACGCAATAGAAGCCTTCCACCGCATAACCGCGCCACTCCCTTCACAGCGCATTACGACGGGGTAGGGGCTGGTGTTTACCTCCCTGCGCCGAGTCCAGAACGGCGCGGCGGGAGGAGGCCGGTGGCACGGCTGATGCCCCGGTGGCACAGCCATTGCTCGAAAGAGAAGCCGAAGCGAATGAACAGTTTGCGAAGCATACTCTTCTGGCTGCTCGCATGCATGGCTTTCTTCGGCGCCGGCGCTGTCGCCCGCGGCGGCTTCGAGACGGTCGCGACGCTCGGCGCCACCGAACAGGAAGCTGGTGAAGGCTACTTCTCCCTCGGCCAGGGCTCGATGCTCGCTGCCAGGCAGGGCTCGGACGTGCATGCCTGGCTGAAGGGCCACGGCGGGCAGAAAGTCAGACTGTTGATCGAGGCTGCGCCGTCACAGGACTGAGCGGGCCATCGGGCGCGGGAGTGCCCGTCAGTTCTTCGAGCCGGTCGATGACCGCCCCGACGATCACATCTGGCGTTGAGGCGCCGGCGGTGAGGCCCACCTTGACGGGCCGATGAGAGGGGAGCCAGTCAAAGCTCACCACCTCGTGCTTGGTTCCGGCCGGGCGGTGCCGGATCTCGCTGGACGACAGCAGGCACTCGGGCTGGTCTATGTGGTACGCGGGCAGGCGCTCGGCGCAAATTCGCGCTAGGTTGGCGGTGTTGCTCGAGTTGTAGCCGCCGATGACGACCATGAGATCGAGCTCCCGCTCCTCGAGGAGCGCGACAACCGCGCTCTGCCGATCCTCGGTGGCGCTGCAGATGGTCTCGAACGCCCTGTAGTGGGCTGAGAGTTCTGCCTCCCCGTAACGGTCAGCCATCGCCTGCCGGAACTTCTCGCCTATCGCCAGCGACTCGGACATGAGCATCGTCGTCTGGTTGGCAAGGCCGACACGCACGAGATCGCGGTCGGGATCGAAGTCGTCCGAAGCCGCCGGGGCGAACTCCTCGCGGAAGCGCTCTTTGTCGCCGCCGAACCTGATATGAGCGCACACCCGGTCGGCCTGATCCAGGTCGCGCACCACTAGGTATCGCCCGCCGGGGAACGCCGTGGTCTGGGAAGCCGTCGCCAGGGTTTCCTCATGGCGGAATTTTCCGTGGATGACTGCGGTGAAGCCCTCTTGGGCGTAGCGTTTGACCGTCTTCCAGACGTTCAGGACGGAGCCGCACGTAGTGTCCACCAGCGTGCACCCGCGGCGCTCGATGTCGAGGAGCATGCCGACCGGCACGCCAAAAGCCGGGAGTATCACGACGTCGTCGGGCCCGAGGGCGGCAATCGATTCGCCGGGATCCGTCAGGATCCGAATGCCCAGGGACCGCAGGCGGTCGTTGACGCGCGGGTTGTGGATGATCTCGCCGGTCAGATAGACTCTTCGCCCCGCAAAACGGCGGCGCGCCTGGTAGGCGTAGTCGACGGCTCGGTCCACGCCGTAGCAGAAGCCGAACTCGCGTGCAAGGTGGACCACCAGACCCGGGCGCTCGTAGCGGTAGCCTCCCTTCTTGATCTCCTCGACGATCGCGCTGCGGTAGTCGGCGGAGAGGTCGGCCGCCACCTCGTGCTTGAGATCGAGCCCTTTGCGGAAGATGAGCGGCTGACCAGGGGGGGCAGGCTTGTCCACTGCCAATAGTGTACGTTCGCGCGGCCGAACCCTCAAGCGGCGGGGCGGTCAAACGCCTCGAACGGCGGCCGCACCCTCAGCCTGCAGTCCGCCGGTCTTCGTCCGGCGAGCACGGGCCGACCTTCGTCCTGCCGGGAGCGGCAGCCTACTTCGTGACCGCCGCCACCTCCCGCATGCGCGGCGTGAAAGCGTCGAAAGCCGCCAGCTCGTCCGCTCGCTGGCGTGAAAGCGCATCCGCGATGTCAGCCAGCAGTTCTTCGTCGCCGTCCTTTACGCTCGCCCCTGGCGCCGGCTCGATTGTCGGGGCCGGCCGGCTGTCCGCCACCGTGACAGGCGATGCTCCCGGCGAGCGTGGGAAGGGAAGCCCGGCATACCACCCGAGCGAGAGGCCGAGCACCACGCCCGCAGCAGCCGCGACGGCCGCCCATCTTGCGGGCCGAGCAGGGGTGGACTCGCGTGGTCTGGCCTGAGCGCTCCGCCTCAACGGGAACCGGAGCACTTTGGCAGGCCTGCTCAGTGCCTCGAGGCGGCGCATGATCTGGGCCCGATGAGCCTCGAGACGTTCGGGCGGGAAGAGGGAATCGAAGTGCTCGCAGTCCTCGGCGCGAACACCGTCGAGAAGCTGGCGAAGTTTCCCGTAGCGCATGGAGCACTTGTCGCAGGCGGCCATATGCGCGAAGGCTGCTGCCTCGGCCGGCGTCTGGCAGGCCGGGTCCCCCTCGACGAGCGAGCACGCCACGAGGCGTTCGTCCGGCAGGTGATGGGCAGCGGGGGTCACTTCAAGCCTCCCAGTAACGTCCGCAGCCGGCGCAGGGCGCGGAACAGGTGCACGCGCACGGTGGACTGGTTCATTCCGGTCAGCAAGCTCACCTCACGCGGCGAAAGCTCATCGAGCAAGCAGAGCGAAACGACCGTGCGCTGACGGCCCGGCAGACGCTCGATCGCCTTCCAAATCTCCGACCGCCGCTCGCGCGAAATCAACTTGTCTTCCGGCGACGGCGCCGACGCTTCGGCCGTCGCAGCTGCGCCATCGGCAGCGGCCTCGGAGTCGGGCACCAGCCACTTCAGGCGGCGCCGGTTCGCTTTCTGCCGGTCCAGGCACCCGTTGATGAGTATCCGCGTGAACCAGACTTCGAAGGGGTACTCCTCACGATAGGTGTCGATCCGCGTGAAGATGCGGATGAACGCTTCCTGGACGGCCTCTTCTGCCTCTCCGCTGTCCCGAAGGAAATGCCAGGCAATGCGAAGCGCGCGCCGCTGCGTCCGCGCTACGAGTGTTGAGAACCGTTCCCGCGCCTCGTCTACGCGGCCCTCGGATACGAGCGCCTTCACCCCGGCGGCCAGCGCCGAATCGGCGGCCTGTTCGGCGTACCGCGCCAGGCGAGCGTCGTTGCGCACCGAGGAAGGCTCGGCCGCGTCGACCGGGATATCCACCGGGCAGGTCCTCCAAGGGACAACGCTGGCGGCAACCGCGCTGATGGCCATCTGTATTGCTTTACGACCTGGACGCGGCTGCGTTTACCTGCGGTCAAGACTAAGGCGAAAAAGAGCCCCCGGCAAGCGCAAAACGACCGCGCTTGCGCGCTACTCATCGGGTCCGCCTACAGGCTCTCCCGCCGGCTTCGTCCGGTCGTCATGCCCGAGTGTACAATCGCGTGCCATGCCGTGGTGGGAGCCGGTCATCGGCCTCGAGATTCACGCGCAGCTGCGAACGCGCAGCAAGCTGTTCTGCGGCTGTGCGGCCCGCCACGGGGCTCCGCCGAACTCGCTGACCTGTCCCGTGTGCCTCGGCTTTCCGGGAGCCTTGCCCGTCCTCAACGCGGGCGCCGTGGAGCTTGCTCTCAAAGCGGCCCTGGCGTTGGATTGCACGATACACCCCGTGTCGGTCTTCGTGCGCAAGAACTACTTCTACCCGGATCTGCCGAAAGGCTACCAGATTACGCAGCTCGACCAGCCGCTCGCGACCGGAGGCAGCCTAGAGTGGACGGCCAGCGGCCGGGCAGAGCGGGTACGCCTGCTTCGCATCCACCTCGAGGAGGACGCTGGCAGGTCGATGCACGACCGCGACGGCGGGCCGGAGGGTGCGACAACGCTCGACTTCAACAGGAGCGGCGTCCCCCTGCTCGAGATCGTTACCGAGCCGGAGATTCACTCCGCGGAAACCGCGGCCGCGTTCTTCCGGCGGCTCCGCACGCTCCTCGTGGCGATAGGGGTCAATGATGGGAACATGGAGGAAGGCAGTCTGCGGTGCGACGCGAATGTCTCGGTGCGCGAGGCAGGGACGCCTGCTCTGGGGACCCGGACGGAGGTGAAAAACCTCAACTCCTTCCGCTTCCTCCAGAGTGCGCTGGAATACGAGATCGAGCGGCAGGTTCGAATACTGGAGGAGGGGAGGAGCGTCGCGCCCGAGACCAGGCGCTGGGACGTCGACTCCGGCGCGACAGTGACGATTCGGGCGAAGGAGGAGGCGGAGGACTACCGGTACTTTCCCGAGCCCGACCTGCCGCCGCTCGTCGTGACGCCGGAGCGGACTGCCGCGGTCCGGGCCACGCTCCCGGAGTTGCCCGAGACGCGCAAGGCACGCTACCGGCGGGAATTCGAGCTGCTGGAAGCCGATGCCGCGTTCCTCGCGGGGTCGACTGCGTTGTCGTCTTACTTCGAGCAGGTGGTGGCACTCACCGGGAACCCGCGGCTGGCAGCAAACTGGATCCTGCGTGACCTGGCCGGGAAGCTGAGGGAAACCGGCGGCACGATGGAGCAGGCGCCCGTCGCCCCCGAAGCGCTCGCCGACCTCATCCGCATGGTCGAGGGCGGCGCGATCAACCGCCCGACTGCGAAGGCCGTTTTCGAGGAGATGTGCGCGTCGGGAAAGGTGGCTTCTTCAGTCGTGGCGAGCCGGGGTCTGGGCCAGATCAGCGACGAGTCCACGCTCGAAGCTGCCGTCCGCGAGGTGGTCGCGGAACACGCAGATGCGGCTGCCGATTACCGCGCCGGCAGACAGAAGGCGTTCGGCTTTCTCGTGGGCCAGGTGATGAAGGCAACAGGCGGGCGAGGCAACCCTCGGATGGTCAACGAGCTCCTGAAGAGAGCGCTGGACTGCGACTGATGGACGAACAACGAGGCCGGCGCGTGTCCGAGGCGCTCGGGGCGACGCTCTTCTACGCCGCGGCTGCGGTCCTCATGACGTGGCCGGTCGTGCTCGCGCCGTTGTCTCGACTCGCGGCGCCAGTTGCCGAAGGCGACCCTCTCCTCAACCTGTGGATTCTCGGCTGGGACCTGCGGGTCCTCAGCACAGATCCGCTCGCGGTTGTTTCGGGCCGGATCTTCGACGCGAACATATTCCACCCCGCTGCATCGACCCTCGCGTACTCGGATCACCTGATCCCTCAGGCCCTTCTGCTCCTGCCGCTCTACGTTCTTGCGGGGGACCTCGTCGCCTGCTACAACGCACTGTTCGTGCTGTCGCTCGTCGCCTCGGCCGTGTCGATGTACGCGTTCGCCCGGATGGTGACGGCCTCGCCTGCCGCTGCGCTGGTCGCCGGGACGGCGTGGGGCTTCGCGCCCTACCACTTCGCGCACTTGGTCCACCTTCAGTTGCAGTCGCTCTGGGTGCTGCCGCTGACGTTCCTGTTCCTGCACCGCGTGGCGGCGCGGCGCAGGGCACTCGATGCTGTTGTCCTCGGCATGCTGGTCGCGCTCCAGGCCGTTTCGTCGGCCTACTACGGTGTGATCGGGGGCGCCGGCCTCGCCGTCGCGTCCTTCGTCCTTGCCAGAACGACCGGGCAGGTTCGAAGCAGGCGTTTTTGGTCCTGCATCGCCGCGGCGGTCATCGTCTCTGCCGTTGCCGCGGCGCCTTTCGTGTGGCCGTATTGGCGGGTCCAGCAGCAGGAAGGACTGGTGCGCAACCTGTACGAGGCCGGGCACCATTCGGCGAGGATGTCCAGCTATCTGCGCGTGCCGCCAGAGAACCTGCTTTACGGTAGGACCGGAATCCTGCGTCCGGACCGGTCCGGCGCGCCCGCTTCCGACGGCGGGCCAGAGAGAGAGCTCTTTTGCGGCTTCACGCTCGCGACGCTTGCCCTCCTGGGTGCTGCGTGGTCGCGACGGCGATCCACCTGGCCGCTCGCAGCGACCTACTTAGCGGTGGCCGCTGTTGGTTTCGTTCTTTCGCTCGGACCGGAGGGTTCGGCAACGATCTACGCCACGCTTCACAGGTTCGTGTTCGGCTTCCAGGCAATCCGGGCACCCGCTCGCTTCGGCGTGCTGGTGACCTTCGGAGCCGCGTTGCTGGCCGCGCTCGGGGTCGCGAAGCTGGTAGGGCGCTTGCCGGACTCGCGGCCATGGAGACTGTTGCCGCGGACAGCGCTCCTGGTGGGAGCGGTCCTCGTCGAATACGTGAACGTGCCCCTCCCCACGGTGCCCGCGCCGGTGCTCCGCACGCCGGTTGGCGCGTGGCTGGCTGCGGCGCCCGAACCGGGTGCGGTGGTCTACCTGCCGCTTGGGCTCGATGCCGAGAACACCCGCCCCATGGTGGAATCGCTTCAGCACGGGCGGCCGATCGTCAACGGCTACAGCGGCCAGCGGCCGCCGTTCTTCGTCCCCCTGGTGGAGACGATGAGCGCGTTCCCGTCTCCCGAGTCGCTCTTGATGCTTCACGACCTCGGCGTCAGGTTCGTTGTTTCGGACGCCGCTCTGGACGTGGGTGCGGTCACTGCGGGTGTTGTCGCCGCCGGCAACCCACTCGTCGAGCGCGCGCGCTTCGGTTCCACGGTCATCCACGAGGTCCGCTGGAACGAGGATCTCGAGCGCGAGATCGCGAGAGCCTCGGCGCCTGCGCCGCCCGAACCGGGCCTCGTACCCTTCGAGGCCGGCGAGCGCGCGACGTACGAAGTCTTCTGGAAGGGTGCCGGAGGGCTGACGCTGGCAGCGGGGCAGGCGGTCTTTGTGGTGGATGGTCCCGGCACCGCCTCGGCCGGCCGGCTGGGGGTGCCGGATGACGCCACCGTGGCGGGGGCCGCGTATCGTTTCACGCTCGACGCGCGCACCGCTCCGTTGGTGTCGCGGTTCTTCGAGGCCCAGGACCGCTTCGAGACGTGGGCCGATAGCCGGGTCCTCCCGCTGCTGCAGCACCAGCATATACACGAAGGGCGGCGGGTTCTGGACCGCGTGACGCGGTTCGATGCTGAACGTGGGACGGTGGAGACGGGAACCGGCCCACGCCTGCCGCTCGCTGCAGGATCGCGGGATCCCCTTGCAGCTTTTCACTACCTTCGGACGATCCGGCTCGCTTCCGGGGACACGGTCCGAATCCCGCTGAGCGAGGGCGGGCGCAACTTGGTCGTTGTCGTGGTGGTGAGGTCTCTCGAGAGCATCGAACATCGCGGAGTGCGAGTCCAGGCGATGCGGCTCACCCTAGTCGTCGAAGAGCGCCTGCAGCGGAGGCGACCGATCGAGGCGACCGCCTGGCTCTCGACCGACGGGCGGCGCATACCCCTCATCATCGAGGTGTCGGCTGGCTTCGGCGACTTCCGCGCGGAACTCGCCGAACACAGGGCGAACATGGACTGAGCTTGTGTTACGATTCACGCCGTGCCGGCACAGCACCGGCAGCAGGCAACATCGTGGTCGAGACGATCGGGCTGACCAAGCAGTACGGTCGCGGCGTGCCCGCGCTTCGCGACGTGTCGCTGCGCGTCAACCGCGGCGAGTTCGTCTTCCTCACAGGGCCGAGCGGGGCTGGCAAGTCGACCTTCCTCCGGCTGCTCCTGCGCGAGGAACTGCCGACCAGCGGCGAGCTCAGGGTGGACGGCCGCGATCTTGCCGCGATGAGGCGCAGCGAAGTCCAGGCATATCGCCGCGAGATCGGGTTCGTCTTCCAGGACTTCAAGCTCATCGCCTCGCGAAGTGTTTTCGACAACGTCGCTTTCGTGCCGCAGGTCCTGGGCCAGAGCGCAACCCAGCAGAGGAGGCGGGCATTCCAGGTGCTGCGCTGGGTAGGCCTGCAGCACAGGATGAACGCTTACCCGCTGGAGCTCTCGGGAGGGGAGCAGCAGCGGATAGCCATCGCGCGCGCCCTGGTCAACGACCCGGCGATCGTCCTCGCCGACGAGCCGACCGGGAACCTCGATCCGGATCTCTCTCTCGAGATCATGAATCTGTTCCGCGAAGTGAACGCGCGCGGGACGACGGTAATCGTTGCCACCCACGACCGCGAGTTGATACGGCGCGTGGGCCGTCGCGCGATAGTGCTGGAGCACGGGCGTCTCGTTGACGGTCCGACTGCCTCGGGGACGTGATGGGCGCCGTATCGTACTCGCTCCGTGAAGCAGGCGTGATGATGCGGCGGCGCCTCGCTGCCGCGCTCGCATCGGTTGCCGGCATCGCCGCCGCGCTCACTGTCACGGCTGCGTTTCTCGTCCTGAGCGCAAACGGCGATCGCCTGCTTGCGGATTGGAGCGAGGTGGCGGAGCTTTCGATCTACCTCGCTGACGACATCACCCCGGAGCAGGAAGCCGACCTCGAGCGGGTGCTCCTGGAGAGCCGCCTGGCGGACGACCGCACCCGGGTCTCGAAGGAAGAAGCGATTGCTCGCTTCAAGGAAGAGTTTCCGGACCTGGCCGGCGCGGTGGACATGTCGCAGGGCAACCCTTTTCCGGCGTCGATCGAGGTTCGCCTCGGCGCCTTCTACGACGAACGCGCAACGGCGGATCTCGCTGCCGAGCTCCGCGCGATGCCAGGCGTCGCCGATGTCCGCTATGACCGCCTCTGGATCGAGCGGCTGAGGAAGCTTGCGTCCTTCCTGAGATGGGCGGGCGCTTCGGTCGCTGTCCTTCTTGCGGTCGGCTCGGCCGCGATGGTTGCCCACGTGGTGAGGCTGGGACTCTACACCAGGCGCGAGGAGCTTGGAATCATGGAGCTCGTGGGTGCGCCGCTGTCTTACCTGAGGGGCCCGTTCGTCGCCGAAGGCATGCTGCAAGGCGCGATCGGGGCGATGATCGCGCTCGCCCTCACGTGGCTGGCGTGGTTCGGTGTCCGGATGCGGCTGGCTGCCGCCTTCAGCGACCTCGTCGATCCGGCCGCAGCCGTGTTCCTGCCGCCGTCGACGGCGGCGCTGCTCGTTGCTGGCGGCGCCGCAGTGGGCGCAGTTGGCGGCCTGATCGCGTCCAGACATACCGCGCGCCCGTAGCCAGCGCCCGCGCGCAGCGGCTCGCTGCTGAGCTATGGAGCTTTGGTGCGCCGGAGCCGCAACGCAGGAACAACGGTCCGCAAGCGCGCTGCGCCGTTGACAGCCGTCCGGCGACAGCACTACACTGGGATTGCCTTCCGACTAACCTTTCAGCCTGTGAGCAGCGCAAGCCGAAACGTCCGGCAGAAGTCGTTCGCGAGCAGTCGCGGCCGGGCTCGGTGTGCGTTCGCGCGAGGGAAGGCATAGCCAGCCAAACCGAATGCCCGGAGTCGAGGAATCGATGTTGCGCTTCCTGACAGACAAGCGGCTCCCAGTCGTTCCTTCCACCATTAGTGCTGAGTTCTTCCGGGAAGAATTCCTCAAACACCAACGTTGCCTCGAACGGCAGCGAGAGTACTACTCGGAGCGTGCGATCGAAAGCGCCGAGGCTGCCATCGAGCGCATCCTGAGGGAACTGGACCGGATCTGTGCCAACGAGCGCGCCGAAGAGCTGGTGAGCCGCCTGCTTCACCAGTTCGACATCGTCACGCGGCTCTCCGCTTGGTCCGACCCGAAGAAGGTCAACTGACGCTCGACACGCTTCGCTCTGACGTCCTCCGCTTCGCCGAAGCCGCACTCCGGCGGGCTGATCCGTCGTGCCTCGTTCGCGAAGCTCTCGAGTCGCCTGCGATCAGCGGGCTCATAGGCGACCGCCGATTTGCTCTCGTCGCGTTCGGCAAGGCCGCCCCGCGCATGGCGGCCGGGCTCGCCCAGGCCCTTCCAGGGAGGCTCGAGAAAGGGCTCGCCGTGGGCACCCACCTCGACGCCGTTCTGCCGGCCGCCGTCCGCTGGATCCAGGCCGGGCATCCCGTTCCAGACCGCGCCAGCGAAGAGGCGGGCCGCGCCGCTCTCGAGCTGGCGCACTCGATCGCTGAAGACGGCCTCCTGCTGGTGCTGATCTCCGGGGGTGGTTCAGCCCTGCTCTCGGCTCCCGCCGACGGCCTGACCCTTGAAAGCAAGCGTGAGGTGACGAAGCGGCTTCTCGCTGGTGGAGCCGACATCTGCGAGATGAACACCGTGCGCAAGCACCTCTCGGCCGTCAAGGGCGGCCGGCTTGCGGCGGCGTCGCGCGGTACTACCGTCGCGCTGGCAATCTCTGACGTGGTGGGCGACGACCTCAGCATCATTGCGTCGGGGCCGACCGTCGCGGATGCGAGCCGCTTCGATGATGCGCTCGCTGTCCTGTCGAAGTTCGGTGGAAGAGCCAGCTATCCGCCGGACGCAATCGCCGTGCTCGAGGCCGGAGCCAGAGGTGAGATCCCCGAGACGCCGAAGCCGGGCGATGTGCGACTGCGCAGGTCGCACGCCTGGGTCATCGGTTCGAGGGCGTCGGTGCTGAACGCGGTTGCGGCGTCGGCAGCCTCTGCCGGGTATTTCGTGCACGTGATGGACGAGCCAGTAACGGGAGAGTCGCGCGCAGCGTCGCCGGCCCACGTTGCCAGGATGCTGAAGTGTGCCGAGGCCGGAGGCAGGCGGCCCGCCTGCGTTGTTTCGGGCGGCGAGACGACGGTCAGGGTTTGTGGCGACGGGCTTGGCGGCAGGAACCAGGAGTTCGCGCTGGCCGCGCTGCCGGTTCTTGCGACAGCGCGGTGGAACGCCGTCCTTGCAAGCATCGGCACCGACGGCGTGGACGGACCGACGGACGCTGCTGGCGCGGTGGCGGACACGACAACTGCGTTCCGGGCAGCTGTTAGCGGCCTCCATCCAGTGTCATTCCTCGACCGGAACGATGCCTACCACTTCTTCGAGGCGCTCGGCGATCTCGTCATCACCGGCCCCACGGGGACCAACGTGGGTGACATGCAGATCCTGCTGGCGGTGCGAACCTGAGAGATCCGGCCATGTTCACCCGTGAGGGGATCCTGGAGGCGTTGCGCGACCACGTGCACCGCCCCGCATCCATGCGCGAGTTGATCCAGGTCCTGCGGGTTCCGCGCGATGAGCGCGTCGCGTTCCGGAGGGTCGTGAAGCGCCTGGTCTCGGACGGCGCGCTGGTGCAGGTGCGTGGTCACCGCTACGGCCTGCCCGACAAGATGGACGTCGTAATCGGCCGGTTCCAGGGCCATCCTTCCGGGTTCGGTTTCGTGATCCCGGAGCATCCGATCGGGGGCGGCTCGCCCGACATCTATGTATCGCCCGCGAACCTCGGGGAGGCAGTTCACGGCGATCGCGTGATGGTGAGGCCGGAACGGCACCGGGAGGACGGGCGCCCCGAGGGGCGCATCATCAGGGTGATCGAACGGGCGCGCGCTGTGATAGCGGGGCGGTTCGAGAAGGACGAGAACGGCGCCGGGCACCTCGTGCCATTCGATGCGCGCCTCTGTGTCGAGGTGCGCCTGCCGCCGGCGGGAACAGGCGGTGCTTCCCCCGGTGAGATGGTCTCGGCGGAAATCACGAGATGGCCCACGGCCACGCGCGGAGCAGTCGGGCGCGTCGTGGAGGTGTTGGGGCGAATAGGAACGCCGGGTGTGGACACCGCGCTGATCATCCGGAAGTACGGTCTGCCCGATGCTCACTCCCCAGAGGCTGAGGAAGAGGTCAGGCGGCTGACACGCTGGGCGGACCCCGCAACTTCTCACGTTCCGCCGGAGCACTTCGCGGGCCGGACCGACTTTCGCGACCGCGACGTCATCACCGTAGACGGCGAACGCGCCCGCGACTTCGACGATGCGATCTCGATCGAGCGGGTGGGGGAGGGCCGCTACCGTCTGGGCGTTCACATCGCAGACGTGGCCTACTATGTCGCAGCAGGCGGCGTGCTCGACGAGGAGGCGTACGAGCGCGGAACGTCGGTCTATTTCCCGGAGCGCGCCCTGCACATGTTCCCCGAGGGCCTGGCAACCGGGCTGTGCAGCCTCAACCCGCGCGTGGATCGCCTGGTGCAGTCCGTCTTGATGGACGTGGATTCGCGCGGGAACGTCGTCGCTGCCGCCTTTCACGACGGCGTCATCCGATGCACCGAGCGAATGCCCTACACGGATGTCGAGGCGATCCTGTCAGGCGAGGATACCGAGGCCCGCGCGCGTTACGCGGCCCTGGTCCCCATGTTCGATCTCATGAAGGAGCTCCATCAAGTGCTCGCCGAGCGGCGGCGCAGGCTCGGGTCGATAGACTTCGACCTCGAGGAGCCGGAGATCGTCCTCGACGAAGCTGGCCTCGTCGAGGGCATCCTGGCCTCGGAGCGGAACATGGCTCACAGGATAATCGAGGAGTTCATGCTCCTCGCCAACGAGACCGTGGCGCGGCGCCTGGAGTCTAAAGGCCTACCGGGACTGTACCGGGTCCACGAACCGCCGGATCCCCTCAAAGTGGAGCAGTTCGAAGAGTTCGTCGGCAGCTTCGGCTACAGCCTTGCGGCGCGCCCGGACGCTGTGAGCCCGCGCGACTTCCAGCGGCTCCTGGAAAGGATTCGAGGGACGCCCGAAGAGAAAGCGGTCGCTCTACTGATGCTCCGCACGATGCAGAAGGCCAGGTACTCGGAGGACAACCTGGGCCATTTCGGGCTGGCCTTCACCCACTACACTCACTTCACGTCGCCCATCCGCCGTTATCCGGATCTGGTCGTCCACCGGCTGCTTCGCGAGTCGATGCGCGGAGGAGTGTCGGCCGAACGCCGTGCCGAACTCGAAGAGGAGCTGCACGAGATCGCACGCCACGCCTCCGAGAGGGAGCGCCGCGCCGAGGAGGCCGAGCGCGAACTCGTGCAGTGGAAGAAGGTGCAGTTCATGGCCGACAAGCTGGGCGAGGAGTTCGAAGGCTTCATAACGGGCGTTGCTCCATTCGGACTCTTCGTCCAGCTCGTCGAGCACTTCGTCGAAGGCATGGTGCCAGTGTCCACGATGGTCGACGACTACTACCGTCACAGCGAGACGACGCACAGTCTGATGGGTGAGAACACGGGCAAGGTGTACCGCCTGGGCGACAGGGTGCGCGTCCAGGTGCTTCGGGCGGACCTCGACCGGCGCCAGATCGAGCTGGGGCTCATCGGGATCCTCGAGCAGGTGCGGAGGGAGCCGGGCGGCGGCAGCCGCGGCCACAGGGCAGCGCGTGCGACAGCTCGTCGGGCGATGAATACGGAAGCCGGAAAGGCGGCTGGGGTCTTCCGGAAGAAGGAAGCGGTCGAGGCTAGGAGTCGGAAGCGGGATGTGAGTCGGGCAGGACGGCGCACTGCAGCGACTCGAAAGGACTTCGCGCAAAAGGCGGCACAAAAGGGCGGGGCCATGGCACAGGGCCGCAGGAAGAAGCAGCCGCCGAGGCAGCAGGCACCGTCCGTCCGCCGCAGGGCGCGGCGGCGAAGGGGATGAGGCCGACGGCTCCGCTGATGTGCGGCGTCCGGCTCACGTGGGGCTCCCAGCGGGCGCGCTTTCAGCCGTCGACTTCGTTCCGTTCCCGGCGTACGATCTGGTAGCCATCGTTGTTCACGAACACGGGGTGCCATGCGCAGTCGCCCTCGTGGAACCGTGCCAGCGATGCGCGTGGAACATCGTTCGGCTGCCAAAATGCGCAACATTGTCATCGGCACCGCCGGCCACATCGACCATGGGAAGAGCGCCCTCGTTCGTGCCCTCACCGGGACGGACCCTGATCGCCTCCAAGAAGAGAAGCTGCGGGGCATCACGATTGATCTGGGCTTCGCGAACTGGAGTGCGGGTGAAGTCAATGTAGCGTTCGTGGACGTCCCGGGGCACGAGCGCTTCGTGCGCAACATGCTCGCCGGCGTCGGTGGGATCGACGCGGTGCTGCTCGTGGTGGCTGCCGACGAATCGGTGATGCCGCAGACGCGAGAGCATTTCGAGATATGCAGGCTGCTGCGGGTCCCGGCAGGAATTGTGGCCCTCACCAAGTCGGATCTCGTCGACGCCGACACGATCGAGCTCGTGCGCCTCGAGGTCCGCGACATGGTGGCGGGCTCCTTCCTCGAAGGCGCGCCAGTCCTGCCGGTGTCATCGAAGACGGGGGAGGGGCTCGGGGAGCTGCAACGCGCCCTGCTCAGACAGGCGCAGTCGGTCGCTGAGCGTGCGGCCGGCGGCCCGGTGAGGCTGCCCGTAGACCGCGTCTTCTCGATGCGCGGCTTCGGGACGGTCGTGACCGGGACGCTGGTCTCCGGCGAGATCGGACTGGAGCAGGAACTCCAGGTGATGCCCGAAGGTCGCCTCGTCAAGGTGCGCGGCATCCAGGTGCACGGCCGGAGCAAGGAATCGGTGGCCCCTGGGAACCGCGTGGCGGTGAACGTGGGCGGCGTCGAGACGAGCGACATCGGCAGGGGCTGCACCATCACGACGTCTGGAAGTTTCATCTCGACGCGCGTCATCGACGTCGTGATCGAGACCGTCGGAGGCGTCCGGCCGCTCGCGCACGGGGCGAGGGTACGTTTCCACCAGGGCACGAGCGAGGTGCTCGGGCGGATTGCGCTCGCAGGCCCCGTTGCCGAAACGCTTTCCGCCAACGTCGCCGAGATTCCTCCCGGCAGCCAGGCCTACGCGCGCCTGCGCCTCGAGGCTCCAGCGGTCGTCACGCGGGGAGATCGCTTCATTGTCCGGGCGTACTCGCCGCCGAGAACGATCGCAGGGGGCCTGGTCCTCGATCCCCAGCCGCCGAGAGTGGGCATCCGGCGTCCCGGAAGCAGGCAGCGGTTCGAGGCGATGAACCCGGAAGCCAGTCCACCGGCCGGGCAGAAGCCTTCCCTCTGCGGTCCGGACGAACGCACGGTGCTGCTCGTCACCGGCGAGAGCGGAGCCGCCGGCCTCGGGCTCTCGGCGCTGACCAGCCGTCTCGGAATCGCCAGTAACAAGGCCCTTGAGATCGTGGACAGCCTCGAGACGGCCGGAGAGATCAGGCGCGTTGAAGACCGGCTGATCACAGCCGCGGTCGCGAAGGACCTGTCCGTCAAGGTGCTGGCGATGCTGGGCGAATACCACAAGGCGCAGCCGCTCTCAGATGGGATGTCCCGCGAGGAGGTGCGCGAACGGCTGTTCGCCGGGGCCGCCTCTCCAGTTTTCGAAACCGTTCTGGCCGACCTGTTCTCGGCAGGGCTGGTGAGCGGTCGCGACAGGCTGGCACTCGCGAGCCATCGGATGTCGCTGTCTCCCGAAGAGGAGAGGGCACGCGACACGATCGAGGCCTCTTACCGCGAGGCGGGACTGAGGCCGGCCGATCCCGCTGCGGTGGCCCGGGCGGCAGGGGTTCAGCCGGTCGTTGCCGACCGGATGGTTCAGCTTCTCGTCCGGCAGAAGCGGCTGGTGCGCGTCGAAGGGCTCCTGTTCCACTCCGAGGTTCTCGAGACGCTGCGCCAGGACGTGGCGGCGATGAAGACGTCCGCCGGCCCGGGGCAGGTGACAATCGACGTGGCAACCTTCAAGGAGCGCTACGGGATATCGCGCAAGTTCGCGATCCCGCTCCTCGAGCTCCTCGACCGCGAACGTCTGACGCGGCGCATGGGAGATGTGAGAGTGATCCTGTAAGGACAGGGGTTCGTCCTGAACCCTATCTCAGCGGGACGCGTCCTTGAAGTTCCGGATCGCCTTGCCGACACCGCGCGCCAGTTCCGGCAGCCGGTTCGCGCCGAAGATGAGCATCAGTATGAGCAGGACGACGACGAGTTCGCCGATTCCGAGGTGTGGCATGAGTATGCTTCCGCCCGATTGTAGCACCACGCCGCTCCGGGCGCTCGCCGCTCTTGCCGCCATCTCTGTCATGGCCCCGGCGGTCGCTGGTCAATTCGTCTCGGGCGTGAATATCGTCGAAGTGTACGCTACGGTGACGGCGGCTGACGGTACGCCGGTCACGGACCTCGTCGCGGGCGATTTCGAGGTGCGCGAGGAGGGTGTGCGTCAGACCGTATCGATCTTCACAGCGTCGGAATTCCCTGTTGCGGTCGCGCTCGCCTTCGATCACAGCGCGAGCATGGCAGGGCGGCGGCTCGACCTTGCGAGAAAGGCGGCGGGAAGCTTCCTCGGCGCGCTCGGGGCTGGGGACCGCGCCACGGTCATCGGGGTTGCGAACGAGGTGGAAACGCTTGCCCCGCTATCGACAGACCGCGCCCCGGCTCTTGCTGCCCTCGCGTCGATGGAGCCCTGGAGCACGACGCGTCTCCACGATGCGATCATCAGGGCCATCGACCTGATCGAGCCGGCTGGGGGCCGCAGGGCACTGGTCCTGCTTTCCGACGGCGTGGACAGGGGAAGCAAGGCCTCGGCGGCGGAGGCCTTGGACCGGGCGCGGCGGGCGGACGTGCTGATTTATCCTGTCGCGCTGGGCGCAAGCCGGCCTCCGCTCTTCGCGTCGCTCGCCGTGTTGACGGGCGGGCGTTCGTTCGAAATCGAAGACCCGAAGAAGATAGAGCCGGCGTTGACGTCGATTGCCACCGAGCTCCGCACTCAGTACCTGTTAGGCTACGTGCCGTCGCGTGCGCTCGCTGGTGTGGGCGAGGAGTGGCGCTCGATCGAAGTCACCGTCTCGCGCCCGGAGCTCCGCGTGCGAGCGCGAACCGGCTATTTCGTGCGATGACGATCGCGTGGCGGCGAAACACGAAACGGCGGGCGGGCAAAGTGCCCCGCTCGATATCGAGTTGCTCGCGAGACTGGCCAGAAGGCGAGGCCTTGCAGCCATGACAGAATCCTCATTCCGGACGGCATGACAGGCTGTCGCCCGAGGGGCTGCAAGACATGGGACTGCCTGCTCGATGTTCCAACCGCTGGCCGCCCGGGCTGTGAAGGCACGAAATGCACCAGGACATGAAGACGAGGTCACCGTCGGAGGCGGCCCCCGATGAGCAGCGAGGCGAGCCTGAACGCCAGGCCGAACTCGCGCGTGGCCAGGAGTCGCGGAACGAGAGCTTTGTAAGACTGGCGTCCTGCGACCAGATCCGCCATCACCGCGCGTATGCGACCGCTTCGGCCGAGTGCCTCGACCATGAGCGATGAGAAGCCCGAACTGAAGAAACCTGCCTTGAGCGCTGCGGCCCGGCGCAGCTCCGGGTAGATCTCATCGCGGAGCATAGAGGTGTAGGTTTCGCGAGGGCTCGGACCCGCAAGGGCGGCCGCGGCGAGTTCTGCGGAGCGGAGAGCGTAGAAGATGCCCTCCCTTGTGAGGGGATCCACCACGCCGGCAGCATCGCCGACGAGCATCCATCGTGGACCCGCGGGCGCCTCCCGCTCGAAATCTGTGAAGGTCAGCGAGGGAATCGGCCACGTGTACTCTTCCACCGGGCCATTCCCATGGAGCTTTCGCCCAGTCATCCACTCGGAAACGGTGGCTCGCAGCTGGCGAATGTCGGCGGCGTCCGCCTGCGCGCAGCCGCCGATGGCGAGATGGTCCGGCCTCGGGAAGGACCACAGGTAGCCTCCTGGGTTTGCGAGCATGCACAGGCGGACGTCGGCCTCTGTTCGGCCGTGTACGAAGGCGCCGGCGGCAATCGAGAGCTGCGAGCGCTGAAACGGCGCGCGGACGCGGCGCCGCACCATGCTATTGGCCCCGTCTGCTCCTATGACGGCGTCGCAGGTTATCGTCTGGCGGATGGTCGAGACCTTGACCGAATCGCCGCCGGCGACCACATCGCGCACGCGTTCCTCCACGTGGCAGGCGCCCGAGCGAACGGCTGCCTCGAGCAGCGCGCCGTCGAAGGAACGCCGACTGACGATGACGAGCGAGCTGGCAGCGGTGAGGCCTGCCGGTGTCAATGGCACGCGCGCGTGCAGGGGCGCGGTGGCATGCCCATCGACTCGCGCCGCCTCGAACACCGCGCCCTGGACTGCCACGGCTCGAACCTGCGACTCGCGCAGCTCGTCCGACACGAGGCCGACGGCGCGGCCGGTCAGCCCGCCCCCGCAGGGTTTCTCTCTGGGGTGGGAAGCGTCGAAAACCACCACCTGCGCTCCGGCCCGAGCCAGCTTACGGGCTGCCCACGCACCGGCTGGCCCGGCCCCGACTATGGCCACGTCTATTTTCTTTGGCATCTCTTGCGATAGAGTACAGTAATGCCCCATCCGCTCGTGCTGGCCCTCTTCGAAGATCGCAGAGCGGCGGCGAGCGCTGCGGTTGCTCTCCGCCAGCTGGGGGTCGACAGGGCCGACATCTCGGTGGTGGCGCGCAGCCATGATGAAGAAGGCGCTTTGGCGAACGAGCTCGGAGCGACGCCAGGCGCCGAGATCGAAGACTCGAGGCCCGCGGCGCGCCTGGGCGAGCTTGGCGCGCACCTCCTCGCGGCGGTCGCAATCGCACTGCCCGGTATCGGCCCGATCGTTTCGGCAGGGCCGCTTGCCGCGGACCTTGGCGAGGCAGCCGGTCACATCGCCGGAGGGTTGGCCAGCACGCTCGTGCGCGCGGGTTTGTCCCAGAAGCAGGCAGACGGCTGGCAACAGCGCGTCGAGCGGGACGCGGTGCTGCTGGGAGTCCACGTGACCACGGGTGGCACTGAATTGACTGGGTCGGTGCGGAGGGCGCTCGAGGGGGCGGGAGCGGCCGAAACGGCGCTCGCCGAGTGGCGTTGACTGGCGCCGTCGCTGGAGTTCTGCGGCCAGGTTTAGTAGAGAGGTGAGAATGGCAGAGCCCGACAAGGGTCGCTTCACGGCAGGGGTCTTCCAAGACGCCGCTTGGGCTGAGAAAGGCATCGACGCGCTGCGCAGGCAGGGCTTCCCGCCTGAGGCGCTTTCGCTGGTCGCCGCCGACAAGCCGGAAGCGGCTGCAATGGCGGAGCGCGTTTTCGGTGGTCCGCCAGCCCGTACAGAGGTCCGCGGCCTCGGTCAGACCGTTGCGACCGGGCCGCTCATCGCGGCAATCGACGGGGAAACGGGCGACTTGTCTCGTTTGGGCCTCTCGGCAACGATGGGACGAGTGGGTTTCCAGCCCCATGACTGCCAGATCTTCGAGGCTCTCACTGCGAGAGGCGGTGTCCTGGTAGCAGTGCGGGGCGAGGCGCGGGCGGCTGACGCTCTGGCGACGCTCCACTCCTACGGTGCCGGAAACGCGGCAATTGGCGCGTGGACCGGCCGCCTCTGAGGCCTTGTCGCGAAGATCGGCCCGCCGTTGTCATCGGGGAAGGCCGCAGAAGCCACTTCGGGCGTCTAATCCTGTGAACGATGTCACAGAATGAGGGCAGGCGAAGCCCCGGCGGTGTGCCATCTGGTCCAAAAGGCGCATGTCCCGAGGAGATATGTAGCTCGAGCACGGCGGTATGCCTCTTGCTGTTGCTGTACGGAACTGACTGCGCGACAATAGCCGGAACGCGGCCCAATGCCTGAAAGCACCATGACGAAACGGTGTGCCAACACCACGGTCGGGCACCTCTGCGTCCACGTGGACGGCGCCCACCCGGAAGAGGTCCCGTTTCTTTTCGAGCAGTCACAAAGGCGCCTTCCCGGTGCTTTCTCGTTCTCCATCGCGGTCCACCTGCTTGCCCTGGTTCTAGTCCTCGTGGTCATCAGGTACGTGCCAGCCCGGACCTACACAGAGACCGAAATCCTCCGGGCCCCGTTCAGTGAGAAGATCGTCTGGCTGGCCGAGCCGGGGCCAGGCGGAGGCGGTGGCGGCGGCGGCAACCGGATGCCGGAACCGTCCCGCAAGCTGGAGATGCCCGGCAAGGACAGGATCTCCGTGCCGGCTGTGAAACCGCAGGCCATAAAGCTCGACAACCCGAAGCCCACCGAGGACAAGCCGAAGCTGGAGCAGGAGGTTCTGATACCGGCCAAGACGCTGGCCTCGGGCACACAGTTTCTGCCCGGGGCGATAGAGGGGACCTCGACTGGTATCTCACAGGGTCCGGGCAGCGGTGGCGGCGCAGGCACTGGCAGCGGGGGTGGAATCGGACCCGGCAGCGGCTCCGGACTGGGGCCTGGAAGCGGCGGCGGTTTCGGCGGGGGCGCCTACCGGCCGGGCAGCGGGATCGAAGGGCCTCAGCTGGTGCGCGAAGTGAAGCCGCAGTACACCGCCGACGCAATGCGTCACAAGGTCCAGGGCAAGGTGATCCTGGAGTGCGTCGTTCTTCCGGATGGTACTGTCGGTGATGTCCAAGTGATTCGTTCCCTCGATCCGGTCTTCGGCCTCGATCAGGAGGCGCTCAAGGCAGCCCGCCAGTGGCGTTTCGTGCCCGGCACCCGCCAGGGAGAGCCGGTGGCCGTCGTAGTGCAGATTGAAATGGAGTTCGCGCTCCGCTGAACACGGTTTGCGCGTCCCGGCCGACGAGGAGAGAAAGAAGCCCGGCAAGTCTTTCGACTGCCGGGCTTTCTTGTCGGCCTCCGTTCTGCGGCCTGTGTCTAGTACATCCCGCCCATTCCGCCGCCGGGCGGCATTGCCGGTTCCTTCTTTTCCTCCGGGATCTCGGCCACGAGCGCCTCGGTCGTCAGCAGGAGCGATGCGATCGACGCCGCGTTCTGGAGCGCCGTGCGCACGACCTTGGTCGGATCGATCACGCCGGCTTCGACGAGGTTCTCGTACTTCTCGGTCTGCGCATTGTACCCGGACTCGTCGTCCATCTCCTTGACGCGCTGGACCACGATCGAGCCCTCGGCGCCGGCGTTGGTGGCGATCCACCGGAGCGGTTCCTCGAGGGAACGCCTGACGATGCTGAGGCCGACCTTCTCGTCGCCTTCCAAGTTGAGCGACTCGAGGGGCTTGAGCGCGCGGATCAGAGCCACGCCGCCGCCGGGTACGATGCCTTCCTCGACGGCTGCCTTTGTGGCATGCATGGCGTCCTCGACGCGCGCCTTCTTCTCCTTCATCTCCGTTTCTGTCGCAGCGCCGACCTTGATGACCGCCACGCCGCCGACGAGCTTCGCCAGCCGCTCCTGCAGCTTCTCCCGGTCGTAGTCGGACGTCGTGTCCTCGATCTGCGTCCGGATCTGCCTGACGCGGCCCTCGATTGCCTGCGGCGATCCCGCGCCCTCGACGATCGTCGTGTTGTCCTTGTCGATGGTCACCTTCTTCGCCTTGCCGAGGTCCTCCACGCGAATGTTCTCGAGCTTGATGCCGAGGTCCTCGGTGATGGCGCGGCCGCCGGTCAGGATCGCGATGTCCTCGAGCATTGCCTTGCGGCGATCGCCGAAGCCCGGCGCCTTTACCGCCGCGGCTTGCAGCGTTCCTCGCAGCTTGTTCACGACGAGCGTCGCGAGTGCCTCGCCGTCGACGTCCTCGGCGATGATCACGAGCGGCTTGCCCATGCGGGCCACCTGCTCCAGCACCGGGAGGAGGTCCTTCATCGAGCTGATCTTCTTCTCGTGAATGAGGATCAGCGGATTCTCGAGGACCACCTCCATTCTTTCCGGATCGGTGACGAAGTAGGGCGACAGGTACCCGCGGTCGAACTGCATTCCCTCGACGACCTCGAGCGAGGTCTCGAGCGTCTTGGCCTCCTCGACGGTGATGACACCGTCTTTGCCGACCTTCTCCATGGCCTGCGCGATGATGTTGCCGATCGTGTGGTCGTTGTTGGCCGAGATGGTCCCGACCTGCGCGATCATGTTGCCCTTGACCGGCTTCGATTGCTTCTTGAGCGACTCGACGACGGTTTCGACCGCGCGCTCGATGCCCCTCTTGAGGTCCATCGGGTTTGCGCCCGCGACCACGTTCTTCGCACCCTCGCGGTAGATGGCCTGGGCGAGGACCGTAGCCGTCGTGGTGCCGTCGCCGGCGACGTCGGACGTCTTGCTCGCCACCTCGCGCACCATTTGCGCGCCCATGTTCTCGAGCGGGTCCTTGAGATCGATCTCCTTGGCCACCGTCACGCCGTCCTTGGTGATGGTGGGGGAACCGAACTTCTTGTCGAGGACCACGTTGCGGCCCTTGGGGCCGAGGGTGACTTTGACGGCGTCAGCCAGGTGGTTGACGCCGCGGAGGACCGCCTGCCGCGACTGCTCGCCGTAAACAATCTGTTTTGCCATCGTTTGCTCCTGCTGCCTGGCTCTACTTCTTCTTCGCGGCGCCCTCCAGCACCGCCAGCACTTCGTCCTCGCGCATGATCAAGTACTCTTCGCCGTCGAGCTTGATCTCCTGCCCCGAGTACTTCCCGAACAGGATCGTGTCGCCCGCCTTCACATCGAGCGCGATCCGTGTGCCGTCGTCTTTCGTCTTGCCGTTGCCGACGGCAATCACCTTGCCCTGCTGCGGCTTCTCCTTGGCTGTGTCGGGGATGATGATCCCACCGACCACCTGCTCTTCCTCTTCGATCCGCCGGACGAGAATCCGGTCATGCAGCGGTCTGACTGTCATCGATTTCGACTCCATCTTGAGAGTGGTCAAACGGCCCTTCACAGGCAGGGCCACAGGAAGCCCCGGCCAGAGTCCGTGCCAGTTGGCACTCGACATGGGCGACTGCCAAGTATAGTGCAGAGAGGCGGCGGGGGACAAGAGAGCTCGGGGCCGGCGCCGGATTGCCGGGGCTGAGGAGCGAGGGTGACTCAGGAAGAACAAAGGCCACGAGGCCTGGAGGAACGCACGCGTGAGCACTCGGTCCGGAGTCACTCCCTCGCCTTGAGCCTGTGCGCGGCCATCTTGCGGCTCAGGGTGTTGCGGTGCATTCCCATCACCTCGGCGGCGCGCGTCAGGTTGCCGCTCGTTTTCGCGAGGACCCGCGCGATGAACCGACGCTCGAACTCGCGCCGTGCGTCCTCGTAGAGGATCCCTTTGTCGACCATCTCCTCCACGAGCCGCTCGAGTTTTTCGCGCACGTAAGCTCTCCCCGGCGGCGCCAGCGCCGCGTGGCGTTCAACCTCCAGGAAACCTGTCGGACTGCTCGGACAGGCTCCTAGGCGATGTCGCGTCCCGTGAGCCGGCGGAACGCCTCGAGGTACTTCTCCCGGGTTCTGGCCACGACGTCTTCGGGAAGCTCCGGCACAGGCGGCCGCTTGTTCCAGCGGATGCTCTCGAGGTAGTCGCGGACGAACTGCTTGTCGAAGCTCGGCTGGGACCGCCCGGGTTCGTATTCCGCCAGGGGCCAGAAGCGGCTCGAGTCGGGCGTGAGCGCCTCGTCGATCAAGATGATTTGCGGCATCCCGCTCGCATCCCCGGCGAGCCCGAACTCGAACTTCGTATCCGCGACGATGATTCCCCGCGGCTCGGCGTGCTCGGTCGCCCGCTTGTAGAGGGCTATCGAAAGCTCCTTGATGAGTTCGGCCACGTCCGCGCCGACCAGGGATGCGACCTGAGCCTGCGTTATGTTCTGGTCGTGGCCGGTGTCGGCCTTGGTCGACGGCGTGAAGATCGGTTCGGGCAGCCGGTCCGACTCGCGCAGTCCCGGCGGGAGCGGGATCCCGCAGATCGCGCCGGACTGGCGGTACTCTTTCCAGCCGGACCCAGCCATGTAACCGCGAACCACGCACTCCACCGGCAGCGGGACGGTCCGGCGCACCAGCATCGAGCGGCCCGCGAGGATTTCCGCGTGGGCGCACGCTTCGGGCGGGTACTCCGAAACGTCGGTGGCTATGACGTGATTGGCGACTAGGTCCTCGGTCAGGGTGAACCAGAACGCAGAGAGCTGGCTCAGCACCTTGCCCTTGTCCGGGATCGGCGTGGGCAGCACGTAGTCGAATGCCGAGATGCGGTCGGTGGCGACTATCAGCACCGCATCGCCCGCCTGGTATAGGTCGCGGACCTTGCCGCGCTTGATGGCCTTCAGGCCGGACAGGGAGGTTTCGAGCAACGGCTTGTTTTCTTTCATCGCGTCTGTCCGTGGGGACCGCAGAGGAGCCGCATCTTACAGGCACTTTCTTCCGACGGCAAGGCGAGGTCGGCCGTGGGCAGCGTGCCCGCGCTCGACTTGAAGGGTAAACTGCGCATCAGCATGGACTTGGCCGGCGGCCTTATAGTAGAGTCCTTCCCCGGCAGATGCGATCCAACCTCCGATCCATTCTCGTTGTCATCCTCGCGGTAGCGCTTCTGGCCTACTTCTTCCGGCACGCGGACCTCAGGGATGTGGCCGCCGAGCTCGCCCGGGGCAGGCTTGACCTGCTCGTGGCCGCGCTCGGCACGACGATGCTCACCTACGTGCTGAGGGCCTTCAGGTGGCGCTACATGCTCGAATCCATCGGACCGGCTCGCTTGGCAGACGCATTCCGCACGACCGTCATCGGCTTTGCCGCCAGCTTCCTGCTGCCGGCGCGGGCCGGGGAATTCCTGCGGCCCTACCTGATGGCGCGGCGTTCCGGCTGGAGTGCGACCGCCGGCTTCGCTACGATAATCCTCGAGCGCGTCCTCGACATGGTGACCGTTCTCGTCCTCTTCGCGGCTTTTCTCCTCACGTTCGATCCGTCGGCCGGCTCGATCGACGAGGGGACGTTCCGCGCGCTCGAGGTTGGCGGCCTGGTCGCGACCGCTGCCGCCTTGGGCGTGCTCGCGGTCTTCTTCGTGCTTGCCGGCCGCCCAGCGGCGGTGCGGAGGCTGTCCGGGCTGATCGGCCGGGCGATGCCGACGAGGGTCGCCCAGGCGCTGTCGCGCCCGCTCGAGATGTTCGTCTCCGGGCTCGCGGTTGTACGCCAGCCGCGGCGCTTCCTGGTAACGATGGCGCTCTCGTTTCCGCTGTGGCTTTGCATCGCCGCAGGCATCTGGCTGGCATCGCGAGCCTTCAGCATCGAAATCCCCTTGATGGGTTCGTTTCTGCTGATGGCCATCTTGGTGGTCGGCGTGGCCGTGCCGACGCCCGGCGCGGTGGGCGGCTACCATGAGGCCTTCAGGGTCGGAGCGACCGCCTTCTATTCGGTGTCGAACGAGCGGGCAGTCGGGGCGGCCATCGTGCTGCACGCCATTTCGTTCGTACCGGTGACCCTGCTCGGTATCGCTTTCATGATGGAAGAAGGGCTCACGTTCGGCCGGATGCGGCGGCTGGCCCGCGAGGCCGGCGCGGAGGAAGGCATCCGATGAAGTGTCCTTACTGCAGCCATCTCGGCGACAAGGTGGTGGACTCCCGGGAGAGCAAGGAGGGCGAGGTCATCCGCAGGCGCCGCGAATGCCTCGACTGCGGCCGGCGGTTCACGAGCTACGAGCGGATCGATGAGATTCCGTACATGGTGGTCAAGAAGGACGGGAGCCGGGAGCGATTCGAGCGCCAGAAACTCATCATCGGGCTGCTGAAGGCCTGCGAGAAGCGGCCGGTCAGCCTCTCCGCCCTCGAGGCCATTGCCGATCGCGTCGAGGCCACGCTGCAGGAGCGCCCGGAGAAGGAGATTGCCACGGCGGAGATCGGGTCGTTCGTCATGCAGGAACTCAAGCGCCTGGACAAGGTCGCCTACGTCCGCTTCGCGTCGGTCTACCGCCATTTCCGCGACATAGGCGAGTTCATGACGGAGCTCAAGGAGCTCCTGAACGCAAAGGAATGAAGAGCAGAACAAGCATCCTCGCCGTCCTGGCGATTTTCGCGGCGCTGACGGGCGAGGCGGGCGAGACCATCCAGGTCGCGCCGCTCGTCCGGGACGGCCGGGTCCTGGTGTCGTTCAGGCTCGACAATGGCTTCACCGAGGAGGTCAGGGAGTCGATAGAAAGCGGGCTCGAAACGACGATCAGCTACGAGGTTGCGCTGCGGCGCTCGGTGTCGGGATGGTTCGACAAGACGCTTGCCGAGGCGACGGTGTCCGCGACGGCGCGCTACGACAACCTCACGCGCCTCCACCAGCTCTCGCGGACCATCGACGGCCGCGGCGAGCAGCCGCTCGTTAGCGAGCACCGGGAGGCGGTCAAGGCGTGGATGACCGAGTTCGATCGTCTTTCGCTCTTTTCGACTGCCGTCCTCGAACCGAACAGGGAGTACTACGTACGGGTGCGCGCCCGGACGCGTCCCCGCTTCGGCTGGTTCTTCTGGCCCTGGGACCGCGGCGCCACGGGGCATGCGACCTTCACTTTCATTCTCTGAGCGCGCCCTGCCAGGAAGAGATGCCGGTTTCGATGATCGCCCCTGACCGAAGGCGCAACGCGCCGCGGCAGCAACCGCGCGATCGGAAGCCGCACGCCCGGAGGCCGTTCCGCGACAACCCCCGGCTGATCCTCGCGGGAATCCTGGTGCTCGCGCTGATACTTGCGGCGATACTCTTCTTCGCCAACCGCTCGGTCAACCTCGCGCCGGACTTCGTGTCCGAGTTCGTCCTCTACGCCCTGTCGGTCGCCGACATGACGATGCTCGCGGCGCTGGTCTTCGTTCTGGCGCGAAACGTCGTCAAGCTCTTCGTGGAGCGCCGGAGGGCGCTGCCGTTCGCGCGGTTCAGGGCGAAGCTGGTTGCCGTCCTGCTGGCGATGACGCTGGTTCCGGCCGTCCTCGTGCTCTTCGTCGGCAGCGAGCTCATACGCAACAGCGTCCAGCGGTGGTTCAACGCCCCGATGGACGAAATCCTGGGCTCGGCGAACAGAATCGCGAGCGACTACTACGAGTACCGCCAGAGAGCCGTCGGCGACCACGCGCGCCAGATTGCGCGATCGCTGAACCCGCTGGACTTGAGCGCCGCGGACGTGGCAGCCATCCAGCGAGTAGTGTCTCCGGAGGTGGGCGAGGGCCGCGTGAGCATGGTGGACGTCTACCGCGTTGTACAGTCGGGAGGCCGCGCCGAGGTCTCGTCCATCGTGGAGGTTGCCGACCCCAAGGTGCCGGCAGGCTACAGCCGGGCCGCCGCGGACAGGCTTGCCGAGCGGGCAGCGTCCGGTACCGTAGAGGCGATGCTCGAGCCGCTTCGCTCCGGCGGCGAGCTCCTCAGAGCCGCTGCGCTCGTACGGTCGCGCGATGGCGCGACAACGGGCGTTGTCATCGCCAGCGACTACCTTTCCGACGAGCTCGCGATCCGCGCGCGCAGAATGACCGATTCATACGAGGCCTACAAGCAGCTCAGAGTGCTGCGGCGCCCGCTGACCGGCGTCTACCTTTCGTTCTTCATTATGGTGACGCTGCTGATCCTCGTCGGCGCGACGTGGATAGGTCTCTACATGGCCAAGCGGATCACCAGGCCGGTCCAGGCGCTTGCGGCGGCGGCCCGCGAAGTGGGGGCCGGGCGCCTCGACCATCGTTTGGAACCCGAGGCGGCCGACGAGTTTGGCGCCCTGATCGAGGCCTTCAACGCGATGACGGTCGAGATCGATGCCAGCCGCCGCAAGCTCGAACGCTCGGCGCTCGATCTCGAGCGAACGAACCGTGAGGTCGAAGAGCGCCGGCGCTACATGGAAACCATCCTGGAGCGAATCGCCACGGGAGTCATCTCGGTGGACGGAAGCGGGCGCATCACCACCCTGAACCCGGCGGCTGCGCGGCTGCTCGGGATCGCCGGCCCCGTGACGGGGCGCCCTGCCGCCGAGGCGCTCGGGACCGCCGAGCGCCAGAAGCTCCACGCCCTGCTCTCTCGCGCGCTCGGGGGCGCGGCGGACCTGCCTGCCCAGGAGATCGCTCTGGTGCGCGACGGGCGCGAGCTTCACCTCGCGGCCGTCGCAACCCCTCTTCAGCGCGAAGACGGCGCGGCCGAAGGTGCCGTCGTTGTCTTCGACGACGTGACGCCCCTCATACGCGAGCAGAAGGTCGCCGCGTGGCGGGACGTCGCCCGCCGGCTTGCCCACGAGATCAAGAACCCGCTCACGCCCATCCAGCTCAGTGCCGAGAGGCTTCGCCGCCACTTCGCCGGTGCCCCGCCAGCGACGAGGAGCCTAGTCGAAGAGTGCACCACGGCGATTGCCGGCGAGGTGGAGGCTCTCAAGGCTCTCGTCGACGAGTTCTCGCAGTTCGCGCGGATGCCTCCTCCGAGGCGGGTGCCGACGGACCTGCGCGCGCTGCTCACGTCCACCGTGGCGCTCTATGACGGGTTGTTCCACGACGTCGCCATCACGATGCGGCTCGACCCCGCCATCGCTCCCGTCCAGCTGGACCCAGAGCAGTTCCGCCGGGTTGTCATCAACCTGGTCGACAACGCGATCGAGGCCATGGAGCGGCGCGGCGAGCTTCGCATCGAGACCGATCAGGACTTGACGAACAAGGTGGCGCGCATCATCATCGCCGACGACGGCCCGGGCATACCGCCGGCGGAGAGAGAGAAGGTGTTTCTGCCGTACTACTCGACGAAGCAGCGCGGCAGCGGCCTGGGCCTCGCCATTGTCCGGCGAATCGTCGTCGAGCACGGGGGCAGCATCGACGTCGGGCCCAACCAGCCGCGTGGCACCCGCTTCACGATCGAGATCCCGTTGTGACAGGCCATGAAGCCAGCCATTCTCATCGTTGACGACGAGCCTGGCGTGAGGAGTGCCCTCGCGGGCGTTCTTCGCGACGAGGGCTACGAAGTCGAGGCGGTCGAGAGCGGCGAGGCGTGCCTCGAGCGCGTATCGCGCCAGCCTTTCGATCTGATCGTCCTCGACATCTGGCTGCCCGGCATCGACGGGCTGCAGACACTCGCGAACCTGCGCGAGCGCAGGGTGGACGCGCAGGTGGTCGTCATTTCCGGCCACGGCAACATAGAGTCGGCGGTGCGGGCCATCAAGATGGGCGCGTTCGATTTCGTCGAGAAGCCGTTGTCGCTCGAGAAGACGGTCCTCGTGCTGAGGAACGCGCTGCGGCAACGAAGACTCGAGGCGGAGAACCGCGCCTTGCGCGCTCGCGTGGACCGCACGCTGACAATGGTGGGGGAGAGCGAGGCCATGCGGCGCCTGCGCGACCAGGTCGCGATGGCGGCGCCCACCAACGGCCGTGTCCTCGTCTACGGCGAGAACGGGACGGGCAAGGAACTCGTGGCCCGATCGATCCACGCGCTCAGCCGCCGCAGGGCTGGCCCGTTCGTCGAGGTCAACTGCGCGGCGATCCCCGAGGAGCTCATAGAGAGCGAGCTCTTCGGCCACGTGAAAGGGGCCTTCACCGGCGCCCTCTCCGACCGCCGCGGCAAGTTCGAGGTGGCCGACGGCGGCACGCTCTTCTTGGACGAAGTCGGCGACATGAGCCTCAAGACGCAGGCCAAGGTCCTGCGCGTCCTCCAGGAGCAGGTCTTCGAACCAGTCGGCGGCGTCTCGCGCATCAAAGTGGACGTTCGGGTAATCGCGGCGACCAACAAGGACCTGTCCGCCGAGATCAAGGCCGGCAGGTTCCGCGAAGACCTGTACTTCCGCCTGAACGTCATACCGATCTTCGTGCCACCGCTCAGGGGGAGGCAGGAGGATATTCCGCTGCTCGCCGAGTACTTCATGCAGGGATTCGCCCGCGAGTACGGGCGCCGCGCGAAGCGCCTCTCAATCGATGCGACGCTCGCGATGCAGCGCTACCCCTGGCCTGGCAACGTGCGCGAACTGAGGAACGTGGTAGAGCGGCTGATGATCATGGTGCCGGGCGACACGATCACCGCAGACAGCATGGCTTTCCTCGAAGGCGCCGTGCCCGGCGTGACGGCGTCGCCCATCTGCCAGGAACGGGCGACGCTCCAGGACGCGAGGGCGCGGTTCGAGCGCGAGTACATATTGCGGACGCTCTCAGCGAACGACGGGAACATGTCGCGCACGGCAGACGTGCTGGGTGTCGAGCGCAGCAACTTGTACAGGAAGATGCGATCTCTCGGCATAGCGGTGGCAAGGCCGGTGGACCGGGAGGAAGAACAGTTATAATCGAGCCGCTTGCCCTGGTTGATACATGGCCGACTCCTCACGCACGGACAGCGCCAGGCCTGCCGCGTCGCGCCCGGACACTGTGGCCGACACCAAGATCGAACAGCTCCTGTTGTCGGGACTCGACCGGTACTTCGCCGGCGAGTACGAGCAGGCCATCAGCGTGTGGACGCGCGTTCTCTTCATCGACCGCAGCCACAACCGTGCACGCGCTTACATCGAGCGCGCGCGGAGCGCCATCGCCGAAAGACAGAGGGAGTCGGAGGAGCTGGTTCATCGAGGAGTCGACGCCTTCGGGCGCGGCGATGCCGCCGAGGCCAGGAGCCTGCTGATTGCGGCCCTCGACCGGGGCGGCCCTCACGAGGTTGCCTTCACGTTCCTCGATAGACTCGACCGCCTGCCGCAGCCGCCGCCTCAGGCGGATCCCCGCGGGGGAACCAGGTTGGTTTCGTCCCCGCCGAAGGCGGTCGTGCCCCAGAGCCGCTCCGGCCACCCGTGGATCGTTCCCGCGATTGCCCTGGTCGTCGCTATAACGGCCGGCTTCGTCGTCGTCCAGCGCTCGTGGGATCGCATCGCGCCCTTGCTCTTCGCCCCTGAAGAGAACACGGGCGACGCGAACGGGGCGCGTCCCGCTGCCAGGCAGCTCCCGCCGCTGCCGAGGCCGGCGGACATAGCCCTGGAGCGCGCCCGCGCGCTGCGGGCGAGCGGGCGGCTGCACGAGGCGTTGGCGGCGCTCGCAGCCATCGAGACGGGCGACCGCCTCGCGGCCGATGCAGATCGATTGCGGGCCGAGATCCAGCGTGCCCTGCTCGCTGGCGCCGATTCCGGCATCCCCAGAGGTAGTGCAGACCGATGAAGTGTCCAAAGTGCGGCTACATCGGGTTCGAGGCCGGCAACCGCTGCCGGAATTGCGGCTACGACTTCTCGCTTTCGCAGGAGTCGGGTGCGCGGTCGGCGAGCGCCGGTACGCCGGAGCCCTTCCCGCTCGACGAGCTCGATCTGCAGGAAGAACAAGCGCCGCGGCCGCGCAGGCACGCGGCCGCAGCTGCCGACGATCTCGACCGCATCTTCAGGCCTTCGTCGCAGCCCCCTGCCGATCTCCCGCTCTTCGTCGAGGATGTCGAGGTTCGACGGCCCGAGCCGGCGAAGGCGGTGCGGCCGTTGTCGGTGCGGCGGGCAACGCCGCCGCCGCAGCGCGCCAGGGTCCAGCGCGAGACCGTCGAGCGGCGCCCGGAGCCTGGCGAGCTGGCTCTGGAGCCTGCGGCGCCGCTGCGCGAGCCGACCCCGACGGTTCCGCAGGCCCGCCAGGAAATGCTTCTCGCGGGAGGCGCACGGCGGCTGCTCGCGGCGGCAATCGACCTGACATTACTGCTCGCCATGAACCTCGTCGTGGTGCACCTTACTCTCCGGATGTGCCGGATCTCGTTCGCCGAGGTTGCACTAGTCGCAACGCTCCCGATGGCCGCGTTCCTCCTCCTTCTGACCGGCGGCTACCTCGTACTTTTCACTACCGTGGGAGGGCAGACAATCGGCAAGATGGCAACCGGGATACGCGTGGTGGCAGACGCCGGCGATGTCCCAGTAGGCCTTGGACCAGCAGTCCTTCGCACCCTCGCCTACTCGGCATCGTTCCTTCCAGCCGGCATGGGATTCCTTCCGGCCGTGCTGGGCCAGAGCCAAAGGGCCCTGCACGACAGGATCGCCGGTACCCGCGTCATCCGCCTGTGAGGTTATGATCAGTGTTCTGTATGCGGAGGTAAGCCTGCCTGCGACCACTGAACCCTCGAGAGCATCGCGTTTCGCGGTCTTCGTCGCCAGCTTCGCCTGCGTGGGCTACTTTCCGGTAGCCCCCGGAACCGCGGGTTCGCTGGCAGCTCTCGCTCTGTTCGCCATCGTCCAGTCTCAAGGGTCGGCTTTCGCAATGATTGCCGTCACAATTGTGGTCCTGCTCCTCGGTACGTGGAGCGCTGGCCGCGCCGAGGCGCACTTCGGAGTGGTGGACCCCGGGCCGGTGGTGATCGACGAGGTGGCTGGCATGTTGATCTCGCTGGCGCTGCTGCCCATCAGCGTGCCGGTCGTCTTCGCCGGCTTCATCCTGTTCAGGTTCTTCGACATCGTCAAGCCATGGCCCGCCCGGCGGCTCGAGCGCCTGCACGGAGGGGTCGGAGTGATGGCAGACGACGCAATGTGCGGCATCTACGCGAACCTCGCAATCAGGGCCGGGCTGTGGCTGCTTGAGGGCCAGCACGTCCACCCACAGGTATGAAAAGCGGTCCTGCACTCGACGCGGGCGGCAAGTCCGCGGGGTTGCCAGCCGTTCCTACCGCGGAGATCCTGGCTGTCGGGAGCGAGATGCTCACCCCGTTCCGGCTCGACACCAACTCGCTTTCGATCACAGAGTTCCTCGACGGCCTCGGTATCCGTGTTCGGGCCAAGACGGTTGTCGGCGACGACAGGCAGGAACTCTCCGCCCGCCTGGCCGCAGCTATCGAGCGGTCCAGCGTCGTCTTCGTGACCGGGGGGCTCGGGCCGACCGGGGACGACGTGACTCGCGAGGCGGTTGCCGATGCGCTAGGCATGCCTCTCGAGGAGGATGAGGAGGTGGTCGAGCACATCCGCGCGCGGTTCGAGCGGCGTGGAATGCAGATGCCTTCGAACAACAGGAAGCAGGCGCTCGTGCCGCGCGGCGCAATCAGGCTCGACAATCCCCTCGGCACTGCCCCGGGGGTGTGGATCGAACGCGACGGCGGGGTCGTCGTCCTGATGCCGGGTCCGCCAGCCGAGATGAAGGCGATGCTCGAGGGGCCGGTTCGCGAGCGCCTGGCTCCTCTGGCGGGTGGGCTGAGGATATTCAGGCGCACCGTTCGCACGTGGGGCCGCAGCGAGTCCCACATCGACGAGGCGGCGCGGCCAATCTACGGGAGATGGGCCGGCGCAGCCGAGCCGGTCGAGTGCACGATCCTCGCGGTTCAAGGCGAGATTGCGCTGCATCTGAGCACCAGCGATACGGACGCCGAGCGCGCGTCGAACCGGCTGGACGAGGTGGTGGGCGAACTCGTCGATGTGCTGGGACAGGTGGTCTTCAGCACGGACGGCCGTGGGCTGGACGAGGTCGTCGGCAGCATGCTGCGGGAACGAGGCCTGCGCCTCGCCGCTGCCGAGTCGTGCACGGGCGGGTTGCTCGCTTCCCGGCTCACGGACGTTCCAGGCAGCTCGGATTACTTTGAGCGCGGCGTCGTTTGCTACAGCAACCAGGCGAAGATGGAACTGCTTGGCGTCGCAGCAGGGGACATCGCGGTTCACGGTGCGGTAAGCGAGGTGGTAGCCCTCGCGATGGCGCGAGGCGTGCGCGAGCTGGGTGGCGTCGACATCGGTGCCGGGATAACCGGCATAGCCGGGCCGTCGGGCGGCAGCGAGCAGAAGCCCGTCGGCACCGTGTTTGTCGCCGTGTCGGACAGGCAGGGCGAAGAGGCGAGGCGATACAGATTCGTCGGGTCGCGGAGCTTCGTCAAGCACCAGTCCGTTCAGGCTGCGCTCGACATGGTGCGCCGGCGAATCATGGAGCCGGCGAAGGACCGAGGCGAAGAGGACTGAAGGCTTGTCAGGGGTCCGAGGCTTCGCACAGAGATTACGAAGCCGCAGAGAAAGCGGTAAGCTCATGAGGCTCTTCATAGCCGTCGAGCTCGACGAAGCCGTGAGAAACGCGGCTGCCAGTCTTGGGGCTGGTCTTCGCGAGCGGATCCAGGCCGGCGGGAGGCACCTCCTGCCCGGCGGTGCGACGTGGGTGAAAGCAGCCAACATGCACCTGACGCTGCGCTTCCTCGGGGAAGTGAACGAGCAGGTGGCGGAGCGCGTGAGGGAGCTGGTTGCAAGGCCGTTCGGGATGAAGCCCTTCGACATAGAGCTGGGTGGTCTCGGCATGTTCCCTATCACGGGGCGGCCGCGAGTGCTGTGGATCGGCCTTCGCGCGGGCTTTCCGCAGCTCGAGGCGCTCGCCTCGGAGGTCGGCTCGCGTCTCGAGAGCCTCGGCATTCCGCCAGAAGGGCGGCCGTTCCAGGCCCACCTGACGCTGGCCCGGTTTCGTGAGCCTGCTGCGGAGCAGGTGCGGCGCGAGGTTGCGGGCGAGCCGGTTGCCGCCGGGAGGTGTGCCGTCGAAGAGGTGGTACTCTTCGAGAGCAGACTGTCGCCCAAGGGGCCGGAATACCATGCCCTCGTCCGCGCGCCGCTGAGCGGGAGCTGATGCAATCCATGGCCGGGGCGAGTGAAAGGGTCTTGTTGGTGCTTCTTGCCGCCTACCTGGTAGGCTCACTGCCGTTTGCATGGCTGACTGCGCTGCGCGTCGCCGGCATCGACATACGCATCGCCGGGAGCGGCAACCTCGGCGCTGCCAACGTTTTTCGCACCACCGGTAGCCTGCCCGGCATTGCTGTTGCGCTCATGGACGTATCGAAGGGCGCGTTCGCCGTGTGGATTGCGCGGCGCGCGGGCCTCGCGCCAGCCGGGTGTACCGCGGCCGGCCTGGCTGCCGTTGCCGGGCATGTCTACCCGGTCTGGCTGCGATTCCGCGGAGGCAAGGGCGTCGCCACTACCTGCGGAGTCTTCACGCTTCTCGCGCCGCCGGCGACCGCATTCTCGGTCGCGATCTTCCTGATCGTGATCAGGCTCACGGGCTACGTCTCGGTGGGCTCGATTGCGGCAACCGTCGCCCTCGGCCCCCTGGCGTACCTGACCGGCGCTCCCGCGGTCGTAGTTGCGGGCGCACTTGTCGCCGGCACCGGTGTTGTGGCAAGGCATTGGCAGAACATCGGACGGGTGCGCGCCGGAACCGAACGGCGGTTCCTGCAGTCGGGGGACAGGTAGGGCTCCGGCGGATCGTGCGCCGTCTGGGGAGGATATGTGAAAGCAGCTGTCATCGGGGCGGGAAGCTGGGGGACCGCAGTTGCAGTCCACCTTGCCAGGATCGGACACGACGTCCGGCTCTGGGTGCGTGAGGCCGAGCTGGTCCCCGAGATCGAGCAAAGCCGGGAGAACAGAATCTTCCTCCCGGGCATCGGCCTTCCGCCGAACCTTCACGCCTTCGCCACGTTGGAGGAAACGCTGGAAGCGGCGGAGCTCTGCGCCTGGGCAGTGCCGTCGCATGGGACGCGCGACGTGCTGCGGGAAGCGTCCCGGTTCATCCCGGCTTCCGTGCCGCTCGTCAGCCTCACCAAGGGTCTCGAGCCGGGTAGCCTCTCGAGGATTTCGGAAGTGATGGGCCAGGAGCTGGGGCCGGACCACCCTGTTGTCGTGCTGTCGGGTCCAAGCTTCGCGCTCGAAGTCGCGCGCGAGCTTCCGACGGCCGTCGTTGTGGCGTCGCACGACCTCGCCCGTGCGGAACTTGTGCAGGAGGCGTTCCGCGGAAGGCGCTTCAGGTTGTATGCGACGACCGATGTTGTTGGCGTGGAGATCGGAGCCGCGCTGAAGAACGTCATTGCGATCTCGGCGGGCGTGGTCGACGGGCTGGGCCTGGGCCACAACGCGCTCGCCGGCCTGATTACGCGGGGGCTGGCAGAGATTTCGCGCCTGGCGGCCGTGCTCGGCGGGCGTCGCGAGACGCTCGCTGGACTGAGCGGCCTGGGCGACTTGGTGCTCACGTGCACGGGCGGGTTGAGCCGGAATCGGAGGGTGGGCGTCGAGCTCGCCAAAGGACGACCGCTCGGCGAAATCCTCGCCGGCACGAAGTCGGTAGCCGAGGGTGTCTTCACGACCGACGCCGCGCTCGCGCTCGGGAGCAGGCACGGCGTCGAGCTGCCGATAGCGGCCCAGATGGGCGAAGTGCTTGCCGGCAGGAAGGACCCTCGCGAAGCGGTAGAGGACCTGATGCTTCGCCCGCAGCGCATCGAGGTAGACGCAAGGTAGCCTGACTGGATTGAAAGATGGGATTTCTGGGCCGTATCCGTGACAGCCTCGTTCGGACAAAGCGGCAGATTGCCGATCGGTTCGACGACATCGTCAAGCGTGCCGACGCCCCGGAAAAACGCTCCCGCCCAGTCGACGTAGACACCGCCGAAGCGCTCGAGGAGCTTCTCATCTCGGCCGACGTGGGCATTGCGGCCACCGAGAGCATCGTCAAGTCCGTGTCCTCTCGTGCCCGACGCGGTGAGAGCCTTCGCGAGATGGTCCGGCAGGAGATTCTCGGGATCCTCGAATCGACGCCGCCGGTGCCGGAACCGCCGGGGGAGGCCGTCGATGGTCGTGGCCCCGGCGTGGTGCTGATTGTCGGCGTCAACGGGACAGGGAAGACAACGACAGCGGGAAAGCTCGCGAACATGTACCGGCTGGCGGGCGCGCGCCCATTGATCTGCGCGGCGGACACCTTTCGAGCCGCTGCCGTCGAGCAGCTCGAAATCTGGGCCCACCGGGCGGGTGTGGACATCGTGACGTCGCGCGAGGGCGCCGACCCTGCAGCAGTGTTGTACGACGCGATTGCCGCGGCGCGTGCCCGGGGCCGGGGTCCCGTCATCGTGGACACCGCTGGGCGCCTCCACACGCGTGTGAACCTGATGAACGAGCTGGAGAAGATGCGTCGTGTCGCGGCCCGCGAGGTTCCCGGGGCGCCGCACGAGGTGCTGCTTGTCCTCGACGCGACGGTGGGGCAGAACGGGTTGGCCCAGGCGCGCGAGTTCGCCGGCGCTGCGGGCGTCAACGGCATAGTCCTCGCAAAGCTCGACGGCACGGCGAAGGGCGGCATCGCCGTCGCCATCGCGCACGAGCTGAAGCTTCCCATCCGTTACGTCGGGGTGGGAGAGTCGCTGGAGGACCTGGTGCCTTTCGCTCCCGCTGAGTACGTCGACGCCCTCTTCGTCGATACGTGGTGACACCTCGCACGGAGCCGCCGGTCGACAAAGACTGGCGGTTCATGGAACGCGTCCTCTTTCTCGCCGGGCGGGGCCGCGGGCGAACCGCCCCGAACCCCATGGTCGGCGCGGTCGTTGTGTCGGAAGGCGGCGTAGTGGAAGGCGCGGGGTACCATGAGCGGGCAGGGCTCGCTCACGCGGAAGTGGTTGCCCTCGACGCGGCGGGGAGCCGGGCGAAAGGCGCCACGCTCTACTGCAACCTCGAACCATGCTGCCACACGGGCAGGACCGGCCCCTGCGTCGTCCGGATAGTCGAGGCGGGCATCCGGCGCGTCGTGGCCTCGATGGAGGACCCGAACCCGCTCGTGCGCGGCCAGGGGTTCGCCTACCTGCGTGCGCGCGGCGTGGAGGTTGAAGTCGGGCTAGGGCGGAGGGAGGCCATTGCCCTGAACCGCCCGTTCATCACAGCCACCAACGAGGGCCGCCCGTTCGTGATCCTGAAGACGGCTGTCAGCCTCGATGGCCGGATCGCATCGGCGGCGGCGACGAGGACTCCGATCACCTCCGAAGCTGCCCTGCGGCACGCGCACGGGGTGAGGGCAGAGGTCGATGCCATTGCGATCGGTTCCGGAACGTTGGTCTCGGACGATCCTGCCCTGACCCCGCGCCACGCTTGCCGTGCGAGGCCGCTCGTCAGGGTGGTCTTCGATCGATCGCTTCGCACAACTTCATCTGCGCGACTCCTGTCGACGCTGTCCGCCGGTCCGATTCTGATCCTGACGTCTCCCACAGCGGTCGGGTCGCCGAGCGCTCTGGAGCTGGAAGCCGCGGGAGCGCGGGTTCTGGACTCCGGCGGCTCGTTCCTGGAGGCGATCCGGCTGCTGACGTCGTCGTTCGAAGTGCAGTCGCTGCTTGTCGAAGGGGGTGCGTTGCTTCACGCCGCGGCGTGGGATGCCGGCTGCGTGGACCATGTGCAGGCCTATGTTGGTGCCACTTTTCTTGGCTCCGGAGGGGTCCCGGTTTTTGGCGGTCGCCCCGTCCCGCTGGCTGCGCTGAACGACCCGAAGGTCACGCCGCTCGGTCCCGACGTCCTCATCGAAGGGTCGGTGAAGCCGACAGACTGACGAGGCCGCAGAAAAGCCGCGCGACGGCTGACCGCGAAGGCTGGGCGCAAGCCTGTGAAGAAACGAGGTCCTCCGGGCGTGGCCGAAATCGCGAAGATGTTCTAAACTTGGCCGATCGCACGCGGGCCGGCTCGCCGCTCGTGCACCCCCAACCGACACACCCGAGTCAGGAGCGTGGCTGCAGCGCCGATACAACGGGGATCGGGGAAGAGATGTTCACAGGATTGGTGGAAGCAGTCGGGGAAGTCGTCGCGCTCGAGCCGATCGGTTCGGGTTTCAGACTGAGGCTCGCCTCAGCCATTGCTCCTGAGATGCATGCGGGCGAGAGCCTTGCCGTCAACGGGGTGTGCCTCACGATGGTGGCTGTTGGAGGCGGGGAGCTCCAGGCCGAGATAGGACCCGAAACCGTTCGTGTCACCAACTTGGGTTGCGTTGTGCCCGGCAGCCTGGTGAATCTCGAGCGGCCGCTGCGCGCCGATGCCCGCATCGGGGGGCACTTCGTTCTCGGACACGTGGACGGCCTTGGGACGGTCGAGGACATCCGCGTCGACAAGGACTTCTGGTGGTTCAGGATCGGATTCCCGGTCCACCTGCGGCCGTATCTCATCCCGAAGGGGTCGGTCGCTGTCGATGGCGTCAGCTTGACGGTGGCCGCACTCCACGACGGGCTGATCGATATCATGATCATTCCCTACACCTGGGCTCACACCAACTTCCGGGCGTTGCGGCCGGGAGACAAGGTCAACCTCGAGTGCGACGTCCTCGGGAAGTACGTCGTCAGGCTGGCAGAGCTGGGTCTGTTCGCTCCGGCCGCAAAGGCTGCGGCCCCTGCCGGTGAGGAGGGCGTGGGGCGATGAACCGCCGCCTTGTGATCGCCAAAGGGGCGCGGACGAGGTCGCGCGTGGATCCCTTCGACAGCGTCGAGGATGCAATCGAATCCATCCGCAATGGCGGCATGGTGATCGTCGTGGACGACGAGAACCGCGAGAACGAGGGGGACCTGACACTCGCGGCCTCGCACGTGACGCCCGAGGCGATCAACTTCATGGCGCGGTACGGGCGCGGCCTGATCTGCCTGTCGATGACGCCCGAGCGCCTCGACGAGCTCGAGATACCGCTGATGGTGCCGCGCAACACGGCCCGCTTCGACACGGCCTTCTGCGTGTCGATCGAGGCGAAGGCGCACACGAGCACCGGGATCTCCGCGGCCGATCGGGCTCGGACAGTGCTCGCGGCAATCGACCCGGAAACCAGGCCGTCTGATCTCGCGCGGCCGGGCCACATGTTCCCGCTGAGGGCGAGGGCGGGCGGGGTCCTGGTTCGCGCCGGCCAGACAGAGGCGGCCGTGGACCTGTCGCGCATAGCGGGCCTGTACCCCGCCGGCGTCATCTGCGAGATCATGAACGAAGACGGAACCATGGCGCGCGTGCCACAGCTCGCGCGGTTCGCCAGGCGCCACCGGCTCCGCATGATCACGATAGCGGACCTGATCAAGTACCGCTTGCGGACCGAGCGCCTCGTGCGACGGATCGCATCGGCCGCGCTGCCGACCGAGTTCGGGCCCTTCAGGGTGCACGCCTACGAGAGCGTAATCGACGGTGAGACTCACATCGCAATGGTGTGCGGCGAGATCGGCCGGGGCGAAGGGGTCCTCGTGCGGGTGCACTCGCGGTGCCTTACCGGAGATGTGCTGCACTCGACCAGATGCGACTGCGGCGCACAGCTCGCCTCTGCGATGAAGTTGATCGCCGAGGCCGGCCGTGGCGTCCTCCTGTATCTCAATCAGGAAGGGCGCGGGATCGGCCTTGCGAACAAGATCCGCGCCTACGAGCTCCAGGACCAGGGCCTCGACACCGTCGAGGCGAACGAGCGGCTGGGCTTCAAGGCCGATCAGCGCGACTACGGGCTGGGTGCGCAGATACTGACCGACCTCGGCGTCAAGTCCATGAGGCTGCTGACGAACAACCCGCGCAAGTTCGTGGGCCTCGAAGGTTACGGGTTGTCGGTCGTCGAGCAGGTTCCCCTGGAGATCCCGGCCAACGACTCGTCCCGCCGATACCTGCAGGCGAAGAAGGAGAAGCTCGGTCACAAGCTCACTTCAGTATAGGAAACACCACCGGAACCGCCGGGCGCGAGTTCGCCTAGATGCGCAGCCGTGTCGCCCATCGAGGCGCCTGCGCCCGGCCCGTGCAGCCTTTGACAGGGAAGGATGGTCGGGCTACGATAAGAGTTTGCTCGACAGCGGGTTAGCGTGCAGATATGACGCCCCGCGCTCCGAGGGCCGCGAGGCTTGCGCGGTCGCAGGCAGGTCCATGTTCGAATCGCTCAGCAACCGGCTCCAGGACGTTTTTCGCTCCCTCAGGGGCGAAGCCCGTCTCACCGAGCCGATAGTCGACGCGGCGCTTCGCGAGATCCGCCTCGCGCTTCTCGAGGCCGACGTCAACTTCAAGGTGGTGAAGGCGTTCGTCGAACGGGTGCGCCACCGCGCGACCGACCAGGAAGTGCTCCGAAGCCTCACGCCCGCGCAGCACGTCGTCAGGATAGTGCGGGACGAGCTGATGGCGCTCTTCGGCGACGCGCCCGGCGGTCTGCGGCAGACTGGCCGTGCGCCTCGTGTGGTTCTTCTCCTCGGCCTCCAGGGGTCGGGCAAGACGACAACCGCGGGGAAGCTGGCCCGCTGGCTGATCAAGCAGGGCCGCCACCCGATCCTCGTTTCCACCGACGTGCGCCGGCCGGCAGCCATAGAGCAGCTGAACGTGCTCGGCAGGCAGGCATCGCTGCGTGTCCACGATCCGGTCGGCCTCGGCGACGCAGTGGCCCGCGCGCGCGGAGCGGTTACCGAAGCGCGGAACTTCGGCTTCGACACTGTGATCGTCGATACGGCAGGCCGTCTCCACGTCGACGATGCGCTCATGGACGAACTCGTCGCCATAAAGGAGTCGGTGGAACCATCGGACCTGCTTTACGTTGCGGACGCGATGACCGGCCAGGATGCGGTCAAGAGCGCGGGCGAGTTCAACCATCGCGTGGGCGTGACTGGCATCGTCCTCACGAAACTCGACGGCGACGCGAGAGGCGGCGCTGCCCTGTCGGTCGTCGCGGTCGTCGGTGTTCCTATCGCCTTCATCGGAAGCGGCGAGCGGCTCGAGGACCTGGAGCCGTTCCACGCCGAGCGGCTGGTTTCGCGGCTGCTCGGGATGGGCGATGTGCTGTCGCTCATCGAAAAGGCCGAAGAGGCCATCGACCAGGAAGAAGCGGGCCGCCTCGAGGAGAAGCTCCGTCTCGATGAGTTCAACCTCGAGGACTTCCGCGCCCAGCTGCGCACGATCCGCAAGATGGGCCCGCTCGAGAGCATCCTCGGGATGATTCCGGGGATGGGCCAGCTGAAGAAGATGGCGAACCAGCAGCCCGACGAGAAGCAGCTCGTGCACGTAGAAGCGATGATCGACTCGATGACGCCGGTCGAGCGCCGGAATCCGAAGATGATCAATGGCAGCCGGCGGAAGAGGATCGCGCGCGGCAGTGGAACGTCGGTCGAGGACGTGAACCGCCTGCTGAAGCAGTTCGCCCAGATACGCAAGCTCTTCAAGTCGCTTGGAGGGATGGCGGGAAGCGGCGGTGGTCGCCGCAGGATGCGCGACGCCCGCGCGTTGATGAAGAAGCTCGAGAGCGGGAACAGATTCTAGGGCCGGTCGCGGACTGAATGCCCGGCTGGCAGAACGAGTAACGTAAAGAGAGCTGATTCAGAAGGAGACAAATGCTGTCGATTCGTTTGAGCCGTACGGGGTCGAGCAAGCGGCCCAGCTACCGGGTTGTCGTGGCGGAGGGAAGGCAGGCACGCGACAGCCGGTTCATCGAGATACTGGGGCACTACAAGCCACGGACCACGCCGGCCGAAGTCATCGTGGACCGGGAACGCCTCGCCTACTGGTTGAAGGCGGGCGCGCGCCCGAGCGACACGGTGCGGACGCTGGTCGCACGTCACCTGACCAACCCGCCAGAAGCGCCGACAGCGCCGGCCCCTTCTGAAGCGCCGCAGGAGCATCCTGCCGGGGGGGCGGTCGAGGCGGGATCAGCCGAACGGGAGCGCGGGCAGTGAGCAACGCGAGCGCCGTAGTGGAGTACCTCGCCCGCGCTCTCGCCGACGAACCCGACGAGGTGCGCGTCAGCGAGACGGAGCACCGTGGCGTGACGCTCCTCGAGCTATTGGTGTCGCCGGGGGATCTCGGTCGCATGATCGGCCGACAGGGCCGCACGGCGACTGCGCTGCGGACGTTGGTCGGTGTCGCAGCCGAGCGTGATGGGAAGCGCGTCACGCTCGAGATACGTGAAGGTCCGCAGGCCGGGTAGGGCCGAAGTGTCCCAGTGGAGCGATATGGCGCTCGTCGGGCGGGTGGCCCGCGCACACGGCACGCGCGGCGAGGTCATAGTGAACCCCGAAACCGACTTCCCGAACGAACGGTTTCGGGTCGGCGAGCAGCTGCACGTGGTGCTCGAAAGCGGCGTCGAGGTACTCGACATACGCGCAGTGCGCTTCCAGCAGGGGCGCCCGGTCGTGGCCTTCCAGGGCGTCGAGACGATGACCGAAGCGCAAAGGCTCGCCGGACGCGACTTGAGGATCCCGGAGGCTTCGCTGCACGAGTTGCCGGCCGGCATCTACTACGAACACGACCTCGTGGGGTGCACGGTCGTGACGGCCGGCGGAGAGGCACTGGGCTTCGTGGCGGGTGTGGCTGGGAGCGCCGGGAATACCTGGCTCGAGGTCGGGACGGGACCGGCCGAGATCCTGATTCCGTTCGCCGCCGCCATCTGCGTCGAGATCGACATGGCGCGGCGCCGGATTGTGGTCGATCCACCCGAGGGGCTGCTCGAGGCCAACAGGCCGGGCGGGGAGGGCCGCCGGCGCGCGGCAGCCAGCAGGTGAAGGTCGACGTATTGACGATTTTCCCGGCGATGTTCGAGCCCTGCCTGAGGGAGGGAATCCTCGGGCGCGCGGTGTCGCGCGGGCTCCTGGACGTGGCGATTCACGACTTGCGCGACTTCACGAGCGACCGCCACCGGAGCGTGGACGACGTGCCGTTCGGGGGCGGGCCGGGAATGGTGATGAAGGTGGAGCCGATCGTCTCCGCGGTGGAGCGAATCCGGCAGGAGCGTGGCGACCCGGCCGCCATCGTCCTCACGTCGCCGCGGGGGCGCAGGTTCTCGCACGCGGAGGCCGCGCGGCTGGCTGCCTTGCCGCATGTCGCGATTCTGTGCGGGCGCTACGAGGGTATCGACGAACGCATCCGGGAGCACGTGGCGACCGAGGAGATCTCGATTGGTGATTACGTGCTGACCGGGGGGGAGCTCGCGGCGCTCGTCATCGTGGACGCCTGCGCCCGCTTGATCCCGGGCGCCGTCGGGGACGGCCGCTCGGTGGAAGAGGATTCGTTCGCGCGCGGGCTGCTGGACTTTCCGCAGTATACCCGGCCCGCCCGGTTCGGTTCGTGGGCAGTGCCCGAGGTGTTGCTGTCCGGGAACCACGCGCAGATCCGCAAGTGGCGAAAGCGGCAGGCCGTCGAGAAGACGGTTTCCTGCCGGCCGGACCTGCTCGGGGACGCCCGGCTGGACGACGAGGAACTGGAGATCCTGCGGGAGTTGCAGGCGCAGCGAGAGGAGGAAGGCTTAGATGGGCGCGATTGAACTAGTCGAGCAGTCACAGCTGACCGAGAGGCCGGCTATGAGGGCGGGCGACACCGTCCGCGTTCACGTGAAGGTTCGCGAGGGCGACAAGGAACGGATCCAGATCTTCGAGGGCATCGTTATCGGCATTCATCGCGGCGGGTCGCGGGCGTCGTTCACGGTGCGGAAGGTATCGTTCGGCCAGGGGGTCGAGCGCATCTTCCCGCTTCACTCGCCGATCATCGATCGCATAGATATCGTCCGCTCCGCGAAGGTGAGGCGCGCGAAGCTGTACTTCCTGAGGAAGCTGCGCGGGAAGGCCGCCAGGATGAAAGAGGTCAGGCGCGGCTGAGCCAGGCATGGAAGGATCGCCATGGTCCGGATACGGGCGAGGCGGACGCTCGAGAACACGCTGCGCCGGCTCGGCTTCAACCGCGTCGCCGGAGTGGACGAGGTCGGCAGGGGCTGCCTGGCCGGTCCCGTGATGGCCGGGGCCGTGATCCTCGATCCCGCGCGGCACATTCCAGGGCTGTGCGATTCGAAGATGCTGGCACCCGGTGAGCGCGAGCGCCTGTCGGATCTGGTCACCCGCTGCGCCGCCGCCTGGTCGATCGGAGTGGCCGAGGCCGACGAGATAGACCGGATCAACATTCACCGCGCGACGTTCGAGGCGATGCGGCGAGCCATCTTCGCGCTCGACCCGCTGCCGGACATGGTTCTGGTCGACAGGTTCACCATTCCTGGCCTCCCGATCCCGCAGCGCGGCGTCCCGAACGGCGACACGTGCTCGGCATCGATAGCAGCCGCGTCGATCGTCGCAAAGGTCGCAAGGGACCGGCACATGATGGCGCTCCACGCGCGCGACGGGAGGTTCGGCTTCGACAGGCACAAGGGATACGCGACGCCCGAGCATCTTGCCGCGGTCGCTCGCCATGGCTGTTCAAAGGAGCATCGCCATTCGTTCCGCCCCCCCTCGCTCTTTGATACCATTGACCAGCTGGACGGCTCTGCTGACCGATGAGGCAGCGGCCTCGGGCCGCGAGGAGAGACTTGGCCACAGATCGAGACGCGACGCTCAGAAGAGCGGAGAAATTGCTCCGGCAGGGCCGCCTCGACGGCGCCATCGAGGAATACCGCCGCCTGCTCGAGGAGCAACCGGGCGACTGGGGCACGGCCAACCTGCTGGGGGACCTGTACGTTCGAGCGGGCCAGCTGCAGAGCGCGGCGGAGCAGTTCAGCAGGGTCGCCGACCACTACGCCGCCGAAGGCTTCCTGCCGAAGGCCAATGCGCTGTACCGCAAGGTCCTGAAGATTGTTCCCGACAACGAGCATGCCCTGTTGCAGTCTGCAGAGATTGCGGGCAGGCAGGGGCTCCTGGCGGATGCCCGGGCATCGCTGTCCATGGTAGCCGAGATGAGGCGCAAGCGCGGGGACGCGCGCGGCGCTGCCGAAGTACTGATCCGCCTGGCGGCGCTCGATCCCGGCGACCCGGCCCTGGCGCTGCAAGCCGCGCGCGCGATGGCAGCGCTCGGTCACAAGTCCGCGGCCGCGGCGCGGTTTCGCGATGCCGCCTCTGCGCTGGACGCGCGCGGCCAGGCTGCCGATTGCCTAGCCGTGCTCCTCGAGGCGCTCGAGATCGAGCCGCACGACGACGAAACCAGGTCGAAGGTCGTCGAAGCACTGATTCGCGCCGGCGATCTGGACGCCGCGCGCGGACACGCCCGCAACGCGGCGCACTTCAAGGCAGTCTCCGCAGCCCTCGCCGACGCGGGCCGTGAAGAAGAGGCACGCACGGCGCTCGCCGAGGCGCTTCGGCTCGATCCGCAGGACGAGGAAACGCGGGCGCGCCTCCTGGCTATTCTGGTTCGCCGCGGCCTCTGGGACCAGGTGCGGGAGGCGCTCCCTGCCGACCCCGCTGCCTCGGCCGAGACGGCGCTCGTCGGCCTCGAAGCCGAATTGCTCACAGGGAACGTGCCCGAGGCTTGTCTCCTCGCCGAGAAGGCGATTGCCTGCGGCACGTTGAGCGAGGTTTCCGTTTCATCGATGGTTTCGAGGCTCGCGCCTGCCGATCCTTGCGCCGCCTGGGCGCTCGTCGAATTGCTGACCGGCCGTGCCGTCGGCGAGTCGGACTGGAACAGGGCCGCGGACATTCTCCGGAAGTTCATCGGGCTCGTCCCTGGGCACGTTCCCGCCTTGAGTCGTCTCGTGGAGGTCTCGGTGGACGGTGGGCTGGAGGAGTCGCTGTCTGAGGCGCAGGCCGACCTCGCCGATGCCCACCTTGCGGCCGGCCATGCGGCGGAGGCGAGGGTCATCGCCGAGGACCTCGTCACCCGCCAGCCATGGAACAAGGGGCACATCGAGCGCCTGCGCCGGATACTCGCGACGCTCGGCGAGAAGGACCCCGACCAGGTCATCGCCGATCGCCTGAGCGCGGAATCGCTCCTGGTCGATCCGATCGGGGAGTTCAGGGAGGCGACGGTGGACGAGCCGCGGCGAACCGAAGCCAGCCAGCCTGACGCTCCGGTTCAAGACGCGCGCCCCGGCGAGCCGCTGGAGGTGGACCTGAGTGATGCGTTCAGCGCGCCTGCAGTCGGCCCCGCGCCGTCACGGCAGCCGGAAGTTCCGCCGGCGGAAGTTGGCAGTCTCGAATCGGCATTCGACGACTTCAGGCAGGAAGTGATCCGCGATCGCACCACGGATGCCGCGGCGCAGTACTTCAAGCTCGCGACGATGTACCACGGCAACGGGCTGCTGGAGCAGGCCATCGAGGCCCTCCAGCTGGCTGCGCGTGCCCCGCGCTACCGGTTCGAGGCAGCAGCGCTCGCGGGGCGCATCAACCGTCAGCTCGGGCGCCTGGGCGAGGCTATCGAATGGTTCGAGCGAGCCGCCGAGGCGCCGGCGGCAACGCCGATGGCCGCGCATGAACTGCTGTACGACCTTGGCACCGCTCTCGAGGAAGCCGGCGAGGCAGACCGGTCCCTCGCTGTCTTCCTCGAACTCGAGACGGATGCCGGCGCGTTTCGCGACGTAGGGGCGCGCATAGCCCGGCTGAGAGCCAGGTAGGACCGGATTCGGGGGACGCCATTACTCTGGCGAGCAGGTTGATCGTCATCGCGTACTTCATCGAGGTCGGGCTTCTCCTGATCGTGGTGCCGTGGTCTGACTTCTGGCAACGTAACTACTTCCTCGAGGTGTGGCCCGCGCTCGCGTCTGTTGCCGCCAACCCGTTTGTTCGCGGCGCCGTAACCGGCATCGGTCTCGTCAATCTTTGCGCGGGCCTGGCCGATCTCTGGGCTCTCTCGCCCTGGCGCCGAAGCTCCGTGGGCGCGGAAGGATAGGGCGTATCGTATGTCCAATGAAGCCCCGAAGGACTTTGGGGCCTACCTCAAGGAGGCCCGGCTTTCTCGGGGTGTCTCGCTGCGGGCGATCGCGGATCGGACCAAGATCTCCCTCCAGACACTCGAGGCGCTCGAGCGCAACGACGTCAGGAGGCTTCCCGGCGGCATCTTCACACGCGCTTTCGTTCGCGCGTACGCAAACGAGGTGGGCCTGGACCCCGAGCGGGCGGTACGCCTCTTCGTGGAACGGTTCGAGCGCCAGGCGGACGGAGCAGGCACCGGGGGCCACCGCGTGAAGGAAGAACGGGTGGAAGAATCGCCGGCCGGCCGCCGGGCGAAGTCGCTCGCGCTGGCCGGTCTCGCCCTGACGGCAATCGCCTTTGCCGCCTGGTTCCTTCTGCTGCGCCTACCCGCCGGGACTCCATCGGAGATCGGTCCTTTGCCAGCTGTCGTGACATCGCCGGCCACGCCAGAGGCCGAAAGCACGACTGGCGGCGCCGCGGCTGCGCTGAAGCCTCGCGATGTGTCACCGCCCGCCTCCGCTGCCGTTGGAGAAACGGCGGAACCGGTCCACGGCCTCGCGCTGGGGCTCACGGCGACTCGCAATTGCTGGGTGTCTGCAACGATTGACGGCAGCCGCACCTACCAGAGGCTGCTTCGAGCGGATGACCACGTCGAGATAGACGCGGACCAGACGATCGTGCTGCGGGTAGGGGATGCCGGCGCGGTTACCTACACTCTGAACGGGGAACCCGGCCGGCCGTTGGGCCCGCCGGGGGCGGTGGTGACGGAGCGGTTGACCAGGGAGAACTACAAGGAGTACGTGAAGCCCAGGGAATAGCGAAGCGCCGCCTGAAACCGCCGACCACGCGAGGCGACTCGCCCGCGAGGCCGGCCCGGTCCGCGGCCGCACTCAGCGCTCCTGGAAGAGGCTGCGACCGTAAACGCTCTCGAGGGGGCGGGCCAGCCACGACCACGCTTCGATCAGCGTCTGCGCGCCTGTCCGGCCAGCATGAACTTCCGGGCCTGAAGTCGCAGTCCCTCGGGCAGGTTCCGATCATTCGCTATCAGCTTGATTTCACGCTCCTGCAGTAACGGTACGAGCGGAAGCGAAACGGCGAGCGGAGCCTTCGGGTTTCGCGCGAGGGCCACGGCGATCTGGTGCTTGCTGCTCCATCTTCTCGTCGAGCCGATGGTCCTGAGAACGTCCTCGGAGACGTTCGACATCCGCGCAAACGCCTCCACTTCCTCGTCGGTCAGCCTGGGGCTGCTGAGAACGGCGGAAGCGACGAGGCGATTCGGGTCGCGGACGAGAATCGCACGTTCTTCTCGCCTGCCTCGAAGCGCGACCTTGATTCTGTCGGTGACCGACAGCGAGGCAAGCAGCCTGGGCCGGCCGTTCTCATCGTCCCGTGGGGGGCCTGGATCGCCTTCATCAGTTTCGAGGAGCGGCTCGCCGGCGGCGGTGTCAGAGGCCGGAACCGGGGCAGGCTCGATTCCCTTCGCCTTGAAGAAGGCTCTCACTTCCTGCCCGGCGTCGCTTCGAGCGAGGAATGCAGCCACGGCGGCCGGCGGCAGCTTCTCGATCGTCTTCTCAGCCTCCTGCCTGATCGCGGCGTCGCGATCCGTAGCGAGGATGACGAGGAGCGCGAGCTGCTCGCTGGCCCGTGGCGCGAGCGCCCCCTTTGCCGCCATCATTCGGACATCGTCTGGAACCTCACCGCGTCGGAACATCTCGACGAGCGGCGATTGCGACGAGAGGTCGGCCATCCGTTTCTCCTTCGGACGCTCACCACAGTGCGCCTTCTGGCCTGCTGCAGGCCGCGGTTCGACATGATAGCAGCCGGAAAACCTCGGCCTGGAGCAGCGAGAGGCAAGGACTCATCGCTTCCTCAGCCTGCCCATCAGTTCGGGTAGCGCGAGCGTATTGAGCACGTCCTTGGGCTCGAGCCACGCCCTTCGCGCTGTGAGAACGCCCCAGCGGACGAGCGAGAGGGAGTTGGTGCTGTGCGCGTCGCTCGACACCACGAGCTTCACGCCGCGGTCGCGTGCCCGTCGTGCGGCCATCTCGTTCAGATCGCGCCGGTCCGCCTGGCCGTTGATCTCGAGGGCGACGCCGTGGGCGGCGGCGTGAGCCAGAACCTGGTCGAGCCTCACCGCGTAGCCCTCGCGCCTCAAAAGGAGGCGCCCCGTAGGGTGGCCGATCACGTGAACGACCGGCGATTCGATCGCGCGCAGCATCCGCTCGGTCATCTGGATCTCATCCAGGCTGAAGGCCGAGTGGATCGAAGCGACGACGATGTCGAGTTCGGCGAGGCAGGATTCGGCGAGATCGAGCGACCCGTCAGGCAGGATGTCGCACTCGATCCCTGCCAGCAGCGTGATGCCGTCCAGCCGCGCGTTGAGTTCGCGTATGCGCCGGGTCTGCTCGCTGACTGCGCGCTCGTCGAGGCCGCGCGCCATCGCCAGCGACTTGCTGTGATCCGTGATGGCGAGGTAGCTGAGGCCGGCAGCCCGAGCGGCAACTGCCATCTCCTGCAGGTCGTTGCGGCCGTCGGAAGACACGGTATGGCTGTGGAGATCGCCGGCGAGATCCTCGCGTTCGATCAATCGTGGCAGCAGGCGGGCTTCCGCCGCTTCTATCTCGCCTCGATTTTCGCGCAGCTCCGGCGGGATCCATGCGAGACCCAGCCGCTCGTACAGTTCGCGTTCGTCGGCGCCGGCAATTTGCGCGTCGTCGTCGAGGCGGTACAGCCCGTACTCGTTCAGGGTGAGCCCGCGGGCGAGCGCGCGGTCCCTGAGCGCGATGTTGTGCGCCTTCGATCCCGTGAAGTATTGGAGCGCTGCGCCCCGACTCTCCGGTGGCACGAGGCGCAGGTCTGCCTGCATGCCGTTGGCCAGACGAATGCTCGACTTCGTCTCACCCCTGCCGAGGATGCGCTCGGCCCACGGAAGCGACGTGAAGGCCTCCATGACGCCTGCGCCCCCGCCGATGGCGAGCAGGTCGAGGTCGCCGCAGGTCTCGGCGCCGCGCCGCGCGCTTCCGGCCGTCAACAGCTCGACGCCCGGTGCTCGAACGGAGAGCGCCGCGACGATTGCCGCAGCAGACTGTTCGGCCTCGGCGAGCAGCGTCCTGCCCTGGTGCAGCTTGATCTCCTCGAGCGCCCTGAGAATCTGCGCTTCCTTGCGGGAGCCGAAACCCCGAACCGCGCGCAGGCGCCCGGCCAGAGCCGCGGCCTCGAGGTCTTCGAGCGAACGGATGCCGAGCGCCCGGTAGAGCAGCGCGGCCGTGCGGGCGCCTACGCCCTGCAAGCGAAGCAGCGGCAGGAGTGTCGTGGGAAACTCGGACGAAAGCTCGGCGTGGTAGGCGCACGCGCCGGTCTCGACCATCTCGCGAATCCTCGCTGACAGGTCCTTGCCGACCCCTGGCAGCGCGCGAAGTGCCCGCACATCCATCTTGGCGAGGGGTTCTGGATAGGTTGCGACCAGTTCTCCCGCGGAGCGGTAGGCGCGCACCTTGAAGACGTTCTCGCCCCTGAGCTCCAGCAGGTCGGCGATCTCGAGGAGTATTCGCGCGATCTCGTCGTTACTCAAGCACCAGTCCTTGCCGCTCGATCCTGAAGTCAAGGAGGCGCGCGCCGGCGTCGGCGAGGGCCTTACGGACGGCTGGCACGTCCGAGGGCCTGCACCAGCAGAACAGGCAGCCTCCGCCGCCCGCCCCGCACACCTTCGACCCGATTGCGCCCGCGCCGGCCGCGCGGTTGATCATGGTTTCGATCAGTGGCGTCGTGACTCCGGGAGCGAGCCGCTTCCTGTTCTCCCACTCGGCAGCCACCTGGCAGCCGACCTCGTCCCAGTCTTCGCCGTCGAGCGCCTTGCGCATCCTCTGCGCCGTGTCCCGTATCCGCTCGAAGCAGTCGAAGACGAGCTTGTCGCCGTCGATGTGCCGCCTGGTGATGTCCCAGTTGTTCGTCCCGGAGTCGCGGGGCGCGCCCGTGTAGGCGAGCACGATCCTGCGTTCGAGTTCGGCCGGGTCGACGTCGATCGTGACGCGCCTGACGCCGTCGACCCGCAACTCGACTGCGGCAACGCCGCCGTAGAGCGCCGGCCTGTAGTCCTGCGCCCCTGTCGGCACTCCGATGGCCTGCGCCTCGACGTTCAACGCGATCTGCAGCAGCTTGTCGTGATCGGGTTCGAAGCCGGTCCACCTGCCGAGAGCGGCGGTCAGAGCGATGTTGAGAGCTGACGAGCCCGCTATGCCGGCGCCCGCCGGCGACTCGCAGCGCGTCGTAACGTCGATGCCAGTCGGCCTGAAATGGCGGAGGAGCCGGGCAACGAGCGCGAGGCCCTCGCTGCCCTCGAGTTCGGTCCAGTGGCCGACGTCGATCCTCGCTCCCGTGTCCACCGACTCGACGACCACCCGGTCGTCGTCCCGCTTCGCGAGGCTCGCGTGGGCGCGGAGGCTGATGGCGGCGTTGAGGGTCTGCGCGCCGTCGTGAAAGAGGTAGAGCGGCCAGATGTCAATCGTGCCGCCGGCGAGGTCGATGCGCGTCGGTGCCGAGGCTCTCAGCATCACCCGGCCATTATAATGTCCGACGCCGGAGCGGCCGCCGCCGGCGCAGGAGGGAAAATGAACACCGCTCGCAGCCTGGGCCGGTTCGTCATGATCGGCTTCGACGGGGTCACCGTGCCGCCTGAGGTCAGGAGCCTCGCGCGCGAATTCGACATCGGCGGCTACATCCTCTTCAGTCGCAACGTCGTCGCCCCTGCGCAGGTGGCCGAGCTCGTCCACGATCTGCGGCAGATCTCCCGCGACCGGACGCCGTGGATCGGGGTCGACCAAGAGGGCGGCCGCGTCGCGCGCCTCCGGTCGCCGTTCACGGAGTGGCCGCCGATGGCGGTCCTCGGCCGCAGCGCCGACGAGGCGCTCGCCCGGCGTTTCGGCTCCGCGCTAGCTCGCGAACTTGCCGCCGTCGGCATCTCGATCGACTTCGCGCCAGTCCTCGACGTCAACACCAACCCGACCAACCCGGTTATCGGCGATCGGTCCCTCGGCGATTCGCCGGACACGGTGGCGCGTCTCGGCGCGGCTGTCCTGCGGGAGTTGCAGGCACTGGGCGTCGCGGCCTGCGGCAAGCACTTCCCCGGGCATGGAGACACGTCGGTCGATTCACACCTCGATCTACCGCTCGTCGAGCATCCGCCCGAGCGGCTGGCGGCGGTCGAGTACGTTCCGTTTCGCGCGGCCATAGAGGCCGGCGTGGCCTCCGTGATGGTGGGGCACCTGCTGGTGCCGGCACTCGACGAGGACCTTCCGGCGCCGCTATCGAAGGCGACCGTCGGCGGCGAGCTTCGCGGAAAGTTCGGGTTCGACGGGCTGGTTGTCACCGACGACCTCTGCATGAAGGGGTGCGCAACAAGGTACACTGTCGAAAAGGCGACGGTGGCCGCGGTTGCCGCCGGGTGCGATCTCGTTCTGATTTGCGAGCCCGATCACGATCGCCAGGCGGCCGCACTGGAGGCCCTTGTGAGGGCGGTGGAATCCGGCGAAATCGGGTTCGGAACGATCGATGACGGTCTGGTGCGGCACCGCATGGCGGCCGAGCGCTTCATGGCTGCCCCGGTGTTCCCTCTCAACCCTGCGTGGCGCCCGCCCTCAGAGGCAGCGCTTCGGACCGTCGTCGGGTGCGAGGAGCACCTTGCGGTGGCGGAGGCGATCGCGGCCTGGCGGTAGACGACAACGAGAAGAGAGGACTGAGGAGCGGGATGACCTACGTCCACTTCATCGGTATCTGCGGCACGGCGATGGCCACGCTTGCGGCGCTGCTCAAGCAGCGCGGCATGAGGGTTCGCGGCTCTGACGAAGGCATCTATCCGCCGATGAGCGATTTCCTCGAGGCCGAGGGGATCGAGATCTTGCCTGGCTACAGCGCCGACCATGTCACGCAGGAGATCGGACTGGTCATCATCGGCAACGCCATCTCGCGCGGCAACCCTGAACTCGAGGCCGTGCTCGATCGGAAGATTCGTTATTGCTCCCTTCCGGAGGCGATCAGGGACCACTTCCTCTGGGGCGCGCGGTCCATCGTGATAGCAGGGACACACGGCAAGACGACGACGACAGCCATGACAGGGTGGCTGCTGACCTCGGCGGGGGCCGATCCGAGCGTACTGGCTGGGGGCGTGGCGCTGAACTTCGGGACGAGCGGGTCGAGCTACAGGGTCGGCGGCGGGCGCGATTTCGTGATCGAAGGCGACGAGTACGACAGCGCGTTCTTCGACAAGACCGCGAAGTTCCTGAAGTACCTGCCCGATATAGCAGTTGTTGGCAACGTCGAGTTCGACCACGCCGACATCTACGAGGATCTCGACGCCGTGAGACTGTCGTTCCGGAGGCTGGTAAACCTGATACCGGAGCGCGGGCTGCTCCTGCTGGGCTCTGACAGCGACGAAGCGATGGCGCTCGCGGATGGCGCGCGGTGCAGGGTGGAGACGTTCGGCCTCGGGGAGAGCGCCGACTGGCAGGGAACGGCCACAGCGTTCGAGCGTTCCGGAACCCGCTTCACGGTCCGTCACCGAGGCAGGACGTTCGGCTCGTTCTACATGCCTGTCCTTGGCGCGCACAACGTGAAGAACGCGCTCGCTGCAACCGCTGTCGCTTCTGCCGTGGGGATCGACTCGCACGCCGTCGGCGAGGCGTTCCGTCGGTTCCGAGGCGTGAAACGAAGGCTCGAGATTCTCGGAGAAATCGGCGGGGTGACGGTGTTCGACGACTTCGCCCATCACCCTACCGCCGTGGCCGAGACGCTGCGGGCGCTGCGCCAGGCCCGGCCCGGCGCGCGCCTCAGGGCGGTGTTCGAGCCGAGGTCCGCAACCGCTTGCCGGAAAGTGTTCCATGAGCAGTTCGTGGCGGCCTTCTCGGAAGCAGACGACGTGCTGATTGCGCCGGTCTACAGGACCAAGCTCGCCGAGTCGGAGCGGCTTTCGACCGACTCGGTCGTCTCCGATCTGCGGCGCTGCGGCAGGCGTGCGCGCAGCTTTTCTGGAGTGGACGCCATCGTCGACGCCCTGGTCGCCGAGCGCCAGGAGGGCGACGCCATCGTGTTGATGTCGAACGGCGGGTTCGGCGGTATCAATGGCAAGCTTCTGTCGGCGCTCCGCGCTGCATCGTCTCCTGAGGGCAGGTGACAGCCGGCTCACCCGCTCACGACATGCGTCGCTGACACCTGACGGGCTGCCTGCGACATACGACATGCGAGATGCGTCCGTGATCATGTCCGACGAGACACCGAAAGTCAGGTTCACCGGGCTCCGCAGCTTCGTTCGGGTGTCGTTGCCCGACCGACGCACGTTCGAGGCCCCGCCGGGCACGTCGATCGGAGAAGTCTTCAAGGTGGCGCAGCCCCGGGCGCCGCACGGCAACGACCAGGTCGGTGCGGTGGCGGCGATCGTCAACGGCCGGCTGCGGGAGCTCACCACCCCGCTCGATGTGGACTGCGAGGCGGTTCCCGTCTTCGCCAGCGAGTCGGCCGGCCTGCACATCTACAGGCGGTCGTTGTCTTTCCTGCTCCTGACCGCGGCCGGGGAGATCTTCCCGGAGGCTGTGCTTCTCATCCAGCACGCCGCCCCGACGCTCGGCGGTTACTACTGCCAGGTGCGCGGCCGACAGCCGTTCTCGCAGGCTGAGCTCGAGCTGATCGAGGCGCGCATGCGCGAGATCGTCGCCGCCGATGAGCCAATCTCCAAGGAAACGGTGCCGGTCGCGCAGGCCATCGCAATCTTCACCGAGCGGGGCGAGACCGACACCGTGCGTCTGTTGAGCCACCGCGAGAAGGGTACCGTGCGCCTTTACGGCCTCCGCGGGCGCCAGGACTACTTTCAAGGCTACATGGTTCCGTCGGCCGGCTGCCTGAAGCACTTCGCGCTCCATGCGTTCCCTCCCGGGTTCATGCTCCAGTTCCCGCACCAGAATCGTCCCGGCCGGATCGGCGATGTCACTCCATACCCGAGGCTGTTCAGCGTCTTCGAGGAGGCCGGGGATTGGCTGGACCGGCTCGGCATCCGCAGCGCAGGCGCGTTGAACGACGCGATTGCAGCCGGCCGGTTACCGGAAGTGTCGCTGGTTGCCGAGGCCCTTCACGAAAGCCGCATCGCAAGCATCGCGGCCGAGATCGCGCGGCAAAGGGACCGCGTCCGCGTCGTCCTCATTGCCGGGCCCTCGTCCTCGGGGAAGACCACCTTCTCGAAGCGGCTCGCCGTTCAGCTCCTGGCTCAAGGCGTCCGGCCGTTCCCTGTGTGCTTGGACGATTACTTCGTGGAACGCCACAAGACCCCGAGGGACCAGTCGGGACAGCTCGATTACGAGTGCCTGCTGGCCCTCGACATCGGCCTTTTCAACGAGCAGCTGCTCGCGTTGATAGCTGGCCGGCCCGTCGCCATCCCGCATTACAACTTCAAGACCGGACTGCGCGAGACCGGCCCGAACGTCATGCTCGGCAAAGACGACGTGATCATCGTGGAGGGGATCCACGGACTGAACCCCGCGCTGGTGCCCGGCCTGCCCGCCGACCGTCTCTATCGGCTGTACGTTTCGGCGCTGACGCAGCTCAACCTGGACAGGCACAACCGGGTCAGCACCACTGACAGCCGCCTGATCCGCCGGCTGGTCCGCGATGCCGCCACACGCGGCTACACCGCCGCCGACACCTTGCAGCGCTGGGAAGCGGTTACGCGCAGCGAGCGGCAGCTCATCTTCCCGTTCCAGGAGATGAGCGACGCGATATTCAACTCCGCCCTGGTGCACGAACTCGCGATCCTGCGCCCGTTCGCCGAGCCGCTCCTGCTCCAGGTCCGGCCCGGCAGGCCCGAGTACCTCGAAGCGAACAGGCTCCTGTCGTTCCTGCAATGGTTCCGCTCCGCGCCACCCGATCCGGTCCCCGATAACTCGATCCTGCGCGAGTTCATAGGCGGATCGGTCCTCGAGACGTTCCGGCTGTGGCCGGAGACGCGCGACGACGGTCCCGATCCCCTTGTCCGGTGAAGCACTCCTCGAGATGAATGTGGGACCGACTCTGCTCTGCCTCTTCGCGCACCCGGACGACGAGACGTTCCTCGCGGCAGGTTCGCTCGCCCGCTACGCCAGGGAAGGCGTGAGGCTCGGCATCGTGACTGCGACCCGCGGTCAGTCTGGCAGGACCGGAGATCCGCCGGTGTGCTCGAAAGAAGAGCTCGGGCACGTCCGGGAACGGGAGCTGCGCGCTGCAGCGCAGGTCATCGGCCTGACCGACGTCACCGTGCTCGGATACCAGGACAGGCAGCTTGCTGCGGCCCCGGTTGTGGGAATCCGGCGGGATCTCGTGCGAGCCATCCGCAGGCTGCGGCCGCAGGTGGTCCTGACCTTTGACCCCCAAGGCGGCAACGGTCACCCCGACCACGTTGCCATCAGCGCGTTCGCGACGGACGCCGTCGCAGCCGCGGCGGATCCAAGGTGGTTCCCCGAGGACGGTCGCGAGTGGAGTGTGCCGAGGGTATTGTGGCCGCCGCCGGTTCCACCGTGGACGCTGGTATCCGAGCGAGCCGATCTCAGTCGCACGCCCGGCGTGGACTTCGTTCTCGATGTCACCGCCTGGGCCGGGTCGAAGCTCGAGGCGCTGAGGTGCCACAGGACGCAGAATCTCAGCGTCAACCGGGTGTTCCTCAGCCACCCCGACATGACGGCCAGGCTCTCGGTCGAGATGTTCCGGCAGGCGTCCGGTCCGCCCCTGCCCTCGCGCCCGCTGGACGACCTGTTTGCCGGAGTCGGCGTCTGAACGACATCAGTCCTCAGCCCTTCGCCCTCAGTCCTTCGTCCGTGACGTCAGCTCGCTCCGCTTGCTCCGCCGCCGCCCGCGCCGGCGGAACCGCCTGCGGCGCCAGTTCCGTGCGACCCGGATGAGGCCGAACCGTACGCGATGAAGGCGCTGAACGCCTTCGCCCCTCCGTCAGGCGCCGCGGCGAACGCCCGGAACCACGGCGGGACGGGAACCGGTCTTTCAAGCCCCCCGAAGAACTTCGCCCATCTTGAGCCCAGCCCGAAGGCAGCGGCGTACGGCAGGTAACGATCGAAAACGAGCGCGTCGGCCACCCCGTTCCCGCCTTTTGCCGTACCCCTCAGGAAGCGGATGAACCCGCGCCACCTGCCCGCCCGCATCGCTCCAGAGTCGGAGAGGCGCGGGAAGGTGGCCGCGGTGATGAGCCAGATGACGCCGGTGATGTCGAGCGCGGCCGGGAGCATCAGGGTCGTGTCGCCGAAGGCTGGAGACAGCAGCACGGCTGCGACAAAGCCTAGGCCGCCCGCCACGATCAACACTATCGCTGCGTTGCGAATCAGGCGGCCGGCCGCAACGCGGCCGGCATCGATCAGGCCTTCCGCCCGCATCTCCTGGTCGATGGCGGCGCGGAACCTTTTCCACTCCTTCTGCACCCGGCGCGCGGCGTCGGCCGCGGGGACGCTGTCCTGCCAGCCCTCGCCGTGCTTGAAGATCGCTTCCAGCAGATGCTCCTCGTGCGGCCGGAGCGAGGCAGGGCGGTGACCCGACCGGATGAAAAACTGGCGGCCGCGAAAGCGGCCGGCCTGGCCCTCATCGATCGAAACCACGCCGCGGCGGGCCATGTCGACGAGCGCCGCGAAAGCCTGCGGCCAAGCCGGGCGCGCGCCGCTCCGGACGAGCGTGCCAGCCAAAGCGGGTGGCATCTCGTCAGGTGGTACACTGCGCTCGTCGCGATCTCCAGCGCAGCCCTCGTAGGCGTGGGCGTGCCTCAGCACGAAGACCCCCCCGATCCCGGCGGCAACTACCACCAGCCCGATCGTCAGGAAGACCGGCAGGTATCGCCTGTTGAGTCGCTGCTTCGCCTGCCACCGGGGCGGGGCGGCGCTGAAGGTGCCGGGCTCGAAGGCGATGCGTGCAACGAGGGATGCATCGGGTTCGAGGAAGCCGGCGTCGATCGTCACAACGCCGTCCTCGACCAATGCGGGAGCAGGCTGCCACCCGGTCTTGCCTCGCCGAGCCTGAGGGGGCGAGGCGAGGCGGGCGCCGGCCGGCAGGCGGAGGCGAATCGTGGACGCTCGGATCGGATAGTCGTGCCTGGTCGGGAGAGGCGTCCAGTAGAGCTCGTCTCCGCCCGGTTCGTCCGTCACTGCACCCGCCACGTGATAGGAGAGCTTCAGGGTACGCGATCGCGCGACGGTAGGCGGGAACCGCCACGTCACCTCGATGCCATTCTCACGGTCGATTTCCAGCGTTCCATCTCGCCGACCCCGCGGCAGCGGACGGCCATCGAGCGCGCCCTCGATTCCGCTGATGCCGTCGCTCCTGGCAGTAGAGAGAGTCCTGAAGGCGCGGGTGAACGGCTCGCCCTCGAAGCGGAAGACAATCGTCTCCGTCACGTGGAGCGACCTGTCCGGTTCCATGCCGATCTCGACGTCGAAGCGTTCGGCAGAGTACGTCTTCTGGGCGGCGGCCGGCCGGGCTGAGAAAGCCGCCGTGAAGACAAAAGCCACTGCAACGAAACGCAACACGCTTCCATGCCGCATGGCGCCCCCTCGCTGCCTGGCGAACTACCAGAGGTAGATACGATCGAGCCCCATCGGTTGTCCGTGCCGGCGCACCGACCTCGTCGACCGGCGACCGTCCTACTCCCACTTGATCTCGGATCCCCACGCGCTGTGGGGTATCGCGAAGACGACCAGCGTGACGAGCGAAGCGATGAGGACACTGCTGCGGGCTGACTCCCTGCCTTTCAGCCGCCAGAGAGCCCAGACCCAGGCGAGCCCAGCGATGAGCGTCTTGTTGTCGGTGAGGTCGTACCCGAATGGGAAGCCCGTCCACCAGTCGCCGAATGCCATGTTCTGGACGATCGGGCCGAGCACGAAGCCGCCGACCGCCAGGAGGACGAAAGCCGAAATGGCGAGCCGCTTCTGCCGCTCGCCCCGGGCGAGTGCCTCGAGCCCGGCTCTCGTAGACCACAGCATTCCCAGGAACATTGCCAGAATGTGTGGAATCAGGACTGCCGCCGACACGTCCCCTTTGAAGCGCGTGATGGCCGGCCTCGGAGGAAAGAAGACGGTTTCGCGGGTTCGTCCTTCGGCGCGAAGCAGCCGGACCTGGTACTCCAGCTTACCTGCCGGCGGTTGATGAGGCAGGGCTGCCTCGAGGCGGTCCCCGTTGCGGACGAGGTCGATGGTCTGCCACTCGTCGTTGGTCGGGTAGCGCCTCCACGCCACCTGTCCTGAGACGAACAGGTCTGGAACTGTCAAGACTACAGGCTGGTCGCCAGGTCCGCCATGGGTCCTGTCGAGCTTCAACTGCACCTGCTCGCCCCCCAAGTTGACCGTCCCGGTCACGGGGTAGGTAGGGCCGGTCATCCGCTGCCAGACTGCTGAAACCAGCGTGATGCCCAAGGCAAGCGTCCAGAGCGCTGCGGTGAGGAGCCGCGCGCGACGGGGTTTGGACGAAGTCTTCGTTTTGGTCAAGTTACCCCCGGGGAAAGAAGAAACGTTACCAAGTCGGCGCGCGCACCTCAAGTCCTTGCTATCATGCTGAGAGGGCAGGAGCACGTACACAGGATAGCGATCACAGGGGCCAGGGAATCAGGGTCGGGCCGGTACCCAGCGGTATGTACCGGAGAGGATGATGAGCGACAACCCCCTCTGCCTGAAGCAGATTCACCACGTCGAGTTCTGGGTCGGCAACGCGAGGCAGTCCGCATTCTACTATCGTCACGCCTTCGGGTTCTCGCAGGTCGCCTATGCGGGGCTCGAGACCGGCAGTCGCGATTGTGCCTCCTACGCCCTGGAGCAGGGGAAGGCGAGGTTCGTTCTCAGCACACCGCTTCGCCCCGGTAGCGAAATGAGCAGGCACATCGAGAAGCACGGTGACGGGGTGCGGGACATCGCCTTCGAGGTGGACGATGTCGACCGAGCATTCGAGGCGGCCGTCGCTCGAGGTGCGCAGGTGGCATTCGAGCCGCGAGACTTCTCGGATGCGCACGGCACGGCCCGGCGAGCCGCCATCCGCACCTACGGCGACACGCTCCACTCGTTTCTCTCGCTCGACGACTACTCGGGTCCGTTCCTGCCATCCTTCGAGGCACGCCCGGTGGAGGGCGGGGACGCAGGCATCGTCCGCATCGACCACATCGTCGGCAACGTGGAGCTTGGGCGGATGAACGAATGGGCCGACTTCTACGAGCGCGTTCTGGGCTTCAAGCGGTTCATCAGCTTCGATGACAAGGACATCTCCACCGAGTACAGCGCGCTCATGAGCATCGTCATGTCGGACGATTCCCACGCCATCAAGTTCCCGATCAACGAGCCGGCGGCCGGCAGGAGGAAGAGCCAGATCGACGAGTACCTGGACTTCTACCAGGGGCCGGGCGTGCAGCATATCGCGCTCCAGACGACCGACATAGCGAAGACCGTGGCGGCGTTGCGCGCGAACGAGGTGGATTTCCTGCGGGTCCCTGACAGTTACTACGACCTGCTGCCGGAGCGAGTGGGTCAGATAGAGGAAGGCATCGAAAAAGTGCGGTCCCATGGCATACTGGTGGACCGCGACGACGAGGGCTACCTTCTTCAGCTCTTCACGAAGCCCGTCGAAGACCGCCCGACGCTCTTCTTCGAGGTCATCCAGCGCAAGGGCAGCCGCGGCTTCGGCAAAGGCAACTTCCGCGCCCTGTTCGAGGCAATCGAGCGCGAGCAGGCGCTGAGAGGCAACCTCTGATGCCAATCTACCATCGGTTGGGCGAGGTCCCGCGCAAGCGCCACACCGTTTTCCGGCAGGAGGACGGCAAGCTTTACGCCGAGGAGCTCGTGGGCAACAAGGGCTTTAGCGGGCCCTCGTCGCTCCTCTATCACATCCACCACCCGACGAGGGTCCTCTCTGTCGAGCTGCTCAAGGTGGTCGAGTGGGAGGCGGATCCGGATACCGCCCTGCGGCACAGGCACTTCAGGACGGCGGGCCTGCGCTCCGGGCCGAGCCCGACGCTCGACCGGGCCCCCCTCCTCTTCAACAATGACATCGCGATATCGATGGTGCGTGCCGAGCGCGAGGACGACTTCTATTACAGGAACGCGCAAGGCGACGAGCTGGTGTACGTCAGCGAAGGCGACGGCGTTCTCGAGTCCGCTTTGGGAGAGCTGTCGTTCAGGCGCGGCGACTACCTGGTGGTGCCGCGCGGCATCATGTACCGGCTGCGCTTCTCGAACCCTCTCAGGCTGCTCGTGATGGAAAGCGCCGGCTACATCAGGACGCCGAAGCGGTACCGGAACGAGCATGGGCAGCTCGTGGAGGGCGCACCCTACTCGGAGCGGGACATCCGCCGGCCAGAGTTGCTGCAGCCGCGCGACGAGAAGGGCAGCTTTCCGACGGTGGTCAAGAAGGGCAACTCCCTGACGAGGCTGGTTCTCGATCACCACCCCTTCGACGTCGTGGGATGGGATGGCTTCTATTACCCGTGGGCGTTCAACATCGGGGACTTCGAGCCGAAGGTAGGCCGCATCCACCTGCCGCCGCCGGTCCACCAGACGTTCGAAGGGGACAATTTCGTGGTCTGCTCGTTCTGCCCGAGGCCGTACGACTTCGACCCGGAGGCAGTACCGGTCCCCTACAACCATTCGAATGTGATGTCGGACGAAGTGCTCTACTACGCGAGTGATGAGTTCATGAGCCGCAAGGGGATCGAGTACGGCTCGTTGACGCTCCACCCAGACGGCTTGCCCCACGGGCCGCACCCGGGGCGCACCGAAGCATCGCTCAGCCAGAAGCGCACGAACGAACTGGCCGTCATGGTCGACACGTTTCACACGCTCAAGGTGAGCCGGCAGGCGCTCGAGATCGAGGACCCTGGCTACCAGACGTCGTGGGTGGAGTGACTGGCGATGCTCGCGCTGCGACCGTTGTTCTCGCGCCTCGTGGACTACGCCGGGTTGTTCCCCCCCTCCCAGCTCTCCATGCAGGCGGCGGTGGAGCGGTACTCCGACCACCGCCGCGGCGGACACGCATGGATGCTGAACCGGTTCATCGTACCCGTCGCGCGCCTCGCCGAGTTCGAGCGGGCGCTGGCCTCGCTGCCGCCGGAGCACAGTGACAGCGGCCCTTGGCGAATAAGCGCCATAGGCGGCCGCGGGTCCGAAAGCGACGGGCGGGTTGTCCTCGATTTCAACCGGCGGCACGGCGAGTCGGCCCGACCTGCTGTCATCGAAGCAATCGAACTCAAGGTGCTGAGCCGTCAGGAGCTCGAGCCGGCAGCGGATCTGGCCTCGGAACCGCTGGAGGTGTACGCCGAGGTGCCATCGGCGACGGATCCCGAGGCATGGATTGCCGCAGCTGCCGACGCTGGGTTGCGTGTCAAGGTGCGCACGGGGGGCGTCACACCCGAGATGTTCCCGCCGGCGTCGGACCTCGCGCGGTTCGTATCGGCCTGCGCACGGCGCAGGGTCGGCTTCAAGGCGACCGCGGGTCTCCATCATGCCCTGCGGGCGGAGAGGCGGCTCTCGGACGACCCTTCTGCCGCGAAGGTCCTCATGCACGGGTTCCTGAATTTGCTGCTGGCCGCGTCGTTCGCATACATCTGCGGCATCAGCACGGAGCAGGTGGAGAAAGTCCTGGAGGAACGCTCGATGAGCGCCTTCGAGTTCCGTGAGGACGGCGTAGAGTGGCGCGGCGCGCGCGTCACTCGCGCTGACTTCGCCGCGGTGCGGCACTCGTTTGCCATCGCGTGCGGCTCGTGTTCCTTCTCCCAGCCCATCGAAGAACTGTCGGAGCTTGGCCTTTTGCCGGAGGCTGCCGCAGAACAGGACTGACTTTGCAGGGCAGGACGACGTGCGTGTCGTTCCTGCTCTTGTCCAGTCCTCGCACCGGCCCTCGTACCCTCATTGCGTGACGATGGACCTCACCACTGACGTGTCGCTTCGAAGCTGGGTGCTTTCGGCCAACCTCGAATCAGCAGATTTCCCGATCCAGAACCTGCCCTTTGGCGTCTTTGACGTTCGGACCGACTCGCGCGGACCAAGGCCCGGCGTGGCGGTCGGCAACCAGGTGCTGGACCTGGCGCGTAGCGCCGCCGAAGGGTTGCTGCGAGGAGCCGCGGCCGAAGCGGCGGCGGCTTGCGCCGGAACCTCGTTGAACGCGCTCATGGCGCTCGGGCGCGTCAACCGCCTGGCGCTGAGGCGGAGGCTCGTGGAGCTGCTCCGCGAAGACGGCGGGGCGCGCGAGGAGGAGCGTGCCAGGGTGCGGACCTGCCTGGTGCCGCTATCCGAAGCGGAGCTGCTCGTGCCGGCCTCGATTGGCGACTACACAGACTTCTACGCATCGATCTTTCACGCCGCCAACGTCGGCAGACTCTTCAGGCCCGACAACCCGCTGCTCCCCAACTACAAGCACGTCCCCATCGGGTACCACGGCCGTGCGTCGTCCGTTCTGGCCAGCGGAAACGACGTCGTGCGCCCGCGAGGGCAGGTGCGGAACGAAAAGACGGGCGTCCCGGAGTTCGTTCCATCGCGGCGCCTCGACTACGAGCTCGAAGTGGGCTGGTTCGTGGGTCCCGGCAACGAGCTCGGCGAGCCGATCCCAATCGCTGAGGCCGAAGACCACATCTTCGGCCTGTGCCTCGTGAACGACTGGTCGGCTCGCGACATCCAGACGTGGGAGTACCAGCCCCTGGGGCCGTTCCTCGCCAAGAGCTTCGCAACAAGCATCTCGCCGTGGATCGTCACGCTGGAGGCGCTCGAGCCGTTCCGGGTGGCGCCTGCCCGGCGCGCACCTGGCGACCCGTTGCCGCTTCCTTACCTCCGATCTGTTCGGGACCAGGAACGAGGCGCTTTCGACATCCACCTCGAGGTGCTCGTCTCGACTGACTCGACGAGGCGGGCCGAAAGGGAACCTGCCCGCTTGAGTCTAGGGAACCTGCGTCACATGTACTGGACACCCGCGCAGATGCTGTCGCATCACGCCAGCAACGGATGCAACCTGCGGCCGGGCGACCTGCTGGCGAGCGGAACGGTCTCGGGTCCCGAACCCGACCAGAGGGGCTGCCTGCTGGAACTCACCGAAGGCGGAACGAAGCCGGTCAGTCTCCCGGGAGGCGAGAAAAGACTCTTCCTGGAGGATGGTGACGAAGTGATCCTGCGCGGGTGGTGCGAACGAGCCGGGTTCCGTCGAATCGGCTTCGGGGAGTGCCGCGGGAGGATCGTCCCAGCGCGCTGACCGAATTCGCCCGGGAGGCCACGCAGCACAACCCTGTGTTCTGTGGAATCGGTCGTCCCGTCCAGGGCCGTCCGGTCTGGCAATGGGCCGGGACGGTATCGGGATATAATCCACCTCCAGCCCTTGGACTGGTTGAGTACCCGCCGACTCGCTCGGCCTTGCCTTCGATCACACCGCCGGAGGTTGCTCATGGATGAAGAACGCGACGACAAAGCCTGTCAGTGCGGCCACGGCTTGAGCCGCCGGGGCTTCATCGCCTCTATCGGGACTGGCGCGGTCGCCGCTGCCGCAGTGGCAACGACCGAGGCGCGGCCACAGGTTCTCGAGTCGAAACCGCCGGAGATGACGCAAATCACCCTGCGCATCAACGGCAGGGAGCACCGTTTGCTCGTGGAACCGCGGTGGACGTTGCTCTTCGTAATCCGCGAGCGGCTGCAGCTGACCGGCACGAAGGTGGGCTGCGAGCGGGGCGAATGCGGGGCGTGCACGGTCCTCATGGACGGAAAAGCCCGCTACGCGTGCCTGACGCTGGCGGTAGAGGCGGAAGGACACGAGGTGACGACGCTCGAGGGCCTGATGCGGGGCGAGGAGCTCGGGCCGGTCCAGAAGGCGTTCGCCGAGCAGGACGCCTTCCAATGCGGCTACTGTACGCCGGGGCAGATCATGGCCGTCGAGGGCCTGCTGCGCGAGAACCCGTCGCCGTCGCCGGATGAGATTCGGCGCGGCGTCTCAGGCAACATCTGCCGGTGCGGGACGTACGCGTTCATCTTCAAGGCTGCTCGACAGGCCGCCGAGCTGAAGAAGCAGGGAGGGACGAGCGCATGAACCCCGATCATCTCTACTACCTCGACCGCCCCGTACCGCCGCAGCCGGAGTCGCCGAAGCCCCAGCCGAAGCCGTGGACCGAGACGAAGGTGGTCGGCAAGCCGGTTCAGCGGGTGGACGCCTACGAGCGGGTGAGCGGAACGGCCCAGTTTGCCTCGGACGTGGTGCTCCCTGACATGCTCCACGCAGCCATCCTCCACTGCCCGCACGCACACGCCCGGGTGAAGAGCATCGACACGAGTGCGGCAGAGAAGATGCCCGGCGTGCGCGCGGTCATAAGCCGTTCTTCCCCGGGGGCCGATATCCCATGGTATCGCCCGACCAGCCGCATCTTCGACGACCACTGCCGCTTCGAGGGGGAAGAGGTCGCGGCGGTTGCCGCCGAGACCCCGTACCAGGCCTGGGACGCAGTCAAGGCCATCAAGGTCGAGTACGAAGTCCTGCCATCGGTGTCTACCGACGAGGACGCCGCGAAGGCTGGCCCGCCTTTCATGCACGGTACGAGCAACCGTGTCGGAGACACACAGGTCTACGAGCGCGGGAACGTCCAGGAGGGTTTCGCTGCGGCCGACGTCGTGAAAGAGATGACGTTCAGGACGGCCTGCGAGATCCACGTCCCGATGGAGGTCCACGGCTGCGTGGCGAAGTGGGATGGGCCTCGGTTGACTATCTGGGACTCGACGCAGGGAGTCTACGCGACGCAGAGCGGAGTGGCGCAGCTGCTCAAGATGCCGGCCGCCAACGTGAGGGTGATCGGGCCCTACATGGGCGGCGGGTTCGGGAGCAAGCTCTCCACGAGCAAGTACCACATCATCGCGGCACTACTTGCCAGGTCGACTGGGAGACCCGTGAAGCTCTTCCTCACGCGAGAGCAGAGCCTGCTGTCGGTCGGAAACCGCCCACCCGACACGATGACGATCAAGATGGGCGCGAAGAAGGACGGGACCCTCACCGCAATCCAGATGCGCATCACCGGCACCGGCGGGGCCTACGCGGCCGGCGGCGTCGGATCGGTGGATTTCCAGGCCCGCGATCTGTGGCTCTGCCCGAACGTGCGGACCGAGGCGACCGACTACTTCGTCAATGCGGGCCCGGCGCGGGCGTTCCGTGCGCCCGGCATGCCCCAGGGCAACTGGGCGGTCGAGCAGATGATGGACGTTATGGCGGAGGCGATCGGAATGGACCCGGTCGAATTCCGCCTGAAGAACGTGCCCCTCGTCAGCCAGAACAACAACAATCAGCCCTACTCCACGACGGGCCTGAAGGAATGCCTGATTGAGGGGGCGAAGGTTTTCGGCTGGGCCGAGGCGCGCAAACATCCGAACGAAGGGGTAATCAGACGCGGCGCGGGTGTCGCGGCCGGGCTGTGGTCCGGCGGTGCCGGTGGTCCTCCTGCCACGGTGATCGTGAAGTTGCTCCCGGACGGCAGTGTCAACCTCAACATGGGCGCCAGCGACATAGGGTGCGGGACCAAGACTTGGGCCGCGCAGATCGTGAGCGAGGAACTGGGTGTGCCGCTCGACAGTGTCAAGATCGAGCACGCCGATACGGGGACGACCCAGTATGCGAGCCCGAGCGGGGGAAGCAAGACCGTCCCGACCGAGTCGCCGGCAATCAGAGCGGCGGCGCTCGACGCCAAGGGACAGCTTCTCGAGATGGCGGCCGAGCAACTGAAGGTCCCCGTGGGCGAGCTGTCGCTGGTCGGCCAGGAGATCGTACCGGCGAAGGAGCCAGCGAAGAAGATCGCGATCGGTGCGGTTCAAGCCCTCCGCCGCCGCGGGCTGATCGTCGGTGTCGGCTACCGCGAGAACAATCCTCCGGGCAAGATCACGCGCCCGTTCGGGGCCCATTTCGCAGAGGTCGAAGTCAACACCGGGACGGGCGAGGTGAGGATCCTGCGCTACGTCGCGGCGCAGGACAGCGGCCGCGTGATGAACCTCAAGACGTACCAGAACCAGACGTTCGGCGGTGTCGTCATGGGGGTCGGCCTGGCCTTGACCGAGGAGCGGATCCTGGACCGCGGCCAGACCGGCAAGATGGTCAATCTGAGCTTCCACGACTACAAGGTGCCGACGGCGCTCGATGTCGCGCCGGACCCGGTTTGCGTCCCCATCGACCTGCACGACGATTTCTGCTCGACTGGCGCCAAGGGCCTGGGCGAGCCGGCAACCATTCCGGCGGCCTCGGCGGTTGCCAACGCAATCTACGATGCGATACGGGTGCGAGCAACCGACTCGCCGATCACCCCGTCGCGCATCTGCCAGCTTCTCGCTGGAGAGAAGAGGGGCTGAACCATGTTGCCGAATTTCACCCATGTTCGAGCCGGTAGCGTGGCCGAGGCCGTACGGCAACTCGCCTCGCCGGGCGCACGTGTCCACGCCGGCGGCACCGACCTGCTCGGCTGCCTGCGAGACGGTGTGTTCCAGGCTGACAAGGTCGTGAGCCTTTCCGGGATCAAGACGCTCCGCGGGATTACCGCCACGGCAGCTGGCTTCCGGGTCGGCGCTCTGACCACCATATCCGAGATTGCCTCGCACGAGCCGTTCAGGAAGGATTACACGGCGCTGGCACAGGCTGCTTCGGAGGTCGCGAGTCCGCAGCTGCGCAACCAGGGGACGATTGGGGGGAATATCTGCCAGCGTCCCAGGTGCTGGTATTTCCGAGGCGATTTCCATTGCCTGAGGAAGGGCGGCGGCCAGTGCTTCGCGGTCCAGGGCCAGAGCCAGAACCACTGCATCTTCGGCGGAAACGGCTGCTACATCGTGCACCCGTCCGATACCGCGCCAGCCCTCGTCGCGCTTGGAGCGAGAATCCGCATCACGGGTCCGGCGGGCTTCAGGACTGTTCCTGCCGCGTCGTTCTTCCTGCTGCCCGAAAGGAGCGTCACGAAGGAAAACGTGCTCGAGAGGGGGGAAATCGTCACCGAGATCCTTCTTCCCCCGCCCGATGCCAGCCTTCGGAGCTCTTACAGGAAGGTGCGCGGGCGCGGATCGTGGGACTTCGCGCTGGCCAGCGTCGCGCTCGCCATTACCTCGAAGGACGGCGTCGTGGGGACCGCAAGGGTCGTCCTTGGCGGTGCAGCGCCCGTGCCGTGGCGGGCGGCTGGGGCAGAGAAGGCCCTCATCGGCCAGCAGCTGACGCCGGAGGTGGCCGCAAGAGCCGCCCAGGCCGCCGTGTCGGGCGCCGAGCCGATGGAGCAGAACGGCTACAAGGTCGCCATGTTCAAGGGCCTCGTCGAGCAGTCGCTCATGGCGCTCGCGACCCGCATTTGACATGGAACGCGCGGCGCCCGCGGAGATCGCAGGGCGCGTAGTCTCGGCAACGGCACTAGGCGCCGGGTGAGCGGCGCCCTCCGGTGAAGCTATAGCTGAACTCAGGTGGCTGACAACGATGAGCATTTCACAAGAGCTCCTCTCCGCTTCCCTCGTGGCAGTGCGCGACTGCATGGGCGTCCTAGCGGGCGAACGCGTGCTCGTGGTGACCGATGAGAAGCTCAGGGTGATCGGCTACGCGCTGCGCGAGGCCGCGCTGAGTTTGACGCCGGAGGTGCTGCTCGTCGAGATGGTGCCTCGCCGCTCGAACGGCGAGGAGCCGCCTCGTGCGGTGGCAACGATGATGACGCTCGCCGACGTGGTGCTGTGCCCGACGTCGAAGTCGCTCACTCACACGGATTCCCGGCGCGCCGCGAGCGCGGCCGGCGTGAGGGTGGCGACCCTCCCGGGCGTCACCGAGGAGATCATGATCCGGTGCATGAACGCCGACTACCACCGGATCGCCGCCCGCACCTACAAGCTCTGCGATCTGCTGGAAAAGACGAAGGTCGTCCGGGTGACGGCGCCAGCCGGGACCGACGTCACGATGCCGATTGCGGGGCGCCAGGCGCATGCGAGTTCCGGCCTCTTCCGGGAGAAAGGGATGTGGGGGAACCTGCCGACCGGTGAAGCCTACCTCGCTCCCCTGGAGGGCGAATCGCACGGCCTCGTTGTGGTGGACGGATCGATGGCCGGTGTTGGCATGGTCCGCGACCCGATCAGGATCGTCGTCGAGGGCGGGTACGCCAAAGAGATCACCGGCGGCGAGGAGGCGGCGCGCCTGCGGGCTCTCCTCGAGCCGCACGGCAAGGATGCCTGCACCGTGGCCGAGTTCGGCATCGGGACGAACGACAGGGCAATCCTCACGGGGATCATCCTCGAGGACGAGAAGGTGATGGGCACCATCCACATTGCGTTCGGCGACAACAAGTCCATGGGCGGCACGGTCCGGGTTGCAAGCCACCTCGACGGCCTCATCAAGCACCCCACCGTGTGGTTCGACGACATGAAGGTGATGGAAGATGGCCGGCTCCTCGTCGGCCTGGACACGGATAGTGGGACTGAATGACGAGCGATTGTTGACAGCGCGACCTCTTCTGGGTCATATTCGAAGCGCGCGGTGATTTTACGACCGACTTGATGGGCCGCGCCCCAGCGCCAGCTGGCGAAGAACACCATCTAAGTCGCGGGGCTCGCGACCGAGGTCGGCGAGCCTTTCGTCTTTCTGGCGATCTGTTCTTCCCGGCCTGCGTCCGCCTGGCCCTGACATCCACCGACACGATCACCGTTCGGCGGGCCGTCCGGTTCCCGGGCACATTGCCGAACCCGGACGGCCGACTTCAAGACGCGCTTGGACGCGGAAAGGGAGCGAGACATGGAAACGGTTGCCGTCACGCACACGCTGACCTCGGAATCCGTCTCCGAGGGCCACCCCGACAAGGTCTGCGACTACATAGCCGACTCGATTCTCGATGCCTACCTGAGAGTAGATCCGCGAAGCCGGGTGGCCTGCGAGGTCCTCTGCAAGCATGATATCGTCGTCCTGGCCGGGGAGATCACCTCGAAGGGGCACGTGGACCGCGAGCGCGTGGCGCGCGAAGCTGTGCGGGAGATAGGCTATACCCTAGCGTCCGAGCCGTTCTGTGCAGACACTCTCCGCGTTTGCCAGTTCATCAGCGAGCAGGCGGCAGAAATCGACCAGGGAGTGACCGCCGACAAGAACGCGAGCGGCGAGCAGGGTGCCGGCGACCAGGGGATGATGTTCGGCTACGCGACCGACGAGACGCCGGAACTGATGCCCCTCCCTATCTTCCTGGCACACAAGCTGACGCGGGGCCTTGCTGAAGACCGCCGCAGCGGCAAGTTTCCGTACATCCGCCCGGACGCGAAATCGCAGGTATCGGTCCTCTACGACGACGGGCGGCCGGCAGCCGTAACGCACATCCTCGTCTCGACGCAGCACGACGCCAGGTGGACGCAGCCGGAGATCCTCGAATACGTGAAGGGAACGCTCGCGCCGCGCGTTCTTGGGTCGTGGTTCGACCCGTCGATCGTGGTCCTCGTGAACCCGACCGGTGCTTTCACGCAGGGCGGACCTTCGGCGGACTGCGGCGTCACCGGACGCAAGATCATCGTCGATACCTACGGGGGAGCCTCCCGCCACGGTGGCGGCGCGTTCAGTGGCAAGGATCCGTCGAAAGTGGACCGCAGCGGCGCCTACTTTGCCAGGTTCGTCGCTCGCCAGGTCGTGAAGGAAGGCCTCGCGCGCCGGGCCGAGGTCCAGGTGGCCTACGCGATTGGCGTCGCCAGGCCCGTGTCGATAAAGGTGGACACTTTCGGGACCGGCGACGAGAACGCGGCGAGGGCCTTCGTATCGCGATTCGACTTCAGGCCGGCAGCGATCATCGAGCGCCTCGACCTGCTGCGGCCGATCTACAGGCAAACGACCAACTACGGTCACTTCGGGAAGCCGGATCTCCCGTGGGAGGAGTAGATCCGGAGCTCCCGACGATGATCGACATGGGGTCGTCGGCGAAGGCCGACAGCTTGACGGCCTTGCTTCCGGGGACGTAGAGTGACGGCTTGCCGAGCCGTCCTCGTCCCCGGAGCACACGATGCACTCGCGCACGATTATCGAGCCATTCCGCATAAAGTCGGTCGAGGCCATCAAGTTCACCCGGCGAAGCGATCGCGAGGAAGCCCTGCGTTCGGCCGGCTACAACGTGTTCCGCCTGCGTGCGGAGGACGTGCTCATCGACCTTCTCACAGATTCGGGCACGGGCGCCATGTCGGCGGCCCAGTGGGCCGCGATGATGCAGGCCGACGAGTCCTACGCCGGCAGCAGGTCGTTCTACCGGTTCGAGTCGGTCGTGCGCGATCTGACCGGGTTCAAGCACATCATCCCGACCCACCAGGGCCGCGCCGCCGAGCGCATCCTCTTCCACACGGTGCTCGAGCCCGGCGATATCGTCCCGAACAACAACCACTTCGACACGACGCGCGCCAACATCGAGTACGAACGGGCCGAGGCCACCGACCTGGTCATACCGGAGGGCCGCGTGCCGTCCCTGCTCCACCCCTTCAAGGGCAACGTCGACCTTGAGGCTCTCGAGAAACTACTGGACGCGAAGGGTGCGCAGGTGCCGCTCGTGATGATCACGGTCACGAACAACTCGGGCGGCGGCCAGCCGGTCTCGCTGGCCAACATACGCGGAGTCAGGGCCCTCTGCGACAGATACCGCAAGCCGCTCTTCCTGGATGCCTGCAGGTTCGCCGAGAACGCCTGGTTCATCAAGCAGCGCGAGCACGGACAGAACAGGCGCACCCCGAAGGACATCGCCCGCGAGATGTTCTCGCTCGCTGACGGATGCACGATGTCGGCGAAGAAGGACGGCCTCTCGAACATCGGCGGCTTCCTCGCGATGAACGACGACACCTGGGCCGAGGCGGCCCGGAACATGTTGATCCTCACCGAGGGGTTTCCGACCTACGGTGGCCTGGCGGGCTACGATCTGGAGGCAATCGCCCGCGGCCTCGAGGAGGTGGTCGAGGAGCCGTACCTCAGGTACCGTATCCGCTCCACCGAGTACCTTGCAGACAAGCTCGCAGCAGCCGAAATCCCGATGATTCGACCGGCAGGCGGGCACGCCATCTACCTGGACGCGCGCGCCCTTCTGCCTCACATTCCGCCGCTGGCCTACCCGGGCATCTCCCTCGCAAACGCGCTGTTCGTCGAAGGTGGCGTTCGTGGGGTCGAGATCGGTTCAGTGATGTTCGGCCTTCAGCAGGACGGCAGCGAGACCCCGGCCCAGATGGAGCTCGTGCGCCTTGCCATCCCGCGGCGTGTCTACACGCAGTCGCACATCGATTACGTTGCCGAGGTCGTCATCGCCGTGGCGCAGATGAAGGATCAGCTGCAAGGCTACCGCATCAGCTCAGCGCCGCGGGTGCTCCGCCACTTCACGGCCAGGTTCGAGCCACTCAGGGGGTGATTCCGGCTATCGCCGTCATGGTGGTGCCAGCTATCTTTCAGCCGCCGTCAGCTCCCGGCCTGAAGGCGTGAGGCTTCCGGGTCGGTCCTCCTTGGAAGGAGATAACGCGAATGGCCACTCCGAATACTCCCGGGCAACAACCGGGCATCGAGCTGCAGCTCGTGCCAATCGACGTGCCGCCAGACGCGAACGTCATCATCGGGCAGGCCCACTTCATCAAGACGGTGGAGGATCTCTACGAGGCGGTGGTCACGGGGGTGCCGCAGGCGCGCTTCGGCCTTGCCTTCAACGAGGCCTCAGGTCCCTGTCTGATCAGGGCAGAGGCAAACGAGTCGGATCTGCGCGAGGCGGCGGTCTTGGCGGCGCGGGCCATAGGCGCGGGCCACGTGTTCGTGCTGTTCATCCGCGGCGCCTACCCCATCAACATACTGAACCGGATCAAGGGCTGCGCCGAGGTCTGCAGCGTCTTTTGCGCCACTGCCAACCCTCTACAGGTCGTCGTCGCGGAAACCCCATCCGGGCGTGGCGTCCTAGGAGTCATCGATGGCAACCCTCCGGCCGGGGTCGAAACCGACACTGACCGGCGCGCTCGGCACGAGTTCCTCCGGGCGATCGGCTACAAGCTCTGATGAAAGACGAGCCCGACAATCCCTCCGCCGACGACGTCGTTGCGGCCCTGCGCGAGAGCAAGGCCAGACTCGACGCCGTCTTCGAGGCCTCGCGCGACGGGATCATCGTCGAGGAGGACGAGAGGATCGTCTACGCGAACAGGGCATACTCGGAGCTCTACGGCTACGACAGCCCGGAACAGCTGTTGGGCCGGCACGTTTCCGAGGTGCAGGCGCCGGAAGACAACGAGCGGATGCTCGAGTTCGGCCGGCGTCGCCTGGCGGGTGAGACCGCGCCGGCTCTCTACGAGTTCAAGGGCCGGAAGCGCGATGGCACGCTGATCGATCTGGAGGCGTCTGTTTCGCTCTCGGTTTCGGGGGGCAAGACCCGCATCGTGACCGTCGTGCGCGACATCGCGGAGCGCAAGCGTGTCGAAGAGCAGCGCAGGCAGTTCATACGCGAGCAGGCGGCGCGAAAGGAGGCGGAGGACTCCGAGCAGCGCGCGGTCTTCCTGGCCGAGGCCGGCGCGATCCTGGCTTCGTCGCTCGACTACGAGACGACGCTGGCAACGACTGCGAGGCTTGCAGTTCCGACTCTGAGCGACTGGTGTCTGGTCGCGGTCGCAGAAGATGAGGGGCATGTCCGCCCGATCGCCGTTGCGCACCCGGACCCGCAGCGCGCCGAGTGGGCAGAGGCCCTCTTCAGGAAGCGCGAGGCGGAACGGGCGGAGGGTTCCGCGGTCGCTGAGGCAATTCGGACGCGGCGGCCCAAGATCTACACCCGCACTGCCGGAATCCTGCCGGCCGGGTCGGGCCCGGAAACCGCCTTCCTGGAGGCCATCGGCTTTGCTTCCGCGATGGTGGTGCCGATGGTGGCGCGCGGCCGCGCTCTCGGCGCCATCGTCCTGATAGTTGCCGAATCCGGGCGACGCTACCGGCTGGCGGACTTGCTGCTGGCCCAGGCTCTTGCTGGACGCGCGGCGATGGCCGTCGACAATGCGCTCCTCCACCGCGAGGTGCAGCAGGCGAGCCGCCTCAAGGACGAGTTCCTTGCGACCCTTTCCCATGAGCTCAGGACGCCGCTCAACGCCATCCTTGGCTGGTCGCGGCTCCTGAGGGCCGGCCGGCTGCCGCCGGAGAAACGGGAGCGGGCGCTCGAAGCGATCGAACGGAACGCCATCGCGCAGGTCCACCTCGTCTCTGACATTTTGGACGTGTCGCGGATCATAACTGGCAGGCTCCGCCTCGACGTCCGCACGGTTGACATGCGTTCGGTGGTCGATGCAGCGATGGATTCGCTGCGGCCGGCAGCCGAAGCCAAGGGCGTGCGCCTCTTCTCGAGCCTGGACCAGTCGCTGCCGCTTCTGGCCGGGGACCCGGACAGGCTCCTTCAGGTCGTCTGGAACCTCTTGTCGAACGCCGTCAAGTTCACGCCCCGAGGCGGCCGGATAGACGTGTCCCTCAGGGCATCGGCCTCCCAGATGACATTCAGGGTGTCCGACACGGGCATAGGTATCCGGCGCGATTTCCTGCCTTACGTATTCGATCGCTTCCGGCAGGCCGATCCGACACCGACTAGGGTCCATGGCGGCCTTGGCCTTGGCCTGTCGATCGTACGCCACCTGGTGGAGCTGCACGGCGGAACAGTGCAGGCGCAAAGCGCGGGCTTGAACAAGGGAGCGACCTTCGTCGTGACGCTGCCGATCGCGCCGCCGCAGGAGTGTGACGACGAACTGTCAGGCAGGGGACAGGCGGAGCCGGCGACGCTTCCCGAGCAGGCGCAGCCCAGGCTGGCCGGCATTCGTGTACTCGTTGTAGACGATGACCCGGACGCACGTGACCTGCTGTCGACGGTTCTGGAGCATGAGGGCGCAATCACGATGCAGACTGCTTCTGCGCTGGAGGCGCTCGCGAGCCTGGAGCCATTCCAGCCCGACCTCCTCGTGGCTGACATCGGTATGCCGGGCGAGGACGGCTATGCGTTGATCAGGCGGCTGAGGAGCTTGGCGCCCGCACCCATAAGCATGGTTCCAGCGATCGCGGTCACGGCCTATGCCCGCCCGGAGGACCAGGCGGCGGCGCTTGCAGCAGGTTACACGAAGCACATTCCCAAGCCGCTGGATCCGCCGGCCTTCCTTGAAACGGTCGTGGAGGTGGTGTCGAGGGCGGGCAGCGGGGGCTAGCGGCTCTCTGCCAGCAGGGCCTCCGGGGGGGCCTGCGACCGCTGTAACGAATGCGGCAGCAAGGCCTGCACGTGCGCGACGAGCTCGTCAGGGAGACACGGTTTCGTCAACAGCCTCGCAAATCCGTGACGCCCCCACGCCTCGCCTTGCGCGGCATACACGTGGGCGGTCAGCGCCACAACGGGGATGGCGGCGGTCGCCGGGTCGTCTCGGAGCCTGCGTGTGGCCTCGAACCCGTCCATTCCGGGCATGCCCAGGTCCATCAGGATGAGGTCCGGCCGCTTCTGGATGGCGACGCGGACCGCCTCGTGGCCGTCTACCGCCAGGAACACCTGGTAGCCTGCCAGAGTGAGGTACAAGGCGTACATTTCTGCCGCGTCCCGGTAGTCATCGACGATCAGGATGAGCGGACGGATGGGACCCATGGGGGCCGCGCCGAGCAGACTTGCTCCCTGGGGCATGTTCCTCGTGTCGGGCCGGGCCGCTGAACCGTAACAGTTACAGTCAGCGCGACGGCCATCAGCCTTCTGAACCGTCACCGAGCAATCTTCGTACCGGCGCGCCGGAGATCTGCCCGTCAGCTCGCGCCTGCCCTCCACGGCTCCTAGGGCCCGACGCGGGACGCTTCTTTGCCAGGAATCACTCCAGGGAGCTGGGTAGGGATGAGGTTCGGCCGGACTTGGCACGGTCAGCCGAGGTCCGGGCCTGCTCCGCAGCACCGGTGTCAGGAGAGCGCGCGATAGTCCGCCGTGACGCACGGCGGAAGGCCAACAAGAGGGGCAAGGATCAGCCACCGTTGCTTGACAGTGTTGTCGGGTCGACCGATTCTGAAGATTGCACGCCATGTCTATCATCCGGGCTTCGATTGTCGGTCTGGCGCTCCTTGCTCTCTTCTTTCGCTTGCCGGCCGAACTCGTGGAGCGCGTGTACTCGTGCGGCGCCTACCTGTGGGTCCAACGGTTGCTGACCCATCTGTCCAATCAGGTGGCTTTCGCCCTCTTGGACGTGGCTGTGGCCGTGGCCGTTGGCGCTGCGCTGTTCCTGGTTGTCAGGTTCGTACGGCGGGTCAGAAGGCGACCGTTTCGCGCCGCGTGGGCGACTGTAGCGTCGCTGGTGGTGGGCGCGGCTGCAATCTACCTTCTCTTCCAGGCTGTGTGGGGATTGAACTACCAGAGGGTGCCGCTGACAGAGAAGCTCGAGTACTCCGCCGCGCCTCCGGGCAGGGCCGCGGTTGCCCGGCTGGCTTCCGAGGCCGGGACACAGCTCAACTCGCTCCACGGCGACGCCCACTCCGGCAGGTGGCCCGAGTGGGATGAGATGATCGCCTGGCTTGGCCCCGGTTTCTATCAGACACAGCGGCACCTCACCGGAGGGGCTACCGCTCTTCCCGGCAGGCCAAAGTGGTCAGTCTTTACCATCTACTTCCAGCGCGCTGGAGTCGACGGCATGACGGACCCTCTTTTCCTCGAGGTCCTCGTGAACCAGACCCTGCTGCCGTTCGAACGCCCCTTCGTGGTGGCCCATGAGTGGGCTCATCTGGCCGGGTACGCGAACGAGGCGGAGGCCAACTTCATCGGCTGGCTCACCTGCCTCCAGGGCCCCGTGCCGGCGCGATACAGCGGGTGGCTGTTCCTCTTCTCGCACGCGCTGGCCGCCCTGCCGGAGCCGGACCGCGGGCACGCTGTGCAAATGCTGGACGCCGGACCACTCAACGACCTTCGCGGGATTCAGTTGCGCCTAAGCACCGTCAGACCGATCGTGAGGGCTGTCGGATGGGACATCTACGACAGGTACTTGCGGGCCAACCGAGTCGATCAGGGGGTCCGCAGCTACGACCGAGCGGTCCTCCTCATTCTCGGCACGAGGTTCAAACCCGGTTGGGTTCCCGTCAGGCGGGGAGAGTGACCGCCTCGGGGCTTCGGGCTGTTCAGCTGCCGGTCACGGGCCCCGGGGGCTGCAGCTTCCTGGCTCGCCCGAAAGCGCAGCTTCCGAACGAGCCCGACGGAAGCGTCACGTGAGAAGGCTGCGGAACACCGAGACAGCCTTGCGCATCTCGTCTTCGGTGCCGATCGAGATTCGCGTTTGGGACAGGAGCGGCGGGAACGGGCGCCCGACCAGCACACCCTTTGCGCGGCAGGCCGCCTGGAACTCCTTCGCGTCACGCCGGATGTCCACCATGACGAAGTTGGCTTCCGACGGCGCCGACTTGAACCCCATTTTCGAGAGCTCCGAAACCAGGAGCTCGCGGTTCCGCGCGTTGATCTGCGCTTCCCGCTCGACGTGGTCTTTCTGCTCGAGCCCGGCGATCGCCGCCGCTGCCCCGAGGACGTTGACGCTGTTGGCGAGCTTGAAGCGCTTCAGTGTTGAGATCGTTTCGGGCCGGCCGACACCGTACCCGATCCGTAACCCCGCCATGCCGTAGATCTTCGAGAACGTCCGGCATACCACGACGCGAGGGTTCTCTAACGCGATGGGCATTGCCGTCTTGTAGCCCGGGTGCCCGACGTAGTGATGGTAGGCCTCGTCCACGAGAACTGTCGTCTCGGGCGACGACTTGAGGACCTGGCTGATGAAATCGGACACGGCCGTCGCCGTGTGCACGGTGCCGGTTGGGTTGTTCGGGTTGCACAGGAAGACCAGACCCGCACCTGAAGATGCCCTTGCCATCGCGCCGAGGTCCAGCCGCAACGCCTGGTCGACCGGCACGGAGACGACACGAACACCGAGCACAGCGGCGTCACGCTCACAATGCTCGAAGGTCGGAGCGCCCTGGACGAGCGGCCGGGTCGGAGAGGTGAATGCTAGAACCGCCATGCGCAACACCTCCCCGGAGCCTGAGCCGAGCACGATGTTCTGGGGCCTGATGCCGTCGGCTTTCGCGATTGCGTCGGTCAGGGCGTCGGCGGGTTGGTGGGGATAACGCGGGGCCTCGCCCAGCGCGGCCTGGAGCGCGGCGAGGGCAGCTGCCCCTGGGCCGTTGGGGTTCTCGTTGCTATCCAGGCGAATCCCGGGTTCGCCAAGCGGTGGACCGGCCTGCGACCCGGCCGCGGCCTCGAGGGCCTCTCGGCCACGTCCGGCAACGAAACTGCCGGCAAAAACGCCGACACTGCCCAAGCCAACCTGCGTGACGAACGCACGGCGAGAGAACCGCATTTGTCGCCTCCTGGTTCGCGGTGGAGTATACCATCCCGCCAAGGCTTCGGGTTTCTTCGCCGATGCGGTATAAGGAGGCGTGGACCGTCCTTCCGCCATCATCTTCGATATGGATGGCGTCCTGGTGGACAGCGAGCCGATTCACGTCGAGGCCACCCGACGCCTGCTTTCTACCTTTGGGGTCAGCTACGACGTTGACGCCGGCGACGACTTCTTCGGCTTCAGCGACCGCGAGGTGTTCCGAGTGCTCCGCGCCCGCCACGCGCTCGAGCCCGACGAGGAAACCCTTGGCTCCCTGTGGGTAGCAGAGGTGCTGCCGCTCATCGCCCGCGGCGTCGTTCCTGCACCCGGAGTGCCGGCTATCGTCTTTTGGCTTCGCAACCAGGGGTTTCGCCTGGCGCTGGGCTCCGGGTCGGCACCCCCGATAATCGAGGCGACGCTCCGGTCGCTCGGCGTCCAGGAGTGCTTCGAGCACGTCGTCTCGGCCTCGGACGTGGGCCGCGGAAAGCCGGCGCCGGACATATTCCTCGAGGCCCTGCGTCGCCTGGGCGTCCCGGCGGACCGCGCGTTGGTCATCGAGGACTCGAGAAACGGACTGGTTTCCGCGGTCTCAGCAGGTATTCCCTGCGTCGTCGTTCCGTGTCCGTCGACCTGCCGGCAGGATTTCCGGGAGGCCACCCTGCGGCTAAGCTCCCTGACAGAGCTTCCTGCGTGGCTTGACGGTTTGCCGTCCGTTCGGCCGAACTTTCGCGAGGCGGCGGTGTGTAGGCAGTGACCAACTTCGAGACATGGAAGGGTTCCGGGTGTACTCCTCTTTCGACCGCGGCAGCCGCCGGGCGCCCGCCATTTCTCGAAATCCCCACCGTCTGCCCGTGGCACGAGCGTTGCTAAAATAGGTACGCCCCCCAAGGAGACTCAGCATGACCAACATCTCGCTCGCCGAAGACAAGTTGTTGCGTATTCAGGGCGAGTACCTGGAGATGCCGGGTCTTCGCCTCACTCCGGCACAGGCGCAGCGCCTGTGGGGACTCGATCGCGCCGAGTGCGAGTGGCTCATGTCGCTGCTCGTCCGGGCACAGTTTCTCACCGTGACGCGCGACGGGTCCTATGTTCGCGTGGACCAGAACTCTGTCACACCGGAAGTGAGTGGGCACTACCCGTCGTCTCTCGGTATCGCCAAACCCGAGAAACGGGGAACCCCCGCCGCGATGCGCCGGCTCTGAAACGTCGGGGCCTCCCGCGAGCGCAAGCGCGCAAACCCTCTCGAGAACGGGGCGGCGGCCTCTAGGTCGTCGTCCCGCACACCTTCGACCCTTGTTGGACCCTGCTATTGGCTTTCCCCTATGAGGTGCCTCATGTCAATGGCGTGATGGCACCTGCGACCGTCGGAGCGCGGGAAGCGTGGCACGTTTTCAACTGGCTTCACGCTGTGAGACCGGCGCCTGCGACCGTCAGGAGCCGGGCCGGGCGCAAAGCGGAGCTTTGCAGCCACGCCGGTGCGGACGCGGCCTTCGGTGGGCGGAGGCTTCCCGGACGGGCGGTGCCGGTCTATGCTTACTCTGCGGCTGGTGGCACTCGGACGCCGTGGCGCCTGAAGGGTCTACTACGCGAAGCGTGCTGCCCGAGGGAGCTTACAAACGGGGAGTCGCTGCGGGATCTTGCGGCAGGGCTCTCGTCGGGGTCCACAGCGTGGCACGGTCGGCGGGGTGGGGGTTTTCGATCAGTTGGCGGCCGGGGTCGAGCGTCATGCGAAGGTACAGTGCGACCGGCGTCATCATCGCAACCACTGGAGTCGGTTTGGGCCTGCTAGTTGTCGGTTGGTTCGACTACCGGGCAACGAGAGCCGAGCTCCTGTCGCTTCTTCGACAGCAGGCTGTCTCGCTGCGCGAGATAGTCGTCGCGGCTGCGCGCTCGAACGAAGCTGCTGCGTCGGCTGCAAGGTCCCAGGTGACCGAGCGGCTGCTGGACAACGCGCGCCTGCTGGCCGAGCTCGATCGAAGGGGAGCGCTGACCGGCACGCTGCTAGACAGGGTTGCCGGCGCCAACCGGCTGTTTCGGGCAGGAGTCTTCTCACCGGATGGGAGGCTGGAAATCACGAGCGGTGGCCCGGGCCAGCCGGGTGGCCGCGGGCAGCCGCCGCCGGGGCGAGGCTTCGGTTCCGCCGCTCTTCTCGGACCGCTCCTGAGGGGTGAGGCCAACGAGTCGGTGAGCGACCTCCACAGCCCGCGCTGGGGTGGTGGGGCACGGATTGCCGCCGGCGTCCGTCGCGCGAACGGGGGCGCGATCACGCTGACTGTCGACGCCTCGGAGGTCGCGTCTCTCGAGCGGCAGACATCTCTCGACGGCCTCGTGCGCGAAATCGCTTCGAGCACCGGCGACCTGGCCTACGTCGTCATCGAAGGCCCGGAGTTCCGCTACGCGCACGGCGAGGTTCCGCCGGCTTCCGGTCGGACTCCGATACACGCCGGAGGCGGCCCGCCGGCGACGAGTCCGCCGCTGGCAAGCCCCCCGCCGACAGACTCGCCGGCAGCAAACCCGCAGTCGACGAAGCCGCCTTCGCCGGCAATGACGGAGCGTGAGTTCGAAATCGACGGCAGGCCGGTCATCGAGTTTGCCGGGCCCGCCGGGATCACGGGCGGCGCGAGCGACGCGGTCCTGCGGCTCGGGCTGCGACTCGACGCGATCCGCAGGACCGAGCGTCGCATGCTGTCGCACCTGGCCGCCTCTCTCGCCGCCGCGCTGGCGCTCTCGGCGCTCGCTTTCGGGACGGTCTGGCTCTGGCAGAAGTACGGAGCGCTCAGCCGAAGGCACGCGCTGGCCGAGGCCGCCCTGAAGCGGCGGGACAGGCTGAGCGCCATGGGCGAACTCGCCTCGACGGTGGCCCATGAGGTGCGCAACCCGCTGAATGCGATCGCGATGAGCGGCCAGCGGCTGCGGCGTGAGTTCCTTCCGGCTCTGCCGGCTCTCGACGAGCCGGATCGCGCCGAACTGCAGCAGCTCCTCGCGGTTGTCGAGGGCGAAACCGGGCGGATCAATCGCATCGTCCAGCAGTTCCTCGACTACGCCCGGCCCCCGAAGCTTGCACCTCGGCCCTCTGCGCTCGGTCCATGGCTAGAGGACATCGTCGGGGCGGCGCGGCCGATGGCAGCCGCCCGCGCGGTCAGCCTGACCCTCGAAGCGGGGCAGGCCGGCGAGGCGGTGATCGATCCGGACCAGCTGCGTCAGGCGGTGGACAACTTGTTGCGAAACGCTATCGAGGCCACGCCGCCAGGCGGCTCGGTATCCGTGCACGCGTACAGCGATGGCCGCGGGCACACGATAGCGATCCGAGACACCGGCTCGGGGATCGAACCGGAGCACCTCTCGAAGATTTTCGATCTCTATTTCACGACGAAGGCGGATGGAACCGGTGTGGGCCTGGCCGTTTCTCAGCAGATCGTGACTGGCCACGACGGTACTATCGAAGTCGACTCGGCGCCTGGACGCGGCACGACCATGCGGATCCGTCTGCCTCGCACAATGGAGGCCTAGAGTGGCCGAGCATCTCGTGCTCGTCGTCGACGACGAGGAGGCGCAGCGCAAGGTCCTTGCGGGCTTCCTCGCGAAGCGCGGCTTCGAGGTGGTTCAGGCGTCGAGGGCCGTCGAAGCGTTGCGGGCCGTTTCCACGCGTACTGTGGACCTCATCCTCACCGACCTCAAGATGCCGGGTGGCACCGGTATCGACCTGCTTGACGGGGTGCGGCAGTTGAACCCGGAGGTGCCGGTCATCGTGATGACGGCCTTCGGCACCATTGCGAGCGCGGTGGATGCGATGAAGCGAGGCGCCGCCGACTACCTGACGAAGCCGATAGACCTCGATGAACTCGAGGTGCTGATCGGCCGGACGCTCGAGCGCCGGGCGCTCGTGGCGGAGAACCGGGAGCTCCGGCGCCAGGTGGAGACCCGCTACCGGCTCTCCGGGCTCGAGACGTCGAACGCTCGCATGACCGAGGCAATCAATACGGCTGCCCGCGCCGCAGCGAGCCGCGTCACCGTCCTCATAAGAGGCGAGAGCGGGACCGGCAAGGAGCTCATGGCTCGCGCGATCCACTACGCCAGTCCGCGCGCGAAGGGGCCGCTCGTCGCCGTGAACGTTGCGGCGCTGCCCGAGACTCTCCTAGAGTCGGAGCTCTTCGGCCACGAGCGCGGGGCGTTCACCGGAGCGGACCGTGAGCGGCGTGGGCGCTTCGAGCTCGCCGACGGCGGCAGCCTGTTTCTGGACGAGATCGGCGACCTCCCAAAAGGCACGCAAGTGAAACTGCTGCGCGTGCTCCAGGAGCAGGCCTTCGAACGGCTCGGCGGGACGAGAACGATTCGGGTCGATGTGCGGGTCATCGCCGCGACCAACCGGGACCTCGAGGGCATGGTCCGTTCAGGCGAGTTCCGCGACGACCTCTACTACCGCCTGAATGTCGTCTCGATCGAAGTGCCGCCGCTCAGGCAGCGCCGGGAGGACATCCCGCTTCTCGTGGATCACTTCCTCCGCCGCTTCGCAGAGGAGTCGGGCGGTCCCCCAAGGGCCATTTCGCGCGAGGCGATGGACCTGCTGATGAAGTACCACTACCCGGGAAACGTGCGCGAGCTGGAGAACCTGATACACCGGGCGGTCGTGCTCGCGCGAGGAGGAACGATCGCGACGGCCGACCTGCCGGTGCACGTGGCCGAGCTCCGTTCGGAGGGGCAGCCGGCTCCTTCGACGTTCGTCGAGCGCGTCGCGGAGTTCGAAAGGGCGCTGATTGTCGAGGCGCTGGCGCGAGCTGACGGCGTGCAGACGCGCGCGGCACGCACGCTCGGCATGAGCGAACGTCACCTCCGGTACAAGCTGCGGAAGTACGGACTCTGAGACAAGCCCTCCGGAAGCTGTTAGCACGTCGCGGGCGATGGCTCAGGGCCTGGCGAGGAACGCCGTCGAGAGCCGATGCCTTCAGGCTCGGAAAGCTGAAAGGTCCGCAGCTCGCGTCATGCAGTTCCCCCGTCCGAGCGGTGGCCCGTGGAGGGTGACCTGTCAGAGTCCGGGGCGACGGGAGCCTTGTCGTGGCGCCGCCTGGTTACGAGCAGCTCCTCGATGGCACCGACGAGGGCATCCGGAAGGCACGGCTTCAACAGCACCGTATCACATCCGGCTTCACGAGCCTGCATCACCTGGCCCGGAAGCGCCTGGCCGCTTACCGCGACAATCGGCACATCTCGAAACGACGGCTCTCCGCGTAGCCTCCGCGTGAGGTCCACGCCATCCATCCTGGGCATGGCGAGGTCGGTGACCACAACATCCGGGGTGCGGGAAGTAGAAGCCTGCAGGACGCCGAGGGCAGCGATGCCGTCCATGGCGGAGAGCACGGTCATGCCGACCATCGTCATGTAGGAAGCGTACAGGTCTAGGGTGTCGCGGTCGTCCTCGACCAGCAGCACCACTGTGTCGTTCGACATCATCCCAAAGGTCGCGCTCGACCGACGACCCACATAGTACCGCACGCACGGCGACGCCGCAAACGCCAGGCGCCGGTCAGACGCCAGTGACGCCGTGCGGAGGCATCATCGGCCGCGTCGGCGACTGTGCCTTCCTGAAGCCACGCTGCAAGGACCGCCGCAGCTCTTCCGCCATGCGGTTCAGCTTCACGTCGGTACGGAAGCCGACCGACTGCGCCGCACCGACCATGATCTGGTACGCGCGCTTTGTTGGCACCTCGAGCAGGCCGGCCACGAGAAGGATGACCTCGCTTTCGGCGTCCATGAGCGCACCGTCGGCAAGCGCTATGTCTGCGAGGCGCGACAGTATGAACAGCTTGTCGTCTTGGTCCGCTTCCTTGTTGACGAGAGCGACTTGCTCGGGGAGGCGCTGGTTGACCTCCTCGCGGCTCGTCACTATTTCGACCTCTGGCTCATCGGTGAACCAACGGTGCAGGATCTGGACGAGGATCTTGACCTCCTCGTCGCTTATGTCGCCGTCGGCGCCGAGGAGCAGGGCCCCGCCGAGTGCGACAACGCGCATTATGGCCTGGTGGAGAGGACGCCATGGGTAACGGCGCGTGAGCTTGATGAGGTCGTCCACGCCGTCCTCGAGGACGGCGTCCGTGATCGGGGTGCCATCGACCGGGAAGCCCGCCCTGGCAGCCTTTGCCGAGCGCGAGAAGAGCTCGAGCGCCTTGAGCCTGATCGGCAGAAGGGGATGCGACGCGAAAGCTTCCTCCATCATCTCGGGCCGGCCCTTGATCTCGTCCACCTGGCTGACCAGGGCCTCGATGTCGAGGTTGAGGTTCCGCTCGCTCAGACCGAAAGTGGCCTTTAGCAGGGAAGTGGCCGACGCCCGGAAATCGCGCGAGGCTAGGAGCCCCACGCGGTCGGCGCTGATCTCGGCCTTCTTGCGCCACCGGAGAAACAAGCTCTCGCCCAGCGCCGGAAGGACCGTGAGAGACGGGTTGTCCTTGTCCATCGACACTAGGGCTTCGAGCCGGTTGTTGCCGAACAGGAAGTGGCCCAGCTCGTGGCCGAGGATCGACCGGAGCTCGTTGTCCTCGAGGCGTTCGAGTGCCGGCGCCGTGATTCCTATGAGCGAATATGCTCCGGCCTCGCGAACGTCGAGGATCGCGAAGGCGTTCACCTCCGCGGACGGCAGGCAGAACACCTCTGCCTGGATGGGAATCTCGAGCGCATCGCACAGTTCGCGGAAAACGCGGTAGATGCGCGGCGACAGCCGCTCGCTCAACCTGATGCCGTCCTTTATCAGGTGCTCGCGGATGCCAAGGTCGCGCTGCCTCCTGTTCTCCTCGAACGCCTCCAGGTAGTCGCTGATGCGATAGCTGTCCACCAGCTCCTGGACGTCCGCCTTGTCGCCCCGGTACCGCACGTCGTCCCAGTTGATAGGCACTTCCGCCTCCTGCTGCCGGTTGGCTCGAACGGCCGATGCGAGTATAGCCCACCATCGTGTGTCGCGGGTCGTTCGTGGCAAACCGGTCGCCGCCGGCCCTGAGTTCGTATCGGTCCCTTCACGAGGCCCCCGGCTAGCCGTAGTCCCACACGGCGGGATATGATCGCGCGCCATGCGCTACCGTGTTCCGGCGGTCGTTGCAGCATTTGTCGTCCTCTTGTCAGGTGGCCATTGTTCCATCGATGCGGCGCGTCCCCTCGCCGAGCGAGTGACCATCGTTCGCGACACCTACGGCGTCCCGCACATACAGGCCGAGAGCGAGGAGGCCGCCGGTTACGGGCTCGGTTACGCGCAGGCCGAGGACCATATCGAGTTCCTGGCGCGCAACGTCGTCGAGGCGCGAGGCGAAGCGGCTCGTTTCTTCGGGCCCGCTCTATTGGACAACGACCTCGCTGTCCGGCGCATGGCCAACCTCGAGGAATCGCGGCGACACCTGAAGGACCTCGATGGCACCTACAGGAAAGTGCTCGAGGCATTCGCTGCGGGCGTCACCCGCTATGTCCACAAGCACCGGGCGGAGCTGCCCGCGTGGGTGCCGCGGGAGTTCACCGCCGCCGACTTCGTGGCGGTGCCGCGAGCGGGAGCGGCAAGCGGGGCATCCTCGGCTGCCCTCGTGCGCGCGCTGCAGACGAAGTACGCGACGACCACGTCTGCCGGCGTTTCCGCCCACTGGGCGGTAGAGCCCGCCTCCGAAGGGCAGGGCGACGATGCCGGGTCCAACGCCTTTGCACTGGGTGGGAACCGGACGACGTCCGGACGGGCGATCCTGCTGGGGAACCCGCACCTGAGCTGGGGGAGCCTGTACTGGGAAGCCCATGTGATCGTTCCGGGCAGGCTGAATTTCTACGGTTCGACGCTGGCCGGGCTGCCGTGGCTGAGGGCGGGGTTCAACGAGCACCTGGGATACGTCCAGACCAACAACCGCCCAGACCTCGCCGACATCTTCGCGCTTCCGCTCGAACCCGCCAGGCCGGACCGCTACAGGTACGACGGCAAGTCATGGCCGATCGTCTCGCAGGACGTCACGGCAGACGTGCTGCAGTCGGACGGCACGCTGAGAACCGAGCGGCGCTCGTACCTTGACTCGCACCTCGGGCCGATTGTCTACAGGTCGGCCACGCATGCCTTCGCCTACCGTTCGTCGGCGCTCGACGCATGGCGCTTTTTCGAGGGCTTCTGGCGCCTGAGCCATGCTCGAAACATCGGCGAGTACAGGAAAGTGCTCGAGAAGCGCTTCCTGCCGACGTCCAATTTCACCTACGCCGACGCGGCCGGCAACATCCTGTATGTGTGGAACGCGCGGCTGCCCAGGCGGCCGCGCGACGGGACCGACTACTCGCTCGACGTGCCTGCCGAGCCGCGCTACGTGTGGCGCAGGCTGCACGAAATCCGGGATCTGCCGCAGCTTCTCAACCCGCCTGGCGGCTACATCCAGAACGCCAACAACCCGCCGTGGTACGTCTCGCGCCTCGACCCGCTCGACCCGTCTCGCTTCCCCGAGTACGTCGAGCGCGGCGAAATGGCGCTGCGGCCGCAGCTGGCCGTCGCCCTCCTCGGCACCAAGGACAAGTTCTCGGTTGACGACGTGCGGGAGCTGAAGTACTCGAACCGGTTGCTGCTGGTCGAGCGTGTGAAGGGCGACCTGATGCGCGCGCTCGCCGCGGTGCCCGAGCCGTCGCCCGACCTCGTGGAGGCGCGCGAGATCCTCGCGGCCTGGGACGACAGCTCGAAGGCCGAGAGTGTCGGCGGCATACTGTTTCAGCGTTTCTGGGAGACATATCGAGCCGCGGCGAAGCAGCCGTTCGCCCAGCCGTGGGACGAGCGAAGGCCGTTCGACACGCCGGCCGGGCTCGCTGATCCGGCGCTTGCCGTCGAGCACCTCGAAGAAGCTGTTTCGTGGGCGCGCAAGACGTACGGAACCGCGCGGGTGAAATGGGGCGACGTCAACCGCTTCAGGTTCGGCCCGGTTGACATCCCTGGTGACGGCGCGAGCAATCTGCTGGGCGCCTACAGGATTATGAGCTTCGATGCGACGGGGGACGGGCGGTGCCGGGTCGCGGGCCGCTTGAGCGACAAGGACGAATTCCTCGGCACAGGCGATGCGTGGGTGCTGCTAGTGCATTTCGACAAGCCGCTTCGGGCGTTTTCGATTCTGGTCTACGGGCAGAGCTCGAGGCCGGGCTCGCCTCACAGCAGCGACCAGATCGAAATGTTCGCCGCGCACAAGCTGCGACCAGTGTACTTCAGGCCGGCGGAAATCGCGGCGCACACGGAGCGGAGCTACAGGCCCTGATCGGTGGAAGTTTTTCGGAGAGGACGCGGCGTGGACGCCAGAAGAGGGCCCGGCTTGGCCGTGACTGCGTCCTGGCGGAGACATCCCGCCACGGTGCCGCAGCAGAAAAGCAGATAGCATAAGGCCGAAAGCCGCTGATAGCAGAAAGCTGACAGCTGAACGCTGAAAGCAGAAAGCTGATAGCAGATAGCTGAAAGCTGAAAGCTGACTCCGAATGACACACGACCTGTTCTTGTACGTCCTGCTCGTCGCCGTCGGTTTCGTGGCCGGTGTGCTGAACGTGATCGCGGGCGGCGGTTCGTTCCTGACGCTGCCGATGCTGATCTTCGCCGGCTTGCCGCCGACTGTTGCAAATGCAACGAACAGGGTCGGCGTGCTTGCCCAGAACATCGGTGGCGTGCTGGGTTTCCACCGCTACAAGGTCTTGAACTGGCGCTGGGGCCTGCGGGTTTCGGTGCCGTCCCTCCTGGGGGCCTCGGTCGGGGTGTGGGGGGCGCTGCGGGTCGGCGACACGGCGTTCCAGCGGATTCTTGCGGTCCTGATGCTGGCAGTGACGCTTTGGACGCTCCTCAGGCCTCAGAACGCCGCTGTGTCGGCCAGGGTTCCACACGCCCCGGCCCTCGCGATGTTCGGCTTCTTCCTGGCAGGAATCTACGGCGGCTTCGTGCAGGCTGGCGTCGGCTTCTTCATTCTCGCGATTACGAGCCTCGCCGGCCTCGATCTCGTCCGGGGCAACGCGATCAAGGTGCTCGTGGTCCTGCTGCTCACGATTCTCTCGCTGGTCGTGTTCGCCTGGGAGGGCAAGGTGGAGTGGTCGAGCGGCCTTGTTCTCGGCGCCGGCAATCTCACCGGAGGCCTGACCGGCGTGCGTCTGACGGTATTGAAAGGCCACCGCTGGGTGAACGCTGTGGTCACCACAGCGGTGGTCGTCTTCGCGATCAAGCTCCTGGCCGGGTGAACTACTCCAGGTCGAAGGTGAATCCGGCCAGTATGGTGCGCGGCGCGAGCCACACCTGGTAGTCGCCCGGGATTGGCTGTCCGGCAGCAGAACGCCTGAAGATGTCCTTCTTGTTCAGGAGATTGTCGACCTGGACGAAACCCTGAACCCTCGTCCCGCGGTGCGTGAAGAGCGCCTTGCTGACGCGCCCGTACCAGACCTGGTAGGACGGCTGTGACGTTCCATCCTCGAATCTGACGTCGTCCAGGATCTGGCCGCGGACGTTGACGCGCAGGCCCAGCCGCGGGTGCGCCCAGAGCAGCTTGATGAAGGCTGCGTGCTCTGGCAGGCCGCCGACGCGGAGTCCGTTGTTGTCTTCGCGCCGGACGAACGAGTACGAGAAGGACGGCGCGAAGCCGTAGGGCAGCGTCACCGACGCCGACATGTTCGCTCCCTGTGACGTGTAACTGCGCAGGTTCATGTAGGTGAAGGGGAGCCCGCGCAGGTCGAACGTTATGCCGTCCTTTACCTGCGCCCGAAAGTAGTCGGCTGACAGCTGCGCGCCGCTGTGCGCGAAGGTATAGCCCGCGCTGAATGTCTCCGAGCGCTCGGGCCTGAGGTTCGGGTTGCCGACGAAGGACGGGCTGGCCAGGTAGAGCTCGCCGAAGAAGGGAGCTCTGAAGCCCTGGCCGTAGCTTGCACGCACGGTCTGGGACTCCCCGAGGGAGTACACCGCGCTCACCTTCGGGCTCAGCTTGCTGCCGAAGTCGCTGTACCTGTCGTACCTGAAGCCGCCTATGAGCTTCAATGGCCTGCCAATCTCGAACTCCTGCTGCAGCCATCCGACGGATATCTCGCGCGACGCGCGGCGTTCGTCGGTCCCAGGGACGCGAAGGGCAGGTCCGCGGTCGAGCGTCTCGTCGCGGTATTCGAAGCCGCCCTGGAGAGCGTGCTGGCGCCCGAGCAGGGGCCAGAGCTGCCGAACTGTGAGCTTGACCTCGTTGTTCCATTCCTTCCACGGCGCGACGGGGTTGATACGGTCGGAAAAGACCTGCGTTTCGTCCCTGTCGTAGCGGCCGAAGTTGGCGGTCGCGCCAACTGTTGTAGTCGGTGTTGCCAGCACCTCGACTTCGGGCGACAGCGTGCGACGAACGAGTTCGCGCTGCGAGTTGAAGACCGTCGTCCCGAGCTGGGTGAATCCGCTGAAGAAGTAGTTGTCGATATCGCGCCGGGAGAAATCTCCGAAGAACCGGAGGTTCACGCGGTCGCGCAGCCGGTAGTCCGCCGTCCCGCTGGCGGCGTAGTAGAGGCTTTCGGGCTGCCCGATCGTCTGCGGGTTGCGCGGGTCGAGATCGAAGCCGTTGTAGTTGCGGTAGCTCCCGGATGCCGTCACCCCGAGATTGTCTCGGCGGTAGCCGACGGTATCCGAAATGCGCACGTCGGAGTAAGAGCCGCCGCTGAACGTCAGGTGGTTGGTCGCGCCAGGACGCGTGGCCTTGCTCGTGATCAGGTTGATCACGCCACCGAGGGCATCGGACCCGTAGAGCGCCGAGGCAGCTCCCTTTACCACTTCGATTCGCTCGATCCCGGAGACCTGCAGGTCTTCGAGGTTCAGGTTGCCGTTGGCGTCCTTCCCGAGGTACCGGCGCCCGTCGATCAGGACGAGAACGCCGGAGTTGGGGATCCCGTTGAGCGAAACGTGCCCCTGCCCGCCACCGGCGTGGACCTGGATTCCCGATCCCGTCTGCTCCGCGAGGATGTCCTTGGCGCTTCTCGCACCGGTGTCCGCGATCTGCGTGCTGTCGATCAGCGTCGTGGGGTCGGCAACGCGCATCAGGAGCTCTTCGCGCCGGTTCGCCGTTGTGACCGTGACAGACGTTGCGAACTGTACCACGGAAAGCGTGACCGAGACGTCCCTCGGGGGGCCGCTGGAGACCACAACGCCGCGTTCAACAGTATCGGCAAAGCCGGGCAGGCTCACGCGGACGTCATAGGTGCCGGGCGGGAGCGACTCGAACCTTGCGACGCCTTCCGAGTCGGTGGCGGCGCTGAACTGGCGCCGGGTGACGGCCTCCGTGACGACGACGCTCGCCCCGGGGAGAACGCCGGTATTGTCTCGGACGGTCACGCTGAGCTGAGAGGACTGCAGCTGCGGCGCGGCGTCTGCCGGCACCGGAGCGAGCGATGCGATGGCGATCACCGCAGCGAGGGCCGCAGGGGCCCGAAGACAGTCGAGGGGGCGCATGTTCGTACCTCTTTCAGCGTCCACCGTGGTCGACTGGCGCGACCGGCCAGCGGTGCGGACGCGTGTTGAGCCGCATCCAGCTGGCGGTCGAACTGCCTCGGCCGCGGCTGCGCTCTACAGACTGGATAGAAACCAGCGTAACAGAAGGCGGATAGTCGGACAAGCGAGGACCCTTGCGAGGACGTTGCTGTCGAGGCCGTGCGCAACCGAGACGACAAACCAGCTCTGTAGTGTTTCCAGCTGCCAAGCGCGCCGCCGCTGTGCTCACGGCGCCATCGCCGGGTCAGGTCCTTTTCTTCCTGTAAAAACCTGAAGACGTTGGTATCCTCCGCTTCGGGCTACGCGACGGCTTCCTCCTTCGTCATCGGCATTATCTCTGCTCGCAGCTGAGCGAGCTGCCGCAGCGTCGCGGCGGTCATCGGAATCCCGCGCCACAGCTTCGACGCCGCCATCAAACTGGCGTAGAGCAACGTCAGGCACGCGCGCTCCGTCGGGAAGCGTGGAATGACCTTCGTGCGCCGCCGGCTCTCGCCGTTCAGCCGCTCGAGCCGATTCGTCGTTCGGATTCGCCGATGGTGTGCCTCCGGAAAGCGCAGGTAGGTCACGCACTCCTCGAGGTCCCGTTCGAGGCACTCCATCGCCGCCGGATAGCGCTCCTTGAACTTCGCGATCAGATCGCGCCCGCGCTTCAGGGCCGCGGCATACGACGGCGCCTGAAATACCTGGGTGACCAGGTCCTTCATCTTTGCCTGCATCAGGCGCGGCAGTTTTGCGATGATGTTGCGCATCTTGTGGGCGAGGCAACGCTGCCGATACGTACGGGGCCACACCCGCTTGACGGCTTTCACCAGCCCGGGCGCGCCGTCCATCACCACCAGCAGCGGATCGCGGAGGCCGCGCGCCACCAGGTCCTGCAGGAAACTGAGCCAGGCGTCGTACGACTCGCGCGGCCCCAGATCGAGCTGCAACAGGACCGGCCGTCCTCCAGCAGCGCATACTGCCCGTCGAGAAACAGATAGACGATCGGCAGGTCGCGTCGGCGCCACGTGTCGAAGTCCTGATTCAGCTGCTGGGTGACGCGGCTGACGGTGCTCTTGCTCAACCGGCTGCCGCCGAACGTGTCGGCGAAGAGCGCGCTGACGTCCTGCGTCGACAAGCCGCGGACGTACATCCCCCGCACCAGGCTCTCGAGATCCGCGGTCCGGGCTGCAGCCGCTCGGCCACCCGCGGCCGAAAGGGCTCGTCGGTCCCGCGCAGCTGCGGCATCGCCAGCTCCAGCACGCCGGCCTCAGTCTGCACGTGCTTCGGCTCATAGCCGTTGCGCCACCCGACGCGCTGCCGCGCCCCGCGACGGTAATGCTCCCGGCCAAGGAAGGCCGTCGCTTCCGCTTCAATCGCGACCTGCAGCAT
>JBHGBL010000010.1:0-155205 GCA_041947015.1 Vicinamibacterales bacterium
GTTGGGGTTTCTTGGTGGACGGCAAGGGACTCGAACCCTCGGCCTCCGCGTTGCGAACGCGGCGCTCTCCCAGCTGAGCTAGCCGCCCACTATATGAGAAAGGCTACCCACACACCCGACAACATGCGTCGTCGACAGCTGCGAGCAGAACCCAAATAATACCACGCGGTCGATGAGCGGACAACGCGCGCACCATCGCGCTCGCTGCTGCAGGCACAGTGGCCGGTTGCAGGGTTCTTGGGAACGCCGGGCAACCCGCGTCATCGGTTTCCTCCGGCACCGCCCCTCGAGGTCTACGTGCGCCTCGACGGAAGAACGAGAGAACGACAGGCCGGTCGGCTCGATAAAGAAAGACATGTAACAGTCCGCCCCCCCCGGCATTTGACGCCGGAGGCGCGCAGCAATAGCATTCCGCGCATGCTGCGGTCCCCGGAGCAGAACAAAGGAGCGGCAATGCGTCACATGGTTCCAGGCATCCGGTCGAGGTGGGCGGCCATCGTCGTTGCGCTCGCCCTGCTGACTGGAACGACCATCCTCGCCACGACGCCCGGCCCGAAAGGGCAGCGGCCGGTCCAGGCGCGCGAAGAAAGGGTCCTTCCGCCAGGCCTCGAAAGGCTCCAGGCCCAGATCGAGCGGGCCATCGCCGCAGCCAACGGCAGCGTCGGCGTCGGGCTCAAGCACCTCGAGAGCGGCGTCGAACTCTACGTCAACGGCGACGAGCCCTACCCGATGGCCAGCACCGTAAAGGTCGCCGTCCTCATCGAACTCTACGCGAAGGTCAAGGCCGGCCAGCTCGACTGGAACGAGCGGGTGGAGGTCACGCCCGACCACCGCGTCACCGGCAGCGGCCAGCTATTCGTGCTGTTCGACCCGCCCGGCGTCCAGCTCTCGCTGCACAACGTCGCGAATCTGATGATGCTCATCAGCGACAACTCGGCCACCGACATCTGCATCTCCAAGGCGCTCAAGGAGGACATCAACAAGCGCCTGGCATCGCTCGGAATAAAGGGGATGCGGGTCGACAGGACCATCGCGGAACTCCTGTCAAGGCCCGACCCGGTCCCGGGCGCCAAGCCCGAACCGCCCCCGGAGAACGAGCCGGAGGCGCTGGCGGCCGCGCTCGCGTTCCAGCGGCGCCAGATCGCCCGCTGGGTCCAGATCGATCAGACCGCGGCGGACCCCCGCGACCAGGCGACGCCGCGCGCCTTCATCTCTATCTTCGAGAAGCTGTGGCGCGGCGAGGTCGTCGACCCTGAATCCTCCGCCGCGATGCTCGAAACCATGAAACGATGCTCGACCGGTGCGGCCAGGATCAAGGGCCTCCTGCCGGCTCGCACAGTCGTCGCGCACAAGACCGGCTCGCTCGGCGGCGTCCACGACGATGTGGGGATCATCTACCTGCCGGACGGGGCGGGGCATCTGGCCATAGCGGTGTTGTCGAAGAGCGTGCGCGCGACCTCCGAGGAGGCCGACAGGGTGATCGCGGAGATCGCCCGCTATGCGTACGATTACTTCCATTTCACCGGGCAGGCGGCGAAGACGGCAGCGCAGTGATTGACCCCGCAAGGACTGAGGACTGAGGACGGGTACACGGGTACAGGGGTTCAGGTACGATCACCCGTGCGAGTACTGAGGTCAAAGCGAAGCCGAATCGATCGCGAGGCAGGCTTTGCTGAGTGCTCGGTACTCGGTATTGATCAGATTCCCGCGAGAACCCGCCCAGGCATGAACGAGAGGAGCGCGTGAACGGCGCCGAGGCACTTGTCGCAATGCTGGCGGCTTACAGGGTCGAGGTCATTTTCGGCCTCCCCGGCGACACCAGCATCGCCCTCTACGACGCACTCTCGCGGCAGGACGCCATCCGTCACGTCCTCACGCGAGACGAGCGCTCGGCCGCCTTCATGGCCGATGCCTACGCGCGCCTGCACGGAACGCCCGGCGTGACAGAGGGGCCATCAGGGGGCGGCGCGACGTACATGCTCCCCGGCATCGCGGAAGCGCACCACTCGTCGGTTCCGGTTCTCGCGCTGACCACCGACAACTCGCTCGCGATGGAGCACCAGGGTGCCCTCACGGCGCTCGACCAGGAAGCGCTCTTCCGGCCGGTGACCAAATGGAGCGCGACCGTCAAGCGCGCGGACCTGATCCCGCACGTGGTGAGGCGGGCTTTCCGCATCATGACTTCCGGCAGGCCGGGCGCCGTGCACCTTGGACTCCCCAAGAACATCCTGGAGGAGACCGTCCGCGACCCGGACCTCCACGCCGAGGCGGTCTGCGCCCGATACCCGGCCTTCAGGACCCGCCCCTCGGCAGCGGAAATCGAACGAGCGGCAGTGCTTCTGGCGAAGGCGCAACGACCGGTGATGCTGTGCGGCGGCGGCGTTCACCTCTCCGGCGCCCATGCGGAAGTCGAGCGCCTGGCGGAGCTCGCCGGAATGGCCGTCGCAACCTCGATCAACGGCAAGGGTTCGATCTCCGAGCGGCACCGGCTTTCGCTCGGCGTCGCCGGGGCGAACGGCGGGAAGCCCTTAGTTCACGAGTTCATCGAGGCAGCGGATCTCGTTCTCGCAGTCGGAACGCGCCTCAACTACGTGACTACGAACAACTGGACCGCTCTCCGGCGGAACCCGAAAGCGGCCACGATCCAGGTGGATATCGACGGATCGGAAATCGGCAACAACGTCCGCGTGGACGTCGGCCTCGCCGGAGACGCGGCCGCAACGCTTGCGGACCTGGCGTCGGCGCTCGAAGGCCGAAAGCAGCTTCGCCGCGACGTGTCGGGCGAGATCCGCGAGAAGGCAGAAGCGTGGAAGGCACGCGACCGCGAGCGCGCGGAATCCGGCCTCGTGCCAATCCGTCCGCAGCTCGTGATGGCCGCGCTGGCGCGCGCCACCCCGCCAGGCGCCGTGGTCGTGGCCGACCCCGGGACGCCTACGCCGTTCCTTGCCGCGAGTTTCGCCCTTGGCGCGGCCGGCCGGTTCACCGTGATCCCGCGCGCGCACGGCGGGCTCGGCTACGCGGTGCCCGCTTCGCTCGGCGCATCCTTTGCCAGGCCGGGCGTGCCCATCGTCTGCCTGACCGGCGACGGCTCGTTCGGCTTCTCGGCCGGCGAGCTGGAGACCGTGTCGCGAATCGGCGCGAAGATCGCGGTCATACAGTTCAACAACAGCGCCTTCGGCTGGATCAAGGCGCTGCAGCATGCGCGCGGCTACCGCTACTTCGGAGTAGAGCTGCCCAGGCAGGACTGCGCCGAAATCGCACGGGCCTTCGGGTGGGAAGGCATGCGCGTGACCGAGCCTGGCTGCGTGGAAGCTGCCATCCGCAGGGCTCTCTCGTCCGAGCGCCCGGCCTTCGTCGACATCGTCACGGCAGACGAAGTGGAGGAGCCGTTCTGACGGCCTTCGAACTTCGGGCTGCTTGTCGCGCCGAGGCACCGCCGGTTCGAGCGGAGCGGAGGAGACGGACCACGGGCCAGGACCACCGAACGTGCTAGGAGGCCCCGTGGGGCGCCGGCCTCAACACGAGACTGAGCTGATGCGGGAGAACCCTGGCGCGATGCCACGCGTGGCGGTCTTCTCGATACCCGAACCGGACCGCGGAACGCGCCCGAACGCAGCCTGCCATGACGCGTTCGGGGCGAAGCCCGTTCAGCCTCGAATGTTATACTCGCCCGCATGGCGAAACCGAGGAGGATCGGGATCCTGACGGGTGGCGGCGACGCTCCGGGCCTGAACGCGGTCATCCGCGCCGTCGTCAAGGCCGCCTACAACGCTGGGATCGAGTCGATAGGCCTCGAGGACAGCTTCGACGGCTTGATCGAGCCGGGTCGCTCGCGAGTGCTCACCCTCGCCAGCGTGACCGGGATCATCCGGATCGGCGGGACCATCCTCGGCACGACCAACCGCGGCAACCCGTTCGCCTACCCCGTCTTCACGTCCGACGGCACGAAGGACTACTCGCAGCGCTGCGTCGAGATGTTCCACGAGCTCGGTCTCGACGCGCTGGTCGTCATCGGCGGCGACGGCACGCTGTCGATCGCCCACCGGTTCGCCGGCCTCGGCATCCCGCTAGTCGGCGTCCCCAAGACGATCGACAACGACATCGTCGGCACCGTCAGCTCATTCGGCTTCGATTCGGCCGTCGCTTTCGCCACCGAGGCAATCGACCGCCTCCACACCACTGCGGAGGCGCACCGGCGCGTCATGACGGTGGAGGTAATGGGGCGCTACGCGGGCTGGATCGCCCTCTACGCGGGCGTCGCAGGCGGGGCCGATATAATCCTCATCCCGGAGATACCGTTCGAGCTCGAGAAGGTCGCCGAGCACGTGCGCGAGCGCGAGAAGTGGGGCGCGCGCTTCCACATCGTCGTCGTCGCCGAGGGAGCCAGGCCGAAGGGCGGCGAGAGGTCGCTCGCGATCGAGGCACGTCCGGGCTACGTCGAGAGGCTGGGTGGGATGGGCAGCCGCGTAGCCGCGGCGCTCGAGCGGCTGACCGGCAAGGAAACGAGGAACGTAGTGCTGGGTCATCTGCAGCGCGGCGGAGGCCCGACGAGCGCTGACCGCATGCTTGCGACCCGGCTCGGAGGGAAGGCCGTCGAGCTCGTGCTTTCGGGTGAGTTCGGCACCATGGCGGCCTGGCGGCCGCCGGATATCGTGTCTGTGCCGCTGTCCGAGGTCGTGGGGAAGACCAAGACGGTGCCGCTCGAGTCGGACATCATACGGACAGCCCGCGCGCTGAACGTGTCATTCGGAGACTAGCGGGTCACGGACCCTAGGCGGTCTTCAGACTACGGGTACTGCCGAACGCCTCCATTTCCACACGATGGTATGGGCTTGAAGGGGCACTCTCGGACTTGCTGCAGGAAGCACCTTTGTGCCCACGAGGCTGGATGTGACACCGGCCTGCTGTGAAGAAGGTTGTATTTCAGGATGTGACCGCAAGGCGGCCTTGAATCACGGAGTCGAGACATGGATGTTCGCGTGCTCTTCGCACTGCTTTTGACCCTATTGACAGTCTTCTCCGCGCCACCGGCGCGCGATGGCGTCCAGGGGGGCGACCAGTTCCTCGACGGCATAGGTGAGACGGCCCTCGTCGCCCGCTACGTCTTCGTCAGCAACACGGAAGACTCGTCCAGGAACAGCCTTCACGCCTCGCTGCGCGGCGTGGGAGGCGAGTTCGTCGAGGACAGCCAGTTCGGCAGGGTGCTGTTCCTCCCAGGCAGCGGCGCCCATGTTCAGCTGCCGGGGCAGGCGCTCGCAGGCGAAGACACCATCAGCATCACCGGCTGGCTCTTCCTGCCAACCGGCAGTTCGGGCTGCTTCTTCGATTTCGGAAGGAGCGGGTCTGACCGATTGTTCGCGGAAGTCAGCCGGAGCAGTTTCCGGGCGGTCGCGTCGGCTGGCGGGGCGCGCGGCGAGACGCCGTCGAAGAGCGTGCCCGAGAACCAGTGGGTGCACCTTGCCGTGGTGCTCGACCCCGCCGACAAGGTCCTGACGAGCTACCTGGACGGTGCTCGGGCGGGCCAGGCGACGGGTGTCACCGTGAACGCTGCGCAGATGATCGACCAGGCGTCAGCAGAGGCGAACCACCTGTACCTGGGCCGATCGCACGACGCCGGGCAACCGACGCTGCACGCGAGGCTGCGCGATGTTCGCATCTACAGGGTAGCGTTGACCGACCAGCAGGTGGCGACCATCCGCAACAATGCGCTGTCGGGCCGCCCATCGGGAGGCAGCGGTGGCCGTGGCGGGCCCACAGCCGTGGTCCCGTCCGATACCATCCCGCGGGAGTCGGAGGTCGCGTCGCGTCTCGAGCGCGTCCCGGACATAGTTGCCGAGACAGTTGTCGGCGAGTTGCCGCACCTGCCGCCCACGATCCCGGCGGTCTATCGCAACAAGGCGAAGGGGCCGGACGTGCGGGTGATATGGCCGGCCCCGAAGGACAATAGCGACGTGCTCTCGCCGGGCGTGTATACGGTCACCGGCAGGGTGCCGGGCACAGCTTTCGAGCCGAAGGCAAGGGTGACCGTCAGGGCCGCGGTCAAGATCGGGGCAGCTCCAAGCCGCTCGGTCGAGCCGTTCCCGCTGAGCTACGTTCTGCTCGAACCGGACACGAAAGGGCGCGAGACGCAGTTCATCAAGAACCGCGACAAGTTCATCCGCGGCCTGGCGGCAACCAACCCGGACAACTTCCTCTACAACTTCCGGGACGCGTTCGGGCAGCCCCAGCCCGCAGGAGCAGAGCAGCTCGGCGGCTGGGACAACCAGACGACCAGGCTGCGCGGGCACGCGAGCGGGCACTACCTGTCTGCAATCGCGCAGGCCTATGCGAGCACGACGTACGACGAGACGTTGCGCGCGACCTTCCTGCAGAAGATGAACTACATGATCGACACGCTCTACGACCTGTCGAGGAAGTCGGGCCGGCCCGCGAAGGAAGGCGGTCCATTCGTTGCCGATCCGACGGCGGTTCCGCCTGGTCCGGGTCGCTCCGGGTACGACTCGAACCTCCGTGCCGGCGCCATCCGCACGGACTACTGGAACTGGGGTGTCGGGTTCATCAGCGCGTATCCTCCCGATCAGTTCATCATGCTCGAGCAGGGCGCCACCTACGGTAGCCGCGACACGCAGGTCTGGGCGCCTTACTACACGCTGCACAAGATCCTTGCCGGTCTGCTCGACTGCTACGAGGTGGGCGGCAACGAGAAGGCACTGGAGATCGCCCGCGGCATGGGTTCATGGGTGTACGCGCGGTTGAGGGTGCTGCCGGCAGAGACGCGCATAGCGATGTGGAACCGCTACATCGCCGGGGAGTACGGCGGGTCGAACGAGGTGATGGCTCGCCTCTACAGGCTCACGAAGGACAGGCAGTTCCTGGAGTGCGCCAGGTTGTTCGACAACATCAGCTTCTTCTTCGGCAACGCCGCTCACGACCACGGCCTGGCCAAGAACGTGGACACGATTCGCGGCAAGCACGCGAACCAGCACATCCCTCAGATCACAGGAGCTCTCGAGACCTACCGCAACACGCGCGAGATCGCGTACTTCCAGATCGCCCGCAACTTCTGGGAGAAGGTTACGAACAGCTACATGTACAGTATCGGCGGCGTGGCGGGGGCCCGGAATCCCAACAACGCCGAGTGCTTCACGGCGGAGCCGGACACCCTGTGGGAGAACGGTTTCTCCGCCGGCGGCCAGAACGAGACGTGCTGCACCTACAACCTGCTGAAGCTCGATCGGCAACTCTTCATGTTCGACCAGGTCGCGAGCTACATGGATCACTACGAGCGCGGCCTCTACAACCATATCCTAGCGTCGGTTGCGGAGAACGACCCGGGGAACACGTACCACGTCCCGCTGAATCCAGGGTCGCAGAAGAGATTCGGCAACGCGAAGATGAACGGGTTCTCATGCTGCAACGGCACCGCGCTCGAGAGCAACACGAAGCTCCAGGACTCGATCTACTTCAGGAGCGCGGACAACAAGGCGCTGTACGTGAACCTGTTCGTCCCCTCCACGCTCAACTGGCCGGAGCGGAAGCTGGTCGTCCGTCAGGTCACCGACTTCCCGTACGCGGACGCGACGCGGCTCGTCATGAAGGGGAGTGCCGGCCAGCTCGATGTCCGGATCCGCGTCCCGAGGTGGGCGACACGCGGCTTCTCCGTGACCGTCAACGGACGGACACAGTCGGTCAAGGCGGTGCCCGGCACCTACCTGACCCTTTCCCGGAACTGGCGTGACAACGACACGATCGAGGTCCGGATGCCGTTCCGCTTCTACCTCGAACCGGTGATGGACCAGCCCAACGTCGCGAGCATCTTCTACGGTCCGGTGCTGCTCGCAGCCGAGGAACCAGCGCCGCGCACCGACTGGCGCAAGGTCACGTTGGACGCAAGCGACATAGGCAACTCGGTGACGGGGGATCCAGCCACGCTCAGGTTCAAGGTTGGTGACGCGAACCTCAAGCCGTTCTACGAGACCTACGGCCGCTACTCGGTGTATTTCCACGTGATGCTGAAATAGGTGCCGAGGTCGAGCCCGACTTCGCGTTCCCACCGCGGCTGGCCGGCGCCTGTCGAGCGCCGGCCGCGCGCTGCGCCGTCGCTGCCAGCTCGTGCCCGCTGACGCCGATCAGGATAGTTGGCGCGATAATGGGGGAGGATGCTGACACTGTGAGCCCCCATGACACCAACGACCATAGACGAGTACATTGCCGGGTTTCCCAGGGAAGTTCGGGCCATTCTCCAGAAGATCCGCAAGACTGTCGCCTCGGCCGCTCCGGGCGCCGAGGAGCGCATCAGCTACAGGATGCCCGCCTTCGCGCAGAATGGCATCCTCCTCTACTTCGCCGCGTTCAAGAAACACATAGGCGTCTACCCGCCGGTCTATGGCGATTCGAGGCTGGAGAAAGCGCTCGCCGCTTACCGGGGGCCGAAGGGCAATCTCCATCCCTTATGACCTCATTGGCAGGATCGCGTCTCTCAGAGTGAAGCAGAATCAAGCCAAGGCGGCGCTGAAGACAAGGCGAAAACGCGCGAAGGGTTGAAGCGTCAGCCGCGGCACCAGGCTCCGGCCGGGTCTCCTCACGCCCCGAGAGCCTTCTCGGACTCCTTTGCCTGGGCCGCGCGACGAGATGGGCGGATGGGCGGCTGGCGCTTCGGATGGGAGGTTGTCAGCGTCGTGGCACCGCCGATCCAGGGTTCCTACCGCTTGAGCAGATCGTCGTCCTTCTTCTTCTGGAGCTCGTCGACCTTCGCGATGTACTGGTCGGTGACCTTCTGGATTTCGTCGAGGCCCTTCCTCTCCTCGTCCTCGGAAATGGCCTTGTCCTTCTGGAGTTTCTTCAGGCGCTCGTTCGCGTCGCGCCGGACCACCCGGATGGCGTTCCTGCCTTCCTCGGCCATCTTGTGGACGTGGCGCGACATCTCTTTGCGCCGCTCGTCGGTCAGAGAGGGGATTGGGATCCGAATCACCTTGCCGTCGTTCGACGGGTTGAGGCCGAGGTCCGACGCCCGGATCGCCTTCTCGATCGGGCCCATCAGGGACGGGTCGAAGGGCTGCGCGACGATGAGGTTCGGCTCGGGCACCGAGAGCGTCGCCAGCTGGTTGAGCGGCATGCGGGTGCCGTAGGCATCCACATGGACCGGGTCGAGGATGCCAATCGAAGCCCGTCCCGTCCTGACGCCCTGGAGCTCGTGAACGAGATGCTCGATGGCGGCATCCATCCGTTTCCTGGCTTCAGCGACGACACTCTTTACGGCCGTTTGCTCCATGTCAGTCCGCTCCGTTTGTGTTCGTTCAGAAGGGCGAGGCCGAGTCCTCGTCCCGCCACGGTTCTTCCGGCGAGACTCGAGCCTCGCCGGAAGCGGTTGGCCCCTGCAGGGCCAGCAGCCCCGCTCCTCGACGGCCGCCGCCCTGCCGGCCGCGGCGTTCAGGCCACCCGCACCCGCGTTCCGATCCGCTCGCCGCTCAGGACGCGCGTCAGATTGCCGGGCGTCGTCAGGTTGAAGACGACGATGGGCATCCGGTTGTCCATGCACAGCGAGATTGCGGTGGCATCCATCACCTCGAGCTGGCGCTCGAGGACCTGCAGGTACGTGATCTCGTCGAACTTGGTCGCGTCGGGGTGCGTCACCGGGTCCGCGTTGAAGATACCGTCCACCTTGGTCGCCTTCAGAATGACGTCGGCTCGGATCTCCATTGCGCGAAGCGCCGCGGCGGTGTCGGTCGTGAAGTACGGGTTCCCGGTCCCGCCCGCGAAGACGACGACGCGGCCCTTCTCGAGGTGGCGGATGGCGCGGCGCCTTATGAAAGGCTCCGCGACCTCACGCATCTCGATTGCCGTCAGCACGCGCGTCTGCACGCCGTGGTGCTCCAGCGCGTCCTGCAGGGCGAGAGCGTTCATCACGGTTGCCAGCATTCCCATGTAGTCGGCGGTCGCCCGGTCCATGCCCTTGGCGCTGGCGGCCAGTCCCCTGAAGATGTTTCCGCCGCCGATGACGATCGCGGTCTCGATGCCCATCTCACGCACCTCGCCAACCTCGCCCGCTATCCGCGTGGCGACGGCCGGGTCGATGCCGTAGTTGTGATCGCCCATCAGGGCTTCGCCTGATAGCTTGAGGAGGACGCGCCGGAAGGCAGGCGATGGTGCCATATGAACGACGATTATAGATCGGCCCCCGGCCCGGCGCAGGCCGGCCGGGGGGTGTCGCGGGTCAGTCCTGCGTGGATTCGCCGAGGCGGAAACGGGCGAAGCGCGAGACGGTTATGTTCTCGCCCGTCTTGGCGGTCGCCTGCGCCAGCATCTGAGACACCTTCACGGACCCGTCGCGAATGGAAGGCTGCTCGAGCAGCACGACGCGCTCGAAGAAGCCGCCGAGCTTCCCCTCGACGATCTTCTCGATCACGGCCGGCGGCTTGCCGGAGTCGGCGAACTGCGCGCGGTAGATCTCCTTTTCCTTCTCGATTTCCTCCGCCGGAACGTCCTCCCTGCGGACGTACTTCGGGTCCGCTGCGGCCACCTGCATGGCGAGCTCCTTGACGAGCGTCTGGAACTCGTCGGTGCGCGCGACGAAGTCGGACTCGCAGTTCACCTCGATGAGGACGCCGACCTTGCCGCCCATGTGGATGTAGCTCCCCACCATCCCCTGCTGCGTCGCCCGCCCGGCGCGCTTGGCGGCTTGCGCCATCCCGCGCTTGCGGAGGATCGTGACAGCCTCCTCCATGTCGCCGCCGGCCTCGGTCAGGGCCGCCTTGCATTCCATCATTCCGGCTCCGGTCTTTTCCCGCAGCTTTTTCACCTGGTCTGCTGTTACAGCCATGTCGTTTCTCCAAACAAACGCTCGTCCGCCTCGGCGCCGACCCCGGCAGCCTGTGCATCGGGGCCGGCCGCCATTGAACCCCGCCGCCAGCGGCCCGCCGAGCGCCCGCGCCCGCCTCCGTTGCCGCGCACAAAAAAGCGCCGGCTCGGAACACTCCGTGCCGGCGCATCGCGGTGCCGCTAGCGTCCGCTGAGCGTCGCCCGTCGGCCGACCGGCGACGCCCGATGAATCAAGCCGAAGCCGGCGATCCGACCTCGGGGCGTGGCCGCCGGACCTGCCGCCCCGTCCGCCTCGCCTCGTCGCCGTCCTCTCCAGCCTGCTGCGACCCGGCCTCTGCCTGGGCCGACTCGCGCATGCCGCGGCCGTAAATGACCGCGTCGGCAATCCTCGATGCGAAGAGCCGGATCGCACGGAGCGCGTCGTCGTTGCCCGGAATCACGTAGTCCACTTCGTTCGGGTCGCAGTTGGTGTCCACTACGCCGATGACCGGGATCTTCAGCTTGCGGGCCTCGTCTACGGCGATCTTCTCCTTGCGGGTATCTACGACGAAGAGCGCATCGGGCAGGCGCGACATCTGGCGGATACCCTCGAGGTTCTTCTGGAGCTTGCGCTTCTCCTTCTCGATCCGCGCTATCTCCTTCTTCGAAAGCGTCTCATAGCGGCCGTCAGTGGCCATGGCCTCGAGCTCGCGGAGCCTCCCGAGGCTGCGCTGGATTGTCGAGAAGTTGGTGAGCAGGCCGCCGAGCCACCGCTGGTTCACGAAGTACATGCCGCAGCGCTGCGCCTCCTCGGCAATCGCATCCTGAGCCTGCCTTTTCGTCCCGACGAAGAGGACGGTGCCCCCGCCGGCCGCGGTGTTCGTGACGAATTCCTCGGCCTCGCGGAACAGCTTCGCGGTTTTGCTGAGGTCTATGATGTAGATGCCGTTGCGCTGTCCGAAGATGTACTCCTTCATCTTCGGATTCCACCGCTTCGTCTGGTGGCCGAAGTGCACGCCCGCTTCGAGAAGATCCTTCAACGCGATCCCTGCCAAGCTCCCTCCATGATCGTGGTGAACACGCCGGTTAACGCTTGCTGAACTGGAAGCGCTTGCGCGCTCCGGCCAGCCCGTACTTCTTTCGCTCCTTGGCGCGCGCGTCGCGCGTCAGCAGCCCCTCTTTCTTCAACCTCGGCCGCAGCTCCGCGTTGTATTGAACGAGAGCGCGCGCGATGCCGAGCCTCACGGCGCCGGCCTGGCCGGCGATGCCGCCGCCGCGCACCGTGCAGAGAATGTCGAACTTGTCGGCGGTCTCGGTGAGCAGCAGCGGCTGCTTCACCTGCGTGCGAAGGACTTCGGACGGGAAATACGCGCCGAACTGGCGGTAATTCACCTTGATGTCGCCGCCGCCCGGCCTGAGGAACACCCGGGCCGTCGAGGTCTTGCGGCGGCCCGTGCCGTAATACTGGATGACTGACAAGATTATTGAACCTCGAACTGGGAAGGTTTCTGGGCGGCGTGGGGGTGGACGGGACCGGCGTAGACCTTCAGCTTGCGGTACATCTGGTCGCCCAGCTTCGTCTTCGGCAGCATCCCCCGGACCGCTTCCTCGACGAGCCGGACCGGCCTTCTCTGGCGCACTTCCTTCGCGCGATCCACGCGAAGGCCGCCCTCGTAGCCGCTGTGGCGCCTGTAGACCTTCTGGATCTCCTTGCGGCCGGTCAGCTTCACCTGGTCGGCGTTGACGATTACCACGTGGTCGCCCGTGTCGAGGAAGGGCGTGTAGGATGCCTTGTGCTTGCCCTGCAGCAACCGTGCGGCGGTCGTCGCCACCCGGCCAAGCACCTTCCCGCCGGCGTCTATCACGTGCCAGCGCCTGTCGATCGTGTCCCGCGTTGCCGTGAACGTTCGCATGCTCCCGTTTCCCTGTGCCCTCCACGCATCTTCTGGAGACGGCAAACCCTGATCATACGGAACGAACGAGCTAGCGTCAAGCAAGGGTTCCGCAGGGTCCAGCTTCGGGCCCGGCCTCGCAGCGACGTCATCAACAGAAGACCTGACGCCGTTTCGGAACAACTATTTTATCCCCCTGCCGGACGACAGTCCTGTAATGGACCACACGACCTGCCGATACACACAGTGATTGACGGACGGCCGGCCGACGGGTTGCGCCCGAGCCGGTCGGCCTGGCCCGGTCACCGGAAGAGAACCGCCTTTCTGTCAATAACTTGACGAAATCGCGGCGACGCCGCCGGGTCGGTGCGAGCCGCGAGGCCGCAAACAGGGAAGGAGAGCCGGGTGTTTGGAAGAAGCAAGGCGGCCGTCGGGCTCGACATCGGCTCGAGCGCCGTGAAGGTGGTCGAACTCAAGCCGCAGGGCAAGGGCTTCAAGATCGTGGCGTTTGCCACCGAGCCCGTCCCGCCCGACGCAATCGTAGACGGCGCGATCATCGACGCGGGCGCTGTCGCCGACACGATTCGCCGCGCGTTCGAAGCCTCCGGCATCAAGGCCAGGGACGTCGTTGCCTCGCTCTCCGGCAACGCCGTGATCGTGAAGAAGATCATACTGCCGGCTATGACCGAGGCGGAGCTCCGCGAGTCGATCTTCTGGGAGGCCGAGCAGTACATCCCGTTCGACATCCAGGACGTCAACCTCGACTACCAGGTGATGTCGGCGCCGAGCGGCGTCGACGCCCGCGCGACGATGGAAGTCCTCCTCGTGGCTGCGAAGAAAGAGAAGATCAGCGATTACACCGGCGTCATCGCGCAGGCGGGACGCACGCCGGTCATCGTGGACGTTGACGCCTTCGCCCTCCAGAATGCCTACGAGTTCAACTATGGCGTGGAGCCGCAGGCCGTCGTCGTCCTTCTGAATGCAGGCGCCAGCGCCGTCAACATCAACATCGTCAGCGGTGAGCACTCGATCTTCACGCGTGACATCTCGATCGGCGGGAACGCCTACACGGAAGCCGTGCAGAAGGAGCTCAACCTTCCCTTCGCCAGCGCCGAGCAGGTCAAGAAAGGTGTTCCCGTCGACGGCCGCAGCTTCGAGGAGGCCGCGCCCGTCGTGGGTGCCGTCACCGAGAACGTGCTGCTCGAAATCCAGAAGACGTTCGACTTCTTCAAGGCGACGGCGTCAGCCGACAGGATCGACAAGGTCGTCGTGAGCGGCGGCTGCAGCCGGGTCAACGGGTTCGTCAACGCGGTGGCTGACAGGTTCCACGTACCCGTCGAGCCCTTCGACCCGTTCCGCCGCATCACGTTCAATCATGCGCTCGCGGGCTCGGACGACCCGGCGGAGATCGCGGCGGTCGTCCCGGTAGCCGTGGGACTAGCGCTGAGGCGGGCAGGCGACAGATGATCCGCATCAACCTCCTCACGATCGAGAGGGAGCGCGCTGCCAGGCGCGCCGGCTTCCAGTTCGCACAGAAGGTGCCGCTCCTCTGCAGCCTCGTGCTCGTCGCTACTGGGCTGCTCATCGGCTGGTGGTACTGGACGCTCGCCGCGCAGTCGGGGCGGCTCGACGACGAGCTGCGGACCGCAGAGGCCGAGGCCGGACGGCTGCGCCAAATGATCCAGCAGGTGCAGCAGTTCGAGCAGCGCCGCACCGACCTCGAGCAGCGCGTGTCGCTGATAGAAACGCTGCGCGAGGGGCAGTCGGCGCCCGTCCACATGCTCGACGAGATAAGCCGCGCCTTGCCCGAGGGGTTGTGGCTCACCGAGATTCGCCAGGAAGGGATGCTGCTGACGATCTCCGGCCGCTGTCTCGCATTGACGGCGGTGACCGATTTCACAATGAACCTCGAGACATCGGGATTCTTCAAGAAGCCGGTCGATATCGTCGACTCACAGGTGGAGCGCGCCTCGGGCCAGAGCGAAACCGAGTTGATTCGCTTCGTAATCAAGGCGGAGTTCGGGTCAGCCGGCAGCCCTCAGCCGCAGGCCCAAGCTTCGCGATAGGAAGAGAAGAACAGCGGTCATGAACCTCAGCCTCAGCAAGCTGCCGTGGTACGGGCAAGTGGGAACATTCGTAGCGCTGTCGGCCGCCGCCATGGTGGCCTTCTACTTCCTCCACGTCTCGCCGAAGATGGCCGAAGCCGCTGAAAAGCGCCAGCGCCTCGAGATCCTCCTGGCCGACATCCGCAAGGGGCAGGCCACGGCGCGAAAGCTGCCGGAGTTCAGGCGGCAGGTGACCGAGCTCGAGACGAAGCTGGAGGGCCTGAAAGCGGTGCTGCCGGAGGAGAAAGACATGGCGGAGCTCCTGCGCAGGCTGCACACGCTGGCCATGCAGTCGAACCTGACGATACGCGAATTCAGGCCGGCGACGGCGCCGGTCGTCCGCCAGATGCACGCCGAGTGGCCCATCAACCTGCAGTTGGAGGGCGGCTACCACAACCTCGGCATCTTTTTCGATCGCATCAGCAAGTTCTCCCGAATCGTCAACATTGCGAACCTGCAGGTCAAGGCTCGCGATCGACAGGAGCCGAACCAGACAATCGTCGCCCAGTGCGTGGCCACCACCTTCGTCCTGATCGATCCAGCCAGGCAGCCGCCGGCCCCACAGTCGAACGTCAAGCCGGGAGAGCAGGCGCGGGGTAATCCGCAGGCGCAGGGTAGTTAGGAGGCGCGCGGCGCCTCGTCTGGTGAAGAGGATGAACTTGACCAAGACAGGCTTCAAGCGAACGGCGCTCGGCGCCTTCGTAGCGCTGCTCGCGCTCGCTGGCGCGGGAAGGGCGGCTGCATTGCGGCCGCATGGGGCCTCCTGGGGTGGCGCCCAGCAGGCGAAGCAACCGGCGGGACTGCAGCCTGCAGCGCAGGCCAGCCCTCGGCAGACGCCTGCGCCACAACAGAAGCCCGCCACGGAAGGTGGCCAGCCGGCCCCGCAGGCGCCGCCGGGTGCGGGGCGGGCGCTGGGTCCGCAGCCCGCCCCCGCTCAGGCCGCAGTTCCTCAGCCCGGGACAACCGCGCCGGTTCCGCCGCCAGGGCGCGTGCCGCCGCCGCCGGAGGGATACAGCTACAAGCCCGACGGGCGGCGCGACCCATTTCTCAGCCTGACGGCGCGCGCGGTCGATCCGCGGGCAACCGGCAAGCGGCCGGAGGGGCTCGCGGGTTTGCTCGTATCGGAGGTCGCGTTGAGAGGAGTAATGCAGGCCCAGGGCAGGTTCATCGCTACCGTGCAGGGGCCGGACATGAAGTCGTACCTGGTACGCCCTGGCGACAGGTTCCTCGATGGAGTGGTGAAGGCGATCACTGCCGACAGCCTGATCATCATGGTGGAAGTCAACGACCCGCTGTCCCTGACCAAGCAGCGGGAGGTTCGCAAGACGCTGCGCGTGGTCGAAGAGGTCAAGTAAATGGCGACGCCTGACAAACGCCGTTCGCGCGAAGCAGATGCCCGGTGGCAGCTCTCGATTGCCGCGGCCCTCGCCGCTGCACTTGTCGTGCCGTCCGGGCTCGGAGCCCGCAGCGCCTCTCGGCTCGAGGCCATCTCGTCGGAACCGAACGGGCGCGGCCTCTCGGTGCTCCTGCACGTGTCCGAGCCCGTGGCATACGCGGCGAGCCAGCCCGATCCGCTCACCGTTGTCGTCGATCTCAGGAACGTGTCCGCAACGGGCGTGGTCAACCAGCTCGAGAAGTCGACCAGGAAACCCGTCGCGGCCGTGCTGCTCGAGGAGCGAGCCGAGAGCGCCGGCCTGCCGGTCACGAGTGTCGTGGTACGGCTGACGGAGCCCGCCGCGTACGTCGTCCGCAGCGACAGGAACATCATCCGCGTCGAGGTGGAGGGAAGCGGTGCGCTCGCGCGCTCGAAGCTCAGCGATGACCCGCCGCTGCGTATACCGATAGACGAGGATCGTTCGGCCGCTCATGAGGCACCGGCAATCGTCGAGCAGCCCGCCGGCCAGGCTGCGCCGCCTGCCAGCATCGGCTCCGCTACGGCAGGGTCTCCGCAGGGGCCGCCGGCATCGGCTTCGCAGCCTCCGCCAGCCTCCCAACAGCAGGCGCCACCCGCGTCACCGCAGCCGCCAGCATCGCAGGCGCCGTTCTCGCCGTCCAGAGCCGCCGGCGCGCAAACACCCGATCAGAAGTACACCGGCATCCCGATAAGCCTCGACTTCGCCGGCGTAGACCTGCGCTCGGTGCTGCGGATGTTCGCCGACATCAGCGGGCTCAACATCGTCATCGACCCGAACGTGAAGGGCCAGGTGGATCTCGCGCTCCGGGACATCCCGTGGGACCAGGCCCTCGAGATCATCCTCCGGTCGAGCCAGCTGGGCTACACCGTGGACGGCACAATCGTGCGCATCGCGCCCCTGACGGTGCTGGCCGAGGAAGAGGCGCAGCGAAGGAAGCTGGCCGACGAGCAGGCTCTCGGCGGAGAGCTCGAGATTCTCACCCGGACGCTGAGCTACGCGAAGGCCGACGACATCCGCGGGCTGCTCGAGAAGGGAGCGCTGACCAAGCGGGGCCAGGCGCAGGTGGACCCGCGGACCAACACGCTCATCATCCGCGATCTCCCGCAGGCGATTCAGGCTGCGACGATGCTGATGGACACGCTCGACAAGCCGCAGCCGCAGGTCGAGATAGAGGCGAGGATCCTTCAGACCACACGCACCTTCGCGAGGAGACTCGGCGCCCAGCTCGGCTTCCTCGGACGCGCCACGCCTGAACTGGGCAACACGATTCCTCTCGCGTTCCCGAACCAGGCGAGGGTATCGGGCCGCACAGGCGCAGCCCAGGGCGCGCAGGGCGGCACGACAGTCCCGTCGGCGGTGGACCTCGGCGTTCTGGCCGCATCGTCCGCCGTGGGCCTTACGCTCGGGTCAGTGAACGGCGCGTTCAACATCGACGCCGTGATCAGCGCTGCAGAGGAGCAGGGCGAGGGCCGGCTGCTGTCGAACCCGAAGATCTTCGCGCAGAACAATATCCCCGCCGAGATCACGCAGGGCGTGCAGATCCCGATCCAGACCATCGCCAACAACACGGTCACGGTGACCTTCAAGGACGCGGCCCTCTCGCTCAAGGTCACCCCGCAGATCAACGCGAACGACACCATCGTTCTGCAAATCACTCTCGAGAATGCCTCGCCGGATTACACCAACGAGGTCAACTCCATCCCCCCGATCGACACGCAGCGGGCCATCACCCAGATCATGGTGCGCGACGGCCAGACGGCGGTCCTCGGCGGGGTGCACGTCAGCCAAAAGCAGGCGAACACGGATCGCACGCCGGGGCTCGGGAAGATCCCCGTCCTCGGCTGGCTCTTCAGGCGCGAGGACATGTCGGACCAGAGCCGCGAGCTCATGATATTCATCACCCCGCGCATCGTCAGGTTCTAGCGCGCTTCACTTTGTCTGGGAGCAGTTCGATGAAGTGCTATCGAGGCTTCGCTCACGCGGGATGCGTCATGGGAGTGGCGGCGCTGGCGGCGTTGTCCGCATCCTGCGGCGACTTCGTCCGCCGGGGCCAGTCGCCGTCCTTCGTGATCCTCGACGCGATCACGGCGGCATCGGGCGCCAAGCCGGACGAGTTCGGGCACGTGCTGCAGTCCGATGTCATCACCAACGTCAGGTCGGGAACCGACGACGTGCTGGTGCCGACCGTGTTCGAGGACCTGGGCGAGGCGACGGCGCACATCGCCCTCAAGGACCCCGGCACACCCTCGTCTCCCAACACGCCGAGCGCGATCAACGAGGTGACGATCACCCGCTACCGCGTTGTCTTCAAGCGCAGCGACGGCCGCAACACTCCGGGCATCGACGTGCCGTACCCGTTCGACGGCGCGGTCACGGCGACCATCGGAACCAACGGCGCGACCTTCAACTTCGTCATCGTGAGGGCCCAGGCGAAGATGGAAGGCCCGTTGAAGGCGCTCCGCGGGGGAGGCGGCAACATGCTCATTTCGACGATTGCCGAGGTCACCTTCTACGGCAGGGACCAGGCCGGCAACGACGTGACCGCCTCGGGGCAGATCAGCGTGAATTTCGCGGACTGGGGCGACCCGCAGTAGCGGCGTCGCGTGAATCCGCCGGAGTTGTGAGTCATGCGTCGAGCTTTCCTCGTTTCGCTCGTGGTCGCAGCGGCGCTGCCGGGCGCCTCGTGTACGGTCAAGAAGACCCAGCCGCCGCCGCTCGCCGGACCGTCAGTGCTCGCCCTGTCGCTCACGGTATCCGCGACGCCGGACCACCTGACCCAGGACGGCGCATCACAGGCCCAGATCACGGTCATCGCCCGGAACGAGAACGGGGAGCCGGTTCCGAACCTGCCCCTCAGGGTGGACCTCATGGTAGGCGGGACCATCGTGGACTTCGGGTCGATCTCTTCGAAGAACCTGGTGACCGGCGGCGACGGCCGCGCAACGGCAGCCTACACCGCGCCGCCCGCGCCCCTGGAGTCGGTCGACCAGGGCACGGTCATCACGGTGTTCGTCACCCCGGTCGGCGACAACTATGCCAATGCTGAGGCGAGAAGCGTCGACATCAGGCTCGTACCGCCCGGCGTGATACAGCCGCCCAACGGCGCGCCGGTTGCCGACTTCGTCTTCTCTCCGGCATCGCCAACCGCTTACTCCGATGTCTTCTTCGACGCGTCGTCGACGACCGACGACGGCAGGATCGTTTCCTATTCCTGGACGTTCGGCGATGGAGGCACGGCGTCAGGCCGGACCGTGACGCACCGGTTCCAGAACTCGGGGGAGTTTGCCGTCACGCTCACCGTCGTTGACGACCGCGGCCTGGCCGATTCCGAAACGAAGACGGTTTCGGTGAGCGCGTCGACGCTGCCGGTGGCCTCGTTCGTCTTCTCGCCGCAGCAGCCTTCCGTCAACCAGGACATCATGTTCAACGGGGCGGAGTCGAAGGCCGCCCCAGGGAGGTTCATTGTCGGCTACGACTGGAACTTCGGTTCCGGCTCGCCGCGAAGCGGCATGACCGTGACCAAGTCGTATTCGCTCCCGGGTACCTACAACGTCACCCTGACGGTGACCGATGACGTCGGGCAGAAAGGGACCGCTTCCAAGGCGGTGAATGTGTCGGCGACCGGGCCGGCAACGCCTGTCGCCAAGTTCACCTGGTCGCCGATCTCACCGGTGACCAACCAGGAGATCACCTTCGATGGCGGCGACTCGACGAGCCCGGCAGGGATAAGCGTCTACGAATGGGAATGGGGTGACGGCAAGCATGGCGGCCTGGGGCAGATAGCGCGCCACACCTACACGGCCGCCGGAACGTACGTGGTTCGCCTGACGATCACGGACATGGCCGGCCAGAAGGCAACGACGACCCAGAACGTGGCAATCAAGACCCCTGCGCCCTGACGGGCCTGGACTGGCAGTGGCAAACGACTCGAGGATTCAGGAGCTCCGGCGGCGGGTAGAGCGCGAACCTGCTTCGCTCGCCTTCGCGCAGCTCGCCGAGGAGTACCGGCGGGCCGGCCGCGACCGCGAGGCCATCGCGGCATGTCGCGCCGGCCTAGTCCACCACCCCGAGTACCTGTCAGCCCGCGTGACGCTCGGCCGCGCTCTCATCGGAGTAGGCGACCTCGATTCCGCGGAGCGCGAGCTCTCGCAGGTTCTGCGCGGCGCCCCTGACAACCTGGCCGCGCTCAAGGCAATCGCCGAGGTGTACATGCTCGGCGGCCGGCTCGAGGAGGCTCTCCGGAGCTACCGTGCGGCGCTTCGGGTCGTTGGCCGGGATCCGGCGATCGAGGAGGCAATCGCCCGGATCGAGCAGGCACCCGCTCGACAGGCCGACGCCGAAACGTCCTCGCCCGAAGCTCCTGCACCGCCGGCCAGAGAATTGCGCCCTGAAGAGCGCACGCTGGCTGCCCTCGAACGGTGGCTGGAGCGGATAGGGGAGGAGCGGGACAGAAGGACTGAGTGGGGCCCTCAGTCCTGATAAACTTCCCATATGCCCGCACCGGCTGCCAGGCTCGAGGCCAGGCTGCGCGCGGTCCGCCAGGCCATGCGCTCGCACGACCTCGACGGCCTGCTCGTGACGCACCTGCCGAATATCTTCTACCTGACGAACTTCGCGGGCAGTGCAGCGATGCTGCTTGTCACGGACGAGGCAGTCCACGTCGTCACGGACTTCCGCTACACGACGTCCCTCGAGGCGCTGCTGCGGTCCGAGCACGCCTGCCCCGGCGCCGTCCTCGTTCCCTTCGATCAGACCTACGACGAGACGATGGGCCGGCTGCTGCGGAAGCTGTCGTTGTCCCGCGTGGGTTTCGAAGCTGCATGGATGCCCGTCAGCCGGTTCCTGTGGCTGGCCGGCGTCCTGGGGATCGATCCGCCGCGGCTGGACTGCGCGGCGCCGGCGGTGCCTGGGGGCGCGCGCCTGGTGCCCACCGAGCGGCTGATTGAAAGCGCGCGGGCGCGCAAGGACGATTACGAGCTAGGAGTGTTCAGGCGAGCCGGCCGGCTCGTATCCGAGCTCACCGAGCCGATCATCGAGGAAGTCGAGGCAGGGATAACCGAGCGGGAGGTGGCAGCCAGGGTGGACCTGATACTACGGGAGGGCGGGTTCCAGCGCACCTCGTTCGAGACTATCGTCGCTTCCGGCCCGAACGCCGCCCTGCCTCACGCGCGCCCTAGCGAGAGGCGTCTCTCGGAAGGCGACCTTGTCGTTCTCGACTTCGGCGGTGTTCTCGATGGGTACTGCGTGGACATCACGCGAACAGTGAGCATCGGGGAACCCGGCGAGGAGGCGGCGCGGGTTCACGAAGCGGTTCTGAGAGCCCAGGAGGCAGCCATCCGCGCCGTGAGGGCCGGTGTCGCGGCGGACGCGCCCGACCGGGCTGCCAGAGAAGTGCTTTCCGGTTACGGCCTGGAGGAGCTGTTCGGCCATGGCACGGGCCACGGCCTCGGTGTCGAGGTCCACGAAGAACCCCGCATCGGGCCCGCGAGGCAGGCGCCGGTTTGCCAGCCGGCGACGCTCGAAGCAGGGATGGTCGTCACGATGGAGCCTGGCGCCTACCGGCCCGGCTGGGGCGGCGCGCGAATAGAGGACGACGTGGTTGTGACCGGTGACGGCTGCGAAACGCTGACGTGGGCGGACCGCAGCCTTCGTGCGCGATGATGCAGGGCGACGGGCTGCCGAGCCGCCAGGCGCTCCGCCACGACGACGGGTACGAATGCCTCCGCTCGCGACCGTATGGAAGGACGATTTGGAAGAGAGGCGACCGGCTCGCCAGGCGCATGCCGGGAGGGGGCGTGGAAGACCGTGAGGAGGATCCGCTTGCAGCTGACCGCATAATAAGATATACGACATACGTCACCCGAAGGTCACAGAATGAACCTGGACGAGCTGAAGCAGCTGCTCGACGTCGTGCGGGCGAACGAGTTCACCGAGTTCGAGCTTGAGCAGGAGGGCTTCAGGATCCGCATTCGCAAGGACGGGGGGCCGGTCGCCCCGATCCCCACGGTCGTTGCGAAGGATCTTTCGGTGGTTGCCCCGAACGATGCTCCAGTGGCGGCTTCCGCCGCGCCGCCTGCCGTCTCCGACATCGAGCTGGCGATCATCAAGTCGCCGATCGTAGGGACGTTCTATCGGTCGCCCCAGCCGGGCGCGCCGCCGTTCGCCGACATCGGCCAGGTGGTGCGCAAGGGCCAGGTGATGTGCATCATCGAGGCGATGAAGCTGATGAACGAAATCGAGTCCGAGTACGACGGCGAGGTCGTGAGCATCTACGTCGAGAACGGCCAGCCGGTTCAGTACGGGGAGCGGCTCTTCGCGATCAAGACCCGGTAGGGCGATGTTCCAGAAGATCCTCATTGCCAACCGCGGCGAGGTGGCCCTGCGGGTCATCTTCGCGTGCAGAGAGCTGGGCATCCGCACGGTGGCCGTTTACTCCGAGGCGGACGAGAATTCGCTTCACGTGCGGTTCGCCGACGAAGACATCTGTATCGGTCCCGCGCGCGCGGCGGACAGTTACCTCAGTGTCCCTGCGGTCATAAGTGCGGCGGAGATCACCGGCGCCGATGCCGTCCACCCCGGCTACGGGTTCCTGTCCGAGAGCGCGTATTTGGCGGAGGTCTGCGCGGCCTGCCAGATCAGGTTCATAGGGCCCGACCCGCGCGTGATGAGGCTCATGGGCGACAAGGCGCGCGCGAGGCGCGTGATGCGCAAGGCTGGCGTCCCCGTGTTGCCGGGCAGCGACGGCATCGTGGACTCCGAGGAGAAGGCGCTCAAGGTGGCGCGCGAGATCGGCTACCCCGTGCTGATAAAGGCGACCGCCGGGGGAGGCGGGCGCGGCATGAGGGTTGTGCACGCGCCGGCGGACCTGCCGAAGGCTTTCAAGACCGCGCAGCGCGAGGCCGAGGCGTCGTTCGGTGTGCGCGACGTCTACATCGAGAAGTACCTGGAGGCGCCGCGCCACATCGAGTTCCAGGTCCTCGCGGACCATCACGGCTCGGTCGTGCATCTCGGCGAGAGGGAATGTTCGATACAGCGGCGCCATCAGAAGCTGCTGGAGGAGTCGCCCTCTCCGGCGCTCAGCGACAAGCTGCGGAAGAAGATCGGCGGCATCGCGGTGGACGCCGCGAAGGCCGTGCAATACACGAACGCCGGCACCTTCGAGTTCCTGGTCGACAAGGACAACCGCTACTACTTCATCGAGGCCAACACGAGGCTGCAGGTCGAGCACCCGGTCACGGAGATGGTGACCGGTATCGACATCGTGAAGGAGCAGATACGCATCGCCGCCGGCGAGCGGCTCTCGTTCAAGCAGAGCGAGGTCACCTTCGGCGGGCACGCGATCGAATGCCGCATCAACGCCGAATGCGCGGAGACTTTCGTCCCGTCCCCCGGCCTGGTGCACGTATTCAGCGTGCCCGGTGGCCCGGGTATCCGCGTGGACACGGCATGCCACTCGGAGTGCACGGTTTCGCCGTACTACGATTCGATGATCGCCAAGATCATCGCGCACGGCCGGGACCGCCAGGAGGCGATCGCGCGAATGAGAAGGACGCTGGAAATGACGGTCATCGAGGGTATCAAGACGACCGTCCCTCTCCACCTGCGGATCCTGGCCGATCCCGACTTCGTCGCGGGCAGGTTCGACACCGGCTTCATGGGCCGCCTCCCGGCGTCGAACGACAGGGTCGCGGAAGCGGTGTGACCGAACCGGCTTGACTGGTTGGCGCCCGGCGGGTGTCGTCGACCCATTGCTTGTGACGCGCGACACGCCCTGTAACCGAAAGACCCCTTGCCACGGGGCTTTCAGCTCGCAGCCGGAGGCTGACGCGCTGGGATATACTACCCGCCATGTAATGACGCGGGGCGACGGCCTACCACGCTACTTGCCGTTCCCGCCTTCGTGAAGATCCTCCAACAACGACGGTCGCATCCGCGCGGGTGCGGGTTCCCTGCCGATGTCCGACACGAAGACTGCTCACGCAACCAGCGGCTCGCACGGCGGGCCCCTCCCTTACAGCAGGCTTGGCGCGCTGCTGCTCGGCGCCGCCGTGGCCCTTCTCCTCGTTGGCCTGGTTACCGGGACTGGACTGTTCGTCTCGCGTGAAGGCCCTGCCGCTCATGCGCCCGCCGCCCAGGCGCCAGCAGCCGGCCACGCCGAGCCCGGCATTGCCGCTGCGCCGGGAAAGGAGGAAGCGAGTGAAGGTTTCGCGCCGTCGCTGCCGTGGGTGATCCCCTTCGGGGCGATCCTGTTGGTCGTGGCTGTTTTCCCGCTCTTGCCTGGGTTGAGCACGTTCTGGGAGAGCAACCTGAACAAGCTGATCGTGTCGGCCGTTGTCGGCCTTCCCGTCGCCGCGTACGTCTGGCAGAACGACCCCGCCCACGTCCTGCACACGGGCATCGAGTACTTCCAGTTCCTGAGCCTGCTGGCGGCGCTCTTCATCGTCGCGGGCGGCCTGCACCTGACCGGCAACCTGCAGGCTACTCCCGGGACCAATGTCGCCTTTCTGAGCGCCGGCTACGTGCTCGCCAGCATCGTCGGGACGACGGGCGCGGCGATGCTGCTCATCTACCCGCTGCTCAGGACGAACAGCGAGCGGAAGCATCGGACCCACACGGTGATTTTCTTCATATTCCTGGTCTGCAACATCGGCGGGCTTCTGACGCCGATCGGCGACCCTCCGCTCTTCCTCGGCTACCTGCGAGGCATCGACTTCTTCTGGTTCATGAAGCTTCTGCCGCTCTGGATCATGGCTGGCGTGCTGCTGATGTTTGTCTACTACTCCTTGGAGGTCCGCTACTTCGCTAAGGAGTCGCGAGCGGCGTTGAAAAGAGACGCTGGCAACATCCGCGACGTGCGTGTGATTGGCTCGCTCAACCTGTTGCTGATTGCGGCGGTGGTCGGATCCGTCGCGGCGTCCATCCAGACGCCCTACAGGGAAGCGATCATGTTCGCCTCCGCCGGCGTGTCGCTGATTTACACCGACCGTTCCAGCCGCGCGAGGACCGCCCGCGAGCGAAACCACTTCAACTTCCACGCGATACTGGAAGTGGCCGCGGTTTTTGCGGGTGTCTTCCTGACCATGATGCCCGCGCTCATCCTCCTCAACAAGCGTGGGGCCGCGCTGGGCGTGGACCAGCCGATCGAGTTCTTCTACGCGACCGGCCTCTTCTCGTCGTTCCTCGACAACGCGCCGACCTTCCTCGTCTTCCTGGAACTCGCGCTAGGCGTCACGGGCTTGAAGGAGGCTGGCCAGCTTCAGGTGGGTCATGCCGGGGCGATCCTCGGCGCGGTGAGCGCCGGGGCGGTTTTCATGGGAGCCAACACCTACATCGGGAACGCGCCCAACTTCATGGTCAGGAGCATTGCCGAGCAGCGGAAGGTTCCGATGCCGTCGTTCTTCGGCTACATGGGCTGGGCGGTCGCCATCCTGCTGCCGGTCTTCACGCTCACCGCGTTCACATTTTTCGTCTGGGCGAGGTTTCCGTTGTTCTGACGACTCCTTGGGAACGCGCGGTTCGGCGGGCCGGAATGCCGCCCAGAGGACCTGAGTCCTCCGATTCGCAAGTTCGAACGCGACCCGTCTGTTCGAGACTCGGGCAGGAGTCCGGGCTCGGGAAACCAAGGCGGCGGCGTGCTACGATTCACCTTTCACAGTGGATGGTCGGAGGCACCGTTTGCAGAGAAGGAGTCGTCTCATGAAGCGAGTTGCGATCCCAGTGCTGTTGGCGTTTCTCGCACCAGTGCTGCTTGCCGCGGCACAGGCGCCCCAGGACCCTCTGAGCGCGTCTCTCAAGGCCCTCTACGACGGCGTGAAGCGGAACGTCGTCGAGTCCGCCGACAAGGTACCGGAGGCAGATTACGCCTTCAAGCCCACGCCGGAGGTGCGGAGCTTCGGCGAGCTGTTCGGTCACATAGCCAACTCGAACTTCTCGAGTTGCGCACGCGTGAAGGGTGAGAAGAACCCGAACACGGGCAACGACTTCGAGAAGACGCCGACGAAGGCGGCGATCAAGAAGGCGCTGGCCGATTCCTTCGCGTACTGCGACGGGGTCTATGCCGCGATGACGGACGCGAAGGCGCTCGCGCCCGTGCCGGCCACAGCTCCCTCTGCGCCCCCGGCGCCCGGTGCAAAGCCGGCTCCGCCTGCGCCTCCGGCAGCGAGGCTTCTCGTTTCGGTCGTGTCGCACACGAACGAGCACTACGGGAACCTGGTCACCTACATGCGCCTCAAGGGCATGGTGCCGCCGTCCACCGAACGGACCCAGAAGCCCCCGGTCAAGAACTGAGCTCCCTTCCGGGGTCGCTACCTGAGGGCTATCTGGACCAGGACGTTGGCCAGGACGATCAGGATCGAGACGGGGGCGACGTAGCGGATCAGGAACGGCCACGTCGTTGCCAGGGCGAAACGTCGCCCCCCGGCCTCGATCTCACCGACTGCGTTTCCCGCGCCCCACACCCACCCGGCGAAGATCGCTATGAAGAAGCAGCCCACAGAGAGCGAGATGTCGCCGAAGGCGGTGCTCACGACGGTGAAGAAATCGGTGGCAAGGCCAGGCAGATCGGACCAGAAAGAGCTGGCACCGTGGGCGAGCGCGGCTGGGATGCCGAGCAGGAAGGCGCTTCCCGAGACTAACAGCGTCGCCGCCGCCCTCGACCACTTGCGCTCATCCACGAAATAGGCGACCGGGACCTCGAGGATCGACACCGTGGAGGTGATGGCCGCGATGATCACGAGAGTGAAGAAGCCGACGCCGAAGAGGTACCCGCCGGGCATTGTCGCGAAGATCGAAGGCAGCACCACGAAGATGAGGCGCGGCCCCTCGGTGAAACTCTGGCCCATGGCGGAAACGGCGGGGAGGATCGCGAAGCCGGCGAGCAGCGAAACCAGCACTTCGAAGAAGGTTATCCACGCGGCGGCTCTCGGGATGCTCTCCTTCTTCGACAGGTAGCTGCCGTAGGTCAGCATCGTCCCCATGCCGATGCTCAGCGAGAAGAGCGCCTGGCCCATCGCGGCCAGCAGCATCGTCGAGCTGATCTTGGAGAAGTCGGGCTTCAGATAGAACGTCAGCCCGGCGCCGGAGCCCGGCAGGGTAACCGCCCGCAGGGCGAGCAGGATCAGCAGGAAGAAGAGGACGGGCATCAGCCACTTCGAGAGCCACTCGATGCCCTCCTTCACCCCGCGTATCACGACGAACGCGGTGATGGCGATTATGCCGAGGTGGAGGCCGATGACGATCATCGGGTCTGCGACGAACGAAGCGAAGAAAACGCCTATCTCCTCTGCGGTGTGCGCTGTAGCGAAGGTTCCGATGGTGGCATGCCAGAGGTAGCCGAGCACCCAGCCTGCGATCACGCTGTACCACGAAAAGATCATGAACCCGCTTGCCACGCAGAGCGCGCCGACCGCCTTCCACAGCTTGCCGCCGCGCAACGCGTCGAAAGAACCCACCGGGTTGCGCTGGGTACGCCGGCCGATCGCGATCTCGGCGATCATGACCGGAACGCCGATCACGAAACAGCACGCGAGGAAGACGAGGACGAACACGGCGCCGCCGTTCTGCCCGGTCATGTACGGGAAGCGCCAGATTGCCCCGAGCCCGATGGCAGAACCCGCGCCTGCCAGAATGAACCCGACGTTCGAACTGAACGCCCCCCGCCCCTTCCCTGTTGCTTCGCCTGCTGTGCTCGGCATGTTGGAGTCCTTCACGTGCGGATGGCGTCCCCCGAATGGCCATCCATGGTGTCGCTGGGGCGCCGTTTCTGCACCCAGCCGCCGAATACTACTACCGGCCTCGGGCTTCGCGCTACCTTGTCCGTTTTCGCTCGCCTCGGTCCGCTTCGGGCTGCGATGCGAACGAGGCGCGGGGGCCGCATGCCCCAGCCGAGGAGAACCGTCCAGTGGCATCTGCCCCCGGTGGCAGCTCTCGATGTAACCTGTTCTCCGCAACCTGTAGCTAGTAACCTGTCACCTGTTGGAGAACGAGCATGCCCGCTCGCACGATTGATGGGATCGCGATGGCCGCTGAGATCAGGGAAGAACTGCGCCCGCGCATCGCCCGGTTCACCTCTCGGGAAGGCAGGCCGCCCGGGCTCGGAATCGTGCTGGCCGGCGACGATCCCGGCTCCGAGATATACGTGCGGAACAAGTTGCGGTCGGCTGCCGAACTCGGCATGCGGGCCGACCTCGAGCGACTGCCGGTCCGGACCAGCCTGGACGAAATCGTCGCCGCAGTACACAGGTTCAACGCAAGCGATGCTCACGACGCCATCCTCGTGCAGTCGCCGCTGCCCGAACACCTGGGTCCCGAGGCGGAGCAGGCGGTGTTCGACGAGGTCGATCCCGACAAGGACGTGGACGGCTTCCATCCGGAAAACGTCGGCAAGCTCGTGCAGAAGCGCCCGACCATGGTTCCGGCGACCCCGCTCGGCATCGTCGAGATGCTCGTGCGCAGCGGCATTCCGGTTGCCGGCCAGCGCGCTGTCGTGATCGGCCGCAGCGACATTGTCGGCAAGCCTGTCGCGATGCTTCTCCTGCACCGCGATGCGACCGTCACGGTATGTCACTCGAAGACGAAAGGCCTCGAGAAGGTGGCCGCCGAGGCGGACATCCTGGTCGCCGCGATCGGAAGGCCGGCCTTCGTGACGCCGGACTTCGTCAAGCCCGGGGCCGCGGTGGTGGACGTGGGCATCAACCGCGTCGACGACGCGGCGGTCGTTCGGCGGCTGTACGCCGAAGGTGCAAGGAGGCGCGCGGACTTCGAGCGCAAAGGTTCGATCCTCGTCGGCGACGTGCACCCTGAAGTCGCGGCTGTCGCGGGCCACCTGACGCCGGTCCCCGGCGGCGTCGGGCCCATGACGATAGCGATGCTCCTCAGCAACACTGTCCTTGCCGCGGAGAGGCGCGGCCGCAAGTGCGCAGGGTAGCACTGACGGGCGGAATCGCGACCGGCAAGTCGTACGTGCTGTCCCGGCTCGCGCAGCACGGGCTGCCTGTCATCGACGCCGATCGCGTTGTCCACGGGCTGCTTCGAGCCGGCTCGCCGGTGCTCCAGGCGATCGAGGCACGGTTCGGACGAGGCGTGATCGGCGCCGACGGCAACGTGGATCGCCGTGTGCTCGCCGGCGTCGTCTTCAGCGACTCGAAAGCGCGCGCCGACCTGGAGAAAATCGTCCACCCGCTGGCCTACCGCGCGATCGACGAGTGGTTCGAATCGGCCGGCAGCGAGCCGGGCTCGTGGGTCGGAGTGGCCGACATCCCGCTTCTCTACGAAACCGGCCATGCCTCGCGCTTCGACGGAGTGGTCGTCGCGTCGTGCGAGCCTGAGGTGCAGGTACGGCGCGTGATGGAGCGGGACCGGCTCTCCGAGCCCGACGCTCGACGGCGGCTCGATGCTCAGTGGCCCATCGAGGAGAAAGCGCGGCGAGCCGACTGGGTCATCGAAACGGGCGGGACCTTTGCCGAGACGGACCGGCAGGTGGCGGAAGTGCTGCAAGAGATGCGCCGGCGCTGGCCTCGATGACGGCAGGCACCAACACGGCAGCCTGGCGGTGCCCGCGCTGAGGGGGCCGTGGCAGGGCCGGCAGGTCAGGAAGGCGCTTCTTCCCCTTCCTTCGCCGGCGCGATCCGATCTTCGACGAAGGTATTCCACTCGTGGCAATGAGGGCATTGCCACAGCAGCTCGGTGCTCCTGTATCGGCACCGGATGCAGACATGCGGATCGTGGTAGAAGACCGCGCTGCCGGTGAGCTCGATGTATCGCTCCACCAGGCGGCGGTCCAGGCCCAGCCGCGTCAGCGTGCGCCAGATCTCCTGGTGGAGCGTTACCGAATGAGGGTTGTGGACGAGGGCGTCGAACAGCAGATCGAGAGCAGCCGCAGGGTCGCGAGGCGAGGTCTGGCGCGCCAGCGCCAGCCTCGCGCGCCAGTCCTTCGGGTTCGCCTCGATGAGCCGCCTGCAGAGCGCCGGGAAGCGCTCCGTCCCGGCCGATGCGGCCTCGATACGGTCGAACGCAAGGTACGCGCGTTCGGGCGCGACGGCAATCATGCGCTCCCAGATGGCGATTGCATCGGCTGGCCGGCCCTGCCGCAGCCGCACGTCCCCCAGGTTCAGGTAGGCGGGAGCGGTGGCCGGGGCGAGATCGATGGCGGCCTCGAAGCGCGACGCCGCCTCGTCGTCGTCGCCGCGCCGGGCAGCCTGCATTCCAAGCTCGTTCTCCAGAAAGGCCAGGATCGCATTGTTCCCCTGCGATTCGTCCGCCTCCGCCGCAGCCGCGAGTTTCCTCCTTATCTCGTAGGCCTCGGTCCACTGGTGCTGATCCTCGTGAAGCTTCTCGAGGTTCACCAGCGCGTATCGGTTGTGCGGGTCGAGGCGGAGCACCTCGCTGAAAGCCTCGTGCGCGCGATCGACGAAGCCCCCGCGCTTGAAGTCGAGTCCAAGGCACAGCTGCACGTACGCCTGCTCCAGCTTCGTCAGCTTCGGCCGCTGCAGCAGCTCCTGGTGCACCTGGATTGCCCGGCCCACCTGGCCCTTCTCGCGGTACAGGTTGCCGAGGATCATGTCGATCTCCAGAGCTTCCTTGTTCAGGTGGAGGGCGGCCTTGCCGAGCTCCTCGATCGCAAGGTCGATCTGATTGCTCACCAGGAAGTTGAGGCCGAGGATGTAGTGCGGCGACTCCCGTGCCCTGCGGCGATCGATCCAGCGCCCGTCACGCAGCTTGTAACGCTCCCACGCCTTGCCGATGGACAGCCCGGCGAGAAGCGTCAGGAGTGCGACCAGCAGCGACAGCTCGTTCATGGGCCGTATGTCGTACGTCGTGTGCCGTATGTCGGAGGCGCCACCGCCACGTTCAACCTGCCGCCGGGAGATTCCCCACGCTGAGAGCGACGTGCCATCGGCCCGCAAGCTTCGCCGCAGGCCGCCAGGCCGACAGTTCGTGGAACCTTCCGTGCCTCTGCCCCTGGTCTGCAGCGGTTGGCCCCGTTCTCACTCTCCGGCGTAGGCGGCGACGATCTGCTTCAGGAGCCCTTGAGCGTCGAGGACGAGTTCGACGAGCTCGCGGGCCGCGCCACGGCCACCTGCCGCGCTGCTCACCCAGTGTACTCTCCTCCGCACCTGCTCCGCCGCATCGGCTGGCGCCGCCGACAGGCCCGCCTGCCGCAGGACGGGGAGGTCCATGACATCGTCGCCCATGTAGGCGACCTCCGCGTCCGTCAGGCCGCACTGGCGTCGGATCTCGGCGTACACGTCCTGCTTCGCGGATACGTCCTGCCTGATGACGGCCATCCCGAGCTGGGCCGCGCGAAGCGCGGTGGCCGCCGACGACCGGCCAGAGAGCACCCCGGTCTTGAGGCCGGCCCGGTGCGCCCAGACGATTCCGGTGCCGTCGCGGATGCTGAAGCGCTTCGACTCCGAGCCGTCCGCGTTCAGGATGATGTCCCCGTCGGTTAGGACGCCATCGACGTCGAAGAGGATCAGGCGTATGCGCGAGGCGCGCTCGCGAAGTTCTGCAGCATCACAGGACATCGCACAAGACTCGGCGGCTCGAGCCGCTCTGCGCCGGAGGCTTCCAGATTCAGAACATCTCCGTGCGCCAGAGATCGTGAAGGTGGAGCACGCCCAGCACCTCGCCGGCATCGTCCACGATCGGCAGCGAAGTGATCTTCCGCTGCTCCATGACGTTCAGCGCTTGAACAGCGAGAAGCGTGGGCCGGATCGTGACCGGCTGCCTCGTCATGACGTCGGCCGCGACGCGGTCCAGGATTCCCGGCATCGCGCTCATGTGCCGGCGGAGGTCGCCGTCCGTGATTATGCCGGCCAGCCGCTTCCCGTCCTCGACCACGCAGGTCATGCCAAGGCCCTTGCTCGACATCTCGTATATGACGTCGCGCATGGGGGTAGCCACGTCCACGAGCGGCAGGTCCCGGCCAGCGTGCATCAGCTGGTCGACGCGCATCAGCCGCTTGCCGATCTTCCCGCCGGGGTGCAGCTCGGCGAAGTCCTGCTGGCGAAAACCCTTTCGAACGAGAAGCGCCACCGCGAGTGCGTCGCCCAGGGCGAGCGCGGCGGTCGTGCTCGAAGTCGGAACGATGTTCCACGGGCAGGCCTCTTCCGGCACCCTCGCGTCGAGCGCGACGTCCGCAGCGTTCGCAAGCGTCGAAGAGGGCGAGCCAGTCACCGCGATGAGCTTTGCCCCGAGCCTCCGAATGGTGACCAGCAGCCGGAGCAGTTCCTCGGTCTCGCCGCTGTACGACAGGGCGACAACCACGTCCTCGCCCTGAATCACACCGAGGTCGCCGTGTATCGCCTCGGCCGGGTGCAGGAAGTAGGAAGGCGTGCCAGTGCTGGTGAGGGTAGCCGCGATCTTCCGGCAGATGAGACCCGACTTGCCCATTCCGGTGACGATGACGCGGCCGCGGCACTCCAGCAGCAGACTCAGCGCACGCTCGAAACGATCGTCGAGGCGGTCGACGAGCGACATTATCGCGGCGGCTTCCGTCCGCAGCACATCGCGTCCAAGGGCCAGGACGTCCACGGCAGCAGCGCCTCCGCCCGCATCCGCGCAGCACGGCTTCATCGAGTCCCTTCCAGTTGCGCACCTCCGGCCTCGGCGAGCCGGGCCTCGCGCGCGATGGCATCGATTCGCACGAGCCGGTCCAGGAGCGGCTCGAGCCGATCGAGGCGAAGAGCGTTCTGTGCGTCGCTTCGCGCGCGCTGGGGATCCTCGTGGACTTCCATGAACACGCCGTCCACGCCCGCTGCCACGCCGGCTGCGGCCAGCGGCTCGATGTACTGCGCCAGGCCGGCGGTGACGCCGTCGCCTCCGCCCGGCAGCTGAAGGCTGTGCGTGACGTCGAATACAACCGGCACGCCCAGGCCCCGGATGATCGGGAACGCGCGCATGTCGACGACGAGGTTGTTGTAGCCGAAGCTGGTGCCGCGTTCGGTAACCACGACGTGAGGGTTGCCCGAGGCGACGACCTTCCTGATCGCGTGCCGGACGTCCTGTGGGGAGAGGAATTGCCCCTTCTTGACGTTCACCGGCTTCCCGGTTCTCGCAGCCGCAACGAGCAGGTCGGTCTGGCGGCAAAGGAAGGCCGGTATCTGCAGGATATCTACCACCTCTGCCGCAGGCGCTGCGTGTGATGGTTCGTGGATGTCCGTGGTCAGGGCCAGCCCGCTTCGCTCCTTGACGAGAGACAGGATTCGCAGGCCCTCGTCGAGCCCGGGGCCGCGGTAGGAATCGAGAGAGGTGCGGTTCGCCTTGTCGTAGGAGGCCTTGAAGACGAGCGGTACTCGCACCCTTCCAGCGACCTCGCGGAGCGCGAGCGCGATCTCTATCGCGTGCTGCTCGCTCTCGATCACGCACGGCCCCGCAATCAGTACGAATGGCCGCGCGCCGCCGATCCTCACGCCGCCGATGTCCACTTCCGACACGGCCGTCATTATATTCGCATTCTCAGCGCGGCTCTGCCGCCGCCATGCTGCTGACCGGCAGCACGCCTCCCGCTCCCGTGCTCTGCTCGGCGAGCTTGTGCCGGTAGCTCGCTTCTATGAAGCTCGCAAACAGGGGGTGGGGCCTGAGCGGCCTCGAGCGGAACTCCGGGTGGAACTGGACAGCCACGAACCAAGGGTGATCGCGTATCTCCACGATCTCGACAAACCTCCCGTCGGGCGATCGGCCGGATACGACCAGACCGCAGTCGGTCAACTGCTTCTCGTAGGCGGTGTTGAACTCGTACCGGTGGCGGTGACGCTCCCCGACCGAGCTCGCACCGTAGATGCGCCGCGCCAGCGACCCCGGGGCGAGCTCGCACTCGTACTGCCCGAGTCGCATCGTCCCGCCCATGTCCTCGATGCCGATCAGGTCGCGAAGCTTCACGATGACCTTGTGCGGGGCGTCCTCGCAGCACTCCGTCGAGTCGGCGCCCTCGAGGCCGCACACGTTCCGCGCGTACTCGACGACCGCCCACTGGAAGCCATAGCAGATCCCGAAGTAGGGGATGCCCTGCAGGCGCGCGGCCTCGGCCGCGCGCATCATTCCGCGCGTCCCCCGGTTCCCGAAACCGCCAGGCACGAGTATTCCGTGCGCGCCCTCGAGGAGCCGCCTGCCGGTGTCCTCCTCGAGCGCCTCGGCCTCGACCCACTTCGTGTTGACGCGGAGGCGGTGGGGCAGCCCGCCGTGGATCAGCGCCTCGTTGAGGCTCTTGTAGGCGTCCGCGAACTCGACGTACTTGCCGACGACGTGAATCGTCACCTCGTCGGCGGGGCGCTCGATCCGATCGAGCAGCTCCTCCCACGCCCGGAGGTCACGGTGGCCGCGCGGCAGGCGCAGTTTGTCCAGGACGATGGTATCGACCCCTTCAGCGGCCAGCACGAGCGGTACCTCGTAGATCGACCGCACGTCCTTCGCCGTCACGACGGCTTCCTCGGCCACGTCGCAGAAGAGCGAGATCTTCTTCTTGATGTCAGGCGGCAGGAACCGATCGGTGCGGCACAGGAGGATGTCCGGCTGGATACCGATGCTGCGCAGCTCCCTGACGCTGTGCTGCGTCGGCTTCGTCTTCAGCTCTCCCGACGTGCCGACGAAAGGAACGAGCGTCAGGTGGATGTAGAGCGTGTTGTCCCGCCCGATGTCCTGGCGGAACTGCCTTATGGCTTCGAGAAACGGCTGGCCCTCGATGTCGCCGACCGTGCCGCCTATCTCCACGAGCACGATGTCCACGTTCTTCGCGACGCGGCGGAGCTTGTCCTTTATCTCATTGGTTATGTGCGGGATCACCTGGACCGTGCGCCCGAGGTACTCGCCTCGCCTTTCCTTCTGGATGACCGACAAATAGATTCTCCCGGTCGTCCAGCTGTTGTCGCGGGTCGTCACCGTCCCAGTGAACCGCTCGTAGTGCCCGAGGTCGAGGTCCGCCTCCGCGCCGTCGTCCGTGACGTAGACCTCGCCGTGCTGGTAGGGGCTCATCGTCCCCGGGTCCACGTTGATGTACGGGTCGAATTTCTGGAGCGTCACACGGTAGCCATGCGCCTCGAGCAGGCACCCGATGGATGCTGCTGCGAGGCCCTTGCCCAGCGACGAGACCACCCCGCCTGTGACGAAGATGTACTTCACCTGCCCGGCTTCACTGCTGTCCATCGCTGGCTTCCATTCCGGTGAGCGCCGCCAGGCGCCTCACCCGCTCCAGATCCTCTGCCGTGTCCACGCCGATCGATTCCGCTGTCGTTTCGACCACCCTGATAGGCATCCCGTGCTCCAGGGCGCGAAGCTGCTCGAGCGACTCCGCACGCTCGAGTTCGCCCGGCTCGAGGCGCGCGAACCGCATAAGCGCCTCTCGCCGGAAGACGTACAGCCCAAGGTGCCTGAAGGCCCTGGACTGCTCGCTCCAGCCGCGCCGGTCGAAGGGAACAGGAGCGCGCGAGAAGTACAACGCGTAGCCCTGCCGGCTTGTCACCACCTTGACCACGTTCGGGTTGGCAAGGTCCGCCGGGTCGGTGATGCGGCGGCAGAGCGTGGAAATCGGGAGCGATGCTTCGCTCCGGAAAGGAGCGATGGCCGCCTCGATAACGCGCGGCTCGATGAGCGGCTCGTCGCCCTGCACGTTGACCACCAGCTCGCAGACCAGATGTTCCGCCACCTCGGCGAGCCGGTCGCTGCCGGACCGGTGAAGGGGGCTGGTCATCACGGCGAGCCCTCCAAAGTTCTCCACGGCCTCCACGATCCGCCGATCGTCGGTCGCGACAACGACAGCTTCGACGGAAGGCGCGGCAGCGGCACGCCGGTAGACGTGCTCGATCATCGGCCGGCCGCATATGTCGGCCAGCGGCTTTCCGGGAAGGCGCGAAGACTGGTACCTTGCCGGGATCACGGCGACGATGGAGGCGGACCCGAGGCTGGCCAGTAGTCCGGGCGCGGCTGGCGGAGGGTGCACGGCGAATCATAACACGGCGGGCAGCGGGCGGCAGTCTGGCCCATGCGCCGGGGCATCACCCGTGCAATCCACTGTCTTCCATCTTCATGCCCCATCGGAACGAAGCCGGGTCGCTGCTTCGCGGGACGACAGGTCGGGCAAGCGTCAACGATCCGGCCCGGAATTGGCCCGGCTGGACGGGAAAGTGTTACGATCGACCCGCTCGAATGGCGCGCGTTCCCCTGATCGCCTTGGTCGGCGGTGTTGGCATCATCGCGGCCTGGCTGGCCGGCTCGGCAGGCGCGCGCTCCGGCCTTCCGCGCCACGTACCGCCTGCCAGAGATCAGCCCTCGCAGTTCGACCCGCTCATCGAGGAGGTCCGATCCCACGCATCCCGGCTGGAGCGCTACCGCTCGGAGGTCCCTCCCCCGAGGCGGGGTGGCCGTGACCCGTTCCGCTTCGCATCGCGGCCGCAGCGCCAGTCCAGGGCAGTGCCAGAGCCAGCCGGGCCCACGCTCGTCGACAGCAGGCCCGCCGCAGCTTACGTCGAGCTCGATCTCATCGGCATTGCCGAGGATCGCCAGCCGGACGGCAAGGTCCGGCGTATTGCGGTCATCTCCGGCCTGGGGCAGCTCTTCTTGGTCGAGGAGGGACGGGAGTTCGGAGGACGCTTCGAGGTGGTCGGCGTCGGAGCCGATGCGGCGGCCGTGCTGGATCGGACGACAGGCGAGATGAAACATCTGGCGTTGAGGTAGGAGTGAGGAATCACTCCCACCTCAACGCCAGCCTCACGCCGTCGGTGCGAACTTGCCAGAGACGACAGTCGGTGCCGGCGCGTCAGGGATGCCCTCCCGGCGTTTGACGCCTGCCGGCTTCGAGGCGATCCCCGATGGGCATCGGCGCTTCGCCAGCCCCAGGTACTCGAGGACCAGGTCGCGCTTCATCAGCTGGATGGCCCTTGCCGGATCCACACCCTTCGGGCAGACGCGCGAGCACTCCCCGGCGTAGTGGCAGCGCCACGGACCCTCGTAGCCCGAGAGCGCCTTCCTGCGATGAGCAAAGCCGCCGTCGCGCGTGTCGGTGTTGTAACGGTGCGCCTGGGCGAGCGGCATGGGGCCCGAGTAGGTCGGGTCGGTGGCGTAGGTTGGACACGCCGCCATGCAGCAGCCGCACTTGATGCAGTAAGAGAACTGCAGGTACTGCTCCATCTCCTCGGGCGACTGCCAGAACTCCCCGGTCGGCTCGGCCATCTCCTTCGCGTCGTCGCGCAGGATGTGAGGCGAGAGCTTCCTGTGGGCCTCCAGCATGGGCGTCAGGTCAGGTACCAGGTCCCTGATGATCGCGAAGTTGGGCAGGGGAGCCACGGTCACCAGCGCGCCGATGTCCGAGACCTGGGTGTTGCAGGCGAGGCGGGGCAGTGCGTTTATGAGCATGCCGCACGACCCGCACACGCCCATGCGGCACGACGACCGCCACGAGAGCGTGGGCGACAGGCTTTCCTTGATCTTTCGAAGGCCGTCCAGCACAGTCAGACCCTGCGACCACTTCAGCCGGTAGTCCTCCCAGCGCGGCTGGCTGTCTGAGGCGGGGTCGAATCTGCGGATACGAAAGACGACATCTGTCAAAGTCTGGGTCGCAGCCATCTTATTCCCCACTTGGCAATGACACGGCTACAGCGTCTGAGCGAGGCGGAAGCTGGCCCACGCTGCCCAGGTGCCGAGCCCGAAGAGCCCGATGCCGGCGGCCACGAGGATCGTGTTGACCGCCCGCTTGAGCGCGGCGCCAGGGTTGAGCTCGAACAGTATGTTCCGGAGCCCGTAGAAGCCGTGGAAGAGCGCTGCCGCGAGCAGCAGCACGTAGGTGACCATGAAGAAACCGCTCTTCGACCGGTAGGCCACATTGGCCCAGTCAACCGGGTGGCCGGGATCCGGGTTGAAGACGCGAACCAGGGCGTCGAGGTGCATGACCGTCATGTGCAGACCGAGCAGCACCAAGATGACGGCCCCTGCGCCGATGTGCCACGTCCAGAGATTGCGATCGCGCATGAAGGGCCTCCTAGTGCAGCAGGAAGAAGTCGAAACCGCCCAGGACGATCACCAGGCCGGCCAGGACCATCGCGGTGAGGGCGAGAGGGCGCTGGACGTCGAGCGACGTCTTGTACGGGTAGACGGGCTCGATCGGCTTTCCGACCGCGAACCCAAGTTCAACGAGCACGAGCCGGATGCCATTCAGGGCGTGAAAGGCGAAGGCGACGAACACCAGGTACTCGCCGACCACGAAGAGCGGCCCGGTCACCATCGCCATCGACTCTTCCCATGCCGCCTCCCCTCGGGCGCGGGCCGCCGTCACGAAGATGTGAAGGACAAAATAGAGGAGGATGCCAAGACCCGTTACCCGGTGTAGCGAGTAGAGGTAACGGTCGATGCCCCAGCGTCCTCCACCCACCCAGCCCCAGATTCCGAGCCGGTTCGGGTGTCCCTTGTTCTCGAGCATGATGCCTCCGGAAGGCGCCGGTGCCGGCGCCGTGTTGCGCTGCCTCGTCCTACCTAGTACTTCCGTTCCACCGGTTTCCATGTGTTGATCGTGACGCCCTTGTAATCGAGGACCGGCTGACCGTCCTGGCGCCAGGCAAGCGTGTGCTTGAGCCACTTCTCGTCGTCCCTGTTCGGGAAGTCGCGGCGTGCGTGAGCGCCTCGCGATTCCTCGCGGGTGAGCGCGCCGACGACGGTCACTTCCGCGAGGTCGAGCAGGTTTTCGAGCTCCAGGGCGTGGAACAGGTTCGAGTTGTAGACGCGACCCTTGTCGACTACGGGCGCGCACTTCGCGCGCTGCTTCAGCTCGCGTACGAGCTGGAGGGCGGCCACCAGGTCCTCTTTCTTCCTGAAGACGCCGACGTAGCGGTCCATTGCTGCGCGCAGCTCGCGCCGCAGCTGGTAGAGGTTCTCGTTGCCCTGCCGTGCCATCAGCTGCGCGAAGTAGTCCTGCCGTTCGCGCACCTGCGCTTCGGGTACCGGCAGCGGCCTCGGCATCGAGGGAAGCGCCTCCGCAATCTGTGCCCCGGTTATTCCACCCCACACCAGGCACTCGGCGGTCGAGTTCGAGCCGAGGCGGTTCCCGCCGTGAAGCGAAACGCACGCCGCCTCGCCCGCCGCCCAGACCCCGGGCATCCTCGTCAGGCCGTTGATGTCGGTCTCGATTCCGCCCATCGAGTAGTGGGCCACGGGGCGGATTGGGATCGGCTTCTCGATCGGGTCGATGCCGACGAACTTGATGCACACTTCGCGGATGAGCGGGAGCCGGCTGTTGATCCGCTCGGCACCGAGATGGGTCAGGTCGAGATGCAGGTAGTCGAGGCCGTCGGGCCCTTTGAAGCCGCGGCCCTCGAGTATCTCGGTAGTTTCGGCGCGAGACACCATGTCGCGCGGCGCCAGTTCCATCTTGCTCGGGGCGTAGCGCTCCATGAACCGCTCGCCCTTGTTGTTCTTGAGGTACCCGCCCTCGCCGCGGCACGCCTCGGTAATGAGGATGCCCGAAGGCACCAAGCCCGTCGGGTGGAACTGGAGGAATTCCATGTCCTCGAGCGGCAGCCCGGCGCGGTAGGCCATCGCCATCCCGTCGCCGGTCACCGTGTCCGAGTACGTCGTGAAGCCGTAGAGCGTGCCGCCGCCGCCTGTGGCGATGAGGAGCGCCTTCCCGCGCAGCACTACCGTCTCGCCGCTGGGCGCGTGGATGCCGAGGAGCCCGGCGAACTGGCCGTTATCGGTGAGGATGTCCGAGACGAAGAACTCGTCGTAGCGCGTGAACGACTTGTAGCGCAGCAGCTGGTCGTAGAGCGTCTGCATCTCGAAGAAGCCGGTCTTGTCGGCCGCCAGCGTCGCGCGCGGGTACGAATGGCCGCCGAAGGGCCGCTGGGCGATCCGACCGTGCTCGTCGCGCGTCCACGGGATCCCCCAGTGGTCGAGGAGCATGATCTCGCGCGGCATCGCCTCGACGAACCTCCAGACCACGTCCTGGTCCGCGAGGAAATCGGAACCTTTGACCGAGTCCCAGGCATGGAGCGCCAGGGAATCGCCTTCCTCCGGGCGGAGCACGGCAGCCGTGCCGCCCTCGGCGCACACCGAGTGCGCCCGCATCAACTGCACCTTCGACACGACTCCGATGTCGACCTTGCCTTCGAGCCGATGCGAGAGCTCGACGGCCGCCCTCAACCCGGCAAGCCCGGCGCCGAGAACAAGGACATCGTGGGTCAGGCTCTGAGCCATCCGGTCCTCCAGTGGGTTTCACACGGGGGCGTGAAGCTGGCAGGCGGGCGGGTCCTAGTGGTGTCCGCCGGACCGGGCGCATTCTACCGCCCGGAGAACCGGTTAGCAAGGGAAGCGCAACTTCTTGGCCCGGGGGCGTCGGGGACAACGCCGCCGGCTGGCTGCACCGCATCTGGTGCAAACAGCTAGAAGCCGCGGTAATAGTCGCACCTGCCGCCCGTGCCGGCGTTCTTTTCCACAGACTTTTCCACAGAACCTGTGAACAATTGACGCGCGGTACCGGCGCGCGACCTAAACGGTCTCACGAACGAGGTACGAGGGCTGAGGTATGAGTGGCGAGGTGGGAGGGCCGAGGGATGGGAGAACCACCGGCAGTGTCTGTGGCCCAGTCCTCAGTCCTCTTCGCTCAGTCCTCTCATGGTTCTCACTCACCGCTTGCTCAACAGAAGCGCACGGTAGAACTCCCTGCGCAGGCGGGCGATGACCGACAGCGAGATCTCCTTTGGGCACACCGCTTCGCACTCGCCTTCGTTCGAGCAGGCGCCGAACCCTTCGGCGTCCATCTGGCGGACCAGGTTGACCGCGCGGCGCTCCCGCTCCGGGTGGCCCTGCGGCAGGAGGGCCAGGTGAGCGACTTTCGCGCCGACGAAAAGCACCGCGGACGCGTTCTTGCAAGCAGCCACGCACGCGCCGCACCCGATGCACGCGGCTGCGTCCATCGCCTCCTCCGCGAGATCGCGCGCGACAGGTATGGCATTCGCATCGGGAGCGCCGCCCACGTTCACCGAAACGTAGCCGCCGGCCGCGATAACGCGGTCCAGGGCGCTCCGGTCGACAACGAGGTCTTTCTGGACGGGGAAAGCCGCGGCGCGCCAGGGTTCCACCGTGATCGTGTCGCCGTCCTTGAAGCGCCGCATGTGCAGCTGGCAGACGGTGGTGGCTGCCTCGGGGCCGTGCGCTACGCCGTTGACGACGAGGCCGCACATGCCGCAGATTCCTTCGCGGCAGTCTGAGTCGAAGGCGACAGGCTCCTCGCCGTTGCGCACCAGTCGTTCGTTGACTACGTCGAGCATCTCCAGGAACGACATGTCGGGAGACACGCCGTCGACGACATAGGGCACCATGCGCCCCGGCTCGCCCGCCTTCTTTTGCCGCCAAACCAGCAACTTGACCCGCACGGTACGCACGCCTCAGAGGAGTCTCGAGTTCGGAGTCGGACGCTCCCGGCCATCAGCGCCAGAAGCTGCGGGAAGTACTCAACCCTCAGGACTACTTGTATGTCCTCGGCGACGGTCTCGCATACTCGAACTCCAACTGCTCCTCGTGCCGGGCCGGCGCCTGGCCGTCGCCCCTGTACTCCCATGCCGCTACGTGGCTGAAGCGCTCGTCGTCGCGGAGCGCCTCGTTGTCAGCTGTCTGGAACTCTTCCCGGAAGTGGCCGCCGCAGGATTCGCGCCGCTCGAGCGCGTCGAGCGCCAGCAGCTCGGCGAGCTCGAGGTAGTCGGCCACTCGGCCAGCGTACTCGAGCGCCTGGTTGAGATCGGCGACTCCCCCGGGAACTGACACGGTCTGCCAGAACTCTTCGCGGAGCCGCAGGGTGGCTTCGAGCGCTCCGCGCAGCCCGCGCTCGTTTCGCGACATCCCCACGTTGTTCCAGAGCAGCTCCCCCAGCTCGCGGTGGACCTCCCGCGCCGTACGGTTTCCCTTCACTGCAAGCAGCCGGCCTAGACTCGCCTCCACCGAGGATGCGGCCTCGTTGAACGCATCATGCCCGGTCGTGATCGCCGGGAGCCGAGTCGATGCGAGGTAGCCCGCGAGCGTGTACGGGATCACGAAGTAGCCGTCTGCCAGTCCCTGCATGAGCGCGCTGGCTCCCAAACGGTTCGCGCCGTGATCCGAGAAGTTCGCCTCGCCGAGGACGAAGAGCCCGGGTACGGTGGACATCAGGTCGTAGTCCACCCACAGGCCGCCCATCGTGTAATGGATCGCAGGGTAGATGCGCATGGGCACTTTGTAGGGATCCTCGTCCGTGATCTTCTTGTACATCTGGAACAGGTTGCCGTAGCGATCCTCGATCACCTGCCGCCCGAGGCGCGCGATCGCGTCGGCGAAATCCAGGTAGACCGCGAGGCCGGTCTCGCCCACACCGCGCCCCTCGTCGCATACGGCCTTTGCCGCTCTCGACGCAACATCGCGCGGCACCAGGTTGCCGTAGGCCGGGTAGCGTCGCTCCAGGTAGTAATCGCGCTCGGGTTCCGGTATGTCCGACGGCACCCGCCGGTCGCCTTTTTCCATCGGCACCCACACCCGGCCGTCGTTCCGGAGGCTCTCGCTCATCAAGGTGAGCTTGGACTGGTGTTCGCCGGATACGGGGATGCAGGTCGGGTGGATCTGGGTGAAGCAGGGGTTCGCAAAGAACGCGCCCCGCTTGTACGCGCGCCAGATTGCCGTCGCGTTCGAGTTGACGGCGTTCGTCGACAAGAAGTATGCGTTGCCGTAGCCGCCGGTCGCGAGCAGAACCGCATGCGCGGCGTAACGCTCTATTGCACCTGTGATAAGGTTCCGCGCGATGATGCCGCGCGCGTGGCCGTCCGCTACGACGAGGTCGAGCATCTCGCGGCGCGAGAAGACCCGCACCGTGCCCGCCTGCACCTGCCGCATGAGCGCCTGGTAGGCGCCTAGAAGGAGCTGCTGGCCCGTCTGCCCACGGGCGTAGAACGTCCGCGATACCTGGGCACCGCCGAAGGAACGGTTGTCCAGCAGGCCGCCGTATTCCCTTGCGAACGGCACGCCCTGGGCGACAGCCTGGTCGATGATTGCGAGGCTGAGTTCGGCGAGCCGGTAGACATTTGCCTCACGGGACCTGTAGTCGCCGCCCTTGATGGTGTCGTAGAAGAGCCGGTAAATGCTGTCGCCGTCGTTCTGGTAGTTCTTGGCGGCATTGATGCCACCCTGCGCCGCGATGCTGTGCGCTCTGCGGGGGCTGTCCTGGATGCAGAAGGACTGCACCTCGTAGCCAAGCTCCCCGAGCGTCGCCGCCGCGGACGCGCCAGCCAGCCCCGTTCCTACCACTATCACGCTGAACCTGCGGCGGTTGGCCGGGCTCACGAGCTTCAGGTCGAACTTGTGCCGCTCCCACTTGTCGGGCAGGTCCCCCCCCGGCACGCGCGCCTGCAGCCTGCCATTGACCGCCGGACCTGTCGATTCGGCCTTCATTGCCGCCCTCCGCCGAAGTGGACCCACAGCGGTATCAGGAGGAACCCTCCCGCGAGGACGGTCGAGATCAGCCTGCCGGCTTTCATGACAAGAGGTGTGTACCGCGGATGGTTGCCGCCGAGCGATTCGACCGCGCTCGAGAACCCGTGCCACAGGTGAAGGCCGGCCAGAACCAGCGCAACCTCGTAGAAGGCCACCGTCAGCGGATCGCGGAACACTTCGATCACGAGCCTGTAGAGGTCCCTCGCGTCACTCCCGGCGGTCTGGTAGTAGGTGCCGTACCTGAACGTCCTTACGTGAAGGACGACGAAGAGCAGGGTGAAGGCGCCCGTGTAGATCATGGTGGTCGACGCTACAGACTTGCGGCTCGCGCCGCGCGCCCACTGCCTCTTGTGGTAGCCCAGGGGCCTTGCACGCCTGTTGCGGAGCCACGTCACGAACGTCTCGTAGGCGTGCACGATGAAGATTGCCGCCAGCCCGATCTCGACGACGACGATGAGCGGGTTCGAAACGAGGGTGTGAGCGTACGAGTTGAACGTCCCGGGCCCGAGGAACAGAAGGAGGTTCCCCGCGAGGTGCACGACCAGGTACGCAATCAAAGCGATGCCGGTCAGCGCGATCAGGAGCTTGGATCCGACGGTGGACGAGTATGGTCGCCAACGGGTCGTCATGGGCTGGTACCGAAGGCGGCAGTCGGGAGCGCCGCACGCGCTTGGTTGAATTGGAAGGCCCACTGCCATTGTAGATGCCGGCGGCGCCAGGGGCAACCCACACCTCAGCCTTGACGGCCCTTCGTCCCGGCGAATAGCATGGCAGGGTGAAAATTCACGAGTACCAGGCAAAAGCAATACTTGCGCGGCACGGAGTCCCCGTGCCCCGCGGAGAGGTGGCTTACACGGCGGCCGAGGCCGCCGAGATTGCCCGCCGGCTCGGCGGAACCGTTGTCGTCAAGGCGCAGATCCACGCAGGCGGCCGCGGAAAGGGTGGTGGTGTCAAGCTGGCCCGGTCTTCGGATGAGGCGGAGAGCATTGCGCGCGACATGATCGGCATGCGCCTCATCACGCATCAGACCGGACCTGATGGCCGGATCGTAGGGCGGCTGCTGGTCGAGGAGGGCCTCGAGATAGAGCGCGAGTTCTACCTCGGCATCGTCATCGACCGGGCGGCCGGGCGCCCGGTGGTGATGGCGAGCCCGGCCGGCGGAATGGAGATCGAGAAGGTGGCCGAGGAGACCCCGGAGCTGATCTTCAAGGAGCACATCGTGCCGGCCGTCGGCTTCCAGCCGTTTCAGGCGAGGAAGCTCGCGTTCGCCCTCGGGCTCAAAGGCGGCGCTGTGGGCAAGGCCGCGAAGCTGATGCTCGGCGTCTGGGATGCTTTCGTGCAGTCCGACGCGTCGCTCGTCGAGATCAACCCGCTGATACTGACCGCCTCCGGCGACCTCCTTGCGCTCGACGCGAAGATGAACCTCGACGACAGCGCGCTTGGCCGCCACCCGGACATCCGCGAGCTGCGGGACCTCAACGAGGAGGATCCGCTCGAGGTGGAAGCCTCGAAGTTCTCGCTCAACTACATCCGGCTCGATGGGACGATAGGCTGCATGGTGAACGGCGCGGGGCTCGCCATGGCCACGATGGACGTCATCAAGCTGTCCGGAGGCGAGCCTGCCAACTTCCTCGACGTAGGCGGTGGGGCCAACGCAGAGCAGATCAAGAACGCGTTCAGGATTCTCACGTCGGACACCAACGTGAAGGCAGTCCTCATCAACATCTTCGGCGGGATACTCCGGTGCGATGTCCTCGCCGAGGGTGTCATAGCGGCCGTGCGCGACCTGAACGTCCACGTTCCCATAGTGATCCGGATGGAAGGGACCAACGTGGAGGAAGGCAAGCGGATGCTGCGCGAAAGCGGCCTCAACTTCACGACAGCGGACAACATGGACGAGGCGGCGCGTCGCGTCGTGGCTCTCGCATCGTAGGTGGTAGTGACATGGCAGTCCTGATAGACAAGACGACACGTCTCCTGGTGCAGGGTCTCACTGGCCGCGAAGGCACATTCCACGCGAAGCAGGCCGCCGCTTACGGCACGAACGTCGTGGGCGGCGTGACGCCGGGCAAGGGCGGCACGTTCCACGAAGGCTGGCCCGTCTTCAACACGGTCGCCCAGGCGGTGGCGGCTACTGGCGCCAACGCGTCGGTGATCTTCGTGCAGGCAGGCTTCGCGGCCGACGCCATCATGGAAGCAGCCGACGCCGGGCTCGACGTCGTGGTCTGCATCACCGAGGGGATACCGACGCTCGACATGATGAAGGTCTTGACCTTCATGGCCGGCAGGAAGACCAGGCTCATCGGGCCGAACTGCCCGGGGCTCATCTCATCGGGCAAGAGCAAGGCCGGGATCATCCCCGGGCACATATGTCGCGAGGGCAGCGTCGGCATCGTTTCGCGGAGCGGGACGTTGACCTACGAAGCCATCAACCAGTTGACCCGCCTCGGCATGGGCCAGACGACGTGCATCGGCATCGGCGGCGACCCGCTCATCGGCACGACGTTCGTCGATGCGTTGCGGATGTTCAACGAGGATCCCGAAACCGAAGCCGTCGTGATGATAGGCGAGATCGGCGGGACGGCTGAGGAAGAGGCAGCGGCGTTCATAAAGGACGAGTTCAGGAAGCCGGTGGTCAGCTTCATCGCCGGGCAGACGGCCCCGCCGGGGCGCCGGATGGGGCATGCGGGCGCCATCATCGCCGGCGGGAAGGGTACCGCGGCCGAGAAGATGGCTGCGCTCACCGCAGCGGGTGTACGCGTCGTCAGGAGTCCGGCAGACATAGGCAGCGCCGTCAAGGAGCTGATCAGGGCGTAGGCGAGGAGCTCATTCGCGTTTCCGGCCTTTCGCGCAGGGGCACGAAACAGATGTCGTGCCCCTACCTGCTATAATCAATCCATCCAGACAGTAGCGCACCTCGCGGCGGTCAGGCGGCCACCGCGTTTGTCCAGGATGGATTCATGCTGCCCTCTGACGTCGCAGTGTCCCAGAGCCGGGCCGCGGTGACCGCCGCCAAGACGGTAGTGAACGACTTCAGCATCGAGGTCGCGACCGTCAACGGGTCCGGCAGCCAGACTGCCAACCTCGTCCTTCTTCGCGCCATCTTCCAGATGGGGATCCCGGTCTCCGGGAAGAATCTGTTTCCGTCGAACATCGCAGGATTGCCGACCTGGTTCACCATCCGCGCCAACAAGAACGGCTACGTCGGAAGAAAGAAAGAGACCGGCGTGCTCGTGGCCATGAACCCCGAGACCGCGCGCGACGACGTGCAGGCCCTCGAGCCGGGGTCGGCGGTGATATACGACGAGCCCCTCAGGCTCGACACGGCAAGAAGCGATCTCACCTTCTACCCTGTGCCGTTCGACAAGCTCGTCGCGCCGTGCTGCCCGGATGCCAAGTTGAGGCGGCTCGTGCGCAACATGATCTACGACGGCGTGCTGGCGTGCCTTCTTGGCATCGACATGGCAGCGCTCGAGTCGGCTCTGTCGCGCCAGCTCGGGCGCAAGCCGAAGGCCCTGGCGCTGAACCAGACAGCCTTGCGCGCCGGCTTCGACTTCGCAGAAAACAGCCTCGAGAAGGCGGACCCGTACCGGCTCGAGCCGATGGACGGGACGGAGGGACTCATCCTGATCGACGGCAACTCGGCCGCGGCAATCGGCGCGATGATGGCGGGCGTCACCGTGGTGACCTGGTACCCGATTACGCCCTCGTCCAGCCTGTGCGAGTCGCTGGCCGACTACCTGCGGAAGTACAGAATGGACCCGCAGACCGGCAAGGCGACGTTTGCCGTTGTGCAGGCGGAGGACGAGCTGTCCGCCCTGGGGATGGCGCTCGGCGCGGGCTGGGCGGGTGCTCGAGCGATGACGGCGACGGCAGGTCCGGGGATATCGCTCATGGCCGAGTTCACAGGCCTTGGCTACTACGCGGAGGTGCCTGCGGTCGTGTTCGACATCCAGCGGGTCGGTCCATCTACCGGACTTCCGACCCGGACCGCCCAGGGAGACCTGCTCTCGACGGCGTTCCTCTCGCACGGCGACACGATGCACCCGATGCTCCTGCCGGCGTCCCCTTCAGAGGCCTACCGGATGGCAATAGACGCCTTCGATCTGGCTGAGCGGCTCCAGACGCCCGTCTTCGTGATGAGCGACCTGGACCTCGGGATGAACACGTGGATGTCGGAGCCCTTCGAGTTCCCGACCGAGGCGATGAGTCGCGGGAAGGTGCTGGACCAGGCAATCCTGGCTCGGCTGGGTGACTGGGCGCGTTACCGCGACGTGGACGGCGACGGCATCCCGTACAGGACCTTGCCCGGCGATGACACTCCGTCTTACTTCTGCCGTGGGTCGGGGCACAACGAGCGCGCCCAGTACAGCGAGCGGCCGGACGACTACGTGAAGAACGTGGACCGCCTGAAGCGCAAGTTCGAGACGGCCCGAGAGCTGGTGCCGGCGCCCGTCCTGGACGAGGCCCCGGACGCAGCAATCGGCCTGATTGCCTTCGGCACCAGCCACTGGGCGGCAGTGGAGTCCCGCGACCAGCTCCGGAAAGAAGCCGGGTTGGCGACGTCGTACCTGAGGCTGCGTGCGTACCCGTTCGCGCGCGAGGTGGCCGACTTCGTCGACCGACACGAGCGCGTGTACGTCATCGAGCAGAACCGTGACGGACAGATGCGGTCCCTGCTGTCGCTCGATCTCGGAGGCGGGCGCGCGGCGCGCCTCCGCAGCGTCCTCCACTACGATGGCCTGCCGATCGACGCGAGGTCGATCACGGCCGCGATACTGGAACGAGAAGCGGAGAGCGCGCTGTGAAGCGACGAACGCGCAGTCCTCAGTCCTGTTCAGCACTAGAGGATCAAAGATGACCACCCCTGTTGCGCCAGTCAGGAAGATCAACCGCATCGGTCTCGAGATGGGCAGCTACCGCGGCGGCAAGACGACGCTCTGCGCCGGGTGCGGGCATAATGCCATCTCGGAGCGCATCGTCGAAGCGTTCTTCGAAATGGGTGTCGACGGCCGCCGTGTGGCGAAGCTGTCCGGCATCGGCTGCTCGAGCAAGAGTCCCGCGTACTTCCTCGGGGCCTCGCACGGCTTCAACGCCGTCCACGGGCGGATGCCGTCGGTCGCGACGGGGGCGATGCTGGCGAACCAGAGCTTGCTGGCCATCGGCGTGAGCGGTGACGGCGACACTGGGGCGATTGGCATCGGGCAGTTCGTGCACTTGATGCGCCGGAACGTGCCGATGATCTACATCGTCGAGAACAACGGCTGCTACGGCCTTACCAAGGGGCAGCTGTCGCCGACGGCGGACTACGGCTCCACTCTCAAGAACGGGGTGGTCAACGACCTGCCGGCCATCGACCTGTGCGCGCTCGCCGTCGAGCTCGGTGCCAGCTTCGTCGCCCGGTCGTTCTCCGGCGACAAGCGCCAGCTTCTGTCGCTGCTGAAGGCGGCGATCAGCCACAGGGGCACCGTGATGTTGGACGTCCTGTCGCCGTGCGTGACCTTCAACGACCATGACGGCTCCACCAAGAGCTACTCGTACGTCAAGGATCACGAGGAACCGCTTTCGGAGATCAGCTTCGTTCCGTTCTTCGAGGAGATAAGCGTGGACTACGAGCCCGGGACGACGCAGGCGGTGCCGATGCACGACGGCTCGAAGCTGTTTCTGAAGAAGCTGGGACAGGACTACGACCCGACGGACAAGGTCAGGGCGCTCCAGGTGCTCCATGAGACGGCCCGGCGAGGCGAGTTCGCCACGGGGTTGATCTACGTAGAGCCCGACAAGCCCGACTTCCTAACCCTCCTGAACCTGGTCGAGGAGCCGTTGGCGACGCTGCCGGCCGAGCGGGTGCGGCCGTCGCGGCGGGTGCTCGAAGAGATCATGGAGGGCCTGAGGTAGATCGGGCTGGTATAATCCGGATGAGTTATGGAGCGCACACTCGCCATCATCAAGCCGGACGCGGTCGCCTCGCGGCTGGCCGGCAGGATCCTGCAGCGCATCGAGGAAGACGGTTTCCGGATTCTCGCTATGCGGCTGGTGCGGTTGAGCCGGGCCGAAGCTGAAGGCTTCTATGCCGTCCACCGCGACCGTCCCTTTTTCGCCAGCCTGACCGCCTACATGTCGTCGGGGCCCGCCATAGTGATGGCTCTGGAGCGCGAGGACGCGATCGCGCGCTGGCGCGAACTGATGGGAGCGACCGACCCTTCGAAGGCTGCGCAGGGCACCATCCGCAGGGAATTCGGCACCTCCATCGAGCGCAACGCCACGCACGGCTCCGACGCTCCCGGAACGGCCGCCTTCGAGCTCGGGTACTTCTTTCCGGGCATCGATCTCGTTGCCCGGTGAGGTTTTCGGCATGGGCAAGCTGCTCGTGCTGGTTGGGTTGCTCATCGCGGCGCTCGGGCTGCTCGTGATGCTCGGCATGCCGCTGGGCCGGCTCCCGGGCGACGTGGTCGTACGGCGCGGGTCGTACACGTTCTACTTCCCGGTCGTCACCTCCATACTGCTCAGCGTCGTGCTGACGCTCATCCTGATGTTCCTCCGCCGATAGCGATATGATTCCTGCGATCCGAGGGACCCACGACATCCTGCCCGACGAGGTCGGCCGGTGGAGGTTCGTCGAGGAGACGGCGCGGCGCCTGTTCGCGCTGTACGGCTACGTCGAGCTCCGGACGCCGATAATCGAGCGCGAGGAACTTTTCGCGAAGGGGACGGGCGAGACGACCGACGTCGTGCAGAAGGAGATGTACTCGTTCACCGACAAGGGGGGCGAGCGGGTGACGCTCCGACCCGAGGCGACGCCGAGCATCGTGCGGGCGTACGTGGAGCACAATCTGGAGCAGACCCTGGCTGTTCCGAAGCTCTATTCAATCGGGCCGATGTTCCGCTACGAGCGCCCACAGAAGGGCCGCTACAGGCAGTTCCATCAGCTCGACGTGGAGGTTTTCGGAATCGAGGATCCCGCGGTCGACGCGGAGGTGATCGACGTCGCGTGGACTCTCCTGCAGAGGCTCGGCATACGAGACGCGGCGCTCGTCATCAACTCGGTGGGTTGCCCGCAGTGCCGTCCCGCGTTTGCGGCGGCGCTCGTCGACGCTCTGGGCGAAGACCTCATGCGGCTGTGCGCGGACTGCCGGCGGCGCGCCGAGACCAACCCCTTGCGGATCTTCGACTGCAAGGTGCCATCCGATCAGGAGACGATCGAGCGGCTGCCGCACACGGTCGACTACCTTTGCGCCGCATGCCGGGAGCATTTCGAGTCGGTCAAGGCGCACCTCGCCGCGTGCGGCATCGAGTTCGAGGTGTCGCACCGGTTGGTGCGCGGTCTCGACTACTACACGCGCACGACTTTCGAGATTCTGGGCAGGACAGCCCGGGCGGCCCAGAACGCCCTTCTGGGCGGCGGCCGCTACGATGGGCTCGTCGGGAAGCTGGGCGGCCCGGATGTCCCCGGGATCGGCTTTGCGGCCGGGCTGGAAAGGCTGGTCCAGGCGCTCCCGGAGAACGTTCCTGGTAGCGCGGAGCCGCCCGTCGTCTTCATCGCCGCTCACGGCGAAGCCGCACGCGAGGTGGCGCTCGAGCTCGCGCGGGAGCTGCGGCAGGCAGACGTTCCCGCACAACTGGACCTCGAGGGGCGGAGCCTGAAGTCTCAGATGAAGCGCGCCGCCCGTATGAGGGCGCCGGTCGTGCTCATACTCGGCGAAGACGAGCTGGCGAGCGGGACCGTCACCATGCGCAACATGCGCTCGAGCGAGCAGCACAGGGTCTTGCGTGCAGATCTCGTCGAGAGGCTTCAGCGAGCGGTCGCCGACCTCGGCAGCGGCGGCGAAGAGACTCCTTAGCCGGAATCCACCCTGAACGACATTCGTTCCCAGCAGGAATACGCATGGCTGAACAGCGCGTTGACTGGACGAGAACCGAGACCTGCGGCGGCTTGAGGGCTGGCGCGGCCGGAACCGAGGCTACACTTGTCGGCTGGGTCCACCGCGTCCGCGACCTCGGTGCGCTCGCGTTCGTGGACCTGCGGGACCGTTACGGCATCACCCAGGTGGTCGCTCGCGACGACGAGGCCCTCCTCGCCATGGCGCGGCGGCTGCACTCCGAGTGGGTTGTGGCGGTGCGCGGCACGGTCCAGCATCGGGCGCCCGAAGCGGTGAACCCGCGGATGCCGACCGGCGAAATCGAGCTCGTCGCAACCGCGATGAAGGTCCTCAACGAAGCACGCACACCGCCCTTCCAGATCGCCGAGGAAGCGCAGGCCTCGGAAGACCTCCGCCTCCGGCACCGATACCTCGAGCTGCGGCGGCCGCGGCTGCAGCGCAATATGGTGCTCCGCCACAAGGTCGCGCTTGCCATCCGGCAGGCGCTCGACAAGCTGGGCTTCCTCGAGATCGAAACGCCAATTCTCGCCAAGTCCACGCCGGAAGGCGCGCGCGACTACCTCGTTCCGAGTCGAGTGCACCCGGGCCGGTTCTACGCCCTGCCCCAGTCGCCACAGCTCTTCAAGCAGTTGCTGATGATCTCGGGGATGGATCGCTACTTCCAGATCGTCAAGTGCTTCCGGGACGAGGACCTGCGTGCAGATCGCCAGCCCGAGTTCACGCAGGTGGACATCGAGATGTCCTTCGCAACGCCGGAGACTGTCTTCAGCGTCGTCGAGCCCCTCATGCAGGCCGCCTGGCGTGTCGCCGGCAAGGAGATCCACGTTCCGTTCCCCCGGATGTCGTACGAGAGGGCGATGACGGAGTACGGTTCTGACAAGCCGGACCTGCGCTTCAACCTGAGAATCCGCGACCTGACGCAGGCTTTCTCCGAGACAGCCTTCGCCCCGTTCCGAGACGCCCTGGCGGCGGGAGGCCGCGTTCGAGGCTTCTCGGTGCCCGGCGGGGCGCGCTACAGCCGCCGGGAGCTGGACGAGCTCGCAGCCACGGCGAGGGAATCGGGGGCGGAGCTCCTCGTATGGGTGCGGCGGAACGAGGCCGGCCAGCTTCAAAGTACAGCCGCAAAGGCGTTCGGCGATCCGCTCATGGAGCGAGCCCTCGTGGAGGCAGGGTCGGGGCCGGCCGATCTCCTCCTCCTGACGGCAGGGCAGGCCGTCGCGGTTTCCCGGGCGCTGGGTCAGCTGCGCCTCGCGGTGGCACGAAAGGTAGGCCTGCTCGACTCCGACTCTTACGCGTTCACCTGGGTTACCGGCTTTCCGCTCTTCGAGTGGGACGAGGGCGAGAGACGTTACGTGTCGGTCCACCATCCCTTCACCTCGCCGCTCCCCGAGCATGCAGCCTTTCTCGAAAGCGATCCTGCGAGGGTGGGCGCCCAGGCTTACGACCTCGTTCTGAACGGGAGCGAGATCGGAGGCGGGAGCATCCGTATCCACGACGCGAAGCTCCAGAACCAGATCTTCCGGTTGCTCAACATCTCGGACGAAGAGGCGGCCGCGCGCTTCGGCTTCTTCCTCGAAGCCCTACAGTACGGAACGCCGCCTCACGGCGGCATCGCGCTCGGGCTCGACCGCATCGTGATGATTCTGGCTGGCGAGTCGTCCATCAGGGACGTGATCGCGTTTCCCAAAACGACAGCAGCCGTCGACCTCATGACTGGTGCGCCTTCGGACGTGTCCAGGCGCCAGCTAGAGGAACTGCACCTCGACGTGAAAGGTTGACGGCTGGGCGGGGCGGTGGTACGATAAGTTCCTAATTCATTCCACAGAAAGGAGATAGGCAGTCGGCGCTGTCATAATGAAGAAAATTCCGGTCCCCGAGCAGGGGGTTCCTACCGTCTTTGGTTCGTACGACGACAACCTGCGCTTCCTCGAAAGCCTCCTCAACGTCACAATCAGGACGCAGGGCCACGATCTGCTCGTGGAGGGCGACCCGGCCGGCATGGCGAAGCTCGAGCGGATAGTCGGCCAGCTTGACATGCTCATCGCCCAGGGCTACCAGATCACCAACGGAGACGTGAAGACGGCTTCGCAGCTCGTGGCGGACAGCCCCGACGTGGATCTCCGCGACTACTTCAACAAGGCCGCCGTAAGGGCGTCGGGCCGCAGGCAGGTGGCGCCGAAGAGCGCCAACCAGCGCCGCTACCTCGATGCCATCGATCAGTACGACATTGTTTTCGGGATAGGTCCTGCCGGAACGGGCAAGACCTACCTTGCCATGGCGCAGGCGGTTTCCTCGCTCCTCGCCAAGAAGGTCGCGCGAATAATCCTCGCGCGGCCGGCCGTCGAAGCGGGGGAGAAGCTCGGTTTCCTTCCAGGCGATCTCCAGGAGAAGGTGAACCCTTACCTGAGACCACTCTACGACGCGCTGTACGACATGCTGGAGGGCGAAAGAGTCGAGCGCCTGCTCGAGCGCGGGACGATCGAGATAGCGCCGCTGGCGTTCATGAGAGGGCGGACCTTGAACGACGCCTTCGTGATCCTGGACGAGGCGCAGAACACGACGCCGGAACAGATGAAGATGTTCCTGACGCGCCTGGGCTTCGGGTCCAAGGCAGTGGTGACCGGCGACATCACGCAGATCGACCTGCCCGCTGGCCGCACCTCCGGCCTGATCGAGGCGCTGAAGGTTGTCGGCAAGGTTGAAGGCATCGCGTTCGTGTATTTCGACGAGCGCGACGTCGTGCGCAACAAGCTCGTGCAGTTGATCGTCAAGGCCTACGACGAATACACGAACGGGAACGGCGTCAAGCGGCCTTCCTGAGACCGTCATGGATTCGGACGCCGGCCCGCCAGGGCCGAAAGAACTTCGCATAGTCGTCACCGACATCAAGGGGCGGCAGGTGTGCGATCCCGGCGTCGGCCGCTGGCTGTGCGAGGTGGCTCCGCGATCGGCGCTTGGCGTCATGGGGCTCGTGCTCGCCGGCGACAGGTCGATGCGCCGCCTCAACAGGGAGTTCGCGCACCAAGACCGCGTTACGGACGTCCTGTCGTTCCCGTCGGGCTGGAGGGCGGGCATGGGCGGACCTGGTGGTGCGCGGAGCGACTGGCTGGGCGACGTTGTGATAGCCACCGGCGCCGCGAGAAGGCAGGCGCGCGCCGCCCGGCACGCGTTGCGCTCGGAGCTCCGCCTGCTGGCGCTCCACGGCCTCCTTCACCTGCTCGGCTACGACCATGAGACGGACGGGGGCGAGATGGCCAGGGCGGAGAAGCGGCTTCGCCGAAAGGGAGGCCTTGCAACCAGCCTCACCGAGCGCGGCAGCGCGCTGCGCCAAAGAAGACGGGGGCGGCGCTCATGATGCCGCTGGCTTTGTTCCTGATCGCGATAGCGGCCGTCTACCTGGGCGTTCTGGAGTCCGCCTTCAGCGCCCTCATGCGACTGTCGCTGCGGCTCGTGGCAGAGCGCAGCGCGCGCGGAGTGGACCTCGGACGCTACCTCGACGACCCGCTCCTCTTCTTCGTGCCCGTGCGCGTGCTTTCTTCCTTCACCCTGGTGGTGGCGGGAGTAGTGATCGCGAGGATGACCGGCTTCGGGACCCCACGGGCCATGGGTATCGTTCTGGCTTCGATGGCGGCTTTCGTGCTCGTGTGCCAGCACCTGCTGCCGCTGCTGATCGTCCGTCAGAGCCCCGAGCGCGTCCTCGAGGTGCTGCTTCCTTCCTTCGTGGCCGTATCGCGGGTCGTGCACCCGTTGACGGTCGGCCTCGTCGGGCTCGCGGCCGCCGCCCGGCGGGATCGCCAGCCGGCCGCGCCGGCGGGTTCCGAGTCGGCGGACGAGACGGCCGACCACGGGTTCGCCTACCTCGAGGCGGGCGAGCAGGAGGGCCTCATAGAGCGGGAGGAGCGGAAGCTCCTCCAGTCGATCATGGAGTTAGGCGACAAGCTCGTTCGCGAAGTGATGACGCCGCGCCCGGACATAGTCGCCATACGCGGGGACGCCACGCTCGCCGAGCTGAGGGCGTTGCTGCGAGATCAGGAGTACTCCCGCGTGCCGGTTTTCAAGGACCGGCTCGACAATATCCTCGGCGTCGTCTTCGTGAAGGACCTCATTCACGCGGATGTAGGGGGTGGATCCGACGAGCGCCCGGTGACGAGCATCATGCGTCCGGCCTACTTCGTTCCCGAGACGAAGCCCGTCTACGACCTCCTGAAGGAGTTCCAGCGGCAGCAGGTCCAGATCGCAATCGTGGTGGACGAGTACGGCGGGACTGCCGGCCTCGTGACGCTCGAGGACCTCCTCGAGGAGATCGTCGGCGAGATCCGCGACGAGTACGACCAGGAGGTCGAGCCTGTCACCGACGAAGGCAACGGAGCGTTCGTCTTCGGCGGCAAGGTGAACATAGACGAGGTTGCCGAGCGGCTCGGAGTTCGCATCGAGCCCGAGGGCTTCGAGACCGTGGGCGGCTACCTGCTCGCGCACCTCGGCCGCGTGCCAGCGACCGGAGAGCGTTTCGACATAGACGGTCTGAGCGTCGAAGTGCTCGAGGCCGAACGCCGCAGGGTCAACCGCGTGCGGATACGGAAGCACCAGCCCGTCTCGCAGCCATGAAGTTCGGCTTCGTCTCGCTCATCGGCAGGCCGAATGCCGGCAAGTCGACCCTCCTCAACAGGATTGTCGGCCAGAAGGTGGCCATAGTTTCAGACAAGCCGCAGACCACCCGCAACAGGATCCTCGGAGTAAAGAACTACGCGGAAGGCCAGGTCGTCTTGATGGATACGCCCGGCATCCACCGCCCGCTTCACCGCATGAACGTCCGTATGGTGAACATGGCGGTCGAGACGATGCGCGAGGCGGACGTCGTAGGGCTCGTGCACGACGTGACAGCTCCACCCGGCGGCGGCGAGCGCTACATGATCGACCTCGTCGAGGCCCTTCGCGGGCCCCTGGTCCTGGTCCTCAACAAGGTAGATCGCGTGGCCAAGCCCCGGCTCCTCCCGCTCATCGAGCGGATGTCGCGCCTTGCGCGGTTCGACGACATCGTTCCGGTATCGGCGTTGACGGGGGACAACGTAGGTCGGCTCGAGCGCGTGTTCCTCGGGCACCTGCCGGACGGCGAGCCGATGTACCCGCCCGACTACGTCACCGATCAGCCGGAGACCTTCTTCGTGGCCGAGACGGTACGGGAACAGGTTCTGGCGCACACGCACAGGGAGCTGCCATTCTCGACTGCGGTCGTGGTGGACAGCCTCGGCGAGCCCGACGCGCGAGGCGTGATGACGATCTACTGCACCATCCTGGTCGAACGCGAGTCTCAGAAGCCGATCGTCGTGGGACGGGGCGGCGAGATGATCAAGGCGATAGGCACGGCGGCGCGCGCCGAGCTCGAGCGCGTCTTCGGGAGCCGCGTGTTTCTCGACCTGCGCGTGAAGCTGCGCGACCGGTGGCGCGAGGACGAGCGAGTCCTCGACCAACTCGGCCTGGGGCCTTCCCGATAGAATCGAGGAGCGTCACTCAGCCCTCGTCCGGCCGGGCCTGTTGGCCGACCGTGGCCGCGACGGGATAAAATGACCAGTTCGTGCGTGCACGCACGGAAGGTTGGGCGGCATGCCTCTCTACACGGCGGAGGCCCTCGTTCTTCGGACCTACAAGTTCGGGGAGGCCGACAGGATCGTGGTGTTCCTCACGAAGGACCGCGGAAAGAAGCGCGGTGTCGCGAGGGCTGCCAGACGGCAGAGGTCGCGCTTCCAGGCCGGCCTCGAGCCGCTCACGCGCGTGGAGGTCGCTTATTTCGAGAGGGAACAGCGGGATCTGGTCGGGTTGAACTACGCCGAGGCGCTGCGGTCGCCGCTGGTCGGCGGCGACGGGTCCGCGCTGGCCTACGTCGGGTACTTCGCCGAGCTGCTCGACGAATCCGTTCCCGAGGGCGACCCGAGCGAGCGGCTGTTCAGGCTCGGCGCATCGATCGTGGACGCGATTGCCGTCGGCGTGCCGGTGAGGCCTCTGGCCCGCTACTTCGAGTACTGGCTGCTCAAGCTCCAGGGCGTCTACCCGTCGCACCAGCGGTGCTCCTGCTGCGGCGGGCTGTTCGACGATGGCGCCGCTGGGGCGTGGCTGCTGGCAGGCGAGCGCGAATTCAGGTGCGAGGGCTGCGCATGCGCGGGCGGGCCGCGCGGCATCGCGCTCTCGCCTGGCGCGCTGGCGTTCCTCGAGCAGGCCGCGAGAGTATCGCCCGAACGAATCGGCAACGTTTCCTACAGCGACCGGCTGGGGCGCGAGCTGCAGTCGGCGCACCGCGCGTTGATCGCCGCACACCTCGAAAAGGAGCTCCGCTCGATTCGAGTGCTGAGGGACATGGGGGAGTACTGAACATCCGATGACGCTCCAAGACCTGATCCTGAAACTCTCCGAGTTCTGGGCCTCGCGCGGCTGCCTCATCCAGCAGCCGTACGACCTCGAGGTCGGTGCCGGCACGTCGCACCCCGAGACCTTCCTGCGCGTGCTCGGGCCGCGTCACTGGAACGTCGGCTACGTGCAGCCTTCCCGCCGCCCGGCCGATGGGCGGTTCGGCGAGAACCCGAACCGGCTTCTGAAGCACCACCAGTTCCAGGTGATCCTCAAGCCGGCGCCGGACGAGGTGCAGCAGATGTACCTCCAGAGCCTCGAAGCCTGCGGCATCGAGCCGCGCCACCACGACATCCGGTTCGAGGAGGACAACTGGGAGTCTCCGACGCTGGGTGCATGGGGCATCGGCTGGCAGGTGATGCTCGACGGCCTCGAGATCACGCAGTTCACATACTTCCAGCAAGTCGGCGGCATCGACCTTGCGCCCGTGTCCGCGGAAATCACCTACGGGCTGGAGCGCATCGCCATGTTCCTGCAGCGCGTCGACAACGTCTTCGACATCGAGTGGGCGCCAGGCGTCACCTACCGCGAGGTGCGCCTTCGCGACGAGGTCGACCAGTCGAAATACGCCTTCGGCAGGATGGACCTCGACGGCGAGTCGTTCGCGCGCTTCCACCGCGAGTCGTTCGACCGAAACTACGAGTTCGCCGAGAAGCTCCTCGCCTCCGGACTCGTGCTGCCGGCCTACGAGTACGCGCTCAAGTGCTCCCACCTCTTCAACCTGCTCGACTCTAGCGGCGGAATTGGTGTCACCGAACGCATGGGCTACATCCTCCGGGTCCGGCAGCTCGCCGTTGCGATCGCCGACGCGTACGTCGCCAGCCTGCCCGCGGAAGCCGCTCACGTTTCCGAAGCGTAACGACATGGACCGCGAACTGTTGATTGAAATCGGCTGCGAGGAGATACCGGCGAGCTGGCTCCCGTCGCTGACTCGCCAGATCGGCGAGCACCTGGCGGCGCGCCTGGTCGCGAACCGCCTCAGGCCGGACGCGCCCGTCGAGACTTTCAGCACGCCTCGCCGGCTTGTTGCCGTTGTGTCGCGGGTGCCGGAACGACAGACCGACCTCGAAGAACTTCTCATGGGGCCGCCAGTGTCGGCCGCCTGGGACGCCACGGGAGGACCCAGTCCCGCCGCGGCAGGCTTCGCTCGCCGCCATGGCGTAGAGGTCGCGGCACTGGAGCAGGTCGATACCCCCAAGGGCCCGTACCTCGCCTACCGCAGGCGGCAGCGCGGGAAGGCCGCCGTCGACGTCCTCCCCGATGTCCTTGCAGGCCTGCTTCGCGATATGACGTTCCCGAAGCAGATGCGTTGGGATGCGATGCTCGAGGACGGTCGCGGCGAGCTGATGTTCGGCCGGCCAATCCGCTGGCTCCTCTTCCTCTACGGCGGCCGCGTGGTGCCCTTCGAGATCAGGCGCACACCGCTCGGGCAGTCGCCGCTAGTGCAGGATGTCAGATCTGCCGCCATCACGTACGGCCACCGCTTCCTGGCGACTAGCGGGAGATCGGGAAGGGCCATCAAGGTCCGCAGCTTCGACGAGTACCGTTCCCGGCTGCTCGAGCACTTCGTGGTCCTCGACCGCGGCGCGAGGCACGACAAGATCGCTCGAGAGCTCGACGCGCACGCCAGGCGCCTCGGCGGCCGGGTGAGCCCGGCAGTGAGCTCGAGGTCCACGCTCCTCGAAGAGGTGCCGGACCTCGTCGAGTACCCTTCGGTCATTGCCGGCACCTTCGCGGCTGAGTTCCTCGAGCTCCCCGAGGAGGTTTTGACAACGACGCTGATGCACCACCAGCACTACTTCCCGGTGGTGAACGACGCAGGCAAGCTGATGCCTGCCTTCCTGGCCGTCGTCAACACCCAGCCGGACAACAGCCGCGTCATCGCCCGCAACTCCGAGCGCGTCGTCACGGCGCGCCTTCGCGACGCCCGTTTCTTTTGGGATGCAGATCGCGAAACGCCGCTGGCCAGCCGGCTCGAACGTCTCGACACCGTACTGTTCCACAAAGCCCTCGGAACCTACCGCGCCAAGGCGGAGCGGATCGAGACCCTCGCAAGGTGGATCGCCTGCGAGATGACAAGCCTCGACGCCGTGGCCGACGAAGCGGCGCTTGCCGCGCGGCTGGCCAAGACGGACCTGACGACCGAGATGGTCCGGGAGTTCACCGAGCTCCAGGGAACGATGGGCGGCATCTACGCTCGGCTCGAGGGCTACCCGGAGACGGTGTGGCGTGCGATTTCGCTCCACTACCTCCCCCAGGCGGTCGAACCTTCCGCCCCTCCTTCGCGCGAGGATATCGGGCCGGCAGCGGCAGTGTGGGCGGCCGTCGCGCTGGCCGACAAGGTGGACACGCTGGCGGGCCTTTTCGCCGCCGGCGAGAAGCCAACCGGGACGCGCGATCCTTTCGGCTTGCGGCGCCAGGCTCACGGCGCGCTCCGCATACTCTACGATCTCCCCGAGCTGGTGGACGGCGCCGTGCGTCCTTCGCTCCAGGACGCCGTGCAGAAGGCACTGTCGCTACTGCCACCGACGGTCGCCCGCCACGGCCGCGACAGCGATCCGCAGCTGGCCTCCGAGGCGGCCGCCGAGAAGACCTCGCAGCTTGCGGCCTTTCTCCGTGACAGGCTCCGGTACCTCCTCGAGCAGAGGGGCTTCGCCTACGACGAGATCAACTCGGTCCTGCGTCCGGGCGAGACCGGCTGGGCCGGGCTGGACCCGCTCGACACACGCCGCCGCCTCGAGGCGCTCCGCGCCGTGCGCGGCTCGCCGGATTTCGAGGCTCTGGCAGTTGCCTTCAAGCGGGTGAAGAACCTCTCGAGGGAGCTCTCCGGGCCCGCGGTCGATGCCGCACTCCTCCGGGAACCGGCCGAGCGCGCGCTCGTTGAGGAGTACGAGAAGCGGGGTGCCGAGGTGCGCCGCGCGATAGCTTCACGAGACTACCAGGCCGCCTTCAGGCTGGCCTCGGGCTTCAGGCCGGCCATCGACCGCTTCTTCTCGGAGATCTTCGTGATGGTGGACGACCCAGACCTGCGCGCGGCGAGGTTGAGCCTCGTGCGGAGGCTTCACGAACTCCTCCTCGGGCTCGCGGACGTGTCGGAGATAGTGCCGAGGGGGTAGGGGAGAAGCTGACCAGGACTGAGGATTTGGACTGAGGAGGAACGAGGACTGAGGATTGAGTGACTACGAACGACTGAGGACTGAGCAATGAGGACTGAGTAACGAGGGCTGAGGACTGAGTGGACAGTCAAGACTACTCATACCTCAGTCCTCATGCCTCAGTCCTGACGGGGTCATCACCTACGATTGGAGCTTTACTAAATGGCAAAGACGAGGATGGCAAAGAAGGCAGCGAGGGGCGGCTCCAGGGCCAAGGCGCGAGGCCGGACTGCGAAGAAGGCGGCCGGCAGGGCGAGGACAGCCGGCAGGGCGAAGGCTACGAAGACTTCCAAGGCGCCGGTCAAGCCCGCACGCAAGGCACCGGCGAAATTCGTCTACTTCTTCGGTGCGGGCAAGGCCGAAGGAAACCGGACGATGAGGGACACGCTCGGCGGGAAGGGTGCCGGGCTCGCGGAGATGACCAACGCCGGGTTGCCCGTGCCGCCTGGCTTCACCATCTCGACCGCCGCCTGCAACCTGTACTACGAGAAAGGTGGACATTTGCCCGACCAGATCGAGCGCGAGATCGGGGAGAACCTCCGGAAGCTCGAGAAGGTGACGGGGCTGAAGCTCGGGTCGAGCGAGAAGCCGCTGCTGGTTTCCGTCCGGTCCGGCGCCAAGTTCTCGATGCCGGGAATGATGGACACGATCTTGAACCTCGGGCTGAACGACGAGACCGTCGAAGCCCTCAAGCGCTGGACCGGCAACGGCCGCTTCGCCTTCGACAGCTATCGGCGCTTCATCCAGATGTTCGGGAACGTCGTCCTGGAGATACCGAAGGAGGCGTTCGAGCACGAGTACGACCAGGTCAAGCAGGCGCGCGGGGTGAGGCTGGACACCGAACTCGACGAAGAGGCTCTCAGGGAAGTCATCGGCCGCTACAAGGAAGTGGTGCGTGGACGAGCTGGCGGCGACTTCCCGCAGGATCCCTTCGAACAGCTCCGGATGGCGCGAAACGCGGTCTTCAGGTCCTGGAACAATCCCCGGGCGATTGCCTACCGGCGCATCTACGACATCCCGGACAACATCGGCACGGCAGTCAACGTTCAGGCGATGGTCTTCGGGAATACGGGTGAGCGGTCGGCGACCGGCGTCGGTTTCACGAGGAACCCGGCCACGGGGGCGAGGGAATTCTTCGGCGAGTTCCTTGTCAACGCCCAGGGAGAGGACGTAGTTGCCGGCATCAGGACGCCAAGGCCGATCAAGGAGCTAGCCGAGGTGATGCCGCGGGCGTACGACGAGCTGAGGGCCATCACGACGAGGCTCGAACGCCACTACAAGGACATTCAGGATTTCGAGTTCACGATTCAGGACGACAAGCTGTACATGCTGCAGACCCGCAGCGGGAAGCGCACCGGCTACGCGGCCGTGAGGATCGCCACCGACATGGTCGAAGAGGGGCTCATCGAGCCGGAGCAGGCGCTTCTGCTCGTCGAGCCGGCTTCGCTCTCGCAGCTGCTCGCCCCGATGTTCGACCCGGTCGAGTGGAGCAAAGTTCCGGTGGCGACGCGAGGGCTCCCCGCATCGCCGGGCGCGGCCTCGGGTCAGGTTGTCTTCAGCGCCGAGCAGGCCGTGCGCTGGGCCGGTGAGGGCAGGAAGGTGATCCTGGTGCGGAAGGAAACCGCGCCGGACGACATTCACGGCATGGAGGTGGCACAGGGCGTTCTCACCGCGACGGGCGGCATGACGTCGCACGCGGCGGTGGTCGGTCGGCAGATGGGGCGTCCGGCCATCGTCGGCGCCGGGGCTCTCCAGATCGACGAACACGGCGGCACGTTGACCGTGGACGGGCGCATCGTCCGCGAGGGCGAATACGTGTCGTTCGACGGCCTGACCGGGGAGGTGAAGATAGGCCGTGTCCCGACCCGCCCGAGTGAGATCCTGCAGGTGCTCGCCGGGCGAATGCGCCCCGAGGATTCCGACATCTTCGGGAGGTTCAGCAAGCTCCTCGGATGGGCGGACAACGCCAGGCGGCTGGGCATCCGGGCGAACGCCGACCAGCCGGATCAGTCGGAGCTCGCCTACGCCTTCGGCGCCCGGGGCATCGGGTTGTGCCGCACCGAGCACATGTTCTTCGGCGAGGGGCGCATCGAGAAGGTTCAGCGGATGATCCTCGCCGACAACGAGAAGGACCGGCGGGCCGCGCTCGACGAGCTGCTGCCGCTCCAGCGACAGGATTTCTACGGCGTCTTCAAGGCCATGCACGGCTGCCCTGTGACCATCCGGACCATCGACCCGCCGCTCCACGAGTTCCTCCCGAAGCGCGAGGACCTGATGGTCGAGATCGCGAAGCTGGAGGCGACGGGCGGAGACGCCGGGCGCCTGGGCGAGCTGCGCGCCCTGCTGGCTCGTGTCGAACAGCTCCACGAGTTCAACCCTATGCTCGGCCACCGCGGCGTCCGCCTGGGGATCACCTACCCAGAGATAACCGAGATGCAGTCGCGCGCGATCTTCGAGGCCGCCTGCCAGCTCAAGAAGGAGGGGCTCGAGGTGACGCCCGAGGTCATGATCCCGCTCGTCAGCCACGTGCGCGAGTTCCGCGATCAGAAGGCGATCGTGGACCGCGTCGCCGCCGAGACGTTCGAGGCGCAGGGGGTCACGGTCCCGTACCTCGTCGGAACGATGATCGAGGTGCCACGAGGCGCGGTGACGGCGGGCCAGATCGCGGCCGAAGCGCAGTTCTTCTCGTTCGGCACGAACGACCTGACGCAGATGGCCTTCGGCTTCTCGAGAGACGACATCGGCAAGTTCCTGCGGATCTACCAGGACAAGAAGATCCTCGACACCGATCCGTTCCAGTCGATCGACACCGAAGGCGTCGGTGCGCTGGTTCGCATCGCCTGCGAGGCCGGGCGCGCTGCAAGGCCGGAACTGAAGCTGGGCGTGTGCGGCGAGCACGGCGGAGATCCGGCTTCGATCCACTTCTTCGAGAGCGTGAAGCTCAACTATGTCAGCTGCTCACCTTACCGCGTGCCTGTCGCGCGGCTCGCCGCGGCGCAGGCAGCCCTCGCCGTGAAGGTGGGCGACTGACCGCACTGGCGGCATGATTACCGTCCTCGTCTACAGGTCGGGCCGGGTCGAACGCGCCGATGCCATCGACCCGGCCTGGCTCGTTCCGGGCTCCGGGGTGACGTTCTGGGTCGATCTGTCGGAGCCAGGCGAAGACGAGGCTAGGGTGCTCAACGACGTCTTCCGGTTTCACGAGCTCGCGGTCGAAGATGCGCTGAGCGCGGTTCATCACCCGAAGATCGAGACCTACGACGGCTATCTCTACCTGATTCTCCACGGCATCGACTTCCGCCTGGCCGAGTCGGAGTTCGCCACGCACGACACGGATTTCTTCCTCGGACCGAACTACCTGGTGACCGTCCACGACGGCACGACGAGGACCATATCCATCGTCAGGGACATAGCGCTCAGGAACCCGCTGGTGGTCGGGGAGGGGCCTCCTGCCCTCCTTCACAGGATCATCGACCTCATGGTGGAGCACTACCGGCCGGAGGTCGAGAAGCTCGAGGAGCGAATCGATGCCGTCGAGGAGGAAGTCTTCGAGCACCCGAATCCGGAGGTGATCCGGAAGATCATCGACATCAGACACGATGTCGGCTCGCTCAGGCGCGTCACCATCCCACAGCGGGACGTCATCGGCCGCCTGGCCAGGCGCGAGTTCCCCCAGATCGACACCGAGATCGCCTACCGCTTCCGCGACGTCTACGATCAGCTGGTCCGCATGTCAGACGAGGCTCTCATCTTCCAGGATCGGACCACCACCATCCTCGAGGCGCACGTGTCGAGCATCTCCAACCGGTTGAGCGAGGTCATGAAGGTGCTCACCGTCATCTCCACCATCTTCATGCCGCTCACGGTCCTCACCGGCTTCTACGGCATGAACGTGGAGCTGCCGCTGCTGCCGGGCGGGCCCGGCGCGCAGAAGCTGTGGATCGCTGGCATGATGGCGTCGCTCGCGGCCGGCATGCTCGCATTGTTTCGGCGCAAGCGCTGGATCTGATCGTGGGGAAGATCAGGCTGCTCCCGGTCGATCTCGCCAACCAGATCGCGGCCGGCGAGGTCGTCGAGCGTCCCGCCTCCGTCGTCAAGGAACTGATCGAGAACGCGCTCGACGCAGGCGCGACGCGCATTTCAGTCGCGGTCGAACTCGGCGGCAAGAGGCTCGTCAGGGTCGAAGACGACGGAGAGGGGATGGAGCCGGAGGATGCGAGGCTCGCGTTGGAGCGCCATGCCACGAGCAAGATCAGCCGCGCCGAGGACCTGGCAGCCATCGTCACGCTGGGGTTTCGGGGCGAGGCGCTGCCGAGCATCGCGTCAGTGTCGCATCTGGTGCTGCGGAGCCGGCGCAAGGGGTCGCCGGCGGGCACAGAGGTGCGCGTGAACGGGGGCGTTGTTGCGGGCGTCGTCGAAGTGGGAATGCCGGAGGGGACTTGCGTCGAGGTAGCCGACCTCTTCTACAACCTGCCCGCGAGGCGGAAGTTCCTGAAGTCGGATTCAGCCGAGGCGGCGCAGGTGTCCCGCATCGTGACACAGATCGCGCTCGCATACCCAGAAGTCGGCTTCACGCTGACGAGCGCCGGCCGCAGGGCCTTTACCTGCCCGCCAGTTGCCTCGCGGCGTGACCGCTTCTACCAGGTCTTCGGCGAGCGGCTCGACCTGGTGGACGTCCACCGAGAGACGTCGGGCATGCGCGTCACCGGCCTGGCCGCCGCACTGGCGGAGCAGGGGCCGACGAGGGGCGCCCAGAATATCTTCGTCAACCGGCGTGTGGTGAAGGACCGCACGCTGGCCCACGCGGTCATCGATGCCTACCAGGTTTCCGGCATCAAGGAGAGAAGCCCGGAGGTTCACCTCTTCATCGAGATGCCACCTGACTGGCTCGACGTCAACGTGCACCCGACGAAGGCCGAGGTCCGCTTCCGAGAGCCGTCGCTGGTTCACGAAGCAGTGCGCCGCGCGCTGATTGACGCCCTGGGAAGAAGCGAAGCTCCCGAGCTGCAGCTCAGGCCCTCTGCGCCCCAGCCAGCACCGGGCGCGCTCGAGCAGGCGATTCCCGGCATCCTTGCCGGAGGCTGGAACGTGGGCGGGGGCGGTTCGAGGTCGGCTGTCGTGCCGGCTGCCGCGGAGGAGGAGAAAGAGAGTTGGACAGGCCACGCCGGCCCGCCGCCAGGACAGGCGCCCTCGGAAGGCCGGCAGCGGATCGCCCAGCTCGTTCCCATCGGCCAGGTCCGCGACACCTTCATCGTTGCCGTGGATTCGGACGGCCTCGCGATCATCGACCAGCACGTTGCACACGAGCGGGTACTGTACGAACGCATCCTGGAGCGGCTGACCTCAGGCCGCCTCGACGCGCAGCGACTTCTCGAACCGCTCCTCATCACCCTGCCGCCGGCCGGCCGCGAGATGCTCGTTACACACCGCGAAGAGCTCGAGCGGTTCGGCTTCGAGGTGGAGCAGTTCGGAGGCGAGACGGTAAGGGTTCTCGCCGTTCCCGCGCTGCTGACGACGGCCGAAGCAGCCGCCGCGGTCAAGGCGTTGGCAGAGGACCTCGAGGGCCTCGACAGGGGTGCAAGGGTCGAGGAAGCCCTGCGCCGGATAGCCGCGACGACCGCGTGCCATGCCGCGGTCAAGGCGAACGCGAGGCTGACGACGGACAAGATGCGGCACATAATCGACGAGCTGGCGGCCACGTTCTACTCGACCGTCTGTCCGCACGGGCGCCCGGTCATGCTGAGGTTGACCCGGCGCGAAATCGAGCGCAACTTCCAGAGGATCTGAAAGCGGACCGGGAGCGGTTCAGTAGGTGCCTGTGCCCGGCGGCAAGAAAGGCAGTGCCGGATTGCTCAGGACGACTTTCCGGCTTGACAGCAGGGCCGGCGAAGCGTAAATTCAAGACGCAAGTTCTTCTACCGACTGCACTTAGCTCAACAGTATCCATGCACGGCGTCGCGGCGGGATCACGCTTGCTGCGCGCATCGAACGATCAGGGTTCGCCTTCGCTCCCGACGAGGTCGCGGATGTCCGGTCGCCGGCTGACACTCCACCTCACGTTCATAACGGTTCTCGCCATCGTCTTCTTCGGTTTCGGCCGTTTCAGCACCGGCCAGGTCGAGCGCAGGGCGCTCGAGGAGCGCGACGCGCAGATAGAAGCCTTGCGCGCCGAGGTTGCCAAGGCCCTTTCCACGATAAGAGAGAACCATCGCAGCGTTGCCACGGGCGGGACGGCTCCTGGGTCAGGTGCCGACACCAGCGCCGCGGAGCGTGCGTTACTCGTGACGGAGGTCAAGCGCCAGATCCAGACCGAGATGGGTCTTCTGCCGCTGCAGATGCTGCGCGAGCGCAGGCGCAGTTTCGTCGAGCTCTACGCGTACGACAACCGTGGGAGGAGCAGCTACGGGACGGCCGGGTACCTGGGTGACGGCTACTTCATTACCGTGAAGCACGGCGTGCAGATCCTGCCGCCCGATCCCAACCCGGACTCGAGTGACGCCAAACGCATCGTTTCGGTGAAGCTCGCGGTCGAGGGCAAGCTGCTCAGGGCTGATGTCATCGACGCGGGCGATGCGGACATCGAGGTGCACTCCGGCGACTGGGCGGTCCTCCGTGTGGGCGAACAGGTAGACCTTCCGGCCCTTTCCGTCAACACCGGTTTCCCGTTCGATTTCGCGGAGCCTATCACCCGCATGGGCAACGACTACTCGAAGGGGATCATCCTGTCGACCGGATATGTCGGCCAGCGGACGTCGAACGGGCTGGTGACGTGCCTCACCGACGGGCACCCCGGCGTGTCGGGTGGCGGCGTGCTCGACATGCGCGGCGACCTGGTGGGCATCCCGGTAGGGAGGATGCAGAACGACTTCCGGTTCTCCTTCATCCTCCCGCTTCGGCCTGAAATGTTCAGGAAAGTGCCTGGTTTGAGGCACGTGGCGGCGGCCCGCGGCGAGAGGATCGCCAGGCCCGATACGCAGGACTGAATCAGCCTTCAGCCGCCAGCTTTCAGCTTTCGGCCTCTGAGCTTTCAGCGAACAGCTTTCAGCGTTCAGCGGGCGGTCGCCCGTCAGCGATCGGCCTCCCCGCCCGCCGTCTTCCGCGCCGCCGCCTCGCGCCGCCGCTCCTTGATCAGGTTCCACCCGTCGAGCCTGCGCTTCAGTTCCTTCTCGAAACCGCGTTCTGTCGGCTGGTAGAACTTCCGTCCCTTGAGTGACGGCGGCAGGCAGTCCATGTCGGCCACGGCCTCCGGGTCGTCGTGCGCGTACTGGTATCCCTTCCCGTAGTCGAGTTCGCGCATGAGGCGGGTGGGCGCATTGCGCAGGTGGAGCGGGACGGGCTCGGCGAGGTCGTTTTGAGCCGATTCGGCAGCCTGCAGGTAGGCGCGATAGACCGCGTTGCTCTTCGGCGCCGTGGCGAGGTAGGTGGCGGCCTGCGCCAGGGCGGTGTTCCCCTCGGGCATGCCGATGAAGTGGACGGCCTCCTTCGCGGCAATCGCTACCGCGAGGGCCTGAGGGTCGGCGTTGCCCACGTCTTCCGAGGCGAATCGGACCAGCCTCCTCGCGATGTAGAGAGGATCTTCGCCGGCCTCCAGCATGCGAGCCAGCCAGTACACGGCCGCATCCGGGTCGCTGTTGCGCATCGACTTGTGGAGCGCGGAGATGAGGTTGAAGTGCTCCTCGCCGGCCTTGTCGTAAAGGAGCGCCCTTCGCTGGAGGGCCTGGCGGACGAAGTCCGCGTCCACGCGGCCTCTCGTCCTTGCTGCCGCCACCGATGCTTCCAACAGGTTCAGCGCGACGCGTGCGTCGCCGTTGGCGAAGCGAGCCATCATCTCGAGCGCCGACGGTTCCACTTCCACGCCCGCGTTCGCAGGGTCGCTCGGCACCCCACGCTCCTCGTCGCGCAGCGCGCGCTCGAGGATGGCGAGCACGTCGCTCTCTCCAAGCGGTTGCAGGACGAAGACCTGTGAACGGGAGAGCAGCGCGGCGTTGACTTCGAACGACGGGTTCTCGGTCGTTGCGCCGATGAGGACGATGTCGCCCGCTTCGACGCGCGGCAGGAATGCGTCCTGTTGCGCCTTGTTGAACCTGTGGATCTCGTCCACGAAGAGAATGGTCCGGCGGTTGAGCCGCCGCCTGGCCTCTTCGGCCTCCGCCATGACGGCCTTGATTTCCTTGATTCCCGACAGGACCGCACTGAATGCGATGAAGTGCGCGCGCGTCGCATCGGCGACTATCCGCGCGAGCGTGGTCTTGCCGGTCCCGGGCGGCCCCCACAGGATGAGCGAGTGCAGCGTGTCGCGCTCGATCGCTTCTCGAAGGGGTCGCCCGGGAGAGACGAGGTCGGCCTGGCCGACGAACTCGTCGAAGTTGCGCGGCCTCATGCGGTCGGCAAGCGGCGCGCGCACAGGGCCGGGAGGACGGCTTTCGTCAGGGAACAGGTCTTGGGTTTCCATGTGGTCAGGCGTTCTGGCGCCCGGTCCTGCAAAGCTCCGCCTTGCGCATCGCCCGCGCCCGGGCGGTCGCTAGGGCATTCGATCATCCGCCCCGGCTTACGACATGCGATCTGCAGTCTGCGAGCAAATACTCCCCACGCTCCTCTGCCTCGCTGCCTCGAAGAGCAGCAGCGCCGCAGCGACAGCGACATTGAGCGATTCGACCGGGGCGCGCATCGGGATCGTGACGATTGAATCCGCCCTTTCGATCAGGTTCGCGGAGAGTCCGGGCCCTTCGCCGCCGATCATGATCGCCGCCGGGCGTGCCAGGTCAAGTTCCGACGGCGGCCGGCCTCCCGTGGGGACTGCTGCGACCAGCGCGATACCTGCGGACTGGATGGCCGCAGCGGCCGCGCCAGGGTCGCGCTCGACAGCGACCGGCAGTCGGAACACGCTTCCCATCGCTCCGCGGAGCGCCTTCCAGCCAAACGGGTCTGCGCTTGCTCCCGCAACGACAATACCGGTGGCTCCCGCGCCCTCTGCCGCTCTGACGATCGCCCCGAGGTTGCCGGGGTCCTGCACATCCACAGGCATCGCCAGCAGCTGCGGGCGGTTCGAGACGGCGTCGGCCAACCCTGCCGACGGCCGGGCCGCAAGAGCCGCCAAGCCTGACGGCGTCGCCATCGGGCTGATGGCGCCCATCACGCTTTCGGTGACGAGGTGGACCGCCACGCCCCTACTCTCGAGGGTGGCCAAAAGTGGCCCGGCTTCCGAGTCAGCAGCCGCTCTCGTGGCTGCCGCAACAGTTACATGGAGCCCGGCCTGCAGCGCCTCCTCGATGAGGCGCCGCCCGTCGAGCAGAATCGAATCGCGGCCGCTCTTCCTTCGGGCAGCAGCCCTGAACCGGGCGACCAGCGGGTTGTGACGGCTCGTTACGGTCTTCATCGAAGCTTGCGCGTTCAGAGCGGGCACGCGTGCGCAGGCGCTCTACCGAAAGGCGCCCCGGCAGGACAGCATACCAGATGTGCTAAAATCGCTTGTTTTCAAGCGTCAAAACGTTCCGGGCGAACGATGAAGGCTCAACTGGTCAAGCGTTTGGAAGACGAGATACAGGAGCTCGAGCGTGAGCTCAAGACGGAGCTGCCCAAAGAAATCAAGAGAGCCCGCGAGCTCGGCGACCTGAGCGAGAACGCCGAGTACCAGGCAGCCAAGGAGCGCCAGCGCTTTCTCGAGGCGCGGATCGGCATGCTCAAGAAGCGCGTCGGTGAGATCTCGCTGATGAACCTCGACAGAGTTCCGCGCGACCGTGTCGGGTTCGGTTCCATTGTGCACCTCAAGGAAGAAACGGGCGATACGGCGGTTTATCAGCTCGTCATGCCCGAAGATTCCGACGCCGCCAAAGGGCTCATCTCGGCCGGCTCGCCCATCGGCCGGGCGCTCCTCAACAAGCAGGAAGGCGACGAGGTGACGGTGCCCACGCCCAAGGGCACGCGGAGGTTCGAGGTCGTCAAGCTCGTGACCATACACGACGAAGCCTGATGCACCAGCCAGCGGTCGAAACGTGAACGAGCCGAACGAGGCTTCCGCCGGCAGCTATGACCCCGGGAGACGCACGGGGCTGGTGCTGGCTGGCGCCGGCACTGCCGGTGCCTACCACGCCGGGGTACTGCGCGCGATCCATGAATCCGGCGTGCGGGTCGATGTGGTGGCGGGCTGCGGCATCGGGGCTGTCGGCGCGGCCTTCTCGGCGATCGATGCGGGCCTCCAGGTCTGGGGACCTGACGGCCTCTGGAAGCGCCCGGAAATCCGCAGGAGCTACTCGTGGCGGCTCGCGCTTCGCGCAGCCGGCTGGTCGCTCGCAATCGCCTTTTCGAGCCTGATACTTCCCGTTTTCGCGCTCGCCGCCGGCGTTGTCGCCTATCTTGGTGCCTATCTGGCGCAGGTTTCCGGGATCCCTGGAGGAGGCCGTCTCGCCGCCGGCTACTCTTGGCTCATGGGGGAGGCGCTTGCCTCCGATGCCCTGCCGGCGCTTCTCCCACGGCTCGCGGTCTTGGGCCTCGCGTTCTTTGCCGTTGCGGTGGCAGCGGCTGCGGCTTCCTCGCGCGACCCGCGGCGGCGTCGCAGCCGCGGGGGGCTCTGGTGGACGCTTCTTGCCGCGCCGCTCACGTCGAAGGTCCTCGCCGCCGGTGTTCGCAGCCGGTTGTGGCGCGTGATCGCGGGCGCCCCGGGGCGCCGCGAACCCGCGCCGGAGGAATTCAGCCGACTCTACTGCGACCTTCTGGCCGAGAACCTCGGCCAGCCGCACTTCAAGGAGCTCCTCATTCTCGCTCACGATCTCGACGCGCGTCAGGATGTCGCCTTCGCGCTGCTCGCCCGGCCCTGGCGCAGGGCCTACTTCGGCCGCCATACAGGTGAAGGGATTGCTCGCGCAGGCGAGGCATTCGACCTGGCTGGCGCTGGGTCCGTGCACTTCATCGACGCCCTGATGGCGTCGCTCGCCCTTCCTGGGCTGACCGAGCCCACGCTTGTGACATTTCCAGCCGAGAGCTACTGGCGAGGCGAGACGCACGCGCTGGCGGCGCGGATGGGCAGCGTCGGGCGATTGCTGCTCGAGCTGTCGAGGGCGGGGGTGGAGCAGGTCATCCTGGTTTGCGCGTCAACTCCCGGAAGCTCGCCCCGCTCGTTGAGAAGACGCCCAGTAGACCCCGCGGGCCGGCTGGGGGAGACCTTGACCGCTTCGGACGCGTCTGCCGCCCTCGAGGCTGTCAAGGCCGGACCGGGGTGCTTCAAGCGCATCTTCCCGATCTTCGCGACCGACGAACCGCTCACGGCGCTGGACTTCGGCGGCTGTTACGACGAGCGTTCCGACCGGCCGTGCACTCTCGTGGAATCGATCGAGCGCGGCTACCGCGACGCCTACCGGCAGTTCATCGAACCGCACGTCGCAGTCGAGGAGCAAGGACAGGAACAGGGATAACCTGTGACCTGGAAGTGGCCGAGGGCGCCTGGAATCTCTCGGACTCCCGGATCGGGGCGATAGCCCGACTACGCCCTCATGTGCTCCTTCCTCTTGTCCGCCGGCTGATGCTCGCGCAGGAATGAGAGCGCGAGATCCCGAACCTTGGCGCCTATGTGGTCGGCGTCGAGTTCGCCGAACTTGCCGCGGAACGCCTTCAGCGAAACGACCGCCTTTGCCATCGCCCGGTGGCCGCCGGCACTCCCGATGTCGGCGAAGTACTTCCGGACGAACTCGCCGGCGTTGCGCGAGTAGCCGAGGTTCCTCACCGAGATCGTGAGGAGGTCGCCAATGAGCCCGGCGACGATCGTCCACTTCACGTCCTCGAGCTGCAGGTAGAAGTCGGCCACGTACGGGATCAGGTCCTCCCTAGGGACGCTTCCGATGAAGGCGCAGAACACCTGGTCGTCCATCTGTCCCTGGCGGAAGGCGCGCATCACGTAGTCGAGCCGCTCGAGGGTTATCTCGGCCCCCTCCATCTTCCGGATCAGGGCCGCGTCAGCCAGCGGGTAGAGGAACGAGAACGCCTCCAGGTCAACGCGGTTCGTCTGGCGGTTGAAGAAAAGCGTGTCCGACTTGATGGCGTAGAGCATCGCGGTGGCCGTCCGCTCGGAGATGTTCACGTCGACCGCACGCAGGTGCTCCGTCAGGATGGTCGACGTCGATCCGTAGTGCGGCCGTATGTCCTTGAAGACGGCGCTGTAGCCAGGCTGCTGGGGATGGTGGTCGATTACCAGGTCCACCTTCTCGATGAGGCCTCCGAAGTAATGCGGCTGAACGTCCACCATCGCGATGCGCTCGAAGTCGGCCAGCATTTGGGGCGTCAGCGACTCGACCTGGATATCGAGCAGGTTCGCCATGCGCAGGTTCTCAGGCCTCGTCACGCCCTGGAGCGCCGCCAGTATTGCGGTCGTCTTGGTCCTTCGCATCAGGTTGCGAAGGGCAAGGCCGCTCGCCATCGCGTCCGGGTCGGGGTCGTTGTGCATCACGATAAGGACACGGTCGGCATCGCTGAAATACCGCTGGTACTGTTGCACGCGGGCCCGTGTCAGCGACCGGCTGACTTCCGTCAGGAGCGGGCCGCCGATGAGCTCGGCGATCGACAGGTGGTGAACGTCGGGGAATTTCGCCTTCAGCTCGCTCTCGCGCTTGCCCTCGAGGGGCGGGCTCCCGGCGAGGACGTACACCAGTGCCCCTCCAGCGTCGGTCACTGCCTGAAGGATGCGCCTGAGCCCCGGGCGGCCTGTGTCCTCGACGATGACGCAAGTGCCGGGAGAGAGGTCGGCCTTGAGGTAGGTGTCCGTCCGTCGCAGGTCGGCTGCGGTGACTGCCGTGCCCGCGTCGTGCAGTTTTCTGGCCAGCTGCCGGCTTTCGACCAAGATCTCGAGTTCGAAGCTGGACTGAAGGACGGTGTCCAGGATCCTTGCTGCCAGTTCCGACTGGCAGACGGCAAGGCATCTCATCGCGGGCGACGTCCTTTGGAGGCGACTGAGCGCATCGGACCCAAACCACCATTATACGCCCGTGAAGGCTCGGCGGCCGGCGGCTCCACCGGGTACAATCGTTGGAATCAGCGGGCCGGGGAGCGAAGCCCAAAGACTGGCCCAAAGGGGGCGCTCGTGTACCGCGTGGTCGTGGCGTTGATCGCTGCGGCATGTGCCGCGGCTTCGGCTCGGGGTCAGGTGACCTATCGCAGCGGCATCGACCTCGTCAGTTTCGGCGTGACCGTCACCGACCGGAAGGGTGCATTCGTCAAGGACCTCACTGCCGCCGACTTCGAGGTGTACGAGGACGGCCAGAAACAGGACCTCCGCTATTTCTCGAACGGCTCGGTCACCGGGTCCGAGGAGACGCCCGAGCTCCATCTGGGCATTGTCTTCGACATAAGCGGAAGCATGGACGAGGACCTCAGGCTGGCCCGGACGGCCGCCATCCGCTTCCTCAACACCCTTCGCGAGGCGGTGGACATCACGCTCGTGGATTTCACGACCGAGGTTCGAGTGGCGCGCTACGGTCAGAACGACTTCCCCAGGGTCGTCGAACGCATCCGCAACAGGAAGGCCGACGGTTATACGGCGCTTTACGACGCTGTTGGCGTCTACCTGGATGGCGCCTCGCACCAGGGCGGCCGCACGGTGATGGTGCTCTACACGGACGGGGCCGACAACAGCAGCGAGCTTCCCTTCGACGAGCTGCTCACCCTTCTCAGGGCCTCGGACATCATCGTCTACAGCATCGGCTTCGTGGAGCATCAGGCAGGGTCGAGCGCGAGGATGGACCTGCGGGTCAGGCTGAGGGAACTCGCCGAGGTCACAGGCGGGCAGGCGTTCTTTCCCGCGTCGGCCAAGGACCTCGACGGTGTGTACCAGAAGATCGAGGAAGAGATCCGCGCTCAGTACGTGATGGGCTACGTTTCGACGAACACAAGACAGGACGGGAAGTGGCGGAAGGTCGAGATACGCGTGGTGCGGCCGGGCTTCGCGAACGTGGTCATCAGGACCCGCGGCGGCTACTTCGCCCCCTACAAGGAGCCGGCCCGGGAAGGGCGCTTGCTCCGCTGAGAACGGCCGATAGATGCCATCGTCGCACGACCGCTTCACGCTCGTGTCGGATTTCGAGCTGCGGGGGGACCAGCCTCGCGCCATCGAGGAGCTGACGTCCGGTCTCGCGCGCGGCGACCGCCACCAGGTGCTGCTCGGCGTCACCGGCTCCGGCAAGACGTTCACGATGGCGCAGGTAATCGCGCGGGTGAACCGGCCGACGCTCGTGATGGTCCACAACAAGACCCTGGCTGCACAGTTGTTCCAGGAGTTCCGGCGCTTCTTCCCGTCGAATGCCGTCGAGTACTTCGTCAGCTACTACGACTACTACCAGCCCGAGGCGTACGTCCCGGCGACCGACACGTACATAGAGAAAGAAGCGACGATCAACGAAGAAATCGACCGGATGCGCCTCTCGGCGACCCGCTCGCTCTTCGAACGCCGCGACGTCATCATCGTGGCGAGCGTGTCGTGCATATACGGCCTCGGCTCGCCCGAGGCGTACTATGGCATGCTGCTCCCCCTCGAACGCGGGCAGAGGATCGATCGCGGTCAGATCCTGCGCAAGCTGGTGGAAATCCAGTACGAGCGCAACGACGTCGAGTTCGGCCGCGGGACCTTCCGCGTGAGGGGCGACATCGTCGAGGTGTACCCGTCCTACGAGGAGCACGCGCTCCGCATCGAGCTCTTCGGGGACACCGTGGACTCGCTCGCGACGTTTGACCCTCTGACCGGGAGGACCTTGCGGCGCCACGACAAGACGGCGGTCTACCCGAAATCGCACTTCGTCGCCCCCAGGGAACGGACCGAACAGGCCATCGAGGCGATCAAGGCCGAACTGGCCTGGTACCGCTCGCTCCTCGAGTCCGAGGGCAAACTGCTCGAGGCGCAGCGTCTTCACCAGCGGACGATGTTCGACCTCGAGATGATGCGCGAGATAGGCTACTGCCACGGGATAGAGAACTACTCGCGGCACCTTTCCGGGCGCGCCCCGGGCGAGCCTCCGCCGACGCTCCTCGACTACCTTCCCGAGGACGCTTTGCTGATCGTGGACGAGAGCCATCAGACCGTGCCGCAGATACGCGGCATGTACCACGGTGACCGCTCGCGCAAGCAGGTGCTCGTCGAGTACGGCTTCCGCCTGCCGTCAGCGCTCGACAACCGCCCGCTCAGCTTCGAGGAGTGGGAGGAGCGCGTAGGCCAGGTGGTGTTCGTCTCGGCCACTCCCGGGCCCTACGAGCTGGAGCGCGCTGGCGGCGTCGTCGTCGAGCAGATCATCCGGCCGACCGGCCTGACGGACCCCCCTATCGACGTCCGGCCGGTCCGCGGGCAGGTGGACGACTTGCTGCAGGAAATCCGCTCAAGGGTCGAGCGCAGCGAGCGCGTGCTGGTCACCACCTTGACCAAGCGGATGGCCGAGGACCTGACGCAGTACTACCAGGAACTCGGGGTGCGCGTCCGCTACCTGCATTCCGACATCGAGACGCTCGAGCGGGTCGAAATCCTGCGCGATCTCAGGCGCGGCGTCTTCGATGTCCTCGTGGGCATCAACCTGCTCCGCGAGGGCCTCGACCTGCCGGAGGTGTCACTGGTGGCAATCCTCGATGCCGACAAGGAGGGCTTCCTCAGGTCGAGTGGATCGTTGATCCAGACGGCGGGCAGGGCTGCCAGGAACGTGCGCGGGCAGGTGATAATGTACGCCGACAGGGTGACCGACTCGATGCGGGCGGCCATATCGGAGACCGACAGGCGGCGCACGGCGCAGGAAGCCTACAACCGCGAGCACGGGATTACGCCTGCGTCGATCGTCAAGCAGATCGACGAGGTTCTCGGCAGCGTGTACGAGAGGGATTACGTGGCTGTTCCCGCCCTCCGCGAGGAGGCGGAGCCGATTCTGTCCGAGGTGGAAGCGCTGCGCCGCGTGTCCGCGCTCGAGCGCGAGATGAAGGAAGCGGCGGCGAACCTCGATTTCGAGCGGGCGGCATCGCTGCGTGATCGCATCCGCGCCCTACGCCGCCGGAACCTCGGCCTGGATCCCGCCTCCGTGGAGCGGTCCGGTGCTTGAGCGCTGGGTCAAGTCGTCCCTCCTCGAGGTCCAGGAGTACGTCCTCCTCGTCGCCGCTGCCATCAGGGGCACAGTCACGCGGCCCTTCTACATCCGCGACATGATCGAGCAGTTCGACGCCATCGGGGTGGGCTCCCTGACGGTCGTCGTGTTGACCGGGCTCTTCACAGGCGCGGTGCTCGCGCTCCAGACAGGCCTGACGCTCGATCAGTTCGGCGCGCGCGCCTTCGTCGGCCGGCTTGTGAGCGCCTCGATGGTGAAGGAACTCGGGCCGGTTCTGACCGCGCTGATGATCACGGGCCGCGTCGGGTCTGGCATCGCTGCCGAACTGGGGTCGATGGGCGTTACCGAGCAGATCAATGCTCTCCGTGCGCTCGGCACCGACCCGGTTCGCAAGCTCGTCGTCCCGCGCATGCTGGCCGGGGTCTTCATGGTACCGGCCCTGACGGTCGTCTCCGATGCCGTGGGCATGGCGGGCGGGTGGCTGATCGCCGTCTACGAGCTCGGCGTCGCGTCGGACCTGTACTGGAGCTCCACCCTCGAGGGCCTGTACCTGCAGGACGCGTGGATGGGCCTGGTCAAGCCGCTCTTCCTGGGTTTCGTGATCGTGACGATTGGCTGTCACGTCGGCCTGCGAGCCCGGGGCGGCACGCAGGGCGTCGGGCGCGCCACGACTCAGGCCGTCGTGGCTGGCTCGATCGCAGTCCTTGCGGTGGACTTCTTCGTCACGAAACTGATGGTGTATCTGCTCTACTGAACCTGGCCGTGTGACGCGGATCGTATGTTGTAGACGGCAGGCGAAGGTCGATGGTGCAGATCTGACGTGGGAGCTCTGATACCAGGCGATGTCGAAACTCGAACCGCTGAGCAGCGAAATCCTGGCGGACCCCGATCCCTGGGGCGACGGCCCGATACCGCGTGAGGAGGCGTTCGGGCCGGGCTCGCCCATCGTCGTCTTCGATCGGGTGTCGCTTGCCTTCGACGACGCCGTCGTCCTGCGCCAGGTGAGCTACACGCTCATCGTCGGACACACGAAGATAATCCTGGGCGCGAGCGGGGCTGGCAAGTCCACCATCCTGAGGCTGATACTGGGCCTTCTCAAGCCAGACGCCGGGGTGATATGGGTGAATGGCGAGCGCGTGGACGGGATGAGCGAGCTCGACCTGATGGCTGTACGGTCGAAAGTGGGGATGGTCTTCCAGGAAGGCGCGCTCTTCGACTCGCTAACGGTGCGCGAGAACGTCGGGTACAAGCTGTACGAGGAGACCGACCTGCCGGTCGAGGAGGTCGACAAGCGCGTCGAGGAGGTTCTTGGCTTCGTGGGGATGTCGGAATACATAGATCGCATGCCGTCCGAGCTTTCAGGTGGCCAGCGGCGGCGCGTCGCGATCGCTCGGGCGATGGCAGCCAAGCCCAGGCTGCTGCTCTACGACGAGCCCACGACAGGCCTCGACCCGATAACGGCGACGACGGTGAGCGATGAAATCATCAAGCTGAGGGACATCGAGAACGTCAGTTCGATCCTGGTCACCCATCAGCTCCGTGACGCCTTCTACATCGCAACGCACACTGCCGTGGTCGACGGCGGCAGGGTCCGCATCGTCCAGGCAAGCCCGGACAAGGCCGAGGAGGCGGAGTTCCTGATGCTGCGCGACGGCGAGGTCGTTTTCGAGGGTAGCGCGGATGACCTCCGTTCGTCCAAGGATCCCTACCTGCAGACGTTCTTGTCCTAGCAGGCCGTCGTGAAAGCCGATCGCCGGCTGCCGTTTGAAGAACAGCACGATCGGATCAGGTGAGAAGACGGGTTATCGGACGATTCCTTTGAGGTAATCATATGCCCCGGACGCGTTCGTTGGCCTACGCCGAACTCAAGATCGGGATCCTGACTGTAACGGCGCTCTCCCTCGCCGCGACGGTAGTGTTCATGCTGAGCAGCGAGGGGGGCTTCTTCTGGCAGCGGTACAGCCTGAAGACTCGCTTCCCGAACGTCGCCGGACTTGTTACGGGTTCACCCGTGCGGCTCGCCGGCATCGAGGTGGGGTCGGTGACAAGCATCACGCTGACCGGCGCTGAGGCCGAAGTCGTCTACGAAGTGCTGACCCGTTACCGGGAGCAGGTCACGAACCGGTCGCGCGCGACGTTGGGAACGGTGAGCCTGCTTGGACAGGGCACGGTGGACATAACCCCTGCCCCAGGTGGTACGCCAGTTCCGGAGTGGGGTTACGTACCGGCCGGGAGCCCCGTTGTGCAGGTGTCCGACGTCACCGCATCCGCCAGCCAGGGCCTTACGGCGGCCGCCCGGCTGCTGAACGATGTCCGGGAGGGTAGAGGAACGATAGGCCGGCTGTTCACCGATGAGGCACTGTACCGCGAGCTGCGCCGGTTCGCGGAGGCTGCAAGGGACGTCGCGGCAGGTCTCAACCAGGGAAAAGGCACCGTCGGGAGGCTCCTCAGCGATCCGGAGGTGTATGCCGACCTCGAGTCGGCAATGGCGAACCTCGAGGCCATCACTGCAAAGATCGGGGCGGGGGAGGGCAGCCTCGGGCGGCTGGTCCATGACGAGGAGTTCGGCCGTTCGCTCACAGCCTCGGTCGATGCTCTGGAGTCGATAGCGGCGAAGATCGACAGGGGCGAGGGCACCCTGGGAAGACTGGCGAACGACACTGCGCTCTACGACCGGCTCTCTAACGTGGCCGAGCGCCTCGAGAACGTGACAGGCAGCCTTGCAGAGAGCGAGGGCACTGCCGGCCGGCTCCTCCACGACCGGCAGCTTTACGAGAACTTGAACCAGGCCGCGGCGGAGGTGCGCGCGCTCATTGCCGACATACGCAAGGACCCGAGGAAGTATCTCAACGTCAGGCTGAGCATCTTCTGACGTTGAAACCGCGTGCGCGGCGCCCTGTCGGGCTTAGAATAGAGGGCAGAGACTATGCAAAAGGGGGGTAGATGGCGAGAGAAGATGGCGGAGGCGGCGGCGCGGTAGTGGCGGCATTCCTGGTAGGTGCCGTGACGGGAGCCGCGGTGGCGCTCCTGCTCGCTCCGGCGGATGGCCGACAGACGAGGGAGTACCTGAGCGCGAAGGCGCGCGAGGGGCGCGAGAAGGCGGCCGAGGCCGCGAGGCAGACGCGGGAGGCCATCAACAGGCAGCGCGAGACGATCGCGAGCGCTATCGAGCGCGGGCGCGAGGCGTACAGGGACGCGAGGGACAAGGAGAGCGTGTGAGCGAGCCGGCAACGGTCTTCCTGGCCATCATCGCGGTGTCGTCCCTTGTCTTGGCGCTGATCCAGGTTGGGGTGCTCCTCTACGCCGTCCGGCTGGCGCGCCGGATGGAGCGGATGCGGGCGCAGATCGAGGACGGCCTGCGTCCGGTCATCGCGCACCTCGAAACGGTCGGGACGAACGCCGCCGAGGCGAGCCGGCTCGCCGTTGCCCAGGCGCAGCGCGCCGACAGGGTCTTCTCCGACCTTGCCGAGCGCGCGCAAGCAACCATGGCAGGTGTGCATTCGGCCGTCATGGCCCCCGTGAGGCGGTGGCGGGCGGTCATGACCGGTGTCCGCGCGGGGGCTGCGGCTTTCGTGGAAATCCGGGAAGAAGCCGCCAGGGCCCGGCGGAACAGGGTCGAGGAGGAGGATCCTCTTTTCATCGGGTAGTGCTGGCGCGCGGTGCCCCCACGCGGCATGCCGCCTCGGCCCCCTGTTGACGGCAGCCACGCCCGGTGATAGAACACCGCGCGTGCCCAAAGAACATTCAAGTCACGGGGGAGCTTAGATGAAGACAAGCCTGCGCCGCTCGAGCATTCTGCTGCTGGTAGTTGGCGTCCTGATTTCGGGCCTCGCCCCCGCCGCCTTCGCCCAGGAAGGGCAGGAAGGGCAGTCCGCGAGCCTCGCGAGGGAACTGGCGTCCATCCTCGACCAGCGCAAGCTGGACGCGATCGCCGCCAAGGATCCCGCGCAGGAGGACTTCTACTACGCGGCACTCTACTTCCCGGGCAGCCAGCTCCTCGTTGTCGGCGCGAAGTACTCGGTTCCCGTGCTGCTCGACGAGAAGCTCGCCAAGCGCGAGTTCCGCGAGGCGTACATCGATCTCAACAGCGCCTCGGTTCCAGCTTCGAAGATCTTCGTCGTCGATCTCGGCGTGGACGGTTTGAAGGCCTCGCGCGAGGAGAACCAGCCCTACGACACCTACGAGGAAGGCCCGAAGCGACTCGCGCTCGACGGCGACTGGAAGAAGCAGCAGATAGCGAGCGAGGCGGACTACCTCAAGGCGTACAGGGACGCGGATGCGAGGTACGCACGCATGCTGAAGACCCTCATCGGCCAGGCGAAGCGCGGGTCGTGAGGGGCGGCAGTCCAGTGGTCTATACCGCGGACCGCAGCGTCAAGACTCGCGGGCAGGGGGATGCATGCGACCTGACAGGCGAGATTGAAGGCGCGGTCCGCGCGAGCGGGCTCTCCGCCGGCACGGTGACGGTGTTCGTCACCGGGTCCACCGCCGGCGTGACGGCAATCGAGTTCGAGGAGGGCGTCGTCGCGGATCTCGCGGCGGCCCTCGAACGAATCGCTCCCAGGAACTCGGAATACAAGCACCATCTCCGGTGGGGCGACGACAACGGCTCGGCACACTTGCGCGCCGGGCTGGTCGGGCCGTCTCTCGTCGTACCGTTCCGCGAAGGAAAGCTCTTGCTCGGCACGTGGCAGCAGGTGGTTCTACTCGAGTTCGACACGCGCCCGCGGACGCGCCGTTATGTCCTCCAGGTGATGGGAGAGTAGAGGGGCGGCCCTTCTCGGGTTCTCGGGTGAGCCCCGCCGCTGTTCGGTCGAGCTGATGGCCCTGCCGGGCCGTCCCCGGGTCGCTCTTCCTGAAGGAGTCGAAGCATGTCGAGGGCAAAGAACCTGCGCCGGATCTCGCTGTGGCTGCTGGCTTGCGCCGTCCTGCTCGGTCCTGCCGCGGGCGGGGCCGTTCCCTCCGTGCAGAACGGCCCGTCGTTCTGCGAGTGCGAAGGCTGCACGAGCGTGCTCGTCGGGAAGGCCGCCTCTGTGGACGGCTCGACGATGACGTCGCACTCGTGCGACAGCACGACCGACCGCACCTGGATGAACATGGTCCCCAACCAGAAGCACAAGCCCGGATCGATGGCGAAAGTCTACCAGGATCCCAAGCGCACCAAGGGGCCGGACGACGACGACCGCATCGAAGTCGGCGAGATACCACAGGTCGCAGAGACCTACAAGTACCTGAACGCGGCCTATCCGATCATGAACGAGCACCAGCTGGCCATCGGCGAGACGACGACCGGGGGCAAGCGGGAGCTGCAGAGCGACAACGGCATGATCGACTGCCCCGAGCTGTACCGGCTGGTCCTCGAGCGGGCGAGGACGGCACGCGAGGCAATCATGGTGGCCGACGCGCTGACCAAGGAATACGGCTACAACGACTGGGGCGAGACCTTCACTTTCGCCGATCCGAACGAGGTCTGGTTCTTCGAGATCTTCGGGCCTGGCAAGGGGAAGAGAGGCGCCGTGTGGGCTGCGGTCCGCATACCGGACGATCACGTGGCGGTGTCGGCGAACGCCCCGCGGATACGCTGGCTGAACCTGAAGGACAAGGACCACTACATGGCCTCGTCCAACGTGTTCACACTCGCGCAGGAGATGGGATGGTGGAGCCCTGAGAGCGGCGAGCCGTTCGAGTTCTGCACCGTCTACGGGTCGCGCACCTCCATGGGCAGCCGCAGGCGCGAATGGCGCGCGCTGAGCCGGATAGCGCCGTCGCTGCGGCTCGACCCGAACGCCGAGCACTACCCGCTGTCCGTCAAGGCCGAGAGGAAGCTGTCGGTCAAGGACGTCCTCGAGATTTTCCGCGACACCTACCAGGAAACGCCGTTCGATATGACGCGGTCGCTCGTGGTGCCGGACAAGACCGGCAAGGTCGTCAAGAATCCGATCGCCAACCCATTCATGAACAGCGACTACCTGCAGGCGTTCAACATCGCGTCCGAGAGGACCATAGCGTGCAAGCGCGCCACTTACCTGCAGGTCACTCAGTCGCGCGCATGGCTTCCCAACCCTGTCGGGGGGCTCGTCTGGCTCGGCTACGACAACCCGGTGACGACCCCCCACACACCGTTCTACATCGGCATCGGCCAGATGCCGGCGTCCTACATGGTCGACGGCAGAGCCCGTTTCCGGAGGGACTGCGCGTGGTGGGCATTCAGGCAGGTGAGCCAGCTCGCATTCCTCAGGTGGCAGCCGATGGTTGCCGACATCGAAAAGGTGTGGCGACCGATAGAGGAAAAGGCCTTTGCCGACCAGGCGGCCATCGAGGCCGAGGCTGGGCGGCTGCACGCACTGGACCCGGCGAAGGCTACCCTGTTCCTCACCGAGTATTCGCACCGCATCGCAAACGGCGCGGTGGACGCATACTGGAAGCTGGCAGAGGAGCTGTGGTCGAATTACACGAACTATTTCTGAGTACTCTCAGGACCGAGGACTGAGGAGTGAACCTGCCGTGCCGGAGGTTGGGCTCGGGCCTGGTGCCTTGAGCAAGCCGAATCCGGATGGCTGCATAACAACGAGCGACGAAGTGCTGCTCAGTCCCCTGTCCCAACGCCTCGGTCCTGTCGTAATCCATCAATGGAGCGCCGCCGATGCCGTGCCTGCTCGGACTTCTCGCGCTGATCGCGCCGCGGCTGGTCGTTTTCATTCTGTGGCTGTTCACCGACTGGTTTTCCGGTGTTTTCGGCATGGCTCTGTGGCCGGTCCTCGGTTTTCTTTTCCTCCCTACAACCTTGTTGTGGTACACGGCGGTTTGTCACTGGTGGGCCGGCCAGTGGACGTTCTGGCCGATCCTGGGCATCGTGATTGCGCTGCTGATCGACATGTCGCCCGCTCGCGGGCGGAAGCGCTCCTGACGTCAGTACAGCGTCGTATCGACCCGGCCAATTAGGTCTGTACCGTAGTCGTAGACAACGACCCTCAGCGTGGTCACGCCGTGGAAGAGCGGGACCTGGATCGAGTAGGGCAGGCCATTCCTTTGGTATTGCTTGAGCTCTTCCGGAGTCAGTTTGATCGGGAGTTCCCGGACGTCTCCGCCGAGCCCGTTCGAGCCGCTGTCGAATGAGAAGACCGCGACGTTCAGGAGGCCCACGAGGGCACCGTCTTCCTTTTCGAGCCTGACCTTCGAGATGTTGATCGTGCCCTGGACGTTGACCCTTCCCTCCCTTACGCCGGCCGAGGCCTTCACCCTGATGTCGTTGACCTCGCGCCTGAAGATCCCGCCGGCGAGCAGCCGCTCGTTGACGATGAAGCTGCGTCGGTTGAAGCCGCTGACGGCCTGTTCCCGGCGATAGCCGTGCCGGTAGAGTACCGTGACTCCGGGGCGCTTGACACTTACGGCAATCTTCCGGTGGCGGTTGTCCCAGGCCCTGTTCGACGGCGAGTAGCCGACGAGGTATCCGGTTCTCGTCACCGTATCGAGGCTCTGCAGAGCTGCCCGGCTCTCCTCAGTGATGAAGGCGAGGCCACCCGTGAGCTCGGACAGCGTGCGGAGGCTGCCGAACGAGCGCGCCATCTGGTGAGTGGCGTCCATCTCTCTGCCCTGTTCGGCCTTCAGTATCCCGCCGACCTGGAGGGCGTGGATGGAAACCCACCCCTCGTTGGCGAGCTCGGCCAGCGAGCGGTCCGTTGCCTCGGACGGCCACAGCAGCCCCTTCTCCGTCACGAACACAAGGTGCTTCCTGCCCTCGAAGTGGCGCAGGTACTCTAGGAGCGCCACGAGGTTGCCCTGGTCCTGGGCAGTTACCGCCGTCGAGGCGGTGAAGTCATCCAGTGACAGCGTCTCGAAAGCGGTGTGCTCGAGCGCGTCGGCGGTCGTGAGGGACGGCGTCCTTCCGGCGGGGCCGAACAGCAGCTGTTCGATCTTCGACTGGAGCCTCTCAGGCAGCGCGCGAGTCCCGTACAGCGGCGCCATGCCGGTCGGGCCCATCTGTTGGGAGATCTCGAAGTCGACGTCCTCGTGATCCTTCCTGAAACGTCCCAGCACTTCGACGAGGCGTTGCCGGTCCGCCGAGAAACCCAGGCCTCTGCCGTAGGCGAATACCGCGACGTGATCTTGCGGAAGCAGCCTTGTGTTGACGAACGAGAGGAGTTCAGTGATGCCCTTCGACCCGGTCTCCAGTTTCCCGGCGCCCAGCGCGAAGACGAACAGGCGGCGTCCCTGTGGTTGAAGAGGTGAGGCCTCGCTGCGGATCAATCTCGGCGGAGGCTGCGGGGTGCCTGGCGCGAGGGTTTCGACAGCGAAGAACTGGATCTCCTGCAGCGCGCCGTCCTCGGTGACCGTGAACTCCTCCTGCTTCAGGTCACCTATCGGCGTGCGGTTGCGATCGATGACGTGCACGAAGACAGGCATGAGGCCAGTAGCCGTCTGTCCCGGTGCCTCCTGGCCGACCGTTCCGCTGGCGATGCCGCCAGCGAAAAGCACGAGACCCGATAGCAACCATGACGTGCGAAGCATCGGTCCCCCTTTCGGACAGGCCTGGAGACTGGGTCTTCGAGCGGGCGGGCGATCGGCAGTCGAGGCGGCCTTGCGACAAGCAGGGGCGAAGGCGCGCCGCCCCTGCTTGTCGAACACGTTCCAGGAGATGCACGTGACCCAGAGCCGCCGGCGCGGCGCGCCGCGGCCGCCCGATCACCACATCCGATCGAACCAGACGTCCTCGATGACGCGCGTCTTCCTGGTAAGTGTCTTTCCTCCCGCGATCACCTCCACCGTGTACTCGCCGGGCCGCGCGGGCACCGCGTTCGCCGTGGCGCCGAAGGTCGGGATGGCCGGCGCCGGTCCTGCGCCGCGGCCCCCAGCCCCGCGCTGCTGGGTTGCGGGCTCCTTGACGAGCGTCATCGGCGCGACGCGCATGTTCCAGAGGACCCGGTTGATCCCCGGCTCGTTAGGCCCCTTCGTTTCAGCGATCACCCTGCTTCCGTCGAGCACGCGAACGACCACGTCGCCCTGGACCGGCGACTTCAGGTAGTAGTTGACCACGATCCCGTTCGGCTCGCTCTGTCCGTCGTAGTTGAGCGTTGCAGTCTCGTTCTCGAGCCGCGTCACCCAGCTGACCTTCGGCTCGACCTCGAAGAGATAGGCGCCGGAGCCAAGGGCGCGATCCAGCTCCTGGAGCGCTGTCACGTCCGTGATGAAGACGCCCCGGCCGTGAGTTGCGACGATCAGGTCGTTCTCGCGCGGGTGTATCTGCAGGTCGTAGACGGGCTGCGTCGGCATCCCGTTCCTCATTTCGGTCCACGTCTTGCCGGCGTCAATCGACACGAACAGGCCGAACTCTCCGCCCGCGTAGAGGACGTTCGGGTTCTTCGGATCCTCCCGCACCACGTTGAGGGCGACCGAGGGCAGGTTCCCGGCTATCGACGTCCACGTTTCGCCGTAGTCGGTCGTCTTGTATATGAACGGCCGGAAGTCGTCGTTCCTGTAGCCGCTGAACGTGACGTAGGCAGTGCCGGGCACATTCGGCGAGGCAGCCACACGGGTCACCCAGTAGCCCGGGTTGCCCTTTATCTTCTCGTTCAGCTTCGTCCAGTTCTTGCCCCCATCCTTGGTGACCCATACGTTGCCGTCGTCGGTCCCGACGTAGAGCAGGTCCCTGACGATGGGCGACTCGTCGATCGTGGTGATGGTGCAGTATTGGATGTTGCCGTCGCCGCCCTTGCCGGTCGTCAGCTTCGACCGGTCGTTCGTCGAGAGGTCGGGGCTTATCTCGACCCAGCTGTCGCCCCGGCTCGTGGACTTCAGCAGCTTGTTCGCAGCGTGGTAGATGGTTGCCGGGTCGTGATGCGAAACGAGGATCGGCGCGTTCCAGTTCCAGCGCAGCGCCGGGTCCGGGTGCCGGATCGACTTCGCTTCGCCGGTATAGAGATCGACCCGCCTGATCGGCCCGAACTGCGACTCGTTGTACAGATATCGGTTGGTTACCGTGTCCACGACGTTGTACATCCCGTCGCCGCCTCCCGTGGACTGCCAGTCCTCGAAAGCTATCGGCCGCCCGCTCCGCTTCGTACTCGGGCCGCGCACGGAGCCGTTGTCCTGCAGGCCGCCGTACACGTTGTACGGGTACATCATGTCGTAGGCGATCGCGTAGAACTGCGCGAGCGGCTGGTTGTCGGGCCGCAGCCAGGTCTGGCCGCCGTCGTAGGTGATTCCCATCCCGTGGTCGTAGCCGAGGATGATGTGCTTGGAGTCTTTGGGGTCGATCCACATACCGTGGTTGTCGCCGCCGAAACGGAACGGCGCGGACCAGGTCTTCCCGCCGTCGGTCGAATGGGTCACGCCGACGCTGAGCACGTACACGTGGTCGGGATTGTTGGGGTCGATCCTGACCTGCATGTAGTAGTAACCCGGCCCGCCGCCGATTCGCTGCTTGTCGGGGCTGACCTTCCGCCACGTCTTCCCGGCGTCGTCCGAACGGTAGACCTCCTCGCCGATCATTCCCTGGCTGGACTTGCCCTCGCGAAGCTCCTTCAGCCTCTCCTCGTCGGACATCCCTGGTTTGTTCCCGTTCTCGATGTTCGCGTAGAGGATGTTCGGGTTGCGAAGGTAGACGTCGAGGCCGATCCGACCCAGCATTCCCGACGGCAGGCCGTTGGTCAGCTTCGTCCATGTCTTGCCCGCGTCGGTCGTCTTGTAGATGCCGCTCCCGGGTCCGGCGAGGTTGAACGTCCAGGGCTTTCGTTCCTTGTCGTAGGTGGCCGCGTACAGGACCCTGGGGTTCTTCGGATCCATGACGATATCGCACGCGCCTATGGCTCGATCGCCAACCTTGACGTCGAGCGATTTCGTCCAGGTCTTGCCCCCGTCGGTCGTCTTGTAGACGCCGCGCTCAGGGTTCTCGCTGTAGAGCTTACCGAGTGCCGCCACATAGACGATGTTCGGGTCTTTGGGGTCGATGACAATCCGCCCGATGTGATGGGTCTCGGGCAGCCCCATGTTGGTCCAGCTTTTGCCGGCATCGGTCGACTTGTAGACGCCGTCGCCCCAGTAGGTGCTGCGCGACGAGGTCGCTTCACCGGTACCCACCCAGACGACGTTCGGGTTCGACGGCGCGACGGCGATGTCGCCAATCGAGATGGAGCGTTCGTTGTCGAAAATCGGCATCCAGCTGTGGCCGTCGTTCACCGACTTCCAGAGGCCGCCCGACCCGGTCGCCGCGTAGATCGTGTGCGGCTCCTGCTCCGGGACGGCGAAATCCACGAAGCGGCCGCCCTGGGCAGTCGGTCCGATGGAGCGGAGGGGGAACGCCTTCAGAACCTCGGGGGGAAGCGTCTGCGCGGCCGCGCTGCCCGCGCCGAGCGAGACTAACAGGGCAAAGGCTGCCCCTGTGAACAGCGTCCTGACGACGGTCGAGCCCTGTCTCATGAAGCACTCCTGTCGGTGGGGGACCTTGTGGATTGGAGCGAACCCTGGGGCGCCGCGCAGGCGCCCGGCGGCTGAGAAAGTACCGCAACGGGAGGGTGATAGGCAAGAGAACAGTCGCCACGGCGCCCAGGGGCTTCGGAAGGTAACCGCGCCAGGTCCGCCTTCGATGCGCGGCTCGACTTCGACGCTGCCAGCGGCGCCGTTTCGGCGGGACAGCCTTCGAGTGTCGACTCGCTTGCCTGGCCATGGCTCCCGAGGGGGGTGCAAGCCGAGGGTGAGCGAAGGGTGGTGGGCGCTAGTGGATTCGAACCACTGACCTCCTGCGTGTGAAGCAGGCGATCTAACCGCTGATCTAAGCGCCCTCTGGGTGACCGCGCAGGCTGAACCCAAGTTTAGTTTACTTGCCCGATTCCGGCAACCTTCTCCTTGGAGGGCCGTCGTAGACGTGGTCCTTCGGATCGATCTGCCTCATGGGCTTCTCCCTTGCACGCTCTTCGTGCGAGTGTGCGACGAGGCCAGGCACGCGGGAGATGATGAAGAGCGCGTTGGCGACATCGGGCTCGAACCCGAGGTCCGCGCACACGGCAGCGATGGCGCCATCCACGTTGACGGGCAGAGGATGGGAGTCCCGGTCGGGGCGGGCCTCGAGCACGCGCACGATCTCGCGGATCATCCGCACGTGCTCGCCCTCGAGTTCGAGCTCGTGGGCCATCTGGAACAGCCGCGCCGCCCGGGGATCGGCCGTATGGATACGGTGGCCGAAGCCGGGGCAGGGGCGGTCCATGCGCAGGCACTCGTTCACGAGTTCGGCTGCCGCGTCGGCCGGCCGTACTCCCTCGCGGACGCGCGCGAGAGCCTTGTCGAGGAACCGCATGCAGCTCTCGATGTCGCCCCCGTGGTACATCCCGAACCCGAGCACCCCCGAGGCTACCGAAGCCCTGAGCGGCGCCCCCGTTGTCGCGACGTTGCGCGCGGCAAGTGTCGAAGGCGGTGTGACGCCATGGTCGATCGAGGAAACGAGCACCGCCGAGAACAGGCGGCCGACCGACGGGGTGGGCAGCTCGCCTCTCAAGATCAGGTAGATGGCATCGCTGAAGGAGAGCCGGCCCATCATCTCGTCGACCAGGTAGCCGCGCACGGCGATCCGGTTCGGTGCAATCTCTGTTATTGCGGTCCGCCATTCGTCGGAGCGAGGCGACCGCGGGCGCGAGCGGCGTTCTGTCGAGGGCGTTTCTGAATCGGTCGAGTGGGGCATTTTTCAACCTGGTGCCGGGCGCGGTGTTCCGATCCTACGTGCCGTACAAGCGATCGCCGAAGTCGCCGAGACCCGGCAGGATGTACTTGCTGGCATCGAGTCCTTCGTCCACGGCCGGCGTGAAGATGTCCACGAGCGGATGGTGGCGTTCCACGAGCTCTATTCCATCGGGTGCCGCCACTATGCACAGCAGACGGACCCGTACGGCTCCCGCCGACCGGAGCAGGTCGAGCGCGGCGACCGCGCTGCCTCCGGTGGCCAGCATCGGGTCCACGACCAGCACGTAACTCTTCTCGAGTCCTCGAGGCAGGCGGGTGTAGTAATGGTTCGCCACCGCGGTCGTCTCGTCGCGCTGGAGACCGATGTGGCCGACCCGCGCCTCCGGGCAGAGGTCCAGAACGGCGTCGAGCATCCCGAGCCCCGCCCGCAGCACGGGGACGACGACCACATCCGCTGCCACCCTCAGCCCCGCTGCCTGACCCATCGGCGTCTGCACGGCAACGCTGCGGACCGGAAGGTCCGCCAGCGCCTCGGCAGCGAGGAGGACGCTGATCCGGTTGGCCAGGCGACGGAAGACCGCCGGCTCCGTGCGGCCGTCGCGGAGCTTTGCGAGGGTGTGCTGGACGAGCGGGTGGCGAACGAGATGGACTGGCACGCTCCGACAACTATACAGTAACTGCCTTGCCGGCTACCCCTCCGAGCTGCCGTCGAGCGTGGTTATGTGTGGAAGCTGCCTGTACCTCTCGGCGTGATCCAGCCCGTAGCCTATGACGAAGCGGTCCTCGATCGTGAAGCCGACGTAGTCCACCTGCACATCGACAATCCGCCTGGAAGGTTTGCTGAGGAGGCACGCCGTCCGGAGCGAACGCGGCCCACGGGCCCTGAGGATCTGCTGCAGGTATGCGAGCGTCAGCCCGGTGTCGACTATGTCCTCTACGATTATCACGTTGCGGCCACCGAGCCCGTGGTCGAGGTCCTTGACCAGGCGCACTTCTCCGGAAGAGGTCGTTCCCTTCGCGTAACTGGACAAAGCCATGAAGTCGATAGTCACCGGGCGGCGCATCTTCCGAATCAGGTCGCCCAGGAACAGGAACGCGCCCTTGAGCACGCAGACGAGGTGAAGGTCCTCCGCACCCGCGTAGTCGCGCTCGATCTCCGACGCCATCTGCCCGATCCTCTCCGAAATGGCCTCGGCCGAAATCAGAATCTCGCCCTGCATGAGCGGAGGGTATCACACTCCGGACCCGACGCCGGGCGTGCTATCCTCGTTCGAACCGATCCACTGGAGACCTCGAATGACTGCCGACCCGGGCCCCACCGCCGAACCGTTCCGGCTCGAAGAGCTTGCAAGGCTCATCGACCACACCCTGCTGAAGCCAGATGCATTGCCGGCAGACATATCCCGGCTGTGTTCCGATGCGGTTCGCCATGCATTCTGGTCGGTCTGCGTGAACCCAGTCCACGTCGCTCGTGCGGCGGCTGCGGTCGCCGGAACGAACACCCTCGTGTGCACCGTGGCGGGGTTCCCGCTCGGTGCCGAGCGGCCCGACGTCAAGGTGCTCGCCGCAAGGGCGGCCCTCGACGATGGGGCCCACGAGGTAGACATGGTCGTCAACATCGGCGCTCTCAAGGCGGGCGAGAGCAGCTTCGTCCTCGACGAGGTCCGTCTGGTGGCTTCGGCGTGCCACGAGGCGGGCGCCCTCTGCAAGGTGATTCTCGAGACGGTTCTCCTCTCGGACGCCGAGAAGGTTCTCGGCGCCCAACTGGCGGCCGACGGCGGGGCGGACTTCGTCAAGACGTCGACAGGCTTTGCCGCCGGAGGCGCCACCGAGGCAGATGTCGCGCTTCTCAGGCGGACCGTCGCTCCACGCGGGCTCGGCGTCAAGGCATCGGGTGGCATCCGCACCCTGGACGACCTCATCCGCATGGTGGCTGCGGGTGCCACGAGGATCGGTACGAGCAGCGGCGTCCGGATCGTGGAGGACGCGAAGGAACGGATCGCTCGCATGTCGTAGCAGGTCGACGATGAGCCCGCCTTCGCGCGTCGAGTGGCTTGCCAGCCGGAGGCTCAGCGAGGAGAGGACATGCAGAAGTCTGGAGCGGGCTACGGGAATCGAACCCGTCTAGCTGGCTTGGGAAGCCAGAGCATTACCACTATGCTAAGCCCGCTTCGTGGCGAAACGCGTCCCTGATTCTAACAGAAATCCGCGGCGCAGCCGAGTGCCGGGCCGACCGCGCCGTCCGCGTGCAGCCGCGCGGCGACCGATGGTGTCGCTGCACTGGCCGATCACCGCCGAATGAGTTCGAGCACCTCGTCTCTCCGTTCCGCCATCAACTCCGGCGTCGCGGCTTCCAGGTTCAGCCGCAGCAGCGGTTCGGTGTTCGACGGTCTGACGTTGCAGTGCCAGTCAGGGTACTCGACCGAAACACCGTCCATCCTGTAGACCTCACCATCGGCATAGCGTGCGGCTATGAGGTCGAGCTTCTCCGCAACGGCCCGCATGCTCTCCACCCTGGTGTTGATCTCGCCCGATATGAAGTAGCGCTCGGCGAGCGGCTGAAGGAGCTCCGCGAGCGTCTTGCGCTTTCTGGACATCAGATCCAGGATGAGCAGCGCCGGGATGAACCCGTTGTCGGCGTAGAAGTTGTCCCGGAAGTAGTAGTGGCCCGTGACCTCGCCGCCGAAGATGGCGTCCTCCTCGCGCATTCGCCGCTTGAAGAACGCGTGGCCCACGCGGTTCATGAGCGCCCTGCCGCCGTAGCGCTGCACCGTGTCCTTCACGGCATGGCTTGCGCGTACATCGTAGATGATCGTCGCGCCCGGGTGCTTCATCAGGAACGATTCGGCCAAGAGTGCAGTCACGAAGTCTCCCGGGACGAACCCTCCCGTGCCGTCGATGAAGAAGCACCGGTCCGCGTCGCCGTCCCACGCGATGCCTATGTCTGCATGCTCGGCGACCACCCGGTCCACGATGTCGCAGCGGTTCTCCTCGATGAGTGGGTTCGCCTCGTGGTTCGGAAAGGTCCCGTCCACTTCGAAACAGAGCCTGGTCGTCCGGCAGGGCAGCCGATCGAAGAGCCGCGGGGCGACCATCGCGCCCATGCCGCTTCCGGCGTCGAGGACTGCGTGGAAGGGTTCGATCGACTCCGCTTCCACGAACGTCAGGAGGTGCCCGATGTACTCGTCGAGCATGTCGCGCGTGTCGACGGCACCCGGGCCGGCATGCGGCGGCGGCAGGGCACCGCCGGTGACCATGTCGCGGATTTCCGATATCCCCGCCACGCCGCTGAGCGGGAACGCCTCGCGCCTGACCATCTTGAGGCCGTTGTATTCCTTCGGGTTGTGCGAGGCGGTGACGACCGCGCCCCCGTCGAACCTCCATTTCGCGACCGCGAAGTAGAGCATGTCGGTCGCCGCGAGGCCGAAATCCACTATGGATGCGCCCTGGCTTCTCGCACCTTCGATGAACGACGCGGCGAGCGACGGCGACGAGAGCCGCATATCGCGGCAGACGGCCACCTCGCGAGCCTCGAGGTAGGCGGCAAACGCAGCCCCGACCTCGCGGGCGATCTCCTCGTCGAACTCGTCGGGGTAGACGCCTCGGATGTCGTAGGCTTTGAAAATCCCTGGGTCGACCTGGCGCGGGCGCTTCACGGCGTTCTCCCTACAACCGGCTGTAGTCGGTCACCACCGACTTGTCTCCGATAACGGCCCCGTCGCGGACGGTTGCGTTGCGGCCGACGTGGCAGTGGCGGCCCAGAATCGCCCCCGTGATCTCTGCGTCGCGGCCAACCCGCGTGTTGGCCCATACGATCGACCCGCGAACCCGCGCCTCTTCCTCGATGTGGCACAGCCTGCCCACGACCGCGTAGGGCCCGATGCGGGCGCCTGGCTTCACGACCGCCCCGCTGTCCACGAACGACGGCGCCTCGATCGAGGCGCCATCATCTATCCTGGCGTCCGGTGCCACCCACACGGTTCCAGCAGAGCTCCCGTCGAAGGGTGGTGCAGGAAACCTTCCGTCCATCACGTCGCGGTGCACCTGCAGGTACTTCTCGGGTGTGCCTATGTCTATCCAGTAGCCGCGGTCCACGAAAGCCACGAAACGGTCGCCCCGCTCGACGAGCGACGGAAAGAAACTGCGCTCGATGGACCACGCCGTGTCGCGCGGGATTCGCTCCAGCGTGTCCGGCTCGAGGAGATAGATGCCCGCGTTGATCGTATTGCAGCTGATTTCATCGGGCTTCGGCTTCTCGAGAAACCGCAACACGTTCCCCTCGGCGTCGGTTTCGACCAGGCCGTAGGCGGCCGGGTTCTCGACCGGGGTCAGCACGATGGTGGCCTTCGCCCGCCGCTCTCTGTGCAACCGCAGCACGGCAGCGAGATCGACTCCCGTCATGACGTCGCCGTTGAAGACCACGACCGTTTCGTCGATCGACGAATTGGCGTATCGAACCGCGCCGGCGGTTCCGAGCGGCTGGGGCTCGACAACGTAGCTCAACTTGACGCCGAGGCCCCCGCCGTGCCCGAAGATGTCCTCGATGCGGCGAGGCTGGTAGTTGAGGCTGAGTATGACCTCGGTGATCTCCGGCACCTTTCGGAGCAGGTCGATCTGGTAGTGCAGGAAGGGCCGGCCGAAGATCGGAACGATCGGTTTCGGCGTGTGGATGGTCAGCGGGCGCAAGCGCGTTCCCTTGCCGCCGGCGAGGAGAATTGCCTTCATGACAGCCCCCGATCATACCTGAAACCAGCGCAGTTGCGGAGGTTTGCGGCTGGCTTCCGTCGAAGTACAATGGGCCGGCTGCAGGCTTGCCTTGCCGCCTGCCGGCAGCGGCCCATGGCGCACATCAACCTCCCAAACGCGATCACGCTGACGAGGATATTCCTCGTGCCGCTGCTGGTGGTCGTGCTCCTTACCCGCTTCCAGCCGCCGTTGGTGCTCGGCGTCCCGAGGGACGTCCTCGGCGCCGCCATCTTCGCTGTGGCGTCCCTGACCGACTGGCTCGACGGCTTCGTCGCCCGGCGCAGGAAGCAGGTGACCCCGCTGGGACAGATGCTCGACCCGCTCGCCGACAAGCTCCTGACGGCGGCGGCCTTCATATCACTGGTGCAGATGGGCCTGGCGCCGGCCTGGATGGTAGCCGTCATAGTCGGCCGCGAGATTGCCGTGACCGGTCTCCGCAGCCTCGCCTACGCGCGAGGCGGATCGCTCGTCGCATCCCCGCTCGGGAAGACCAAGATGGTGGCGCAGGTTGTCGCGATCCTGGCCTTGATCCTCGGCCGCAACAACGGGGAGCTCTTCGTCGCCGGCCAGGCCGCGCTGTGGGTCGTGCTCGTGGCCGCCGTCGTTTCTGCCGTCGACTATTACCGCCGCTTCACGCGGGCGCTGGCCGCGGCCCCACCCGACCGGGCGGCTAGTCCCTCTTCGCCATCAGCTTCTTGAGGCTGTCGATCCTTTCGTTCGCCCTCTCGAGGTACTCGCTCTTCTCGAACTCCTTCACGAGGCGCTCGTAATAAGGCAGCGCCTCGGCGGCCCGATCGACGTTGAGGAGCGACTCTGCCAGGTAGAAGTAAACGGCATCGCGGTTGGTGTAGCCCGGGTCCGTCTCGAGCACCGAGCGGAAACGGTCTATCGCTCCCGGGTACCACCGGGCTGTGCGGAAGTAGAAATAGCCGACACGGTAGCTCGATTCGCTGAGGCGGTCTCTTGCCTCCCTCAGCTTCGCCTGTACCTCCGGCATCAGCTCGCTGTTCGGGTATCGCTCGACGAAAATCTCGAACTCCGCGATCGCCTGTCTGGTCTGGGTCTGGTCCCGGTCGGGCCCCAGCATCTCCTCGAAGTGAGTCATCCCCAGCTTGTACTGCGCGTAGTCGGCACGCGCATGGGTGGGGAAGAAGGTCAGGAACTCGCGGTACTCATTGGCAGCCAGGACGAGCGCCTCGGCGGACCCTTCGCCGAGCAGCGAGTCGCCGATTCCCAGCTTGGCCTCCGGGCGCAGGCTGCTCTGCGGGTAGTTGTCGTAGATTTCCCGGAAGTATTCGCGGGCTTTGATCCATTTCTTCTCTTTCAGAGCCTGCGTTCCACGGTCGAAGAGGAACTGATCCGGACGGGTTGTTCCGGGCGGGAGGTCGCTGCTCTTCGGCCCGCAGGCAACGATGCTGCTCGCCATCAGCACCAGAAGAGCGGCCGCGAGCGTCCCGGGCCGCGACCTCTGCACGGTGACTTTTCTGCTGAGCGCTGCCACTTGTCTTCCCTTGATAGGATTCTTTCCTTGTTAGTCGGATCAGGTTCGGGCCGCCCCGCTCAACCACCGGAACTCAGCCTCGAGCCCTTCTTCCAGAGCGTGTTGAGGCCGGAATCCCAGGTCTTCGCGCGCCCGCGAGGTGTCCGCGTACGTGTCGCGCATGTCGCCCTTCTCGACCTGCAGGTAACGAACATCCAGCTCGGAACCCGCGAGCCGCCTGACGATTGCGAGTACGTCGTTGATGGAAACGCGCGAACCACCGCCGATATTGTACACACGGCCCGGAACACCCTTCCCTCCGGCTGCCGCCGTCGCGGTCACGGCGTCGGCGACGTAGGTGAAGTCGCGGGTCTGGTTGCCGTCGCCGTACACCGAGATGGGCCGTCCTTCGACGGCCGCGCGAAGGAAGCGGTGGAACGCCATGTCCGGCCGCTGCCTCGGCCCGTAGACGGTGAAGTAGCGCAGGGCAACCGCCGGAACGCCAAAATTCCGATGGTAGAGCAGGCAGAGGTGCTCCGCGGCGAGCTTCGTGACGCCATAGGGCGAAAGCGGCCCCGGCACCGCATCCTCCCTCATCGGCAGCTGCACCTCATCCCCGTAGACGGACGAGCTCGAGGCATAGACGAGCTTCTCGATGGGCTTTCCCACCGACGCCTCCAGCAGGACCTGCGTGGCCTCGATGTTGTTCTCCGTATAGACGGCGAAGTCCCGCCCCCAGCTCTTCCTGACCCCTGCCTGGGCCGCCAGGTGGAAGACATGGGTGCTCCACCCCAGCAGGCCGTCCAGATCGGCTGCCTGGATCGTGGATTCGACGAACCGGAAGCCCGGGCGTTTCTTCAACCCGGCCAGGTTGTTTTCCTTGACCTCGCGCGGGTAAAAGTCGGTAAAGCAGTCGAGCCCGACCACCGAAGCGCCAGCGTCGAGCAGGCGGTCGGCCAGGTGCGAGCCTATGAACCCTGCGACCCCGGTCACGAGAGCGTTCATCGATCGGACCTCCTCAGGTTACCTGTTCGCCGCGGGCGAGCGCCCTGAGCTCGCGCGTGGCGGCCGCAGGATCCCGGGCGTGGAAGATCGCGACGCCCGCTACCAGGACTTCTGCACCAGCCTCGACCACGCGGCGTATGGTTTCGCGATCGATGCCCCCGTCGACAGCGACTGCCGCCCTGCTTCGCTCGCGATCCAGCAGAGCTCTCACCGCCCGTACTTTCGACTCGCTTCTCGGAATAAAGGCCTGCCCCCCGAAACCCGGGTTCACCGACATGACGAGCACCTGGTCCACATCTGCCGCCACTTCTTCGAGCGTCGAGACCGGCGTCGCAGGGTTCAGAGCGACGCCCGCCTGGAGGCCGTGGTGGCGAATCGACTCGAGCGTCCCGTTGAGGTGGACCGCTGCCTCGACGTGCACGGTCAGAATCGCCGCCCCGGCTTCGGCGAAAGCCTCGACGAAGCGGTCCGGATGTTCGACCATCAGGTGGACCGACAGCGGGACCCGCGCGACACGCTTCAGGGCCCGGACAACGATCGGCCCCACCGTGATGTTCGGGACGAAGTGTCCGTCCATCACGTCGATGTGTATAAGGTCGGCCCCACCCCTTTCGACCATCGCGACCGCTTCGCCGAGGGCGGCGAAGTCGGCGGCGAGGATCGACGGCGCGATTCGGATGTTCAACGGCTCACCTCGATGGAAATCGGCTCCCCCGGGCCTATGCGGAAACCGGCCTCCGGCGACTGGCGGAGCACAACGCCAGGAGGCACGCCAGGGTATGGATGCTGGCCGACAACGGCGACGCGGAACCCCCGCGCCCTGAGGAGGTCGGCCGCGCGAGCGCCGTTGACGCCTATCAGATCGGGCATCAGGTAGGTAGCGCCCCTCTCGCCCCGGTTGATCAGCACCGACACCGAGTTCCCGGTCGAATCGGCTGTCGGATCCTGCGCGACAACCATACCGGCCGGAAAGGTGCCGGTGCGGATTTCGGAAAGGACGGCGAGTTTCACCCCATCCTGCTCCAGATGCGCGAGGGCCATCCTTTCGGTATCGCCGACGAGTCGAGGCACACGATTGGTCCGCGCGCCTTCGCTCAACCAGACGCGCACGTTCCGCCCCCTCCGCGCGATGGCGCCAGCCTCCGGGTGCTGCACGGCTATGTGGCCCGCCGGGACCCTGGCGTCCAGCCGCCTTTGCTCTTCCACACGCAGCCTCAGCCCGAGTTCCCGGAGCGAAGCCGTGGCGTCGTTCAGCGCCTGACCTCGGAGATCGGGCACCCGGACTTCCAGGGCTCGAAGGGCTATCCTCGCGGCGATTGCCGTGAACACCAGGTAGGTCGCCACCAGGGCGGTCGCCAGGAGCAGAAGCCGGCCCGCGGTCCTGAGGCGGGTCTTCAGAGCCATCCCGACAAATGTACTACAAACGGCATGGTGGTTCTTCGCTGACGCTCTCGCAGAAACCTACAGGACCAGGGGCGGATGTCCGGCACCTGCCTCCCTCAACCGATCCTTCGCAGGCGTGCGGCGAAGAAAGCCTCGAGGCCATGGATGTGCGGAAGGGTCCTGAGGTTGCCGGAGTCGTCCAGCACGGCAAGGAGCCCTTGGGGGACCGGGCCCGCATCCCGCGGGTCTTCGCGAACGAAGTCATGGCGCTCCTCGAGGAAGCGAGCTACCACATCGTCGTCCTCCTCGGGCTCGCCAGAGCACGTCGCATAGACCAAGCGGCCTCCGGGAACCACGGCGTCGCCTGAGCGCAGCAGCATCTGGAGCTGGCTGGCGGCCACTCGCGGCAGGTCCTCGGGTGCCCTGCGCCACTTGATGTCCGGGTCGCGCCGGATCGTCCCGAGCCCCGAGCACGGAGCATCGACGAGGGCCGCGTCGAACACGGCGCGGAGCGGGAGCCTCCGCCGCGCGTCGGCCTGAATGACGCGCGCCACGGTGACTCCGGCGGACTTCAAGGTGCTGTTGAGCAGCGCGATGCGCCGCGGTCTCCTTTCTATGGCGACAATGACGCCTTGGTCCCTCATCGCGGCGGCAAGAGCAGTCGTCTTCCCACCTGGCGCTGCGCAGGCGTCGAGCACCCTTTGGCCGGGGCCAGCTGGCAGCATCCACGCGACGAGCTGCGATGCCTCGTCCTGGACCATGAAGTAACCCTTGCCGGCGAGCGGGGTCCTGTAGGGGTTGCCGGAGGCGACTGTGAGGCCGTGCGGCGCGAATCGTGCAGGTTCGGTGATGACGCCGTGGCGTGCCAGTCGCTCCTGCAGCTCCTCACGAGTGATTCTCAGGGTATTCGCCCTGAGAATCAGCGGCGCGGGCTCGTTGTCGAACGCCGCCCACCTCTCTGCCGTCTCCGGGCCGAAGCGAGTCAGCCATCTCTCGACAAGCCACCGCGGGTGCGAGAGCGAGATCGAGAGGTAATCGAGCCAGGGTTTCCGTTCGATTGGTGCCTGTGCCGAATCAGGCCGCCGGGGTAGCAGGCTGGAGGGCGAGCCCTTCATCGCGCGCAGCACAGCGTTGACGAACCCTGCAGCGCTGCGCTTGCGGGCAACCAGCGCCATCTCCACCGCCTCGTTGACTGCTGCGGCCGCGGGCACGCGGTCCAGGTAGAGGATCTGGTAGGACGCGATGCGCAGGATGTCGAGGATCTCGACGTCCAGCCTCGCCGGGTCGCGCCCGGCCTTCGACCCTATCACGTAGTCGATGGCCGCGCGCCACCTCAGCGTGCCTGTTGCGATTTCCGCGGCCAGCGACCGATCGCGTTCGTCCGGGAGCGCTGCGCGCTCCCGCGCGATCGCGTCGGGGAGGTCGAGGCGGCCGTCGCCCACCGCGCGCAGGACGCGATAAGCGGCAAGGCGAGCCGGGGAGACCCGCGTCACGTCGACGACTTGAAGGCCGCGCCCGGCAGCAGGCGGTGCCCTGCGAGGAACGCGCGAGCCGGCATGGGGCTCTTGCCCTCCGGCTGCACCTGTAGGATGTCTATCGTGCCGTCGCCGGTGGCGACGCTGAGAATGCCGCCCTCGACCCCGACGATCTCTCCGGGCAGCGCTGACGGATCGACGACGGAAGCGCGAGCGGGTCTTTTCGGCCTCGCGGTGCGAAGGATGATCAGGCGCTTTCCATCCAGGAACGACCACGCGCGGGGCCACGGCTGGAGAGCCCGCACCTGGTTGTGGATGGCCAGCGCCGACGACGTCCAGTCGATCAGCCCTTCTTCGCGCTCTATCCGCGGCGCGTAGGTGGCTTCCCGCTCGTCCTGCGGGACTTCGGGGATGCCCTCCTCCAACCTGTCGAGAACCTCGAGCAGCAGGTCCGCGCCCAGTTCGGCCAACGCTCCTTCGGCATCGGCCGTCGTCTCGTCATCGCTGATCGAGTAGCGGTCCGCTGCCAGCATGGGGCCGGCATCGAGCGCGCGCACGACACGCATGATGGTCACGCCGGTCTCGGTATCGCCGGCCATTATGGCCCTCGCGACTGGCGCAGCGCCCCTCCACCGCGGAAGGAGCGAGGCGTGCACGTTGACGAAACCAAGGCGCGGGATTGATAGCAGCGATTCGGGCAGTATCTTTCCATATGCTGCGACGACCGCGCAGTCGACAGCCAGGTCGGCGAACGTGCGGAGGAAAGCCTCCTCCTTGAGGCGCTCCGGCTGGAGCACAGGCACGCCGTGACGCTCGGCCACCACCTTCGCCGGCGTCGGCAGGAGCCGTTGCCCGCGCTCTCTCGGCCGATCGGGTTGCGTCACGGCCGCCACGACCGCATGGCGGGACGAAAGAAGTCGCTCGAGTGTCGGGACCGCGAAATCCGGGGTCCCGAAGAAGGCCACCCTCAGCGGCCGTGAACTCACCATTTCCCCCCGCGATCGAGCTTGCGAATCTTGCGGAGAATCATCTGGCGCTTGATTCCCCGCAGCCGGTCGACGAATACCCGGCCCTCGAGGTGGTCCATCTCATGCTGGAAGGCGCGCGCGAGGAGTTCCTTGCCCTCGTACTCGCGCGGCTTTCCGGTGCGATCCAGTCCCCTGACGTGCACGCGTTCCGGCCTCGCGACCGTGGCACTGAAGCCGGGAAGGCTCAGGCAGCCTTCTTCCTCGAGCTGCACGCCCTCGCGAGTCACGAATTCAGGATTGATGAGTTCGATCGTCCCCTTCGGGTCCCTGCCGAGCGACACGTCGATCACGAACACCCGCAGCGAGACCCCGACTTGCGGGGCTGCGAGGCCAACCCCGGGGGCCGCGTACATCGTTTCGAACATATTCTCGATGAGCTGATCGATCTCGGCCGTCAGCTCACTGACGGGTGCAGCCGGCTGGCGTAGGGCGGGGTGGCCGTACTTGACGATTGGGAGGAGCATGTGTCGTGGCTGGCGGGCTCGATTCGCTGCGCCTCGCAGGTAGAAAACGCAATCTTCCCGGTCCATTCTAGCCGAAATTCCTGCATCACCGGGCTGTTGTGCCCGGAAGGCCCATCTGGACAACGGCGCAAAACGCCGCTGCGCGGCCGGTTGAGTCGGCGGCCGCCATCTTGCAGCCCGACCGTGGCCATGGGCGACGCGATGCCATCGGCGCCTGAGGGCTTGCTGCTCGCCGACCGGTTCTGGCCGGACGAGCGTGGTGCGGTCTACGACCTTGCCACCGGCGACAGGGTCATCTGGAGGACGTTCGAGCCGGGCGAACGGTGTCCGGGCCGGTGCTCGTCAAGCGGGCTCCTGGACTACGGATGGGTGAACAACAACACCGGCTTCGAGGCTCGTTCCCGAAGCCGTTGTCTACGGGTACCGCGTGGTGCGGGAGGAGTTGTCACCGGAGACTCGCCGCCAGTCCGCGCCGTCGTCTTCCAGGTCGTCGACCTCATAGACAACGGTCGCGCAGGCGAACCCAGGGCCATAGAAATCTTCGGGCCGCCCGCCGTGCTCCACACCGTGCTGGCCGCGGTTGCCAGGGAGTCTCGTCTTCGCGGCTTCGTTCCGCTCTCATCGCGGATCGTTGCGGATGCGCCCTTCGGCGCGACCGGGCCGCTGTTCGAAGCGCTTCACGGGCGGCACGTGCTCTTCATCCATTGGCAGGAGCGCGGACGCCAGGTTCCAGATTCCTGCCCCCAGCGCAGCGCCCTCGCGCGCCTCGTCTGCCGGTTCGGGTCCTCGTCTTTCAGGCCGCACCTGTTCGTGTCGTTCCGTTCTTGCGGGCACCCCCTCGCGACGTGCCGGCTGGCGAGCCGATTCTCGTCAGACTGTTCTGCGGTCCCTCATGGCCACATGCATCTTTCCGCGCGGGAAGAGCCAGCTTCTTACGGTGTGGCTCCACGGCGCCTTCCGTCTGCAGCCAGTGATCCCGGCCGGCAGCCAGGCCAAAGCGGCCTGCTGACGTATTCTTCGATGGAGCTGGTTTCACGGGCGCTGGACCAGGCGGCTCGCGGCAGGCACGCGGAGGCGGAGCGCGGCCTTCGCGAAGCCATTGGCTGCATGGCTCGTCGTGGGCACGGAAGTGGCGCGGCGTCGGCGGCGCTCGTCCTCGGCCGGCTGCTGCTCGAAAGAGGACGCTCCGGAGAGGCGCGAGGCCAGTTCGAATCGGCCAGGGCATGGTTCGACGCGGCCGGCTGCGCCGCGGGCGTGGTGGAGGCGGCAACGGGGATAGGTGTCGCGCTGACCGACGAAGCGCGCCTGTTGGAAGCCGAGGCCGCGCTCCGATCGGCTGCGATCGCGGCGGTCACGATCGGAGCAAGGCGGGAGGAAACGGCGGCAAGGCTCGCGCTCTCACGCTGCCTGCTCTGGCTCGACCGTGTCGAGGAAGCGGCGGGCGAAATCGGGTCGGCCCAGATTGAGGGCGCAGACGACGACGGCGCCCGGCCCGTTCGAGCGGGCAACGCCGGCCGCGTCGGCGACAGCGTCGACTTCCAGCTCGCCGCATGCTGCCTCGAGGCGCGCATCGCGCTCGCCAGGCACGACACCGTCCGCGCGACCGCTGCCGCACGCGCGGCAGCGTCCCGGGCGAAGTACCTCGGCGGCCCGCTGGCGGCTTCGGCGGCGCACCGGGCGGAGGCTGCGGTGTACGCGTCCACAGGGGACACGGTTCACCTGAGGGAGCACGCTGCGCTCGGTATCGATGCCGCCCGCAGGGCCCACGCGCCGCTTCGCGCCGTCCGGCTGCGTCTCGTATTGCTCGAAGGTCTCACCGCTGCCGCGGAAACCGAGCTTGCCGCGCGGACGCTTCGCGCGCTATCGCGGGTTCGTGCCGACCGCCTGCCTGCACTGCTGCGGCAGCGGCTGGAAGCCGCTCTCCGCAACGGGTTGAAGCCAAGGTTGGCCGCGGGCATCCGGCCCGAGTGGTTCGACGAGGTGGCCGGCATTCTGGCTATCTGCCGCGACACCGAAGACGAACGGAGCCTCGTGGTGCGGCTAGCCGCGGACCTGCGCCAACGACTGCGTGCGTCGGCGGTCCTGGTGGCCGGCGCGGACTGCACGGGCGTTCACGAACTTGCCGCCGCCGGGTGCAGCGGCCCGCTTGGAGCGCTCGTCGGAAGGGTCGTCGACAGCGGCCTCGCCATCGGGCCCGCCTTCACCCCGTACGGCGTCGAGATGGCCGTTGCGGTGCGGCAGGCTGGCCGGCCCGTGGGGGCGCTGGCCTGCCGCTGGCCAGTGGACCGCGCCGTGGACGGCGCGAAGGCGACCATGCTGCTGGCGACTGCGGCAGCAGCCGTCTCTCCGATAGTCAGCACGCTGCTCGACCGCCGCGCGAACCCACTTCAGCCGGCGAACGCCGAGAACAACCTCATCGGGACGAGCGAATCGGTGGAATCGCTGCGCCGCGCCATCAGGCGGGCCGCGGCCGTCCCGTTTCCGGTGCTGATCGAGGGCGAGAGCGGGAGCGGCAAGGAGGTGGTTGCGCGCGCCATCCACCGCGAGGGGCCCCGGCGGCTGCGGCGGTTCTGCGCGTTCAACTGCGCCGCGATCACCGACGAGCTGATCGAAGCCGAGCTGTTCGGGTACGCTCGCGGGGCCTTCACGGGAGCTCTTGCCGATCGCGTGGGCCTGTTCGAGGATGCCGACGGCGGCACCCTGTTCCTCGACGAAGTATCGGACCTGTCGCCGAGGGCGCAGGCAAAGCTCCTGCGTGTGATCCAGGAGGGCGAGATCAGGCGAGTGGGGGAGAACGTGACCCGCGCAATCGACGTGCGCATCGTTGCGGCCTCTAACCGTCCGCTTGCAGGTGAGGTCGTTGCCGGCAGGTTCCGCAAGGACCTGGCCTACCGACTCGACGTCTTCCGGATTCAGGTGCCGCCCCTCAGGCAGCGCGTGGAAGACATCCCGGCGCTCGCTCTGCACTTCTGGTCGATTGCGACCGGGCGGGCCGGCAGCCGCGCATCGCTGGCGCCGGCAACTCTCGCCGCGCTTGCCAGATACGCCTGGCCGGGCAACGTCAGGGAGCTGCAGAACGTGGTCGCCGTGCTGGCCGCAGTCGCGCCCCGCAGGGGTAGTGTAGGGCCGGCCGCGTTGCCGCTCGCTCTGCGTGCAGAGAAGGCGTCCTCGACTCCCACCCTCGACTCGGCCCGGCGCACCATGGAGCGCCGCATGGCCCTGGAGGCGCTGGCAGAAGCTGGCGGCAGGCGAACCGAGGCGGCAGCTGCGCTGGGCATGACGCGCCAGGGTTTCGCGAAGTTGCTCGCCCGGCTCAACCTCGACGAGGAACCCGAACTCGCGGCGGGGGAGCAGCCCGTTTGCGCGGTGGCCGAGTCGCCGCCGCCGTGGCCGGGCGGCAATGCCGACCTGCCGGACCGAGAAGATGGAACCGGGGGTCGAAAGTCGAGAGTCCGCCAGCGGCGCGGCTCGCGGACCGGGCAATCACCGGAGCCTGTCCGCCGAGGTTGACGGGCCAAGGCACCTGGCGCCGGCCGAACGCTCGCGACCTCCGTACTGCGGGCTAGGCGCCAAGTCTCCTGCGGAGCGCGAGGAGCCCTGCGTGCCGCGAATCGCGATGGAGTCCCCGGCGCACGGTTTCACGTGCCGCGTCCGACTTGCCCGCGCGAAGCTGGGCTTCGGCCAGCCGGGCGAGGCCGGACGCGGTCTCCCCGTTTAGTTCCAGTCCCCTCTGAAACCACTGAACGGCGCCCGCCGCGTCACCTGCCCGAAGAGAATACTCGGCGATCTGCGGCGCCAGCCGGCCTGCCGCTTCGCTCCCCGGCACAAGCGCCAGGTATCGAACCAGCGCGTCGCGGGCAAGCTCCGGCCTGGACATCCTGCCCGCAGCACTGGCCAGGTGAACGAAAGCTGACGCTTCGATCGGAAAACGTGCCGTGGCCTGCTGGAGCACGCGCAGTGCCTCGGCCTGGTCCCCGGCCGTCATGAGCGCGCGGCCGAGCAGTGTGAGCCCTTCGCTGGTTGCCGACGGTCCGCGGGCCGCGCGTTCCAGCGCCTCGATTGCCTTCTTCAGCGCCACCCGGTCGCCGCGGCTGTCTGCCACGTTGAACCACGTCCTCCCGAGCTCGAAGAACACCTGGGGGTCGTTCGGATGACGTTCAGCAGCGTGGCCCAGGGTGATGACGGCCAGGTCCGTCCGACCCATGCGTGCCAATACACGGGCTGCTGAAACTAACCTTTCCGGCCTTTCCGGCTCGAGCGCGGCAAGCGCCTGGAGGACCTCTGACGCTCCCCGGTCGTTCCCCTCCTTGCTGTAGAGCGTGGCGAGGAGCTCGCGTGGCGCGACGATGGCAGGCGACAGTCGCACCGCTTCCTCGGCCTCGGCGATGGCTTCCGACGTGCGGCCCGCATCCGCGTAGCACAAGGCCAGCAGGTAGTGGGCTTCGGCGAAGGCCGGCTCCAAAACGATAGCTGCGGTGAGCGGCGCGACGGCAGCGACGGGGTCGCCACGCTTGTAAAGGCTCAGCGCGAGCTTGTACTGAACTTGCGCCGACCGGTCGTCGATCTCGAGGCACGTCTGGTAGCTCTCGACGGCGCGGGCGTAGCGGCTCATCGCGTAGTTGACGTCCCCGAGCAGCTCATGGGGTCTCGGGGCGCCGGGATCGAGGCGTGCTGCCTCCCGGAGGTGCCGGAGCGCCGTGCCGAGTTCGCCCTGACGGCGGTAGGCCTCCCCGAGGCGGAGGTAAGCGGGCATCGAGTCGGCCTTGAGAGCCAGCGCGCCGCTGAAAGCCTCGATGGCCACGAAGATCTCTTCATCTCTCAGCGCCTGCTCGCCCTTTGTGATCAGTCGGCGGTACTCCGATTCCCGAGCCGCGGCGGCGAGGGCGAGGAACCCGACCGTTGCCGCGAGTGCGACCAGCATCGCGGCCGCAACGCTCCGCTTCATGGCCGTATGGTAGCAGAGGGAACCTTTGCGTGGTCCCGCTTGTCTAAGGAAACAGGAGAATCCGCGAGTAACCTGTGTCCGCCGTGCCGCGGCGGTCTACTACGTTCAAGTTCGGGCCTGACATCGAGGCAACACCACTGGTATAGTGCGATGAGCGAACCACAGGCTGGGGAACTGAGCGTGAAGAGAGCGCCTGCAATAAGTTGGTCCGCCGTGGACGGCCGTGAGGCGGAACTCGTCCTTCGCTGCGCAGCGGGCGACGAGGCGGCATGTTCGGCCCTTGTCAGCGAACACCAGCGCATGGTCTTCCAGCTGGGCATGCACCTGCTCGGGGATCAGGACGAAGCCCTCGACCTCTCGCAGGAGGTCTTCCTGCGCGTCTTCCGGACCATCGGGCGTTTCAGGGGACAGTCCGCACTTCGAACCTGGATATACAGAATCGCGATAAACCAGGCCCGCAATCGCCAGCGCTGGTGGAAGCGGCGCCACAGGTCGGAACAGGTTTCTCTCGACGAACACGTTGAAACTCACGGCGACCTGCCGTCTGCCGATGCGGGTTCCCCCGAAAGAGCGCTCGGTCAGAAGGAAGTCGCAACCCGCATCTGGCGCGCCCTCGACCGGCTCCCGTTCGACCAGCGGACCGCGATCATCCTGCGCGAAATCGACGGGCTGAGCTACGAGGAGATTGCCTTCTCCCTCGACGTTGCCATCGGGACCGTGAAGTCGCGGTTGACCAGGGCCCGCGAGGCGCTGCGGGCGCAGCTGAGAGAGGCGAACCGGCCATGATCCGAACAAACTGCGGAACCGTCCGGAAGCACTTGGCGGCGTACTACGACGCCGAACTGCCGGTCGAAACGCATATTGCAGTGGAGGCGCACCTCCGCGAGTGCGTTGCGTGCGCCATGGAATTGGCTGACCTCGAGGGACTCGGCGACACGTTGCGGGCGGGCGCGGGCCGCGTTCCAGACGGCGTCCTGGACGGCTTCATGCCCGGCGTGGTCAGCAGGATGAAAGCCGAACAGTCCGAGTCGCTGGGAGAGAAGTTCAACCGGATGTTCGAGGACCTGCACCTGGTATGGGCCGCGCTCGGTGCCACGTGCGCCACCGTTGCTTCCGTCGCGTTGATGGCGGGTATCTTCTACTACGCCGTCAGCAATGCGCGTCCCGACTCCCTTGCCGGCCTTCTGGACGCCATGGCGGCGCCGGGCTCGAATGCCAACCCGGTCCAGTTGAGCGGGAACATCGCGTTCCCGCGGGGCATAGACACAGCCACACCGACGCTTCCGATGACGGAGGAAGACGCGGTCTTCACGCTGGCCACAGTGCTCACGCGCGAGGGGCGCATCGACGCCGTCGAGCTCCTCGATGCGAAGTCCTCGGAGCGCCGTGAAGTGCTCGAGCTGCTCGACGCTATCTCGACCGCGAGGTTCGAGCCGGCCACCTTCGCCGGTTCACCGGTCGCCGTGAGAATGGTCTGGATGGTCGCGCACTACACGGTGCGCGGAAGGGCTCCCGGAGAAACCCGCATCCCGGTCGGCCGGCCAACCGCGTCGATCGACGATGCCCGTTGGCATCGTCAACCGGCGCTGGTGTGACTTGCCGGCAGGAAACCACGCGAAGCCGCCAGGACGCTGGAAATAGCGTCGGTTTCTCTGTCTCAGCCAGCGAGTCGCCTTCCCCGCAAAGATCGCGTCGTGCGTCCTTCCGACGCTCCTCGCGTACGGGTACGACCTGAGGCCCTCATCGCTCCCGCTTGCTGCCTTCCTGTGCGCAGGCCGCTCCTCGCGCACGGGTGCGGACCTGGGGCCACAGCGACACTGAGCCGGAGTCAGGCCTGGGAGGAGGCACCCGGTCCCAGCGTTTCAGCCTCGTATCCCCGCTCGGTCGCCGCCGTCAGCTGCGCCGCGTCCCCGTCGCCCGATCCGAGCCTGAGCGCAGATCACTTGCCGTTGGTTTTCCCGGCCGGCGCTCCAGCAGTAGAGACGTTGAACATCGCGTCGGTTGCCCGGACGACGACAGCCGCGGGCAGAGATGGTCCTTCGAAGTAGATTTCGAAGCGTTCGGTCTTCGAGTCCGCGATCCCGTCGGCAGGGTAGATCGGGCGCCAGCGCTCGGCGTCAACCGAGTAGTCCACGCGCTGAATCACGGATTGGTCGTCCTGCACCTCGACAGACAACACCTGGCCGGAGCGCTCCGATCTGACGCCCAGGACGCGGATTGACGGCGGCGTGTTGTCCACGTCGAAAGTGGTACTCGTCAACTCGCCGGTCAGCGCCGACCCTGCCACGTTCGACGGTGCGTCGCTCGCGCGGACCTTGATCTCGTAGGTGCCGTTGGGGACCGCCGTCGTGTCCCAGACCATGATCGGTTCAGTGAGATCGCGTCTGAGAAGCCTCCACTCGAAGTCGCCCTCGCGTCGGTACAGAACCTCGTAGCGCAGTTCGTCACCGTTGCCGTCTTCGGCGCTCCACATGAAGGTCTGAAGCCCCTTGTGATAAAGGCGCCGGCCCATCGGGGCGAGAGGTGCCGTCACTGTGCCAGATGACTGGCCCTGTCCTTGGGGTTGCCCGGTCGGCGGGCTCGTGTCGAGCGGCTGATCGAAGCCGGCAATCTCGACCTCGCCCGTCGTCGAGTAGGGTCGCTGGAAAACGGTGCCGGGAGGGTGGACCGTTATCGACTGGACACGCGGTCTGAGGTTGCGCTGCAGGTAGGCGACTGATACGGATGTCAACACCGGCGTTGCGGTCTTCCCCTTGAGCACCGCCTTCCACTGGAGGAATCTCGCCTTGGGGCTCGTCACCTGCTCGCCGTCCGCGCTGGTGTAGGGCTCCGACCACGCGCTCCACGTGTCATCCGGTTTCTCGCTGTTGCCCGAGCGCGTGCGCAGCTCGATGGCGCTTCCCTGCGGCACGCTGGCGCGCCACCTGATCGTTCCCCAGGACGAGACCGTCTCTGCGTCGCGGACCTCGGACTCGAACGTGCCTTCGGCGGCGCGCTCTGCCGAGAGCCGGAAGACTTTGCCCGGGTTCGCTGTGACGATCAGGCTCTCGCCCCTGCCGGCGGCGACTATCTTCGTCACCTGCTGCGCGCCGACCCTGCCGACGAGCGTCACGCGAGGCGGATCGCCTGCAGCCACGCTGTAGATGCGCCCCTTGCTCCCAGTGCCGACGATGATCTCGCGGTTGCCGTTGACGGCGATGTCGTACGGAACGTCGTCGGGCGATTCCCAGATGACCTCAGGGGTCCCGTCAGCGTCGATCCGATAGACGGCGCCCCTCGGCGGCGTCGAGGTCCTAGAGGCCTGTCTGGGAGTCGGTGCCGAAGACTGAATGCCGACGTCGACAATCGCGACAGAGGTGATCTCGGCCGAGACCGAGGGCACCGGCTGGGCGCCGGGGGCATCGATCGGCGATGCCGGCCGTTCCGTCTCAGAGCCCTGCCGGCTCACCGCGGCGCAGTACAGCGTGCCATCGGGCAGAGCGACCAGCGAACGTATCTCGCGGAACGGGGTGTCCAGCAGCACGAAAGGCTTGCCCGCAGGATCGATGCGGAAAAGCCTGCCGGGCGACTCGGTCGCCGCGAGGATGCTGCCCTTCGGATCGATGACGAGAGAAAGGACGTGCGTCGCCCTGGTTTCGTAGAAGGGCGTGCCCTTTCCGTCGGGGGTGATCCGGTATATGACGCCCTTGTCGCCAGTTCCAGCGTACAGGCGGCCGGCGCCGTCGAGGGCCAGTGTCCAGATGTACTTGTCAGGCGGATCGAAGAAGACCTGCGAGGCTCCCGTCCTGTCCACCTTGTAGATCCGGCCCTCGGGCGAGGTGGCAACATACAGCGCTCCGTCCGGGCCGAGCGCGAGCGCGTGAGCCTCCATTTCGGCGGCGTCGAAGAAGACTGTCGACTTGCCATCGCGCGACAACCGGAACACCTTCCCGTCGTTGCCGCTGCCGACGAACACGGAGCCATCCTCCGCGCTGGCCACGGACCACAGAAAAGGCGCGGCGCTCTCGTGCACCGCCGGAAGCGCAGGGCCGAGGACCAGTCGGCCCTCGCTGTCAACCGAAAGGTTCTCTACCTCGCCGCGGGCGAAGTCGGCCCTGGTCGAGGTGTGCCAGAACGACGGCGTGGCGGCGAAGCCGGCCAGGCCGGCAGCAGCCACCATCGAGGACGCCAGGAGCGTCCGCACTGCGCGTTTGGTCATAGAAGCGCCCGGAAAGTCACTGCGGATCCACGTCAATCGCCAGCAGCCGCGACCCGCTGACCGCGTGGCCGACCTGGATCTCCCACTCGCCCAGCGTAGCATTGCGGAGCGGGATGAAGTTGCCGCCGTTCCTGTCGGCCTCGAACACCGCGAGCACCGATGGCGGCAGCGACGGCAGGTACTCGCCCCCTACGACACCTCCGGCATCCTGGCTGAGAAGCCTGACGTAAAGGTGGCTGTGCTTCGGGATCTTGTTGAATGTGCGGATCATGTGGGCAATGCCGCGCGCTTCGAGCGGTTGGCGCACCTCGCGCTGCTCCCACTGCGCGAGCTGGGAGCCGTCCGACACGAGGACAGACAACCGGCCGGAAGCGTTCGGCGGGATAGAGAGAGGCACGGTCCGCACGATCTCCTCGCCGCGATAGGTGCGCAGCAAGACCTTGAGCGGCACGTTCTGCCCGGCCCTGGGCCTGACGGCGTCGAGCCAGACGCGTTCCAGCTTCGCCGTCTGCGGCCTCTCGCTCGTCGTGATCTCGATGTCGACGCCCTCGATCGCAACCGGCGCGAAATCGTTCGTCAACAGGAAGGTGATCGGCGCCACCACGTAGGACGCTGCTCCCACCGACGGCATGTCGCCCGTGAAGATGTCCTCGAAGGTCAGGTCGCCGTGTTCGCGCACCCGCGCCTTGCCCTTTACCGTGAACGTGACGGCCCCGTTTTCCCTCTCGTACGACGTCAGCGTGTTGATGATCGACACGTAGGTGAGGAGGGGCGTGAAGAGCTGGTCGTCGACGACATCGAACGAGAAGCTCTTCGTCAGGCCGCGGTCGGTGTGCAGCGTCAGCTTCACCGGCACCATGACGGGTTTCTCACCGAGCGTGCCGGCAATCGCGGTGGCGCGATCCTGCCGAAAAGTCCCGATCACCTCGCCGGTAGAGGCGATCTTCATCGACGAAGCGAAACTGGGGAGGAGCGCGTGGACATAGGCGCGCGTCATCGGGTAGGCCGTGGGGCCAAGGTTGTAGAACGGGTGGCCGAACGCGTAGACCCGATCACCGTCGACCTCGGTCACGGTGCCTGTCGCGCCGAGGACAAGGTCGCCGGACACCAGGCTCACGCCCACTGGGTCGCCGGGTCGAAGCCGCAGGCCGGTTCCTGCCTGAACCGCCGGGTTGCCGGGCATCGAGCCGGACGACTGCGGGAGGAAGCCGTAGGCGCCAAAGACGCCGGCTACCGTGCCTGCAATCGACGGATGGAAACCGCCCATCACGAGCGGTGTGGCGATCGGCCGCAGCATCGTGGCCATCGACCCCGCCATGGCGAAGCCCGGCTCCCCCGCGAGAAGCAGCACGTCGCCTGGATTCTGTGCAAAGGGACCGGGCGAAGCGAAGGCTGAAGCGAGTGCCTTCCGCATGTTCTCCGGTGTGAGGGGCAGCTCGAGACGGAGCTTGCTCCCGCGAGCGGAGCGGGCCTCGCCCACCGAGGTCGCCTCGATCATCTCTTCGATGGGCGTGATGCCAGCTATCGGCTCCTTCGAAAATGTTCCCAGAGAATAGCCCACGGCGCCCACGAGCCTGCCGTCGATGAAGACGGGGCTTCCGCTCATTCCCGCGATCACGCCGGTTTCGGCGAGAGGACCGCCCTCGAGGCGCGCGATGATCAGGTCTCTCTTCGGCCCGGCCGCATTCCTGAGCACGCCGACTATGTGGGCCTTGAATTCCTCGACCTTCGTCCCCTCGAAGACGGTGTACCCCACGCCGAGCATGCCGGGACGCACCTCGTCGATGGGCATCCGCCTGCTCGGACCGTCAAGCCTCGAGCCGGCAAGCGACGTGAGAGACAACGGGGCCAGTGCTAGCGCGACGAGCAGACTTCGGGCGTTCATGAGCAGTCCGGCACGAAACGCACCCTCGCTTCCGGTATGTTCCGCTGTATCCTACGATCTCCTTATAGCGGACCAACTGCTTGCTGGTCAAGGAGAACGGACGCGGAGGAGCAGCCTTGCCGCCTGATACCCAGCCCATCAGGTTCGTCCGGTCGGGTGCGGACGCGCAGCCGCCGCCGGCCCCCTTCCGGAACATCGCGGTCCTCGGGCTCGGGGACCGGGGCCTTTCGCTCGCGCTTGCCGCAAGACGCAGGTGGCCGGCCGCTCTGGTGATCGGCGTGGACCTCCACGGGAGGCTCGAACGCGCGGTCCGTTTGCACGCAATCGACGTGGGCGCGCCGGATCTTTCAATCCTTGGCGGAGCGCAGCTCATCGTCCTGGCCTGTCCATTCGGAGAACGTCTCGGCCACATTCAACGTCTATGCGATTACGTGGAAGGGGACTTCCTGGTGACAGATCTCGGTGGCCCGAAGGCGGTTCTCTTCGAGCGAGCGCGCGCGCTGGACCGCCTGACGTTCATCGGCGGCCACCCCGTGCTGCACCCGGCGTCAGCCGGCAGCCGGATCTCAGCGGAGCGCTTCGACGGCATCCATTGGTTCCTCGTGCCGGATCCGGCCAGGCCGCGTCCAGAGGCCGTCGAATGCCTCGAAAGCTTCGTCATGGCCCTCGGCGCTCGGCCCGAGCAACTTGCGCCTGAGGAGTACGAGCGCCGCCTGGCGGTCAGCAACGGCCTGAAGGCACCCGACTCCGAAGGTGACGACGACTGACTCTGACCTAGTCGCGCTGGTCCTTGCCGGCTCGGAGAAGGCAAGCCGCGAGCTGGTGCGCCGCTACGAGCGCCCTGTCTACAACCTGATCGCGAGGATGGTCGGCAACCCTGCGCTCGCCGAGGACCTCGCTCAGGAAACCTTCCTCAGGATGTTCCGGGGGCTGAAGTCATACGATCCCGGCCAGAAGTTCTCGAACTGGCTTCTTCGAATCGCCCACAACCTCACGGTCGACCACCTGCGCATACGGCGCCTGGATACCGTGCCTCTGGACGAGGATCCGTCCGGCCGCCCAGTGGAGGAGCGCGTTGTCGCCGGCCCCGAAGACGACCCGGCTCGGGCACTCGAACGCTCAGACATCGCGGCCGCGATTGACCGCGCGCTCGCGCGCCTTCGGCCTGAGTACCGGCAGCTGGTCGTCCTCCGCTACCTGGAGGACCTCGGCTACGAGGACCTGGTCGAGGTGACGGGCCTGCCGCTCGGAACGGTGAAGAGTTTCCTGCACCGCGCCCGGGCGGCAATGGCGGCCATTCTGAGCGCGGAGGGGTGGGGGAGGCGGGACGCCGGGTGAATGGCACAATCGGCCAGGCTGCAACCTGTTCGGTGGCGGACCCGTAGGAAGGAAACAAGAAGACGGCCGCGAATGAAGCCGAACGAGCTCTTCGTCGTTGCGGATACAGAAGGTTCGTGGTCGAGCGTAGATGCTTGGCGACGCGCGATGAACGCGGAATCAGCTCTGACTCATGAGTAATCGGGTTTCGGACTGGATCGCCGCCGAGAACGCCGGGCTTCCGGAGGAGGCCGACAAGCGCTGCCGGATGGCGCTGTCGGCGCTTCCGAGAAGAAGCCCTACCGCCGGCTTTGCGGATCGAGTGCTGGTGGCGGCGGGGATCGGTGTTCCTTCCGGAGAGGCCAGGCTGCTGGCACGCTGGTGGAGCCGGGCGGCCGTGGCCGCTCTGGTCTGCCTCGCCGCGTGGGGTGCGCTCGCGTTTCTCTCGAACGTCGGCACTTCGGGTCTAGCCTCGATGTCGGGCGCAGGGTTTGGGCTGCTGACGTTCGTTCTGACGGAAGCAGGCGAGTGGGCTGCTGTCGTGGCGGGGGCCGCATCGGTGATGGTGGACATCGGCCGGGCGGCCCAGACAACCGTGCGGACACCCATTTGCCTGTCGTTCGTTGTCGCAATCATGTCATTGGCGGCCGGGTCGCTCTATGCGATGGCCCGGCTCGTAAGCCCTCGCGAGGAGTTCGAACGATGTTGAACCGACGGCTCCGTGCACCCAGTCTACGCGGCGTCCTGGTGGCGCTCGTCTTCGCCGGCGTCCCTCTGGCAGCTGTCGCTTCGGCCCAGTCTGAGCAAGCTGACAGCTCGCCGGCCGCGCAGGCCGAACTCAGCAGGCGCGTGCATGAGCAGTTCCGCGTGGCGCTCCTGGATAACGGCGTCATCCTGGTTCCCCACCAGGCTGGGCGCGGCTTCACCACGATCGAGATCTCTGGCAGCGGGATTGCAATCGACGGCGCGCCTGCGACGGGCAGGGAGGTCAGGGCCAGGCTTGGAGAAAGCGCTGGCGTGGTGCTGGCGTTGACCTACCTGCCTCCTTCGGCGCTTCGCGAGATGTTCAGCTCTGCGCGGGAGACTGCTCCGCCCATGCCAGCTCCGCGGAGCCCGGCTGTCGAGGCGCCGGAGCCGGCCTCTCCGCAACCCGGTACGGAAAGGCGCCGCAGCTGGGCCGAGCGGCCGCGCTCGGTTCGGAGCGACGGCCGCGTCCGCATCGGAGGCGACCTGCACGTTTCGGAAGACGAGCTCGTGCGCGGTGGCGTCGTCGCCGTGTTCGGCTCGGTCACAATCGACGGCGCGGTCGAAGACGAAGTGGTGGCGGTGGGCGGGGACGTCAAGCTCGGGGAGACCGCGGAGGTCCGCGGGGACGTGACCGCCGTCGGCGGCACCATCGAGCGTCACCCGGATGCGTACGTGCGAGGCCAGCTCCACGAGGTCGCGATCGGGTGGCCACGAGTCCACATCAATCGCGGTCCCTGGCGGACGAGGTGGGACAGCGGCTGGTTGTTCGACGCGCCGGTCAGCCTCCTGGTGACCGCGATGCGCATGGCCTTCTTCGCGCTGCTCGTTGGCGTGACCGTCATCGTCGCCCGGCGTCCGGTCGAACGCATTGCCGATACCGCCGCTTCGGCGCCGTGGACGTCGGCTGCGGTCGGTGTTCTCGCTCAGTTGGCGGCGCTGCCGATCCTGATCCTCGCCTCGCTCGTGCTGCTGATTTCGATCATCGGAATACCGCTCCTGGCCGTGGTGCCGCCGCTCTTTGTGCTGGCTCTGCTCATCGCGCTCCTGATGGGCTTCTCAGGCGTTGCCTACGGTCTTGGCAGGTGGGCAACTTCCGGCTTCGGCCGGCGGCCGCGCACTCTGGCGGGCGTGCTGGCGCTCGGGCTTCTCTTCATCTGGGCGGTGACGCTCGGCGGGCGACTGATGGCGCTGGTCGGATGGCCCGTTTGGGGTGTCACGGCAGCCTTGCTGGTCGTCGGATTCGTCGTTGAGTACGTGGCGTGGTCGATCGGCCTGGGCGCCGCGCTCATGACCCGGTTCGGGACGAGGCCGCCGCCGACCGTTCCGGCCGGCGAGCGGCCCTACGTCGGCGACCAGCCGCAGGAGCCTACGATCTCCGAAACCTGATATGGGAATCGGAGTTCAGCGGCCCCCGAGCCCCGGGTGAACCGTGACCGTGGTGATCGCCGCCGCCACGACGTTGTCGTTGCGTTTTAGGGCCAATCTGACCACGTACTCGCCGGGCGCCGTATAGACGTGCCGGATCGTGTACCTGCGCTCGATCTCGCTCGTCCCGGGCGCGTACGGGGGACAGTCAGTCGATCGCTCCGACACAGTTCCATCGTCCCAGTCCCACTCAATGGCCGGGCAGTAGAACTCCTCCGCATCGTCCGGCCCGCCCTTGACGGTCCCCACGAGCGTGATCGTCGTCGGCGCGAAGCTGATTGACGGTGTTCCTTTGAGCGAGAGCGACGGCCTCCCCTCCTTCTTACCCTCTACCTTACCCTCTGCTGGCGCCCCCAGAGACCATCCACTGAAGGCCACGACGCTAGCGAGTGCGATAGCGCTCGTCGATGCCCGGAACCTCGACCACATTCGGAACCTCCGCGCGCGTGCGGGCGGCGTGCCCGCACAAGGGAAGAACGCAGACGCGCCTGTACGGTTACGCCACGAGACGCAAGGACCATGCCGCGCCCGCGCAGGCCGCACCTTCTTTTCCCGGCGGAGGAGTCGGCCGTTCGCTCGGGGGAAGGCAACGAGCTTCCAGGGTCCCAGACCGGGCAGCGTCCCACCCTAGTGACAGCGGTTTCCGCCACGATGCGACCGCAGCGCCGTGCGCGACACTCGGACCCGAAGTCGCCTGGAAGCGCCGCTATCGGCTTCAGGACCAGGTGTGAATACCTGCGGCCGAAATGCTCAGCGCGGCGAGAGGTCGAATCCGTAGGCGCCGCCGGGGCCCTCGCTCGAACGGAAAGGGGAACGGCGGCGGTGGTACCAGATGAAGGCGGCGCCGAGGAGTGCGCCGAGGATGGCCGAGCCCAGAAGGATCGCCCCGGTCAGGCCCACCGCCTGCACGAGCACGTCCATTACGCCCATTTCGGGCGTAGGCGGCGGGACGACGCGCACGATAACCGGCGTCACCGGCTGCGTGGCGGGCTGGAAAAGCATTCCGCCATATTACTACACGCTTTGCATTCAGGGTCGGACGGTCGTGCCGGCAAGCACCCTAGCGGCTGGTGACCACGACCGCGCTGGCTAACGCCTTTCGGTAGCGCTGGATTCCTTCGAACAGCGCCTCGGCAATCTTCTGTCGGTAGGTAGGCGTCGAGAGTAGCTGGCCCTCTCGCGCATTCGTGAGGAACGAGACTTCAGCCAGGATGCTTGGCATCGTGGCCCCGATCAGGACCACGAAGGGCGCCCGCTTCACGCCGAGGTTCCTGGCCGAACGGTTGACGGTTCGGAGATGCTGGTAAAGGGCCTGCTGGACCTGCGTGGCAAAGATCCGCGATTCGTCCAGCTTGTTGGTGAGCGTTATGGCGCGAACGATCTCGGGGAGGGTGCTGATCGGGAGTCCCGAAGACATGTTCTCGCGAGCTGCAACCTCGGCCGCGTCAGCGTTCGAAGCGAAGTCCAGCAGGTAGGTTTCTATGCCGCTCGCGGCGGTCCTGCGGCTCGCGTTCGCGTGAATCGAGAGGAAAAGATCCGCCCGCTCTCGATTCGCTATTGCCGTCCTCTCCTCGAGCGGGACGAATACGTCGGTGCGGCGTGTCAGGACGACCTCTATTGCCGGCTGCTTGAGGAGCAGAGCTTCGAGTCGAAGGGCCACGTCCAGAACGACCTTTGCTTCTGTCGTGGTCCTGGTCTTGGCGCCCGGGTCGTGTCCCCCGTGCCCGGGGTCGATCACGATTCGTGCCACGTTCAGGCCTAGTTGACGCGCCATGGAGAAGCCGGTCCCCTTGCTGCCGGTCGGCCCTTTGGGAGGCCGCTCTATCACGGCCGGGCTGGCTCCGGAAGGCAGCGTGTTCTCTGTAGCGGCCGATGTCGGTTCTTGAGGGCGGGCTGTCGCGGTTTGTCCTGCGGCGCTCCCTTCTGGCCGCTCGACCGGGTTCGATGCGACGGCCGGCGCAAGCTGGGCCCAGGATTCGCCTTTGTGCGAGGACGCCAGTGGGGCCGGCTTATCGGCAGCAGCTTCGGTGGGCGAATCGGCCGCAGGCCCGGGACCCGTGACCCTGGCATAGACCACGACGCGGTATGGGTCCGCCCGAGTGGAAACCGACGGCTCGACTCCCTTGCCGAGATCGAGCACGACTCGTGTCACCGTATCGCCACGCTGGCCCAGCCTGACGCTTCGAATGGCCTGTTCGCCATAGCTCAACGCGGCGTGGCGGAGGTGCTCTGCAGCGGTCGTGTCCGTGAAGTCGAGGACCAGGCGGGGCGGGCCCTCGATCTGCTCCAGAGTGTAACGTGCCGGCCTGTCCAGACGGAGCGTGATGCTGACGTGATCGCCCTGGTTCTCGTGCTCGACGGCGAGCAGCGTCGCTGTCTCTCCGGCGTCGCGTGTGCGCGCCGACGTTTCAGGGGCCGCAGCGACGGCCGTGGGGCGCCGGGACCCCGATGGGAGCGTCTCCAGGTCGCCGATGAGGATCTGCGCTGCGGGCACCAGGGAGCTCGACGGGTACTCCTTGACCATTCGTCTCAGGAGCTCGACGGCGAGGTTGCGCTCCGTTTCCGAACGGAAGCGCGTGTACGCCTCCGAGGCGAGGCCGGCAGCCTGGTAGAGCGCGTTGTCAGCGTAACCACTTCGCGGGTAGCGCCTCACGATCGCGCGGTACATCTCGATGACGGTGCGGACCTCCGACAAGCCCGGCGTCTTCGCACCGGCCTTTCCCTCCACTCTCCATGCCGAACGGAGAGCGTCCTCGCGGGCGCGCGCGCTGGCGTACATCGAGCGCGCCGAGGCGGCGGTCCCCGCCTCGGCGGCAAGGGCTGCCAGCATCAGCGTGGCTGCTAGAGCGTACCGGATCGACGTCTTGCTCCCCACGCGGTCAGCTCCCACCAGCGACTCGTAGGTCCTAGTTCCCCAGCCCAGGCTGTCCAGTCCGCAGTCCTCGTTGCACAGTCCTGCCAGCCGCGCCGACTTCACCGTGGTTGCGCATCGATCTCGTCGAAGTAGTTCTTGTCGACGAGCACCTCCCGCGGCTTTCCCGGGGACTGCGGCGAAACGAGTCCGTCGGCCTCCATCATGTCCACGAGCCTCGCGGCGCGGCTGAAGCCGATTCGCAGGCGCCGCTGCAGGTACGAAATCGAAGCCTGCCCGGAGGCGACGACGATTCTCGCCGCCTCGTCGTAGAGGTCGTCCTTCTCGAAGGCGACCGCGTCGGCTGTCTTGTCGCCGGCCGTTATGCTCTGGTCGTAGACCGGTCGCCCCTGCTTCCTGAGGAACGCGGCAAGACGCGCGCTCTCCTGTTCCGAGATGTAGGGTCCGTGCAGCCTTATTAGCCGGGAGGAGGCGGGCGGCAGGTAGAGCAGGTCGCCCTTGCCGAGCAGCTGCTCCGCGCCGTTGCCATCGAGGATCGTCCGCGAATCCACTTTCGACGAGACGCGGAACGAGATGCGCGCCGGCAGGTTGGCCTTGATGAGGCCGGTGATGACATCGACCGACGGCCTCTGTGTCGCGAGGATGAGGTGGATGCCGACGGCCCGCGCCATCTGTGCGAGCCGCGCGATCGACTCTTCGACCTCGCTGCTCGCCATCATCATCAGGTCTGCCAGCTCATCGATCACGACGACGACGTACGGCAGCAGCTTCGGTTCCTCGCCGTCGTCTCCGACGCGTTGCTCTTCCTGGGCATGCCTGACGTTGCGGTTGTACTGTTCTATGTTGCGCACACCCTCGGCGGCGAGCGTCTTGTAGCGTTCCTCCATCTCCCGCACCGCCCACGCGAGCGCGTTCGCGGCCTGCTTGGGATCGACGACAACAGGCGTCAGCAGGTGCGGGATGTCCTCGTAGATCTCCAGTTCAAGCCGCTTCGGGTCGATGAGGATCAGGCGCACCTCGTCAGGCGTGGCGCGGTAGAGGATGCTCGTGAGCATCGCGTTTATGGCCACGGACTTGCCCGTGCCGGTGGAGCCGGCAATCAGCAGGTGCGGCATCGACGCCAGGTCGGTGACGAATGGTTCGCCGTGAATCGTCTTGCCCAGCGCGAGCGTGAGCTTCGACCCGGAGCGGCGGTAGACGTCCGACTCGAGGATCTCGCGAAGCGATATCTGCTCGCGGTTCCTGTTCGGTATCTGGATGCCGACCGTGGACTTGCCCGGAATGCGCTCGATCAGCACCGACTCGGCCTGGAGCGCCAGCGAGAGGTCGTCGGCGAGGCTCGTTATCTTGCTGTACTTGACGCCTGCGTCGGGTTTGAACTCGAAGGTCGTCACGACGGGACCTGGGTGGATCTGCACGACCGCGCCTTCGACCGCGAACTCGCGGCACTTCTCCTGGAGTAGGCGCGAGGCTTCCATGAGCTCCCGTTCGTCGATCTTGCGCTCGGCTTTTGGCGCGTCGAGTAGCGTGACTGGCGGGAGGGTGAAGCCGGCGCGCCTCAACGGCCGCGGAAGCAGTTCCTCGGCAGGCGCCGAGAGCGGAAGGGTCGCCGGGGCCGGCTTGCGAGCGGGCGCCGCCGGCGCCGCCGGTTTCGACGTTTGCTCCGGGCAGCCGGAGCTGGAGACGCTGATTTCCTGGCCGCGGATTTCCGGGAGCGGCGTGATCTGCGGCGCCGCCGGCTGCTCGGCAGTCGAGGCGCGCGCAGCGCCGGGCGCGCGGGAGGAGGCAGCCGCCTTGGTGTCGCCGGACGCCCGCTTCGCCACCTTCTCGATGATCTCGCGCCGCTGCCTGTTCCTTCGTTTCTCCTGCCGTCGCTCTGCTATCGAACGCGCCTTCCGCCTGACAGCCTCGACGAGCGCGCTCGCGACCGCCTTGAAGACGCGCCCGAAGGAGAACTGCGTCGAGAGGATCACGCCGATCGTGAATGTGACGAGGACGACAATCAGCGAGCCGCTCGTGTTGAAGTAGTGATGCAGCAGATCCGCCAGACCCTGGCCCATCCAGCCGCCGGGGAGGAGTGCGGTCGAGTCCATCTGTCCACGTCCGAAGGCGAGGCTGAGAAAAGCCGTCATGGAGCCCAAGAGGAGGCCGAGGCCGACAATCTTCGTGTAGATGGCATCGATCGGGCGGCACCAGAACGACTGCCAGCCAGCCGCGGCCGCAACAACGGGCACCACGTACGACCCGTAGCCGAGCAGCTGGAACGAGAGTTCGGAGAGGAACGCTCCGACTCGGCCGACGAAGTTGGCCGGGGGCGCCGGCGAGCCTGCGCTGAAGAACCATGCAGGGTCGGCGGGCTCGTAGGTCGCCAGAGCGATGAGCCAGAGCAGCGACAGCCCGAAGAGCCCCACCCCGAGCAGCTCGCTGAGGCGCCGCGACACGAACGAAGAAGTCGAAGATGCCACCTCAGATCTCCATCACCACCGGCAACACGAGCGGACGGCGTCCCGACTGTTTCCGGAAGTGCCTCCGGAGCTCGGTGCGGATCTTCTCCTTGATCAACGCGTGATCCGTCTTTTCCTCTATGCTGGCGTTCTCGACGAGGTCCGCGAGGATCCGCGATGCGTCCCTCAGCAGCGCCTCGGCCCCGGCATCCAGGACTATCCCGCGCGTCACCACCTCGGGTATCCCTTCGACGCTGCCGGTCTGCTTGTTGATCGCCAGCACGGGCACTATCAGGCCGTCCTCGGCCAGGTGCCGCCTGTCGCGCAGCACCTCGTCGCGGACTTCGCCCGACCCGGCGCCGTCTATGAGCACCCTGCCCGCTGGAACCCTGCCGGCAATCGACCCTCCCGCACCGTCGAACCGGACGATGTCGCCGTTGTCGGCCAGGATTACCTTCAGCCTTCCGCCTGTCATCTTCTGCGCGATGCGCGCGTAGCGCGCCCGCTGCCGGTACTGTCCGTGGATGGGCACCAGGTAGCGGGGCCGCACGAGCGACACGATCAGCTTCATTTCTTCTTCGCTGCCGTGGCCCGATACGTGAACGTGCTTGATGCCCTCGCAGACGACCTCCGCACCGCGCCTCGCGACGTGGTTGATGACGCGGTCGATCGCCCGCTCGTTGCCCGGGATCGCGCGAGCCGAGAAAACCACCGTGTCCTCGGGCATCAGCGTGATGTGGCGGTGATCGTCGATAGCGATGCGCGACAGCGCGGACATCGGCTCGCCCTGGCTCCCCGTCGTTATGCACAGCACTTCCCGGGCGGGGTAGTGGCGGACGTCTGCGTCGCGGATCAAGGTTCCGGGAGGGATTGTGAGGTGCCCCAGCCGCTGGGCCAACTGTGAGTTCTCGATCATGCCCCGACCGATGAACGCCACCCGCCGGTGGAACCTCGCCGCCAGGTTGACGAGGATCTGCATCCGGTACGTGCTCGTCGCAAAAGCTGCGACTATCAGCTTGCCCCTGGCGCTCGCGAAGATCTCCTCGAAGGCCTCGATGACCTCAGTCTCCGAGCCGGTGAACCCGGGGCGCTCGATGTTCGTGCTGTCCGCAAAAAGGGCAAGTACGCCCCGCCCGCCGAGCTCCGCCAGGCGATGCAGGTCGAAATTCCGGCCGTCGAGCGGCGTGTGGTCCACCTTGTAGTCGCCCGTGTGGACAATGGTGCCGGCCGGCGTGTGCACCGCGAGCGCAACGCAGTCCGGCATGCTGTGCGTCACCCGCAGGAACTCGACCGTCAGTGGTCCTGCCGTCACCTTCCTGTCCGGGTCAATCGCGATCAGCCGGTCCTCGAGATCGAGCCCGTACTCTGCCAGCTTCGGCTCCAGAAGCGCGAGCGTCCAGGGCGTGCCGTAAATAGGGCCTTCGATGTACGGCAGCACGTGCGGAACAGCACCGATGTGATCCTCGTGCCCGTGCGTCAAAAAGAGCGCGGCGGCCCGGCGCGGCCTCGCCTGGAGGTACGACAGGTCGGGGATGATGAGATCCACACCGAGCATCTCGGGGTCCGGGAACATGACACCCGCGTCCAACACCAGGCTCGTCTCCCCGCAGGTGACGACCATCATGTTCATGCCGAACTCACCGAGGCCGCCGAGGGGCACTACTTCCAACGCTGGCGTGTCCTGCCGCCCGGTGTTGGCCGGCTCCTCCGTCATGGTTCTCCAACTCGAGGAAGCAGATCCCGCGGGCGCAAGGCCCGGTCGGAGATTCCGGTGAACTGCGGCGAGCGTCCGGGAGGGCACACCCATCAATCTCGGGCGCCAGCTGCCCGCATGCCCGACTTGCTTCTCCAGGCCGCTGGGATGGCCGGACGAAGGTAGGAAACGCCCCTTTGCCGGCTCGCGTCGGGCAGCGAAATCCGGCTGGGACGCTGGCGAAAATATACCACAACTCAACCGCGCGGCGAAGGGCTGATCTCCAGAAGTCTCCGTAGCTCCACGAGATCGAGCGTCTCCGGACGCCTCGCGGGATCGATCCCGACTTTCGCCATCGCCTTGACCGCTTCCTCCTTGCCGCCAGGCCAGCCGGCCGCCAACCGGCTCAGGAGCGTCTTCCTCCGCTGCTGAAACAGGAATCGAACGAAATCAGCAAGTGCCCGGATATCGAGCCCCTCGGGTGAGGGTTTCGCCTCGAGCCTGACGACCGCAGACCTTACCCGCGGCATGGGACGGAAGGCTCCGGGCGGCAGCGTGAAGAGCCGTGTGGCCGTCGCGGCGACCCCGACCATGATGGCCAGCACCCCGTAGTCCTTGCTGCCGGGAGAGGCGACCATCCGGTCTGCGACCTCTGCCTGGACCATCAGCGTTGCATCATGCCACGTGCTGCGTGCCTCGTTCGCGGCCAGGAGGCGGAAGATTATCGGGGACGAAACATTGTAGGGAAGGTTGCCTACTACCCGGATGCGCGCGCCGGCGCCGCAGCAGGCTTGCCTCGCCGCATCGGCGACGAGGCGAGGGAGATCGGCTTCGAGAACATCGCCCTCCACCACTTCCACGTTGGCGGGCAGCGACGCCCGCAGTCGCGCTGCAAGATCGCGATCGATCTCCACCGCGACCACCCGGGCGGCGCGCGCCGCAAGCGGGCGTGTGAGCGCGCCCGTCCCCGGCCCGATTTCCAGGAACACGTCGGCCGTGCGGGGCGCGATCGCCTCCACGAGTCGGACCACCCACGGCGGCTCCAGGAAGTGCTGCGCGAAGCGCTTGCGAGACCTCAATCCAAGCTCCCGCCTTCTTTGGCCTTGTCTTCGTGCGGGCGCCGTCGCCGCCAGTACCGTTCTTCGATCTCCTCGATCTCGTCTTCGTCGAGGCCGAAGAAGTGGCCAACCTCGTGAATCAGCGTTTCGCCGATATTGGTCACCACTTCGTCTTCGTGGAGGCAGCCCTCCTCGTTCGGGCGCTGGAAGATGACGATGCGGTCCGGGAGCGTGTTGCCGTAGTCCCACGGCCGCTCCGTCAGAGGGGTGCCGTGGTACAGCCCGAAGAGAGTCTCGCCCGGCGGGACCTCCATCTCCTCGAGCAGCTCTGGCGAGGGTTCGTCCTCGACGACCACAGCGACGTTCCGCAGGTGATTCCTGAACCGCCGTGGAAGGCTGTCGAGCGCCTTCGCGACGAGCTGTTCGAACCGCTGGTGCGTCATCGCTGCTTCCGCGGTCGGTCGCGGTGAGCCTTCACGCCGGCCTGCCCCGCAGGGGCGCCCGACGCGCCGGCCTCCCCTGGTTCGGCCGGACGCCGCCTCCTTCGCGGCTGCGGCGCCGCTGCGAGCGCCGCCACCCGCCCCTCGCGAAAGAAGTCGCAGTCTTGACGAACGGCACAGCGGTCGCACAGCGGCCGAGGCTTGCAGATCCTCCGCCCGTGGAGGATGAGCGTGTCCGATGTCAGCGTCCAGAGGTCCTCCGGAAGCACCGCGGTCAGCTGGCGTTCGACGACCTCGGGATCGTCGCTGCCGGCAAGGCCGATGCGGTTCGCCACGCGCAGGACGTGCCGGTCGACGGCAAGCCCCGCAACTCCCAGCGCGTGGCCCAGGACGACGTTCGCCGTCTTGCGGCCGACGCCCGGAAGCCGCACGAGCGCGTCCATATCTGCCGGCACCCTGCCGCCGTGCCGATCCACCAGGCCGTTTGCCATCCCGATGAGCGCCCGCGCCTTTTGCCTGAAGAAACCGGTTGGCTGCACGAGGCGTTCAAGTTCGTTCGGGTCCGCCGAGGCGAGAGCGCGCGCGTCGGGGAAGCGCGCGAAGAGAGCCGGCGTCACCTGGTTCACCCGCTGGTCGGTCGTCTGAGCGGAGAGTACCGTCGCAACGAGGAGCTCGTACGCGTTGCGGTAGGCGAGCTCCGTGTCGGCGGCCGGGTGCTGATTTCGGAGCCTCTCGACGATTCCAAGAACCTTCGACCGCGATTTCATTGGCGGATGCACCGCCCTCCGCCGAACGTGTCGAGGCCGACTCCGTTTTCGGCGCTGCCGATGTTCAGACCCCGTCGGCCGGAGGGCATGGGCGCCATTGGCGCTGAAAGCTCTTTCAATGCACTCCGCCGCTCTTCGTCCAGCCGGCGTCCGTGTACGACTCGGCGTAGAGCTTGAGGTGCTCCTGGAGCGCGGCGACGAGGTTCGGCACGAACTGAACGGGCACCACGATGCGCGCGCGCACCGGGGCGCGCACGACGTGTTCCTGTTCCGCCGCCATGATGTCCTTCTCCGATAGAGGCATCACCTCGCAGAAGGTGAGCGTGAAGTCGAACGGAGTGTGCGCTATGGCGCAGAAGTTTGCGTAGGTGCGCGCCTCACCGCCGCCTTCGTCGGGAATTATCTGGAAGTTGATCTGCTTTGGCTCGGGCATGGTCAGTACTTTCTCATCACCCCGACGACTACTCCCTGGATCTGCACGGCGTCCGCCGGCACGAGGATTGGCTGCATCGCCGGGTTGGCGGGCTGAAGGCGCACGCGGCCGTCTTCCCTGTAGAACTTCTTCAGCGTGACGTCGAACCCGCCGAGCAGGGCGATGACCATCTCCCCATTCTCAGCGTACTTCCGGTCCTCTACTATGACGAAATCGCCGTCCCTTATCTGCTCGTCGATCATGGAGTCGCCACGGACGCGCAGGACGTACGTGTCCCGCTTGCCCACGAAATCCTCCGGGACGGATATCGATTCCGATGTCGCGATCGCCTCGATTGGTGCTCCGGCTGCCACGAAGCCGAGAAGCGGCAACTCTACGGCGCGGTTGCCCGGTCGTGTGGGCACCACCTCGACCGAGCGGCTCCGGTTCCAGGCCCGCTTGATGAATCCTTTCTCCTGCAGGTTACTCAGGTGCTTGTGCACTGTGGCCAGCGAAGACAAGCCGAAACGCCTCCCGATCTCTTCGAGGCTCGGTGCATAGCCGCGCTGCTCGATGAATTCGGTCAGGTAGTCCAGAATCTCCCGCTGGCGTCTCGTGAGCGGCAACACGGGCAGCCTCCTTTCGCAGGCCCGTCCATTTTCTGCAAAGGAAAGGCGAAAGTCAACGGGAATGCGAGTCGCCTGGCCCGTGGTAAAGTGTTTTCGATGGCGGTTTTCACCGCTTTCCGCTGCCGTTCCGTCCCTGCGCTTCTGGCCTCGCTCCTGGCTTTCGTCGCCGTTTCCGCCGCGGCCGGGCAAGCTGCTCTGTCGAAGCTCGACGGCGAACGGTTCGAGAAGAAGCTCGCGCTGATTGTTCGTCAAGCCGAGATTCGCCCCGGAGCCGTGCGCAGGACCGCGATTACGGAGAACGAGGTCAACGCGTACTTCGCCCACCAGGGGCGCGATCTGGTGCCGGCAGGTATAGTCGAGCCGCACGTGACGATAGTCGGCGACGGGCGTCTCGCGGGGCGCGCAATCGTGGACCTCGACGCGGTCAGGAAGAAGCAGAGTTCGGGCGGGTGGTTCGACCTCACGAGCTACCTTACAGGGAGGCTGCCCATTGCTGCCACCGGTGTCCTGCGTACCAGGAACGGCGTGGCGTGGTTGGATGTCCAGGCGGTGCAGGTTGCGGGTGTGACCGTTCCGAAGCAGCTGCTTCAGCAACTCGTGACCCACTACTCGCGCACCCCGGACATGCCAGAGGGCCTGAACCTCGACGACCCGTTCTCGCTGCCCGCCGGCATTCGCGAGATCCTCGTCCGCCGTGGCGAGGCGGTGATCGTGCAGTGACCTCGCGCGCCGAAGGTGCGGGCGTCCCGGCCGGCGATTCGTTCCTGGCCACGCCGCTGTCCTCGCTGCGCGGGATCGGGCCCAGGCGCGCGTCAGATCTCGAGAGGCACGGCCTCTTGTCGGTCGGCGACCTGCTTTCACGATTCCCGGTCAGGTACGAGGACCGGGGCAACTTCCTTCCCATAGCCCGCCTTCGTTCCGGCGACACCGTCTCGATCATCGGCACCGTTGTGGACTGCGGTGTGCGGCTCACACGTCGCCGGGGTTTCCGGCTGTTCCGGGCGGTGGTTGGCGACGGTTCCGGCCTCGCCACGGCTACGTGGCTCAACCAGCCGTACCTCGCCGACGCGATCCGGCGCGGCCACCGCTTGGTACTCTACGGCAAGGTCGCCGGCGACTCGCCGTCTGGTGGGCCGGGACTCACGAACCCTGATTACGAAATAGTGGACGCCGACGCCTGGGGCGTGCACACGGGTCGCATCGTGCCCGTCTACGAGAAGATGGGGAGCCTGACGGGGAAGATGCAGCGGAGGCTGGTGCACGACCTGCTCGAACGTCTGCCGCCGGATCTCTCCGACCCGTTGCCGCCGTCCGTTCTCGAGGAGATGGGCTACCCGAACCGCGCTGCCGCTCTGGCCGGAGCTCATTTTCCGGAGGCCGGCACCGACGTCGATCGGTTGAACCTGTTTCGCGCGCCGGCCCAGGCCAGGCTGATCTTCGAGGAGTTCTTCCTCTTCCAGCTCGGCTTACTGCTTCGGCGCAGGCAGGCTGGCGCCGAAGCGAAGCCGTACATTCCAATCGTGAACGAGCGCGTGCGCAGGGCAGCGCGCGTTGCGCTGCCTTTCAGGCTCACACCAGGTCAGCGGACGGTGGTCGGGGAGATCGTTGCGGACATGAAACGGTCGTCGCCGATGAACAGGTTGCTCCAGGGCGATGTCGGCTCGGGGAAGACGGTGGTCGCCCTCCTGGCCGGGATCGTCGCGATGGAGAACGGCCTCCAGGTTGCCGTGATGGCGCCGACCGAGATACTCGCGGAGCAGCACGCCGAAACCTTCAGGCGGCTTCTCGCCGGCTCCAGGTTCCGTGTCGAACTCCTGACCGGCGCCACGCCGGCATCCTCGAGGCGATCGATACTTGCGGCAACGTGCAGCGGCGATGCGAACCTCGTCGTCGGCACTCACGCGCTCTTGCAGCCCGAAGTGGCCTTCGCCAGGCTGGGGCTGGCAATCATAGACGAGCAGCACCGCTTCGGTGTCCTCGCGCGCGCCTCGTTGAGGCACAAGGGTCTGAAGCCTGACGTGCTGGTCATGACCGCGACGCCGATTCCAAGGACGCTGGCGCTGACGCTTTACGGGGACTTGGACGTTTCGGTCCTTCGCGGCCTTCCCCCGGGAAGGCAACCGGTACGGACAACGGTCCGCCCCGAAGCGAGGCGGGAAGAAGTGTACGATTTCGTGCGCCGCGAGGTGGATGCCGGGCGCCAGGCCTACATCGTGTACCCGCTCGTGGAGGAGTCGTCCAAGGTCGACCTGAGAGCTGCCGTGAGGATGGCTGACCACCTGGCGCAGGATGTCTTTCCCGCCCACAGGGTGGGCCTGCTACATGGCCGGATGGCAGGCGAGGCGCGCGTGGGGCTGATGCGCGCGTTTGCGGGCGGCGAGGTGGACATCCTCGTCGCGACGACCGTCGTCGAGGTTGGCGTGGACGTGCCGAACGCCTCGGTGATTGTGATCGAGCACGCGGAGCGGTTCGGTCTGTCCCAGTTGCACCAGATGCGCGGCAGGGTCGGAAGGGGCGCCCACCAGGCGTCCTGCATCCTCCTCTACCAGTCGCCGCTCACACCAGAGGCGCAGCGGCGGCTCGAGGCGATTGCCGCCACGAACGACGGCTTCGTGATCGCCGAGAAGGACCTGGAACTGCGCGGTGCCGGAGACCTCTTCGGAACCCGGCAGGCTGGCGTGCCTGCCTTCCGTGTCGGGGACCTCGGGCGCGACAGTGACCTGATGGAAGAAGCGAGGCGGCGCGCCTTGGCATGGCTCGACGCTGGCGGAGCAGAACTCGACGCCGAAGCGTGGGCGGGCAGCCGCTGGGCGGAGAGGTTCGGCCTCGTCGAGGTCGGTTAGGTGCGAATCATTGCTGGAACCTGTCGAGGGCGTCGTTTGAAGAGCCCGACATGGCCGGGCTTGCGGCCCACCTCGGACAGGCTGCGCGAGACGCTGTTCGACGTGCTTTCGGACCGCGTTTCGGGCGCCACCGTCCTCGATGGCTTCGCGGGAACGGGTGCGCTCGGCATCGAGGCCATCAGCCGCGGTGCCGCGCACGTCACGTTCGCGGACAGCGATCCGCGCGCGCTTCGACTCATCGCGACGAACCTGGCGCTCTGCGGGATTGAAAGCGGCTATGCTATCATTCGGTCGGACCTCGACCTGCCCGGGGCATTGCCGGACGCCCCGTTGTTCGACGTGATCCTGCTGGATCCGCCGTATTCAGATCGGTGCCAGCCCGGGGGCAGGCTCGAGCGGGCCGGCAGGTGGCTCGCCCCGGGCGGCGTCCTGGTGTTCGAACACGGCAGGCGACACCCGGTGCCGGAGTCTGCGACGTCGCTGGTTCGAACACGGGACCTCGTCGCCGGCGACAGCGCGCTCGCCTTCTACCGTCACCGCTCCCCGTAAACCGTTTCACCTCCTGCTCGAAGATGAATGTCACGACGCCAAACGGCACCGAGCACTTGCAGGCGAAAGCGGGGCGCCTCGCCGTGTACCCGGGCTCGTTCGACCCGCTCACCAACGGCCACGTCGACATAATCCTGCGCGGCGCGCGGATCTTCGACCGGATCGTGGTCGCCGTCCTCAAGAACGCCGACAAGACGCCCCTCTTCAGCGTCGAGGAAAGGGTCGAAACGGCGCGCGAGGTGTTCGCCGGGGAGCCCAAGGTCGAGGTGGAGGCGTTCGACGGCCTGCTCGTCGACTTCGCGAGACGGAAGGGAGCGTGCGTGATCGTGCGCGGCCTTCGGGCCGTCTCGGACTTCGAGTACGAGTTCCAGATGGCGCTCATGAACCGGCGGCTCAGACCCGAGATCGAGATCGTCTTCATGATGCCTGCGGAGGCGTACACCTACATAAGTTCGCGCCTCATAAGAGAAGTATTCGCGCTCGGTGGCCCGATCCATGGCCTCGTACCCGAGGCTGTCGAGGCTCGGCTCGCGAGGCGGGTCAGGCGCTGACGAGCGAGAACGTTGCAGTGCTGCCTTCCGGTTTTGTTGCCGTCCTCGAAGGTATAGTCGGACCGGCGTTCGTACGCCAGGACCCAGCGTCGGTTGCGCCGTACGGCGTTGATGCGAGGAAGATCGCATACCCTCCCGACATCGTTGTGATCCCGGGCTCGACTGCCGAGGTCGCCGCCGTGGCCTCGGCGTGCAACGGTTCACGTGTGCCGCTGGTACCGAGGGGCGGAGGAACCGGTTACACGGGGGGGGCGGTGCCCGTGCGGGGCGGGGTCGTCGTGTCGCTCGAGCGCATGAACCGCATCCTCGAGATTGACGAGGTGAATCTCCTGGCCGTCGTGCAGCCCAACGTGGTGACGGCCGACCTTCAGTCGGCGGTCGAGCGACGAGGGCTCTTCTACCCGCCGGACCCGGCGAGCATGGCCGAATCCGTCATCGGCGGCAACGTTGCAGAGTCGGCGGGAGGGCCTCGCGCGTTCAAGTACGGCACGACGCGCAGGTACGTGCTGGCGCTCGAGGCGGTCCTGCCGACCGGCGAGGTCGTCCGCACCGGCTCGAAGTCGGTCAAGCACGTCGTAGGATACGATCTCACCCAGCTCCTCGTGGGCTCCGAGGGGACGCTGGCCATCATCACGGAAATCGTTCTCCGTCTCGTCCCGCGGCCGCAGGTCCAGGAGACGATCCGGGCGGCGTTCGTTTCCGTAGAGGCAGCCGTTGCGGCGGTGGACGCGATGCTGCGCGGGCGGGTCATGCCGGCTACACTGGAGCTCGTCGACAGGACCTGCCTGGATGCGGTGGCTGCCTACCTCGGAGAGGCGATGGCGCCGCCCGGGACGGCCGCCGTGCTTCTGATTGAGGTGGACGGCTTCGGGGAGGCCGTCGCTGAGGAGGCACGGAGAGTCGAGGCGTCGTGCCGCGACTCTGGCGCGACCGAGGTGCTGCGTGCTGCGGACGAAGAGGCAAGGCGGGATCTATGGCGGCTGCGGCGGGAGATATCGCCCGCTTTGGGGCGCTTGGCGCCGGCGAAGTTCAATCACGACCTAGTCGTGCCGCGCGGTCGTGTGCCGCAGCTCTTCCATTTGGTGGAACGGGCTGCCGAGGTGTCCGGCCTGAAGGTGAATGGGTTCGGTCATGCCGGGGACGGGAACATTCACGTGAACATCTTCGCGGACCCTGGCCGCCCGGGGGACCTGGAGAGGGTGAAGGTTGCCGAGAGGGTGCTTTTCCAGGGTGTGGTCGCCCTGGAGGGGTCGCTCAGCGGAGAGCACGGCATTGGTTTCACGAAGGCGCCTTACCTGGGGCTGCAGCTGTCGCCCGAAGTCATCGACCTGATGAAGAGGGTCAAGCGGGCGTTCGACCCTAACGGGATCCTGAACCCGGGGAAGATCTTTCCGCCGGACGAGAACTGAGCCGACCGACCGGAATGGGAACGCTTCCTTTTTCGGGAGAATGGGAAGCGTTCCGCTCGCTGTCCCGCTCGCTGCGGGCAGATGTCTTGCACCCAAGCAGGCCCTGTGCCTGAGATTGAAGAGAGAGATGACCAAGACCGTCGCTGTCATAGGGGCCTCGAGCGATCGCAGGAAGTACGGTAACCGGGCGGTCCGCGCATTCCTCCAGCGGGGCCACCGCGTCGTGCCCATCAACCCGAAAGAGAGCGAGGTCGAGGGGCTCAGGGCCTACGCTTCCGTTCTCGACGTGCCGCATCCGATCGACATGGCCACCTTCTACGTTGCGCCTCCGCTTGGGATGCGGATCATCGAGGAAGTGGCACAGAAGGGCATAACCGAGGTGTGGTTGAACCCAGGCGCCGACAGCCCCGACCTGGTCGAGCGGGCGCGGGAGCTGGGGCTTCAGCCGATAGTGGCTTGCAGCATCATGGCAATCGGCCAGGACCCGCACGCGCTGTGACTTCAATCTCGCCTGGCCGGGCAGGGTCAAGCTGGCTGATGCGGGTTGACATCCATCACCGAGGACCCTATACTCAATTGCTCGTAGTCTCCCCGGGTCACCGAAGACGCCGGGGCATGATCCTCCCCGCAATTCAGCCTCGAGCGGCCCGACTCCAGTAGCGTCCTATGCCAAGCAACAACAAGCGCCAGTCCATGGCGGCGCGCGTCCCGAACGGTCAACCAGCACCTGCTGTCCCGGACGCAGCCGCACCAGAGAGCGAAGCCACCAAGGTCCAGGCCGCACGCCGCCCCGGCGAGGGCCTGAACATCGGCGAACTGAAGGACATGAGCATCCAGAAGCTCACCCAGATCGCCAAGGACCTGAACGTCGCCGGCGCGACGGGAATGCGAAAGCAGGAGCTGATATTCCAGATCCTGAAAGCGCAGACAGAGCAGAGCGGGTACATCTTCTCCGAGGGTGTACTGGAGGTGCTTCCCGACGGCTTCGGTTTCCTGCGTGCCCCGGACTACAACTACCTGCCGGGTCCGGACGACATATACGTCTCACCCTCGCAGATCCGCAAGTTCGACCTGCAGACGGGAGACACGGTCTCGGGCCAGATCCGCCCACCCAAGGAAGGGGAGCGGTACTTCGCGCTCATCAAGGTGGAGGCGGTCAACTTCGAGCCGCCCGAGCAGGCGCGCGAGAAGCTGTTCTTCGAGAACCTCACGCCGCTCTACCCGCAGCAGCAGCTCAAGCTGGAAACCGTCGGCGAGAACTTGTCGGCGCGGGTGATGGACCTGATGACGCCTATCGGGAAGGGCCAGCGCGGCCTCATCGTCGCGCCGCCCCGGACCGGGAAGACGATGCTGCTCCAGAACATCGCGCAGTCGGTGTCGAAGAACCACCCCGAGGTCTACCTGATCGTGCTGCTCATCGACGAACGACCCGAAGAGGTCACCGACATGCAGCGCTCGGTGGATGGCGAGGTCATCTCATCGACGTTCGACGAGCCGGCGCAGCGCCACGTGCAGGTGGCGGAAATGGTGATCGAGAAGGCGAAGCGCCTCGTCGAGCACAAGAAGGACGTTCTCATCCTGCTCGACTCGATCACGCGTCTCGCGCGCGCCTACAACACAGTCATCCCGCCCTCCGGGAAGGTGCTTTCGGGCGGCCTCGACTCCAATGCGCTCCAGAAGCCGAAGCGGTTCTTCGGAGCTGCGCGGAACATCGAGGAAGGCGGCTCGCTGACGATCATCGCCACGGCCCTCATAGACACCGGGTCGCGCATGGACGACGTCATCTTCGAGGAGTTCAAGGGCACCGGCAACATGGAGATCCACCTGGATCGCAAGCTGGTGGACAAGCGCGTCTTCCCCGCGATCGACATTCAGAAGAGCGGCACCCGCAAGGAAGAGCTGCTCCTCAACCGCGACGACCTGAACCGCGTATGGGTGCTTCGGAAGGTGCTGACGCCGTTGTCTCCCGTCGAAGCGATGGAGCTCCTGCTCGACAAGATGTCGAAGACGCGATCGAACGCGGAGTTCCTCGCCTCGATGCAGAAGATGGGCTAGAGAGCGTCACCGGGATTCCCCGTGCGGGTCAGCCGCCGGCGGGCTTGTTCGAGCTCCCCGGCACCGCCGCTTCCGCGGCGGCAAAGCCGATCTTCGAGTGCGTACCGTCACAGAACGGCTTCGTCGTTGAGCCGCCGCACCGGCAGAGCGCGAAGGGTCGCCGGGAAATCGTGTACTCCTGCCCGTTCCAGTCCACCAGCTTCACGTCTTCCGGGACATCGACCAGGTAGGGTCCGTTCGACCTCACCTTTATCATGGACATGGGTTGACCTCCTGAACCCTGTGCCCTACGGACACCACGTCACCCTTCGTTCACCATCTCCCTGAGTTCCTCGCCCTCGATCACTTCCTTTTCGAGCAGGCTCCTGGCAACGCGGTCGAGCGTCTCCCGCCGCTCGTTCAGCACGCTCCTCGCCCTGGCATGCGCTTCGGTCATGATGCGCCTGACTTCTGCGTCGATCTGTTGCGCGGTTTCCTCCGCGTAGTTCGGGCGTTCCTGGGCGAAGGGCACGTCGAGGAACCGGCTCCTGCTGTGGCCGTCGTACGAGATCGCGCCCATCTTGTCGCTCATGCCGAACTCGGTGACCATCGCGCGCGCGATGTCGCTCGCCCGCTGCAGGTCGTTCTGCGCCCCGGTCGAGATCTCGCCGAGGGCGATCTCCTCGGCGGTTCGACCGGCGAGCAGCACCGCGAGCTGGCTCAGCAGGTCCCCGCGCGTCATCAGGTAACGGTCCTCCAGCGGCAGCTGCATCGTGTAGCCGAGGGCGCCGAAGCCTCGCTGAACGATCGAGATCTTGTGGACCGGGTCGAGGCCGGGGAGCGACGTGGCGACGATCGCGTGGCCCGACTCGTGGTAGGCGACGATCTCCCGCTCGCGGTCGCTCATGACCCTCTTCTTCTCGAGACCTGCGATGACGCGGTCGATGGCTTCGTCGAAGTCGGACATCTCCACCCGCGTCTTGTTCTTCCGCGCCGCGAGGAGCGCCGCCTCGTTGACCAGGTTGGCCAAATCCGCCCCCGCGAAACCCGCTGTCCGCTGGGCGACGATCTTCAGATCGACTTCATCGGACGTCTTCACCCCGCGTGCGTGGATCCGGAGTATCGCCTCGCGGCCCTTGACGTCCGGCTTGTCTACCAAGACCTGCCGGTCGAACCTCCCGGGGCGGAGCAGCGCCGGATCCAGGACTTCCGGCCGGTTGGTTGCGCCCATGATGATGACGCCCTTGCGCGAGTCGAAGCCGTCCATCTCGGCGAGAAGCTGGTTCAGCGTCTGCTCGCGCTCCTCGTGGCTGCCCACCGGGCTCTGCACGCGGACCTTGCCAAGCGCGTCGAGCTCGTCAATGAAGACGATGCACGGCGCCTTGGCCTCGGCCTGTGCGAAGAGATCGCGGACGCGGGCGGCGCCAACGCCGACGAACATCTCGACGAACTCGGACCCGCTCAGGCTGAAGAAGGGCACGTGCGCCTCGCCGGCGACCGCGCGTGCGAGGAGCGTCTTGCCGGTGCCGGGCGGACCCACGAGCAGCACACCCTTGGGTATGCGGCCGCCGAGGCTGGTGTACTTCTTGGGGTTCTTGAGGAACTCGACGATCTCTCTGAGCTCTTCTGCAGCCTCCTCGACGCCGGCCACGTCGGCAAACGTCACCTTCACGTCGTCTTCGGCGAACACCTTACCGCGGCTGCGCGCGAATGACATGACGCTGCCCTCGCCGCCGCTCATCCGCCGCAGGAAGAAGCTGAAGAGGCCGATGATCAGCAGTATCGGCAGCAGCCACGCTATCAGTTCCGTCATCCACCGGCTCACCACCTGGCCCGTGAACTTGACGCCACGCTGCTCGAGTTCCTCGATCAGCTTCGGGTCGTCCACGCGCGTGGTCGCGAAGGCGGCCAGTTCGCCGCTCTCCGACCCTGTCGGCTTCATCCGCCCGTCGATCGTCTGGTCGTTGATGGTCACCTCGACCACGCGGCCCGACCGCAGCAGCGACTTGAACTCGCTGTACGGAATCGTGTTCGAGGAGCCGGACGTCAGGTACCCCTGCACCAGGGCGAGCAGCAGGAAGAAACCCAGGACGAACCAGACAGGGGAGAGCCTGGGTCCTGGCGCGCCGAACGGCCTGCGCTCGCCGGGCCGCCTGCCGCGGGGCTTCGGAACGCGGGAGGGATTTCCTGCCATTCTCACTCTCGATCAAGGGCAGCACCGAGGAACGAGGCCCGCGGCGTTCGACGCTCGGCCCGAATTCCGCTGATACCTCGGCTCTTGACCCCCGTACTCAGTCCGGATCACGCTCTCGGCGTCCCCGCCGCCGCGGCGGCCTTCTGCATCACGAGCCCATCGGCTCCCCCGTCCACCAGCACCCTGTCGCCGTCGCGGAAATCGCCGCGAAGGACCCGCATGGCCAGCGGATCCAGCAGCCGCCGCTGTATCGTCCGCTTGAGAGGCCGGGCGCCGTAGACGGGGTCGTAGCCTTCCTCGACGATCTGGTCGCGCGCCCGGTCGGTCAGTTCCACCTCGATCTTCCGCTCCTCGAGCCGCCGCATCAGTCCCCGAAGCTGTATGTCAACGATGGTCCGCATGTGCTCCCTGCCGAGCGGATGGAAGACCACGATCTCGTCTATGCGGTTCAAGAACTCCGGCCTGAAGTGCTGGCGCAGGGCCTCGAGCACCATCCGCCGCGTCCCCTCGTCGAGTTCCGCCTCTGCGCGGCGCGTTCGCTCCGCGATGTGGTGGCTGCCGATGTTCGACGTCATGATCACGACCGTATTCTTGAAGTCCACCGTGCGGCCTTTCCCATCGGTGAGCCTCCCGTCATCGAGCAGCTGCAGCAGCACGTTGAGCACCTCGGCGTGCGCTTTCTCGATCTCGTCGAACAGAACCACCGAGTACGGCCGCCTTCGCACCGCCTCGGTGAGCTGCCCGGCTTCCTCGTAGCCGACGTAGCCCGGCGGCGCCCCGATCAGGCGCGAGACGGTGTGCTTCTCCTGGTACTCTGACATGTCGATCCTGATCATCGCCTGCTCGGAGTCGAACAGGAACTCTGCCAGGGCCCTCGCCAGCTCCGTCTTGCCGACCCCGGTGGGACCGAGGAAGATGAAGCTGCCGAGCGGCCGATTGGGATCTTGAAGGCCCGCGCGCGCCCGCCTTATCGCGTTCGATACCACGTCGATCGCCTGGTCCTGCCCGACGACGCGCTCGTGGAGGCGGGTTTCCATCTGCAGCAGCTTCTGTATCTCGCCTTCCATCAGTCGGCTCACCGGGATGCCGGTCCACTTGCTCACGACCTCGGCGATGTCCTCCTCGTCCACCTGCTCCTTGAGCATGCGGCGCGTCTGCTGCAGCTTCGCTAGGCCGCTCTCGACTTCTGCGATCTCGCGCTCGATGGCGGGCAGGCGCCCGTACTGTATCTCCGAGGCGGCCGCGTAGTCGCCGCGACGCTGCGCGCGCTCGATCTCGTGACGCAGCCCCTCCTGCTCTTCCTTGAGCCGCCTGACCCGCTGCAGCGCTTCCTTCTCCTGCTGCCAGTGCTGGGCCAGCCCGGCGCGCTGTTCCTTGAGATCCGCCAGCTCCTTCTCGAGCCGCCCCAGACGCTCGATCGACGCCTGGTCCCTCTCCTTGCGCAGCGCCTCGGCCTCGATCTCGAGCTGCATGATCCTCCGCTCGATCTCGTCGAGCTCCGCAGGCATCGAATCGATTTCCATGCGCAGGCGGGCTGCGGCCTCGTCGACCAGATCGATTGCCTTGTCGGGCAGGAAGCGGTCCGATATGTAGCGGTTCGACAGAACCGCGGCGGCCACGAGAGCGCTGTCCTTGAACTTGACGCCGTGGTGGATCTCGTAGCGTTCGCGAAGGCCTCTGAGGATGCTTATCGTGTCCTCGACGTTCGGCTCGCCGACGAGCACCGGCTGGAAGCGCCTTTCGAGCGCAGCATCCTTCTCGATGTGCTTGCGGTACTCGTCGAGGGTCGTCGCGCCGATCGTGTGGAGCTCGCCGCGCGCCAGCATCGGCTTGAGCATGTTCGAGGCATCTATGGCCCCTTCCGCCGCGCCGGCCCCGACGACCGTGTGGAGCTCGTCTATGAAGAGGATGACCTGCCCCTCCGACTCGGTAATCTCCTTGAGGACAGCCTTCAGGCGCTCCTCGAACTCGCCGCGGTACTTCGCACCGGCGACGAGAGCACCCATGTCGAGGCCGACGATGCGCTTGTCCTTGAGGCCTTCCGGGACATCGCCGCGGATTATCCGCTGCGCGAGGCCCTCGACAATCGCCGTCTTGCCGACGCCCGGCTCACCGATGAGAACCGGGTTGTTCTTCGTCCTCCGCGACAGGACCTGTATCACCCGCCGCACTTCCTCGTCGCGGCCTATGACCGGGTCGAGCTTCCCGCGGCGCGCCAGCTCCGTGAGATCTCGTCCGTACCGCTCGAGCGCCTGGTACTTGCCTTCAGGGTTCTGATCGGTCACGCGCTGCGACCCGCGCACCGACTGCAGCGCCGCAAAGAGCGCGTCGACCGTCACGCCTCGCTGCTGCAGCAGCGAGGCCGCTTCCGCACGCCCGGTTTCCGAGGCGATTGCAACGAGCAGGTGCTCGGTGCTTATGAAGTCGTCTTTCAGCCGGTCGGCCTGTCTGCCAGCTTCCTCGACGACACCCCGGAGGCGGGCCGACATGCCTGTGCTGCCGCCGTAAACTCTGGGCCGCTTTGCAAGGAGTGAACGCGTCGCCGCTGCGACTTCAGCCGGGTTCTGGTTCATCTTCCGCAAAACGGCGGGGACGACGCCTTCCGGCTGTTCGGCCAGCGTGACCAGCAGGTGCTCTGGCTCGACCTGAGCATGGTTGAGCTCGTCGGCGAACTGTTGCGCGGCGAACAGAGCTTCTTGTGCTTTCTCGGTGAACTTGTTCGGTGTCATGTCAGCTTGGTTACAGCAATCAGCGTCCAGCTGCTGCGATCGCCTTCATTCCTTTCACTTGTCCCTTGCGGCGGGAATCCAGGCTCAGCCTCCCAGCCGCTTCAGCGCCTCGTAGTGGTGGCGTTCTTCCGCGGACAGCCGCTTCGGGATCGCCACCTCGACGGTCGCGTAGAGGTCGCCTCGGTCGTGGGGTTTCCCCACCGCAGGCATCCCGTGGCCCCTCAGCCGGAACACTTGGCCGTGCTGGGTCCCCGCCGGGATCTTGAGGCGCAGGCGCCCGCCGTCGAGCGTCATGACGTCTGCTTCGCCGCCGAGCACAGCCGTTGCCACCGGGACCACCACGCGGGTGTGAAGGTCCGGCCCCCGGCGCTCGAACCGCGGGTGCGGCTGCATGCGCACTCGCAAGTACAAGTCGCCGGAACCGCCTTCCCCGCGCTCTCCCTCCCCAGCGACCCGAACGCGCGACCCCTCGTCCACTCCCGACGGCAACCTGACGTCTACAGAACCCGCTCCGCCGGCCCGAGGGATCGAGAGTCTCTTGGTCGCACCGTGCAGGGCTTCCTCGAGCGAGATCTCGATCTCGAACTCGAGGTCCCTTCCCGCACGCGGCCTCGCGGAGCGATCCGCACCCTGCCTGCCCCGGCCGGGCGGATCGAAACCGGCGGAGCCTCCGAAGAACATCCGAAAGAAATCGGAGAAGGGATCCGCCTCGCCGAAGATCCGGTGCATCTCCTCTTCGCTCACGACGCGATAGCCCCCGCCGCCAGGGACGCCGAAATCGAAGTTGAAGCCCCCGAATGGCTGGCCGGCGAACGGCTGTCCCGCGGCCGCCTGCGCCTGCTCGTACTGCCGCCAGTTGGCGCCCAGTTCGTCGTACTTCCGTCGCTTCTCCGGGTCGCCCAGTACCTCGTACGCTTCGTTGATCTCCTTGAAGCGCGCCTCCGCCTTCTTGTCGCCCGGATTCACGTCCGGATGGAACTTGCGGGCGAGCTTCCGATAAGCCTGCTTGATGTCCTTGGCGGACGCGTTCTTCGGCACGCCGAGCGTGCCGTAGTAGTCCTTGAACTCCATCGATCCCGCAGCCCCCGACCCGGCCAGGTCCTACAACCCGACCATCTGGCACAGCCGTTCGACCTCGCGCGCCAGCTCGCGGCGGAACTCGGCCCGCTCGACCGCCTCAGGCCGCGCGAGCGGCCGGATCCTCTCTACCACCTCCGCAATCGACAGGAGGCGCTGCACGCCGGCGAGGTTGATTCCCAGCTCGTCGACAAGGTGCTTGATGAGCCGCAAGCGTTCGATTTCCTCGCGCGAATAGACCCGCATGCTTCCGATCCTGCGGCTCGGCTGCACCAGGCCCAGCCGCTCGTACTTGCGCAGTGTCTGAGGGTGCATGTCGAGCATGCGCGCGGCGACACTGATGAAGTAGAGATCCTGCTTTACCGCCATGGCCCGATCCTTGCCACGTTCCGAATATAGGCCTTGATGCGCACCGTGTCAATGCTTCCCGACCAGCAGCCGTCTGTCGTGAGGCTCGCCTGCGCCAGTCGCAAGGCACGGGCGGGACAAGGTCCAACCGCCGGGCGGCGCGCAACATGGGTCCTGCCGCCCCCCGGGCGCTGGTTCCAAGGGGTGCTTCGCGCAAGTTGTGCTGCGCAGTGTCGGCCCTCTGTGCGACCCGTGACTTCATCGGCGCGGTGAGGCATACTGAGTAGCTCGTTCGCGCGGACTCTCACCTGACGTGATCGACCCAGCCGACATCCTGACCATCGTTCTTCTGGTCCTGCTCGAGGGCCTGCTGAGCGCCGACAACGCGATGGTGCTCGCGGTGCTGGTCCTCGGCCTCCCGAAGAAGGACCAGAAGAAGGCGCTCCGCTACGGGATTTTCGGGGCCTTCATCTTCCGCGGCATTGCCGTCGTGTTCGCGATGCAGCTGATTGGCCTCAGCATCGTCAAGCTTCTCGGTGGCCTCTACCTGATCTATCTGCCGTACCGGCACTTCTGGGGACATGGCCACGAGGAGGGGAGCGACCGGAGGGCGCCGCCGAAGGCCACGCCGTGGCTCTTCATGTCGGCCTTATGGGCTACCGTCGTGAAGGTCGAGCTCACCGACATTGTCTTCGCCATCGACTCGATCATGGTCGCCGTGGCAATGTCGAGCAAGGTGTGGGTAGTTCTGACCGGCGGCATCCTTGGCATCATCACGATGCGGCTGGTGATCGGCCAGCTGCTGGTGATCGTCCAGCGCTATCCGCCGCTCGTGGACGGCGCCTTCGTCATCATCGCTTGGGTCGGGGCAAAGCTGCTGCTCGAATGGCTCCACGCCATGCACTTTGTCGCCTTCGAGGTGCCGAAGTGGTTCTCGCTCGGCCTAATTGTCGCCATCTTCCTCGCTGCCCTGGCTTACGCGCGCGCCGAGGAGAAGAAGAAAAACAGCAAGGCGGCGCTCGACAGCAAGGCGGCACAGCTCACCAAGGACGAGGCAGAAGGGCCAGGTACCGCCAAAAAGTGAGGCGAGAGGCCGTTACCGGCGCATGGACCGTGTCGGCCGGTTGATGACCAGCTATCGCGCCACGAGGACCAGGTCCAGCGAAGCTCTCGGGTCGAAAGCACCGCCGTCGAACCCTCCGTAGCGCGCGAAGCTGTCGAACCCGAATGCCGCAAGGGCGCCCTCGATCTCGCCGGCACGCCAGCCACGATGGACCACCCGTTCGGCGGCTGTGACCTCGATTGGCGGTTCGCCCGACAAGCGGCGCAACAGGGTTGACGGGGTGAAGATGACCGTCCGGCCGTCGCCCTGGGGGTCGAGGATGCGAAGGAAGACGGTTTCTCCCTCGGGATGCGGCCGGAAGAGAGGCGGCAGGTACCTGACCGGCGCGGAGAAGATGCGTTCGTAGTTGAGCATCTGGATGATGACGACGCCGCCGGGCAGGACGAGTTCGCGAAGCTGTCGCACCAGCCCGCCGAGCGTCTCGTCGTCCAGGATGTGCGGCAGCGTGTTGCCGAGACAGACGGCAGCCCCGAAAGGACCGGCGACCAGTTCGGAGACCCGAGCGATATCCCCCGCGGCGAACGTGACCTCTGGAATCCCCCGGAAGGCCTGCATCGCAGCGCGTGCCTCGTCCACCAGATCGGGCGAGAGGTCGACGCCTGCCGCCTCCAGGCCGTGGGAGGCGAACAGGCGCGCGTGCTCGCCGCCCCCGCTCCCGAGGTCGAGGACGCGGCGGAGGGGTACGCCGGAGAACGCGCGCTCGAAGAACGGCCACTCCCGAGCCAGACGGCGAGGCCAGTCCACCAGACTCCGATAGTCGATCTTGGCGTATGCGTCTTTCATGGCGGGTGGCTTCGCGCCGTGGCGCGTTTCGATCCGGCCGAGGCTGCGGACACGCCCCGCGCCCGCGGCGACACACTTCCGGTTGATGGTACCCGAGGCCGGGGAGGCGAACAGCGTCAGTTCCGGTCCGGCGCGTTCAGGAGCAGCCAGACTGGCCTGCAGCCTGTGTCTGGCTCGTGACGAGCGGCCTGGCAAACTGGACCGCAGCTCGCTGCCCACAAACAGGAAGCACGTACAAGAAAATCGGGGCCACCGCTGTCGCAACCGGCTGCCGGCCCCCAACGGCAGACGGTCCCGACCTCGACGACCCCGAAGAACATCCACTAATTACGCAAGCCCGATGCCGACGACCGAGCGTCTCGGAGCATCGATTTTCAGCGCCTTCGCGGTCCTGTCCGCGCTGGTTCGCTGTCGAGACTTGCGGTTTTCCGCCACCTCCGCCGGAACGCCGCCAGCCCTTTACAGGCACCTTGCCGTGCCCGCTCCGACCCGACCTTGCTTCGAGGGCCAGGCGTCAACCAGCCCCGCTCGGTCGCCCTAACGGCCGGAGTCCGTCCGCAGGACTGCCGAAGGACCTATTGACCCTCGAGCGCCTCTCATCGTAGTCTGCCGGTGCTTGTTTCGACGGCCCCCCGGTTTCTCGCTGTCCGAATGCCACCCATGACGCCGATCCAGAACGATCCCGGTGCCCTTCTCGGCCGCCTGACCGAGAGCCTCGGCTTCGGTGCCGGCTGCACACGGCGCGTATTCATGAAGGCCGGCATCGGTTCCGCCCTTGCGTGCTCGGCGCTCGGTCGACTCGGCGCTCTCGTTGCCGGCGCGACGCCGCTCATCATCGTCGAGCAGGCTGAAGGCGTGCTCGTCGCCGACCCGACGCGCTGCGTCGGCTGCAAGCGCTGCGAGCTGGCGTGCACCGAGTACGCCTTCGGCCGCGCGCAGCCCTCGCTCGCCCGTATCAAAGTTTCTCGCAATTACAACTTCGGCCCGCGTGGACAGCAGGACGGCTTCGCGCGGTCCATGGGGGAATTCGGCGATTTCCGTATCGTCCAGGACACCTGCAAGCAGTGCCCGCATCCGGTTCCGTGCGCGACGGCGTGCCCGAACGGGGCCATCGTGGCCGAGCCGAAGCTCAAGGCCCGCGTTGTGGACCGCGGTGCGTGCGTCGGGTGCCGGCTGTGCCAGCGATCCTGCCCGTGGGACCTGATGTCGTTCGACGAGGAGGCAGACAAGGCGAGCAAGTGCGATCTATGCGGCGGCTCGCCAGAGTGCGTTCGTGCCTGCCCGGCCATGGCGCTTCAGTTCGTGTCGTGGCGCGACCTGTCGATGGCGGTTCCCGTCCGCCGCGCGGCGCCGCAGCCGGACCCGCGAAGCGCCGGCTGCCTCGAGTGCCATGGGGCAAGGAGGAGGTGAAGGGTGCCATCCCAAGGCGGCTGGACCGGCAAGACGCTTCGTGTGAACCTGAGCAGCGGAGAAGTCCGGGTCGAGGATACCTTCGAGCGTTACGGCGCCTACCTCGGAGGCACCGGGTTGGGCTACCGAGTCCTTTGGGATGACGTGCCGGCTGGCACCGGGGCCTTCGACGAAGACAACGCCATAGTGTTCGCCGGCGGCCCGCTCACCGGGACCGGCGCACCGGCCGGCGGGCGAACGTCGATCACGACCATCTTCCCGACGGTCTACCCCGTGGAGCTCGTGGGCAGCGGCCACATGGGCGGCCACTGGGGCGTCGAGCTGAAGTACGCGGGCTGGGACGCCATCATCGTCCAGGGGCGGTCGAAGCGCCCGGTCTATCTGGCGATCATCGACGACAAGGTCGAGATACGGGACGCATCGCACCTGTGGGGAAACGGGATCTACCGCGCCACCGCCGCGATCGCGCAGGAAATGGGACCCGAGGCGCAAGTTGCGGCCATAGGCCAGGCCGGCGAGAACATGGTGCGGCTGTCGGTCGTGATGAACAGCCTGTCGCACTCGGCAGGGGGCGTCGGAGGGGTCCTCGGCTCGAAGCGCCTGAAGGCGATAGCGGTCAAGGGCAGCGGCGGCGTCAGGATCGCCGCCGACCGCGACAAGTGGAGGGCCCTCAACGATCACATTCTCTCGATCTTCGGCGCGAACAACCAGCATGTCGTTCCCAGCACCCCACAGCCGTGGGCCGAGTACTGGTCGCCCGGCAGTCGGTGGACCGCAAGAAAAGGCCTCTACTGGGGCGCGGCCAGCCCGCCGGTCGAGACAGGTGTGTGCCGGCCTGAAGACTTGAACCGAATGGCTTACCGGACAGCCAAGGCCACTTACGATCTCGGGCCGAATGCAGAGAAGTACACGGTCCGGATGGGCGGCTGCGCTTCCTGTCCCATCAGGTGTCACGTGCACCTCGACGTGCCGTCGGTCGAGAAGTACGGGGTCAGCCGCTATGCCGCGAACACCTGCGCGGGCTGGGGAGGCCGGGGTTTCTTCAAGGGGTTCCCGGACGGCGCCCGCGGCGACACGAGCATCGAGGCGGCCGTCGTCGGCAAGCACCTTGCCGACGACTACGGCATCTGGTGCAACTACGGACTCCTCCAGCGCGAGTTCCGTTGGGCGTACTACAACGGCATCACCAAGGCGAACGTTCCTGAGAGGGAGTTCGCCTCGATACCGTGGGACAAGTACGAGAAGGGCGACCCGGGATTCCTACACGAGATATACCGCCGGATCGCCTTCAGGGAGGGCGAGCTCGGCGAGGCGTTCGGCGAAGGCGCCGGCCGCTTGGCTGCGCGCTGGAAGTTCCCTGAGGCCTACTTTCGCGACCGCTCGCTCGGATACTGGAAGATGGGTCACCCGCGCCACCATTCGTCCGAAGAGGGCGGGCAGGTGGGGGTGCTCATCAACCTGATGTACAACCGCGACTCTCAGTGCCACTCGCACTCGAACTTCACGGGCAACGGCCTGCCCATAGCCGTGCAGAAGGCGCTTGCGGCGAAGTTGTGGGGCCCGGACGCTGTTGACGAAGCGGATCATTGCCGGCCGATGACGCCGGACAAGGCAAGATTCGCGCTGTGGTCTCTCGTCAGGAAGGAGCTGCACGATTCGCTCACCCTCTGCAACTGGATGTACCCGCTGGTCGCCTCGCCGCTGAAATCGAGGAACTACGAGGGCGACAACGGCGCCGAGGCGGCGCTCTACTCGCTCGTCACAGGCGACGAAAAGGATGCGGCCGCGCTCGATCTGGTCGGGGAGCGCATCTTCGCACTCCACCGGGCGCTCACAGTCCGCGACATGCGGACCGTGGACATGCGAACACGGCACGACACGGCGCCAGACTGGGTTTTCGACGATCCGCCCGACCGCGCGCCGTTCACGCCAGGTCACTCACGCATGGACCGCGCGGACATCGAGACGGCCAAGGACCTCTTCTACGACCTGCTCGGGTGGGACCGACGGACGGGGGCACCGACGCGCGCCTCGCTCGAACGCCTCGGGCTGAAGGACGTGGCAGACCGTCTCGCAAGGGACGGGCTGCTGCCTGCCGCCGGTCGCGAGGGAGCCCATGGTACCCGGTGAGGAGACGCGGGCTGGTGCCGACGGTGAGGGCGCCCCGCCGTCGGCCGCCCCGTTCGAAAGCGACGGCAGCCGGGCAGATCGCGCGGCCAGCTTCGTGCGCTCGGAATCGAGCGCCGGACGCCTGACGCCCCTTGGGCGGGCCTGGGGCGGCACGGCCGAGGACCTGCAGGCGGCACTCGACGAGATCGGCGCAGCCGACGTCAAGGTACTCCGCGAAAGCGGCTGCGTCTTCCTGTTCTCCGATCGCTCGATGACGGCCGCATACGCCAGCCTCGCCGCGCGCGCCGAAGCGGGAAGCGTGGTTTCGGCGATCGTTGAAACCGTGCGGCACGATTCGCGAGCCTACCCGCGTCCCACGCCTGTCATCGTCTTCTCCGGCCCGCCGTTCAACCTGTCGCCGGAGGGGATTGCCGCAGCGCTCGACGCGATCGGAGCGGACACTTCGTCGGCAGACATCAAGCAGGTCCGCGCCTCCGACGGCTCGGTCTTCCTCTTCTCGTCGAACGAGATGGATGCGGGGCTGGCCGCGTCCCGAGCTGAGTGGATGGCTGTCGGGCGGTGCGATAACCCGTGAGCGACCATTCTCTTTCGCTATTCGAACGGCGCGCGTGGAACATTGCCTGCCGCACCGCTCACATAGCCACGACCGGCGCCCTCCTTGGCGGCCACGTCTTCGGGGCCGCCGCGTCGAGCCTGCGGCCATGGCTCTACGCTGCCATCGCTACAGGGGCGATCCTCGTTCTGCTCGAGGCCTACTCTGGCCTGCGGTGGCTGCATCAGGCGCGGGGAATCCTCGTGCTGGTGAAGCTCGCGCTGCTGTTGGCGATCCCTTTCGCCTGGCACATGCGCGTCCCGATCCTCTTCGCGGTTGTCGTGCTTGCGTCGGTTGGCTCGCACATGCCTGCGCGGTACCGTTACTATTCGGTTGTCGCGCGGGAGGTTCTGAAATAGCGCGGCGCTCCGGCCGCTGCCGATGGGGTAATCGAATGGTCTCGACTCGCAAGGAAGTTGTCGCCACCGCCCGGGCCCCGAGAGCCATCGGGCCGTACTCGCAGGCAATCAGGGCTGGTGATCTCGTGTTCACGGCAGGTCAGATCGGCTTCGAGCCCGCGACGGGCCAACTGGTGGAGGGCGGCATCGCGGCCCAGACCCGGCGCACGCTCGAGAACATCGCGGCGATTCTCGAGGCCGCTGGAAGCGGCATGCCGCAAGTCGTCCGCACATCGGTCTACCTGCAGAACATGAACGATTTCGCGGCGATGAACGAGGTGTACGCGGAGTTCTTCCCGCCCGACGCTGCACCGCCGGCGCGAACGACCGTGGAGGTAAGAGGCTTGCCTCGCGGTGCCCTGGTGGAGATCGACGCGGTTGCAATCGGGTGATCAGCTGGGGAGCGTTCGAACCAACGTATCGATTGGAGGTGCCCGATGGCGCTGCTCTTGAACCGGAACGACGTTAGGAATCTCCTCGACATGCCTGACGCGATAGCCGCGGTCGAGAAAGCGTTCCGCGAACTGGCTGCCGGGCAGGTGGATATGCCGCAGCGCGCTGCGGTCCACGTTCCTGCCCACCGCGGTCTGCATCTCTCGATGCCTGCGTGGGTGGGCGGAGGCGTAAGTGGCCTCGGAGTCAAGATCGTGACCGTCTATCCGGACAACCCGTCGAAGCATCACCTGCCGACGGTACTGGCTATAGTCCTTCTGAACGATCCGGAGACCGGCAACCCGGTCGCCTTGATGGACGCAGGTTACATGACCGCCGTGCGCACCGGTGCGGTGAGCGGCGTCGCGACCAAGTACATGGCCAGGGCGGACGCGCAGACGGTCGGCGTTTTCGGGGCCGGAGTTCAGGCCGAGACACAGCTCGAGGCAATGTGCGCCGTAAGGAAGATCCGGTCGGCCACTGTCTACGACGTAGACGCCGGCCGCGCGAAGGACTACGCTTCCAGGATGAGCGCCCGCTGTTCGATAGACGTCGTCGCTGCCCAGAACGCGCGCGACGCGGTCGAAGGCCAGGATATCGTCGTCACGGCGTCCACCGCGCGTGAGCCTGTCTTCGACGGCAGATGGCTGGCCGCCGGCCAGCACATCAACGCCGTTGGCGCTCACACGCCATCGACGCGCGAGCTGGACACGGCGACCGTCGTGCGCTCCCGGGTGGTCGCCGATCTGCCTGAGGCATGCCTAGTGGAGGCTGGGGAGCTCATCATTCCGATTTCCGAAGGCGCCATCGGCAAGGACCACATACGAGGGGGGCTCGGCGATGTGGTGTCAGGCGCGATACCGGGCCGCCAGGCCGACGCCGACATAACGCTGTTCAAGTCCGTGGGCCTGGCTCTCCAGGATGTGGCGGTGGCCAGGCTCGTCTACGACCGGGCGCGAGGCAACGGTGCTGGCAAGGAGTTCTCGTTCTCCTGACATGCCGCCCTGGTCGCCCGTTCCAGCATGTGGATGAAGGATCGGTAGGGGCGGCCAGTGGCCCGGGTCATGCCGATTTCGCAGGTGCGGCTGCTCGAGTAGAAACCGCTGCCGTCGATCGCCTTTACCTCGGCGGCCTCGGCTGATGTCGCCGAGGCTGTCAGCTCAGGGAACAGCCAGCCGCGGTCTCCCGCGAACCCGCAACATCCCGCGGCGAGCGGCAGGCGTCCATCCGTGCTCGCTGCCGCGGCAAGGCGCTGGAGCCTGGGTGTGAGGCCCAGCTTCTCCGCCGAGCATACGGGGTGGATGACCGCGGCTGCCTCGCGCGAGGTGATCGTGAGGTTCGGCAGCAGGCTGTCTGCAGCGAACTCGATTGCGTCCACGATACGCATGCGGTCGAACCTGTCCCGGTTCTCCGGGCTCAGCCGGGACCGCGACGTCACGAGGCCATAGGTGCATGGCGTCGTGTCCACCACGATCGGCAGTCGCCCGTCGCCACTCCAGTCCCACATCCTCTCGATAGTCTTGTTGACCATGATGGCGTGTGCCTCGAAGTAGCCCTTCGAGGAGAATGGCACGCCGCAGCACTTGCCTGCTACATCCGGCGGGATCCAGAGGGGCTGGCCGGCACGCGACGCCAGCCGGACCAGGGCTTCGGGGAGAGTCGGTTCGGCTGGTTCGCCGGGGAGGGCGCCGAGCGCGCGTGACAGGCAGCTGGGAAAGTAGACGGCGACCGCGCCGTCCCGCGGTGTTTGGGGAAGTCGATGCGCGGCGGCCGGCATCGGCGGCAGCCACAATGGAGTTGGCATCCTGAGCACCGAGCGCATCGCCCCGGTTGCCGCTGGCATCAAGCGGCCGCGCGTCAGCAGGTCGACGACGCGGCCGGCAGCGAGACCGACCCTGACGAGCGCCTCGAGGCGCGCGAAGTGGCGAGCGATCCCCGTCGCGGCGCGGTGTCCGAGCGGCCGATGGCGCCTCTGCCGCAGCCGCCTGGTCAGTGCGCCGGTATCGATCCCGACTGGGCAGGCCAGCGCGCAGAGACCGTCTGCGGCGCAGGTATCGACCGCATCGTAGGAAACGTCCCTTTCCAGCGCCTTGCGCCAGGCCCGGCCTGCCTGGGCGCCGGCCGTGTAGGCGAGCGCGCGCTGAACGACAATCCGCTGGCGAGGCGTGAGCGTCAGGTCCCTGCTCGGGCAGCCAGCCTCGCAGTAGCCGCACTCGATGCACTTGTCCACCTCTTCGTCGAAGAGCGGCATCTCCTTCAGCTGCTTCAGATGGGCGCGGCTGTCGTCGTTCAGGATGACGCCCGGGTTCAGGAGGCCGGTAGGGTCGACGAGCGCCTTGATCCTCCGCATCAGGCCGTACGCCTCGGCGCCCCATTCGCGCTCGACGAAAGGAGCCATGTTCCGGCCCGTCCCGTGCTCGGCCTTGAGGGCGCCATCGTACTTCCCGACGACGAGTTCGACCACGCCGTCCATGAAGCGGGCGTACTGGTCGATCGAGGCCGGGCTGTCGAACGACTGGCTGATCACGAAGTGGAGGTTGCCGTCCTTGGCGTGCCCGAAGATGATCGCGCCAGGGTAGCCGTGGCGGCTGAACAGCGACGTGAGGTCGGTGACTGCCTCCGCGAGGCGGGGCACGGGGAAGGCCACGTCCTCGATGATGAAGATCGTTCCTGGAGGTCTCGTTGCCCCGACCGATGGCAGCATTCCCTTGCGCACGCTCCACAACCGTGCCTGCTCGGTTGGATCGTGCGTGAACCGCGGCGGGCAGGCGAATGGCAGGGCAGCGGCAATGTCCCGCGCAACCGCCTCGAGCCCGGGCCTTGACGCCTCCTCCGCGGCCTGCCATTCGACGAGCAAGCCGGCAGCCTTGGCTTCGAGCGTTGCGAGCTCCCGCGGTACTCCTGGCTGCTTCTCGACCGAACCTATCGCGGCCCTGTCCATCACCTCGATGGCTCTCGCGCCGCTGTCGCGAAGCGGTACGATCGCCTCGCACGCGTCTTCGATCGCTGGGAAGAGAAGCAGCCCGACATACTTCACCGGGTAGTCGGGGACCGTCCGGAGCACAGCCTCGGCGATGAAGCCGAGCGTTCCCTCCGAGCCGATGAGGAGGTGCCGCATGATGTCCACCGGCCGCTCGAAGTCCACGAGGGCGTTCAGCGAATACCCGGTCGTGTTTTTGGCGCGGTACTTCGTGCGGATCCGCTCGACAAGGGCCGGCCTGGCCAGCACCTCCTCGCGGAGCGCGAGGAGCCCTGCAGCCAGCTCCGGCTCCTTCTGCCTGAAGACCGTGTCCGCGTTCGGAGCAGCCGTGTCGACTACCGTCCCGGACGGTAGGACGAAGGTGAGCGACTCGAGCGTCCTGTAGGCGTTCTCCGTGACGCCGCAGCACATGCCACTCGAGTTGTTGGCGAGGATGCCGCCGATGGTGCAGGCGTTGATCGAGGCCGGGTCCGGTCCGATCTTCCGGCCGAAGGCGCGCAGCATTGCGTTGGCCGAGGAGCCTATGACGCCGGGCTGCAGCCGCACCCGCGTTCCTCCGTCGACCGGCGTCTTCGCCCGCCAGTGGCGAGCGACGTCGACGAGGATGCCCTCGGTGACCGCCTGCCCGGACAGGCTCGTGCCGGCCGCCCTGAAAGTCAGCGGCACGCGGAACTCATGGCTGAGCTCGAAGAGCCTCCTGACGTCATCGATCGACCGGGGCCGGACGACAGCCTCCGGAACCACGTGATACGGACTCGCGTCCGCTGCGGCGGCAACGAGGTCTATGGGGCGGGTCAGCACGCCCTCGGTGCCCAGCAGCGATGCCAGCCGGCCGATCAGCTCGTCGTTCCTCGAGTGCGAATCCATCTTCTGTTCCGGAGCGCCGCGGGCGCCGCTCCAGCAACGCTGCCCGCCCGTCCGCGTGCAATGCACGCACCGCCAGGAGAAGCATATCCGACCTGACCGGGGCAGCGGTGCGGGATCGGGCCGCGAGGACGTGACGAGGACTGGGGGCGAGGAATCGGCTGTGTGCTCAGCCCATCTCAGAGCATCAGAGCTGACAGGACGCACCGACGAGGGCTCGAGGGCCGAGAGCTTCCATCCTCCGTCCTCGAGCCTCGCTTCCGTCCGTTCAGCTTCGAATCAGAACCTGAAGCCGCCGCTCAAGAAGAACGACCTGGCGTTTTGATAACCGGCGGCCGAGATTGCGCGCCCCCACAGCGGGCCGTAAACGTAATGAACGCCGTAGACCGGCTTCTCGGTGAACGGGTTGAACGGCGGGATGTCGGCGTTCGTCGCGTTGGTGTCGATGGTCTCGTTCGGGCCGTCTACGGCCGACTGGTTGAAGGCGTTGTCCACGACGAAACGGAAGAAGAACTCTGCCTTCGGACCGAGTCTGCCGACCGGCAGCGCGTAGTTCAGCGACAGGTCCGTTGAGGTGATCGTGGCGGTCCTGAAATTGCCGCGGCCGCCGAAGTAGTAGGTGGCCGTCGTCGGCGGCGTGAGGTAGCCCGGATTGTTGACGTATGGCCCGATCGTGATCGCAGCATCATCGCTGTAGGGCTCGCCCGAGGTTATGTTCTGAAGCGCCCCCACGTCTACGCGGCCGACCGCGCCCAGCCGAATCCCGTAGTTGAGCCACATCCGGACCTTGTGGCGCTGGTCGATCGACAGGTCGCCCACTGGGTAGTTCCATCTCCTCTCGCGGTACTCGGGGTAGTACCACAGATCGGCGGTAACCGGGCCGTCGCTCGAGGTCTCGCCGTTGAAGTCGCCCCGCGCCTGCGACAGCGTGTAGTTGCCGCCGGCGGTCAGGTCCGCGGTGAACCGGTACTGCACCTGAGTCTGGAGCGCCTTGTAGGTGCGCTCGAGGTCGTTCGTGTTCACGACGACGCCCAGGTCGAACTTCGTGCCGAACGGGTCGGCTACCTGCCCCGTCGTCAAGTCCTTCCTCTCCGCGTAGAAGTCCCGGTAGCGCCTGATTATGCCATCTACCCTGAACGACCCCCTGGAGCCGATCCGGCGTGCGGTGCCAATCGTGTACTCCCAGGTGCTCGGCGTGATGAGGTTCTCACCGACGATCCGGTTGACGCCAGCGTAGGTGGGGGAATCGCGCAGCGGCCGGTCGGTCCCGCCGTTAGCGAAGAACCAGTCGAAGACCATTCTCAAGGCGTCGTGAGCCGAAACGAGGTCCGGTGAGTCGGCAGTCTTGTTCTGGTTTATGCCGGGTCCCCTGTACACGTATCGGAACGTGGACTGCCGCCCGGCGGCCGAACCCTGGTCCACCATGGCACTCGTCGCGCCCATCGCGTAGCGGGCGATGCCTCCGTTGAACGTCCATGCTCCGTTCCCCCGCGGGTCCCACGTGGCTGACAGTCGTGGGCTCCAGGCGGCGTCGTCTACGACCTTCTTGCCGCCCTGGTCGCGCGCGACGTTCTTGTCCCAGCGGACGCCGACGTTGAAGGTGAGGTGCTTGTCGACCTGCCAGGAGTCGTTCACGAAACCCGAGTAGGTGCGCAGCTTGCTGCCCACGCTGGTGTTGAAGATCGGGTTCCACATGATGTAGGCAGCCGATGACGTCCGGTCCGTAGCACCAGGATTGATGACGGGATAGAGCCGCGTGTCCGCGCCGCTTCCGACGATGATCGTGCTGTTCGCGTACAAGCGATAACCACTCCCGGATTGGTAATTGTCGTTCTTGCGGCTGTCCTGGTAGCCGTCGAACCCGAAAACGACCGTGTGGGCGCCGGTCTTCTGCGTAGAGAGGTAGTAAGAGCCCTTTGCGATGAAGTTGTAGTTGTTGCGGATTTCCTCGTTGAGCTCGCCTTCCTTCGCGCCGCAGACCGCGCAGAAGGTCGGCGAGTTGTAGCGCGAGCTCGACCGCGACCGGTCGAATATGATCGTGCCGCGCTCGATGTCCGTGTAGCGCGAACCGGCCCCGATGTAGGAGAGCGCGCGCCTCGAGAACTGCGCCTCGACGAAGAAGTTCGATCTCACGATTCCAGTGTAGTTGGCGGAAATCAGGCTCTCCGGGTCCTCGCGGTCGATCAGGCTGTCCAGGTCCATGATCGTCGCGCTGCTGTAGTAGGTGTTTTCGGCCTTGTTCTTCTTCCAGGTGTAGTTGCCCTTGAAGGTGTGGCGAGGCGTCACCGTCCACGTCACCTTACCCTCGTAGCGCTTGTCGTCGGTCACGGTGGTGAAAGGGATGTTCGTGTAGCGGGTCGTGTTGGCGTTCTCGCTCTCCTCGAAGCGAGCCGCGCCGAAGAACCAGATGCGGTTCTTCACGATCGGGCCGCCGAAAGTCATCTCGTAGGTCGGGAGGAGCGCGTCCGCGCGCGGGTCTGCGTCGAGGTTTTCCTTCTCGAAGGGCGTGAGCGCCGTCCACTTGTCGCTGCGGAGCGTCGTCCTGAACGATCCGCTGAAAATGTTGCCGCCCGACTTCGTGATGGTGTTCGCGACGCCGCCCGAGAACCTGCCGTACTCGGCCGAGATGGTACCGGTGGAGGTCTTGACCTCCTCGATCGCGTCCTCGATGTAGAGCGAACGGGCCTGGTTGCGAAGCGTCTCGTTGAGGACGACGCCGTTGAGGAGGAAGAGGCCCTCGTAGGACATGGCTCCCGAGAAGGTGATGTTGCCGCCGGGCCCGGCGCCCGTCGTTCCCGGTGCAAGGAGGACAGCGCCCGTGATGGCACGGCTGACGGGCAGCTTGTCTATCAGCTCCTGCCTGTAACTTGCCGCGGCAGTGGCCGTGTTGGTGAAGTCCGCGACCAGCGCCTCCGCGGTCACGTTGACGGTCTCCGCGACGCCTGCGAGCGACATCTGGACGTTGAGTGGGACGGTGTCCGCGATCTGGACGCGAGTCGCTTTCTCGAGCGTGGCAAAGCCCGGGAAGGCGAAGACCACCCTGTAGTCGCCAGCAGGCAGGAACGGGATGATGTAGTCGCCGTTCTCGGATGTGGCTGCCTCACGGGATCCCTGGAGGGATGGCGAGGTAACGGTCACGATGACGCCGGGTAGCACGAGGCCATCCGGGTCGGTCACCTTGCCTGTCAGTGCGCCGGTTGGCGTGGTCTGGGCGGAGGCGGCCGAAGCGCCGACCACGAGTGTCACGATGGCTGCGAGGACAGAAGTAGTCCGCACTTTCAAACCTCCCGGAGACGCCGTAACCCTTGGGGATTCTGCTTTGGCGAGAGCAGGCGCCGGATGAGCATGCACCGGACGTGCCTTCCTGCGGCTGTCGGTATTCAAGGCGAAAAGGCCGAAAGGGATCAGAAGGCATGATTCCATCCAAGGCGTTGGATCTGTAATCCAGTCTTCTCAGCGTCGATCCAGTCTCATGGGCCGTTGTTTTGTAAGGCGACACCCGTGGGACGATCCGGTAACTTGGATTTCTCGATCCAAGGAGACCGAGGTCCAGGTGGCCTGCGCGTCGCTCCGTCAGCGACATGTGACTGAAGACAGGGTGCTTGCGGTCAGGGTTGAAACGGTGTAGCTTTTGCGTTCTAAGAAAAGCCCCCCTTCTTGCTTCGTCGTGCGCGTGCCAAGGGTATCGGGTCCTGCGGTTGGACTTTCCGTCTGAGGCCTTGGTTCCTTCTGCCACGGCCTGAGAGTGCCCCCACGGCAATCCGGGCGTAGTTCTCGCAATAACTGAGTGACCCCTGGGGTGGCGTGTCGGTAGGTGTTGGGTGGCACACGCGCCAGCGCCAGGGGGGGCGCCGAGAGGCAGAGGCTCTCCGCCCGAGCGGTGGAGGTCACGGTACGGGTAGCTCACCTGGAAGCGGCCGATCTCGGTCGGCTAATCGTCAACGATTGGTCCGAGGAGGCAACATGAAGGACAGACCGGTGAGGCTTGGAGCCATCCTGCTCGTCGCACTGCTGGCGATGAGCAGCACCGTCGCGTACGCCCAGGGCGGCGCGACAGCTACGCTGACGGGAACCGTAACGGACACTTCTGGCGGCGTGGTGCCGGGCGCGGACATCGTGGTCAAGCACGTCGCGACAGGAGCGGTCTACAACACGGTCAGCGGCGCGGACGGTACCTTCACAGTGCCCGCGCTGCCTCCGGGCACGTACACGGCGACGATCTCGCTCATGGGTTTCAAGACGACCACTCTGAACGACATCATCCTGAACGTCGCCGTGACCTCGAGCGTGAAAGCAGTGCTCGAGCTGGGCCAGATCGAGGAGACGGTCGTCGTGGCGGGCGCCACAGAGATCGTGCAGACGCAGTCGGCCGCGGTCGCGTCCGTCCTCAACATGAAGCAGATCCAGAACCTCCCGATGGTCGGCCGCGATGCCTTCAGCCTGGTCGGTTACATGCCGGGCGTAACGACCACGACGGGCAGCCTTCGTGACGGGACGATCAACGGCCTTCCGCAGAGCACCGTGAACATCACGCTCGACGGCATGAG
>JBHGBL010000011.1:0-147133 GCA_041947015.1 Vicinamibacterales bacterium
GCAGGACACCTACAAGCACGCCGACATGAAACACCTGGAGCAGAAGCTCCAGGAGCACCAGGACAAGCGCGCCCGCCTGATCATCACCGACGGCGTCTTCAGTATGGACGGCGACCTCGCGCCGCTCGATGAGATCTGCGCTTTGGCGGAGAAGTACAACGCCATGGTGTTCGTCGACGACAGCCACGCGACGGGCTTCATGGGAAAGACAGGCCGCGGCGTGCACGAACACTTCGGAGTCGTCGGCAAGATCGACATCATCACGACGACCCTGGGAAAGGCTCTCGGCGGCGCGAGCGGCGGCTGCGTGTCGGGCCGAAAGGAGATCGTCGAGCTGTGCCGGCAGAAGGCGCGGCCGTACCTGTTCAGCAACGCCGTCCCGCCTCCGATTGCCTACGCGGCCCTGAAGGTACTCGAAATCCTGAGCCGGACGACCGAGCGGCGCGACAAGCTCGAGGCGAACACGGCCTTCTGGCGGAAGGCGGTGCCCGAGGCGGGCTTCGTCATCAAGGAGGGCGACAGCCCGATAGTACCGATCATGCTCTTCAACGCGAAGCTCGCGCAGGACATTGCGCGCGATCTCTACCAGGAAGGCATATACGTCGTCGGGTTCTTCTTCCCGGTGGTGCCTGCCGGGCAGGCGCGGATTCGGACGCAGATGTCGGCCGACCACGACATCCCGATGCTCGAACGGGCCCTCGAATCCTTCAAGAAGGTAGGGGCGAAGTACGGCATACTCGGCCTCGACAAGAAGGGGATCATCGAGAAGTACGGAATGTAGGAGATGACAGCCAGGGTCGAGGTGTGAGGAGTGGACCTCATTCCTCGACCCCTCGGGACCTGGCGCTCAGACGACCATCTCGCCTTCCGCCACGAGCACCGCCTTCCCGCCGACGCGCACCCGGTCGATGGTGCCGCCAGCAATCCCGACGTCGATGTGGATCCAGCTCGGCCGGCCCATCTTCACGCCCTGGAGGCTCACTATGGACCCTGCATCCTCGGGACGGACGACACCGTGGTGAACCAGGTAGCACCCCAGTGGTCCGCTCGCCGCTCCGGTCGCCGGGTCTTCGAACACGCCGAGCCCCGGGGCGAACATCCTGCTGTACACCGTGGCGCGATCGCCCGAACGCTCGGCGGAGAAGACGAACATCGCGTGGTCGTCGGTGCCTGCACCGCGGCAGAGCGACGCGAAGGCTTCGAGGTTCGGCCTGGCGTTGTCCACTGCTCGACGGGTCGCAACCGGGAAGAAGACGAACGGGACGCCGCAGGAGACCTGTTCGACCGGCAGTCCCGTCTTGGCCAGATCCTCCTCGTCGAGTCCCAGTGAACGCGCCGCGAGGCTCGCGTCACCGACTTGCGGGCCGAACCGCGGCATGTCCTGGTTCATCCAGACGAAGGAGGCGGTGGTTCCTTCCCACTCGATGTCCACGGGAGTCGGCCCGATGTTGAGCCCGAACACCCACCGTCTCTGCCCGGCCGGGATCACTCCTTCGTGACACAGCGCAAACGTCGAGCCCACCGTCGGGTGTCCCGCCATCGGCATCTCGCGCCCAGGCGTGAAGATGCGCATCCGGACGTCGGTGTCCTCGCGCACCCTCGGAAGCACGAAGGTCGACTCCGAGAAGTTGAATTCCCGCGTGATGGCCTGCATCTGCTCGGATGACAGGCCCGAGGCGTGCGGCAGCACGGCCAGCTGGTTCCCGCCGAACCTCTCCGCGGTGAAGACGTCGTAGTGGAGATAGCGGTATCTCATTGGCGTAGCTCGCGTATGGCGCATGTCGTAGGTCGCAGGCGCTGCCTGCCGAGCGCTAGCCCTCTCCGCTGCCGGGCGCCGAGAACGACACGCGCAGCCTGTAGCTGTCTCCCTCGCTCGTGCGCTCTGTGGGCAGCTTCAGCTTCTCGAAAACGCGCAGCATCGGCTCGTTCTCCTTCAGGACCTCCGCCGTGAAGCCGAGGAGGCCCTGCTTGCGCGCAATCTGCACGAGATAGGACAGCAGCTCCGTGCCGATGCCCCTGTTCTGGTAGCTGTCCCTCACCGCGAACGCCACGTTCGCGCGAATGCCATCGTCCTCCAGGTAGTACTCGCCGATGCCGACGACCTCGTTCTTCTTGCCCTCCTCGACGACAGCCAGGATGATCATCTCCTTGGTGTAGTCGATGACCACGTACTCCTGCAGACGCTCGTGGGGCATGGAAAGTGTGGGAGTCATGAAGCGCCTGTACAGGCTGCGGTCCGACAGCGAGTAGAAGAAGTCCTTGAGGAGCGCCTCGTCGCTTATGCGCACCGGGCGGAGGAAGATCGGCAGCCCGGTCTTCGTCGTCTTGCGCATCTCGAGGTGCTCCGGGTACTCGCCGCCCCGCCCGTCCATGAAGACCTGGTCGTGGTAGATGAGCCGGTGCCGGCGCGCCTCCTCGATGAGCATCGGGCGAAACCTGGGGTGGGCGATCGAAATCAGGTCCATCGCCCGCTCCCGTATGTTCTTGCCGTGGATGTGCGCCATCCCGTACTCGGTGACCACGTAGTGAACATCGCCGCGGTTGAGCGTGACGCCGGCGCCTTCCCTGAGGAACGGGACGATCCTCGACTGCCCGCCGTCGCGAGTCGCCGACTGCAGCGCCAGGATGGACTTTCCGCCCTTCGCCAGGATGGCGCCGCGCATGAAGTCGGCCTGCCCCCCAATCCCGCTGTAGAAGCTGCTGCCGATGGATTCGGCCGTCGCCTGGCCGGTGAGGTCGATCTCGAGCACGCTGTTGATGGCCGTCATGTTCTCGTGCTGCGCGATGACCAGGGGGTTGTTCGTGTAGTCGATGGTCCTGAACTCGATCGTCGGGTTGCCGTCGATGAACCGATAGGTCGACGGCTTGCCCATGCAGAAGCTCGCAACCGTCTTGCCGCGGTTGATGCTCTTCCGCGAGTTGTCGACGACGCCCTGCCGGATGAGATCGACGAGGCCGTCGGTGAGTAGCTCCGTGTGGACGCCGAGGTGACGCTTGCGCGCGAGGGCGGCCATTATCGCGTTGGGGGCGCTGCCATAGCCCACCTGGATGGTGTCGCCGTCCTGGACTATCCTCGCCACGTGGCGGCCGATCCGCTCGGCGATCTCGTCGGGGACCTGCGGGTCGTACTCGAGAAGCGGTTCGTCGTGGTGAACGAAGAAGTCCACCTCGTCCACGTGTATGAAGCCGTCGCCGTGGACGCGCGGCATGTGGCGGTTGAGCTGCGCGACGACCAGCTTCGCGTTCTTCACCGCGGCCACGACTATGTCCACGCTGACGCCGAGGCTCAGGAAGCCGTGCTCGTCGGGGAGCGAGGTCTGGATCAGGGCGATGTCGAGCGTTATGTGCTTGCGGTTGAAGAGGTCAGGGACGTGGGACAGGAAGATCGGCGTGTAGTCTGCCAGGCCGGCGTTCACGGGGTCCCTGGTGTTGGCGCCGACGAAGAACGAGTTGTGGCGGAAGTTGTACTTCAGCCGTTCGTCCGTGTAGGGCGCCACCCCCAGCGTCCACACGTGCACGATCTCGGCATCGCAGAATGCCTTGGGGTTCGACCGGACGTAGTCGGTGAGGGCGTGCACGAGGTACTGGGGCTCGGCGCACGCGGTGCTGAGGAAGATGCGGTCGCCCCTCCGGATATGCTTGAAAACCTGTTCCTCGGGAGAGAACTTGTCAGGGTATCGCTCCCTGAGCCGCTCGACGTCGGGATCGGGCGCCGCGTTCATGGCTGTATTATAGGTGCGTTCTCGCCGAGTCCCCGCCGGCCGCGTTCCCGCTCGAATCGGGGCCCGAACGGCAGGCGAATGGGCCGACCATGCTTCCTCCCGAACCAGCGGCACACGGCACGCATGCGGCGCCGGGCGAACCCGACGGCGACGCGATCGATCGCCACGTCAACGAAGTGGTCTACCGCTCCGCGGCAGCTGCAGAGATGTTCCGCCGCTTCGAGCAGGACCACGTCGACCGGATCGTTCAGGCAGCCTTCGAGGCGGCATGGGCGGCCCGAGTCGAACTGGCGCGCCTTGCGGCAGACGAAACGGGCATAGGCGTCTTCGAGCACAAGGTAATCAAGAACGCCTGGGCGAGCCTGCTCGTCTTCGAGGACATCCGTCACCGCCGCACCGTCGGCGTTCTCTCTCACGACCCGGCGGCTGGCATCACCGAGATCGCTCAGCCGCTCGGGCCGATTCTCGCCACCATCCCGGTCACCAACCCGACCTCGACAGCGATCTTCAAGGCGCTCATCTGCCTCAAGACACGCAACCCAGTCATCTTCAGCCCCCACAGGGGAGCGCGGAAGTCGGTGCGGGAGACCGTGCGCCTGATCGACGAGGCAGTCACGGCGGCCGGCGCGCCTCCCCACGCCGTCCAGGCGCTCGCGCGCAGCCAGACCGATTACCTGCAGCGGGCGATGAAGCATCGGAAGGTGGCGCTGATTCTCGCCACAGGGACCAGTTCGATAGTCCGCATGGCAGAGGCCTCGGGCACTCCCACACTGGGGGTGGGACCCGGCAACGTCCCGGTCTACGTTCACCAGTCGGCAGACCTGGAGTACGCCGCTCGCGCAATCGCGCACTCCAAGACCTTCGACAACGGGACCATCTGCGCGAGCGAGCAGGCGCTGGTGGTCGAGAAGGCGGTAGGCGCCGCTCTGCGCCCGCTGCTCGAGGCCCGCGGCGCGTACTTCTGCACCCGCTCGGAAATGCAGGCGCTCGGCCCGGTCTGCTACGACATGGAACAGGGCCGCATGAGGCCGGGCGTGGTCGGCCGGCCGGCCTCCTACATAGCCGAGCTCGCTGGCTTCTCCGTCCCGCCGCGCACGCGCCTCCTTATCGCGGAACCGGGCGGCGTCGGCCCCGAACACCCGCTGTCGAACGAGATACTCGCGCCCGTGCTCGCCTTCTATCAGGTCGACTCCTACGAGGAGGCTGTCGAGACCTGCGAGGCGGTCAACCAGCGCGGCGGCACCGGGCACACGGTGGGCGTCTACGCGAACGATAATCGGGTAGTCGAGGACTTCGCGCGGATGAACGCCGCACGCATCCTGGTGAACACCCCTTCGACCGAGGGCGCCGTCGGCGGCATCTTCAACAGCCTCCGCCCGTCGCTGAGCCTGGCCTGCGGCGCCGGCGCACGGAACCTGACGACCGACAACATCTCGACCGACCACCTGCTGAACATTCACCGGGTGGCAAGGCTCCGGCCGAACCAGCGCTGGGCGTCCATCCCCCGCTCCAGGTGGCTCGATGCCAGCGTCAGCCCGGCGGAGATACTGATGGAGTACAACAAGAACTACTGACGCCGCCGATCCCTGGCGCTCTGCCACCACGCGAGGGACCGGCGGGTTGAACTGCGATCCATCTCGCGTTGGGACCCACGAAGGCGCTTCAGGATCTGGCGTGGGTGAAGGGCGCCTGTGGGGCCGGCGGCCAACCGGGATCTCCACGGACGGCAGGCAGGCGCGAAGACTCGGTTCGCAGGACACGCGGCGGAGTCGTTTCGAAATCGACGCAAGCTGCCGGCCATTTGCAGGAGGTCGAACCGTGCGAGCGATGATCATCGAGGCGGTGGGCCCGGTCGAGCCGGGACGCGACCCCCTGCGCTCGGTCGACATGCCGGTCCCGCAGCCGCGCGAGGGCGAACTGCTGATCGAGGTGTCTACCTGCGCCGTCTGCCACACCGAGCTCGACGAGATCGAAGGAAGGACCGCCCCATCGTCGCTGCCGCGCGTGCCGGGACATCAGGTGGTGGGCCGGGTGGTCGAAGCGGGCGCCGGGGCGAGCCGATCGAGAGTCGGCGAACGGGTGGGCGTGGGTTGGATTCACTCCGCCTGCGGTCGTTGCCCCGCGTGCGGCGCCGGCGACGACAACTTGTGCCCCGACTTCGTTGCGACGGGCCGCGATGCGGACGGGGGCTACGCCCAGTTGATGACGGTGCCTGAGAGGTTCGCCTTCCGCGTTCCGGACATCTTCTCGGACGTCGAGGCGGCCCCGCTCCTTTGCGCCGGCGCGATAGGCTACAGGTCGCTCCGACTGGCCGGTCTCCGTGACGGCGAGCCGCTCGGGCTGACCGGCTTCGGCGCTTCCGGGCACCTCGTCCTCAAGATGGCGCGGCATCAGTTGCCCAGGTCGCCGATCTTCGTCTTCACGAGAAGCGCCGAAGAACGCGAGTTCGCGCTCGCGCTCGGCGCCGCGTGGGCAGGCGACACGACCGACGTGCCCCCGGGGCGGCTTGCCGCAATCATCGACACGACGCCTGCGTGGAAGCCGGTCGTCGATTCTCTGGGGAAACTCCTGCCGGGGGGGCGCCTCGTCATCAACGCGATCCGGAAGCAGGAGGCCGACAAGCGCGAGCTTCTGCGCCTCGACTACCCGTCGCACCTTTGGATGGAGAAGGAAATCAAGAGCGTCGCCAACGTCGCGAGCCGCGACGTCGACGAGTTCCTGGCACTGGCTGCCGCAATCCCAATCCGTCCCGAGGTAGAAGTGTTCCGCCTCGAGGAGGCGAACCGGGCCCTTCACGAGATCAGGGCCCGGCGAATCCGCGGCGCGAAGGTCCTCCTCGTCCGCTGACTGTCACCTGGTCCTCAGTTCCGGCAGCGGCTTCGACCTGTCCTCGTAGGGCCGGAGAATCCACTCGAAGAAGACCCACGTGCGGTTCCACGAGTCGATCTGCGCGGGCGAATCGACCCGCTCCAGCGTCGTGGAATCGACGCGCCTGCTGAAAGCATGTCCGACGCTGCTTCCCCACGGAGCCGGATCGACGTAGACCTTCGTCTCGGCGAGATCGGGCTTGCGCGAGCGCAGCGCATCCACGATCTGCTGGTCCTCGTAGTACCACACGTCCTGGTCGTTGGTGGCCACGTGCACGAGCAGCGGCACCTTCAGCTTGTCCACGTGGTAGAGCGGCGACCGCTTGATGTATTCGTCCCGCTTCTCGAAGGGCAGCCCTCCGATACGCGCCTGTGTGGCGAAGCTGCGCTGATAGCCGGGTCCGCTCCACGAGAGCCTGTGAATCAGGTTCGTGACCGGGACAATCGCCGCGCCGGCCTTGAACGGGTGCTCGTCGCGGAAGACCGAGAACAGCGTGATGTAGCCGCCGTGGCTCCAGCCCATGATCCCGAGCCGGTCCTGGTCGACGTGCGGCAGCGTCTTCAGGTAGTCCACCGCAGAGATCGTGTCGTCGATTTCGTAGCCGCCGTAGTCGATCGCGTTGTGGTGTTTTTCGCCGTAGCCGGTACTGCCGCGGTACTCCGGGCATATGATGACGTAGCCGCGCTCGACCGCCTCTCTGACGAACGGCCACATCGTGATGCCCCAGTTGCCGTGAACGCCGCCGTGCACCCAGATCATGGCCGCGTGCCCCTTCGGGCCCCTCTTCTGCAGCGGCTGGAACAGGTAGGCGGGGATGTCCATGTCCCCGATCCGCGACCGGTAGGTCACCTTCTTGTAGTCCACGACGCCCTTGGTGACCTCCTCGTAGCGCCGGTCGATCTCCGCCTTCGCCTTGATGTCACGCTCGAAGTCGTAGCCGAGAGCATGATCCTTCGGGTCATTCGAAACGTAGAGCTGCGCGGCACGTTCAGGGTCCATGACCGGCTGCGGCCTCGGGGGTCTCTGACCCTGCTGCTGCCCCGGTTGAACCTGCTGCGGCTTCTGGGTCTGGGGCTTCTGGGCCTGCTGCTGAATGCCCGGAGCCTGTTGGGCCCGCTGCTCCTGCGCGGAGACATCGGCAAGAACGAGGAGAGGGATTACGAACAGGATTGCCAGCGCGGCAAGCGAGCGACGTCGAACACGCATGAATCTCCTCCAAGTGGCAACTGATTCGTGGGAGATGCTAACTCAATCGGGCGGCGGGCGGCTACCGCGGCTCAGAAGAAGAGCAGCGCCGACCAGGGGACTACCGAACCGGCGAGGTAGAAGACGGTGAGGAAGGCGAGAATCCGGTGAACTCCGTTCAGATGCAGCGCGATACCCAGCGATCCGGCCAGGATCTTCACCGATGCCAGCGCCGGCCCGTGCCCCACGGTCCCCATGAGCGCGGCAATCAAGGGGTTCGCCTCTATCTCGGGGCCGAACTGCACGACGCCGACATATGTGAGAACGCCGTCGATTGCCTGCGAAACCAGGAACGCGACGATGACGATGTCGCCGAAGAGGCTGCGGGGCTGCTGCGATCGCTTGAAGAAGTCCGGCATCGTCGGCCACCAGGCTGGCGGCCCCCTGTGACCGGGCCGTCTCGACCCCGCTGGATCAAGAGACATGCCGCGAGAAAGTCCTGATGAATAGGGCATTTTTCCGGCCGGGCCTCAGTAATTGTAGCCTCTCGCCAGGCAGATCTACGCGCAAGGTGGGAACGCGCCCGCCCTGCGCCAGGGGTCAGATCTCGGTGGCCTTTCTGGTCCAGCTAGGTGTGTAATTTTTACATCGCCCTATTGCTTGGGTTGATGCCGTAGGTGTAATTTCTACACGTTTATCGTGGCCGGCCCGGTCGCGCCACCTCGGGCATTGACGCGTAACCCATTGGATACAAGGCGCATAACGGCATGGCAAGAGCTTTGAAGGTAGAAATCGTCATGCGGTCGGTTTCCCGCGTCGTGCTCGCGTTTACGTTCCTCGCCGCGGCGACGGTGTGGGGTCAGCAGCCCGGCGTGCAGACCGACCGCCCTACCTTCCGGAGCAGGGTCGACAGGGTTGCTGTGAGCGCCGTGGTCAGGGATCAGAAGGGGCGGCTGGTCACGAACCTCCAGGCACGCGATTTTCAGATACTGGACAGCGGCCGCCCGGCGGCTATCATGGATTTTCGGGCGGACCTTGCTCCTGTCACGCTCGCGCTCCTGATTGACGCGAGCGGGAGCATGCAGCTTTCGGGCAAGGACCGGGCCGCCCGCGCCGTCGCCGACCAGGTGCTCGCGTGGCTCGAACCGGGCAGAGACGAGGTGACGCTCCTCAGCTTCGACAAGCGGCTTCGCCAGTTGCACGGGTTCACGAGCGACCTAGGGCGTTTGAGCGGGCCGCTGGCGGAAGTGGAGCCGTGGGGCCTGACCTCGCTCCATGACGCAATTGCCGCTGCCGCGCGAAGCGTCGCTGAACGCGGCCGCTCCCACAGGGGCGTTGTCGTGCTGACCGACGGCCTCGACACGAGCAGCCGGCTGACGCCGCCGGAGGTTTCGGGGATCGCGAGTTCCATTGACGTTCCGGTCTATATCGTGACCGTCCTGTCGCCGCTCGACGACCCGGATTCGGGATCGTCGGTTGTCGAAGACGGCTACGGTACGGCCCTGAGAGACCTGGCGGACTGGACGGGGGGCCGCCTGTTCACGTCGAGTGCGCCGTCCCACGCAAGCGTGGCCGCGCGGCGCATAGTGGAGGAACTGCGCCACCAGTACCTCCTGGCGTTCGAGCCGGTGGGCAAGGCCGGCTGGCACCCGGTCGAGGTGCGGGTGCGCGACAAGAACCTGACCGTGCGCGCGCGCGGCGGGTATTACGCTGGACGGTCGTTGTAGTCTTTTTCGTTCTGACGCCGCTTTCATGGCGGGAGGTTCGTGATGAAGAGAGTGCTGCTAGCGTTGCCGGTTATCGCGATCGTGTTTGGAGGGTCGACGGCCTGCGCGACGAAGAAGTTCGTCAACACGCGCATCGGCGAGGTCAACGACAAGGTGACGACTCTGAGCGAGTCGCTCGAGGAGACGCAGGAGAGGACGCGCGAGAACTCGGAACAGATAGCGCGCCACGAAAAGCAAATCGGAGAGGTCGATCAGAAGGCTGCCGCGGCCGGCAAGTCGGCTACCGAGGCGCGAAGCGCCGCAGAGGTAGCTGGCCAGAAGGCCGAGGCGGTCGATCGGGCCACCAAGCGGCTCGTCTTCGAGGTGGTCCTGAGCGAGGATCAGGGGAACTTCACGCTGGGCAAGGCGGACTTGCCGGATGCTGCGAAGGCGCGGCTCGACGAGCTCGTCAAGCGGCTGAAGGAAAACCCGAACGGGGCCTGGTTCGAGATCGAGGGCCACACGGACGCCACCGGCAGCGCCGAATTCAACGAGCAGCTCGGGATGGAGCGCGCCGAGGCGGTCAAGCGCTACCTCTACGAGCACCACAACATCCCGCTGCACAAGATGAGCGTGATCAGCTACGGCGAGGCGAACCCGATCGCGCCCAACAACACGCGCGAAGGGCGCGCGAAGAACCGTCGCGTTGTCATCAAGGTGCTGAGCTGAGGCGCTCGGCCCGGCCTCTGGAGGGCACGGCGCTGTTGGAGCCGCCGTGTCCTCGATGGCCCCGTCAGTAGCCAGGTCCGATAGACCCCTGATTCCCCGCTGGCGCCCGGCCGTGAACCCGTTGTAGGGTTACCTTCGGAGAAGAACGTTGCGCTGGCTCGTAACCGTCCTGGCTGCCGGAATCGTGGTCCTGGCTGCGACTTCCGACGTCGACGCGCAAGCGCTCGGCGTTGGCGGCCGCCTCTCGTGGATGCGCCCCGACGCGCGCGAGGACGGTCCCCCCTCCGAACGGTTCTGGGGCGGCTTCGCCCGGGCCCGGCTGTCCCGGCGCACCGCAGTAGAGGTGTCGCTCGACTACCGGCGTTTCAGAGACGCGGAAGGCCGGCGCATCCGCCAGATGCCGCTCCAGGGTTCCCTGCTCCTGTACCCGTTTCGCAACGTGATCGGGATGTATCTTCTGGGCGGCATAGGCCGCTACTCCGACCGCACAGAGACGCCGGCGGCCGACGGGGACCCGGCCGGCGCGGTCACCGTCTCACGGACCGGCTACCATGCAGGCCTCGGCGGCGAGTTGCAGGTCGGCCGGCACGCGGCCCTGCACGTCGACTACCGCTACACCTTCCTCCATGCCGGCGCGGAAGACGATGGGCCCTACGTGAGGGGGGCGATCCCGATACCCGGCACCCTGTGGCTGCAGGAGAAGGTGGACCTGTGGCACGAAGGGTCGATGTGGACGGCCGGCGTCACGGTATACTTCTGATCCGAAATTCGCGGCCTGCGCGCAGCGCGGTGAGGGTCGCCCCTCGCACCTTCGACATCGCGCCGTGAGCGGGAGGGGGCTGGCGCCGGGAGCCGCCCGGCCCGGAGGTTCGGAGATGGCAATTCGGACAGAGTTGAACCTGCGCCTTCAGAACACGCCCGGCGCACTTGCAAGGGTCTGCGAGGCGCTGGCCCAGGAGCATGTGAACATCGTCGCGCTGTCGCTCGAGGCGAGCGGCGCGCTCAGGCTGATCGTGGACAACCACGTTCACGCGGCCGGCGTGCTTCGAAGCCGTCACCACCACGTCGAGGAGCGGGACGTGCTGTTCACGCTGGCGCCCAATGGCCCCGGCGCCATTGCCGGCCTCGCGCGCCTCCTGTCTGAAGAGGGGGTGAACCTCGAATACATGTACACGACCGCGAGCGACTCTGATGCGATGTCCACTATCGTTGCAGGAGTTCCCGACGTGCAGCGGGCATCGATGGCCGCCGGCGTCTGACTGCAGTCTGGGGCAGCGGTCAGCGGTCAGCGGTCAGCGGTCGACGGCAGCCTGCTTCGGCTCCATCATGGGGCGCAAGGTACTTTGCGCTCTCACGTCGCAGCCCTGATCACGAACGTGTCCGGCATCGTTGCGGCGTTCACCAGCTGGGGCTTGATGTTCGAGCCCTGAGGGTGAACGTTGAGAACCGTATGACAAGTGCTCCGACGCTGCCCCCGCAGCTGAGGCCGGGCGACAGGGTGGCCATCGTGGCGCCGGCGTCGCCGCCCCGCGGACACGCGATGCTGGCGGCCGGAAGGGAGCGGCTGGAACAGCTCGGGCTCGCGGTATCGGTCGGCAGGCACGTGATGTGCGAGTACGGCTACCTCGCCGGTTCCGATCGAGAGCGCCTCGGGGACCTCGAGGCGGCGTTCCGCGACCCGAGCATCAAGGGCATCTTCTGTGCGCGCGGCGGCTACGGCGTTTCGCGTCTGATGGCGCGGTTCGATCCCGGCGTTGCGCGCCGCCACCCCAAGGTACTCGTCGGTTTTTCCGACATTACAATCCTTCACCTCGCGCTGCAGAAAGCCGGAGTGGTGTCGTTCTGGGGGCCCATGCCGTGCACCAGCCTCGGATTGACGGCGTTCTCGGTTCGGGCCTTGCGGCGTGTGCTGATGTCGGCCGAACCGGCGGGGCGAGTCCCGTTCTCCCGCGGGCGCCCGCCCAAGGTGCTGCGCCCGGGCGTGGGGGAGGGGCCGCTGACCGGCGGAACGCTCAGCCTCATGGCCGCGAGCCTGGCAACGCCCTACGAGATCGACACGCGCGGCCGCATCGTCTTCATGGAGGACGTGGACGAGGAGCCGTACAGGATCGACCGGCTGCTGGCGCAGTTGATCGCAGCCGGAAAGCTTGCCGACGCGTCAGGCATCGCGCTCGGCATCTTCACGGGCACCCGCCCGCGGAACCCGCCAGGCAGGCGCAGCCTCAGGCTGGACGAAGTGTTCGCCGACCACCTGTTGCCGCTGAAGGTGCCCTTGCTGGCCAACATCGCCGTCGGCCACGTTCGCGACCAGTTGACGCTTCCCTATGGTGTGGCGGCCCGGCTGGACGCCCGGGCGGGGACGCTCGAGCTCCTGCAGGCGGCGGTGGCTTGACTCGGTAAGCTCGCACACTTCGGTGGCCAGGTCCGCCTGCAACGTCACCCCATCTTTCCCAGCAGTGCATCGATCTGGGCGAGCTTGTCGTTCGGCCCGAGCAGCGCCAGCACGTCCCCGACCCGGATCTCGTCGTCGCCCGAAGGCCCGATGTAGGTCGTTTCTCCCGCTCCGCTCGGGTCGGCGCGACGGATGGCGATCAGGGTGACGCCGTACTTCTGTCTGAACGCAAGGTCCTTGAGCGTTCGGCCGACGAACGACGGCGGAGCGGGGATCTCGACGATCGAGAACTCGCGCGACAGCTCTATGTAGTCGAGCACGTTCGGCACCGCCAGGCTGTGCGCGACCCGCATCGCCATCTCGCGGTCCGGGAAGATCACACGCGATACCCCCAGCTTCTTCAGAATGCGGCCGTGGAGGGGCGTTGTCGCCTTCGCGACTATCGTGTCGATGCCCAGCTCCTTCGCCAGCATCACCACGAGCACGCTCGACTCGATGTCCTCGCCTATCGAGATGACGGCCACGTCGACGTCCTCGATGCCGGCGGCCCGCAGCGCGCGCTCGTCAGTTGCGTCCAGCTCCAGCGCCTGCGTCACCACGTCGGCCATGTCGCGCACATGACCGGGGTCGCGATCGATTCCCACCACACTGTGGCCCAGCGCGGCGAGCTCGGTGGCGACCGCCGACCCGAACCGCCCGAGACCGATCACAGCGAACGTACGCTTTGCCATGAGCCTGCTCCCAAGGTCAACCGATGATGAGCTTCCCCTCCGGATAGCGAATCCGTTGTTGCGGGCGGCGGCCGGCCACGGCGACGGCGAGGGTCAGCGGTCCGGCCCTTCCGATGAACATCATCAGCATGATCAGCAGCTTGCCGACCGGCGAGAAGCCTCCCGCCATGCTGAGGATGCCGCTCGCGTCGCCGGTCGAGAGGCCGACCGTGCCGAAAGCCGACGTGGTCTCGAAGAGAACGCGGTCGAGGGCGCCGCCTTCAGTGACGAGGATCGCTATCGCCACGACGTTCAGGGCGAGGAAAGCAATCAGAGAGATGAGAAACGCCCTCGCCACGATCGCCGGCGCGACTCGCCGCTTGAAGATCACCGTATCGGCCTGCCCGTGCACCGTCGCCCACAGCGACGCCATCGTAATCCCGAAAGTCGTCGTCTTGACGCCTCCCCCGGTGCCACCCGGGGATGCGCCTATGAACATCAGGGTTATCAGCAGGAAGAGCGTTGCGGGCGCGGCCGCGCCGAGGTTGACCGTGTTGAACCCTGCGGTCCGGGCGGACACTGAATGGAAGTAGGAGGCAAGGACCGCATCACCGGTTCCCAGTCCTCCCAGGGTCTGAGGATTCGCCCGTTCGAACAGGTAGAACCCGGCGGTGCCCCCCGCGATCAGCATGGCTGTGACAACCAGCACGAAGCGTGTGTGAAGCGACAGGCGTCCCCACCGCCTGCCCCTTCGCAGGTCGGCCAGCACGAAGAAGCCGAGGCCGCCAGCGATGATGAGGCCCGTGATCGTCAGGTTCACCAAGAGGTCGGACCGGTAGCCCATCAAGTTGTCCGAGAAAAGACTGAACCCGGCGTTGTTGAACGCCGAGACGGCGTGGAAGAGGGCCAGGAAGCCTCCTTGGCGGAGCCCGAACTGCGGCATCCATCTGATGGAGAGTAGAGCTGTGCCTGCGAGCTCGAAGAGCAGCGTCATCAGGGCGACGATACCAGCGAAGCGGAGGAGACCCTCGCTGGAGTAAGCATTCAATGTTTCCTGGAGGCTCAGCCTCTCCTCGAGGCTGATTCGCTTGCCCAGCGCCAGCGCCACGAGGGCTGTGATCGTCATGTAGCCCAGGCCGCCGACCTGGATGAGGAGCAGGAGGATTGTTTGCCCGAAGGGTGAAAGGTCCTTCGGAGTGTCAATCACGATGAGCCCCGTCACGCAGACCGCCGACGTCGATGTGAAGAACGCGTCGAGGGGGGAGACGTGACGACCGGGTGCGGCGGCTGCCGGGAGAGCCAGCAGCAGCCCCCCAGCCACGGCCAGGCCCAGGATGCTGATTGCGAGGACCTGGGGCGGTGAGAGTTGCCTTCGGCGCATGGCAGATGACCTGGAAGGATAGCCAACAGTCCGTTTCTGGTCTACCTGACGTGCCGCCCCCCGTCCACGCGCAGGGTCTCGCCCGTCATGAAATCGCTTTCGACGAGGGCGACCACGGCTTTCGCTATCTCGTCCGGGCCTCCCCACCGTCCCAACGGGGTGGCTTTCTCGACCGCCTCGAACTCGTCGCCGGGAATCCCCGGAGGTGCGAGGATCGGCCCCGGGGCAATGGCGTTTACGAGGATCCCGTCGGCTGCCAGCTCGAGGGCGAGGGCTTCGGTCAACCCGATCACGGCCATCTTGGCAACGTAGTACGGCAGGTAGCCGGTGTATCGGGGCCGCCCGCTTCGTGCCAGCCAGTCAGAGAAGTTCACAATCCGCCCGCCTCCCGCCCTTCGCATGTGCGAGGCAGCGGCGTGCGAGCAGAGGAAGGCGGCCCGCAGGTCCACCGCGAGCGTGCGGTCGAAGTCGTCGGCGGTGAGTGCTGCGAACGGACACTGGATGTACAGGGACGCCATGTTCACGAGGATGTCCAGGCGACCGAAAGCGGCCGCCGCGCGGCCGACCACGGACCTGCAGCTGGCTGGATCGGCAAGGTCGGCCTGCTCGACGACGGCCCTGCGTCCGGCCTTGACGACCTCTGCGGCCGTCTCGTTTGCCTCGTCACGGGAGCGGTTGTAGACGAGCGCGATGTCGGCGCCGCGCGATGCCAGCGCAATCGCCACTGCCGCGCCGATTCGCTTCCCGCCGGTAATGAGCGCAACCTTGCCGTCGATGTCCACCGGGCTCTCCGTCAGTTATCGCATCTCAGGCCGAAATACAGCCCTTCGAGACCATTCGCCTCAACCTCTGAATCCAGCCAGGTCCAAGATCTCCTGCAACGTCTCGTGCGTCCGAATGAGAGGGAGGTTGCTGATGTAGAAGTGCTCGACGCCCAAATCCGCCATTGCCCGCAGAGTTCGCGCACACACCTGTTGCGCCGTCGCGCCAGAGGAGAACTCGCGGGTGAGTGCCTCCGCAGGCACGGGCAGGAACGCGCCCAGCGTCGCGAGAGTGCGCGGGTTGGCACTGCGATAGAAGAAGACCCCGAAGATACCGGGCAGCCGAGCCTCTCTGCGCCGGCATTCAGCAAGGAAGCGCTCGACGGGCGCAATCGAATGGTGCGTGACGATCTGCGTGAGGAAGAACTCCGCCGTGAAGCGAGGGTCCACGAGGTGAGCGACCTGGCGTCCCGGGTCCGCGTACGGGTTTGCCCAGCCTCCGAGTTCGAGCTTGGCGTCACGACGCCGGATGGCCTCGCGAAGCAGGTAGGCGTGCTCGACCGAGCGCGGCGGTCCCAGCTGCCGATCGCCTCCGAGCACGACCAGGGTCGGAAAGCCGTACTGCCTCGCGCGGTCAGCGTACGAGAGGCAGTATTCGAGCGGATGCTTCGAGGTCAGGAAAGGCACGACCCGGTCTCTGGGCGCATCAGGGCCCAGGTTCGCGACCAGGTGTCGCAGATTGTCCTCCTCTTCGGCGCCGACGGCGCTGTCGGTGAGGAAGACGAACGCGTCGCGTCCCGTCAGGCGGCGCACGGCGTGATAGGTGTCGATCCACGCGTCCATGCCCTCGGAAGACGCCAGTTCCGCGCGCGGCGGCCGAAGCTCCGCCGCAACGACACGCTTTCTTGCGGAGAGTTCCCGGACGAGGCTCATGGCAATCGCCCAGCTTATCAGATCTGATAGACTCGAAAGCCCGATGTCGAAACTTACCTTTCTCGGGGCGGCCGGGTCCGTCACCGGTTCCAAGTTCCTGATCGAACACGGCGATCACCTGATGCTGGTCGATTGTGGGCTCTTCCAGGGGCTCAAGGAACTCAGGCTTCGCAACTGGGAGCCGCTGCCGGTCGAGCCGGCGAGGATCCACGCGGTCGTCCTGACGCACGCGCACGTCGATCACTCCGGCTACCTGCCGCGTCTGGTCGCCGGCGGTTTCAGGGGAAGGATCTTCTGCACAGGAGGTACGGCGGACCTGTGCCGCATCATCCTTCCCGACTCGGGCCGGCTGGCCGAGGAAGACGCAGCGCACGCGAACAAGTACGGCTACACGAAGCACGATCCGGCAAAACCGCTGTACACCGAAGCCGACGCCTACCGCGTGCTCGCGCAGTTGCAGCCGTTCGGTTACGACCGACCGATACCGGTCGCGCCGGGCGTCGAAGCATGGTTCTCGAATTCCGGGCACCTGCTCGGATCCGCCTTCGTGCAGTTGACGCTCGACGGCGCGAAACCTCGGACCCTCCTCTTCAGCGGCGACCTGGGCCGCTACAATCGGCCGATCCTTCCCGATCCAGCGCCTCCGCCGCAGGCGGACGTGCTCGTAATCGAGACCACCTACGGCGACAGGCTCCACCCGCCGGACGACGGCGGCGAGGAACTGGCGGGAATCGTGAACGACACGCTGCGGCGCGGAGGGAAGCTGATCATCCCCGCCTTCGCCATCGGGCGGATCGAGGAGGTGATCTACGCGCTCAAGAAGCTCGAGGAGGCGCGCAAGATCCCCGTGTTGCCGGTGTACCTCGACAGCCCGATGGCCATCGAGGCCCTCCAGCACTACTCGAGCAGGACGAACGAGCTCGACAGGGACGTCAGGGCTGCGCACGGAGAGGTGTCGCGCTTCTGCACGTCGCGTTTCCAGCTCGTATCGTCCCCCCAGCAGTCGGCGGAGCTCTCGGCATCGAGGACGCCGTCGATCGTCCTGTCGTCGAGCGGGATGGCTTCCGGGGGCCGGGTGCTGCACCACTTGAAGGCGGCTCTGCCCAACCCGCGGAACACCGTGCTCTTCACTGGCTTCCAGGCTGAGGGCACGCGAGGCCGCGCCCTTGTTTCCGGCGCGAAGGAGGTCAAGATCCACGGGCAGATGGTTCCGGTGGCCGCGCGGATCGCGATGATAGAGTCGATGTCGGCACACGCCGACTCCGCCGACCTGATCCGCTGGCTCCGCGGGTTCCGCCGCCCGCCGTCGGCCGCCTGGCTGGTCCACGGCGAGCCTGCATCGACGCTCGCATTCCGGGACCGGATCGAAAGCGATCTCGAGGGCTGGACTCCGCTGGTGGCCGAGTACAAGCAGTCAGTGGAATTGTGATGGCCGAGCCCCGCCCGTACCTGTTGGAACAGGTCGACGATGTGGCCGTCGTCCAGGTCTACGCCGACGGCTTCTCCTCGCTCCCGCGGCGCGAGAAGATGCTGATCTGGCACTTGTACCAGGCCGCGCTCGCCGGCCGCGACATCTACTACGATCAAAGGTACCGCCACAACCTCGTGATGCGCGAGGTCCTCGAACAGATCCTGACGCACCGGTCCGGCGTCGACGAGGCAACCCTCGCGGAGATCCACCGCTACACGAAGCTCTTCTGGATCAACACCGGACCGTACAACAACCTTACCGCCCGGAAGTTCGTGCTCCGGGTCGCACCCGTGAGATTCGCGGAGGCTGCGAGGGCGGCCGCCGCCGCGGGGGCAGTCTTCCCTCTCGCTCCGGGGGAAACGCTCGACGCCATGCTGGCGCGGATGCACCCTTTCTTCTTCGATCCCGACTTCGAACCCCAAGTGACCAGCAAGAGTCCGGCCGGGAGCGAAGACATACTCGCCGCGAGCGCGAACAACCTCTACGAGAACGTCGCCATGAGCGACGTCGCCGGGTTCGAGGAGCGCTATCAGCTCAACTCGAGGCTGGTGAAGCGCGACAGCCGGATGGTCGAGGAGGTCTACCGCGAGGGCGGGAGGTACGGTGCCGAGATCGCGCGCATCATCTCGCACCTGGAGGACGCGACAGCCTGGGCGAGCGAGCCGATGGCAGCCGCCTTGAGAGCTCTCGTCCGCTTCTACAGGACCGGCGAGCCGGAAGACCGCCGGGCGTACGACGTGGCGTGGGTCGAAGACCGCAACTCGCCGGTGGACACAATCAACGGCTTCATCGAGGTCTACCTGGACGCGAGGAGCATGAAGGGCGCCTGGGAGGCCATCGTCTTCTACGTGAACCGCGAGAAGACGCGCGGCATCGAGGCTCTCGCCGCGGCGGCCCAGTGGTTCGAGGACCACATGCCGTTCGCGGTCGAATACAGGAAGGCGGGAGTCCGCGGGATAAGCGCGAAGGCGGTCGACGTTGTCGTCGAGACCGGCGAAGCCGGGCCGGTCACACCAGTCGGGATAAACCTGCCGAACGACGAGCACGTGCGCGAGAAGGTCGGCAGCAAGTCGGTTTCGCTGTCGAACGTGATCGAGGCGTACGAGAAGTCCACTCCACCGGCTTTCCGACGGGAGTTCTCGTGGACAAACGAGGAGGCGGCGAGGGCGGAGAAGTGGGGCGCCCTCGCGAGCGAGCTGACGACGAACATGCACGAGGTCATCGGGCACGCCTCGGGCAAGGTCAACGAGCGGTTGCAGGTCAGCCCGCAGATGGCGCTTCGCGAGTACTTCTCCGCACTGGAGGAATCGCGCGCGGACCTGATCGGCCTGTACTTCGTGGCCGATCCGAAGCTCGTGGAGCTGGGGCTTGTCGATGAGACGAATCACGAGGAGGTCGTGCTGGCGGAGTACGAGGCGTACACGAGGAACGCGCTGGTCCAGCTGCGGAGAGTCCGCACGGGGTCGCAGATCGAAGAAGACCACATGCGGAACCGCCAGATGATCGTCCACTGGCTCATCGACAACACCGGGGCCATCGAGGTGCGCCGGCGGGACGGGAAGACCTACTACGCGATGGTGGACCGCGAGCAGTTCCGCGAGGGCGTCGGACGGCTGCTGGCCGAGGTTCAGAGAATCAAGTCAGAGGGCGATTACCGGGCTGCGCGCGCTCTCGTCGAGACGTACGGGGTGCGATTCGACCCGTCGCTCCGGGACGAGATCGTTGCCAGGGTGGACGAGCTGAACCTGCCGTCGTACACCGCCTTCGTGATGCCGGAGCTCGAGGCCGTGATCGGGCCCGACGGCAGCATCGAGGACGTATCGATTTCCTACCCGCTGGACCTCACTCGCCAGATGCTGAAGTACTCGGGGAAGCTGCAGGAGAGCGCGCCAGAGACGACCGCGGCCAGCGGGGAACGCTGAATGCTGCGACAGCGCGAAGGGAACCGGATTCAGGTGGCGGGTGAGCGTCGAGCATGTTCGATGCCGAGGTGATCGTGGTCGGTGCGGGGCCGGCCGGCGCAACGGCCGCACGCAGGCTCGCGGCGGCTGGCGTTCGCGTCCGGCTCCTCGAGCGCCATCGCTTCCCCCGCAACAAGCCTTGCGGCGGCGGCATCAGCATGAGGGTCCTCGACCGGTTCCCGTACTTGAGGCCAGCGCTGGGCCGCATAGCCACACACACGGCGTGCCGGCTGCGGCTCGAAGGGCCCGGGGGCGGAGTCCTGCAGCTCGCTTCCGAAGGCCCTGCCGTGCTTCTCGTCCGGCGCGTGGAGTTCGACGCGCTGCTCGCATCGCTTGCCGCCGAGGCGGGCGCGGACCTGATAGAAGGTGTCGCGGTAAGGGGAGTATCCGCCGAAGCGGATCACGTCGCCCTGCGCGCCGCCGACGGCACGCTCTTCCGCGCCCCGATTGTCATCGCAGCTGACGGTGTGCACGGCGTCGTTGCCAGGCGGCTGGGATTCCTGCCGCGCTGGGCGGCGGCTTCCGTCGCTATCGACCTGATGGAGGAGACCCCGAACGACGTTCTCCGGGCGGCCGACCCCGGTGAACTGTGGGTATCGTACGGACACGAGGCCGCCGACGGCTACGCCTACATCTTCCCGAAGAAGGACCACGTCAATGTCGGCGTTGGCGCGCTGCTGTCCGATTACCGCGGCAGGGAATGCCGACCGCCCGCGGAGGTTCAGCGCGCGCTCGTCGCTCACCTCGTGTCGCGCGGCCTCCTGGCCGGGAGATCGAGCCGCACCCATTTCACTCCTTCGATGATCCCGGTAGGAGGCCCGTTGCCCGTGACGGCGCGAGGGCGGGTGCTCCTGGCGGGCGATGCCGGGGGCTTCGTGAACGGGTACACGGCGGAGGGCATCTACTACGGCATGGTGTCTGGCGATCTCGCGGCCCGGGCGGTCATCGACACTTCCGCCGCTGCCGGCAGATCCCGTTGGACGAGCGGCGGCTCGGTCGCCGGCGGACGCGACCACCCCGCCGTGGCGGCCTACGCAGATGGCTGGCGGCGGGAGATAGGGACGGAGCTTCGGGACTCCGTCCTCATCCGGAAGTACCTGTTCTTCGACCCTGCACGAGTGGACGGTGTGATTCGTGGCGGGGCCGATTTTCCGGAGGTGGCGGACCTGATCGTCGGCTACGCGATGGGAAGGGTCCCGTATCAGGTGGCGCGGCGGCGCGTGCTGCGGCGGTTCCCGCTGCTGGCTTTCAAGCTGTTGCGCTCTGCCCTCATCGGCGGGGCACGGGGCCACGTAGATACGAGGCACGAAGGCACGAAGCGCAGAGGTGCCTCGGGGTCCCCTCACTGACTGCTCTTTGTCCCCACCTCTCAGAACGGTTTCCGATAGATCGCATCGAGCGCGCTGTCGAGGTGCGGGTATCGGAAACGGAACCCGTGCTCGAGCGCGCGCGCTGGAAGAATGCGACTGCTGGCGAGGAGGAGCTCGTCGGCGCGTTCGGAGCCGAGAACGAGACGGAGCGCAAGAGCCGGCGCCGGCAGGATCGAGGGGCGGCCCAGCGCCCGGCCGAGCGCCCGGGCAAAAACGGCGTTCGTGACCGGCTCCGGCGCGGCCACGTTGATCGGGCCGCTCACGGTGGGATTCTCCACGAGCCAGCAAACTAGCCTTGCCCAATCCGTGCGGTGGACCCAGGACACGTACTGCCGTCCCGATCCCAGTCTCCCTCCGGCAAAGAAACGGAACGGAAGCGCCATCCTCGGCAGCACTCCTCCATCACGATCGAGGACCAGCGCTGTCCTGAGGATGACCACCCTGGCGAAGGACGCGGCTGCACGCGCGGCCTCTTCCCACTCGGCGCAGAGCTCCGCCAGGAATCCCGTGCCCTGGGAGGATTCCTCTGTAAGCGCCTCGTCGCCGCGCGAGCCGTAGTAACTGATGCCGGACGCGCTGATGAAGGTGGATGGGGGAGCGGGGACCGACGAAGCCGCGGCGACGAGGCCGCGCGTCACGGCAATCCGGCTGTCGCGCATCACCTTCTTCCGGGCTGGCGTCCACCGGGCGTCGCCGATCGAGGCGCCTGCCAGGTTGCAGACGACGTCTGCGCCCTCGAGAAGATGAGCCCATACGTCTTCCAGGTCGTCGGGCGTCCAGCCGGCGACATGCACGCGCGACGGATTGCCCGTTCCGAAACTCCACGGCGGTGTCTCTGAGGGACGCCTCGTGAGAACGACAACCTCGTGACCGCGGCGAACGAGGGGGTCCACGAGCGATGAACCGAGGAAGCCCGTCCCGCCAGCTATGGCGATTCGCATGGTGAGTCCGATCGAGATGGTTGTCGGGGAGATTATGCCGGAATGGGGCCGTTGGCGGAAACGCTTTGACCTGACGGGAGGGTGGCCGCGCTTCCGGCCCGTGGCGCCAGCGCTGGCCGACGGGTCAGGAAGCATCGACCCCATGAGGAGCCTGCTGCCCGAAGCCCATGGCCGGAGGACAGCCGGGCCCGCCCAGACCGCCAGCGCCGCTCGAACGGCCGGGGCCGGGCAAGATGCTTGACAGCTCCGCGCCCGCGTGCTAACTAAATGGTTAGTTAAGAAGGACGGCCGAAACCACTTGAAGCGCAGCCAGAAACCGACCCGCCGAGCCCGCTCCAGCGCCACCCCGCCCCGCACGCGCCGCACCGCCCCCGCCCGCGATTCCAGGCGCGCCATCGTAGCCGCCGCCACGGCGGAATTCGCCGCTTCCGGCTACGACGGCGCAACCGTCGACCGAATCGCCGCCAGAGCGCGCGTCAACAAGGCCATGATCTACTACCACTTCAGCAGCAAGCGCGGCCTCTACGCCCACATCTTGCACGAGTGGTTCGACCGCCTCTACGACCGGATCGACTCCATCCCTGCCGCCGGAGGAACCGCCGAGCACCAGCTCGGCCTCTTCGTAGAAGCAGTCGTCGCCGAGGGGCAGGCCAGGCTCGACATGCCGAGAATAATGGTGCGCGAGATTGCCGACGGCGGAGTGCACCTCGATCCCGACACGGTGAAGACTCTCGCGAGAATCCCTCGGAAGGTGGCAGCGATCATCGAGAGGGGCAAGAAGGCCGGCGCTCTCATCGACGTCGACCCGTTCCTCGCATACATCTTTCTCCTCGGGCCAGCCGTCTTCTACCTGGTGAGCAGGCCTTTCAGGGAGACGATGGGGCAGTTCGACCTTGCCAGCGCGGCGCGCCTGACGACAGCCGACTTCGTGTCCCACGTACGTGCAATAGTGATTCGGGGGCTGGCCGCGCAAAGCCCTCCCGAAAAGGCAGCCGGAGATCGCGCATGAACGATCGTTACCTCGTCACCAGCTTCATGGGTACTGCGCTATTGGCGGTCCTCGCAGGCGGATGCCGCGAGCAGGCGCCGGAGGCGAGCGTCAGGGCGTCGGGCCACGTCGAGGCAACCGAGGTGCAGGTGGCCGCGAAGGTCGGCGGGCGGTTGCTCGAACTTCGCGTGAGCGAAGGCACCCGCGTTTCCGCGGGCGACGTGATCGGCCGCATCGAAACAGTGGACATCGAGCTGGCGCTGCGCCGTGCCCGCGCGGAGGGCGATGGCGCGAAGGCGCAGCTCAGGCTGCTTCTGGCCGGCGCAAGGGTCGAAGACATCCGGCAGGCCGAGGCGCAGGCATCGGCTGCGCGGGCGGAGCTGGCGGCTGCGGAAGCCGAGCTCTCTGCGGCGCGGGCGGACTTCGAGCGCTTCGAGACGTTGTTGCGCTCGAACTCCGGTTCCGAGAAGCAGCGCGATGACGCAGCGACCAGGCGGGACGTGGCCGAGCAGCGGGTAGCCGCGGCGCGGGAGCGAACCAGGGCAGCAGACGAATCGCTCGCACGGCTGCGGTCGGGCGCCCGCCGCGAGGAGATCGACGCCGCCAGGGCCAGGGTCGCCGCGGCCGACGCGCAGGTGGCAACGCTGGAGCAGAACCTCTCGGACGCTACGGTCACCGCGCCCGTGGCCGGAATCGTTTGCGCCAAGCTTGCCGAGGCCGGGGAGATCCTGGGGCCGCGCAGCCCGCTCGTCGTGATCATGGACCTCGACCATGCCTGGGCCAACATCTACGTGGACGAGCCCGTCGTGCCGCGCATCCGGCTGAGCCAGCAGGCGACAATCATCACCGACGCAGGCGGCCGCCTGCCGGGGCGGGTCACTTTCATCTCGCCCAAGGCCGAGTTCACGCCGCGAAACGTCCAGACCGCAGAAGAGAGATCGAAGCTGGTCTACCGCGTGAAGGTCGCCGCGGACAACCGCGAGGGGATCCTCAAGCAGGGCATGCCGGTCGAAGCCGAAATCCCGCTGCAGTGATGGCCATGCAGCACGCGGTGGTTCTCGATAGGGTGACCAGGCGTTACGGGTCCTCGACTGCGGTCGACGGCCTGTCGCTCGACGTCCGTTCCGGCGAGATGTTCGGTCTGATCGGCCCCGACGGCGCCGGGAAGACGACCTCGATACGGATCATGTGCGGGCTTCTGCGCGTGGACGAGGGACGCGCGACCGTCCTCGGGCTCGATCCTGTTCGCGATCACCGCCGGCTCACGGGCCGCGTCGGGTACCTTTCACAGCGCTTCAGCCTCTACGGCGATCTGAGCGTCGACGAGAACGTTGCGTTCTTCGCAGAGATTCACGGTGTCCGCGACTACGGCGCGCGCCGCGACCGGCTGCTCGAGATGATGCGGCTGACCGGGTTCCGCGAGCGGCTGGCCGCGCGGCTTTCGGGAGGGATGAAGCAGAAGCTCGCGCTCGCCTGCACGCTGGTGCACGAGCCGGATCTCATCATCCTCGATGAGCCCACCACCGGCGTGGATCCCGTGTCGCGGCGCGAGTTCTGGATGCTGCTCTCCGAATTCCTGTCGCAGGGGATGACGATAATCATGGCCACGCCCTACCTGGACGAAGCCGAGCGGTGCTCGCGCGTGGCTCTCCTCGACGCGGGCCGGCTGCTCGCGCTCGACGACCCGGACCGCCTGCGCCAGGGGCTGCCCGGCACGATCGTCGAGGTGATTGCGGCTCCCCAGGAGACCGCCGCCACAGTCCTGTCGGCCGTTCCCGGGGTGCTTGACGTGCAGCGCTACGGCGAGCGGATACACGTCCGGACCGGCCCCGGTCACGGCGTGGGCGAGGCTGCGCTCGGCCAGGCTTTGGAGTCCGCAGGCGTCCAGGCCACCGTCATCCGGGTCGTCCCTGCTTCGCTCGAAGACGTCTTCATAAGCCGCCTGGCGGAAGTTCGGTCCAGCCGGGCGGTACCGCGGGAGCGATGATCATCATGACGCGAACGGTCTCGGCCCTCACGTGCTTCCTGCTTCTCGCGCCGGCTGTCACGGTCTCTCTGGCGCAGCCGCCGCAGCCGGTGCGGCTGACCCTCGAGGAGGCCCTTTCGCGCGGCGTCGAGGCGAGCCACCGGCTCGCCGAATACCGCGCCAGGGAAGCCGCCGGCCGCGCCACTCTCAGGCTGCGAGATGCGGCTGACCAGCCCCAGCTTGGCGTTCTTGCCGGATACACGCGCACCAACCACGTGGATGCGTTCGGGATCCGGCAGCCGAGCGGCGCCTTCCTCGAGATCTACCCGGACATACCGGACACCTTCCGAACTCGCCTGGATCTCCAGTGGCCCGTCTACACCTCCGGGCGGGTTCAGGCGTCCACGCGGGCAGCGGCATCCGAGGTCGAAGCCACGGTGAACGAGTCGGCAGCCGTGCGCGGCGACGTTCGGCTCGAGATCACTCGGGCCTGGTGGAACCTCGTTACCGCCACCGAATCGGCGCGCGTCTTGGAATCGGCCCTTGTCCGCACGGAAGCTCACCTGGCTGACGTTCGGAACAGGCGGAAGGTCGGGCTGATACCCGAGAGCGACGTGCTTTCGGTGCAGGCGCAGCGGTCGCGGCAGCAGGTGCTCCTCATCGAGGCGCGCAACTCGCGCGATCTCGCAGCGTCGGACCTGGCGAGGCTGGTCGGGCTGCCCCCCGGGACACCGGTCGAGTTCGAAGCCCGGCTCGACGAGGCGCCTCCCGTCGCAGGCAAGGTGGACGCCCTGGTGGCCGAAGCTCGCAGGGCGCGTCCCGAGCGCAAGGCGTTGGAGCGGCGCATCGCCGGCGCGAGCGAGCGCGTGGCTGCGGCTCGGGCGGCCTCTCGCCCCGCCGTCTCGGTTGGCGGAGGCGTCGACTTCGCGCGCCCCAATCCGAGGATTTTCCCGAGGACCGCCGAGTTCCACGAATCGTGGGACGCCAGCGTGAACGTCAGCTGGTCTCTCTGGGATGGCGGCAGAGCGAAGGCCGAGGCTGCCGAGGCTACGGCGACGCGTGAGGCGCTCGAGGCGCGGCTCCGCGAGTTCGACAGCATCCTGGAGGTCGAGATACGCCAGCGGCTGCTGGACCTCGAGGCAGCGGCTGCGGCAATCAGGGCTGCCGGTGATGCTGTCGCGAGCGCCTCCGAGGCGCGCCGCATGATAGCGGACAGGTACGCTGCCGGCATCGCTACCAACATCGAGGTCCTGGACGCAGAGGTCGCGCTGCTGCAGGCGGAGCTCGACCGGACAAGGGCCATGGCCGGCGCTCATATGGCGGCCGCGCGCCTCGAGCGGGCCCTGGGACGCTGACATGCCTGCCGAGTTCCGGGAGCCGAAGGTGGAAGAACGGATCGTCGTCGATCGCCTCACGCGGCGCTTCGGGCATTTCACGGCGGTCGACGCCGTCAGCTTCACGGTCCGGGCAGGCGAGATCTTCGGGTTCCTCGGCGCGAACGGCGCCGGCAAGTCGACGACCATCCGCATGCTGTGCGGCCTGCTGCGCCCGACGTCGGGAACGGCTACCGTGGGAGGAATCGACGTGGGCCGCGATCCGGAAGCCGTGAAGAGCCGGATTGGGTACATGTCACAGAAGTTCTCGCTCTACGAGCTCCTGACCGTGAACGAGAACATCGACTTCTACGGCGGCATCTACGGGCTCGATCGCGATCGCCGCCAGGAGCGCCGGCGCTACGTCATCGAGATGGCAGGGCTCGCCGGAAGCGAGGACCGGCTCGCTCGCGACCTGCCGGGCGGCTTCCGCCAGCGCCTGGCGCTCGGCTGCGCGATCCTGCACGAGCCTTCGATCCTGTTCCTCGACGAGCCCACAGGCGGGGTGGATCCAATCTCGCGGCGCCAGTTCTGGGACCTGATCCGCTCGCTCTCGGCGTCGGGCGTGACAATCCTGGTGACGACCCATTACCTTGACGAAGCCGAGAACTGCCATCGCCTCGCGCTGATTCACGCCGGGCGGCTGGCGGCAATCGGGAGGATCGCAGAGTTGCGACAGGTATTCGACCGCCGCCCGATCGTGGAAATACGCGGGCCGAAGCCCGTCGAAATCATGCGCGCCCTCGACCGCATGCCTGGCGTCGAGAAGACGAGCATATTCGGGACTGCCGTTCACGCCGTCCTGCGCGGCGAGGGAGTCGACACCGCGGAGATGGCGGCGCGCCTCGGGGATGAACGCGTGGAGGCGACCGCCATCGCGGCGGTCCGGCCCTCGCTCGAGGACGTCTTCCTCGACGTTGTCGAGAAGGCAGGGCGGCAGTGAGAAAAGCACTTGCCGTCGGGCGAAAGGAGTTCCGGCAGATCCGCCGCGATCTGCGCACACTGCTTCTCCTCCTGCTGTTGCCGGGAGTGCTCCTGGTCCTCTATGGGTATGCTCTGAACTTCGACATCCGCAACGTTCGCCTGGCTGTTCAGGACCGCGATCGATCCACGGAGAGCCGCGCGTTGATCTCGGCATTCCTCAACTCGGGCTACTTCGACCTCGCAGCCGAAGCGGGTTCGGGCAAGGACATCGACCGGCTGTTCGACGCGAACGAGGCCAGGGCCGCCCTTGTCGTGCCAGAGGGGCTTGGAGAAGCCGTGAAGTCCGGGCGGCCTGCCACCGTCCAGGTCCTCATAGACGGCGACAACGCCAACCTTGCGACGACCGTGCTCGGCTACGCCACAGCCATCGTTCGCGGCGTCAGCCTCTCGCTGCAGGTGGAGGCGGCGGGTATCGCAGCGGCGGGGCCGCCGGTGTCGGTCGTGCCGCGGGTCTGGTTCAACCCGGAGCTGAGGAGCGCCCTCTTCCTCGTTCCAGGCCTGATTGCCTTCATCAGCATGCTGACCGGCGCAGTGTCGACCGCCGTCTCGATCGTGCGCGAGAAAGAGCAGGGAACGATGGAGCAGGTGCGCATGGCGCCGATCGACACCTTCTCGTTCGTTGTCGGGAAGACGATCCCCTATTTCCTGATCGCGGTGGTGTCGGCGCTGAGCGTAGTCCTGGTCGCGATGGCCCTTTTCGGCCTCCCGATGCGCGGGTCGTGGGCCGAGCTCATGTTCGCGATCTCCCTCTTCACCGCGGGCGCGCTCGGCACCGGGCTCCTCGTCTCGACGATCGCCGATTCGCAGCTCGTCGCATTCCAGGTGGTGGCCCTTCTCGCGTTCCTGCCCACGTTTCTGCTGTCCGGCTTCGTGTTTCCGATATCGAGCATGCCGGTGGCCATCCAGGTGATCACGCACATCGTGCCGGCAAGGTATTTCCTGGTCGCGCTGCGCACGATCGTCCTCAAGGGCGTCGGTATTCACGCCTATTGGCAGCAGCTCGCGGCGCTTTCGATCTACCTGGTCGTGGTGATCGGGTTGTCGGCCCTGAGGCTGGCGAGGGAGCGAGCCTGATGCGGCGCACTCTCTTTCTCGTTCGAAAGGAGCTCCAGGAGCTCAGGCGCAACCCGCGGCTGCTGCCCCTGTTGATCGTTGCGCCGATCGTGCAGCTGGTCGTCCTGGGTTATGCGGCCACGACCGACGTGCGTGAAGTGCCCATTGTCGTCGCCGACGCGGACAGATCAGCCAGGAGCAGGGAGCTCATCGAGCGGTTCAGGGTATCTGGCTACTTCCGCGTCGTGGACGTGGTGACGACGACAAACGAAATCGACACCTACCTCGAGGAGAACAAGGCCTGGATGGCTCTGGCGATTCCAACAGGCTACGGGAGGCAGGTGGACGATGGAGCGCCGGTGGAGGTGCAGGTGGTGGCCGATGGAAGCGACGCCAACTCCACGACCGCAGCCCTCGCTTACGCGCAGAACCTGGTGGCCGGCTACTCTCAGGAACTCCTCGCGGCCGTGCGGCCGCCTGGAGCGCCGGTTGTCGGCCCTGTAGACGCCCGCGTGCGGGTTTGGTTCAACCCGCAGCTCGAGAGCCGGTTCTTCATGGTGCCGGGCGTGTTGGCGCTGCTCCTGCTGGTCATCACCTCGGTGCTCGCATCGATGGGGATAGTGCGCGAGAAGGAAATCGGGACGCTCGAGCAGCTGAACGTGACCCCGCTCGCTCGGGGGGAACTGGTGGTGGGCAAGCTGCTGCCCTACGCGATCATCGGAATGGCCGACGTCATGCTGGTAGTCGCGGTGGCAGTGTACTGGTTCGAGGTGCCGCTCCGGGGAAGCCTGCCGCTGCTGCTCGCGCTCAGCCTCGTCTACCTCTTGAGCACCCTAGGCATCGGGCTGTTCGTCTCCTCCATCTCGCACACGCAGCAGCAGGCCATGATGACGGCGATGTTCTTCTTCCTGATGCCGATGATCTTCCTCTCGGGCTTCGTTTTCCCGATCGAGAACATGCCGGAGGTGATCCAGCCATTCACCTACCTGATCCCGCTCAGATACTACCTGGTCATAGTCCGCGGAATCTTCCTCAAAGGCGTGGGGATGGAGGCGCTGTGGCTCGACGCGCTGCTCCTTCTCGCGTGGGGACTCACGGTGCTCACGCTCGCCACGCTGCTCTCCAACAAGCGCGCCGCCTGAGCGGCAGGCGAGGACGGGCGCCAGCGGCGGCCGCCTCTACCTGCTGCGCTCGACCTGGATCCTGTTGTCCACGTCCATGACGCCGAAAACTCCCCTCGCGATGAAACCGGCCTTGGCCTTCTCCACATCCGAGAGGACGTATCCGTGCAGGGTCACCCTGCCGTTCTTCACCACGATGTGGATCGGCGGGTTGGCCTGCATGCTGTAGTTCGAGAACATCGGGTCCGAGTAGAGCCGGTTGGCGAGCACGTACCGGATCTCGTCGTCCACCTGCGAAACCGGCAGTTCCTCGATCTTGTTGTGGACCTCGGCCACGCCGTTCACCTTCTTGGCGAGCTCAGCCATCTCCTTGGACTTGAAAGGCATCGTGACGTAGCCCATGAGCGTGACCACCCCGTCCTTGACGTGGACGTCCACGTTGTCGAAGACGGTGTACTGCGGGTAGCGGATCAGCCGTTCGGCAACCTGCTGCGCCACCTGCTGGTCGCTTCCGCCTGCCGCGACACTGAGGTTGTTGATGACCTCTTTGACGCCGCGGACCTTGCGGGCGCGCTCCGCAGCCTCGTTCTTCATCGAAAGCGATGGCACCTCGCCGGCGAGCGTCACGACGCCGTCCGTCGACGACACCTTGACCCCGGGGATGTCGCGGTCCGCGATCTCGCTTCTGACGCGCTTCTCGATTTCGCGGTCCGCGGCCGGCTTGGCCACCTGTTGGGCATTCGCGGCAACCGCCGCCAACGCCAGCGCGAGGGCCAGCACTGAAACAGATGACCTGATTCGCATGACGTCTCCTCCAACTGCTTCGGTTCCGCGACTGCCGCCTTTAGTCTCCGCCGCCCGGCGGTTCCGTCCAGCGCCGGTGTTCCTGGCGCGCCTTGCGTCGACATCGATGATCTTGGCGAGCCCGGGCGCGCACACCGGCTCGCCCGAGGTGGAGCGTGCACAATCCCCGCCAGCGGGACGGCCCGCCAACAGGTCGGTAAACGCCGTTTTGGGCGAGGCCCCCGCCGGGGGTGTCGCATGCGGTGGACGGGGCGGCCGAGCCACGGTCCGACCGCTTCGCCTGGCCATCATCAGAAGAGGCCGTAGACCGCCCCGACAGTGAAGATGACGGAGCTGGCGCGTACGCGGCCGCGCTGGACCCCTGTGTCCGTGACAAACCTCGTCTCCGGCTGAACGTCGATGTAGCCAACACCGGCCATCAGCCCGATGCGGGGAACGATGTCGTACCACAAGCTCGCTCGGGCGCGCCACGCGAAGGAGCCGGAGGTTTCGATCGAGGCGAACGCCGCCCCGACGTTGTCCCGGTACATCGCCCGGGTCGTTTCGTTCACGCCGAGGCCGGTGAAAGCGTAGCCGGCGACCAGCGTCAGCGAGAGCTGCCACGGCTCCCGCCCGAGGCTGTACCCGACGCCAGCCATTACGGGCTTGACCCGGAGCACACCGAGCGGCAGGCGCTGGCCGGCGATTGTCGTGTCAAGCTCGAAGCGCGTCCACTCGAACCCTATGGCCGGGCCGAAGCCGGGTCCGGTGCGCAACCTGATGAGCGGTCCCACCTCTACGGGGTTCGATACGTCTTGTCCCCCGCTTGTCAGCATGGTAGTCGCCACGCCAAGTCCGACCGCAGCGTGGGTCTGAGCCGATGCTGCCGCATCGGAGCCCGCTATGCCAGCCAGTAGCAGCCAGAGCGATTGCACGAGGCGGCGCCGCGAGCACTGCCGTCTACCCATCAGGGCAGTATCTCACGGCAAGGCCGTCCTCGCCTCATCCAGGCGCGCTGCCCTGCGGCCCGCCTCGACGTCTACGAACGCAAGGAGGACGGCACCCGTCACGAAGAAGACGAGCACCGAGAGAATGGCAAGCCGGCTGGTTCCAGTGAGCCAGAGGACGCCGCCGAAGAGTGCCGGGCCGAGGATTCCCGAGAACTTCTCGAACACGCCGAAGAAGGCGAAGAACTCCGACGACTTGTGGGCAGGGATCATCGTCGCGAAGAGAGAGCGACTGAGCGCCTGGCTCCCGCCCTGCACCGTGCCCACGAGGAGGGCGAGGGCGTAGAAATGTGTCGCCGTTCGCAAGAAGAAGGCGAAGATCGTGATGCCGATGTAGACGACCAGCGACAGGAAGATCGCGGCCCGGGCGCCGATCCTCGCGCCGAGCGCTCCAAAGGCGAACGCGAAGGGTATGCCTGCGAACTGCACCAGGAGGAACGCCCCGATTATGTTCGTCCTGCCCAGGCCGAGTTCCGTTGCGTAGGCGGCAGCAAGCCGGATGATCGTGTTGATGCCGTCGCTGTAGAGGAGGAAGGCCACGAGCATCAGCGCCGCCTGCCGGAACGACCCCAGCTCGCGTGCAGTCCGGCGAAGTCGGTTGACGGCGACCCTCACGGGGTCGGCCGCCGGGCGCTCGCCGGGCTCCAGGCGGACCGGGGGCTCCGGCACGCGCCGGAACAGAGGTATCGAGAAGGCCAGCCACCACACGGCAACGCTGACAAAGGACAACCGGATCGCGCTCTCCGCGCCGGAAAGGCCGAACCAGGACGGGTACTGAATCCAAATGAGGTTGAGGGCGAGCAGGAGACCTCCGCCCAGGTACCCGAGCGCGTAGCCGGCCGCCGACACCCGGTCGATCTCCGAAGCGCCGGCAATATGCGGCAGGAGCGAATCGTAGAATGCGAAGCCTCCGGAGATGGCGATGTTGCCCGCGATGAAGAGGACGACAGCCAGCTTCCACTCGCCGTGGCCGATGAAGGACATGGCGGCGGCCGAGAGCACGCCGAGCGCCACGAAGACTCCGAGCATGCGCTTCTTGACGCCGCGCGAGTCCGCAATCGCGCCGAGCGGCGGCGAGAGGATCGCGACGATGGCCAGCGCGATGGTGGTCGCCGCCGCGTAGCGGAAGCTTGCTGTCGCTCTGGGGATGCCGGCCGAAGCCACTTCGAGGAAGTAGATGGGAAAGATGGCCCCGATGACCGTCGTCATGAAGGCCGAGTTCGCCCAGTCGTACATTGCCCAGGCGCGCAGGGCCGGCCGGCCCAGGCCCAGCCGGCCGAGCACGCGGACTCCTTTCAAGCCGTTTCCCATCGCTCTCTCTCGATCCGAAGCGCTCGTCCCGCTTGTCTGCTTCTCTACTTCCGTGACTGAAGAGTTCTTGCCATCAGCTTACGCTCCCGCGCGTTCACACCGACTATCCGAGGTCTGACGTGCACTGCGGGCAGCGCATCGCCTTCAGCGGTATGGACGAGGTGCAGAAAGGACAGTCCTTCGTCGTCACCGGCGCGGCCTCGGGCTGCTTCTCGAGCCGGTTCATCTGCTTCACCACGAGGAAAATGGCGAAAGCGACGATCACGAAGTCGATGACGGCGTTGATGAACAGCCCGTAGTTGAGGGTGGGAAGCCCGCGTTCCTTCGCTTCGGCCAATGTCTGCACCGCCTGGCCCGAGAGATTGATGAAGAGGTTCGAGAAGTCGAGGCCTCCAAGCATGAGGCCGAGCGGCGGCATCAGCACGTCGCTGACGAACGAACTGACGATCCTGCCGAACGCGGCGCCGATGATGATGCCTACCGCCATGTCCATCACATTGCCCCGCATCGCGAATTCCTTGAACTCTTTCAGCATCTCAGCCTCCTGACGTGGGGTGTTGTCAGTCCTCGTTGCTCGGTCCGCTCGAAGAGTCCAAACCCGTCAAGGGCAGGACGAACACGCTGCGGGCCGTCCATGCCGTTCGTTCCTGCTCGAGCCACGGAAGAAGCCGCTGCGGGCCCGTGCCGTCTGGCAGCCCCGATGTTCGAACGACAACGCGTGCAGCAGAGATCAGCGGCACACTGGCGGACGGGACCCGCAACGTGAACCTCACTCCTTCGGGAGGCGGGGCAACGTATGTTGCCCGCCACCCGGACCCGCGGTCGGCACCCGCGAGGTTGCTGTCGATCGGGTTGACGCCTCGCGGCAGGTGGAGCGTCACCGCCAGGCCTGGTTCGCGCGGATAGACGGTCACCTCCAAGACCGCGTCCTCCGTTCCCTGCTGCCGCAGGGTTGCCTGGACGTTCGCTGGAGGAGTAGCCAGCGGCGCCGCAGGCGCCCGGTGCACGAAAGGCCCGCCAGTCGTCCGCCCGACGGGGGCGCTTGCCAGCAAGGCGTCCGATACGCGGACCCATCCGGCAGGCGCGCCCGAGATGTCCCGAACTCCGGTTCCCGGCTCGCGGCCACCCACCTCCCAGAACGCACGTCTCGTTGCGACGTCGTGGTAGTAGTTGGCTTCCCGTAACTCCGGACGGGCGGAAGTGTACGCGTCGCCGAGAAGAAGGAGCGCCCAGGAAGCACCGAGGACGCTGGCAAGTGTGACGGTACGAGGCCAGAGCCTCCTCCGCCCGGTTCCCGCGACATCGCTGCCCCGGACCGCGATCGCCGCGAGCGGCGGCCCGACAAACAACGCGGCCGCCGCCAGCAGGGCCGGGTAGACGTAGAAGGGCGTGACGACCGGGATTCGCCCAAAGGCGGGCACCGCGAAGCCGAGGAGCATCGCCGCCGGACGGATGCAGACAGCCCCAGCCGCCGCGAGCGCTATGACGGATGCGATCCGGACCGCGGTGCCTGAGCGCGGGGGGACGCCGAGCGCCGCGATCGAAGCCACGAGCAGCGGCACGGTTGCCAGGTAGGACGCTCCTGGCGCGTAGAACCATGCCGCGCCCGCGATCAGAATCCATGCAGGGAAGGCGACAGCCCAACGGCCGGCTGGATGTGGTGTGCCCGTGAACCGCACCGGCAGCAGCGCCGTGGACAGATGCGTGACTATCCGGGAACCCAGCAGACCGGCCGCGACCAGCAGCGCGAAGAACAACCACGGCCGCGCGTACCAAGGGTGGTAGAACGCGCTCGTTGCCCGAACCGCCCATGCCGCCGCCAGCATCGCACCCACGAATGCCGCGAGACTTGCCAGTTCCTCGAGCACGGCCATGAGTGTAGAGAGTGCTCCGTCTGCCCGCCACAGGCTTGCCAGCAAACGTACCCAGGCCACGATGCCGAGCGCCGCGGCGAGCGCCAGGAGCGATTCCGCCACGGCTGGGCTGAAGGCGAAAGCCGCCGCTCCTTCAACGGCGAAGTACACACTCTCCTCGGTAGAGCGCCGCTCCAGGTCGAGCCTGTCCAGGGCTTCGGCCGCCGCGACCGCGTTCCGACCCATCTCTTCGAGCGTTCTGCGCGAGAGGGCTGCGGGGCGGTCGTTTTTCGTGTGGTAGGCGTGGCTGTTTCCGGTCGGGGCGAAGTTGAGGCCGACGGCGCCCGTTCGCTTCAGGATGGAAAAGTCCGTGTCGTTTGGGAGGGCCTTGTATATCTCCCGGGCGAACGACGTGCCCGCCGGGTGGGGAACGGATCGAGCCCATGCTTCGACGATCCAGGAGTTACCCGGCCCGGTCTCGAACAACATCGGGGGCCCGGTCGTTCCAACGGCTTCGAAGTTGAGGTAGGCGCGAACCGCCTGGAAAACCGGGTCGGTCACGAGCGCGGCCGCTCCCATGAGCCCCACTTCTTCGGCGTCCGTGAGCGCCACGACGAGCGTGTGCGCGCGGTCCGGCACCGCCGCCAGCACGCGTCCCGCCTCGAGCGCCACTGCAACCCCGAGCGCCGCGTCGGCGGCGCCGGGAGATTCGGGCACCGAGTCGTAGTGGCTGACCAGCGCTATCGCGGCAGGCTTGCGCCCGGGCTTCGTACCGATGATGTTCGCGACGCGGGCTGTGACGCCGTGCTCGGGCCTGGAGGCGTCGGCTTCCTGGATTCGGACTTCGAAACCCGAGCGCCCAAGCTGTTCGACGATGTAGGAGCGGGCGCGCTGGTTGGCCTCGGTGCCCACCCAGCGGCTTCCGACGACCCCCGCGAGCATCTCGACGTGCGCTGCTGCGTCTTCCGTCGAGAACCGTGGATCGACGGCTGCGCAGGCCCCGAGCAGCAGGAGTGCCGGCAGGATCGCAGCAGGGCGCCAGACCGACATAACGAGAGCCTATGCGACCGGCGGCCGGCCGGCAAGCAGCTTGTGCAGACTTCCTCGAGGGCCGCTACGGCAGGACCGCGAACACGCGCGCCGGCGCACCCGTGCCGTCCTTGATGAGCATCGGCAGAACGTATAGTGTGGCGCCCGCATCGGGCAGCACCTCGAGGTTGGCGATGTTCTCGACGCCGAACTTTCCGGCGCCGTAGAGGATCTGGTGGACGCGGAAGTCGGTCGAACGCCCGTAGTCGATGCTCGGCGTATCGATTGCCACGCCCGAGATCTGGCGCTCCTTCACCAGCCACTCGGCCGCTCGGGGTGAGAAGCCAGGGAACGAGAGCAGCGGGATCGCTGCTTCGCCTGTGACGTCCGTGCCGAGAACCTGCCTGCGATCGGGGTAGTACTGAGTTCCGATGCCGGAGTACATGATCACCCAGGCGCCGCGCGGGATCGAGCCGTAGGCTCGTTCCCAGCGCTCCATGTCCGAGACCTGCAGCAGGTAGTTGCGGTCCTTCCTGCACTCGGCGGTGACGTCCACCTTCACGGCCGGTCCTATCAAATCCGTTACCGCTATGCGATCGACCGTAAGGCCCTTTTCCGCAAAGTGTATTGGCGCATCGAGGTGGGTCCCGCCGTGTTCGCCGGCGCTGTAGCCGTTCGAGGCGTACCAGTATCCGCCGGCCGCCCGGCCCCAGTTTCCCTTCTCGAGGCGGAAGCCGGACGCGTTCGGCCAGTAGATGGTCTCGCTGTCGAACGGATATGTCATGTCGAGTACCTTGCCCGGCGCCGGGACGGCGGCCTGCCTGGCCGCTGCGCCGCCGCAGCCCGCCGTCATGGCGATCGATATTGCCGCGGTGGCGACGAACGCAACCCGGACCCTGCCGTGATGAGCTGCCATGGCCGACCTCCGCCTCCCGAGAACGCTTACATTGAACCACAGAAACATGTGCTATTCTCCATGCGCCTGCCTTCCAAGCAGTTCGCGTCGGCCGAGCGTCGCAAGTCCCCGGCCGAGCGCCGCCGCCAGCAGCCGCCAAGGGCATGGTGGGGATAGCGCCGATTGGCGGTGTGGAGGCGTTTCCAAGCAACTTCGTCCCCGTGCTTGTTGCGGTTCGAATGTCGAAAATCGGGCGGAAGCTGCTGTCATCTGGGCGGCAGGTGTGGAGATGTGAAAGAGTGGCAACTCGGAATGTGACCCCTTAGGATTCGCCGATGCCTGGACTTACGCCGGGCCGCCGCTACCAGCCGGCCTACCGAGCCTTCAGCCGCCCGTCGCTTCCTGAACGGGCTCTGGCTTTCGTTGAACGCCACGTCAAGGGCCCGCTCTTCGGCTGCCGGATGTGCGGAAACTGCCTCCTCCAGGAGACCGCTTTCATCTGCCCGATGGAATGCCCCAAGGGGCTCCGGAACGGCCCCTGCGGCGGCTCGACCCCCGAAGGATGCTATGTCGATCCGTCTCGGCCGTGCATCTGGCACCGCATCTACGAGCGAGCCGAACGGATGGGCCGCGAGGATCGGCTGCTCGAGGTACTGCCACCGCTGGACTGGGACCGTGCCGGCCGCGACACCTGGGCCGAGGTCGTCCGGAAGATCCGCGAGCGCGGCTACGGTGCTCTTGTTCGCGCGTTCGTATCCGGCGGACAGGCCCGCCGCGAGTTCTGGGACTCGATCTTCACGGAAATCAGGCAGCCGTGGTGGTGGCAGGGCGACGGCAAGCCTCACCCGGCGGCGCCGCACCCGCCTGCATCGTCGCTCGAGGAGAAGCTCGCGTCGGGCCGGTTCGTGGTCACCTCCGAGGTGGCGCCGCCGCTGTCGGTAGCCCCTGACGAGCTGGCGCGTACCCTCGAGATCATCCGGAATTACATCGACGCCGCGAACTTCACGGACAACCCGTCGGCGACGCCGCGCATGTCGTCGCTGGCCTGCTCGGTTCTCGCACTGGCGCAGGGCGTCGAGCCCGTGATGCAGGTTGCGGCGCGCGACCGGACGCGCATGGGGCTTCAGGCAGAGGTGCTCGGCGCGGCAGCGCTCGGGATCCGCAACGTCCTGTGCCTGACCGGCGATCACCCGCGCCAGGGACCCGGCCCGAAGGGGCGGATGGACACCTGGGACATGGACTCGATCCAGATGCTCTGGATCCTGCGCCGCATGCGCGACCTTCGCCAGTACCTCGACGGCCGCGCCATAGCCAGCCCGCCGCGCCTCTTTCTCGGGGCAGCCGCCTCGCCGTCGGCCTCGACGCCGCGCATCCAGGCGCTCCGCGAACTCAAGAAGGCGAATGCCGGCGCGCAGTTCTTTCAGAGCAACCTGGTCTACGACGTGGATGCCTTCGAAGCATACCTCGAGGCGCTCGACAAGGCTGGCGCTCTTCGGACAGCTTTTTTCCTGGCAGGCATCACCCCGGTGCGCAGTGCGCGCGCGGCCCGAATCATCAACTCCGTGCCGGGCGTGAGGGTGCCCGAGTCCCTCATCAGGCGCCTCGAGGCATCACGTTCGCCCCAGGAAGAAGGCGTGCAGATAGCGCTCGAGATCATCGAACGGGTGCGGCGCCTTCCCGCTGTTCGCGGGATCCACATCATGGCGGTCGGCTGGGAGCTCATCGTCCCCAGGCTGGTCGCGGAATCGGGCATCCGCGAGGTGCCGGCGGCGGCTTCCGCTTCCGCCGGAAGCGGCGCGGAAATCATCTCCGTGCGGACGCGCCGAAAGAGGGAGCCCCGTCCGGCGGCCCCGGCCGAGTACAGCGACCGAAGGTACCTGGACGCGCTCGCCGAGAAGGTCGTCGTCTTCGACGGAGCGATGGGCACCCTCGTGCAGCAGTTCAACCTGACCGCAGAGGACTTCGGCGGCGAGAAGTACGCCGGGTGCAACGACTACCTCGTCCTGCAGAAGCCCGAGGTAATCGAGAAGATCCATGCGTCGTACTTCGAGGCCGGCTGCGACGTCGTCGAGACGTGCACGTTCAGGGCGAACCGCATCACGATGGCGGAATACGGGCTCGAGGAGCGCGTGCACGAGATCAACCGCGCGGCGGCAAGGCTGGCGCGGCGCGTCGCCGATCGCTTCGAGGCAGACGGGAGGCGGCGCTTCGTGGCCGGCAGCATGGGTCCTACCGGCAAGCTGCCCTCGTCGTCCGATCCGGAGCTTTCGGAAGTTTCGTTCGCAGAGTTGGCGGACGTCTTTCGTGAGCAGGCCGAGGCGTTGATACAAGGCGACGCTGACCTGCTGCTCGTAGAAACCTCCCAGGACATCCTCGAGGTGAAGGCAGCGATTCTCGGCGTGCAGGACGCCTTTGCGCGCACCGGCCGCAGGATCCCGCTCCAGGTCCAGGTCACGCTCGACACGAACGGCCGGATGCTGCTCGGAACGGACATCGGCGCAGTCCTGGCCACCATCGAACGCATGGCGGTGGACGTTGTCGGCATCAACTGTTCGACCGGCCCTGAGCACATGCGGGCCGCGCTCGCCTATCTCGGCGAGCACTCGTCGCGCCCCGTTTCCTGCATGCCGAATGCCGGCCTGCCGGAGAACGTTGGCGGGCAGGCGGTCTACCCGCTCAAGGCCGCCGACTTCGCGCGCGAGCTCGGCGACTTCGCCGAGAGGTTTCACCTGAACGCGGTTGGCGGATGCTGCGGTACCACGCCGGACCACATCCGGGCCCTCGCCGCCCGCGTGGGGAAGCTGAAGCCGCGGCCTCGCGTCCAGGCGCCGCTGCCCCTCGTCTCGTCCGGCATGACGGCCGTCAGCCTCGTGCAGGACCCGAGGCCGATGCTCATCGGCGAGCGTCTGAACGCGCAGGGCAGCAAGAAGATGAAGGAGATGCTGCTCGCAGAGGACTACGACGGCATCGCCGCCCTTGCGCGCGAACAGATCGACGGCGGCGCGCACACGCTCGACGTTTGCGTTGCGATGACCGAGCGGCGCGACGAAGCGTACCTGATGTCGCAGGTCGTCAAGAAGTTGAGCCAGACGGTGCCGGCGCCGCTGGTGATCGACACGACCGAGGCCGACGTGCTTGAAGTGGCGCTCGAGGCCGCGCCCGGGCGGATCGTGGCAAACGCGGTCAACATGGAGAACGGGAGGGAGAGGCTCGACCAGATGCTGCCGCTGGTCCGCGACTACGGCGCCGCGATGATCGCGCTCACGATCGACGAGCGCGGCATGGCGCGGACGGCGGAGCGCAAGCTGGAAGTGGCGCGCGCCATCTACGACATCGCGACCCGCGAGTACGGGATCCTTCCCGATGCGCTGGTGTTCGACCCCCTGACATTCACGCTCGCAACGGGCGATCCCGAGAGCGCGAACACGGCCGTCGAGACCCTGGAGGGCATCCGCCGAATCAAGGCCGAACTGCCTGGCGTCCTGACTTCGCTCGGCGTATCGAACGTGTCGTACGGCTTCAAGCCGGCAGCCCGGTGGGCCCTGAACAGCGTGTTCCTGTACCACGCCGTGCAGGCGGGCCTCGACATGGCCATCGTCAACCCCAAGCAGATAACGCCGTACCCGGACATCCCAGGCGATCAGCGGGAGCTCGCCGAAAACCTTCTGTTCAACCGCAGGCACGACGCGGCGGCGCGCTTCATCGCATTCTACGAGGGACAGAAGACGAGGCAGTCGGCTGTCTCCGATCCGACGGCGAGGATGAGCCTCGAAGAGAAGATGGGCTGGCGAATCCTGCACCGGCAGGCCGACGGGTGCGAGGCCGACATCGACCAGCTCGTGGCCGAGCGTGTCCGGGCAGCCACGGGCATCGAGGACCCGTTCGCGCAGCCCGGCTACAGCTATCCCAATCCCGAGACCTCGGTGGCCGCGCTTTCGATCCTGAACGAGATCCTGCTACCGGCGATGAAGGAGGTCGGCGAGAAGTTCGGATGCGGGGAGCTCATACTCCCGTTCGTTCTCCAGTCGGCCGAGGTGATGAAACGAGCCGTTTCGCGGCTCGAGAAGTACCTCGAGCGGGTCGAAGGAGCAGGGAAGGGAAAGGTGGTCCTGGCGACTGTCTACGGTGACGTCCACGACATCGGGAAGAACCTTGTCAAGACGATCCTGGCAAACAACGGCTACGCCGTGGAGGACCTGGGCAAGCAGGTGCCTGCGGCAGCAATCGTCGAGCGGGCGGCCGAGCTGGACGCGACCGCCATCGGCCTGTCGGCCCTGCTAGTTTCCACCTCGCGACAGATGCCACTCGTTGTACGAGAAGCGGGCCGCCGGGGCCTTGCGGTTCCGATCCTCGTTGGCGGAGCGGCAATACAGCCCGACTTCGCGCGGGAGATCGCCGTCACAGACGCGGGCAGCGTCTACTCTGGCGGGGTCTTCCACTGCAAAGATGCCTTCGAGGGACTCGACATCGTGGATCGCCTGGTGGATCCTGCGAGCCGTTCCGAGCTCCTGGAGCGGGAGCGGCGTGCGATAGAACAGCGTCAGCCTCCCGCTCATCGGCCGGCCGCCGGCTCGCGCAGGTCGGCCGTCGTGGCGCGGGCCGAGCAGGTGCCGCGTCCGCCGTTCTGGGGCGCCTGCACGCTCGAGGCTCTTCCGCTCGAGCAGGTCTTCGCGCGCCTCAACGAGACCCTTTTGTTCCGCGTGTCATGGGGCGGCGGCAAGAAGCGCGACGCCGAGTGGGAGGAGCTTCGTTCGCAGTTCGCCGAGCGCCTCGAGAGAATGAAACGAGACGCTGCCAGCGAGGGATGGCTGGCGCCGAAGGCCGTCTACGGCTACTTCCCGGCGCGGTCCGAGGGCAACGACCTTCTCGTCTTCGACCCGGACGATCGCGACCTGCTGCGGGCGCGATTCACCTTCCCGCGCCAGAAGTCGGAACCGTACCTGTGCCTCGCTGATTACTTCCTGCCGTCCGGCGACCCGGGCCATGACGTCGTTGCTTTCGAGGTAGTGACGGTGGGGCCGGGGGCGACGGAGCGGTTCGACCGGATGGACAGCCGGGACGAGTACAGCGAGGCATACTTCTCGCACGGCCTCGCGGTCCGGACCGCGGAAGCGGCGACGGAGCTGGTTTACGACCGTATCTCCCGGGAGCTCGGTCTCGACGCCGGGCGCGGCGTGAGGTTCGCCTGGGGCTTCGGCGCGCTGCCCGATGTCGAGCAGCACCGCCTCGTCTTCGACCTGCTGCCGGCCGAGGCGCTCGGGCTCAGCCTGACCTCAGCGGGTCAACTGGTCCCCGAGCAGTCTACAGCTACTTTGATCGTCCACCACCCGGAGGCGCACTACTTCAAGACTGCATAGGGCTGACTTTCATCTCCCACGGATGCATCTCGAGGGTGCGAGCGCCGTTGACGATGTACGGGTCGCTCTGAGCGATGGCCATCGCCTCATCGAGCGAGTCGGCCACATAGACCACCAGTCCGCCCGCATCGTCCGAGAACCGGCCGCGCGCAAAGATCTTGCCCTCTTTCTCGCGCGCTTCGAGAAACGCCTTGTGGTCCGGGCGGAAGCGTGCGCTCTTCTCGGGGTCGGCCATCTTCAGAAAGGCTGCAAAGAACGCCATGTGTTCTCCTCTGGCTCTGCCGGGCGGCAGTCTCGAACCGGGTCAACGCCCCAGTCCCGCGGGAAAGCCGGGGCCCGACTCGGGAGGATAGCACGACAGGCCCGCGGCGTGGCGCCCCGGCCGCACGGCCGATCCCGGCCGGACGGCGGGTGTCAATCGCGTCCCTGAACCCTTATCATCACCGGATGGCCGACATGCCGGATACGAACCTCAGGCGCTCCCTCCGACTGCCTCACGCGACCGCGATGGTCGTCGGGACCATCATCGGTGCGTCGATCTTCGTGCAGCCGTCCGAGATGACGGGGGCCGTCCCGTCGGTTGGCGGCCTGCTGGCCGCCTGGACAGTCGCGGGGCTGCTGACGATCGCCGGGGCGCTCATCTGCGCCGAGCTGGCCTCGGCCTACCCGATGACGGGCGGCGTGTACGTTTTCCTCAACGAAACCGTGTCACCGGTTGCGGGCTTCCTCTGGGCATGGGCGATGTTCTGGAGCATGCACTCGGGAATCATCGCCGCCATCGCAGTCATCTTCGCCCGCTACGTAGGCTATTTCGTGCCGCTCTCCGATACAGGTCTGCGCCTGACTGGCATCGCGGCTGTCCTCGTCCTCTCGGCCATCAATTACGTGGGTGTGAAGCACGGCAGCCGGCTGCAATCGGCCTTCACGCTCGGCAAGCTCGCGGCGATCGCTCTCATGATAGGCCTCGGATTCCTGCTCGGGTCCGGTCGCCCGCACTTCCAGTCCGCCGCCGTCGCTTCCGCTCAGCCCTGGCAGTTTCCCCGCGCCGTGGCCGCGGGGCTCTTCGCCTTCGGCGGGTGGCACATGGTCACCTACGTGGCGGGAGAAACCGAGAGCGCCCGGCGCACCATTCCGGCCGCCCTCATCATCGGTACTGCGATCGTGACGGCCTGCTACGTGCTGCTGAACATCGTCTACCTCTACGTCCTTCCGCTCGATGCCGTCATGGCCTCGACGCGGATTGCCGCGGATGCCGCCGACGCAGTCCTCGGCTCGGGCGGCGGGGCTCTCATGTCGGCGCTCGTCGTCTTCTCGACCTTCGGCGCCCTGGCGGGCATCGTGCTCCTCGGCCCCCGCGTCTACTTTTGCATGGCTTCGAACTACCGGTGGCTGTCGTGGCTTGCCGCCGTGCATCCCAGGTACCGCACGCCGCACAGGGCCATAGTGCTCCAGGCGGGATGGACGTCGGCCCTCGTTGCGACCGGCAGCTACCGCGCACTTTTCACCCGCGTCGTCTACACCGAGTGGATCTTCTTCGCGTTGATGGCGGTCGGCCTGATGGCTGCCCGCCGCCAGCCCGGGTACGCGGCTGGGATGAAGGTGCCCGGGTACCCCGCGGTCCCCGTCCTTTTCGCCCTCGTCGCGGGCGCGATTGCGATGGACCGGCTTCTGGCGGACCCGATGGATGGGCTCATCGGGCTCGGGCTCGTGCTCGCGGGCCTGCCGTTGTACTATCTCGGCCGCGCGCCTAGCGGCCCGACCGCGCTGCGCGCGTGAACATTGGAGGACCCGTGGCAACCATCGATCTGCACAACCACTTCTACCCGCCGGCCTACCTCGACGCGCTCCGCTCCAGGCCGACAGCCGTCAAGGTCGGCGTGGACGCCGAAGGCAACCCGCTGCTCCACTACCCGGGGGACTACAACATCGTCGTAAGGGGCCACCGCGACATCGACTATCGCGAACAGGTTCTGGCGGAACACGGCGTCGATCGCCAGATCCTGACGTTGACGACGCCAGGGACGCACGTGGAGACGCGTGACATGGCGCTGGAGCTGGCGAACCTGGTGAACGACGAGTTCGCCGCGATCGTGCGGGAGCGCGGACGCCGTTTTGGTGCGCTCGCCACCCTGCCCCTCAACGACCCTCGGGCATCGGCCAGGGAACTCGAAAGGGCGGTGAAGGTGCTTGGCCTGCCCGGCGCAATGCTCTTCAGCAACGTGAACGGTGTGCCGCTGGCAGACGCACGCTTCCTTCCACTTTACGAGGTCGCAAACGACCTCGGAGCGGTGCTCTACATCCACCCGAACCACCCGGTCAGCGTCGAGGCGATGACCGAGTACTGGCTGATGCCGCTCGTGGGGTTCCTCATGGACACCACGCTCGCGGCCGCGCACCTGGTGTTCGCCGGCATCCCGGAGCGTTTCCCTCGCATCCGCTGGGCGCTCTGTCACCTCGGCGGCGCCATTCCGTACATTGCAGAGCGGCTGGACCGCGGTTTCCACGCCTTCAAGGAATGCCGCGCGCACATCGACCGGCCGCCGAGCGAGTACCTGAAGCGCTTCTACTACGACACGGTCAACTTCGATCCTGTCGCGCTGGGGCTCGCGATAGCGTTTGCAGGGCCCGACCGCATCCTCGCGGGCAGCGACTACCCGCATCAGATCGGAAGCCTGGCCTCGATGAAGCGGAGCATCGAGCAGATCGACGCCACGGAAGACGTCAAGGAGCGGATCAGGGGCGGCAACGCGGTGGCGCTGCTGTCTCAACCTCGACAGGACTGAACAAGGAGGGCCGAGGACTGAAGGGAATCTGAAAGTCCTTCCGCTTTCACTTTCCCGGCGGCTTGGCGAGCGAGATGTCCGAGATTCCGCCGATCCGTTTCGCCGCGTCGATCATCCCGTCGAAATCGGCCTCGCCGAAGACCACCATGCGCGCGCCATCGGGCGATCCGCCTCCGTGCATGCACCCTGGGACGCCGGCCCCGATCGTGAGCCATTCGATGAGACGCGCGATGCGCATCCTCGTCTCCGCCGGAGCGTTCGCTTTGAGATACTTCTGAATCAGGTGCCCGTAGCGCCCGTCCACGAAATCCTCGTACGAGGGCATGCAGCCTGTTTCTGCTATGCCGCCCGCGATCTCCTGCGTGAGGCGCTTGGTCTCGTAGGGGAGCGTTGCCACGTGAACCTTGTTCGCGTGGGCCAGCTTCGGGTTGGGGAGCCAGCTGCCCGAAGGGTGCTGGGTCCCCATCACCGCGGCCGCCAGGCCGAGGCCGAACGTGGTCTCGTTGTTCACGATCATCTGCGTCAGCTTGTCGCGAAACACTTTCTCGTCCAGCCCGTTGGCCCTAGCGATCAGGACGGCTGCTCCAACCATCACGTCGCCCTGGCCTGCGACGCAGGCGCCAATGGCCGAGCGGTACGGGAGGGTGAAACGGAAGACCGCGTCCCCGGCATAGGAGTACTCGCCGTTCATGAAGACCCGGGCGCGGGGCACGAATACGTTGTCGAAGAAGATGTAGGCTTGCGTTATCCCGCCGCGCTCCACCGGGTTGTCGAACCCGTCGGCAAGCTCGCGGTCGTCGGACGGGTGGCGGGCTTCGACGATCGTGATGCCCTGGGCGTCCTTGGGTGTAGCGAACGAAACCGCGTAGTCCGCGTCCTCTCGCTTCAACCTTCCGCCCGGCATGACGAAGATCTCGTTGGCGGCGGCCGTGCCGCAGATCATCACCTTCGCGCCGCGCACGACGATGCCGTCGGGGGTCCGCTTGACTATGCGGAGGTACATGTCCGGGTCCGGCTGCCGCGACGGCGGCAGCCGGCGCAGCCCCTTCGGGTCCGTCAGCGCGCCGGCGCACGTGATGTCGCGCTCCTGCGCATCCATGAGCCACGCCTTCAAGCGGTCGTGGTAGTCGGTGCCCCGATCGTGGTCGATGTCCCACGTCGTCGACCACATGGCGTTCATGGCGGCCCAGCCTGCACACCGGCCGCCGGTGCAGGTCCCGGTGAGCTGGAACATGAGGCGTTTCAACCGGCTGTTCGCGATCTGATCCTCGGGCGAACGGATGATCGACAGGTACCTCGACACGCGCTTGCCCGTCAGGTGCGAAATGGTCGTGACGATGTCCTGGTACCGGGGGTCGCGGGCCGCCTCGAAGATCTGCGCGTGGCCTTCGACCGTGCGCCTGGTGGCGGGGTCCTCCACCGGATCCTCGATCAGTCGGCCTCGCTTGTACATGTTCGGCTTGAGCTGGCGGAGGCTCTGCTTGAATGCCTCAGGCGGCTTGGTATGGTCCGGCGGCTCGATCCGCGGGGCCATCGCCTCGCCGGTCGTGAGCCGCTCGACGAGGGCCGGGATTACCTCGGCCACGTCGCCGACGATCCCGTAGTCCGCCATCGTGAAGATGGCGGCGCGCGGGTCGTTGTTGATCGCGACAATGGTCTTGGCGCCGTGGATCCCTACGACATGGTGCATCATGCCCGAGATCCCGGCACCGATATAAAGACGCGGCGCGACGATCTTGCCGCTCGCCCCAATCATCTGATCGGCCGTCGCCCAGCCTTCATCCACCGGTGGGCGCGTCGCTCCAACGACGCCGTCGAGGGCCCGGGCCAGGGCCTCGAGGCGCGCCCAGCCCTCCTTCGATCCCATTCCGTAGCCGCCGGCCACCACCACGTCGGCCTCGGTCAGCGAGGCGCCCTTGCCTGGCTCCGCGCGGCGCCTTCCGGTCAGACGCGCCCCTCGCAGGTCGGGCGGCACGGCGAGCTTCCGCGTTCCCACAACCGCAGGCGAGGCGACCGGGCGCGGCTTGAACACTCCGGCGGTAACCGTCGCCATCTGAGGTCGGGCGGCCGGACATACGATATTGGCCATCAGCTGCCCGCCGAAGCCTGGAACCGTCTGGACGAGCAGGCCGCCCTCGAACTTCAAGTCCACGCAGTGGGTGCTGAGGCCTGTGCCGAGCCGGGCCGCGGCGCGCGCCGCCAGCGCGGCGGTGGCGTAGTCGGCGCCCAGAAGGATTGCCTGCGGTTTGTCGGCCCGGGCCAGCTCCGACAGTGCCCAGGCGTAAACCGCCGCCGAGAAGTCCTTCAGCGCGGGATCGTCAACCACGTGGATCGTGGAGGCGCCTGCCTTCAGCACCCCCGCGACGACTGCATCGAGACCGCTGCCCATGACGACGGCCTCGAGCGCGGCAGACGCACGTTCGGCGAGCGCCTGGCCCTTGCCCAGGAGTTCCATCGAAACGGGGTTGACCCTGCCGTCCTCGTGCGAAACGTAGATCCAGATCGGGCCGGAGCTGTCAGTCATTGCAGTACCTCCAGGACTGAGGCATGAGAACTGGGGTATGAGGTCGACTCAGTCCTCAGCCCTCAGTGCTCAGTCCTGTTCAGGTTCGGACTCTCAGTCCTGCTCAAGTTCGGGATTGCCCCGTCGGCGCGAAGGCGCGAGACGAGCGCGGCCACAACGTCGTTGGGCGAGCCCTGGAGCATCTCGCCCTTTCTACCCACTGCCGGCTTGAAGACGTTCAGCATCTGCGTCGGCGAACCGGCCAGCCCGACGGTTTCCGGCCGAAGGCCGAGGTCCGCCGTTGTCCAGCACACGATCTCGGCCTGCTTCGCGCGCATGATGCCGGTCATCGTGGGCGGGCGCGGGACGTTCGCCTCGCGGTCGAAGGTGACGAGCGCGGGGAGGCCCGCCTCGTACGTCGCCTCTCCGTTCTCGACCTTGCACTGCGCGCGCACGACAGATCCTTCCACGTCGAGGCCCACCGCGTAGGTCAATTCCGGGAGGCCGAGGAGCTCCGCGACCTGAGGGCCGACGCTCGAAGTGCTACCGTCCTGCGAGTACGCGCCGCAGAAGACCAGGTCGAAGCTGCCGATCCGGCGGATAGCAGCGGAGAGGACTCTCGCGGTCGCGAGCGTGTCCGCGCCGGCGGCGGCCTTGTCGGAGACGAGATATGCCCGGTCGCACCCCATCGCAATCGCCTCGAGGAGTTGTTCGTCCGCAGAGGCCGGCGCCATCGTGAGGACCGAGATCGTGGCTCCTCGTGATTCCTTGAGCAGCACGGCCTGCTCGACGGCATTGCGATCGAGCTGGTTCATGACGGCCGGGATTGCCGTCCGGCGCAGGAGCATCGTCTCAGGGTCGAGTTCCAGTTTCTTCCAGCGCTTAGGATCGGGCACGGGCTTGATGCAGACGACGATCTCAAGGGGTGGCATCGATGGCCTCTCAGGTGTGGTTCCGTGTTTTCGCGCAGGTCGTTTGGCAGCCGTCATGCGAGTGCCGCGCGCGAAATGACGATCTTGCCGATCTCGCTCGTGCCGCCGGCCGACACGCACACCATCGCGTCGCGGAACAGCCGCTGCACGGGGTACTCGAGCATGGTGCCGCACCCGCCGTGGATTTCAACCGCCTTCTTGGCCGCCTGCACGGCAGCCTCGGTGACGTACGTCTTGGCGAGCGTCGTTTCGACGGCGCACTCGCGGCCCTGATCCTTCAGCCACGCCGCCCTGTAGCACATCAGGCGCGAGGCCTCGAGTTCGGCGTAGATGTCCGCAACGCTCCATTGGATCGCCTGGAGCTGGGCTATCGGCCGGCCGTAGAGCGTGCGCTCGCGCGCGAACTTCACCGCCTCGTCGTAGCACGCCTGGAGAATGCCCAGGGCCGTCGCGGCCATCCCGCTCCGCCCTACCTCCGAGATGGTCTTTAGGGCGACCGTCATGCCCTCGCCCTCGTTGCCCACGAGCGATTCCCGCGGCACGTGGCATTCGTGGAATACCAGCTCGCCCGTGTCCGACCCGCGAAGCCCCATCTTCCTCTCGTGCCTGCCAGCCGAGAAACCCGTGGTGCTGCTGTCGACCACGAACGCGCTCAGGCCCTTCGGCCCTTCGCCCGTCTTTGCGACCACGAGGGGCGCGCGGCCAAGATGGCAGTTGGTTATGAAGCACTTGCGGCCGTTCAGGACGTACCCGCTGACGACCGGCCGCGCCGTGCTGGTCATGCCGAGCAGGTCCGAGCCGCCGGTCGGCTCGGTTATCGCGCACGTGCCCAGGAAGTCGCCCCGGCAGAGAGACGGGAGGTAGCGGGCTCTGACCTCGGGCGACGCGAACTCGCCGAGGGCGGAGGTCTCCATGTGGTGGACCTGCAGCGCGATTCCCACCGCCGCCGAAACGCGGCTCACTTCTTCCACGGCAACCGTCCGGGCCAGGTAGCCGAGCGACGACCCGCCGTATTCGGGCGGGGTTACGAGGCCGAGCAGGCCGAGATCCCCCATCTGCCGGACGAGCTGCGGGGGGAACTCGTCGTTCTCCTCCATCGACGGAACGAGCGGCGCGATGCAGCCCTCGGCAAACTCCCGAACGCTCTGACGGACCAGCTTCACGTCCCTGGGCAGATCGAAGTCCATAGGTGCCTCGGATTGGCCAAGCGGCCGATGACGGTTGCTGTACGGGTTGCTGTGCTCGCGGAGCGGCCAGAGGGCCTGTCGAGCAAGGCGAATTGTACCTTATGCCGTCCCGGCGCCGCACCGCGGGTCAGTCCGTGCACAAGCAGCGCGCACGGCAGCTCTGCCGATATAGGGCCGACTGGCAGAGGGCCCGCGTTGGCCCAAGCGCGGTGCGTGGCGCCGGCGTTCTCGAAGCCTCGCTGCGGCTTACTTCACCTTCGCGCCGACGAGCTGCGCGATGGCCGCGAGCGTCGTCTGCGCTGCGTTCAGTCCGAGCCGGAAGTCCTTGTCCGAAAACGTCTGGAACACATCGATCGGCTGATGCCAGGTCGGATCCCAGCCGGCTCCTACCTGCGACAGCCGCTCGGCCTCCCGGAGGCTGATCGACGCCACGAGATCCTGGAATGCAGCCGAGTCTGTGTTGCTCATCCGGTTGCCGACGACGGCCGGGTAGTCGGTCGCGTAGAGATCGTTCGCGTTCTTGAAAGCCCATGCCAGATCCTGCGACGCGGCGGCCATCTTCGACGTCCCGGCAAACTCGATATTGACGTCGGCTTCGGGCCGCTGCTCCGAGCTTACCTTGCCGTCGGGCCCGGGCATCCCGTGATCGAACAGCATCATGTCGTGCGCGATCACGCCGAGCCACTTGGGCTCGGGGTACTTGCCGGACCCTGGAGGGTCTTCCTTGCCCTGGAGCGGGCCGCGCTGGGCTGCGTAGGCCCTCGCCCCGTTCAGGCCGGTCTCCTCGTTGTTCCAGAGGGCGAAGCGGACGGACCGTTCCGTGACGACGTCGGCGCCGCACAAGATGCGTGCTACTTCGAGGACCAGGGCAGCGCCGGAGGCATTGTCGTTCGCCGCGGCGCTGTAGCCGAGGCCGTCCATGTGGCCGCTGACGATGTACATCTCGTCCGGCCGAGTGGAGCCGATCTTGGTGGCGAAGACCTCCTGGCGCTCGCCAGGCGACGTGGGCTGCATGTCGAGCTCGCGCAGCGCGACGTCGGGCTGCTTCTCAGGGTCGTTGTTGACACCAGCGGGACCGCGGTTTCCCTTGATGGGGATGCGGCCTCGCGCTTGCCCGGCACCAGTCGCTGCGCTGCCGCTGCCCGCGGCGCCGGCACCCGCCGCTGCCTGGCTGCCTCGTCCGGCACCTGCCTGCTCCCCGCGCGCCGCCTGGGTTGACGCGCCGGTCCTTGGCGCGGGCGCGTATTCGTAGGTGATACGGTCAACGCCCGAGCAGCCGTATGCGACGAGCCGCTTCTCGATCCAGTCGTTGGCGGCCCGGTTCCGATCCGTTCCCTGGCGGCGGTCGCCGAACTGGGTCAGAGACTTGATCGTCGCCTTGTACCGTTCGAGCTCCAGACGCGCGACGAGCGTCCTGACAGGGTCGTCCGGCTGCGCGGCAGCCGCGGGCTGTGCGCTTTGAGACTGCGACTGTGCCTGCGCCACAGGCGACCCCGTCATCGGACTGGCACCCCAGGCGACACAGATCAAGCAGATCACCGTTGCGACGAGCGATTCGAATCTGCTGGCCATCTTCGTCACGTCCTCAACGGGGGCTGTCGGCTTGGGTCAGGTTAGGGGCGACGGGCAGTATACAGGAGCACGGGCCGGTTGAGGGAAGGCAAGCAGGTCGGGCTGTCCAGAAGGAAGAGGCGGAAGGAAACGCGCCGGGGCGAGCCTCGTGATGGAAGTTCTGGATCAGGTGACGGGCACCGCGGCGGCGCGCTCCGGCTGCGCTTCCTTCAGAGCCGACGTGATTTCCATGATTCCCTTCCTGGCATCCGCGAAGTACATCAGCGTGTTATCGGCCGTGAAGAGCGGGTTGGCTATGCCGGCAAAACCGACGCCGAGGCCGCGCTTCACGACGACTACCGTCTTCGCCTTTTCCGCCTCGATGATCGGCATGCCGGCGATAGGGCTCGACGGGTCGCGCCTGGCCAGGGGATTGACGACATCGTTGGCGCCGATGACGATGGCCACGTCGGTCTGCCCCATGACGGCGTTGGCCTCGTCCATTTCCTTCAGCTGCTCGTACGGCACGTCTGCCTCTGCGAGCAGGACGTTCATGTGCCCGGGCATGCGCCCGGCCACTGGATGGATTGCGAACTCGACAACGGTGCCGCCCGCCTCGAGAAGCCGGGCCAGGTCGCGCACTGCGTGCTGGGCCTGGGCCACCGCCATGCCGTACCCAGGGACGATCACGACGCGGCCGGCGTCTTCCAGCAGCATTGCAACCTCCTCGGCCGTCGCGCTCTTGGCAGCAGCGTCTGAGAGGCCTGATGCAGCAGCGCCTTGTCCATCGCCGATGGAGCCTGTCAGGACCGCGGTGAGCGAGCGGTTCATCGCGCGGCACATCACGCGGGTGAGAATGATCCCCGAGGCGCCGACGAGCGAACCCGAGATGATCAGGACGTTGTTGTCGAGGACGAATCCTGTGGCCGCCGCCGCCAGCCCGGAGTAGGCGTTGAGCAGGGCGACCGCAACGGGCATGTCGGCGCCGCCAATGGGAATCGTCAGCAGGATGCCGAGGACGGATGCGGCGGCCACGAGTGCCCAGTAGGCGGCCAGGGCGCCCGGCTGCACGGCCACCCAGGCACCCAGGGCCACGACCAGCGCAGCCGTCCCGAAGGTGACGGCGTGTTGCCTCGCGAAGTGGATGGGCCTGGCGGGCAACACCAACTCCTGCAGCTTGTCGAACGCGACGAGGCTGCCCCAGAACGTCACGCCGCCGATGGCGGCCGACGCCACGGTTGCCAGCGTGAACTGCAGGCCGGCTTCGGCGGTATCCGTAAGCGCAGCTCCCGCCACGAGTAGCGACGCCCCGCCTCCGAAGCCGTTGAGGAGAGCGACCATCTGTGGCATCGCGGTCATGGCGACCCTCAGCGCCAGCGCTGCGCCGATGACGCCACCCAGCACCATGGCTGCTGCAACCAGCACCCACGCCTGCAGACCGCCGCCCAGCATCTCTCGGTGAACGACCGTGGCCGCGACGGCGACCAACATTCCGAAGGCAGCCACCCGGTTCCCGCGCACCGCCGTCCGCGGGTGCGACAGGTCCACAAGGCCCAGTATGAACATCACCGCCGCGACGAGGTACGCCAGGTTGACGATACCGTCGCTCACTGTCGTGCCTTTCTGCGGAACATCGCGAGCATGCGATCCGTGACCAGGAAGCCGCCCACGACGTTGATCGTGGCGAAGACGACAGCGATGAAACCGAGAATGGTCGAGAACGGGTGGGGGGTTGCCACCGATAGCATCGCGCCGATGATCGTGATGCCGGATATCGCGTTCGATCCGGACATCAGCGGCGTGTGCAGGAGCGGCGGCACGCGGTTGATGACCAGGAAGCCGACGAACATGGCGAGAACGAAGACGGTCAGCTCGCCGCTCAGGCCCTCCATCAACGGCTCCTTTCGGTTGTAGCCGGTCCGGGCAGCTCGGCTTCCTGCCTGAGGCGCGGGTGCACTATCTCGCCCGACCGCGTGACGAGGGTTTCCTTCACGATTTCGTCGTCTTCTTTGAAGTGAAGCTCGCCGCCCTTGGCCAGGTGGAGCAGGAAGGCGGTGGCGTTTCGTGAGTACATGCGCGAAGCGTCGCCCGGCACGGTTGCAGCCAGGTTCGTGGGTCCCAGGACGAGCACGCCGCTCTCGACCACCTCGTCGTCCGGCCTCGTCGCCTCGCAGTTGCCGCCGCGCTCCGCCGCGAGATCGACGATGACAGAGCCGGGCGCCATTGCCGACAGCATGGAGCGCGTGACGAGGATCGGCGCCTTCCTGCCGGGCACCACGGCCGTGGTGATGACGATGTCGCTGGTCGAGACGGCACGCGCAAGGAGCTCGCGCTGGCGTCGATAGAAGTCCTCGTCTTGGGCGCGGGCGTAGCCGGAGGCGTCCTCTGAGTCGGCAATTTCGAGCGGCAGTTCGAGGAAACGCGCGCCGAGGCTCTGCACCTGTTCCCTCGCAGCCGGGCGAACGTCGTAGGCCTCGACACGCGCGCCGAGCCGGCGTGCAGTGGCGATTGCCATGAGGCCGGCAACGCCCGCACCTATTACGAGGACACGGGCGGGGGCGACGGTGCCGGCCGCGGTCATCAGCATCGGCATCATCTTGGGCAGCGCTGCGGCCGCAACAATGACGGCCTTGTAGCCAGCAACCGTAGCCATCGACGACAGCACGTCCATCGGCTGAGCCCGAGTGATCCGGGGTAGCAGTTGCAGGGAGAAGCTCGTCGCGCCCGACCTGGCGAGCGCTTCGACGAGTGGCCGATCGACCAGCGGGTCGAAAAGGCCAACGACGGTCTGGCCGGACCGAATCAGACGGAGGTCCTGTCCGTCCGCCCCGGGACCGACGTGGACCTGAAGGACCGCGTCTGCCGCCGCGAAGACGTCCGCCCTTCGGGGCTCGATGCGGGCGCCAGCTTCGCGGTACTCGTCGTCGGAAAACCCGGCGTTCGCTCCCGCGTCAGCCTGGACGATTACGTCGAGGCCTGCCTTTCGGAGCTCGCGAACACCGGCGGGAACGACCGCGGCACGCCGCTCGCCGAGCACTATTTCCGCGGCGACCCCAACCGTCATGCGGCATCGGGGTTGCAACGGTTGTGCCGGCTGCCGCCAGGGGTCGCGAACCGTTCAGAGGTCGGGAAGTGTTTCGGGGATTCGTGCCGCAGGCGCCGGAAAGTGTTTCGGGGTGCCGTGCAGGCAGTGCAGGGGTCGGGCAGTGGTTCGGGGATCTGGGACAGCCGGTTCCTATTGTTGGGCATGCAGCTGCCCAACAGCAGGAAGGGAAGAGCTGGTCTATGGGATCAGGTCGTCAGCTGCCGGCCTTCCTCAGCGTGGTGACCACGCGTCCTGCCGGCTTGCCGTCCACGCTCACCAAAGCGCGGATGACGTAGTCGCCTGCCGGCAGCCCAGAAGGGGCGAAGGCGCCCACCGCCGTCCTGCTGTCACCCCCCGCTTCCACTCTTGCCGGCACGGCAGCGAGGGCGGGGCCGTCGAGAGACCCGGCCACCTCGAAGTTCACGGCCACTTCTGAGGTCTTCGCGACGTCGTAGATCTCCACGAAGGCAACGCCGACGTTCTCCGTGGTGAACTGAAGGCGGGGGAGGAGTGGTCCGCCCTCGGACGCCGCCAGCATCAGGTCACTCAGCCTTGCCGGCCCTGCACGTGTCAGGTCCGCCTGGAAATCCACGTCCACCGTTCCTTGCCTTCCTGCCGAGTCCACCGCGGCCACCCGAAGGCGGAACGCGCCGCGCCGAGCCTCCAGCGCGACGCTTGTCGGCCACATCTTGAACGTGCCGGTCTTGGCGGTGAATTGCGAGCGTATCCGTCCGGTCTCGTCGAAGAGAGCGACAATGGCGGACTGAATCGCGGCCGATGGTTCGATGGGTTCAAAGACCGCGATGACTTTGAGCGCCTCGTTTACGTCACGCGCTGTGTAGGCAGCGGCCCTCAAAGGCAGCTCCTGACGCGGCCGGCCAATGAGGAGCGGTGCGATGCCCTGCTCGTTCGCGAACGACCCCAGCGTCTCTGCATCCGGAATAACCACCTTCGGGCGGACGATGACCTTCGCGCCCTCGCGGGCGACGCGCACTTCCAGCCTGTGATCCCGGCCGTTCCGGGACTTCGGTTCAGGGACGAAGCCGGCGGAGTAGTAGGCGGAGGACTCGTTGAGGACGCGCAGGATCGCCTGCGGCGAGCCTCCACTGAGGCGCACTATCTCGTGGCCGCCGGCGACCTGGTTCAGGTGCTGCAGGCCCGCCGTGAGCTCGTTGAGCGAGACCAACCCGAAACCGGTCTCTTCGAGGACCTGCACCGCGTGGAAGAACGTGCGCGAGGCGAGCGCGGGGAGCTCGAGGTCGCTGAAATCGCGGGACCGTACCTCGCAGAGGTCCGACGGGGTGCCGGCGAGGGGTCCCTGCATCTGCGCGGTCGCAAGGCCGTTGGTCATCAGCACGACCGTCAGCGGTATGTGCCGGGAAGCCCCGGCAAGAACGTCCGGGAGCATGGAGAGCATCTGCCTGGTTCGGCACGCCACGTCCAGCCAGCTCATCGACGCCGGCGCCCGGCCACGTAGTTTGGAGATATAGTCACGAAGCGCAGCGCGGTCCCGCGTGAGCGGAACCACCTCTCCGCCAAGTGGAAATCTCCGCAGGCCGACCCGGTCGAGCGGCGAGAGCGCGTCCACCAGCATCTTCAGCCCGTCCTTGACCGCCTGCTCTCGCCCCGGACGGAACGACTCGTCGTCCAGCAGGATGAGCAGGTCGCGGCCGGTTTCACCGGGCACGTTGGTGAAGTAGGGCGGCTGCGGCGGATCCGGCCGCTCGCCCTCGGCTGGTGGTCCGGGTGCAGCGAAACGCACCAGGTCTAGGGATGCGAGCTCGCGCGTGCGCCCGTCCACGCGGACCGTCAGCTCTTCGGGCTTCAGGTCGAGAAGCGGCCGGCCCTCCTCGCCTACCACGCGGAATTCGAAGGTCACAACGGGACCCGGCGGGCCTTGTGGCGAGGTCTCGACGCCTGGCAGGATGGCCGCGCCGAATCCAGCCAGGAAGAGGCTCGTGACGAGACTGACCAGGTGCATTCAGCGAGCATACACCAAGGGCAGGTTGAAGGTGCCCGCAGCTGATCATGGGGGCCACGCAGGCACACTATTCGCGCCTGGCCAGAAGCGGCGAAGCCCACCCGAGGCTTGCGATCAAAACGGCCTCGAAGAGCGCCACCATGGTGGCGGCCTGGAGAGCAGGCGGGCTGTCGGCCGATCTCGCTGCAGAGATGAGCGAGTCGATGTCGGCGCGGCGCTCGGCCGGCGCCAGGCCCGGGCGCAATTCGCGCGACAGCTTCCACAGCGCTTCGAAGAGCCACCACAGGGTGTCGGCCTGCACCTGCCGCGCCTCGGCCTGCCACGCCTTCACGTACTGGCGGCTGGCAAGCACCATCAAAGCTTCGCTCATGCCTCCGAGAAAGAGTTTCTTCAGGACCTGCTCGCGATCGGTTACGAGGTCCTGGAGGGCCAGCAGCCCTACGGAGCCCATGTCGAGCTGTGAGGCCCACTGGCTGTAGTCGCGCGCCGTCATCGTTCCGGCAAGGTTCGACAGATACTCGTGGAACCGCCCGGCCACGGTCAGGCTCCACTCTGCGCGCGGCCGCTCCGAGGCCGGCGCCCGATCGAGCAGAGCCAGGAGATCGGCACGCAGTTCCCACAAGGCGTCGGGTTCCGGCTTCTCCAGCAGTCGCGCCAGACTGATTTCGAGCGCCACGATGACCTCGCTTCGTGGAAGCGGCCCGGATCATACCGCTTTCATGGCACGCCGTGTCGGCATGTCGCGCATCCGGTGCCGTGTGCCGGTCTGGACACCCTCGCTCCCGATTGTGCCGAGGCCACCCGCATGCGCTTGCATGTAGAATCGTCAGGGTCCGCGCCGGCCTCGTGCCGGCCAGGTTTCACGCTGCAAGGAGAACGGCAGGACATGCTGGCATCGCTGCTCATCGCCATGGCTATCGCGCAGGGCCCGGCCGCCGCGACGGAGGGCTGGAGCGCGGCGCCCGCGATGCAGGTGCTCGCCCCGGGCACCCGCCACACTCCCTCGATCCCAACGCTGGAGACGGTGACCGGCCACGACTTCGGAGCCGAGATTTCCACCTCTGAAGAGATCGTCGCCTACGTGAGGGCATTGAACGAGGCCGCGCCGGATCGCACACGCCTCGTCGAGTACGGGCGCAGCTGGCAGGGCCGGCCGCTCTACGTGCTGATCGTCGGTTCGCCCGAGAGGATAGCGCGGCTGGAACAGGTGAAGGCGGACCTCCGCCGGCTGGCCGACCCGCGCGGCCTCTCGGCCGCCGAGGCGGATGGCCTCGTCCGACAGCTGCCCGTCGTCACGTGGCTCCTACATTCCGTCCACGGCAACGAGATTACCCCCTCAGACGCCGCACTGGCAGAGGCCTACCACCTGCTGGCGGCCGAAGGCGATCCGGCAGTGGACACGATCCTCCGCGAGTCGATCGTGCTCATCGATCCCATCCAGAACCCGGACGGGAGGGCGCGGTTTGTCGCTGTGAACGAGTTAGGCCAGGCTGCTGTTCCCGACCCGGAGCCCGTGTCCGCAGAGCACGACGAGCCGTGGCCGGGTGGCCGATCCAACCACTACCTCTTCGACATGAACCGCGACTGGCTGGCGCTGTCGCAGGTGGAGACGAGAGGCCGCGTGGCATTCGGGCTGGAGTGGTTCCCTCACGTGGTGGCGGACCTTCACGAGATGGGCGGCGACTCCACCTACTACTTCGCGCCGCCGGCCGACCCCGCCAACCCGAACATCACGCCAGGCCAGATGAAGTGGCTGACCGAGTTCGGGCGCGAGAACGCGCGCCGCTTCGACGAGCGTGGCTTCGCGTACTTCGTGCGCGAGGTCTTCGACTCCTTCTACCCCGGGTACGGCGACTCGTGGCCCATGATGCACGGCTCGATCAGCATGACTTTCGAGCAGGCGTCACCGCGCGGACTGATTTTTCGACGCGACGATGGCCGCAATCTGACCTACCGCGACGGCGTGACGCACCACTTCACGGCCGCCATTCGGACCGCTGAGACGGCCGCACGCAACCGCGAGCAGCTCCTCCGCGACTTCCTGGAATTCCGGCGTTCGGCCGTCGAGGACGGCGAGCGCGGTCCGGTGCGGGAATACCTGGTGCCCCCGGGACAGGACATGGCGCGCCACGAGCGCTTCGCGCAGCTCCTGGCCCGGCACGGTGTGGAGGTCGATCGGGCCGAAGAGCCGATCACGCTCGGCTCTCGGACCCTGCCGGCCGGGACGCTGGTGTTGTCGCTGGCACAGCCGGCATCGCGGCTCGTGCGGAACCTGGTGGACCCGGCGATCCAGATGGACGAGAAGTTCATCAAGGAGCAGGAGCGGCGGAGGCAGAAGAGGCTGGGCGATCAGATCTACGATGTCACCGCGTGGAGCTTGCCTTTGCTCTTCGATCTCGAAGTCGTCACTGCCGCGAAGCCGACAGGCGTCAGGAAGACGCGCGTGAACCTGAAGCCGGCAGTGCCTGCTGCGGCCGCGCTCCCGGCGGCCAAGGTCGGCTACCTGATGCCGTGGGGAACGGGGACTGCCGCGGCTGTAATGGAAGCTCTTCGCGAAGGCATCAGCGTCAGGACCGCCGACGAGCCCTTCACACACGGGGGCCGAAGGTACCCGGCCGGCACCGCCATCGTCCGCGTCTCGGAGAACGCGGAGAATCTGGCGGCCCTGCTCGGTCCCATTGCCGCCCGGCACGGGGCGGAGGTGGCGCCGATCGACTCTTCTTGGGTGGAGGAGGGCATCTCGCTCGGCAGCGACCGCGTCGTGTCGCTCAAGACCCCGCGGATCGTGCTGGCGTGGGACACCCCGGCTCAAAGCGCATCAGCGGGGGCGGCACGCTTCGTCATCGAGCGGCGCTACGGGCAGCCCGTAACGGTTGTCAGGACCGCTACGCTCCGGCGCCTGGACCTGGCGCGCTACAACGTGCTCGTGCTCGCTGCGGGCAACTACGACGTTCTTGGAGAGGATGGCATCAGGCGCATAAAGGATTGGGTGCAGGCAGGAGGCACGCTCGTCACGTTGGGCGAGGCATCGCGATGGGCGACGCGCGAGAAGGTGGCGATCCTCGCGACCACGACCGAACTGAAGGGCGGAAAGCCTGACGTGCCGGCCACGGATACGAAGCCGAAGCCGGAGGAGCCGAAGAAGCCCTTCGACCTCGAGCAGGCGATCCAGCCGGAGCGAGAGGCGCCGGATCCCACGCCGGGGGCGATCATGCGGGTAGTCCTCGACCAGGAGCACTGGCTCTCGGCCGGCACCGACGGGGAAATCCAGGCCATCGTGGAAGGGCAGCGGATCTTCACCCCGATAAAGCTGGACAAGGGCCGGAACGTGGGGGTCTACGCGCCCAAGGACCGGCTGCTTGCCGCCGGTTTCACGTGGGAGAACCCGAGGGAACAGCTCCCGCAGAAGGCGTTCCTCATGCACCAGCCGCTCGGGCAGGGCCACATCATCGCGTTCGCGGAGGACCCGAACCACCGGGCCATTTCGGAGGCGACGATGCTGCTCTTCATCAACGCGCTGGTGCTGGGGCCGGGACATTGAGCGATGCTCGTCAGGATTGACGACCGGGGACCGATCTGCGAGCAGTTTTGAGTTCTGAGTTTTGAGTTGTGAGTTTCGGCGTTTACGAACTCCGGGTGGGTAGAGGGCGCTTCGAACCGTATCGGGGGAAATGCCAGGAGCGGTCGCTCCCGAGATACGGCATATGGGTTTGATTGGAGGATCCATGTTTTCTCGGCGACGATTCTTGTCCGCAGCGGCGGTTTCGGCTGGGGCAGCGGCGCTCCCCGCGGTAGGTGACGCGCAGCGGGGCGGGCAGGCGGAGACCGCGCTTCCGCCGTCGATCGCCTCGCTGACCTCGATGCGGTCGCTGGCGAAGCCAGTCACGAACGCCGAACGCCGGGGCCGCATCGAGAAGGCGAGGGCGCTGATGGCGGATGGCAAGATCGATGCGTTGCTGCTCGCGGGCGGCACCTCGACCGTCTACTTCACGAACGTGCAGTGGTGGCTGAGCGAGCGGTTTTTCGGGATCTTCCTCACTTCGAAGGGCGGCGACTTTGCGGTGTGCCCGGCCTTCGAGGAAGACCGTGCCCGTGAGCAGCTGACGACCGGGCCGCTCGACAGCATACCTGTGCTGACGTGGCACGAGCACGAAGATCCGTACGCGGTTGCCGCGAAGGGGCTGAGGGACCGCGGCCTTGGAACAGGCAGACTTGGCATCGAGGAAACGGTTCGGTTCGTCTTCTTTGACGGGATGGCCAAGGCCTTGCCGTCTGCCACGCTCGTGAGCGGCACGCCGGTGACGGCAGGTTGCCGCGGCGTGAAGGACGCGCACGAAATAGCTCTGATGCGGCTCGCCGCGGACGTCACGCTGAAGGCCTACACGGCTGCATGGAAGGCGCTTCGCCCCGGCATGACACAGTCCGATTTCGCGGGTCTCGTCTCTGCAGCCCACAGCAGGCTCGGGTTCAGCGGGTCTGCGGGTGTCCAGATCGGCCAGTACTCCGCCCTCCCACACGGCTCGGTCAAGCCGCAGACGATCTCCGAGGGCAGCATTCTCCTCATCGACGGCGGCTGCAGCGTCGAAGGCTACAGGTCCGACATAAGCCGTACCTTCGTGCTGGGCACGCCCACCGACAAGATGAAGAAGGTGTTTGCGGCCGCGCGGAAGGCGCAAGACGCGGCGCTCGCGGCCGCGCGCCCGGGTGTTTCCGCAGAGTCGGTTGACGCTGCTGCGCGGAAGGTGATCGAGGAGGCGGGTTACGGGCCCGGCTACACCTACTTCACGCACCGCGTCGGGCACGGCCTCGGCATGGACGGCCACGAGTGGCCGTACCTGGTGAAGGGCAACACGCAGCCGCTCGTTGCCGGCAACACGTTCAGCGACGAGCCGGGAATCTACATCCCCGGCGAGTTTGGCGTGCGCGTGGAGGACGACATGCTGATCACGCCGGACGGCGCCGAGCTCCTCACGCCGCAGAGCCCGTCGCTCGAAGAGCCATTTGGATAGGCGGGCTGCTGGCCAAGGACTGGCTGCTGCAGACTACCGACTGCGGGATGGTGGCTGCTTGTTCGTCGCGCCTCGCCGAGGTCGAGCGAAGGTGGACGGGTGCTGCTTCTGGAGGCGCCCGGTTGACCCGAACCTGCCGGCGGAAACACCAAGGGGGGCCGTGGAGGCGGCCCTCCCCTTGGTGATCCATCCAGTCGCCACGCCGAAGCGGGCCGCTTCTCGGCCCGTCAGTCCTGACCCCGCCCGCCCCGCCCGCCGGGCCGGGCGTTTGCCTCCTCTATCGCCACCGGGCGGCCGTCCACGAACACCTGCCTGATCCTCATCCTCTCCCCGAAGATGTCTCCTTCGACCAGCAGCAGGTTCGCGATCTTGCCCTTCTCGACCGAACCGACCCTGTCCGAGGCGCCGGCAATCACCGCAGCATTGATGGTCATCGCCTTGATGGCCGCCTCAGGAGACAGGCCTGCGCTCACTGCCTTCGCGGCGTTCCTGACGAAGTCTGACGGCTCGCGGAGGCCGCCCGACTCGAACGCGAAGAGCACTCCCGCCTTTTCGAGCGCCGCAGGCACCTTCGGCGCGTTGGCGCGCGCCCGCAGGGTTTCGAGCGTCTCGTCAGCGTCAGGAGCCAGAGTGCGCGGCCTGACCGGGAAGTCGAGCGTCACGACGACCGGTGCCTTGGCGGCCTTCAAGTCGTCTACTACTTCGTCGGCTTCGCGCGCGCCCGTCACGATCGGGACGAGGTCGAACTCCTTCGCCAGGTTCAACGCCCGCCGGATCTCGACTGCCGAAGCTGCCTCGAGCGCCACCGGCTGGCGCGCGGCGAAGCTGGCCGCAAGCGCCTCGAGCGCCCGATCGTGAACCGGGCGCGGCGCAGCATGCGGCGCCCGCTCGTAACGATTCAGCGCAAGGCGATAGTGGCTGGCGTCGAAGAAAGCTTGGCGGACGAAACCGATCACTCCCATCAGTGAAACCGGATAGCCATCACCCCTCGGTCTGGCCGGGAACGCCACGTGCAGGGCCACCGGGCTCTTGACGACGTACAGCCCGCGCCGTTCGTCGGCGATGTTGCCGATCTGCGGCGCGTCTTCCGCGGCGGCAAGGTTGACGAGGGAGCTCTGGCCCCGGACGACGTCGCCGGGCGGGACGGCCAGCATCGAGGTGATTCCCGCGGCGAGCAGGCGCGCGAACTCCGGCGCGTCCGGCCTGAGGTACTCCGCGGCCTCGACCTGAGGCCTCAGGATCTGGTTGCGCTTCCACCGCTCGAGCTCCATCCGGGTCTGGGGGTTCGCGGGCGGCTGGCTCGCAGGGAGCTCTATGCCGGACGTCCTCCCCATGTCGATGAAGCCGGGATAGACCGTGAGGCCCTTGCCATCGACGACCGCTGCCCCCGGTGGGGCGCTGACGCCCGCCCCGACTGCTTCTATCCGGCCGTCGCGTATGACTACCGTACCCGATTCGATTGCAGGCCCGACGGCGGTCACGATGCGCGCGCCGGTGATCGCGTAGATGTGCGGCGCTTCGGCCCTCGCAGAGGCCGCAAGAACCGCTGCGCCCGCCAGCGCGAGGAGGATGAGCGTGGGACGGTTGTTTCTGGCTCGCATGTCGTCCTCCTACTGCCGCTTCGAGTAGCGCTCGTAGAGCGCCAGGTGCTTGTTCGACATGTCCACGTCCCGCCCGTTGATGAAGACGTGGGTCACCTCGGTTCTGACCTCGAGCGGGTCGCCTTTGGCGACGAGAAGGTTGGCGACCTTGCCGGGCTCTATGCTGCCCATGACATCGGCGACGCCGAGGATCTCAGCGGCGTTGATCGTCAGCGCCTTCAGCGCTTCGTCTCGTGGGAGCCCCCAGGCGATCGACATGGCCGCCTGGTAGGGCACCTGGCGGACGTTTGCGTGGTCGCCGGTTGCGAAAGCGAACTTGACGCCAGCCCTGGCGAGCTCGCCCGCCGCCATGTAGCTCGCGGCATGGAACATGTCGTCGCGGGTGGGCAGGGCCAGAATCGGCCCCAGGATGACGGGGATCTTCTTCTCTGCGAGAAGCGGGGCGACCAGCGCGGCCTCCGGGCCGGCCATCATGACGACCCTGACGTTCGCCTTCTCGGCGAAGGCCACCGCGTCCTTGATGTCCTGCTCGCGCGCAGCGTTCGTGAACAGCGGGATCTTGCCTTCGACGACCGGCACCAGCGCGTCGAGCACCCAGTCCACCTCGCGGTCCGGCCCCGCGGCCTTCGCATAGGCCCTGGCCCGATCGAAGAGCCGGACGAGGGCTTCGAGCCGCTGGTCGCGCTGCCTCTTCATGTCCTCGTAGGTCTGCTCCGCTCCCGGTGCTCCGCCTGGCGCCGCGCTTCCTCCCCGCCCTCCGCCGCCTACCGACGGGAACTGGAAGGTGATGCCCGATGAGCGTCGGACCATGCTCTCTTCCCACGTCCACCCGTCCAGGTTCATCACCGGCACCTCGCCTCCGAGAATTCCCCCCGACGGCATCACGGCAACCGTCGTCACGCCGTTCGCCCTCGCCACGGGGATGGACTCGCTGTCGTTGTGATAGGCGACAACGGTCCGCATCTGCGGGTTGTAGTCGAGCATCTCAGAGGTGTCCTGGTACCCGCCGGCGCCGGGCTCGGCGAGGCCGATGGTCGTCCTGGCGTTGATCCAGCCCGGGTAGACCTCGCCGCCTGCCGCGTCGATGACCCTTGCCCCCGCCGGGGGCTTCACGTCCGCGCCGACCGCCTCGATCTTCCCGTCGCGGATGACGATGGTGCCCCGCTCGATGACGGGCCTGGTAACTGGAACGATCCTGGCATTGGTTATCGCGATGACGCCCTGGCCCATGAGCGGCCGCGGCTTCGGGCCGGACTGCGGTTCATAGCGCGGCGCTTCTGGCAACGGTCCAAGCTCCGGCTCATCGCCGTCAGCCCGGCCGGCCAATCCTGCCTCGTGCTCGGGCACCGTCGTCGTCGGCTTCCTTTCAGCCTTCTCGGCCGCAATCAGCCGCTGCTTCTCCTTGACGACGTCCGCCGCACGCGCAAGGTCCTTCTCGCGATCGTAGTAGAGCGTGCCGTCGATGTAGGTGCGCTCCACCGTCGCGTATGAACTGAGCGGGTGGCGGTTCCAGATGACGACGTCCGCGTCCTTGCCCACTTCGAGGGAACCGACGCGCTTGTCGAGCTTCAGCTGCTTCGCCGGGTTGATCGTCACGAGCGCGAGCGCCTGGTCCTCCGTCAGCCCGCCCCAGTGCATCATCTTGGCGGCCTCGCTGGGAAGCCGGCGCGCATGCTCGGCGCTGTCCGAGTTGATCGAAACGACGACGCCGGCCCTCATCATCAGGGCGGCGTTGTACGGGATGGCATCGATCGCTTCAATCTTGTACGCCCACCAGTCGGAGAAGGTGCCGACCCCGGCGCCGTGCTCGGCAAGCTCTTTGGCGATCTTGTAGCCCTCCAGACCGTGTTCGAAGGTGTTCACCTTGAAGCCGAACTCCTCGGCGAGGCGGAGCGACATCAGCATCTCGTCCGACCTGTAGGCGTGTACGTGGGTCAGGCGTTTGCCCTCGAGGACTTCGACGAGTGGGTCGAGCTGGAGGTCGCGCCGCGGCGGGATGACGTCCTCGCCCGCCTTCCTGCGCCGCTCGTACTCCTGCCAGGCGCGCTGGTAGGCCTTCGCGCGGGTAAACGCGTCGCGAATGACGAACTCGACGCCCGGGCGGCTCGCCGGGTATCGGCGAGGGCCGGTTGCCCGCCCGCCCGTCTGCATGTCCTTGGGGTTCTCGCCGAGCGCGAACTTCAATCCAGGCAGCGCCGCGTCGAAGAGGAACTCCTCCGGGCGCGTCTTTCCCCACCGGAGCTTGATGACGGTGTTGGTGCCACCGATCGGGTTCGCGCTGCCGTGGTAGACGCTCGCCACCGTCAGGCCGCCCGCCAGGTCTCGGTATATGTTCACGTCACGCGGGTTGAAGACGTCCTCGATGCGGGTCATCGAGCTCACCGTCGTCCCGCTCTCGTTGATCGAGTCGGCCGCGATGTGCGAGTGCTCGTCGATGATGCCGGGGCTTACGAACTTGCCGGTTGCATCGACGACCTCCGCGCCCGGTGGCGCCTGGATGTTCGCGCCGACTGCCGCGATCTTCCCGTCGCGAAGCAGGATGGACCCGTTCGGAATCGTCCCTTTCGTAACGGTAAGTATCGTGGCGCCTTTGATGAGCACGGGCGGGCCCGGCTTCTGTGCCACCGGCCGCAGCGTGGCCGGCGTCATCTCTGTGGCGGCGGGAGCGACCGCGCCAGCCTGCTTGGGCGCGGCCGCGCGAGGCGCCTGCTGCGTCGAAAGATTCGATCCCTGGCTGCCCAGGACAGGCACTTGCAGCGCCAGTGCGATGGCCAGACAAGCACAGGCCATCGGCCACTTACGAGTAGAGAGAAATGGACGTTTCACAGTTCCCTCCTTGATGAAGGACTGAGGGCGGAGGACTGACTGAGGACTGAGTAAAATGAGTGATGGGGACTACGGGGCCGAAACCTAGGCGCAAATCTCAAACCTCGAACCGCGAACCTCGAGACTCACAACTCGTAACTATCTCAGTCCCCGATTCTCATCCCTCAGTCCTTACCCCAGTCCCCATACCTCAGTCCTCGCACCCCGGTCCTCATACCTCAGTCCTGCCCCGGTGCGCTCCTTGGTTTGTCTTCCTCGAACACCCAGTCTTCGATCGCTTCGTCGTACTTCACGGAAGTTTGCGTGATGGGCAGCGCCAGTGTCTCGACCACCTTATCGCCGCGGACGCTGATGTTGAACTCGTTCACCTTCGTCGCGAAGGTGACGCCCCCGAAATCCTTGAAGTTCCAGTACACGCGGCGCACCTGCGGTGCCCCCTTCAGGTAATGGATCTCCTGAAGGAGGTGGAAGCTTTCCTTGTCGAAGTAGAGGTCCGTCTGCTCTTCGCCTTCAGTCACGCGCACGACCCAAGCGGGCCGGCTGCCCATCACCTTCAGCACGCGGGACCCAGGCTCCTCGGGGACCTTCCACTCGACGACGGCGTCCGGCTGAAGGGTCATCTCGCCCGGGTGCCCGACGTAGTGTGCGGGTCCGTAGCACTGGTCCAGCCACCGCCGGAGCCTCGCCGCATCTGCGCGACGGACGATGAGCGAGGTGCGCGACCAGGCGGTGCCATCGTTCAGGAAGTACTCGTCGAAGCGGCGGCCCCGGTCGGCCGTGAGATCGTGCTCGACGCGGAGCTTGCCCGGTGACTTCGCCTGCACCCTGTACGCGGCCATGTAGGCGATACCGTCCTGCATCTCCACGGTGCCGTCGATCGTGATTGTCTTCCAGTTCGACAGCCTGTCGCCTCCGTGGGCTCGTACCGAGCGCTCGATGACATCCTGGGCGGTCCTGGGCGTACGCGAGCAGGCGACACTGCCGCCAAGAGCGACCGCCAGGCCGAGTGCAATTGTGCTTCTCATGACGGCGACCCCGTCTCTTCCGAACATCTACACCATCCGCAACTGGCTGTCGGCGCCGAGCAGGCGCTCCTTGATCCGCACGCCGTAGGGGCACGCCCTCTCGCAAGGCGCAGAGCAGCGGGCGCAGCGCGACGCGCGGTTCGCTGCCGGGACCTGGCAGTACTCGATCATCGCGCGCTTCTCCTCGCCGTAGTGCTCGAAGTACATCCGGTACCGGAGAATGTCGGCAATCGGCACGCCGCGCGGGCACGCCTCCGCGCAGCCTGCGCAGCCCGGCCGGCAGTACTCGTGGCTGATGTGGCTGGCGAGAATCTCGAGGTACTTCTCGTCGCTCGCGTTCAGCGACGTCGTGCCCGACACCGCCAGGTACTCGGCCACCTGGTCGTAGTTCGCCATGCTGACGATCATCGTGTCGAAGAGATCGGAGGCGAGGACCCATTTGATGACGGCCTGGCGGGCGTTGGTCTGCTCGTTCTGCAGCTCCCGTATGTTCAAGTCCGACTTGTAGATGGTCATCGTCTTCATGGCCATCGTCGCGACGCCCTTGGCCCGGGCCTTCTTCAGCACGGGCTCGAGGCCGTGCGTGAGGAAGTTCGCACCGAGCAGGATGACGTCGAAGCGGTCGTTGTCGATACCCCAGCTCATCTCTTCGATGATCCGGACGCCATGGCCCGAAGCGCCGGTAAACCTGACCTTTTTCAGGCGCTTGGCCTCGTCCCAGGCCTCGTAGATGGCAGGGTTCTGGATTCTCTCGATGCCGCCGTAGCGCGGGTGGCCGATCGAGTGGAGCATCATGCAGTCCACGTAGGTGGTGTTCAGCCGCTTCAACGACACATCGAGCGCCTCAAGGAGAGTCGCCTTCGAAACGGTCGCCGTGACGAGCGGCGGGTCCCACTTGCCGACAACGAAGACCTTGCTGCGCCACCTGGGAAGCACCTTGCCGAGCGTTTCCTCGTGGCCCACGTACTGGAAGCCCGTGTCCACGAGGTTTATCCCGCACCGGAACATGTGTTCGACGAGCGCCGGCTTGTCTCGTTGTCCCGACCCGGCCGATATGTCGCCCACCATCCAGCCCGTCTTGCCGAACGGCTTGTAGCGCTTCACGCGCGGCGCCTGCGCGGGTGGCCCGCCCTGCCCGCCCTGGACGTGCCGGCCTTTCCGCCGGGAATGGTCGTTGCCGCCACTGCAAGCCCGGAGGTGCGGAAGAAATCTCGGCGTGAGAGCCTGTCCATCTTCAATCCCTTCGCTGGTTGACTCTTGCCAGGAACTCGTCCATGAGCGTGATGCCCGCGGCGTCGGAAGAAGCGCCGAAGACGAACACGAGCCTGCTCGCGCCCCTGACGGCCGCCACGCGGCCGTAGTAGTTCTCGTCGCCGACAAAGCCGCCGTCGCCGGGCTTGCCTATGTCGCTCCTCACCTTGCCGCTCGACGCGATGAACGCCCTGTAACGGGCGAGCGCCTCGCGCGCATCGTCTGGGCTGTCGAAGCTGGCCGTGGCGAGCTTGACGGTGGCCTGGCCGTCGCGGTACTCGGCCTCGAACACCCGTTCAAGGTAGCTTTGGCCGACGAAGTCCTTCGGGACGTACTTGACCGACTGCGCGACCTGGTTTGCCGGAGGGAAGAATGCGACCTCGCTCGGGAGGTCCTCCCGGTCCGGGATCGAGGCTGCTACATGGTCCGCTAGGCCGCGCATCTCCGCGAGCATGCTGTCCGCCGTCCCAAGCGCGGTGACCTTCACGTAGTCGCGTCCCTTCCAGAAGTTCAGAACGTTGGTGCCGGTACAGCCCTCGGTCCCCACAGGAACGGGCTTCGCTGTCGGGTTCATCTCCTGTCGGAAGATGCCGAAGGCGTTTACTGCGTCCGCCATCCTGAACACGTCGAGCGTCACCTCGAGCCCGGAGACGCTCCGGTAACCGGCCGAAGCCGCTTCCTGGAAGCCATAGGCGAGGTAGGTTTCGGCTGCCCCGTCAATGAACTCCCAGAGGTTGCCCGGGCCGTAAACCTTCCGGCTCCATCCGGCGAGAGACTTCCCTGACGGAAGAAGTGCCGCAACCTCGCTGGCAGGAGCCGGGCCCGTTGGCGGCGCCTCGGATGCCAGGGGGGCGGGTCCTCCGGTTTCGCTGCCACCGCCGCACGCAGCGACGAGGAACGCCGCGAGCAGAGAGGCTGCGACAACCAGTCTGGCGGCCAGGGGGCTGCAAGTCGGCTTCATAAGACTGCTCATGGCTTGCAGGTCTCGTGACCCTTGAAATCCCGGGGCTGCTTGGGGGCCATGGTGTGGGACCCGGGCCGTCCCGAGGGCGCAGGATTGCCCGAAAGCGGCGGAGGATGCAAGAACTTTCGGCGTGCACCGGACTTCTGCGACTCAGGTAGCGGATAGAGATTTCGTTCGGGGACCTGTAGCCGGATAATGGACCACCTGGGGCTGCGTGGAAAGGAAGGGCCTGGAAGGAACCCGGAAGGAAGCGGAAGGAAGAAGAGGGGCGAGAATGGACGAGCGACGCGCCAACCTCGGCGACATGGACGGCGAGGCGTTCCGCCGCCACGGTCATCAGCTGGTGGAGTGGATTGCGGCCTACCTGGAGAGGGTCGAGCAGTACCCGGTGCTGTCGAAGGTCGGACCCGGAGACGTGAGGCGCTCGCTTCCACCCGAAGCTCCCGTGCAAGGCGAGCCGTTCGAGTCGATACTCGATGACTTCGAGCGCCTGATCTTGCCGGGTATCACCCACTGGAACCATCCCGGGTTCTTCGCCTACTTCGCCATCACTGCGAGCGGGCCGGGCATCCTGGCCGAGTTCCTGTCGGCCGCGCTCAATGCGCAGGGGATGCTCTGGCGGACCTCGCCGGCGGTGACCGAGCTCGAAGAGGTGGCCCTCGGCTGGCTGCGCCGCCTGATCGGCCTGCCGGACACTTTCGGAGGCGTGATATACGACACGGCGTCGATTGCAAGCATGCACGCTCTCGCCGCCGCGCGCGAGCAGGCGGTTCCGGGTGTACGTGAGCACGGGCTCGCCGGGCGGCCCGAGGTTGGCCACCTCCGCGTCTACTGCTCGGAGCACGCGCACTCGTCGATAGACAAGGGCGTCATAGCGATCGGGCTCGGGCACTCGGCTCTCAGGAAGATCCCCGCAGACGAGGAGTTCAGGATGCGCCCGGACCTCCTGGAGGCGGCGATTGCCGAGGACCGCTCGGCCGGCCTCAGGCCGATTGCCGTTGTGGCTACCGTCGGAACGACCTCGACGACGAGCGTGGATCCCGTGCCGGCGATTGCCGCCATATGCGCGCGCGAGAGGCTGTGGCTCCACGTGGATGGCGCCTACGCAGGCGTCGCGCCGATCATGCCCGAGTTCAGCAGCGTCCTCGCCGGTTGCGAGTTGGCCGACTCGGTGGTGGTCAACCCGCACAAGTGGCTCTTCACGCCCTTCGACCTGAGCGCGTTCTTCTGCCGGAGGATGGATGTCCTCGAGGCTGCCTTCTCGCTGGTCCCGGAGTACTTGCGAACCTCGGACCCTTCGAGCGTTCGAAACCTGATGGACACTGGCGTGCAGCTCGGGCGCCGGTTCCGGGCGCTCAAGCTGTGGATGATCCTGCGCTACTTCGGTGCCGAGGGTCTGAGGGTCCGGCTGGCCGAGCACGTCAGGCTGGCGCACTTGTTCGCCGGGTGGGTCGACGAGAGCCCCGACTTCGAGCGCCTTGCGCCGTCACCGTTCAGCGTTGTGTGCTTCCGCGCAAAGCCAGCGGGACGCGACTGGACCGAGGCTGAACTGGAGGACCTGAACTCGCGGCTGCTCGATGCGGTGAATCGGACCGGCGAGGTGTTCATCTCGCACACGAAGCTGAACGGCCGCTTCACGCTCCGCCTGGCTGTGGGCAACATCCGCACCGAGGAGAGGCACGTCCGGCGGGCCTGGGAGATCCTCAGAGAAAAGCTGTCGGGCTTACGGGGTCGGTGACTTGCCGCCGGTATGCAGGTCCTGGCGAACGAAATCGCTCGCGGGAAGGCGCGAAGAAGCCTGAAGCCGCCAGTTACCGCCGCACCACGATCCCGACGGGCGTCAGCAGCCGTACTGTCAGAATCGTGCCGGCCGCCAGGTCTACGACCTGCTCGTTTCCCGCCATTACAACCGCGGTGCCGCCTGCCGCGCCGAGCGTGCCGCCAATCACCGCACCCTTCTTGCCGCCGAGGATCGCTCCGAGCACCGCACCCCCCGCAGCCGCGCCGCCGATTTTCGCGGCGCTCTTCTTCGCGGGTGAAGCACTTTCGCGGTAGACCGTCTCCGTGTTGATCGACGTGCGTGTGCCGTCTGGGAGCACAACGGTGTGGAACCGGATCCCGATGCGGCCGCGCTCCTTCATCTTGCCGCCGTGCTCGACGAGGGTTACCGACCCGATCACCCGCGACCCGGCCGGGATGGCAGCCTCCTCGCCGGCAACAACGTCACGCGTCACCCGCGCCTCGACCACGTCCTCGATCGCAGCAGTCGCGCTGGAAACCCCTGTGTCCAGCTGCAGGCCAATGACAGACTCCGCCGGGACCACGAGCTCGTCGTATTCGGGCTCCTCCGGAACTGACCGAACCTGCTCCGATTGAAGGGGCGTGAGGTTGGCCGGCTCCCCCTTGGACTCAGTGCGCACCGCCTCGGGCGGCGCGGCCGCGACACCCGCCTCAGACGATTCTGCTCCGCCAGCGCGCGGGGCCGGGGTGTTCGCTTCGGCCCCTTCCTCAGTCCCGCGTCTGGAAACCTCGCCGGCCGACCGCTTGCCTGACTTCGAGCGGTTGTCCGCGGTTCGCTCCGGGGATGCCGTCCGGTCGGACACGGGCCTGAGTATCGGGTCCATGGTCGGCCTCTCCTCGGCCTTGGGGAGAGCCACCGAGGGTGCTGGTCGGGAGGCCTGCTGCCGGGCACCCTCGGCCGGAGCCGCAGAAACGCCTGCCGTGCCGGGGACCGCGCCGTGCCTGGTAGCCAGGTATCCGCCGCCGGCGGCGGCAGCCATTGCCGCGAGGATTACTACACCGAACACGAGGGGTCGCCGGTTCATGTCACTCTCCTGACATACCGGCGCTGAGCAATGGTCGTGCCTGCGCCACAGGCGTGAGATTGGGCGAAAACAAGCGCAGTTACGTGCCCTTGCGGCGGCGGTTTGGCGGAAGAGCTGGTCTCGTCCGTGGACACCTGTCCTGAAGGTCGACCGCCCGTGCGAGGCCAACGCTTCTGCCGGGCTCGACCTTCAGCCCAGCCGGAGCGCCTCCGTTGGCTGGATCGACAACGCGCGTCGGACTGGGACGATGCAGGCGAAGAGTCCGACGAGCGTCATCAGGCCAGAGATTGCCAGCATGGCCGACATGGCGGTCGCCGACACCGTCCCGTCAGCGAACAAAAGCAAGAGCACGACGAGCAGGTTGCCGGCAAGGATGCCCAGGAAGAGCTCGACCGCGGCCCGCCCGAAGACGGCCGCAAGCACGTTGCGCCTCGTAGCTCCGAGCGTCAGTCGAATCGCGATCTCCCGAGAACGGCGGGCTACCGCCACCGCCATGAGCGCGAACAGGCCGGCGGCCGACAGCAGCAACGCTATGGCCACGACGAGCGTGGCGAGGAACGTCAGCACGATCATTCCCATGAACCGGCGCCATATCACTTCGTCCATCGGCAGGATCCTGTAGATGCGCAGGCCGGGATCGACTCGTCGTGCGATGGCGCTCACCACCGGTCCGAGCGCTCCCGGGTTGCCGTTGACGCGGACCGCCACCATGAGAGGGCGTGCCGTTGCAGGCGAGGCGGGTCGATAGATGAAGTCCGCCTCCCCGCGATCGGTTGGCTCCATGTTCAGGTTGCGCGACACTCCGACGATCTCGTACCAGGGACCCGGCGGCTCGCCCTCGCGGGCCACGTTGCGCACCCGGACGCCGAGGGGACTTCCGCCCTCCAGGTTGCGCACGAACGACTCGTTGACGATGACCGGCAGGTTCGGGGCGCCCTGATCCCCGGGTTGGAATCCCCGGCCGGCCACGATCGAGACGCCAAAAGTGTCGAAAAATCTCTCGTCCACCGAAGCGATTGCCACCATGCCGTCGAGGTTGCCGCGGTGGATGGCTGGCGGCTCCGACCCCCGCTGTGTCTCGACGATCCGGAGCGGGTGGTTCATTGCGGGAAGGCGGTCGGCGAACGTCACGCCGGTCACCCCCGGCGATTCGGCCAACCTCCGCTTCACTTCCTCGTACACGGCCGTGAGGCGAGCCTCGTACTCCTCGTCGCTCATCTCGGTTTCTCCCCCGAGTCCGGCTTCGCGATCGAGCTCCATTCGAAACGTGAGGTAGTCGTCGCCGGGAAACGTCGCACGGGCCTGGTAGTCGCTGAGGGTTTCGCTCGAGATGCCGATGGCCAGCGGCAAACACAGCACCGTCAACGCGACCTGGGCCACTATGATGGCCGACCACACCCCGCCGAACCTCATCGTGGTCTGGCCGCCGCCCAACTGTTGGAGGCTGGCGCGCAGGCGGGGGCCGGTCGCTTTGAGCGCAGGCAGTAGCGCGACCAGCACGGCGCCGATCACGGCCAGAACCGCCGCGAACACCACGGTGGAGGGCTCTATGGAGTCGTTCAGCCAGAAGGCAGGCGGCGCATCGGTGAACCGCACGTCGTACCACCAGACAATCTTGATGGCGGCAGCGGCGAGAGCGAGGCCTGCCAGCGCTGATGCGCCGGCAAGGACGAACGCCTCGGCCGTGAGCTGTGCTATGACCCTTCCGCGAGTCGCGCCGAGCGCCGTGCGAACGATGATTTCGGACTCGCGCAGGGCCGTGCGCCCGAAAACGAGCGTCGCTACGTTGGCGCACACGGCGGCGAGGATCGACAGGATTGCGGCGTGGCCGATCAGCACGTACAACGCGGGGCTTTCCCCTGGCGCCGGGCCCGCGAACGGCCGCACCCGGGGCTGCAAGCGTCCCCGGCTCGCAGACGCAGGCTCGGCGAGGCCCCTGGCGCCCACCTCCGCCTGGGCCGATTCGAACGTCGCACCGGGCGCCAGTCGCCCGACGATGTCGAGAGGCTGCGCGTTGGTTGAAGGCGCGCCAGAGAGTCGAAGCGGCGACCATGCCTCCTGGTTGAAGGGGAAGCCGAACCCCTCGGGCATCACGCCTGCCACAGTCGCTGTTGTACGTCCGACCTGCACAGTGCGCCCCACGACGGCCGGGTCGCGGAAGAAGCGCCGCTCCCAGAGGTCGTGACCGATGAGAACGACGTCGGGAGACGCCATCTGTTCATCTTCCGGCAGCAGCGGGCGCCCGAGTTCGGGGGCCACTCGTGTCAGGGCGAGCGCCGACACGCTCATCTCGGCCATCCGCACCGGCTCGGCGATGCCGTCGGCGGCCACGAGGTTTCGCTCGAATACGCGGTAGGCGCCCAGCTCGACGATTGTGGTCAGGCTGCCGCGCCACGCCAGGAAGTCGCGAACCGAGGGCCGCTCGGCCGCCAGCCGCGCCGCGTCCCAGGCCTCGATCCGGACGATGCGCCCGCCGTCATCGAACGGCAGGGTGGGGTAGAACCGCATGCCCGCAATCTCGAACCACGCCGTGCCGATCGCGATCGCGATTGCCAGCGCGAGGCCGCTGACGGCCGATACGAACGGGTACTTGGCGAGCATCCGGGCGCCCAGCTTGACATCGAGCCAGGAGAACCGCAGCGCGTCGACGTGCCACAATCCGCGCGGCGCGCGCGCTTCTTCCGCGTAGCGCGCGGCGCTGCCGAATTCGAGCCGTGCCTGGCGGAGCGCTTCTTCTCGCGAGAGACCCGAGCGGGCGAGATCGTCGGCGCGCATCTCGACGTGCTGCCGGAGCTCCTCGCGCATCTCGGTTTCGACCTGGTCGTGGTGCCGGAAACCGCGCCAGAGGACCCGCAGTCGCGCAATCAATCCGGTGAACATCACATCTCCTGGGGCCGGGCCGCGAGCGACCGGCCTATCGCCTCGGCAAGCCGCTTCCAGCCTGCCGTCTCCTCGTCCAGCCTCCGCCGCCCGGCGGCGGTGAGGCGGTAGTACTTTGCGCGGCGGTTGTTCTCGGAGGTCCCCCACTCACCGGCGATCAACCCCTGCCGCTCGAGGCGGTAGAGCGCTGGATAGAGAGCGCCCTGCTGGATCTGAAGAGCGCCGCCGGATATCTGCTGGATGCGAAGAAGCACCCCGTAGCCATGCAGCCGGCCCAGCGAAACGGCGTTGAGGATGAGGAGATCGAGCGTCCCGGGGAGGAGCTCGGCGTGGACTGCCATCGGCTCTCCTATATAGGCTAGGAGTATCTCGGAACTCTCCTAAGCTGTCAAGGAGACGTTGCAAAACCGCACTCCAGTGCCGCAGAATACCCGCCAGTGAAGCTCCTCGACCACTTCACCCGATCCGGGGACCTGTTCTTTCGTTGGCGAAGCTACCTCCCGCTGCTGTTGTTGCCGGCGTTCTTCCTCGCGGCGGCCGCCCCGCCGGAGGACTGGAGCAAGACCGCGGAGACGGCCTGGGAGCTTGCGTGCTTCGGCATCGCCCTTGGCGGCCTGGCAATCCGCGCCTGGACGGTCGGGACCGCGCCGGCCGGAACCTCGGAGCGGAGCACGCGCGAGGCGCGCGCGGCCTCGCTGAACACGACGGGCCCTTACTCGGTGGTCCGCCACCCTCTCTACCTCGGCAGTTCGGTTGTGGCTTTCGGGCTGTCGCTGTTCCCGGCCGAATGGTATCTGCCGGTGATAGTCATGATGGCCGGGCTCCTCTACCACGAGCGGATTGCGGCGCGCGAGGAGGCGTTTCTCGAAGAGCGGTTCGGAGACGAGTTCCGCTCGTGGGCGGAGCGCGTCCCCGCGATGGTGCCCGCGATCGGGCGCTACCGCGCGCCCGGCATGAAGTTCATGTGGGGGAACGTCATCGGACGGGAGTTCCACGGGCTGTCCGCCGCAGGCGCTGGCTTCTTCGCCCTCGACACGGTGCAGGAATCGTCTCGGTCCGGCAGCTTCGCCGTGAGCCGGCTCTGGGCCATGGTGTTTGCGGTCACTGCGGGGCTGTTCGTCCTGATGGTCGTCCTGAAGCGCGTCTTCGGCTTCTTCCGGACCAGGACGGTCTGAACGCGCGGGCTTTCGACACCAACCCGCTCTCCGTCGCTGCTGTCCGCGCAACAGTTCAACGTTGGCCGCGTTCGGCCGGTGCTGAGGCGGGCTCCGGCACGGCAGGGCCAGGCTGGGCCTCGCGTTTCCGGGGGGCGCGGGATGGCTGCGGGCGAGGGGTCGAGCGCCGGCGGTGCACGCGCGCCTTGATCTCTCGCAGCCGACCCTCGCTGCCTATGACGAGCAGCGGCTGGTCAGGCGCCCGGAGGTTGTAGAACTCGCCTTTCTCGGTGCGCACGAAGACCTCGCTGCCGTCGGTGAGGAGCTGGAGCGGGCCGTCGCCGATGGCGTCGAAAAGCCGCACGCGGAAGCGCTCGCGCAGGGTCTCCACGAGCTGGCGTATACGGCCCACGGTGAAGCCGCGCCTTCGAAGGTCCGCCATCACGAGAAGCTCGTACAACTCGATCGGCGAGTAGCGCCGCTCGGTGTAGCCGCCCGCCTCGGTCCGCCTCGAGGCGATCGACGACGGCGCGACGCGGCGCGCATCCCACCACCGGAGCTGCCTTGCCGTGAGGCCGGTCAGGGCCGTCACTTCACGGGCGCTGTAGTGCTTCTTCAGGCGCATCTGTCCGCCGCTCGCGCGCCCTCGAAGTCCTTCTCGGTCACGCCACCCTCGGTGTGTGTCCAGTAGGAGAGCGTCACCCGCCTGTAGCGAATGTCGATGTCCGGGTGATGGTCCGAGGCTTCGGCGGTGTCCGCGACGCGATGGACGAAGGATATCGCCTCGGGGAACGAAGAGAACGTGAACGTCTTCGTGATGGCGTCGCCCTGCCGGCGCCACCCCTCGAGCGATCGAAGCCGCGACTCGATGGCCTCCTCGGACAGCTTGGGCATTGCCGGCCTCCTCGGCAGGTCGTTCTTCTCCAGGTTTCTCGGCCCATTATAGAAGGTTCGCGCGCCTTCGCACCCCCGCGGGAGGCCACTCCAGCGGAAGAGGACCGCTCCGGGGCTGGTTTTGTGTTATAACGCGCCGGTCCAGCACAGGAGGGGAACATGGCATTTCGTCCGAACTGGCGGCCCGGCCGGCGTCTGGCAGCAGCTTTGGCGTCCGCGGCCTTCGCCGGCTTTGCGCTCCACGCGGCTGTCGCCGCTGCGGCGCCGCAGCGGGGTCGGCAGCCGGCGCAGAAGATAGACGCCGAGTACACGGCCAAGATCAAGGAGTACACGCAGGATCCGCGCGTCATCACCGAGCTGGTCGATCACCTGCCTGCCTCCGACACCATCCCGTCGCCGCTCGAGTTCCTGGGCCGCGTCGCCGGAACGCCGGACGAGCTCACGTACTACAAGGACATGGTGCGCTATTTCGACGAGCTCGACAGGACGTCGAACCGGATGACCGTCTTCCGCATCGGCAAGAGCGAGGAGGGCCGCGACATGATAGTCGCGGCGATTGCCGACGAGGCGACGATTAAGGCTCTGGACAAGTACAAGTCGATCACGGCGCAGCTCACCGATCCGCGCAGGCTGACCGAGGAGCAGGCAAGGCAGCTCATAGCGACCGGGAAACCGATCTACTGGGCGACGGGCAACCTGCACTCCGGCGAGACCGGGAGCGCCGAGATGCAGATGGAGCTTGCCTTCCGCCTCATCGTCGAGGAGACGCCGTTCATCCAGAACATCAGGAACAACGTGATAACGCTGCTCACTCCGGTGGTCGAGGTGGACGGGCGCGAGAAGGTCGTGGACAACCTCTATTACCGGAAGAAGACCGGCCGGCAGATGCCGCTCGTCTACTGGGGGCAGTACGTTGCGCACGACAACAACCGCGACGGTCTCGGGGTCGGGCTCAAGCTGACCCAGAACATCCTGAAGACGTTCCTCGACTGGCACCCGCAGGTTCTCCACGACCTCCACGAATCGGTGCCGTATCTCTACGTGTCGACGGGCGCCGGCCCCTACAACACCGAGATCGATCCGGTGCAGGTGGACGAGTGGTGGCTGCTCGCGAAGTACGAAGTCGCCGAGATGACCAAACGGGGGGTGCCCGGCGTATGGACCGGCGGCTTCTACGACGGGTGGACGCCCAACTACCTGTTCTGGATCGCCAACAACCACAACTCGATCGGCCGCTTCTACGAGACGCAGAGCTACGGGCCGCAGAACCAGACGCTCAACACCGCCGCCACCGCGACGAGCAAGGAGTGGTACCGGCCGAACCCGCCGCTCCCCCAGATCAAGTGGGGTCCGCGGAACAACGTCAACATCCAGCAGTCGGCGCTGCTTTTCGCTCTTCAGTTCGTTGCGAAGAACCGCGAGATGTTCCTGGAGAACTACTACCTGAAGAACAAGCGCGCGATCGAGCGCGGCAGGAGCCAGGCGCCCAACGCGTGGGTGATCCCGGCCTCGCAGCGGAGGCGCGCCGATGCGGCAGCACTCGTCAACCTGCTGAGGCTGCAGGGCGTGGAAGTCCACACGGCGAACGCAGCGTGGAGCGGCTCGGGTGTCCAGGTGGCGCCGGGTGACTACGTGGTGCGGATGGACCAGCCGTTCAGCAACCTGGTCGACATTTTCCTGGGAACCCAGTACTTCGCGCCTGCCAACCCCAACCCGTACGACGATACGGGATGGTCGCTGCCGCTGCTGCGCAACGTCAAGGCCCACAGCGTCGACAACACCGCTATCCTCGACCAGCCGATGACCCTTTTGACCGCGGATGCGGCAGTGCCTGGCGCGATAAACGGCAGCGGCAGCGTACTGATCGTGGAGCACACCGGCGAGATGACGATCGCCCCGTTCCGGTTCGCAAATGCGAAGGTGAAGATGCTGGCGGCCGAAGAACCCTTCGATGCGGCGGGACGCCGGTTCGTGGCCGGCTCCATCATCATACCGAACGCTGACCGCGCGGCGCTGGAGCCGTCGATCCGCGAGCACGGGTTGACGGCCTGGGCGGTCGCTTCGCAGCCGGCCGTGGCCACGCACGACCTCGACGTGCCCCGCATCGGCTACGTCCACTCGTGGTCTCGCACGCAGGACGAGGGCTGGGTGCGCATGGCCTTCGACAAGCTGAAGATCCCCTACACGTACTTCGGTGACACGAAGCTGCGCGAGCCGAACCTGCGGCAGAAGTTCGACGTCATCATCTTCCCGCACGTTGGAGGGACCGCACAGTCCCAGGTTGCCGGCGTGGCTATGACGGGCGAGCCGATCCCGTACAAGAAGACGGAGCTGACGCCCAACCTCGGCGTCCAGGACTCGGCCGATGACATTCGTGGGGGGATGGGCTTCGAGGGCCTGGTGAACCTGATGAAGTTCGTCGAGGAGGGCGGCCTGCTCATCACCGAGGGATCGACATCGCTGATCTTCCCGGGCTACAACCTGCTGCCTGGCGTGACGATCGAAGAGCCGGCAGGCCTCTTCGCGCGCGGCGTGGTGATGAAGGGCATCTTCGCCGACCGGCGGAGCCCGATTGCCTACGGGTACGACAACGACAACCTCGCTGTCTATTTCAGCTCAGGTCCGGTCATCAACGCGGGCGGCGCCGGCTTCGGCGGGCGCGGCGGCGGCGGGATCCCTGGCGTCGGCCAGAACCTCACGCCGAACGCAACGCCTCCCACGCTGACGACGCTCGAGGGCAAGCCTTCCGGGCGCGGCACGGGCGCACAAACCGGGCCCGGTGCGCCGGCGGGGCGAGGCGCTGGTGCCGGCGGCGGCCGAGGCGCGGCGGGAGGACCTGCTGCCGGCCCGCGCGTCATCCTGCGATTCCCGACCGACCCGGATGACATGCTCTTGAGCGGCGGCCTCGTCGGACAGGAGGCGCTGGTCGGCCGCGCGCTGGTTGTGGACTCGCAGGTCGGGAAGGGGCACGTGGTCTCATTCGCCAACCGGCCGTACTGGCGGATGCAGACCTATGGCAGCTTCAACCTCGGGTTCAACGCGATCCTCAACTGGAACGACTTGAACGCGGGTCGCGGTGCGGCGACCGGACCGACGAACTAGGTGGAAAGAGAGACGCGGGCGCAGTGGCGGACAGGGCTTTTCAGCCGATACGCGGGGTGTCGGCTGCCGGGCGGCCGGCAACAGCACATCTCATCTTGACTAGCGGTTGGGATTCGTAAGATAAGACCCTAGCCATGCTGACGCCGCTCGAAGCCATCATGGGTCTCCTGCTGGCGATGTCGCCGGCCTGGGACGGCCTTCCGCCCGCGTTTCCCCCTCCTGAAGCCACGGCAAGCGGTTCCGTCGAGCGGGCCGCGATACCGTCGTCGTTCCTCGAGCTGAGCGACGAAGAGCTCCGGAGGGTAGTCGCAGCCGACCCGTCGTCGCTCGGTTCGCTGTCGATCGGCGCACCCGGGGGCGGCATTCTGCTGAACCCGGTCAGCCTTCCCGAAAGCCCGCGCTGGCAGGTCGCGCCGGGCGCCGAGTTGTGGGGGACTGCGGAGACGATTTCTGCGATCAAGGTGGTCATCGACACCGTCCACGAGCTTTTTCCCGGGACGCAACCTGTCTACGTCGGTGACATCAGCGACTCGGATGGCGGGCGGCTCAAGCGGCACGAGACGCACCAGGCCGGGCGCGACGTCGACTTCGGCTTCTACTACAAGGACAGGACCGGCCCGTGGTACGCGCCGGGCACGGCTGCCAACCTGGACCTGCCTCGCAACTGGGCCCTTGTTCGCGCGCTCCTGACGCGCACCGACGTCGAGACGATCCTGCTGGACACGAGGATCCAAAAGCTGCTCCACAAGTACGCGCTCTCGATCGGCGAGGACAGGGAGTGGCTGGATAGGGTCTTCCAGTTCCCGCGCGGCTCCAAGGACGCGATCATCCGCCACGTACGCCTCCACAGGACGCACTACCACGTTCGGTTCTACAACCCTGTCGCGCAGGAGCTCGGGCGAAGGGCGCACCCCATGCTCGTCGAGGCCAAGGTGATCGAACCACCCGTCTTCTCGGTACGGCACGTCGTCCGTAACGGGCAGACACTCGGGCACCTTGCCAGACTGTACGGCACATCCGTGCGAGCCATCCAACAGGCCAACGGGTTGCGCGGCACGATGCTGAGGGCGGGACGCGCGTATCGAATCCCGGTCCGCGGCGTCGCGCCGCCTTCGCAGCGGCTCGTCGTTCCTCGCAGGATGCTCCCGCCGACGACGCCCGAGGCGGTTGCAGCCGTAGACTGGCCGACGGTCGATTCCCTGTACGGCCCGGACGCGGGTCGCTGACAGCAGCGCGAAATCGAAAAGGCTCGGAACCCCGGAACGAAGAGGCGGCCCCGCGCCGCGTTTCGTCCCACGCGCCGAGCCTTCCGGCCGAACGCGCTAGAATGGACGCGGGCGCTTTCCGCAGGAAAGGTCGGGCATGAGGAGGTTCACATGAAGCGATGGGTGCTCGTGTGCCTGTGGTTGCTGGCGACGGGATTCGTCTCCGGCAGTATCGCCGCGGCCCAGGAGAAGCCGGCCGGCATGGGCGGTTCCGCGATACATCAATCGCCAGAGTGGCGGAAGATCAAGTCGCTCGTCGGTGAATGGGAGAGCTCAATCGATCTCGATGGCAAGAAAGTGCCGACCCGAATCGAAGTCCGACTGACCGGCGACGCTTCGGCGGTGATGCACGTCATCGACAGGGACACGCCGCACGAGATGGTCACGATGTTCCACCCGGACGGCAAGCGGTTGATCGCCACGCATTACTGCTCGGCCCACAACCAGCCGCGAATGGAGCTCGTCCCATCTCGAGACCCGAACAAGGTGGCGTTCAGGTTCTTCGATGGCACGAACATCGCGCCGGGTGACGGGCACATGAGCGGGGTGGTCATCACGTTCATCGACGCCAACCGGCACGACGAGACGTGGACGTTCCTTTCGAAGGGCAAGGAAGAGAGCACCACGTTCAGTTACACGCGGAAGAAGTGATTCGGCCGGGCGATTCGCCCCCGCCAGACGAGGCCACGAAGATACCGAGGCACGAAGCGACCCTGCGGGATTCGCCTGCTCGGATGCGAACTGGACGAGGTGTTGCCGTGAGAATCGAGGACGTTCCCTTCGAAGTGACCGACTGGAGCAGCGTGCCGCGGACGGAGCACCGCGGCGAGACCGGCACGGCGTGGTGGCGCACGCGCGAAATTGGAAACATCCGCGTGCGAATGGTCGAGTACTCCCCGGGATACCTGGCCGACCACTGGTGCTCGCGCGGGCATGTGCTCCTCGTGCTCGAAGGGGAACTCGTCACGGAACTGCGGGACGGCTCCGTTCACACGCTCAGCGCGGGGCAGAGCTATCAGGTGGCCGACGCCGTGGCCCCGCACCGGTCGCGCACCTCGACCGGTGCAAGGCTGTTCATCGTCGATTGAAGACGGGCTGCGGCCTTCCTCCGCCTTCACTTCGAGGGGGCAGCGGGAGGTATCCCATGCTTGTCGTTGCTCGGACGTGGCCTCGAGCGCATCGCCGCGGAGCTACCTCTTGCGCCGCCCGGGTGTCTCCAATCGTGCGAACGAACCACGGCGTGGCAGTCGTTCAGATTGTGCGTCGCAGGAGACCGGGCTGCGGGACAGGTCGCCTCGGGGGTTTCAAGTTTAGAGGAGGCATGCATGGCGGGACAGGCGACTGGCGGGGCCGGCGCGCACATCGAGGCGGGAGGTCGGGCGGCCGGCGTGCGCATACTCGACAACTACGTCGGCGGCACGTGGGTCGCCTCATCCGCGCTCACGCTTTTCGATGTGGCGAACCCTGCCAGCGGCGAGGTCATTGCCCGGGTGCCCATGTCGGGCTCCGCAGAGGTGGCTGCCGCAGTCGCTGCGGCCAGCGCCGCGCTGCCGGCCTGGCGATCGGCCCCGGTGAGCGAGCGCACCGGGCTGCTCTTCGCTCTGCGAGAGCGGTTCCGGGCGCGGCTCGAGGAACTGGCCTTTTCGATCACGCGCGAGGCCGGGAAGACGCTGCCTGACGCGAGGGCCGAGGTTGTTCGGGCGGTCGAGGTTCTCGAGGCCGCGTGCGCCACCCCGATGACCATCCAGGGCCGTGTTCTCGAAGGTGTTGCGAAAGGAATCGACACAGAGACGGTGCGGCAGGCGGTTGGCGTGGCGGCGGCAATCACGCCGTTCAATTTTCCGGTGATGGTTCCCATGTGGTTCCTCCCGTTCGCCATCGCATGCGGCAACACGTTCCTGCTCAAGCCTTCCGAGCAGGCACCGCTCTCGGCTGCCCTCGTCGTGCAGATGCTGGAGGAGTGCGGCCTTCCGGCAGGCGTGGTCAACCTCGTGAACGGTGGTGCGGACGCCGTCGACGCGATCCTCGACGATCCCGGCGTCTCCGCGGTGTCCTTCGTGGGTTCGGTTGCGACCGCCAGGTATGTCTACCGCCGGGCGGCCGAGCGCGGGAAGCGCGTCCAGGCGCTCGGCGGTGCCAAGAACTTCATGGTGGTGATGCCGGACGCTGTCGTCGACAAGACCGTCTCGAACATCATCGGCAGCGCCTTCGGCAACGCCGGTCAGCGGTGCATGGCCGGCTCCGTGCTCCTGACGGTGGGCTCGGCGCGCGAGGCAGTCCTGCCGGCCGTCGTGGCGGCTACGCGCAGACTGACGGTCGGCGATGGAGCCCTCCCCGGAGTGGACGTCGGCCCAGTGATCTCGCGGGCGGCCTGCGACCGCATACATGGTTGCATCGATCGCGCAGAGGCAGAGGGAGCGCGAGTGCTCGTGGACGGCCGGCGGCCGCCGGGCGTTCCCGAAGGAGGCTTCTTCGTCGGGCCCACGATCCTCGATGGTGTACGGCCCGGGATGTCCGCCGCCAAGGAGGAGATCTTCGGTCCGGTTCTGTCCCTGATGCACGCGGGGACTCTTGACGAGGCAATCCGCCTCGTCAACTCGGACGAGCGCGGCAACGGGACGTCCATCTTCACCGAGAGCGGGGCCGCAGTCAGGGAGTTCACGAGGCGGGTGGAGGTGGGGATGATCGGCGTGAACATCGGCGTTGCAGCCTCGCCGGCGTTCTTCCCGTTCTCGGGGTGGAAGGATTCCTTCTTCGGCGACCTGCACGCCCACGGCCTCGACGCGGTCGAGTTCTTCACGCGCCAGAAGACGATCACATCGCGCTACTTTTCGAAGGGTGCGGCCGGGGCGTACTTCGTGGAACACGGCGAGAAGCGCTGACGCGGTCGGGCCCTCGATGAAGGCCGGCAACAGAACGACCAGAGCCGACCGGTCCCTCTAATGGCTGTACTTCGTCAGGCCGTACTTCTGTGCCAGGGCGCGGCGCTCGCTGTCCGGCAGCGAGAGCATGTATGCCTTGAACCCTGGACACCACCCCGCGTGCCAGCGCCACAGCCTTCCGAGCAGCGAGGTGGGCCTGTTGTCGTACTTCGCCCTGAACTTGCAGCTCGCGCACGCTTGTTCCGCCATTTCCGCGCCTCCCTTCCGGGGGTTGCCGCTCGCGCCAGCCAGGTCTCGAAGCTCGCGTCCAGCGGCGAAAGGCACTGAAGGGCGCCCACTCTGTCGACGGCGGCCCGATCAGGCCAGGGACTGAAGTTCGCTGCCCAGCCGGTCCATCTCTTCCTGAAGGCCGATGCTCGCGCGGATCCACTGCCTGCCGCCGAACTCGTACGGCCGGACCAGGATACTGCGCGCGCGCAGTTCTTGGGCGAAGGCTGTGGAGGGGCGGCGGACCTGGAACAGGACGAAGTTCGTCTGTGAAGGTATCCACGAGTAGTGGAGGCGGTCGAGAAGGCCGCAGAAGCGCGCCTTCACCTCGAGGTTGTTGCGTTTGTACCGCTCGACGAAAGCGGTGTCGCGATAGCTCGCCAGTGCGGCGGCAAGGCTCAGCTCGCTGATGGGAGCGAAATTCGTCTGAATGCGGCGCAGGCTCGCGACGACCTCCGGCGGAGCGATGCCGTAGCCAATCCGCAAACCCGCCAGGCCGTAGACCTTCGAGAAGGTGCGCGTGACGATGACCTTCCGCCCGGCACGGACCTGGTCGATCATGGACGCGTGGCTCGGGTCGTCCACGAGTTCGAAGTAGGCCTCATCTACAGCCACTACGGCTTGCCGCGCTACCTCCTGGCAGAATTCGCGCAGGCGGCCGCCGGGGACGATCGTCCCGGTGGGATTGTGGGGGTTGCACACATAGACCAACCCGGTCCCGCGGCCGCACCGGCGCTCCATCGCCGAGAGATCATGACGATGGTCGGCATCGACGGCGACGCTCTGCAGCTTCCCCCTGGCGCTGCGCACGAAGTCCACGAAGTCGAAATAGCCCGGATCGGCCGCGACCACTTCCTTGCCCTCCGAACCGTACGAGAGCGTCGCCAGGCTCAGGATTTCGGCCGAGCCCGCACCGAGGATGACGTGCTCCTTCGTGACGCTCTCCCTTTCGGCGATCGCGTTCCTGAGCTTCTCGTAGCTCTCGGCGGGGTATCGGTGGGCCCATCCTAGTGCATCCACGATTGCCTGCTCAGCAGCCTCGGAGATGCCATAGGGATTCTCATTCTGGTTCAGAAGCAGCACGCCGGCCGGCGCCGAGCCGGGCCTCGACGATTGCGCACGGCTGCGAACGCAGCCGAGGGCGGCGCCCGCCAAGGCGGCCGATCGCAGGAATTCGCGGCGCTGTATCCGAAATGCGGTCTTCGTTTCCAAGGCGGCCTCTCGAGCGCGCTTCGACGCGCGCCCGCTGCGTCCGGCTATTTCAGGTTCCGGACCCGGACCTCGATTCCGGAATCGGCCAGGAGCGCCCTCAGTTTCGACGTATCGGACGAACCGTAATGGTACGGGTAGAGCACCTTCGGCGAGAACGACTTCGCGGCCTCGGCCACCATCTCCGGTGTCATCGTGTAGGGGAGGTTCATCGGGAGGAACGCAACGTCTATCTTCTGCAGTGCTGCCATCTCCGGGATGTTCTCGGTGTCTCCAGCGACATAGACCCTCTTGTCGCCGAACGTGATGACGTACCCGTTCCCGTCTCCCTTCGGGTGGAACGGTTTGCTCACGTTGTAGGCGGGGACCGCTCCTACTCGTACTCCAGCCGCGACGCGCTCGTCGCCGTTCTTCATCGCCTCCATGCCGGCGACCTTCGATGCCGATGAGGCGTTGCCGATGAGCAGCGTGCCGGCCTTGCGCACCGCCTCGAGCGCCTTAGGGTCGAGGTGGTCGCCGTGCGTGTGCGTCACGAGGACGACGTCCGCCTTCGGCAGCGAGGCGTAGTTCGCGTACTGCGACACAGGATCGACGTGAATGACCTTTCCGGCGTGCTCGAACATCAAAGTACCGTGCCCGATGAAGGTGATACGCAGTTCGCCGGACGAGGTCGGGAATGTGTCGGTCTCGAACGGCGCCTGGGCGAAGGCGGAAGCGACGGCGACAACCAACAGCAACGAGAGAAGGACGATCTGGCGCATTGGTTCCTCCAGGTTTCGTATATCACACATCGCGCGTGCAGGGGTGCTCGCGTCTCGAGCCGGGTGACAGCGACCCGGCCACCCGCGCGTCCCGCGTGCTATCCTTCTGGCGCTCTGGACGGGCGGACGCCGGGAAGCGGACGCCGGCCGGACTCGCGCGGCGCATGCAGGACTGGCGACGCCGGGCCGACGACACCGAAGTGAAACCGAGCGGAGGTCAAAGGAAGGACCCGATGCGACTCTCGAACTTGCATGCCGCCGCAGCCGCTGCCATTGCGGCCGCCGCCCTCTCGGCCATCGCCGGCGCGCAGGCGCAGCCGCCCGCGCCGGGACCCGCCCGGCCGGTCTTCGCCAACGGCCAGGCACAGGTGGTTCCCGCTTTCGAGGACCCCGAGCAGTGGATTAGGCAGACTTTGTGGGTCGAAACCGAGTTCGATTCCGACGGTGACGGCCGGCGGGACCGGGTCTTCGTCGGCGTCACCCGCCCGCGCCAGACAGAGACGGAAGGGTTGAAGGTCCCGGTGATCTACGAATCGTCCCCTTACTTCGCCGGCACCTCGGGCCCTCGCGAGTACCTGTGGGACGTGAGGCAGGAAGTGGGCGCGCCGCCGCCGCCGAGGAAATCCCAGCCGCCGATCAAGTTCCAGCCAGAGCGGCCGTTCGTCTCGAAGTCCCAGGTCAGCACCTGGGTGCCGCGCGGCTTCGCCGTTGTCCACTCGGATGCGCCCGGTACCGGACTATCCGAGGGGTGCGTCACGGTGGGCGGCCCGCCAGAGGCGCTTGCGCCGAAGGCCGTCATCGACTGGCTGAACGGGCGTGCGAAGGGGTTCACCACGATCGACGGGACGGAACAGGTGTCTGCGACGGCCTGGTCCACAGGGAAGGTCGGAATGACGGGGACCTCTTACAACGGCACGATCCCGGTTGCGGCGGCAACGACGGGAGTCGAGGGACTCGAGGCGATCATCCCGATCGCGCCGAACACGTCCTACTACCATTACTACAGGAGCAACGGGCTCGTACGCCACCCGGGAGGATGGCTCGGGGAGGACATCGACTTCCTCTACGACTTCGTCAACAGCGGTGATCCCGCCCGTCGCGAGGCGTGCAACCAGCGCTACCGCGACGGCGAATTCGCCAGGGGACGCGATCGCGCCAGCGGCGACTACAACGACTTCTGGGAGTCGCGCGACCTGTTGCGGAAGGCGAAGCGAATCAAAGCCGCTGTTCTGATGGCGCACGCTTTCAACGATTGGAACGTGGTGCCCGAGCACAGCGTTCGCTTCGTGCAGGCGCTCAAAGGGAGGGTCCCGCTCCAGGTCTATTACCACCAGGGCGGGCACGGCGGGGCCCCTCCTCTCGAGATGATGAACAAGTGGTTCACGCGATACCTTTACGGGGTCCCGAACGGCGTAGAGCGCGAGCCGAGGGCGTGGATCGTTCGTGAAGTGGCGCCGGAGCAGGCTCCCGCAGCAGCGGCTGCTTCCGCCTCCGGGACGCCCCCTCCGTCGACTGCGGCGGGCGGTCGCGGCCGGGCGCCCCAGCCTCCGCCGACGCCGTACGCCGACTATCCCAATCCCGGGGCCTCGATGGTGGTGCTGCGGCCGCGGAGTGGGGGCAGATCGCGAGGAGACCTTGCTTTCGAACCGGCGCGGATGCAAGGCACTGAGAGGCTCGTCGACAACGTGGAGATGAGCGGCGCCGACCTCGCGAAGGTCGAGCAGTCGCCGCACCGGTTGCTTTACGCGACGCCCGAGCTGACGCAGCCCGTCCACATCTCGGGGACCCCGCGCGTCACGCTCAGACTGGCGTCGAGCAAGCCCGCGGCCAATCTCTCCGTCTGGCTCGTGGTGCTGCCGTGGACCGACGGCCCGATCGGCCCGGCGAACCTGATCACGCGCGGCTGGGCCGATCCCCAGAACCACGCTGCCCTGAAGAAGGGCGGCGATTACCACTCGAAGGACCGCGGTCAGCCGCTCGAGCCCGGCCGGTTCTACACGCTCACGTTCGACCTGCAGCCGGACGATCAGATCGTGCCGGCCGGCCGCCGCATCGCGCTGATGATTTTCTCGAGCGACCGCGACTTCACCCTTTGGCCCAGACCCGGCACCGAGCTCACAATCGATCTGGACAAGACGACGCTCCGGTTGCCGGTGGTGGGCGGGCTGCCCCACTTCAGGAAAGCGGTGGGAGGTTAAGGCTTCTTCCGCTCGCCGCAGGGCCGGGCAACCCACCGGAGTGATTGCGCCGGACGCGCGCTTACGAGTTCAGGGCTACTGTGCCAGAAGCGTGAGCCGCGCCCTGTCATGGCCTGCCTGCGTTCCGGACGCTTCCTTCAACGTTCTTCCCGCAAGTTCGCGCCGCTGCGCGATCTGGGCAGGCTGCGGCGGCGCGCCCGTTGGCATCGCCCTTGTCCCGGCGTCGCACGGCGGGCCGCGCGCCGTGCCAAGTATCCGTGCGTCATGATGGACCCGTCACCGAGCCGCCCCGCCGGCAGTTGCCGCTGCCCTGCTGGGAGTGGTGTCGATTTCGCTGATCCTGGTGGCCGTTGCGGGGACGCACGTCCGACCCCATGAGCACGATCGAGAACTTGAGCCGGTGGGGGAGCATGAGAGCGGCGCGGCGGATGTCGCGCTCGGTTCCATTCGTGGGTGCGCTCATGGCGTTCGGGGCTGTCGCCTCGTCCATCCGGAGCAAGGGGCACCCTCGACGCGGCGCTGACGGCAATCCCTGTCGTGGGCGGCGCGAAGACCGTTTACGAGGTGGTGCGGGGCCGCGACATCATCGCCGATCGGCCCCACGCCACTTGATGCTCACCGGATGACGTACTTGACAGTCGGCTTCCGCCGATGGTCGACCATGCGTCTTTCTCGATTACTACCTGACGCCCCCGGAGCCGCCTGAAGATGTCGTTGCCGGTGGCGCGTTCCTTCCGGCGTCCAGGTCGTTCCAGTGCAGGATGGCATTGAACGCGAGGAAGAAGCTCCCGTGGGTCTCGTAGCGCCAGAACGGACGTACCCCGAACAGCACAAGGTGGCCCTTGCCGAGCGGAACGTCAACTAGCGCGGGCCGCCCTGCCAGGTTCTCGCCTCCGACGAGCGCGCCGGACAGGAGCAGGTCGTTCGGGTCGTTGGGGTAGGTGAGGAGCACGCGCGGGCGTGTGGCCAGCGGAGCTTCGAAGCCGCCCCTGCCGGCGCCTCCGCCTGCACCGCGGCCGGCACCCGCGCCGCGAGCTCCGGCCGCTGGCGGCGGGCCCTCCAACGTTGTCAGTCGCGAAGGCGTTGCCATCGGCTGGAGGTTGGGCTGCACTCCAGGCGGCAGTCCGCCCCGCCCGCCGCCCCGCCCGCCACCCGCCGCCGCAGCGAGCGCCAGCACGGGGCCGTTCCTGTACATGACGCCCAATGCCTTCTGGTCGTACCCGTAGAGGATGGGGCTGGTGCGGTCTGCAAGAAGCGCTTTCAGGATCGAACCGGGTGCCCACAGGACTTCCGGTTGTTCGACCGTTATCCCTGGTACGAGCCGGTAGTCAGGGAAGATTGTGGCAGGCGTGCCCTCGGCGATCAGCGCGCCTCCCTGCCGTACGAACTCTTCGAGGGCGCTCATGCCGTCGCGGCCCAGGCTCCCGCGGCGATCTTCGGTCGTGTCTGGCGCGGTCCCGATGTTCGGCGTGAGTTCGGTCTTCTTGTAGGGCAGAGGCGTACCGGTCGCCGGGATCTCTCCACCGTCGATCTGCACCGGCCCGTTCGGGTAGACGATCACGTCGAACTTCGCCCGCAGGTTGCCGCGCCTGACGATGTTGTCTGCGAAGTAGGTGTAGGGGATCCTCAGGTTGTCGAACGCCATCCGCACCCATCCTTCGTCCTGCGTGCTCGACCAGGAATGGATGTATCCGACGCGCGGGACGTCGAGTTCGTGCATCGGGACGTTCGGGACGGTGTCGGTAGCCCACGCCGCGAGGCCGAGTTCGCGAATCTGGGGTTCGAGCGCAGCGCGGTCGGCGTTCTGGATTATGAAGGCGCCGGGCGCGAAGCGGTGTCCCGCCAGGTCGAACGCCTGCTCTGCGGCGGACATCTTCACGGCGGCGTTGGCGAACCTGAACGTGGCCAGCGTGTTGTCGGTCGTGTGATCGATGACGAGCGTCCGGCCGGTGCCTTCTATGGTTCCGACAGCCTCGAAGTCGGCCGCAGCGAGCGCCATCGGCTTGTCGAAGATGTCCTTGTCGTCTATCGGGTGGACCTGCAGGTTGCGAAGCAGGGTCAACGACCATCCCGTGTCGTCGTACGGTCTCGGGTTCTGCTCGGGGAACCACTGCACACCGAGCATCATGTTCACGAAGCCGCCATAAGGCTGATCGAGCCGGATGATGTAATCGCCGGCCGCCACCTTGATGCCTCCGACCTCGAAGGCGGACGTGGCGGTGTGGACTTCGACCCCGTCGCGGCGGAAGTAGTTCATCAGGTCGGCGGCGTCGGCGCGCCTGCGCTGGCGAGCGGGAACCACGTAGGCATGAGGTGCCCGGGTCTTACCCTTCTCGATCATCATCTTGTTCTTGACGTAATAGTTCTCGAGGAAGAGCTCGTGGTTCTTGGCGACCGTGTTCAGCGCGATGAGCAGCGCCGACTGCTGCATGTTGATGTTCGCCCGGCCGCTCCACTGCACGCCTTCGGGCGGCACGGGGTACGGGCGGTACCACTCGCGGCTCTGGCCGCCGGCGACCGTCCTCCCAGCAGCCGCGGGAGCGGTGCCGGCTCCCGCTGCCCGGCCAGCTGCCGCTGCCGCGGGAGGCGTTCCCGGTGCGCCCGCGCGCCCACCGCCCCCGTAGCTTTGAGTTTCGTAGAACCTTCCGATCGCGTTGTGGGTCACCGCGATCCACAGCAGGAAGTTAGGCGCCCAGCCGTCCCAGTAGTTGTAGGTGTAGACGCCAGGCACGCCGCGCTTGGTCATCTCCATCAATTCGGTCTGCGACAACAGCCACCACTCGGAGGCGAGCACCGGCGGGATGTCCACGTTGTACGGGCCGGTTCCGGCCGAGGTGTAGAGCAGCGTCACGGATTCGTGCAGGTCGTGCAGCACCTGCGGGCGAAGGTCCAGGAACAGCTTCAGCATGTTGTGGGTGAGCGCAAGGCCCTTGCCGATCGTGTCCCTGTTGTTGTCGTGCGCGACGTACTTGCCCCAATAGGTCATCCCGGGTTGCGGCTGGCCCGCGTCGGCCGCGCGCCGGTTGTCGACGTAGCGCTCATGGCCGTCGACTTCGGCGACCGGCGTGATGACGACTATCGAGTTGTTGCGGATCTGCTGGATGAACGGCGTCTCCTCCACGGCCAGCCGGAAAGCGAGCTCGACGAGCATCTCGGGGCTGCCGGCCTCGCTCGAGTGGAGGCTCCCGCTCACCATGTAGATCGGCTTCCCTGTCTGAATCAGCTGCCGGGCCTGGACCTCGGTGAGCTTTCGGGGATCGGTAAGCTGATACGTGATCGCCTTGTACTTGTCGAGCGACTCGATGGTCGCTTCGCTTGCGACGGCCAGCGCCACCATCGGGCGGCCTTCTTCGGTCTTCCCGATCTCCCACATCTTGACGCGCTCCGACGCCTTGTCGAGGGCCTGATAGTAGGCGACGATGTCCTTGTGGTAGGTGACCTGGCTGTTCTCGCCCGGAACATACCCGAAGAACTTCAGGGGAGACGGCACCGTCGGCGACGCCGGCATGTGATCGACGAGCTCTGTGAGGATGCGCTTGTCGGGCGTGGCGTCCAGGATGCGCTTCGTGTAATCCCGGTCGATCTGCTGAGACCGCGCGCTCGCCATCTTGCCGGAGGTCTGCTGCGCCTGCGCGCTCGACACGAACGTGAGCGCAACGAAGACGACCGACACTCCACCCGCGACCGCCCGCAACGCATTCCTGTCCATGATGCCTCCCCGCTTGTGGCGCTCAGTCTCTACGCGGATCGTGTGGGTGTCAAGCGGGCAGGGACCGTATCTGTCAGGACCGAGGTGCGAGGCTGAGAGCTGGCGCCCGGCGCCGCCTCTCGACGCGTCCGGAACTAGCCGTTGCAAGGAGGATCCGAAACCTGCCGGGCGATCCGTTCGACGCATACGACGCCGCCGCGCGCGCAGACGTCGCCGGAGGCGAAGGCAGACCAGACATCGAGGCGCGATGTCAGAGCGCCGGCCGGCAAGACAGCGGCCGCCACCTGCACATGGCGATTCCCCTGAGAGAAGGCTGCCGGGGAGGCCATAGAATAGGCACAATCACCGGTAGACACGGGGGTTGCGGCGTGCAAACGACCTTTCCTGCCGGCAAGCTGCCGGCTGCCTGCCTCGAAGAGATCCTCCAGGCACTGAGGGGCGATGATCCGCGACTGCTCGTCGGGCCGCGTCCCGGCGAGGACGCGGCCGTACTCGACGTGGGAGGAGGCAGGTGCCTCGTCGTGACTACCGATCCTGTGACGTTCGCTACGGAAAAGATCGGGTCCTACGTCGTGCACATCAACGCGAACGACGTGGCAGTGATGGGGGCCATGCCGCAGTGGTTCTTCCTGGTCCTGCTGCTTCCGGCCGGGCGGGCGGACGAAGTGCTGCTGGACCGGATCACGAGGGATGTCCGTTCCGCCTGCGACGCCCTGGGCGTTGTCGTATGTGGCGGCCACACGGAGATCACATCTGGCATCGACCGGCCCGTTGCCATCGGCCAGATGATGGGCGAGGTCGAGCGTGACCGGCTGATACGCAAGGAGTCCCTGCGGCCCGGTGACCTGGTCGTCCTGACGCAGGCGGCAGGTATCGAGGGGACGGCCATACTGGCGCATGAGAAGCGCACCGAACTGGCCGTCTCTGTCTCGACTTCGGTGCTCGATCGAGCTGCCCGTTACCTCGAAGATCCCGGCATAAGCATCGTCCGCCCTGCGCTCGCCGCCGCCGCGACCGACACGGTCACTGCCATGCACGACCCCACGGAGGGAGGCATTGTCACGGGCCTCCTGGAGCTTGCCGCGGCTTCGGGGCTCGGCATCGCGGTAAACGGGGACGAGATTACGGTGCGACCCGAAACCGAAGCCATCTGCCAGGCGCTCGGCGTCGATCCTCTGCGCCTGATCGCATCCGGCGCTCTTCTCATCGGCACGCCACCCGAGAGCGCGCCGCGAATCGTGAGGGCGCTCCGAGGGATCGGGGTGCCAGCAAGGGTCGTCGCAGAAATGCGGCCGGAGGAAGAAGGGATGGTCATCACCCGGCGCGGCCGTGCGACCCATCTCGAACTTCCTGCCCGCGACGAGATAGCGAGGATCTTCGAAGGAACGACTTAGGGTCCGCAGGGCGCAAGTTGCCGAGTCTGTTGTCGCCGGACCGGGCCGTGAGGCTGCGCGGAAGGCCGAGGCTGAAGGCTGGTCGCCGCAAGCTGCAGGCTGATGACTCAGCCTGGTGGCTGAAAGCGGAGAGCTCTTGTAGTAGAGTGCCTTTGGTTTGGCCCTGCTGGAGGCAAGCGATGAGGCTGCAGTTTTTCCTGATACTTGGATTCGTCGCGGTCGTGGGCATCGTGGTGGACGCTCAGCGCACCGTGAAGCCGGTGCTCCACGGACGCCACTGGGTCGCCATAACCGGCAAGCCGCTCGGCGCCACAGCCGGCGCGATGATCTTCTCGAAAGGTGGAAACGCCGTTGATGCCACCTGCGCGATGCTCGGGGCGGTCTCGACGATGTGGGACACGCTTGGCTGGGGCGGCGAAACGCAGGCGCTCATCTACAACCCCAGGACGAAGAAGGTAATCGGCATCAATGCGCTCGGCGTCGCGCCGACCGGCGCCACCCCCGAGTTCTACAAGAAACAGGGGATGGACTATCCGCCCGAGTACGGGCCGCTCGCGGCTGTCACGCCGGGTACGCCCGGCGGCCTCATGGTAATGCTGGCCGAGTACGGGACCATGAGCCTGAAGGACGTTCTCGCACCGTCTATACAGATGGCCGATGGCTACCCGATGGAGGCGGCGGCCGCAAGCACAATCGAACGGCAGAAGGCGGAGATAAAGAAGTGGCCGCCGTCGGTGAAGGTGTTCTTGCCCCATCTGGGACAGGAACGAGAGGCGCCGGAGCCCGGAGAGGTGTTCAAGCAGCCGGACCTAGCGGCAACTTTGCGCAAGCTCGTCGAAGCGGAGCAGCAAGCGCTGGCGGCGGGCAAGAGCCGCAAAGAGGCAATCTACGCAGCCTACGATCGCTTCTACAAGGGCGACATCGCCCGCGACTTCGTTGCCGGCTCGCAGGCTCTCGGGGGCCAGCACACCGTCGAGGACCTCGCGACGTGGAAGGTGAAGATCGAAGAGCCCGTGATGACCAGCTACAAGGGCATCGACGTCTACAAGCTCACCACGTGGACACAGGGCCCAGCGATGCTCCAGGCGCTCAACATGCTCGAGGGGATGGACCTGAAGGGCATGGGCTACAACAGCGCGAAGTACATCCACACGCTCTACCAGGTGATGAACCTCGCCTTCGCCGACCGCGACTTCTACTACGGGGACCCGGACTTCCCTCCCGAGGAGCCGATCGAGGGCCTTTTGTCGAAAGAGTACGCGCAGGCTCGCGTGAAGGGGATCGATTGGGAGAAGAACGATCCCGATGCGAAGCCCGGCGACCCGTACCCGTACCAGGGAGGCACGAACCCGTTCAAGAACTACCTCGAGCGGTGGACAAATCTCCCCGTTGGTCCCCGTCAGAACAACCAGGACATAATCCGCTCATTCGAGGAGGGCTTCAAGGCTGGAACGACTTCCATCCAGGCAGCGGACGAAGAGGGCTGGGTGGTCTCGGTGACGCCGAGCGGAGGATGGATTCCCGCTGTCATCGCGGGGTCTACCGGGATCGGCATGAGCCAGCGCATGCAGAGCTTCGTGCTGGACGCGGCCGACGGGCCCTATAACGTCCTCGAGCCGCGAAAGCGCCCGCGGGTCACGCTGACGCCGACGCTGGCAATGAAAGACGGCCGGCCATTCCTCTCCTTCAGCGTCCAGGGCGGCGACACGCAGGATCAGAACCTCCTCCAGATGTTCCTCAACATCGTCGAGTTCGGGATGAACGTGCAGCAGGCGGCAGAGGCGGCCAACATCAACTCGTACCAGATGCGGAGCTCATTCGACCTTCACAGGACCGAGCCGGGGCGCCTGACGCTCGCGCAGTCGACGCCGGAGGACGTTCGCAACGCGCTTGCGAAGATGGGCTACAAGCTCGACTACGCCCGCCTGACGTCCGGGCCGCTCAACGCAATCTTCCTCGACTGGGCGCATGGGACTATGTGGGGCGGATCGAGCAACCACGGGGAGGATTACGGAATCGCCTGGTAGGTATCGGAGAGGATCGAGAGGGCTGAGAGCACGAGGACCCGGAGGCCGTGGCGCGATGCGGCTGAAGCCATGACAGAGTCCTTGGCGGGGGCATAACCGAAAGCCGCTCGCTGCCCGCTGATCGCTGAAAGCTGTTCGCTGATCGCTGCTAACCACTATGTCGCACAAGTTCGTTTTGCTGGGATCGGGCAGGCAGGCTGTTGCTGCTGGATACGACTTCGCGCGGTTTGGAGACGCATCGGAGATCGTGATGGCGGACATCGACGAAGCTGTTGCCGAGGCAGCCGCTTTGAAGATCAACCGCCTCGCCGGCCGGGCAGTGGCTCGCGGGCAGCGGCTGGACATCCGCGACACCGCCGCGGTTGGCAGGCTGCTCGAGGGCGCTTCGGCCTGCGTGAGCGCCGTCCATTACACCTACAACGTGGCGGTAACACGGCAGGCAATCGCCAGCCGGGTTCACATGACCGACTTCGGCGGAAACACGGCGGTCGTCCGCGAGCAGCTCGGCCTTGACGAGCAAGCGAGGCGGGCAGGGGTGACGGTAGTGCCGGACTGCGGGATGGGGCCCGGCCTCAACGTGTCGCTCGCGATGCACGTCATGTCACGAGTCGAGAAGCCGCGCCAGGTGCGAATCTGGGACGGGGGTCTGCCCCAGGATCCGGAGCCTCCGTGGAACTTCGCGCTCACCTTCGCGGTGGCCGGACTGACCAACGAGTACGACGGTGTCGCGACGTTCATCCGCGAGGGGCGGTTGACCGAGGTCCCGTGTTTCTCGGACCTGGAGGAACTCGAGTTTCCGGAGCCAGTCGGGCGCCTGGAAGCGTTCGTGACCTCCGGAGGCCTCTCGACCGCCCCTTGGACGCTGCTGGGCCGCCTGGAGCGCCTCGAGAACAAGACGCTGCGCTATCCTGGCCACGCCGCCCGGTTCAAGGCGTTTTCGGATCTCGGCCTGCTCGACCAGAGGCCCATCAAGGTGGGGGGGATCGAGGTGGCGCCGCGCGACGTCTTCCACGTCCTGCTCGAAGCTCGCCTGGGGATGAGCGAAGTGAAGGATGTGTGCGTGATGCGGGTGACCTGCACCGGAGAAGCAGGCGGCCGGCCTGCCGCTCAAACCGTTCAGCTCATCGACCGCTACGATCCGGCGACCGGGTTCATGGCCATGCAGCGCCTGACGGGGTGGCATGCATCGATCATGGCAATCGCCGCCTGCCAGGGCCGGGTGCGGCGCGGGGTCGTGTCGGTGGAGAACGCGCTGCCTGGAAGCGAGGTGGTCGCTGACGCGCGGAAGCGCGGCATCGAGATCGTGGACCTGTAGGCGTGACCGGACCAGGATGACCAGGATCGAGGGGCCGGGAGGCGGCGAAGGGACCCGGGCAGAGCGCCCCAGGCGCAGCCAGGAAGCGCTCGCCGGTCAGCCGCCGCTCATCATGTGAATCACCTGAACGTCGGCACCGTCGGGCACCGGGGTGGTCTTGTAGGCCCTGCGCGGGACGAGCTCACCGTCGACCGACACCGCCAGCATCCGGAAGATGTAGTTCTTCGCCTTGAGGACGTCGTCCACCGTCATGCCGTCTCTGTGCTCGAGCGGTTCGCCGTTGACGGTGATCACGGTTCTATTCTAATGGACGCCGGCAAAGGCCTGAAAGCCGACGAGGGAGAGCATCGGGGATCGGGAGCACGGTCCCGGATCCCCGATGCGGGATCCCGGCCTCAAAGGTACTTCGAAACCACTTCGACGACCTCGGGGAAGTCGATGCGGAACCTCTCGAGCGTTTCGAGCGTGGGGATGCCGTTGGTGTTCCAGCCGCGCCGCTTGTAGACCGCGTCGCACAGCTTGCGGTAGCGGTCTTCGCGCCACTCGCGGTGGAGCGCCATCTTCTCCTCTGTGGTCTTGCCTTCCGGGTCGATTCCGATCAGTTCCTTCAGTTGCTTGTCGTAGCGTTCGGCGCGCGATTCGTACTCTTCCTTCGTCACCGGACCGACCGAACGGTAGGGCGGCCAGTCGCTCTGCCGCCCGCCGACACCCATGCGGAGGTTGAAGACGCGCTGGAAGTTGTAGACCGCTTCGGACTGCTCGATGAGCGTCTGCGGCGTCAAGTCCTTGCCGGTGATTCCCGCATAGAGCTCGAGGTAGTTCTGGACGTGCTCGGGGACCTTCGCGGCATCCTTGCCGTACTTCGCGTTGTCCTCCGGTTCGATGTCGTTCCACGGCAGCTTGCAGAGACCCATCAGGCCGAACCAGGTCCGGAACAGGGGGAAGTAGTGGAGTGCTTCCGCCTTGTCCTCGAAGGTTGGGATCTGGTTGTTGACCATGTCCATGAAGATGAGCCACGCCTCGTCGTGCTGCGGCCCCTTGTTCGTGAGCGCGTAGCCGCCCTGCTGCGCGAGCGACTCCTTCGACTGGTACTGCGAGTATTCGAGGCCCTTCACCTGCATGCCGATGTCGCGCATGAACTGCCTGTCGCCCCAGCCCTTCTCCGCGAAGTAGTCCTGCATGTACTTGACGCCCTGTCCCACGATGACGCCGAAACCTTCGCCGCGGGCCATGTCGTGCAGGAGCTGCACCTGCGCCTCACCGTTGCCCCACGTGAGATCCAGCCCGCCCGTCCGCTCCTTGTTCAGTATGCCTCTCTGGTAGCACTCCATGGCGAACGCGCAGGCGGTTCCGAACGAGATGGTGTCGACGCCGTAGGTGTCGCAGTAGAAGTTGGACTCGAGGACCCAGTCGGGGTCGAAGATGCCGCAGTTCGAACCGAGCCCCGCGGCCGTCTCGTACTCTGGGCCGTCGACCGTGACCACGTGACCCTTGTACGGGCCGGTCATCACCGTGTGCCCGTCCGCGCCCTTCGAGCACGACATGTGGCAGCCGTACCAGCAGCCATCGAAGATGCCCTGGGTGAAGCGGGCCTCCCAGACCGGCGAGGCAATCTTCGGCGTGTCGGGGTGGTTGCCGTACTGGAAGTTGTGCACGGGCAGCAGGTCGTAGGCATCCATGATCTCGACCAGGTGGGCGGTGCCGATCTTGCGCATCTTGCACTGCTGGTCGTCGAAGTCGTGGATCTCCTTCGCTATCCTCCGGCCGACCCGCGCCGTCCTCTCGAAGTTGGCTGCGTGGTTCATGTCGGCCTTGATCTTCGGGCCGTGGACTACCAGCGCCTTGAGGCCCTTGTCGCGGAATACGCGCCCTATGCCGCCGCGTCCGGCCTGCTTCAGCCGCGCCGCGCCGCGCTTCGGGTCCCACCAGGAGAAGTTCAGGCACCCGATCCGGGAGTGATCGGCGGCCCGACCTGCGGCGACCACCGACACGTTGACCAGGTCTTTCTCGTTCTCCGCGTACTCGTGGGTGAATTGCTCGGCCGCGACGTGGCTGTCGACGTTCTCTGCCGGCGCCTGCTCGATGGTTATCTTCTTGCGCGGGCCGTCGATGACGACTATCACGTCGCCTGCGGCCTTGCCCTGGATTTCCAGCGCGTCGAACCCGCAGAACTTCATGAGCGGGCCGAAGTAGCCGCCGACGTTGCTGTCGATCGGGATTCCGGTGAGCGGTGACAGCGTTACAACGAGCGACTTGCCGGAGCCCGCATACTGGGTATTGCCGGCGAGCGGACCCGGGCTGATGACGATCTCGTTCTCGGGGTCGTTCCACTTGGTCGCGGGCGTTATCGCGTGCCACAGGTAGTAGAGGCCGAAGCCACGGCCGCCCACGAAGATGTCCTTCATCTCTTCGGTCACGCGCTTTTCGGTGACCTTCAGATTGGTCAGGTCTACGTGGAGCGTCCGGTTCGTGTAGCCGCGCTCGGGCAGGCTGGGTTCGAAGGCCACCTCCAGCAACACTTTGTGCTCCCGCTTCTTCTCTTCGACGTCATCCGTGTACGAGGTGCGCACTCTGTAGTCGTAGGTCACCGCCATGGTGGCCCTCCAAGCAAGAACGATTGTGAAACTGTTCGGGATCGCGCAGGTGGGGCAGCCGGCGACCGACACTATCGTCTCAACAGGTGGTGACCGGCGTCAAGCGCGGGAGCGCGGCAGGGGGGCTCCACTCCGAGGGGCGGAACTGGCCGGTGCCAGGCAGGTGTCCGAGGGCCGTTCTCGCCTACAGCTCGGCAGATGGCGTAACCCCACGCGCACAGCACGCGCCGCAAACCCACCGGTGTCTCATCCGCGCGAGAAACCTGGCATTATCGCGGCCCAGCCTGCTCAGGTCCGGGCTCTCGAATCCAGCCTCGAAGCTGCTCCCGTCACCGTACGCGCGTTCGGCTCTGCTCGCGCATGAACTGCTGCAGGTAGTGCGGGCCGCCGGTTCCCCGTCCCGTCGACCCGCTGGCCTTCCACCCGCCGAACGAGTTGCGGCCCGGCCATGCGCCGGTCGTCGCGCCCCCGCGCCGGTTCGCGTAAGTGACGCCTGCCTCGATTCGGTCGAAGAACTGCGCCATCTCCCGCTCATCCTCGGTGAAGATGCCGGCCGTCAGCCCGTAATCCGTCCGGTTCGCCAGCTCGATCGCCTCGTCGAGAGTCATGACCTCGGCGAGCACTGTGATCGGAACGAAGAGCTCCTCTTCGAAGAGGCGGTGATCGCAGGGCAGCCCGTCGATCAGGGTCGGCTCGACGTAGTAGCCGTGGTTGAACGGTTCGTCGTTGATTCGCCGGCCGCCGACCAGTATCCGGCCGCCGTCGCTGCGTGCGAGGGCGACCGCCTCCTCGTACGTCTTGACGGCCGCCTCGTTGATGACGGGGCCCATCCACACGTCGCGTTGGAGCGGGTTGCCGACCTTGATCTTCTGCGTTTTCTCCACGAGCATCTCGACGAAGCGGTCGCGGATGCTCTTCTCGACGTAGACGCGAGAGCACGCCGAGCACTTCTGACCCTGCGCGCCGAAGGCAGACCTCATCACACCGTCCGTCGCCTTGTCGAGGTCGGCTGAACGCATGACGAGCGCCGGATTCTTCCCGCCCATCTCTATCACGACTGGCCGCGGGATGCGGCGCTGCGCGTTCTCCCTGATGAGCTTCATGCCCACTTCCATGGAGCCTGTGAACACGATCCCGTCGATGCCTTCGTTGTCCAGGAGTTCCTGGCCGACGGTGCTGCCGCCGCCGGTCACGTAGTTGAAGACACCGGGCGGCAGCGCCTTCGACAGCAGCTCGTACAGCTTCAGGCCCGACCACGGCGTGTCGGTTGCCGGCTTCGATACGACGCTGTTGCCTGCGAGGATGGCTGCGCACGCAGGGCCGGCCGCAAGGGCGATCGGGAAGTTGAACGGCGCTATCACGGCCCAGACGCCGAGCGGCCTCAGCACGCTGACAGACTCCTCGGCGCCGCCCGGCTCGCCCATGGGCCGCGCGTAGCCATCGTTGGCTTCCATCTGGTCACAGTAGTAGTCGAAGAAATCCGCCACCTCCTCGACCTCGCCAACGGCCTCGAGGCGGTTCTTCCCGACTTCGTAGCCGATGACTGCCGAGATGTCCCACTGCATCCGGCGCAGCTCGCGCGTGGCCTTGCGCATCACGTCCACGCGCTCCTCCCAGGGCACCTGGCTCCACATGCCGTAGGCGTCGCGCGCCGCGGCTATCGCCTCGCGAACCTGGTCGCGCGTGCCCTTCTGGAACCTGCCCAGCAGGACGCGCGTGTCGATGGGGCTCCGGTCCTCGAACTCCGCCGGGCCCATCACCGGGCGGCCGCCGATGTACATGGGATGAGCCTGCCCGAGGACGGACTCGACCCGCTGGAGGCCCGCATCGAACTCTCGATGGAGGTCCTCCATCTGGTCGGCGGTCATCGTGGCGTAGGTGATCTTGAGGGGCGGCTTCATGTCGGTCTGCATGGCTGAGGGCCTCGCTCCGTCGCAGGGGTTCAGTTTGTCCGGATGATTCGATCATAGCATGCAGGAAATGCCTCTACGCCGCCGTTGCCGGGCGTCCGCGCACCGGGCTGAGGCGAGCAGGCGCGGGCGGACAGGTGCCTCAGGCACAGCCGTGGTGCGGTCGCGTGCACTCCGTTGTACGATCCGGGGTGCACCTTACGAGCCAGGAGCGACCATGCGCATTGCACTCGTCCAGCAGAAGGCAGGCACCGACAAGGCGGAGAACGTGGAACGCGGTCTGGCCGCCCTCGAGACCGCAGCCGGCAACGGGGCGAACCTGGTGTGCTACGCGGAGCTCGCCTTCGAGCGCTTCCACCCGCAGTACCCCGCCGGCCCGGCCTCGTGGAGGCTCGCCGAGCCCGTCCCCGGGCCGACGACGGAGGTCTTCGCCAGGGCGGCGGCAAGGAGCGGTGTGGTCGCGGTGATCAACCTCTTCGAACGCGACGGCGAGCGTACGTTCGACTGCTCACCGGTGATCGACGCCGACGGTACCCTGCTGGGCAGAACGCGCATGGTGCACATCACCGACTACGCCTGGTTCCACGAGAAGGGCTACTACCACCCAGGCGACACCGGGGCCCCGGTCTACAGGACGAAGGCCGGTCGCGTCGGAGTCGCCATCTGCTACGACCGCCACTACCCGGAGTACATGCGCGCGCTCGCGCTCGGGGGAGCGGAACTGGTCGTCGTGCCGCAGGCAGGCTCGGTCGGCGAGTGGCCAGATGGTCTCTACGAGGCGGAGATGAGGGTGGCCGGCTTTCAGAACGGCTACTACGTGGCACTGTGCAACAGGGTGGGCGCGGAAGACCATCTGGAATTCGCGGGAGAGTCGTTCGTCACGGACTTCGACGGCAGGGTAGTTGCCAGGGCGCCGCGAGGAGAGGAAACGATCCTGTACGCGGACATCGAGCCGGCGAACGTCGGCTGCTCGTACGCGCGGAAGCTGTTCCTGCGCGATCGCAGGCCGGAGCTCTACGCGGCATGGTTGGGTCGTTGAAAGCCGATCGGTCGGATCACCGCTGCGTCGCCAGCGACTCCACCATCTTTTCGAGGTAGGCTGGCGGGAACACGTCGCCGTTCTCCAGGTCGGCGCGCGCCTTTGCGAGCTCTGCCGAGACTTCCACGAAAGACCTGGGCACAGAGAACCGCCGCGGCAGCTCCCCTTCGGTCGCGGCCGTCGCCTCCAGGACCTCTTCGAGGTCTTCGGCGTCACGGCCTCTCAGCATGGCCTGCGCCACGCCGGCAAGGACAAGGTGCGGGTGAGCCGAACCGTCGGGGAGCCGGAATTCGACTGTCTCGGGACCCACTGGCCGGCCCTTCTCGTCGGTTGCGACGATTGGCAGGCGCACCAGGGCCTTGCGGTTGAAGCGCCCCCAGGTGATGCTCTCCGGTGCTTCCTTTGCCTGGCTGAGGCGGAGGAAGGAACTCGGCGCGCGGTTGCCGAAAGCCATGAGCGCGCCCGCGGTCGTGACGAGGCCGCCTATCAGCCACCGCGCCTCGGGAGCGATGTCGCCCGCTGCCGCGGTAACACGCTGGTGGACTCCGCCAACGACGGGTGAAAGGTGGAAGTGCATGCCGCTGCCGGCGTGGCCCTTCCGCAAGACCGGCTCGAAACTGCACCGAAGCCCTTGCTGTCGTGCCAGGTTGCGCAGCACCCACTGAGTGAGAAGCACCGAGTCGGCCGCCAGCGGCAGCGGTTGGAGCGCCAGTTCGATCTCGTGCTGCTCCCAGACGCGGGCGTCGACTTCGTCCGCGTTGATGTGGCCGCACTCGCTGTGGCCGTACTTGATCGGGACGCCGATCTCGGCCAGGAGCACCAACGCTTGGCGCCTGGTCGTCTCGCCGAAAACGAAGGGCGACGTGGCGTGGTAGCCGCGGTCTGCCGATGCGTGCAGGTCGTGCTCTTCCGGCCTGCGGCCGACGAAGTACTCGACTTCGCCGAGGGCGTGAAGGTCCACGCCCATCTCTGCTCTCAGGCGCTCCCACGCCCGCTGGACGATGGTGGTGGGCGACTGCGGCAGCGGGCGCCCATCGCGCCCATGGTGTGCCGCCAGCACGGCGAGAGTCGGGTGCGGGGAGAAAGGATCGAGGAAAGCTGTGGAGAGCCGCGGCCGGAGCACGATATCGGAAGCGCCGACCGGGACTCCCATGCCGGGGAACACGCTCGACCCGTCGGCGCGCTCGCCCGCCGTCAGTATCTCCCGGAGGTGCTTCTCGTCGCTCGGCACGAAGTCGAGGGTCTTCAAGGTCCCGTCACCGCCCACGTGCATGAGACTGACCATGCGCACGCCAATCTGCCCGCACAGATTGACGAGGTCGTCGAGCGTCCACTCGCTCGGAAGTTTGCCGAGCAGGCGTGCCAGTCGGGACGCAGGCAGAAGCGCCGCGGTTGCGGCGACGCCGCGGGCGGCGGGTTCGGTCGAAGGCGTCATCGGGAGGATTCCTGTCGGGGGACGACTGGTCGGTCGAGAGGGCTGACAGCCTGACAAATCTAACACTTTCGGGGCGCAAGAACCAAGTTGGGGCTCGATTGTCGTATATCGTATGCCGTACATCAGGGGTTGGACGATGCGATTCGCAGTAGTTGGTTCGGGTGCGGTTGGAGGGTATTACGGCGCAAGGCTCGCCAGGGCCGGCCACGACGTCGCGTTTCTCGCCCGGGGCGCCCACCTCGCTGCCATACGCGAGCGTGGCCTGGAGATCCGCAGCCCCCTCGGTGACTTCGTAACCCGGGCGCCGGCAACGAACGACCCCACGGAAGTGGGCCCCGTTGACGTCGTGCTGTTCGCGGTGAAGGCGTACGACAATGACACGGCGCTGCCGATGCTGCCGCCACTCGTCGGCTCGCCGACCATGGTCCTGTCGCTTCAGAACGGGGTCGACAGCGTGGAGGAGCTGGCGGCTGTCGTTGGCGAGGCGGCAGTCGTGGCCGGCCCGACCTACATAGCGACCGAGGTCCAGTCGCCAGGCCTCATCGTTCAGACAGGCACCCACCGGCGAATCGTTTTCGGCGAGGTGTTCGGCAGGCGCGAAAGGGTCAGCGACCGCGTCGCCGCTCTCCAGGCTGCCATGCTTTCCGCGGATATCCAGGCAGAGGCGGTCCCGGACGGCCGTGTGCCGCTCTGGAGCAAGTTCGCCTACCTGGCCCCATTTGCCGGTTTCACGGGCGCCGCACGGCTCCCGATAGGGCCGCTCTGGTCGCAGCCCGGTTTCAAGCCGCTGTTCCTCGCGGCAGTCTCGGAGATTGCGCAGATCGCCGCGCGCGAAGGCGTGGCTCTGGCCCCGACGCTTGCCGAGGACGTGACGCGCTACATCGACTCGATTCCCCCGTCCACCCGCTCGTCGCTCCTTATCGACCTCCAGGCCGGCAAGCGCATCGAAGTGGAGGCGCTCCCCGGGTCCGTTGTTCGGCGAGGCCGTGCCGAGGGCATCCCCACGCCGATCATGGAGGTGCTCTACGCGGTGCTCAAGCCGTACGAGAACGGGCCGGCCGGGACAGGACGATGAATGGACAGACCTGCAGGACAACCAGACAGGACGATGATTGACCGGAACGGGTGTCTGAGCTAGGCTGCCGCCGCGTTGAAGCCCCCTCGTCTTTGGCCTGTCCCCGGGAGCCTGACCGGGAGACCCGTGGACAATGCTGCTGGCCCTGCAGGCGCTGGTCGCCGGACCAGCGCGCGGCGGGGCGGCGCCGGCTTCGGCCGTCGACACGTTCAACTTTGCGGAGGCCGCCCGGTGCAGGCTCAGGACGGGCTCCGCGCCCGATTGGTGCCGAATGGTGGTCGAAACCGTCACCGGACAACTCACGTCCCGCGAGGCCCGCTTCGAGTGGTGGCGGCGGACGGTTGGCCTCTTCCTGGGCCCCGCCGCGTTTCTCGTCCTGCTCCTTCTGCCGCTCGACGGGCTTTCCCAGGATGCCCATCGGCTGGCTGGCGTCGTTGCGCTCGTCGTTGTCTGGTGGATCACGGAAGCCATCCCCATTGCAGCGACCGCGCTGGCCGGGGCCGCGCTGACAGTGGTTCTCGGAGTCGCATCCGCCCAGGAGGCGCTGGCACCGTTCGCAAGCCCCACCATCTTCCTTTTCCTCGGCAGCTTCATTCTGGCTGAGGCCATGGCGGTCCACGGGCTCGACCGCCGGCTTGCTTTCGCCCTTCTCTCGCGGCGCGCGGTTCGGGGGCGTCCCGCGCGTCTTCGAGTGGCCATCGGCCTGACAACGGCAGCAATCTCGATGTGGATGAGCAACACCGCGACTGCAGCCATGCTGCTGCCCGTGGCCCTCGGCATCCTCGGCGCGGTGGCCACCGAGTCGGAGCGGCGCGGCCGCGCGGGTTTCCTGCTAGTTCTCGCCTACTCGGCGTCAATCGGCGGCATCGCCACCCCCGTGGGGACACCGCCGAACCTGATAACGATCGGGATGCTCGACCAGCTGGCGGGACGTGACATCGACTTCTTCCGCTGGGTTGCAGTCGGGCTGCCGCTGGCGCTCGCAATCTACGGAGCTCTCACCCTCATCGCGCGGTGGCTCTACCCGCTCCCCCGCGCGCGAGGTTCCACCGAAACCGAAGACTACACGGGACCCACGCTGTCTGCCTGGAGCCGCGGCGAGACGAACTGCCTCGTCGCCTTCTCCCTCGCGGTGTCGCTCTGGATTGCGCCCGGCGTCGTCGCAATCGTCGCCGGCCCCTCGTCACCGGCTTACAGGTTCGTCGCAGCACGCCTGGACGAGGGGGTGGTCGCGCTGCTGGCCGCATCGCTTCTCTTCGTCTTGCCCGTGGACTGGAAGAACCGCGCGTTCACGATCACCTGGTCGCACGCGAGCCGCATCGACTGGGGCACGATCCTCCTCTTCGGCGGGGGCCTGTCACTGGGCAGGATGATGTTCACCACGGGTCTGGCCGAGCTCATCGGGAAGGGCCTGGTTGCCGCGAGCGGCGCGGAGTCGCTTTGGGCGGTTACCGCTGTCATGGCCGCTGTCGCCATCCTCACAACGGAGGTCGCCTCGAACACTGCCGCGACGAACATGCTGGTCCCGGTCGCGGTTGCGATCGCCAGCGCTGCGGGGGTCAGCCCGGTCCCGCCCGCAATGGCGGTGGCCTTCGGCGCGAGCATGGCCTGCATGCTGCCGATATCGACCCCGCCGAATGCGATCGTCTACGGTACCGGGATGGTGCCCGTGACGGCGATGATCAAGTTCGGCGTGCTCCTGGACTTCCTGTCGTTCGTGGCCATCGTTGCGGGCCTGCGTCTGCTATGCCCTCTGCTCGGTTTGGTATGAAGCTGTCGACGCCGGACGATGACCCGATCGCGACGTCGGCGCCCTTGCGCGCGACATGACGGCGACCGAACGCCCCATGCCTTGGTCACCTCCTGTGACCGGCTCGACCTTCCCCTCCAGCTTGCCGGCGGCTTTGTAGCGTGGCGCCTGGTAACGGGGCCTGGGCTCGAGCTCCGACTCCAGCTCGGGCTTTTCGAGCTTCCGCTTCGGATACTGCGGAGCCGGCTCGGACGCAATCTGCGGTTTCTCGCTCGCCTTCAACGTCCTCCATCTGCCGTCCCGGCGCGCGCTCCACGTAGATCTGGGTCACGTGGTATCCGCCCTGCCGGTCGACCGCAACGCCTATACCGGTCATATCGAAGCGGCCGAGGAGAAGTCGGCGGTGCCCTGGGCTGTCGAGCCACATCCGCAGCCAGCGTGCGGCCGGAGGGCCGGCCGTCGGGTCCACGACCGCAACGTTCTCTGCGACCGCGCGGCACGCGAACATCCGCTCTATACGGTCCGCGCGCTCGTTGAAACCCGAGTGCCCGGGCCTTCGTTGGCCGCTCGCCCTGCGCCCGCCGCGATCCAAGGCGATGTCACCGACCGCATCGTCGATCTCCAGCGGCGCGAGGCCGCGGCTCCTTCGGTAACCGTTCACCTGCTGGAAGACCGCACCGGCGACGGCCTCGGGAGGGACAGGCGGGCGCCGCCGTGCTGAGCATGGCATGATGGAGAGAGCCAGGGTGCAAGGAAGCAGGATCAGGTGAGCGTGGCGCGCGTGAACGCATGGAGGCAGCTTCATGAGAATCGTATCGGGCTTCGTAGCCGCATCCGCCATCGCGGCGGTCGCCGTGGCCGGGCCGCAGCGCGAGGCGGTGAAGGCGGAACTGCACGACGCCGGGGGCAAGCTGGTCGGTCAGGCGCGGCTGACCGAAACGCCGCACGGCTTGATGCTGATGGTCGAGGTGAACGGTCTGCCGCAAGGTGAACACGCGATTCACATCCATGAGATCGGCAAGTGCGAGCCGCCAGCCTTCCAGTCCGCGGGGGGGCACTACAACCCCACAGGCGCCCAGCACGGCTTCGACAACCCGAAGGGTCCTCACGCTGGCGATCTGCCAGATCTCCACGTGCCCGAAAACGGGCGCCTGACGGTGGAGTACATGCTCCCGGGGCTGAAGCTCTCCGGTGACAAGGGATTGCTGGACGCGGACGGTTCGGCCCTGGTCATCCATGCGAAGCCCGATGACCATCACTCGGACCCCGCCGGGATGGCCGGCGATCGCATGGCGTGCGGGGTCTTCCGGCGCTGAGCCAGCGCTCGGTCGGCACTCCACGAAATACCAATGTCCAAGGCCGGGCGATTCTCGCCGATTGCCGCGGCCCGCTTGACGCTGCCGGGCCGCTGATCAAGGATTCGGGCGCGAACAGGGAGGCCAGTCCGTGCCCGACGTCTTCCGACAGGTGTACGACCCGGTTGCCGGCAGCATCCTCTTGTCGGCTCTCGCTGCCGCGGCGCCGCTGGCCGTCCTTGCGGTACTTCTCGCCGTTTTCCGAGTCGCGCCCTGGAAGGCCGCCGTCGCGGGTGCCGCAACCGCCTTCGGGCTCGCATGGTTCGTCTGGGGTGCGCCATTCGAGGTTGCCGTCGCGACCCTGACCCACGGCATGGCCTTCGGTCTCTGGCCGATCAGCTGGGTTGTCATCTGCGCCGTCTTTTTCTACAACCTGTCGGTCGCAAGCGGCGACTTCGACGTGATACGCCGGTCGCTTTCGAGGCTGACATCGGACCGGCGGATTCAGGTCCTGCTCGTCGCGTTCTGCTTCGGCGCGCTCATCGAGGGCATTGCGGGTTTCGGAGCCCCCGTTGCCATAACCGCCTCGATGCTGGCCGGCCTCGGCTTCGAGCCGATCGCGGCGGCGGTGCTCGCGCTCGTGGCCAACACTGCGCCCGTGGCTTTCGGATCGATCGGCATCCCGGTGACCACGCTCGGCGGCCTCGTGGCGCCGATCCTGGGCCGGGACCCGCAATCCACGACCCTGGCGCTGTCGGCGATGGTGGGCCGGCAGCTTCCGTTCTTCTCGCTCCTCGTTCCGGCTTACCTGATCGTGCTCCTCTCCGGGTGGCGCGGCATGATCGGTGTCGTTCCCGCTGTCGCTACCGCCGGCGTGAGCTTCGCGGTCGGCCAGTTCCTGGTTTCGAATCTCATGGGACCCGAGCTTACCGACATCCTGTCGTCGCTCATCTCTCTCGGTGCGACGGCAATCCTGCTCCGGGTGTGGCAGCCCCGCGATCGGCCTGGCGACGCGGACGCGTCCGCCAACCCGTTCGCGAGCCGGGCGCCGCTTCCTGCGGAGGCCCGCGGCCAGAGGCCGGCCGTTGAGCCACTGGCTCAGGCAACGCCGGAAGACTCGGGTAATCGAGTCGTTCGTGCCTACGCGACCTACGCGATCCTCGTGGCGGTCGTGCTCGGCGGGCAAGTGGGCAATTTCGCGGGGCTCAAAGAACTTCCGCCGCCTGTGAACGTCACCGCGCTCCTGCGGTGCGGCCAGGCCGGCAACCGACTCTGTCCGGATCCGTGGGTCGGCCGGCGAGCAGCGGAAGCCCCCCAAGCTTTCCGCTTCCCGGTCTGGGACTTCAACTGGCCGGGTGCATACAGGCTTGAAGACGGGCGACCGGTTGCCCTCGTGCGTCGCGAGCCGCCGACAGCTGCGGAGGCGAGCCCCTACCCTCTCACGTTCAGGCTCGATTTCCTGGCCTCGGCCGGAACGCTGGTGCTGCTCGCGGCAGCAGTCGCCTTCATACCGATGATGGCGCGCGGCCTGGCCCCCGCCGCGTTCCTCGTCATCTTCGGGAGGACGCTGCGCCAGCTTCGGCTGCCGATAGTGACCATCTCCTTCATCCTCTCGATTGCCACCGTGATGAACTACTCCGGGATGACTTCGTCGATGGCCCTCGCTCTCGCCGGGACGGGTGTTCTCTTTCCATTCTTCTCGGCGTTCCTCGGGATGCTGGGTGTCTTCCTGACTGGAAGCGACACCTCGTCGAACACTCTCTTCGGCCCTCTCCAGGCGATGACCGCGCGCGTTTCGGGAATCGACCCGGTGCTCATGGCCGCGACCAACAGCTCAGGGGGTGTGATGGGGAAGATGATCAGCCCGCAGAACCTCTCTGTGGGAGCGGCGGGCGTGGGCGCCGTGGGCAGCGAAGGGGCCATCTTCAGACGCGTCGTCGGGCACAGCCTGATACTGACGGCCCTCATGGGCGTGCTCGCGATGCTGCAGGCCTACGTCGTCCCCTGGATGGTGCCGGCGCTGTAAGACAACGACGAAGAGAGCTTGTGAAGGAGCCGGGGGCACCTGGCGGGAGTGTGACCGACAACCTGTAACCTGCGGCACCTATAACTGCCAGCGCACATTTCGAACGTGTCCCTGTCCCCGTCACCCTTCCAGCAGGTTCCTCGTCGGCATCGCCGGCTCGCTGGTGAGGTTCACGCCCAGCCTTCTCAGCCCGGCCTCGTCACCGCGCGTGGGTATGTGGGTCATGTGGACGTCGCAGCCTGCGAGCTCGGTGAGCTTCTCCATCGCGAGCTGCGCCGTCGGGTTGGTCGTGGCGCTGACGGTGAGCGCGATGAGGGTTTCCTCGAGGTCGAGGCTCACGGTGCGCGCGGCGAGGATCTTCTGCTTCAGGTGCGCCACCGAAACGAGGACCGTGGGCGAGAGCAGGTGGAGCGAATCGGGAAGGCCAGCGAGCTCCTTGATGGCGTTCAGCACGAGGCTGGACGAGGCGTGCATGAGGGGGGAGTTCTTTCCCGTTACGATTCGACCGTCCGCGAGCTCGATGGCAGCCCCGCAGTAGATGCCATCGTTTCCCTTGCCCGTTTCGCGCGCGTCGCGCGCGGCCGCCAGGGCCGGTTCGACAACCCGCCGGTCCCGCGGCCCGACGCCGAGTTCCTCCATCAGCAGCTCCGTGCGCTGCACGGTGTCGCTGTTGACAAGGCCGAGAAGGTATTCCGTGGCGCTCCGGTAGTAGCGCCGCACTGTCTCCTGGCGGGCGGCCTCCTTGACGACCTCGTCGTCCACAATGCCGAACCCGGCTCGGTTCACGCCCATGTCCGTGGGGGAGCGGTAGCAGTTCTCGCCCTGGATCCGCTGGAGGATCCGACTGAGGACTGGGAAGACCTCGACGTCGCGGTTGTAGTTGACGGCCCGCTGGCCGTATGCCTCGAGGTGGAACGGATCGATCAGGTTGAAGTCCTTGATGTCGGCCGTCGCCGCCTCGTAGGCGACGTTGACGGGGTGCTTCAGAGGCAGGTTCCAGATCGGAAAGGTCTCGAATTTCGCGTAGCCCGATGGCAGCCCTTGCCTGTGCTCGTGGTAGAGCTGCGAGAGGCACGTCGCAAGTTTCCCGCTCCCCGGGCCGGGCCCCGTCACCACGACGATGGGGCGAGTTGCCGGGATGTAGGTATTGGCTCCGTAACCGGCTTCGCTGACGATCGTTTCCACGTCGGTCGGGTAGCCCTTGGTGTAGCGGTGGGTGAAGACCGGCAGGCCCTGGCGCTCGAGCTTGTTCCTGAAGACGCGCGCCGCAGGCTGCTCGTCATAGCGCGTTATCACAACCGCCGCGACTTTCACCTCCCACGCCCTCAGGTCATCGATCAGTTTCAAGGCGTCGGCGTCGTAGGTTATCCCGAAGTCGGCCCGGATCTTCCGCCGCTCGATGTCGCCTGCGTAGATGCACAGGATGACCTCAGCCTCGTTTTTCAGCCTCTGGAGCAACCGCATCTTCACGTTCGGGTCGAAGCCCGGGAGGACGCGGGCGGCGTGATAGTCGAAGAGCAGCTTGCCGCCGAACTCGAGGTAGAGCCGGCCGCCGAAGCGGCCGACGCGATCGAGGATCGCGGCCGATTGTTCCGCCAGGTACTTCTCGTTGTCGAAGCCAATTCGACGAGGCATCGTCTGAAACCAAGTGGAGGGGCAGAGCATTGTAACTCCGCGCGGATCGATTCATCGAAAGGCCTGAGTGTGGGGGACGCAGACTGGAGGCCGGTTCCGCGCAGGCTGAGGCAGGGCCTCCCGTGATGCAACCAGGCCCGTGCCGAGCCATCTCGGGCGCCTGTTTTCTTCGCATGGACCGAGCGGTTGAAATGCTGCGAATGCCGCGGGCGTATTCGATGAGAAAGGGGGCATCCATGAGCCGGACAGCTGTCAGAGCCATCCTGATGCTCGGTGCGGCAGTCGCTGCCGGTGGCGCCGTGCAGTCGATCAATCAAGCGCAGGATCTCGACTCGCGAATCGCGCGCTACCTGGAAGCCAACCGCTTCGCGTGGCGGGACATGAACGTGCCGGCATCCGACGGGAAGCTGCTGCACGACATCATCGTCGAGCGCGGCTACAAACGCGCGCTCGAGATCGGCACCTCGACCGGCCATTCCGGAATATGGATCGCCCGGGCGCTGGCGAAGACGGGCGGTCGACTCATCACGATTGAAATCGACGCGGGGCGCCACCGCGAGGCGGTCGCCCACTTCGAAGAGGCAGGGGTCGCCTCCCTGATCGATGCCCGGCTGGCCGACGCGCACGACCTTGTTTTGCGCCTCGAAGGTCCCTTCGACTTCGTTTTCATCGATGCGGACAAGGACTGGTACACGAACTACGCGAAGGCCGTTGTGCCGAAGCTCGCGGCAGGGGGCTGCATCACCGCGCACAACGTCTACGTCGGCCAGCGGGGCAGCCGCCGGCGCGGCGGCTGGGGAACGGGAAACGACTACTACGACTACGTGGCGGGCCTGCCGTATCTCGAGACGACGGTCACGCCGGGCGGGATGGCGATCAGCTACAAGAAGAAGAACTGAGAGCCACGCGACCGCGGGGCGCCCGGTGCCTGTGCCGGCTGAATGTCCCGATTTGGGAGCCCTGCGAGCGCAGCCAACCCGCCGCGGCCGAAGAACTCGGTACACACGCCGGGCCGTCGACGTCCGTTCCCCGCGGCCCGGCGGAAAGTCACGAAGCGACTGTCGTTCACCACACCTTGACGGGCGTGTCCATGCACTTGGACGCCACATCGACGACTATGGGCCCCGCATCGTGGTTGACGGCCCATACACCCCAGCCGAGGAGAGCCGGTTGCTGCGGGTCTTCCGGAGAGCTCCATTGGTCCACGATCGCGCCGTCGTTGGCGTTGGTCATCACTTCTCCGCCGACCAGCGTGGTACCGGCGGGGCAGGTTCCGCCGTAAGCGAAGTCCTGGGCCCCGGCTGCGAGCTGGAGCTGGGTGCCCCAGAAGTTGGTGACGGCGCTGGCCGTGACAACAGCCCTGTCGTAGTAGCCGACAACGTCGATGATCATGTGAGTCCGGGCTGCCGCCTGCACGACGATGTCGTCAATGCAGCCGGCGCAGCCTGTTAGGACCTGCCCGTTGGCAACCGACGGCATCATGCCCGCTGAGAAGTTGATGATGCTGGAATTGGGCATGGTCCCGCCGAACGGCCACGCGGTCAGGTGCCCTGAAGTCGAGTAGCCGGTGACGGTCACGTTGACCGCCCACGCCGCCCGGCTGGTGGCCGGCAGGCCTGGGCACGGCGCGGTCCCGCCCTGGCCCTTTGCGAAGCCGGCGGCGGAGAGGTCGAAGGTCCTGGGCACTCCGACCTCCATCCAGCCCGTCCGCGGACCGGTCAGGCGCGTGTCCACGACGCGGCACGGAGAGATGGGGGTGAACACCAAGCTGTCAGTGGTGGCGCCGAGGTTCAGAGGATCTGGCACAGCAAGAGCTGCCCACCGTCCCGTCGCCTGCTTCGCCTGGGGTGTCGTCAGCGTGTTTATGTACGGTCCGGCAGCCCGAACGCCGCGAAGTATGTCGGCCATCGCAGTGAAGTCGCCGACGAGCGACGCTCCGTAAAGCTGCCATGCGGGTGCCTCCGCGGCTGCCGGCCCCAGCTCTTCCCAGATGTTGTAAACGTCCGGGTCGAGCACTGCCGCCCACTGCGAGAACAGTTCGTTGACGAAGGTCTGGCGGTTGGCCTCGATCTTTTTCAGCTCGACCTGCATTGCGCGCGACCGCTGGAGTGCTGCCGTCGAGCGTTGAGCATCGCGCGACTGCGCGCCGACGACAACACCTGCGACCACCAGGATCGCGGCAGCGCCCGCGGTGGTTCTTCGAAGGGCCCTGGACATGAACCTTCCTCCTTGATGCCGACCGATGCGGTCGAACTGCAGCGAGGTTGGTGCCTCGCGGTTGTGCTTGAACGCCCAACCGCTACCGTAACAGCCGCTGGCGGAGGTGTCAAGAGACCGTATCGCGGCATGTAAAGTGTTACCCGGCAGCGGGTCGTCGCGCCAGAAATCGGGTTACCCCAGGATAGGAGGTTGATGTGGGGGGAACTCGAGTGGGACCAGCGGCGAAACGTGAGTATTTGAAGCGGATGCGAGAGCGGTACGAAGAGGCTGGCGGCGAAAAGCGGACGGAGTTGCTGGACGAGATGAGGGCCATGACGGGCTTTCATCGCAAGGCGCTGATCAGGGCGATGAACCGGCGGTCCGTGCCGCCGGGCCAGCGGTGCAAGAAGCGGGGACGGCCGCGGTTGTACGGCCGGCGAGTGGTGGGGGCTCTGCGGGTGATATGGGAGGCGGCGGACCACCCGTGGTCGGCACGGCTAAAAGCGCTCCTGCCGAGCTGGCTGCGACATGCGCGCCGTCACGTGGCGATCTCGGATGAGACCGAGAAGCGGCTCCTGGAGATGGGCCCTCGGCAGATGGACCGATGCCTCGCGCCCTACAAGCGGGACCTGCGCCGGCGGATGTATGGGCGGACGAAACCGGGCACGTTGCTGAAGCATCACATTCCCCTGAAGACTGACCGCTGGGATGTGACCGAGCCGGGGTTTACGGAGGTGGACCTAGTGAGCCACAGCGGCGACTGTGCGGATGGCGAGTTCGCCCATTCAGTCAACCTGACGGACATCGAGAGCACGTAGGTCGAGACGCGAGCGGTCATGGGCAAGAGCCAGGTGCGGGTCCAGGAGGCGCTGGCAAAGATGCGGGCCGACCTGCCCTTTTCGCTCAAGGGGATCGACTCGGACAACGGCTCCGAATTCATCAACCACCACCTCTACCGGTACTGCAAGACGGAGGACATCCAGTTCACTCGGGGCCGGCCGTACAAGAAGGATGACAACGCTCACAATGAGCAGAAGAACTGGACGCACGTCCGCAAACTGGTCGGGTACCAACGGCACGACTCGCAGGTGGCGGTCGATGCGCTGAACGACTTGTACGCCGAGGTCCGCTTGCTCCAGAACCTGTTTCTCCCATCAGTGAAGCTGATCGAGAAGAGAAGAAGCGTGTCGGCTCTCGGCTCCTGCGGAAGTACGACACGCCGCAGACCCCGCTCGACCGACTGGTGAGCGGCGGCAAGGGAGACCCCAGGAAGTTACAGGCGCTGATGTGTCAGCGGGAGCGTCTTGAGCCGTTCGCGTTGGCCAAGCGGATCGATCAGAAGCTGGATCGAGTCTTCGGACTGGCGAACCGCCGCACACGTCCAGCAGACCCCATCAGAGTCTCGGCGGTGGCCCGGGGGCCTGTGGAAGCTGCCCGACCTGTGGAAGCACATAACGCTTCCACAAGGTCGTTGGAAAACCAAAGAGCGGTTTTTCCACAGCTACGCACAGGCCTGCTGCCAGGGGAAATCGGGCAAGCAAGAAGAAACACGGAGGCGCCAACCCGGTAACCCGAATATTGGCCCGACGATGAGCCGTTGGGTAACACCTATTTATGGCTTGACAGGGAGACGATCTCTGCTCGAGCTCACCCGTGCGTTGGCGCTCCGTTCCGTTGCCCTGGACGCCGTTTGACGAAGTCGGGCCTTGTCTACTGAATCTGTAGCGCTGCGTGTGAAAGCGGAACGCCGAGGGCCTCGCACTCTGTCGCCACCCGCCTCAACCTTGCCGGAGAAATGTCCGGGGAGGAAATCAGCACCTCGTCTACATGGGCGGAGCGCAGGATGTCTGCGAGATCCTCGTAATCGCCGAGGACCGGGATGCCGAGTATTCTGCGCTTGTGGTTTCTCGGGTCGTCGTCGATGAAGCCGACGACTGTACGCGCCAGGGACGGGTTGTTCAACAGCCCCCGGCAGACGAGGACCCCCTGGTCGTCGGCGCCGTAGAGCAAAACCCGCCGTGACGTTCCGAACCGCGGCCGGAAGATCTCCTCGAAGAACCTCATCGAGAGCCGGCTGGCACCGACGAAGAGCATGAGAAGGATCGCGTCGATGAAGAACACGGCGTGAGAGTAGCCTTCCAGGCCCAATGCGAGTGCGACGACCACCACCGTGAGGGCGGTACCGAGCGCGGCAGCCTTGGCAATGGTGAAGGCGTCTCGGACCCCGGTGTACCTCCAGACGCCGTGGTGAACCTTGAGCACGAGGAAGCTCAGCGCCTGGCACGCGATCACGATCGGCATCGACTGCAGGAGCCGATCCGCCTGAGCGGCGAAGGCGTCCTCGAACCTGAGGATGTACGCCGTGTAGTAGGCCAGAGCGATAAGCATGACGTCGAGGGCGAGCGTGGCGACCTGCCTCTGGTGGGTGATGGTTACGACCAAGCGGAAGAGCCTGCTGTCGTCGATGTTCGCGGCCTCATCAGCCGGGTAGACCTTGATGCGGCTGAGGAACAGGCCGAGAACCGTGACCGAAAGGCCGAGAAACACCACCAGCACCGCGGTATAGGAGAGACCGTTCAGGTAGGTCACCGTTGCGATGCCGCCCGATGCGGCGGCCACAGCGTACATCGAGACGACCGCCCTTCTCTCGCTGAGTCCCAGTGCGACGAGCCTGTGCGAGGTATGGTCGCGGCCGCCCATCGAGACCGGCCGGCGCGCCAGCGTCCTGGTTACGGTAACGAAGGTCGTGTCGAAGATCGGGACGAGCAGCAGCAGGACCGGAAAGAGCAGTACCGAGACGACGCCCCGCGAGTACGGGTACCCTCCGGCCAGGCTCAGGCCCGAGATGAAGAATCCCGTAAAAAGGCTTCCTGCATCGCCCATGAAGATCGATGCGGGGGAGAAATTGTGAAAGAGAAACCCGACTGCCGCGCCCGCGAAGACTGCCGCCAGCGCCGCTCCGTCGTGGTTGCCGTCGAGGAGGAAGAAGGCAAGCCGGAAGCCGGCGGCTATCGCTGCGATACCGGCGCCCAGCCCGTCCATGTTGTCGAGCAAGTTGAAAGCGTTCGTGATGCCCACGACCCAGAAGAGGGTTAGCAGGACGTTGAAAACAGGGTAGGGCGTGAGGCGAAGCTGGAAGCCCATCGCCGCAAGCGAGGCGGCAACCAGGATCTCCACCCCGAGTTTCGTTTGAGGCTTGAGATTGTAAATGTCGTCGATGAGGCCGAGGAGGAAGATGATCGCGGCTCCAGCGAACAGCCACGACACCTGCGGAGACGAACTGATCGTGAACGGAGCAATGACGAGAACCGTCGCAGCTATGGCTACCCCGCCGAGCAGCGGCACAGCCTTGCGGTTCCAGCGATCGTTGCAGGGGCGGGCGACGACGCCGAGGTGGAGGGCGACTCTCTTGGACACCGCAGTCAGCAGGGCGGAGAGCAGAGCGGCGAGAGCGAACCATGAGACGATGGCCGTCATCGCTGTGCCTCGCGGCCGGCGGCCACCTCCATCCGTCCCTGCGACAGGGGGCCGTCGCGCCTCGCGAACTAGTCCTTCAGCTTTCCACTCTCAGCCATCGGGCGGGGTCCGGAGCACCGTGCCGGAATCGGCACCGCGATCGTCCCCCCAGCGAAAGGGATGATGGCAGGGGGGCATCGTAGCGCGAAACTCCCCGCCAATCAACCGCAGGCCGGGGCCTGATGTTGCCGATGCACGATCTCCATGTCGCAGCGAGCCCGACCCTCGCCTTGCAGCCGGAGAGGGGTCCACTCTCCTGGGCACGCGAGCAGGACCCGGAGGGCCCATCACGCCGATGCGCGGCTCAGCGGGGCTTGCCTGACCACCCGCCCTCGAAGAGCGGCGCAGGGTCTTGGGGGGTGGTGCGGCGCGCGCCCGGGCGAATGCCGGCGGTGAAAGAAACGAGACAGGAGAGGGCGAAAAGGAGCCTGTCGCGCACCCTTCGGCGGCAGTGCGAGGAGTTCAGGGCGAGCCAGAGGAAGCCCGACCGGCCTCCCTCCAACCAGCGCTTCACGAATTCCGACTCCCGGGCGCCAACGAGATTGGCGATGAGCTCCGCTTGAGCAAAGGCCCACCCGCTGGTCACCGACCGGACGCGGTAGGCGAACGCCCGCCTGCCGGCGTTCACGCCCAGATGATTGCGATCATGCTGGCGGTAGAGGACCTCGGCATGCCTGTCGATTACCCACCTGTAGCCGTTGGCCCGCGCGAAAGCGTAGACGAACCAGTCATGCAGCCCCACCGCGCAGATTTCTTCCCAGCGCTGTCTCACCAGGCCCTGGATGGCGCGAGCCAGGTGCGCCCGCATCACGTAGGTGCACCCTGGGCCGGCAGCCTCGAAGTGGAAATCCCATCTCCTCTGGGGCTGCGACTTCCTGATTAGCCTGGTACGGCCCGACGGCCAGAACGCCAGGACGTCGCTGGAGTAGCCGTCACCGCCGGTTTCCTGCAGGACGCGGTGCGCTCGCAGCAGCTTCTCCTGCTGCCAGATGTCGTCCTGGTCCGAGAAGCTCACGTAGTCGAAGCCGGAGAAGTCGGTGTCGCGGAGGAGACGGAAGAAATTGAGCGCGGCACCGCCGAAGCGGCCGCCGTAGGGCAGGGCGACGATGCGGCTGTCACCAGCGGCGCGCTCTGCGACCCACTGCTCCGTGCCGTCGGTCGATCGATCGACGCTGACAACGACGGTGACCGAAACGCCCCTCTGCTCGAGAATCGAGTCGAGTTGCTGAGGCAGCCAGCGGATGCCGTTGAACGCCGCGAGGCACACGGCTACCTCCGGCAGTTCCGTGAGTGACTTGCTGGTCATCGTGAGCCCTGGGGCTGCCGGCCCGCGCCCATCATCGGCCGGGTCGAGCGGCGGCGTCAAGTCCGACCAGACGAAAACCGCTCGCGCTCGACCTCCCGCCGCGATAAAATGACACCTTCAAAGCGCCGATCCGACCGGCTTGACCGCAAGTCCCCATCAGGTCGTTCCGCCCACGGAAGCAGGCCTTCCAGGTCACGGCGCTCGATCGGCCAGCGGCCAGTCGGGGCTGGCCGGCAAGGCGCGCATCCATTGGTTGCGCGACATCCGGAGGGTTCGATGGGCATTCTGTCCGTTCTGGTGAGGTCCGGCGGAGGCGATCTGCTCCTGGCGTACATCGACCCCGGGACGGGCAGCATGATCATTCAGGTCGTGCTGGCCGCACTGGTCGGAGTAGCGCTGTCCGTGAGGCACTACTGGAGCGCGCTCACCTCGTGGTTCCGAAGGGGCCGGGCCGCGGGCAGCCGGTCGGGGGAGACGGGGGAGCGCAGGGATTGACCTCCAACGGGCCGATTGCCTCCTCGTTTCGTGACCCGAGCGGCTTCGTGTTCAGGCTCGATGGCACGCTGTACCGGCAGGTCAACGTCGCCTACCGCGACACCTACCGCCGCTTGATCGACTCGTCGCTGTACGAGAACCTCGTCGCGGCGCACCTGCTGGTACCCCACGAAGAGGTCGCGCTGGAGCCGGCGAGGCCCACCGAGGCCTGGAAAGTGATCCGGCCCGAGCCCGTGGACTTTGTTTCGTACCCGTACGAATGGTGTTTCAGCCAGCTCAAGGACGCGGCGCTCGCAACACTCGCGATCCAGAAGAGGGCACTGGATTTCGGCATGTCGCTCAAGGATGCGAGCGCCTACAACATCCAGTTCCACCGCGGCCGCCCGGTTCTCATCGACACTCTCTCGTTCGAGCCCTACAGGGAGGGCAGGCCCTGGCCCGCCTACAGGCAGTTCTGCCAGCATTTTCTGGCGCCGCTCGTCCTGATGCGCCGCACCGACGTGCGCCTTGCCCAGCTGCTGCGGACCAACATAGATGGTGTTCCCCTCGATCTCGCCAGTAGGCTTCTGCCTTTCCGCACGCATTTCACCTTCTCCGCCCTGGCCCACATCCACCTGCACGCGAGCACTCAGAAGAGGTACGAGGCGCGGCCGGTGAACACGAGTCGGCTGAAGGTCAGCAGATCAGGAATGCTGGCGCTCGTGGAGAGCCTCGAGAAGGCCATCGGAAAGCTCGATTGGCGGCCGGGAAGGACGACGTGGGCCGACTACTACGGCGAGACGAACTACTCGAAACCGGCCTTCGAGCACAAGAAGCAGGCGGTGGCGGAGTTCCTCGCGCGAGCCAGGCCGGGGATGGTATGGGACCTCGGTGCGAACACGGGCGTCTTCAGCGCGCTGGCAGCGCAGTGCGGCGCCATGACGGTGGCTTTCGACAGCGACCCGGCGGCCGTGGAGAAGCACTACCGCGAGTGCCGCAGGTCCGGAGCCGCACGTATCCTGCCACTTGCAGTGGACCTGCTGAACCCGAGTCCCTCCCTGGGATGGCACAATCATGAGAGGATGAGTCTTGTCGAGCGGGGCCCCGCCGACGTCGTCATGGCGCTGGCCCTGGTCCATCACCTCGCCATCGGCAACAACGTCCCGTTCGACCGGCTGGCGGAGTTCTTCGCAGCTCTTTGCAGCGGCTGGCTGATCGTCGAGTTCGTGCCGAAGTCCGACTCGCAGGTGCGGAGGCTCCTTGCCAGCCGCGAGGACGTGTTCCCGGACTACGATGAGGGTGTCTTCGAGAAGTCGTTCCGGAGCAGTTTCACCATAGAGGCTTCGCTGCGACTCCAACAGTCCGAGAGGACTCTGTACCTCATGCGGCGGCTGCCCCGAGCCGGCCAGCCAGCTTAGGACCATGTGCCGTCCGGGACGAATGATCGTTCACCCGATCCTCCTCGCGGCGTTCCCTGTGTTGTTCCTGTATTCACGCAACCGCGTGGAGGCCGGGGCAGACCAGGTCCCACTTCCCATGCTCCTGTCTTTGGCGGGGGTGTCGCTGTTGTGGCTGCTCTTCGCGGTCCTGATGCGTAGCGCGCGGAAATCGGCCGTCGCGACGACTGTCTGCCTGTCCTTCTTCTTCGCATACGGGCATCTCCACGATTTGTTCCAGAGGTGGGGCGTTCCGTGGTCGAGGCACAGCCGCCTTCTGCCCGTCATGCTCCTCGCGTGCGGGTATTCGGTCTACTTCGTTTCCATTGCGAGGAGGAGCTTCGAAAGAACGACGCGCGCTTTGAACGGTGCCGCCGTCTTCCTCGTCGCCATCAACCTGAGCACAGCGGCCCTTCACTGGATCGGCCAGCCGGCGCTCAGGGCCGATGCTCCCAGAGCCGGCTTGGATGCATCGTCACGCTCGACCGGCGAGTCCCGCGCAGGCCTCCTGCCGGATATCTACTACATCGTGCTCGACGAGTACGCCCACCCAGACACGATGAGGCGCTTCTACGGGTACGTCGACGCCCCGCTCGTCGCGCACCTCGAGGAGCGGGGCTTCTTCGTTGCCTCCGCCAGCCAGTCCCCGGCCCACAGCAGCATCCGGTCGATAGCTTCGGTCCTGAACATGGAACCGGTTCCGGCCGACGATGCCGACGGCCTGGTATGGGGCCGCATCAGGAACAACCGGGTGACCGCGTTCCTCAGATCTCGCGGATACTCCATCGTCTACATCGGATCCTGGTTCGACGACGGAATCTACGAGGGAGGCGCGGACACGTATCGCAATTTCTATAGCTCGGGGGCTGGAGGTAGCCTGTCAGGCGCCTTCCCACATACGTTCTGGAACACGACCATGCTGGCGCCTTTCTACGACCGGCTGGTTCGGACCCACTTCGAGACGTACTACCGGGGCGGCCTCATGGCGACAATCGAGTACCTGAAGGAGCTGCCGCGCGCCCCGGGACCGAAGTTCGTCTTCGCACACGTTCTCTGTCCGCACGAGCCGTTCGTGTTCGGCCGGCTCGGTGAAGTGGTCAGCCCCACGAACTGGAACAACTACGCCGACAAGCGATACTACCGGGACCAGTACATCTTCATAAGCCACGAGATGTCCAGGGTGGTGGATTCGCTGCTCGCCCGCTCGGCCGCGCAGCCGATCGTGGTCGTGCAGTCCGATCACGGATTGAGGGCGCACCATCCCGGCATACAGGTCCCGAACGACGAGTGGTTGAAGATACTCAACGCGTATTACGCCCCCCGCGCAGAGGAGGCGCTCTTCGACGCCGTCTCCCCCATGCAGACGTTTCGCCTGATATTCGAGCGCTACTTCGGAGCCGGTGAGGTGCCCGGCGAGAGATGAAGAGTCAATCGCCAGGCGCGGGGATCCTGAGGTTCCTGGCCACCCGCCGGACGGCGGTGATCGTTCACGGTGCGATCCTTTCCGCGTTCTTCGCCTTCCTGTTGTTCGGGTCCGACGCCCTGTTCGATAGATTGTCCGGCACGGACGACAGGGCAAGGCGGCAGCGCGTGTCGCTCCCGAAGGAAACCGAGGGGCTGGAGTGGTCGATAGATCGCGTGGAGGTGCTTCCTGGGGTCATCGAGGTGGAGGGGTGGGCCTTCATAGCCGGTCAGGACGCTAGCGCGAGCAGGATCTACGTGGTGCTGAAGTCCGCTTCCGACGCCTATGTTTTCGACACGTTTCCGAGGGTGAGGCCCGATGTGCTGCACGCCTACTCTGCGCTCGGCGAGAACGTGGACCGTTCGGGGTTCGTGACTTTCATTCCTCGCGACGCGGTTCCGGGATCGGGCCTCACCTTGGGCATCTATGTCGAGGGGAAGGTGCTGTCCACGCTCCAGTACACAGACCGGGTAATCGGGGGCGAATCCAGGCGGCAGCAGGTGGCGCTGCCTCCGCCAGGGACCGGAGCTCTGAATTACGCCGTGGACACGTGCGCTCCGCGGAACGGCGTCACCGCTGTAGAGGGTTGGGCGTTCATCGAGGGCGCGAACGCGCGGAGCAGCCGCACGTATGTGGTGCTTCGATCGGATGCCGATACCTACGTGTTCGACACCTTCTGGCGAAGGAGGCTCGACATAGGCAGATCGTTCGCCGGGCACGGCAGCAATCTGGGCGCCTCCGGGTTCGTTGCGTTCATCCCGGCGGGAGCGGTCCCGCCCGCGAACTACAGGGTAGGGGTCTACGTCAAGGACGGCGGCACAGAGGCCTTCTCGTTCGCCGAAGGTCAACCGTGCGAAGCCCTGGCCGCTTCACGGTAGACTTCACACGTCTCCCGCGCCGTGCGCTCCCACGAGAACTCCCGCGCCCTAGCCAGGCCGCGCTCGCGAAGGCGCCCGCGCAGGTCTCGATCAGACAGCACGTCCTGCAGTGCCGAGGCCAGGCTGTCGGCACTTCGCGGGTCGGCGAGCCGCGCCGCGTCACCGGCGATCTCGGCCATGGACGACACGTTCGAGGTCACCACAGGGGTCCCACACGACATTGCTTCGAGAACCGGCAGGCCAAAGCCCTCGTACAGTGACGGGTAGGCGAAGACAGCAGCACCGGAGTACAGGGCGGGCAGCGACCGGTCCGGCACGTAGCCCGTGAAGACCACCATGTCAGAAAGCCCCAGCGAGCGCGCCGCCGCGTACACGTCGCCATATCCCCACCCTGGTCGGCCCGCCATGACGAGCTTCTCGGCAGCCCCGCGATCGAGCAGCGACCTGTAGGCGTGAAGCAGTGTCACCAGGTTCTTCCGAGGTTCCAGCACGCCAACGTACAGGATGTAGGCGTTTCTCGCCACGCCGTGCTGCGAACAGACCGCGTCGATTTCATCGACGTCGGCCACCGGCCGCAGCCACGGTGCCGCGGCGAGCGGGATGGCCCGCACCTTGGCGGGGCCCGCGACCTCCGGCCACAGCCGGGTGAGATCGTCCGCCGTGCTCTTCGAGATGGTGACGATTACGTCGGCGGTTCGCGCCGAGTGGCGCATTATGCGGGGGAAAAAGGTCCGCTTGACGCGCGTATGTACGTGCGGAAAGAGCACGAAGATCATGTCACAGAAGGTGACCACGCTCGATGCCGGCTTGAGCAAGGGAGACGTATAGTGCGGCGAGTGCAGCACGTCTATGCCGAGCCGCCGGACGAGGAGCGGCAGCAGGGATTGTTCCCATGCCATGCGCACGCCGCGAACCCGGCTGCCAGCAGGCACGAACCGGAAGTTCGGACGATCGATGGCCCACTCCGCTATGTGCTCGGGCTTCGCGAAGACGATGAACTTGTCGCCCGTTTCCACGGACGAGATGGCGCGCACCAGGTTGAAGATGTAGTTGCCCGCGCCCACCCGGTTGGGCGGGATTGCGGTAGCGTCGATTCCAATGCACGGCATCAGTTTCTGTGGCTCCAGGCAGCGGCCGGGCTGCTGCGACCGCTTGCCGGCAGGATCGCAGCCTCGATGACACGCCGCATCACTAGTTCCTGCGAGTACTTCGTTCGGACCTTCTCGCGGAGTTCGGCCGGGTCGTGCACGGGAAGCTGCCCGTCGAGGAAGCGGCCGACCAGGCCCGCGATGTCTGCCGCGCTGTTCCCGGACGCCAGCCATGCCGGCTCCAACGGGCCGATTACCTCGGGTATCGCACCCACAGGTGTTGCGAGCACCGGGCGCCCGCACGCCAACGCCTCGAGCGCGATGAGCCCGAAGCACTCGAGCTCCGCCGTCGGCAGAACGAAGGCGTCTGCCGCGGCGTACATTGTCGGAAGGAGGTCGTCTGAAACCCGGCCGATGAAGCGGGTAGTCTTCGCGAGGCCAAAGGCATCGGCCATCTCTTCGAGCGCCGGCCGCAAGTCGCCGGCGCCTGCCACGACGATGTGAAACCGGCGGCCAGTCTCCTCGAGGTGCCGAGCTGCGACGAGCAGTCGGTCGAGACCCATTCGTGGCACGAGTCGCCGTAGCGTGAACAGCACCGGAACATCTGCCGGCCACCCTAGCATCCTCTTCGCCGCTTTTCTGTCGTCGAGGATCTGGAAACGTCCGAGATCGACCCACCCCGGGATCACCACCGTGTTGCGTGCCGCATCGGGCCCGTAGAGGGTCACGAGGAGCGATCGCGTGAACTCGCTCTCCGCGGTAACGCAGTCGGAGAGCATCACCATCCGTCGCTCGAGGCGGTGCCACACTTCTCCCCTGAGCGCGAGCCAGGCTCGATCGACGGCGCGCCCGCCGCGTGCTTCCGCGCGCTGCTCGGGGCGAACCGGAGAGTGCACCGAGTACGTCTTGAACGCGCGGCTGCCGAGTGTATTCACTGCGGCTTGGTACTCGAGCAGCGAGTGTCCGTGTATCGCGTCCACACCGTCGGGCAGCAAGTAGCGTTCGAGGAGCCTCCGAGCGGCGCGCCGGTGGAACGAGAGACGCCTGGGATCCAGCCGCCGCATCGACGGGCGAGCGTAGCACAGCGAATGAACCTGACCGTCCCGGAAGTACTCCGGCCGGCGCCGGGTGAGGTCCTGCGACACAATCCACACCTCATGCCCCAAACTGGCGAGGTAGCGCGCCTCGTCGAAGGCCAGCCGGCTCGCTCCGCTCGGCGTATCCGGGTGGTACTGGTGCATCGTCACCAGGACTCTCACTGCTCCTCCTCGGGTCGGCGGCGACCGGGCCTCGCGGCCTCCGGCACCCGGATGTAGTCGGAGCACCGTCGTTGAAACGTCCTCATGGTTCCTGTCAAGTGGCGGCCAAGCTCTTCACGCGCCACCCTCTTTCCGCCGTGTCGGGAGGCTTTTCTGCCTGCCCCGCATCCTATCAGGTCGGCACATGGTCAGAATGAGCCGCAGAGTGTCATCGAGATCCTTCCTTGCGAGGCAGGCCGTTGTCAGCAAGTAGAGCAGCAGCGCCAGTGCGACCCACCCGAGGTTCGCCTGCCACGGTGAGGCCGCGCGAACGCAGACGACGGGAAGTTGGGCGCCGACCGTCATGAGAATGTGCCACACGGTCGAGCGCGTCGCGGGCTTGCCGGCCAACCGCTCGCAGAACAACACGGTGCAGACCGAGTAGACGAGGCAGCCCACACCCGGAGCAAGAGCCACGACGGCGAGAGGGGCGCCGAGCCATACGGCCGCCCATGCCCACAGGCAGTTCAACAGTGTTCCTGCGATGGCCAGCGGCACGATTCGCCACTGCAGGGCGCGCATCGATACGGCCACGCTGTGGAAGTAACCCCAGCGAAACGTCGTGGCAGAGAGCGACAGCGCGGCCAGGGGCTCGACTACCGCGAAGTAGGCCGGAAAGGCGAGCGGAGCTAGTGCCACCACGGCGGCAAGCGCGACGAGGCTCGCCAGCGAGACCATGATGTTGTCGAGCCGCGCGTGCCGATCGGCTTCGGCGAGCCAGGGCGCTCCGGCGTCATCGCGCGCCCCGGCCGAAAGCAGTTCCACCTGGTTGACGATTGCCCCGGCCGTGGCCGCCGTCCGTATCGCGAGCACGAGCATCGTCGCGAAGGCGTACACGCCCAGCTCTCTGGTATCCGCGAGCACGATGGCGAGCACCTGAAGGTCGGCGGTCGTCAGAAGCGACTGCAGGAAAAGCAGCGCGGTCTGCTTCACGCCGAACGAGATGCTGACTGCGTAGTCGGTTCGCTCCGCGGCGGTCGCCCTTACACCGATCAGCAGGTCCCGAACCAGCCAGAGCGACAGACCCTGCCCGAGGAAACTGCCCGCGATCAGGCCCGTGAACCCGAAAAGCCATAGCCCACCCAGCCCGAGCACAGCCCCTGCCACCGCTGTGACGAGGTCCGTTCGAGCCTGGCGCCGGAAGTGTCCAGCGACCCACAACCCGGCGTTGAAGTAAGGCGTCATGGAGGCCACGAACGCGTAGCCACCGAATGCAATCGCCGCAGGCGGCGAGGCGAGGTCGAAGAAGACGAAAAGCGCGGTAGTTCCCGCGGCCGCAACTGACGCCGTGAGCAGGGCCATGACGAGGGCAACAGCCTGGTAGCGCCCAGCCTCCTCGTTCATTCCCGCTGCGCGGAGCCCGGGAGCGCGGTAGGCGAAAGCTTCTATCGCCCCGAGCGTGACGACGCCGAAGTACGGTACCCAGCTCGTTCCCAACCTGTAGGCGGACATCTCGGCGGGTGCCAGCAGTCGCGCGAGGAACAGGGCGCGGACGACGCTGATGATCAGGCCGACCGCCGTCCGGGCGTAAAGAGCGCGCTTGTCGCCAGCTTCACGGTGGAGGGCAGCAGCATCGCCGGACGGCGGCTGCGCGTCGCGGCCGTGAGCGTTACGGTTGGCCGCAGGCGGAGTCATGGTCGGCAACCCGCAGCTCCCTCCGGTTTGCCGGCGCTTCGTCCAACGACGACGAGATGGACCGCGAAGAGGCCCGGCAGGAGCCTGGATACCAGCCTGTCCAGCCGCCGCGTCAACGCGGGCGCCGACTCCCGAAGCGGACCGACGGGACACATGCCAACGCCAAAGGAGACGATGGGAGCGAAGCCGGCGCGCGCGACCATCTCCCGGGCGGACCAGAGATCGAAGAAGCGCAGGTGGGTGCGGTCCATCAGCCCCGTATCCGTGTAGCGGAATCGCCCGCGCAGGAACTGCCAGCGCTGCGTGAACTGGAGCACGTTGGGCAAGGCGACGTACACGCTGCCGCCCGGCTTGAGGAGCCGCGCACAGGCCTCGAGAACCGTCTCGGGCCACGCCACGTGCTCGAGAACGTGGCTGAAGAGAAGCGCATCGAAGCTCGCTGGGGCGAACGGGAGCGCGCCAGCGGTGATGTCGCCTACGATGCACGGGAGGCCGCGGCTCGCGACCGCTCGCGCTTCGACCTCGGAGAGCGTGATCCCGACCGGAGCATGGCCACGCTCGCGCAGCATCTCCATGTTGGCGCCGCTTCCACACCCGACATCGAGGACCCTCCGTTCGCAAGGGAGCACTTGATCGACGAGCGGAGCGATGCCCGGGTTGTCGTAGCGAAGATCCTCAGCGGCGCGGGGGCGACCTGCGCCACGGCTCGACATCCTCACGGGTCGCTCCGCTCGCCGCTCCCGGCAGGGGCCGCGGCTTCGCCCGGCGAATCGATGCGGGCAGCGGTTGCGAGGCGGCAGAGTCCGATGCCTTGCTTGAAGCTTCTCCAATCACCGCGCCGCAGGCGGTTGAACGCCCTCCACATGTACTCGCGGCGCACTGCGCGGACGTGGCGCTTCATCTCTCTGCTCAGGCGAACCGGGTCGTCACCGTAGAACCGTCGTATGTTGTCTCGCTGCATGCGGCGCATCAGCTCCAGCCGATCCCAGCGGAACGCGCGCCACGGGGTCGGTGTCATGTCGAGGCGGATGAGCGGTTCCCTGACGTAGGCCACGTCCCAGCGAAGGCACATGCGCATCCACATGTCCACGTCGCTGATGTAACCGTATGCCGGATCGAACGGCAGGAGCTCCTTGTAGGCCTCTGCCCGCGCCATCACCGTCCCCCACACTATCGATCGAAACCGGTGCAGGAAGTGCTTCTCGAAGAAGGCACGTCCGTCAGTGACAGGCGCGATGTCGTGAAGGATGACGCCGCCCCTGCGCCCCGTGAACCGGTGCCAGCCCTCGATACCGCAGAAGACGAAGCCGGCGCGAGGGTGCCGATCGAGGGCCTGCTCCCATTTCTCGAGCAATCGAGGGTGAAAGACGTCCGCGTCGTGCAGGTTCGCTACGTACTCGCCGCCAGCCATCCCGACAGCGAGGTTGAGGTTGGCTGGCATCGAGAGGTTCCGGGTGTTGCGGTTGTAGCGGAATCGCGCGAAGCGGGGCCGGAAGGTTTCCGCGATGACGGTCGGGTCCTCGGGTGAGCAGTCATCGCTGACTATCAGCTCGTCCGGCGGGCGGGTCTGCCGGGCGAGCGATTCGAGGGTCCGGGCCAGCAGGTGAGTCCGCCCGTAGGCCGTGAGGGAGACGCTGAGCTTCATTTGCCTGGCGGCCTCTCGATCAGCGCAGCCCGAGGGGCCGGTCCTGCCTTCAACGGACTGCTCGCCTGCCGGCGTGAGGCTCATCCTGCTGTCCCACGGCAGGCCTGTCGAAACCGGCCCGGAACCTGCGGAGAAGAATGATACCAGCGTGAACGAAGACGAGGCCGGCGATCGTGACTACTCCTACCCTAGCTACGTGCGGGAGGATCGTTGCATAGAAGCCCTCGTAGGAGACATTCATCAGGATGAGCGTGTAGAAGCCCGCCGCAGCAGGGTCGGGGGGCCGTCCTTCGACGAGCGCGGCGAACAGCACGCGAAGGGCGAGGCCCAGGAGAGCCATGCCCAGCGGGATTCCGAGGGCTCCGAAGTTTCGCAACAGATCGCCGACGGGTGTTATCGGGTAAGAGACGCCACCGTAATGGAAGTAGACCTGGCTGTACGTCCGGGCAATCGCTACGTGAGGCTTCCCCGGCCACACTACGCGGGGTATGGGGGCTGTCCAAGTGCTGCGCCAGATGTTTCCCGCGATGCCAGCGCTTTCCTCCTCCGCCTTCAGTCTGCGGTAGTTCCCGACGACCACCGCAAGGCAACTTGTGATCTCCACGCGCTTCGCAGTCGTCTGGAGGGCGTAGAGAGCGCTCTCCCCAAGGCCGCGGCCCAGAACAGTATGAAAAGTGCCCGACACGAGGCGTCCGAACTCGCTCGAAGAGAACTGAGACGAAACAGGGGCCGGGGGTGCAGCCGTTGCTTCCGACCGTGCCGCTGTCGTTCCTGACAGGGGTGGTACAGCCGAAGTCTCGGACGCAGCGGGCGGCGCAACGGGGGGCATAGCGGGCGGCTCCGCCGGCGATGCGATTGGCGCCTCGCTGCCCTTGATCTCGCGGTAAGTCGTTCCCCAGAGCATGCCAAGGCCGATTTCGAGGACCGCCACGATCCCGAACAGAACGAGCGAGCGGAACAAGACGCGCCTTCCCGCGAGCCGGAAGCCGAAGGCGAGAACCAGGAGATGATTGACGAGCGTCGCCCGGCTGCCGGAGACGATGAGATGGAAGGGTGAAAGGAGGAGGAGCGCGACCGCCAGAAGCCGCTCGCCGGTGGTCCATTTCTCCTTCCTGAACAGCGAGTACCACAACAGGAACTCGCCGAGGTGGAGGAGGAACGTGACGAAGACCGTGAGGGCGTCGAAGCTGCCCACAGTCTCCTTCATCTGGAAACCCAGGAGCCCCTCGCGCAAAGCAACCCAGTTGAAACACGCGCCGGCGATGACCAGGCACGCGGCGGGCCAGCGAAGCTCGTTCGGGCGCCAGTCGACACGCGGCAGGAGCCGGCCGACGCGGCCCCCGAGCACCGCGCCGGGTGCCGCCCAGAAACCGGCTGTCAGCGCCAACCAGCCCAGGGCGAGGTACGCGAGCGCCGCGCAGAAGTAGCGTGCCTCCGGCTCCGGTATGAGGCCGGGGTGCATCGGCTGCCGGGCGAGGCCCGAGCCGAGCACCACCGAACCGACGATGAATGCTGGCGCCAGGTAGGTAAGGACCGGGTAGGTGATTGGCGTGAACGGCTCCAAGGACTGTTTCCGCACCCATTGCGCGACGAACGGCAGCGCGAGGACCGCCGCCAGGATAGCCGTCCATCCCCATATCGAGAGTCGCTCGATGGTTGCAGCCGCAGGCTCGACGGCCGCCGCGATCGCGCCAAGGGCGACGAGCGCGAGCAGGACGTTGGTAGTCCCTATTTCACAGTCGGCTGGAATGTGCTGGGCTGCCATACCGCCGCCTCGGGAGGGCCGAGCCGTGCCTGAGACGCGACGCGCTCTGCGGCAGGTCAGCAGGGGGCGCACCGGGACGGCCTCAGGGGAGGCTACCCTCGCAGGTCGGCAATACTAGCACACAGAGGATCGACCCGCGACGTGAGCGTTCGGAAAGGGAAGCACTTGCTTCGGAGGGACACTGCGCGGCCACCCCAACGTCAGGCGGCCGCGCAGTAGTCAGGCGACAAGCTATCGGCCAGGAACCGCCACACAGACACCCCAGACGTACATGGTGAAGCCGGCAGTGCTCGTGCCCTGCACCATCCACCGATCCGACCCGTTCGTCCCCGAGGGGTCGTCGTAGGCAGAGTTGGTCGGTTTGCTCGTGGCGAGGGTCGCCGGTTGGCCGAAAATCGAAGCGCGCCACCCGCCACTCGTCAGACGCGTGCCGGACGGACAAGCCGGGCTCGCGACCAAGAAGTTGCTGCCCGATGCGATGGCCTGGCTGGTTTCGACTATCGTTTGTTCGACTGCGGTCTGGCTCGGCGACCAGAAGTAGCCGACAACGTCACCGACCACGTGGACCGAGTTTCCGTCCGCCTGGACGTAGAGCTCTGCGTTGCAGATCGAGCACTGGTGAATACGCACAATAGTGGTGTTGGCGATGGCCGGGCCCGAACTCGCTGTCCAGTTAGCCACGGATGCGTTCGGGGCGGAGTAGTAGTAGGGCCAGGCGCGGAGGTTGCCAGTCGCCGTACCGCCAACCACGGTCAGGGTTATCGCGACTGCTTCAGGATCTACGCTCGGCATGCCGCACGTTGTGCTGGACCCACCCTGGGCCGTAAACGGCCCCGGGGCAACCTCGAAGGCTCTGGGGGTGCCAGGCGTCAGGATGCCGCCCGCAACACGTGTGTCGAAGATGCGGCACGGCGTCACAGGGAAGAAGACCAGGTCGGTGGAGCTGGATCCGATCGAGAGGGGATCGTCCGAGATGGGCCCGAAAATGGCGGCATTGAGATCATCGTGGTTCTGGGCATCCTCAGCGAGAAGCAGCCTGTCGATCGAGAGCCTTGACAGAGCAGTGGCAAGCTCGACCCCGCCGTCTTCGGCTACTGCTGCCCACTTCTGGACGATCGCCTGCTCCACGGCCGCCCGGTTCTGCAGCGCAGCCGCCACGCGTGCCTGGTACTGCAGCTTCTCTTGGCTCGGACCGATGCCTTCGGTCGCGACCTGCGCAGAAGCCGCCGCAGACGCCAGAACGACTGCACTGACGAGGATTGTGAGTACTCTGACCCGCCTCTTCATCTTGGCCTCCTTGGGGTTGGGACGGCCACACTGTGTGGGGTCCGGTCTTGTTTGCGGGGATGGTAGCACGGAACGGATGAGTCACTACGGGGCAACAGAAAAAGATCTAGAGGGTGAAACCATCAGTCAGCGTCCGACACGGGTGAACCCTGGCCGTTCGCCTCGTGACATCAGGATTCCCGCCGCTATACGGGCGTGATATACGTAACCTGGAGCAAGCGTGAACCACGGTCCGCTCCACGCCCAGAGGGTGGTCAGGTGGTCCGGCAAGGCGGGCCTTTTCGGCCTCGTTGTCGCGATCTACCTGCTGCCCGACAGCCCGGTGCCGGCGCTCGACGTGCTTCGGCTCGTCGTCACCGGTGTTGCGGCTCTGGCCCTTGTGTCTGGAGGCCAAGGCCGGGTGCATGCGTCGATGTGGCCATACCTACTGTACCTTGGGGCCGTGGCCATGGCGGCGCTGTGGTCGCCAACACAGGCAGGCTTGGGCGAGGTCACGATCCAGGCGCTGTTCGTAGCAATCGTCTTCGCAGTCCGGCGGCTGTTCGACACGCCGGCCTCGATGGGGGCCGGTCTCGTGGGCGTTGTAGCTGGCGCCTCCGCCGTGTTGCTGCAGGCGGTCTTCGACAGCCTCCAGGCGCCAGCCGCGGATCGGTTGTTCGGCTATCCCTCCGTGCCGCAGTGGAGTGGGTACCCGGAGCTTGGCGTTCTCGCCTGCCTCGGCGCGAGTGCGACAATGGCCACGACGGCCATCGGGAGGAGCGGGACGTTCCGGGCGGCCAGCGCGGTCCTCGCAACACTCTTCTGCGCGGCGGCGCTCGTGCTCTATTCGCGCCTGGCATGGGTGACAATCGCGCTGGTCGCGGCGTGGCTTGCCGCCGTCGCTTTCCTGCGGTGGAGAAAGGCCGCGCTGATGCTTCTCGTCGCGGCGCTCTGCGGACTGTTCCTCGTCGCCGCCGTCTCGTCACGGCTGGTTTCCAGGTACGCGGCAAGCCTGTTCGAGGTGTGGGATAGCCCACAGCTGAGCATGCGGATGCACGGCTGGTCAGCGGCCTTGTCGATGCTGTCGGACAACCCGTTCCTCGGCGTTGGCCCGGGCAACTATTCCGAGGCGTACCCAAAGTACTCGACCCACCGGGACCCTACTCATGCCTACAACATGGTGCTCCACGTTGGAGCCGAACTTGGCCTGGTCGGCCTGGCGGCGTTCCTGCTGATGTGGGGCAGAGCTCTGGCGCTCACCTTCCGCGCCGCCGCGTGCACGCAAGCCGGGGTGTTGGCCTTCGCCGTTCACGGCCTTCTCCTCGCCTTCTTCGTGCGCAGCCTCGGCGAGCAGTTCCTTGCCAACATCGGGCCGGCCCCGCGCTTCGTGCTGTTGCTTGGAGTGATGTTCGGGTTGGCCGAGGCGGTAGGTTCCCGCAGGCCAGCACAGGCCTGCGCCGCCCGCCATGACGTGAGCATGCGCTGCTGAGACCGTTCCCTCACTGCTCGACCGTAAGGCCGTAAGCGAATCGAAGGAGAGCCCAGTTGGCGAGCGCCAGGCCGAGCAGGTGCAGCCAGGGACCTCCGATCGGAAGGCGCGGTCCCGCGATGCTGGCGAGGAGCGTGCGATATCGAGAAGCCGCCCCGACGACGATGTGGAGGTCTCCCCACTGCTCGATGCCGTCCACATCCAACGTGCCGGGCTGCACGGAACCCTCGGAGAATGCCCGGAGGGGAGGAGCCGGTTCAAGGGCCTTGGCCTCCACCCGAAAACTGTGGCCCTTGCAGTGAATCTGGACGGGAATCTTGAACACGAGCGCCCTCGCCCCGGGCGGCGGTTCCACGACCGAGCTGGCAACCGGTGTGTACCCCTCGGCTGTCTCCCTGAAGAGCCGAAGCCAGATCCTCGTGTCCGGAGCTCGGCCGGGTTCCCAGAAGAAGAGCGTGACGCTGTCGATGCCGTCGAAGGGTGCCGCGAAGGTCTGGGAGACGAGACTTCCCGTGGCGAACTCACCTACCGCGCGCGGCTTTCCGCCGCGGTATTGGGCGTGCCGCCCGCCAAAGAGCATGTCGAGTTCCAGTACGACCAGAATGAGCGAAACCACGGTGAAGGCCAGGCGGGACTTGCTCATGGAATCGGAACGCCACCGTCGCCAGCGGGTTTCGCATTGAAAGCGGGCATCTTTCGGCGGGCAGCAGCTCATTCTAGTCTAGCGCCGGGCGCGTGAGCGAGCGCGATCTGGCAATCGCACCGGCGGCAGGTCTCGCTCGATCGATTCGCGCATCGGCTCGAACCGTTCGGGCAGCATCAACCGCTCGCCGAGCCGGCCCAGAGGCTCGTCAAGCAGGAAGCCGGGACCGTCGGTCGACAGCTCGATCATCACGCCACCCGGTTCGCGGAAGGATACGGAGCTGAAATACTTGCGGTCGATGCGAAGCGTCGGCGTGAAGCCGGCCGCCGCCACGGCCTCGCGGAGACGATCCTGCGCCTCCAGGGTTCCGGCCCGCAACGCCACGTGGTGGACGGTCCCCGTGCCTAGCTTTCCCGACCAGAACTCCGGCGTGCCCCTCAGGTCCACGAAGCACCCGGGGCCGCCGGCGCCGGCCGCGTAACGGGTCACGTTGCCCTCTTCCGCCACGGGCTGCATGCCGAGTTCGTGGCTGAGAAACATGCCAGTCAGACCCCTGTCAGCCACCCACAGCGTGACGCCGTGAAGGCCTCGAATCGCGTGCTCCGGGGGGACGGGCCCGCCGTGCCAGCCTTCTCTCCGAGTGGCGTCGGGTCGCGCGACGAGCTCGAGAAGCAGGCCGTCGGTGTCCCGGAACGCCAGGTAGCGCTCGCCGAAGCGCGAGAGCGGGCCCGTGAAAGCAACGCCCAATCCCACGAGCCGCTCGATCCAGTAAGCTGTCGATCCGAGCGATATGCTGAACGATATGACCCCCGCCTGGCCGGTGCCGAGCTGGCCCCGCTGCATCCCTGGCCACGAGAAGAAACTCAGAACGGAGCCGGGCCGGCCCAGCTCGTCCCCGAAGTAGGTGTGGTAGGTGCGTGGGTCGTCGAAGTCAACGGTGCGCTTGACGAAACGCAGGCCCAGGACCCCTGCGTAGAAGCTCAGGTTGCGCTGGGCGTCGGCAGCAATCGCCGTCACGTGGTGAAGGCCGAGTACCATCGATCAGGTCCGCCCCGCCAGGCCCGGACCGCGAACCCTTGGCCCGGCACCATCTAACAAACCGAGCAACTCACCCGCCAGCGAGAAAGGTCAGTGTTTCGCTGTGGCCCGGTAACGTGATATCTGTTCTTTGAGGAGCCCCGGCGATCCAGATGTCCACTACACTCGACTCGATACGCCCGTTCGGCCGTCAGGTCGAACGCGTCCAGCATGTGATGACTTGATACCTGTGGCCCAATCCGTATGACTCGAGACTCATAACTCAATACTCATAACTCATAACTGACAACTCACTCCATGACCAGCCGTACCTCACGTGCCCTGGCAGCCTTCCTCTTGGTGGTCGCCGCCGTCGCGGTCGCCATCTATCTCTGGGCGCGCCCTTCGCCTGCCCCACAACACATGATCCTCTTCGTGGGCGACGGCATGCAACTGGAGCACGAGGTGGCAGCAAGCCGCTACCTCTACGGAAGGGACCAGGCTCTCGCCTGGCACGCGTTTCCATACCGCTCCTACGTGGCGACGTGGGACGTGACGACCTACAACAACTTTGCCGAGGTGCGCGATGAGGCGCCTTTCCGGGACGCCGGCTTCAGGCCGGAGATCGGCTTCGACCCTGCAGAGGGCGGAGGCCAGCCGTCTCCGCTGGTGCGAAGCGAGGTGGCCGATGCGTACTTCGTCCCTCCGGACCGCAAGGTCTTCGCGACGGACTCGGCTTCGTCCGCGACCGCTCTCGCCACAGGGTACAAGACAGACGATGGGAACATCGCCTGGCTGCCGGGCGACCCGGAGAACGGGAAGCTGAAGACAATCGCCGAGCGGCTCAGAGACGAGCGCGGCTTCGCGATCGGGGTCGTCACCACCGTGCCCTTCACGCATGCCACTCCCGCTTCGTTCGTGAGCCACAACGTTCACCGGAACAACTACCACCAGATAGCTGAGGAGATCGTCAGCTCGGTGCGGCCGGATGTGGTGATCGGCGGCGGGCACCCCGACCACAGGCCGACATACATGTCACAGGCGTCGCTCGAGGCTTTGAGGCGCGACCCTTCCTGGGTGCTGGTCGAACGCAAGGCGGGATCTGAAGGCGGCCAGAGGCTCCTCGAGGCGGCGAGAAAGGCAAGCGCCGAGGGCAAACGGCTCTTCGGCCTCTTTGGGGGGCCCGAGGGAAATTTCGAATCACCGGTGCCGGTCGATGCTCCCGGTGCGCCAGCCGTCAACCGCGCGACGGTGGAGAACCCGCTGTTGGAGCAGGCCACCATCGCCGCCCTGGAAGTCCTGAGCCGCGACCCGGACGGGTTTTTCGCCCTGATCGAGCAGGGGGACATCGACTGGGCCAACCACGACCACGACTACGCGCGCATGATCGGAACCGTGTGGGATCTCGATCGCGCCGTCCGCGCCGCTGCAGCTTTCGTCGACCGTGAGGGCGACGACGTGACATGGCAGAACACCCTGGTCATCGTCACGGCGGACCACGCCAACAGTTACATGAGGCTGGATCCGGGCAAGCGGCTCGGCGCCGGTGACCTGCCCGCTCAGGAAGGCGCCGGCAAGGGTGTCAAGTACCCCGGCGGTGAAGTGTCGTATGGGTGGCGGGGACACACGAACGAACTCGTGACGCTAGCTGCGCGTGGGGCCGGCGCCGGCTTCTTCGCGCAGTACGAAGGCTCCTGGTACCCGTGCACGCGGATTCTGGACAACACGCAGGTTTTCAGCGTTCTGGCGGAAGCGGGCAGGCTGGCAGCGCGCTCGCCGCTCAGACCAACGGTGACGAGGCCGTCGTCCTGCCCAGAGAACTGATCGCGGGGGTTGGGGCGGCGGGCCTTCGGGCCCGCCACCCCGGTTCGTCCGCAGCCAACGCGCCTTGAGGTACCCGCCTACGGCGTTATCGCAGCAAGGGCGGCGGCCGTGTCGAGCAGACCAGCGCCCGTCGCGTCCGCGCCCCAGCAGATCGATGTAGGCCCCACGAACGGGTCGATAACGGTTCTGCAGCCGGGCGTGAGCGAAACCGCGGTGCTGGTCAGTATGGCCTCCGCTTCGGCCGCAGACAGGGTCTTGTCTTTCTGCAACATCAGCGCAACCGTTCCAGCCACGTGCGGCGAGGCCATCGAGGTGCCGCCAAGGAAGAAGTAGCTGATCTTGCCGCTCTGGAGTTGGTACGGGCCGACCACCCAGGTGCCCGGTGCAGCCACGTCGAGGTCCTGGCCCTGTTTCGCGCGGCTGGACAGCGGGTCGATGTAGAAGTGAGCAGGATTGGTCGGGTCCGCGACGTTGCTTGCGTACCACCACGAGCCTGAGGTCCATTCGCCAATCCACCCGGACATCGCAGCGGAGATGACTGGCCCGTAAGCCCCCGGATAGCCCATGCCAGCGTTGCCGCGGTTTCCGGCTGAAGCCACGACGATCACGCCGCACTCGACCGCGTAATCGATGGCGGCTTTCTCCACGGCGTCCAGGAGAGGCCCCCCGAGGCTCATGTTGATGACGACTGGAGAATCGCCGAAAAGATTCTTCTTCAGGTCCGCCACGTAGACTATCCCGCGCGCTATCACCGACGACCAGCCCGACCCGTTCTGATTGAGCACCTTCACGGGGATGATGGTTGCCATGGGCGCCACGCCGTTGACCGGGGTTCCCTCAAGGCTGTAGCCCAGGATGGTGCTCGTCACGTGCGTGCCGTGCGAATTGGTGTCGTGCTCCCACTTGTTCGGCTGTTCGGACACCGCGCCCCTTCCCATCGCGCCACCGCCGGCGAACGACATCCCGTACTCCGTAGCTATGCGCTCCTCCGGGAAGTACTGCCGCCAGGTGTCGAGCAGTCCCGTGTCGAGCACTGCTACGTACACGCCCGTGCCGTCCTGCTCCACCTTCCGGTTGTCGAAACCGGTATCAGTGACGTTGATGGCATCGAGGTTCCACGTGCTCAAGCCGTTGGCAAAGTCCTCGACGAGAACAGTGTCGATGGGGCTCCCCTCACGTTCCCGATCCGGGTTCGCGGCCGCGACGAAAGGCAGCCTCTGGATTTCCTCGAGCTGGCTTTCCCGCGCCTGCATCAGGACGGCGTCGATTTCCGGGACGACGTCCCGTATGCGGCCGAATGCCTGCAGGCGTGACAACAGGACATCGTCGACCGGGACATTCAGGACAACGTTGAAGGCGACGGTGCGGTCGCTTTTCTGCGCGGCTCCGGCCAAGGCGCCGAGCGCGATGACGACGAGCAGTGCTGCGAAGAGGGCTTTTCTCATGAGGGCTCCTTTCCGATTCATGCTCAGCAGCTGAGGGTGCGATTATACGCCGCCTCGCCGGGTGGCAACCGTATGCCTCGTTCCGAAGCAGGTGCTGCCGCCGCGAGGGGCGTTTCAGGGTTCGACGCGGGCAAGAGGGCCGGTCGCTTCTATCCAACCGACCGCACGGGAATGCAGCTGTCGACCACAACGAGGTCCGTCCACGGAGTTCCCGGGAGGACCTCGCGTTGAAGGGCCGTCGACGCGGTCAGCCGGCCAGGCCGCTCGTGAGGCGGCCCGCGATGAAGTCGAGGCAGAGCCGGGACCAGGTTTCCATCTGCTCCCGGCGTTCCAGAAGTTCAGGGAGAGTGAGGAACCGCAAGTCCGTGATGCAAGCCTCGCCCTTCGACACGTTCTCGCCGGTCAGCCTGCACAGGTGGACAATGCCGAGATGCACCTGGTCCACGGGGGTGGAGTCGTCGTTGAGAAGCGCGACGATCTCGGTCTCGAAGCGGCCGTCCATCCGGAGTTCTTCGTGCAGCTCGCGCTGAACCGCTTCTTCGTAGAACTCGAGCCCGGCGGTGAAGAGGGTTTCGTCGCGGTGGTTGATGTGCCCGCCGATCCCGATCGATCCCTTCGCGACGAGCCGCTTCTCCCCAGACTGCTTGCCGCGCACGTAGTGGAGCAGCGTGTCGTCCTTCTGGATCAGGACATACGGGATGACCTGCTTCATCGATGGATCGTTCTCGGCTCTCGAGCGCAGGACGAAGCGGGTGTTCTCCGCCTGAAGGATGCGCGGGACGTAGGGGGCGATATCGGTCTGGATTCCCTGGAACGATCCGATTTCGTCGAGCAGCGAGCGCTCGATGCAGAGCACCATTTCCTCCGGCATGACGAAGCTCCTCGGCTTCCCGGAGGGAGCATCCGGGAAGGAAAACCACCCAGGGGCCGACGGCAACGGCCTGTCCGGCCGCGCCCAGGGTACTACACGATGCGGGTTCGGCTTTCCGGCCCGCTGCCAGTATCACGACATCCCTTCTGCCGCCGCGCGCGGCGGGTAGCGCGGTGCATGGCAAACCGGCGGCGCCGGGGGTGGCCGACACGACGTAAGATCCGCGACTGCGTCGCTCTCGTCGGTCGTCGCCCCGATACCTGCTAGACTGACCTGAACGACGAGGTGAGGCGTGTTCCCCTACCACGACGAGAACGCCACCCAGCGCGCTCCATTCGTGACGATGTTGCTCATAGCGGCGAACGTGCTGATGTGGCTCTTCGTCCAGGGGGCCGGGTCGGCAATGTCCCTGGCCGCATCGGTCTGCAACCTGGGCCTGATCCCGGGCGAGTTGACCGGGCTCCTTCCGCCAGGCTCCAGCTTCCCGATGGGAGAAGGCCTAGTCTGCCTGACCGATCCGGGGCGCCAGGCCACGAACGTCTTCACGTCGATGTTCCTCCACGGCTCCTGGTTTCACCTGCTCGGCAACATGTGGTTCCTGTGGCTGTTCGGAAACAACATCGAGGACTCGATGACGAGGCCGCGCTACCTGGTCTTCTACCTGGTGTGCGGGCTTGCGGCCGCGATGTTCCAGGTCTTTGCCGACCCACGCTCGATAGTCCCGATGGTCGGGGCCTCCGGCGCCATCAGCGGAGTGATGGGCGCGTACCTGATCACCTACCCGCGCGTCCGGGTCTACACGCTCGTACCGATGGGCTTCTTCCTGACGACCATCGCGCTCCCCGCGTGGGCGATGCTGGTCTACTGGATGATGCTGCAGCTTCTGGGCGGTTTCACCAGCATCGCGGCGGAGGAGGGCGGCGGCGTCGCGTTCTGGGCGCACGTCGGCGGGTTCGTGGCCGGGGTCGTCCTGGCGAAGCTCTTCGCGAGGCGTGAAAACGTCATCGGCCATCGCACGCGCCACTACGAACCCCGGCGCCTGGGGTGGTGAGGGCTTTCAGCCCTGCTTCGGTGCCACGTAGTTCTTTCGGGCCCGCGCCTTCAAGCCCGTCTGCCCGACCTTCACCTCTATCTTGTGGCGCTTGCCGTCGCGGTCGGGCGGCGCGAAGCCCAGAAGGTACTGGCTGTGCAGTTCGTCCACGACTCGCTCGAAGGCTGCTGCCAGGTCGTCCCGCGGCGTTATCTCGATGTACCCGCCGCCCGTTTCCTGGGCGATGGTTCCCAGCCCGGGGTCCGGCAGGTCCGCCGCCATGCGCTGCCCGACGTTCATCCCGAAGGTCTGCCTTCCCGGCGCGCTGCGGCTTCTCATGCCGATCGAGTAGATCATCACCTCCTCGCGCTGCGCCCGCTCTGCCACCTCGACGAAGGTCACGTAGCGCTGGTTGAACTTGATGGGACCCGAGTCCTTCCCGTCGCTCAGCACGAGGATGACGCGCCGTCCCTGTACTCCCTCGAAGGCGTCCAGCGCCTTGTCGAGAGCGTTCCACAGCGGCGTGGGCGCGCTCGCCGGGATCTCGGTCGGCAGCGCCGCAATCAGCGCCGCGGCGTCGTTGGTGAACGTCGGGCTTATGAATACCTCGTTGCCGAAGGTGCCGAGGCGGGCCTGGTCCTCCGGGCCGAGGCGCGCGAGAAGCTGCCTCGACGCCGCCCTCAGGAGCGCCACGTTCCCGTACATGCTGCCGCTCACGTCCAGCATGACAATCAGGCGAACCGGCTGAGGCGAGTTGTCGAAGATCGCGAGCTGCTGCCGGCGGCCGTTGTCGAGCAGGACGAAGTCGTCTCTCTCGAGCGTCGTCACGAGCCGGTTGTCGCCGTCGGTCACCGTGACGAAGACCGGGACCGTTTCGGTCGTGCCCTTGAAAACCGGAACCTGCTGGGCGAACAGCGTGACGCCCGCCAGCAGCGCGCACACGAGTGAGCCGATCGCGAGGCGTTTCATCGTTGCGCCTCTCTCCCTGCCAGCGCTGGCACCGCTCTTTCCATCTAACCACAAATCAGGTCTTCTTCTCCTCGGGCTTGTCCTTGCGCGGCGGCGCCGTCCAGTCGAGGCCGCGCGCGTGCTTCATGAGCCAGGAGATCTCCTCGGCGTCCCGGATCCGCTGGTGGTGCGGCTGGCGGAAGCCGTGCGGCTCGCGCGGGAAGCGGAGGAAGCGCACCGGCACACCCCGGTCCTTGAGCCCCTGGTAGAACATCATCGACTGGCCGATCGTGTCGGTGGTGTCCTCCTCCCCGTGAATCACGATGGTCGGCGTCTTCACCCTTGCGATGTGCGTGTAAGAGGACTGGCGCCGGTATCCCTCCGGGTTCTCCCACGGCGTCCCGCCGATGTACCACCGGCGGACGTCGTGATTGAAGCCCATCGCGTATTCGGACGCCCAATCGCTCACCATCGCTCCCGCCGAAGCCGCCTTGAAACGATCCGTCTGGGTGACTATCCAGCCCGTCATGATGCCGCCGTAGCTCCAGCCGCGGACGGCCATCTGGTTCGGGTCGGCGATTCCCTGCGCGATGACGGCATCGACGCCGGTCATGGCATCCCAGTAGTCGCCGCCGCCGATGTCCTTCATGTTCCCGCGAAGCAGCGCGTCGCCGTACGACGAGCTGCCGCGGACGTTCGGCTCGAGGATTGCCCAGCCGAGGCCGGCGTACACGTGGTTGATCGGGCGGAAGGATGTCGACCACACGCCGGCCGGTCCGCCATGGACGCTGAGCAGCAGCGGCAGCCGGGTACCCGGCTTGTACTCGGCGGGAAGCCACAGCAGCCCTTCGATCTGCAGCCCGTCGCGGCTCTTCCATGTGATCGCCCGGAACTGGGCCAGCGAGAGGTCGGACACCTGCGGGTTGGCGCGGGTTACGGCCGTCATCGCCCCCGACTCGAGGTTGACGACGTTCACGTCGCCTGGCGCGGAGGGTGAACTGATGACCGCCGCGCCTCGCTTCAGATCCTTCGTCACCGAGTCGAGGCCGCCCGCCCAATCGCCCGCCACGATCGTGCCTTCGGCGCCAGTCTGGATATCCATGCGGAAGATGCCGCCGCGAGCGTTTCGTGTCGTGCTGTAGACGATCGACCTGCCGTCAGGCGCCCAGTAGTAGCGGCCGCGCCCTCGCCCGGCCGGCCCCACGCGCCTGGGCGTGCCGCCGGCGGCCGGCACGACGTAGAAGGCGCCCTCGCTGAGCTCCCACGTCGTCTCGCCCGGTGCGGTGAAGGAGACCAGCGAGCCGTCCGGCGACCAGGCAACGCCGCTCTCCGGCGCATCGTTCTTGGTGAGGTCGCGCACCGCGCCCGTAGCGACGTCCACCACTGCGAGCTCGGTCCCGTGCTGCCCATTCCTCTCGTTCTGCCGCCGGTAGGTGAACGCGATGCTCTTCGCGTCGGGCGAAACGGCAAAATCGCCGACGATGAACTTCTCCTTGGTGATCTGCTGCTCCTTCCGGTCCGCCACCGTCACCGACCACAGGTTCGACCAGCGACCCCGTCCCTGGCCGTTCGGTCCTTCATCGACGTAGATGACGTCGTCTCCCTGGCGCTCGGCAGTCCGCTCTTCCTCCGTTCGCGGATCGTCGGCGGAGAAGAAGATCCGCGTGCAGTCCTCGGCCCATTCGAATCGCCGGACCGCGCTGTTGTGGTCGGTCAGTTTCCAGGCCTCGCCTCCGTTCGACCGGATCAGCCAGATTTGGGCCCCGGCGTCGGAAGCCGCTGAAGCACCAGCTCCGCCGGCTGCTGCGCCTCCACCTCCGCCTGCCGCCTGGTCACGAGTCGAAAGGAACGCTATGAGCTTGCCGTCTGGGGACCACTGGGGACCCGTGTCGCGCTCGCTTCCCAGGAACTGGAAGGCGTCGGATCCGTCCGCGTTCGCGATCCAGACCGACGAAACGCGCCTGTTGTCTCTCCACGCCTTCAGCTCTGACTTCGTGAACAGGACGCGCGAACCGTCCGGGGAGATCTGCGGCGAGGAGACCTGCACCAGGTCGAGCATGTCGTCGAGGGTGGGTGCCCGACGAGTCTGGGCGACGGCCGGCACCGCGAGGCACACCACCAGCAAAACGAGGAGCGTTGAATCTACACGTCGCACGTGAACCTCCGCAGGTTTGGGGTGCCGCAGACGGTAGCATCGTTCCGTTGAAGGCGCAAGGAAGGGACAAGAACGGAGCCGGGCAGAAGCGGAATTGAAGTCGGCCCGTGAACGGGCGCGGAAGAGACGGACGGACGAGCGACTGAACGGACGGCGAAAGAACTCGGAGGACTGGAAGGGAGCCGCGAAGGAGCCTACGCTGCGACTTGCACTTACACGCTGCTTACGCTTGCGCCGTTAGCTTGCTTCACTTGCTCGACGAGCAATCGATCTCGATCTACCGAATTGCTCCTCCTGGTTCTAGACAGCCCAACGGATTGTGGCTTCCTTCCAGTCTTCCTCAAGATAGTGCATTTCCCTTCGCATGTCAAGCGGCCATCGGGCGCCGCCGCGGTCGCATCGAGCGCCACGCGTTCGCCCCATCGGGCTCGCATAGGCGCCAGCCTGCCACCTACTTTGCGACGGCCTCCATGGTGCGCCAGACCGGGTAGAACTCGGGTGCCGGGGTGGCCCCGAGCACGGGGTCGAGTATGTTCCATGCCATGAAGCCATCGTCCGACCGCGGGTCGAACAGCACGAAGGCGAGGCGCGCAAGAGGCTGGTCCATGGGCACGACGATGGAGCCGGCCGGAAGAGTGTCGTGAAGCGCCTCCCAGGTGCCCGTGAGGGCGCGCAGCCTGTGGGTCCCTTGGTACTCCCGCGCCTCGAGCGTGGAGGACTGGATCCTGAAGCGCTCCCCGTTGAAGGGCCGGTCGGCCGATGTCCTGAAATAGGCAATCCCGTGAGCTTCAAGGCGGTCCGCCACGCTTGCGATCATCCGCGCAACAGGGGCTCCCCCCCCGGAACCCGGCCCCATGCCTGGCCCGCCCATCCGGCCCTGGCCTCCTGCGGGCTGGCCGGTAGAACCCGGGGGCATTCCACCACGCCCTGGAGGCGGTACCTGTGTGGGCTCTGCGCCCTGCCCCCTACCTCCAGTCTGCCCTGTCCCGGCCACCGGCAATCCGCCTGCCCGCGCGTCGGTCGCTGCTCCGGCCGGAGGCGAGGGCAGCGCGGGCACCACGAAAGCTCGGGGAGCAACGCTCGTTTCGGTCGCTTGGACGAGGCCGTAATGGGGCATCACCTCGGTCTTTTCACTGCCATTTACACGCCGCCGCATCGGGCGATCGGGCACGTACGGGTTCCGCTCCTCGACGACATCGGCAAGAACGATCTCGACCGGGTCGGGGAGCTTCACGAGCTCGACACGCACCGCCTGGGGGACGCCGATGATCGACTCGCGATCCGCCTCCGCGGTGACGCGGCGGATCGCCTCGCCATTTGCAGCGGCGAAGTTCACGATTTCCTCCAGGAACCAGTAGTTGGACTTGATGCGGTCCTCGAAGCTCGCGTAGGAGTAGGTCTCCGAGAGGATGCCTATGCGGTTGCGGATGCCGAAGTAGGTCTGGGTGTAGCGCGGTTTGTAGAGCTCCGGGTCGCCGCGCCATGCGCGCTCACCCTGCCTCGCGACTCCACCGTAGTAGAAGTACGACCAACCGTGCTTGTCCTTCACGGCCTTCGTTACCGCCGGGAGGAGCTGGCCGCGCACCAGCTTGGTGATGCCGGGAGAGGTATTGGGACTGAGCGACGTCTCGTAGGTCAGGTAGAAGCCGTGGTTGCTCCCGTTCGTTGTGTGGAGGTCGATAGCGATGTGCGGGTCGTAGTCCGTCATCAGCCGCGCGACAGAGCGGGCCTCGGGCGTCTCGAGCTTCGTGTTGTCGCGGTTCAGATCCAGGTCCTGCGCGTTGGCCCTCTGGCCCATACCGCCGACCGGACCGTTCTGGCTCCCCCGGTTACGGACGTTCACCCGCTCGTTGCCGTCTGCGTTGTAGATCGGGTTCACGAGCAGAACGACGTTGTCGAACCACCGTGCTCGTTCACCCTTCGCGATGGAGCGCAGCAGCCACAGGCACGCTTCCTTGCCCTCGACCTCGCCCGCGTGGATGTTGCCCTGAATGTAGATCCGAGTCTTGCCAGCCGCTGCACGCACCTGCTGCGGGGTCGCCCCGGCAGCGCCGATGACGGCCAGAGGCAGCGGCCGCCCCTCCGAAGTGTAGCCGTACGTAGCCAGGTGGATGGCCGGATTGGCTGCGGCCATCGCTTTCATGAACGCGATGACCTCGTCGTAGCGACTGGTCTCGGCGTAGTTCGTGGCTTCCGGGCGCGTCAGCGGCCAGTCTCCAGTCTGAGCCGGGCGAGTCGCAGGCGACGGTCGCTGTTGTGCGATGGCTGCGCCGGGGAGGGCGACGGCGGCGAGCACGGCGAGAACGGCCAGTCCCGGAACTTCCCACCACGCGCAGCGCGCGAGTCGAAGCGATGTTGGCATCAAAGCTCCTTGGGCAAAGACGGCACGTTACTCTACCAGAAGCGGGCGCGAGCCGGACAGGGCAGGACAGCAGAGGAGGTCGAAGTCGAGCCATGAAGGGGACGGTGGAGCGACCCGATCAGCACCCGCTACGCGGATTGCTGCCGGAAACGGCCCGCAGGAACCTGGCACCGTCTTTGTCCATCCAGCACTCGACGAACAGGGAGGGGTCGATGAAAACGGTCATAGGTTCGGCGGCTGGCGTCATCCTGCTCGGCATGACCCTCATGGGCTTTGCTTTCTTTGCGTCCTCTCGCGATGCGACGCGGGCGTTCGAGGCGGCCAACGACCACCGGGCTTCCACGCGGCACTCGCCGCCGGGGCGCGCCGAAGCTGAGGGCGCGCAAGTCGAAGAGGCTGGTCCCGCGGAGGGGGGGTTGCCGCTGCTCGTCGACTGCGGCCCGGGGCAGCAGGCGCTCGTGAGACAGGTCCAGATCGGCCGCGAGATCGTTCCGCAGGTGGAGTGTGTCGGTGTGGGTGGCGTGGCACCGGAGGCAGCGATGGGCTGTGGCAGGCAGGTGCCGGCAGCGTTTGCGCCGGCCGGCCAGCCGGCTGCGCGTCAGGCCCCGGTCCGGTCGCAGCAGTCGAAGCGCGGCTGGAAGGAGCCGCTCCTCGTCATCGGCGGGTCGAGCGCCGCCGGGGCAGGCGTCGGGGGCATCTTCGGGGGCAAGAAGGGCGCGCTAATCGGCGCGGCGATAGGTGGCGGAGCGAGCGCCATCTACGAGGCGACGAGGAAGTAGACATTGGGCACCTTCCAGGCCATTTCTCGTGCTTGACTTTGGCCGCCGACGGGCGGAGACTGAACCATCCTCTTACCGTCGCCCGTCGGTTCCCTTTCCCCGCCCTCAAGGAGGGACGCGATGCGGCCAACCCTTCGATTCAACGCCCGGGTCTTCACGGCATTCCTGATCGTGGGCCTTGCCATGCTCGCCGCGGCGAGTTACCTGGTGGTCGGCATAGGCCAGGCACGGCAGCGGTCCGCCTCCGGTGAGCACCTGCGTCAGGTTGCCGACCAGGCGGTGGCGGCAGTGGATGCCCACGTGTATCGCAGGATCATCGACGCGTCTGTCCTGGCACGCGCCGCCGAGGTGCGAGAGGCGGCTTCTGCCGGCAGCCGTTCACCGTTCAACCGTGAGGCCGCGCTCGCGATAGAGCGGGAGTGGCAGCGCGCGGGGACGGCGCCGGAGGCAGTGCGAGCGGTGTTCGCGGCGCCGGCTTCATCATTCCTGGCCGACGTTGTCAGGATCAACACGACCTACAAGGAGGTCATCGTGACGGACCTCTACGGCCGCCTGGTGGCGGCCTCGGGGCTCCCGAGCGACTATCTCCAGTCGGACGAGCCCTGGTGGGTGGAATCGTTCGGAGACGGCGTGCACGGCGCGCTCACCGTGGGCGACGTGACCTACGACGAGAGCTCGAAGACCTGGGGCATCGAGATTTCGGTGCCTGTAGAGGATCCTGCCGGCGGCCGGCTTGCGGGCATCCTGAAGGCGGTGGCGGACATCAGGGAGCTCGGTGCCGTGCTGGGTGGCGTGCGCATGGGCGCAACCGGCGAAGCGGATCTCCTGCGCGAGGACGGCACTTTCGTTTACAGCCTGCGCCCTGTGGACCGCGGTGCGACGTTCTATGCCGGCGACCTGCTCCGAGAACGGATGTCGATGGCGGCCCGCGAGGGCATTTCGCCACTCCACTTCGCGGCGCTCGCGCCCGATGGCACCCGGCGGGTGGTCGGTGTCGCGGTCAGCCAGCTCAAGGCCAGCTACCCGAAGCTGTCGTGGGTGGTTGCCGTTTCCCAGGCCGAGGAAGAACTCTTCGGCCCCGTGCGGGCGCAGGGCGCTTCGCTGGTCATCGTGCTGGCGCTGACGGCGGTAGCGGTCCTGCTGCTTGCCCTGTGGTTCTCGTCGGAGCTGGCGCGCCCGCCGGAGCCGGCCGAGATGGACATGCACCTGGTCGAACACCCGCCGGTACACAGGATCGCGGACTAGGGGGAGGCGGCTGTCTGAAGTCGTTTCTTTCCGGCGGGTACCTTGACATGGGCTGACCCCGGTAATAACTTTAAAAGGTTCCCCCGCGCGCGACGAGCGCTCGGGGGAAGCGGTTCGGGTTCTTTGAAAACTGGATAGTGCGTGCAAGCACGAAGCAGGTCTCGAAGT
>JBHGBL010000012.1:0-141804 GCA_041947015.1 Vicinamibacterales bacterium
CCGTCGTCGCCCCGAGCGTGGCCGCCTTCTTCAAAAAGTTCCGGCGACTTACCTTGTCCATAGAGCCTCCTGCTGGAAACCGGCTCCCTTGCGGTCGCCGGGACGAGACGGCATCGAGCCGTCCCGCTTCTCGATGTCAGAAAACGAAACGAAGCTGCACCTGTAGCGAGCGCGGCGCCTGGAAGCCCGTCGCCACGCCGAAGCCCGCGTTGCGTGGCGTCGCCCGCGACGGGATGACATTGCCCGATGAATCGAACGGCAGATTCAGAATCGTCGTCGGGTCCGACGGACTGCTCAACTGCATCGTCGTGTTCCTGCTGGTGACGGTGGCCTGGTTGAACAGGTTGAACACATCCAGCCGCAGCTGGATGCTCTTGGATCCACGCACCCGGATGGTGCGGTTGAGGGCGACGTCCACCTGGCTCTCGAACGCATCGTACAGGTAGTCATTGCCGGACTCGAGGCCGACGCTGCCGACGCCGGGCCCCTTGAATGCCGCCGTGTTGAACTGGCGGAGGACATCGGAGCTCGAGCCCTTGCCCGGATCGCCGACGATGATCACCCGCCCGCTGTAGTCCGGCGAGCCCGTGATGTACATGTTGCTCCCGCTGCTCTGGTAGCTGTAGCCGATCGTGTATGGGGTTCCGCTGATCCCCGTCCAGATCCCTGACACCTGCCAGTCGCTGAGGACGTAGGCTGCAAGCTTCGACGCAGTCGAGCCGCCTCGCAGGCCCGGCAGCTGGTAGGTGAAGTTGGCCTTGATCTGGTGGAGAGGCGGGTGGTTGTTCCCGAGCAGCTTCTGCGCCTCGTCCTGGTCTGCACGGAGACCGAGCGTCCGGTTCACGTAGTCGTGCTGCCAGCGGGGCGCCACTTTCGAGTGGTCGTAGAGCGCGATCGTGTCAGTCAGGCCGAACGCCAGCCCGTTGTGCATCCTCCTGGTGAGCGAGGCCTGGATCGAGTGGAACGTCTGCCAGGTGTCGAACAGCACGTGGGAGATCGACCCGTAGCCCTTGTAGAAGCGAACCGCGTTGGGGTTGGTGTTGACGAGCGAACTGGCTACGCCGGCCGGCGCGAGCGACGGGTCCTGCAACGCCGGATCGAAGGCGGCGCCGATGTCGATCGTGTTGATGTCGGACACTTCCCACTTGTTCCAGGCGTGCTGTCCCGTGTACGACACGTCCAGCGCGGTGGCCAGCGGCAGCTGCATCTGTATGCCGCCGTTCCACTGCACCGAGCTCGGCAACCCTGCGTCGTACTGGAATGTCCTCAGCGACGAAGGTGAGATGGTGGTAAGGCCGGCGCTGCCGAGGTTCTGCAGGTATCCGTAACGCACGACCACGGTCTGAGAGGTGGGAGGATTGTTGACGACCGTGTACGCCTCCTGGGTCTGGTTGCGGTCGTAGAACACTCCGCCTCCGCCGCGCAGCACGAGCGTCTGGTCTCCCCTGATGTCCCAGGCTGCGCCCCAGCGCGGTCCCACAGCCAGCTTCGGGAACTTGTAGTACGACTCTACGATGTCGGTCCCGGGCTGGTGGAGCCCGTTCAGCCTGTTGCCCGTACCGGGCACGAGCGTCCCGACGATGACGCTGGCCTGGCGGTAGTTGCCGTAGACCTCACCCGTGACCGGATTGACCGCCACGCGGTTGGAACCCGAGCACGGCTTGGCGCCGAGGCAGCCGTACTGGTAGAGCGCCGGAGCGTCGCCGGCCTTGTAGGTCTCGGGCAGGAAGTTGGAGCCGTTGCCGCGCAGGTCGTAGACGGGCCTCTGCATGACGAACCGCACGCCGAAGTCCAGCGTCACGTTCCGTTTCACCTTCCAGTTGTCCTGGACGTAGAAATCGTTGTTGAGCGCCGAGTTGCGCCCTTCGGTCCACCTGGACGACTGCGTTATCGACTCGAAGACCCCGACGGCAGCGTTCGCGAAGCCGAACCCCGTGTCGAGGGGGTTGGCCGTGTTGTTCGCGAACGAGTAGGTGCCCTGCATGTTGTTCCGGCCGTCGGTCTGTATGCTGTCGACGAACATGTAGCCGGCCTTGAAGGTGTGGTTCCCGTGCACCTTCGTCAGGCTGATCGACAGCGTCTGCGCCCAGTTGTCGAGGATGAAACGCGGCCACTGGATGTTCGGCGGCGCGTTGGTGATCCGGTTGCCCCAGGAGAACATCGGAACGTGCATTCCGCTGCCGCTCGCCTTGTCCCACCACGGCGGGTTCACCCGGTCGAGAATCGCGAAGGCCTTGTAGGACCGGTCGATCGTGAAGGCGTCGGGGAAGAGGAAGGGCAGGTCGCCCATGCCGGCCGTCACCCGGTTCGCCTTCGGGCTGGTCGAAATCCCGCCCGTGCAGAACGTGGGCGACCCGCCGGGCACCGAGCAGCCTTCCTGGTGGTGCGAGTTCCGGCCGTAGGACGCTTCGAAGAACGTGGTCGGGTTCACCGTCCAGTTGATGACGTAGGAGTGCGCCCAGATGCCCATGTTGTCCTGCGTCACGTTGGTGAAGCCCGGGATGTTGTTCGGAAAGTCCTTGGTCGGCTGCTGGTACATCGAGTACCGGAAGCTCGCTCGCAGGTTCGGCGTCGCCTGATAGTCGAGCTTGATCACCGGCGCGTAGCCGTAGAGGCTGACCGGGTCGGTCGTACGCTGGTAGTTGTACTTCGCCCCGTCGGTGAGCTCCAGGTTCGGTTCCGGCCACCATTTCAGGATGTTGAGGCCGGTCTGGTAGAGGCGGTCCTTCGGGATGCGGCCCAGGACGCCGCCGTCCTTGAAGCAGGCGGTCGTGTCCGATGCGGAGCAGTTGCCGTTGACGAGGGGGTCCTTGATGTACGGGAACAGGTTCCCGTTCTGGTCGCGGGTCTGTGAAAAGTCTCCCTGCCGCTCCAGCATCGAAGGAACACGGTAAGAGACGACGGCGCGGCCCCGCGTGCGCGGGTTGAACTCCAGGTTCGTGAAGAAGAACAGCTTGTTGGCGCCGCCCGGCCTGCCGACCGGTCCGCCTATCGACCCGCCCCAGTCCTTCTGATCCATCACTTCCTTGGGGTCGCCGTTCAGGATGTTCGTCTTGCTGTTGGAGTTCCACTTCGAATTGCGTGCAACGAGGTAGGCTGCGCCGCGGAACTGGTTCGTGCCGCTCTTGGTCACGACGTTCACCTGCAGCCCTGACGCCCGCCCGAATTCGGCCTGGTAGCTGGAGGTGAGCGCCTTCACCTCGGAGATCGCCTCGACGCTGACCTTGTTGGCCTGTCGGAGGAGGCCTGCGTCCTGCACCGTCAGGCCATCCACCATGAAGTTGGTTTCGCCTGCACCGCCCTGGACTTCAGCGGTGACCAGCCCCGTTCCGATCGCGACTCCCGGCGTCAACTGGAGCAGCGCGCTGAAGTCGCGTCCGAGAATCGGCAGCGATTCCATTTGCTGGTTCGTCACCCTGAAGGACTTCTCGCCGCTCACCGCCTGCACGAGCGGGGTCTCGGCAGTGACGGTGACAACCTCCTGGGTGCCGCCGACCTCTATGAGAAGGGTTCCCAGGTCGGTTGTCGGCCCCGGGCTGATGTCGAATCCCGAGCGCTTGAGCGTTTTGAACGACGGCATCTCGATGATGACCGTGTATACGCCCGGCGGGATGTTCGCTATCACGAAGATGCCCCTCTCGTTCGTGACGGTGGTGCCGACGGTGGTGCCCCTCGCGTCGTTGATGAGCGTCACCGTGGCGCCTGGAATCACCCCGCCCTGGGCATCGACCACGGTGCCGGTGAGACCTCCGCTCACCTGCGCCGATGCGGAGGGCGCAATGAACATCACCAGGAGTGCGATGAACGCGATGCTGACAGCCGACGGAGCGAATTGCCTTCCCGCGTTGTCAGGGAGAGTGCCGGCGACGCGCTGGGAGTGTGAATACGTCATCTTATGCCTCGCCTGATTCGTTGTTGATCTGACGGCCGTGGCGTAGCGGCCACGGTCAAGAGCGTTCAATCTCTCCAGACCACCCGACTGCCACTCATCCCCGGGGCCCTGGCAGTCACGATCACTAGAACTGGCGCACTATCCACCGGTACGAGGCGTGACGGACGCGACGAGGGGGCTGGTGCAAGCCGCACGATAGCGCCGGCCTGCGGCGGTAGCTACGGGTTTAACGGTGCTGCTACGGTATCAGGCGGACGATCGGCCGGCGGACCTGCGGATGGGCCGGTTATGCTGAGCACGCCGGCCTGCCTGGGCCTCGCTCGACACACCCTCCGACAAGCGGCCGGCAGTCGGGCAAGGAAACAGAAAGGAGCAGCGTCATGCGCGTGGTGCACGCGTTCCTCCTGTCGGCGGCCCTGTCAGCCGCCACTGCGTCGGCTCAGATCGTCGAGACGAGCGTGCCCGGAGACCCCGTTGCCCTCGACAGCGGGCTCGTGAGCGGCAAGGTACTTGCGTCCGGGGTGCACGCCTACCTCGGCGTTCCTTTCGCAGAGCCTCCCGTTCGTGAGTTGCGGTGGCGCGAGCCGAAGCCCGTTCGGCCGTGGAAGGGAGTCTACCACGCCGACCGCAAGCCGAGCATGTGCATGCAGCAGATGCGCGGGCACAACCTCAACCATTACTTCGGCGAGGAGGCGGCGAGCGAGGATTGCCTGTACCTGAACCTGTGGGTTCCGCCCGAGGCGAAACCGGGAGATCGGCGGCCCGTGCTCGTGTTCATCTACGGCGGCGGGTACACGCAGGGGACCGCCAACCTCGCGAACTACAGCGGCGAGAACCTGGCGAAAAAGGGCGTCCTGTACGTCGCGATGAACTACCGCGTGGGGGCGCTCGGCTTCATGGCCCACCCGGAACTGAGCGCGGAAACCGGGCGAGGAACGTCCGGCAACTGGGGACTGCTGGATCAGATCGCGGCGCTGCAGTGGATCCGGCGAAACATCGCGAAGTTCGGGGGCGATCCCGGGAACGTCACCATCATGGGCCAGTCGGCCGGCTCCGCGTCGGTCTCCTACCTCCAGTCGAGCCCGCTCGCCCGTGGGTTGATGCACCGCGTGTTCGGAATGAGCGCGTCCGCGGTGGTCTACTCGGGGGCCGGCCGGACCTCCACCCTCGCCGATGCCGAGCAAGCGGGCCTGCAGCTCCAGGCCGCTCTCGAGGCCAGGTCTCTCGCGGAAATGCGGCTGCTGCCCGCTGACGTCATCTATGCAGCGCAGCGCGCACCCGGCGCCCCGCGGTTCCAGCCAGTCGTCGACAATTACCTCCTGCCCGCCATGCCGAACGAGATCTTCGCCGCCGGCAGGCAGAACGATGTGCCGGCGATGCTGGGCTACATGCGGGACGAGAGTTCGAACATCCTGAGGCGGGCGAAGACCGTCGAGGAGTACAGGGCGGCAGCTAGGCAGCTCTTCGGCGACGCTGCAGATGAATTCCTGAAGTTGTACCCGGTCGCAAGCGACGCCGACGTCGCCGCCGCAGGAGCGAAGGCTGCGCGCGAGGCCGGAATGGAATCGACCATGCGAGCCTGGGCACGCGCCCATGTGAAGACCGGCAAGGCCCCGATCTGGATCAACATGTTCTCGCGCGTCCACCCCTACGCCCCGGGCGTCACGTTCTCGGACCACGACCCGAAGACCGCCGGCGCCTATCACACGGGCGAAGTGCCGTACTGGTTCCAGACACAGGACGCGTACAACATGTTCCGGACGACGCGGAACTGGACCGAGTACGACCGCCAGCTGTCCGACAAGCTGTCCGACGCCCTCATTGCATTCGCAAGAACCGGAAACCCCAACACTCCGGCGATTTCCTGGCCGCGGTACGACCCTTCCAACGAGCAGGTGATCGAGTTCGGTGACTCGATTCGGGTGCTCCGGATGAACACTGCCGGACTGGACTTCTTCGCTGCGCACCCGTTGCCGGCAGCCGGTCCGCCACGGTGATTGCGACAGTGGATCGCTGATCGCCTTTGAATGGAGGCATGTATGAAACCACGGTCGGTCTACTTTTGCCTGGCAGCGGTCCTGACAGTTTCGGCCGCAACTGCCATCTGGTCACAGCCGTCTCCGACGCGGCCCGTCATCACGATAAACGCGGACGGCAGCGTCAGCGTCCAGAACGCCCTGGTCCCCCTCCCATCTCTCCTGAGCGAGGGCGGCAAGAAGGTCCTGATGCGGACGAAGCCTACCGAGGGTCCAGGGGCCCCGGTGCCCGTGCCCACCGGCATCGCGGACATGGCCGAGGTGAGGCGTATCTACAACGAGAACCTCAAGCCGAACGTGGACCACATGCGCGAGGTCTTCCCCGTCGACATCGAGGAGACGACCATCGCGGGCATCTCGGCAGCGATCGTCACTCCGAAGGGAGGCGTGCCCGAGCGGAACAAGAACCGCCTGTTCCTCAACGGGCCCGGCGGCGGCTTCCGGACCGGCGTGCGCGGCAACGGGCTGCTCATAAGCATCCCGATAGCCGCCAACCTCGGTGTCAAGGTGGTGACGATCACCTACCGGCAAGGCCCCGAGTACCGCTTTCCCGCGGCCAGCGAGGACCTGCTGAAGGTCTGGGACCACTTCACGAAGACATACAAGCCCGAGAACATCGGCATGGCCGGCTGCTCCGCCGGCGGTAGCCTGGTGACCCACACGACTGCGATGCTCATCAAGCAGGGCCGGCCTACGCCGGGCGTGCTGGGGGTCTACTGCGCCGGACTGGGATCGACTGGCTCCGGCGACTCGAACTTCATGGCTTCGTTGTCTGTCACCAACACGCAGCCCGGCGCTCCTAGGGCGGGCGGGCCCTCGGCGGCGGCGCCGGCGCCCGCCGGTGCGAGGGCCGGCGGGCCGTCGTACATGGACGGCACCGACAGGAACGACTTCGTCGTCAACCCGACGGTGGACGAGAAGCTCCTGGCGAAGTGGCCGCCGACCATCTTCTTCACGGCCTCCCGAGATGGAGCGGCGAGCGGCGCGCTCTACAGCTACCGCAAGTTGATCAAGCTGGGCATCGACTCGCAGATCATGGTGTTCGACGGGCTGTACCACGGATTCATGACGAACCCCGACTTCCCCGAATCACAGGAAGGCTACAAGATCGCGGCGGCCTTCTTCGACAAGCACCTGGGAAGATAGCAAGAAGAACGATGGCAACGAACCTCGAGGCTGCCGCCCCGACGCCCGTGGGGCCGTCGTCACGCCCCACCCGCGTCCGTTTCGTGGTCCTGACCATGCTGGCCGTCGCGACCATGGTCAACTACCTCGATCGGACCATCCTCGGGATCGCGGCGCCCGCGATGAGCAAGGAGCTCGCTCTCTCGCCCGCCGTCATGGGCATCGTTTTCTCCGCGTTCTCGTGGGCCTATGCTGCGTTCCAGATCCCGGGCGGGATCTTCCTCGATCGTTTCGGAAGCAAGCTGACCTACTTCCTCGCCTTCACCTGCTGGTCGGCGTGCACGGCGCTCCTCGGGCTGGTGACAGGACTCAAGTCGCTCCTCGCAACTCTGTTCGGCCTCGGCGCGGCGGAAGCTCCGTGTTTTCCAACCAACAGCCGCGTCGTTGGCACGTGGTTCCCTCAGACGGAACGGGGAGTGGCGACGAGCGTCTACACGGTGGGCGAGTACATCGGCCTCGCGGCCTTCAGCCCTCTGCTCTACTGGATCTTGCAGCAGTTCGGGTGGCGCGCGCTGTTCGTGAGCGTCGGCCTCACGGGCATCCTCTTCGCCATGGTGTGGTGGGTCGTATACCGGGAGCCGCACGAGAGCCACTCGGTCAACCAGGCCGAACTCGACCTCATCGCGGCCGGCGGCGGGCTTGCCGCCTCGTCCAGGCGAATCGTGTTCTCGTGGCCGCACATCCGGTCGCTGCTGTCCTACCGCCAGGTATGGGGAGCCGCCATCGGGCAGTTCGGCGGCAACTCGACGCTCGTCTTCTTCCTGACGTGGTTCCCGAGCTACCTCGCCACCGAGCGCCAGATGGCGTGGTTGAAGGTAGGCTTCTTCGCGATCATGCCCTTCCTCGCGGCGGCATTCGGCGTGATCTTCGGGGGCTGGGCGTCCGACCGTCTTCTGAAGAAGACCGGGTCCGCCAACCTGGCGCGCAAGCTGCCGATGATCGCCGGGCTGCTCGGCGCCTCCACGATCATCGCGGCGAACTACGCCCCGAGCGATGCCCTCGTGATTGCCGTCATGTCGGTCGCCTTCTTCTCGCAGGGCATGACGGGCCTGGGCTGGACGCTCATCTCCGACATAGCACCGAAGAACCTCGCCGGGTTGACCGGCGGGGTGTTCAACCTGTTCGCGAACCTCGCGGGAATCGTGACCCCCATTGTCATCGGGGTCATCGTCGGCGCCACCGGTTCGTTCTTCTACGCTCTGGGCTACGTGGGAGCGGTGGCTCTCCTCGGCGCCTTCTCGTACATCTTCATCCTGGGCGATGTGCGGCGGATCGAGATCGAATAACAGGAGCGCTGCAGCGACACGACGCCGATGAGCAGACGATTCTCCCTCGCCTACCTGACGATTCCAGGAACTCCTCCAGATGAACAGGTGCGGATTGCCGCGCAGTGCGGCTACGACCTGGTCAGCCTGCGGACCATCCCGATGGGACTCCCGGGCGAGCCCGATCTGGCTCTGGACAAGGACCCGGGACTGTTCCGCGCCGTCCGGTCGGCCCTCCGCGAATCCGGGATGAGCCTCTTCGACATCGAGCTCGTCCGGATCCGCGAGGACCTGGCCGTCGGGGACTTCGAACCCGCCCTCGAGAAAGCCGTGGAACTGGGAGCCGAGAACGTCCTCTCCAGCATCTGGTCCCGGGACAAGGGCTTCTACTTGGAGCAGTTCGGCAGGGTCTGCGACATGGCTGCCCGTTACGGCATGAACGTCAACCTTGAGTTCGTCACCTTCACCGGCGTCGCTGATCTCGCCGCCGCCGTGGAGGTCCTCGAAGCGGTCCGCCGTCCCAACGCCCGTCTGACGATCGACACCCTGCACGCGCACCGTTCCCGCGTCACCCCGGGCGAGATAGCCCGTGTCGACCCTGCTCTCTTCGGCTACGTCCACTTGTGCGACGGTCCGGCGCCGATCCCGCCATTGGACGATCCTTCCATGATCGGCGTGGCGCGCGGCGGCAGGCTGTACGCCGGGGAGGGAGGAATCGACATCGCCGGGATGATTCGCGCGATGCCGGAGCTTCCCCTTTCGATAGAGCTGCCCAACGACGACGAGATGAAGAAGCGAGGACGCTCCGGGCACGCGAGGCGGTGCCTCGAGACCGCGAAGGCGTACCTCGCCGCGCACGGCATCGTGTAGGAGGGAGGAATGCAGATCGACATCGATACCAGGATGGTCACGCTGCTCGGCAAGCCGCTGGGCCAGTCGTTTGCGGCCCGCATGCAGAACGCGGCCTACGAGGCGGCGGGCCTGAACATGCTCTACTACTACACGGAGGTCGGAGCCGAGCACCTCGGCGACATCATCAACGGCGTCCGCTACATGAACAACCACGCCGGCCTTGCCGTCACCAAGCCGAACAAGGTCGAGGTGCTGAAGTACGTGGACGAGATCGATCCGCTGTGCGAGAAGATGGGCGCCGCCAACACCATCGTCATCGAGGGCGGCAGGCTGAAGGCGTACAACACCGACGGGACAGGCTTCCTCGTCTCGCTGCGCGAGGAAACGGGCATCAGGCCCGAGGAAACAGTCTTCTTCTCGATCGGCGCGGGCGGGGCCGGCCGCGCCATCTGCAGCGTCCTGGCCTTTCACGGCGCGAAGAAGATCTACGTGATGGATGCCGTCGATTCCGCCGCGTCGGGGCTGGTGGAGGACATAAACACGAAGTTCGCCCCGGTGGCCGAGTTCGTGAGCTTCCGGGACAGGCAGGCCGCCTACCGCAGGATCACCGAGTCCGACATGGTGATGAACTGCACGGGCATCGGCATGGGAAGCAGCGTCGGAAAGACGCCCGTGCCGAAGGAAGTGCTTCGCCCGGGCCAGTTCTGCTACGACGCGATATACAACCCGGCCAGAACGCGGTTCCTCGCCGACGCGGAGGAAGTGGGCTGCAGGACATTGAACGGCCTCGGCATGTCGCTGTACCAGGGTGCGGCCCAGATCGAGCTCTGGAGCGGCAAGCCAGCCCCGGTCGAGGCGATGCGCAAGGAGCTGATGGCAATCGTCGCCGAGAAGAACCGGCAGGAGGAAACCGCCGCCTCACCGCGCCGCTGACGTCGCGATCGGCAACCTCGGGACGAGGGCGGCCACGAACTCCGCGCAGTACCCGGCGGCACTCGAGTGTACACCGGGAGAGTAGAACTCCGAATCGGAGATGATGCGGACGGCGAGGAACCGGGTGCTGAAACCCAGCGCCGCTCCGGCCGCGAAAGCGCTCTCCATGTCCTCGGAGACCGCGCCGTACTTCTCACGTATCCAGAGCAAGCGGTCGATCTCCCGGTTGAACTGGAAAGCCGACCCTATCGTCCCCTTGACTACGCGGCCGTGAGCGTACGGCTGCGCCAGCGCAACTGCCAACGCCTCCGGGTCGCCGGGGAACACGGGTAGCTCTACCCTCTCATCGCCGAACCGCAGGCGCGGCAGCATCCGGATCCAGCGAGACTGGTCGGACCCCTCTCCGGCCGCGGCACGCTCCGACTGGAACGCACCGTAGTCCACCGTCGCTTCGCCGACGACGATGTCGAACACGCGGAGGTCCGGGATCGTCGCCCCTGCGGTCCCCTGGTTGATGACGAGGCGGGGATGGAAGGTAGTCACCGCCAGGGCCGTTGCGACGGCGGCGTTGGTCGGCCCGACCTCGGTGCGCGAGACGACGACGTCCCGACCGCCCAGCCGGCCCCGCCAGAACGTCCATGCCGCGATCTGAATGCGCCTGGCGCCCGCGAGGGCCCGGACGAGCGGCGCAACTTCGCTGTCGACTGCACCCTGGATGACCAGATCGACCGCACCCGGGTCATGCGCGAAACTGGCGGCTGCGGCGTTGCCGCCGTGCGTGGCGACGCACGCCCACGCAAGCGTGCAGGCGACCAGCGCAAGGGCGAGCGTCGATTTGCGCATCATCCGCATTGTCCCACGCCGCCGGCGTTGTCGAGCATGACCGTCATCTCCCTCTTCCCCCCGCGCCCCTTAGTCGAAGGGGCGACGTACCCGGCGTGGTCCGGTCTCGCTGGAGGACCAGGTTCCCTCGCCCCGGGGCAGGCAGCGGCTCTGGCGGCCCCGGATCTTCTATCCCCGGTCCCCGGTCCCCGATCCCCGGTCCCTGCTTTATAGTAGTCCCCTCGTTTCTGGAGGGGCACGGACCGGGACCTTCCGGTTCTGAAGGCCGCGGAGTGCGAGTCGCGCCGCCCTGACCGCTCGTTGTTTGCAGGACGCCGGGGGCGCGCCGGAACGGTTCTGGCCGGTCGCGTGGCTCGCGCCCGCGGCGCGACGTTTTCGCTGGCAGCGAGCCGCCCGAAAACGTGGTTCAACGTATCGGGCGCAGGCGTGAAGCGCCCGGTCCGGCTCGTGAACGCGAGCCGTCGCGCGGTCGATCAATCGATCGAGGTGGTTTCAACTTCAAGGGAGTGTGCAGCGTGGCCTCGAACTACCTGTCTCGTATCGCGTGCGCCGCCTGCGGCGTCATGGCGTTGTCCGCCCTGCTCGCGGCGCAGGGAACGCCCCTGAAGGGCGCCGCCAGGCCGGGCGCGCCCGCCTCGGCAGGCCAGCAATCCGGCATCCTCGCCGACTACGAACGCGCCTACGGCCTGCGTGACAAGGTGCAGGGCAAGGTCTACGGCACACCCGAGGCTCCCAACTGGATCGACAAGACGTCGAAGTTCTGGTACCGCAAGACGGTCAAGGGCGGGAACGAGTTCGTGCTGGTCGACGCGGTGGCTGCCTCCAAGGCTCCGGCTTTCGATCACGGCAGGCTCGCAGCGTCGCTTTCAGCGGCCGCTGGCGGGAAGTACACGGCCGTCACCCTGCCTTTCAGCACGTTCACCTTCTCGGCCGACATGCAGGCGATCGAGTTCACGATCGGGCCGGGCGGCCGGGCGGGCGGCGCAGGCGCCGCCCGGGGAGCAGCCCCTGGAGCACCGCCCTTGCCACGGTGGCGGTGCACCCTGACCGACTATCAGTGTGCCCGGCAGACGCCGAGAACAGGCGAAGGCACGCCGGGCGGCCGGGGCGGAAGGGGCGCCGGTGCGGCGGTACCGGCCGGAGCCGGAGCAGCCGAGCAGCCGCAGACCCGGGTGTCGCCCGACGGGAAGATGGAAGCCTTCGTGCGGAACTACAACGTCTACGTGCGGCCCACCGCGGAGGAAGGAGCGCAGCCGAGGGAACGGCCTGAAGCCATCGCGCTGACATGGGACGGCTCCGAGGGCGACTCCTACACGACCAACTCGCTCGTCTGGTCGCCCGACTCGAAGAAGATTGCCGTTTACAGGCGACTCCCGGGCTACCGCCGGATGGTCAACTACGTCCAGTCATCGCCCGAGGATCAGCTCCAGCCCAAACTTTCGTCGAACTTCTACCGCAAGCCGGGCGACGTCGTCGACTTCGACCAGCCCGTTCTCGTGGACGTCCAGGCGAAGAAGGCAATCGCAATCGACAAGAGACTCTTTCCCAATCCGTACTCGAACGGACGGATCGAGTGGCGCAAGGACAGCCGCGCGTTCACCTTCGAGTACAACCAGCGCGGGCACCAGGTGTACCGCGTGATCGAGGTGGACGCCGCGACGGGGGCGGCGCGCGCTGTGATCGAGGAAACCAGCAAGGCGTTCATCGACTACCGCCGCGCGACCGCCGGACTGAGCGACTCGGGGCGCACGTACCGCTACGATGTCGCAGACGGCAAGGAAGTCATCTGGCTGTCGGAACGCGACGGCTGGAGCCACCTCTACCTCTACGACGGCGCCACCGGGCAGGTGAAGGCCCAGATAACGAAGGGCGACTGGAACGTCCACTACGTCGAACACGTGGACGAGGAGAAGCGCCAGATCTACTTCACGGCGAACGGCATGGACGCGGGCAGCGACCCGTACTTCCTGCACGCCTTCCGCGTCAACTTCGACGGGACCGGGCTCACCCGGTTCACCAAAGCGGACGGGATGCACTCGGTTTCGTGGTCGCCGGACCGGGCTTTCTACGTGGACACCTACTCGCGCGTGGACCTGCCGGCGGTGTCGAGCCTGCACCGCGCGAGCGATCAGTCCCTCGTGCTGGAGCTCGAGAAGGCAGATGCCTCGGATCTGCTGGCGACAGGGTGGAAGATGCCCGAAGTGTTCGTCGCCAAGGGCCGCGATTCGAAGACGGATATCTGGGGGATCATCATCCGCCCCACCAACTTCGATCCGAGGGTGAAGTACCCCGTCATAGAGAACATCTATGCCGGCCCCCAAGGTTCGTTCGTCCCGAAGACCTTCAGCACCCAGACCGGCATGCAGACGCTCGCCGAGCTCGGCTTCATCGTCGTCCAGATCGATGGGATGGGCACCGCGAACCGATCCAAGGCGTTTCACGACGTGGCATGGAAGAACCTCGGCGACGCAGGGTTCGCCGATCGCATCTTGTGGCACAAGGCAGTCGCGGCAAAGTACCCGTACTACGACATCTCGCGGGTCGGCATCTACGGCACCTCGGCTGGCGGCCAGAATGCGATGGGGGCAGTACTCTTCCATCCCGAGTTCTACAAGGCGGCGGCCGCTGCCTCGGGCTGCCACGACAACCGGATGGACAAGATCTGGTGGAACGAGCAGTGGATGGGGTGGCCGCTCGGCCCGGAGTACGTCGCCTCGTCGAACATGGAGAACGCGTCGAAGCTGCAGGGTGACCTGCTGCTCATCTACGGCGAGATGGACACCAACGTCGACCCGTCGTCCACGATGCAGGTCGTCAACCGCCTGATCCAGGCGAACAAGAACTTCGAGCTCGTGGCGATTCCCAACGCCGGGCACACGGGGGGCGGCGAGTACGGCGATCACAAACGGTTCGACTTCTTCGTGCGCTCGTTGCGGGGAATCCAGCCGCCGCCCTGGAGCGCCGTGAAGTCGGCTCGGCCCACGGCGCCGCAGCCGGCCACCAGCGTGCTGGACGAGGATGCGATGCCGTGGGTAGCGGCCGAGTACTGGTGGGACCAGGACTAGCGCCGGCAGCGCGGTGACGCGACCGAGGCCGCCTCCGCCTTAACCGGCAACGCAGCGCAACGATCGGATCCACGTGCATCGCGCGCCGCACCGGGATCGCGCAGGCGGCGAGCGCCACGATCACCATCAGGGATGAAACCGCAACGGAGGTTCCGACGGCGTTCGAACCGACCCCGAGAAGAAGCCCTTGCATCAACCGGGTAAGCCACAGCGCCGCCAGCAGCCCGGTAACGGGCGAAGATCTTCGATGCCCCAGGGTCCGAAGCGCCCTGATGAGGTGGTCTCCATCCACGAGGGGTACGACAACCGTCAGCGTTCCGATTCGTCGATGAGCGCTTGCAGGAACTGCCGGTCGGCTGCATCGGCCGGCCGGAGGGTGTCCTTCGTGCGGAGGAGCGTCCGGGGACTGGCCACGGGAATCGGGACATCGTCGAACGCCAGCGTGACGGCATCGCGCGACGCCTCCGCATAATCGACGCCGCACGCCTTCGCCATCAGATCTACGACGATCTCGTCGGCCACCCGTACCACCGAGTAACGCGCGACATCGTCGTCGCCGACCTCGTCGACAGCCTTGTCCTCGAGAACCCGCAGGGCCTCGCGGAGGCGGGCGATGTTGTCCGGCGAGTCATCCACGAGGAGATCGACGTCCTTGGTCGTGCGGGCGCCGCCGTGCGCGATCACGGCGAACCCGCCGATCAGCACGTAGCGGACGCCGTGTGCGTTCAGCGATCGGCCGAGGCGTGCGAGGTCTTCGATCTGCGGCTCACGTGCGTACGCGCCATCATGCGTGTCATCCACCTGTCGGCCTCCTCGAAGGTGGCAAAACGATAGACCCCCCGAGGCACGAGGGCGCCCGTGCGACGTACGGCAGCGAGCGTGCGCTGCATCGCCATTGGATGCGCTCCCCCTGTCCGGCGGCGGCCGACCAGCTTCTCCATGAGGCGATCATAGCAGGTCGGAGGGCCCGCAGAGGTGCGCGAGCGCGCTCACCCGAAGTTCGTGGTGCTCGGCGCCATCGCCTTGCTGCTCGCCGCGATCGGCCTCGACGCGGTGATGGCGTTCGCGGTGAGCCGCGCACGCTCGAGAATCGGTATGCGAGCGGAGGTCGGCGCGGGGCAGCGCGACGGCTGTGGTTGGTGCTGCGACAGGGCCTGCTGCACCTGTCGCTCGGGCTCGGGGCCTGATGGGTGCGCTGGCGCTTGGCCGCGTGGTTGCCGCCCTGCTGCTCGAAACCACCCGGACCGATCCGCTGACGGCCGTGAAGGTTCCCCTGATTCTCGCCGGGGTCGCGTTCGTCGCCTGCGTGAATCCCGCGCGCAAGGCCTGCCGGCTCGATCCGGTGGCGGCCCTTCGGGCGAGGGGTCGAACCCTGCCTGCGCGTTCGCATCGCGCCACTCTCCGGGCTTACGGGTCACCTCTCAAGGCCAGCGCCGGGTCGATTCGCACCGCCCGCCGCGCTGGCGCCGCGATGGCGAGCACGGCGACCAGGGCCATAGCCCCGGCCGCCAGCGCGTAGGTGACGGGGTCGGTGGGCCGCACGCCGAACAACAGGGCCGTCGTCAGTCGCGAGAGCCCCAGGGCCGCAACCAGACCGACGGCGAGACCCGCAGCGACCGGAGCGAGGCCGGAGACGACGAGCATGCGCACGGTCGCGCGAGCATCGGCGCCGAGTGCCATACGCACCCCGATCTCGAACGTGCGCCGGGTCGTCATATCGGCGATGTTGGCGTACAGGCCGACGCCGACCAGCAGGAGCGCGAGTGCCGCCAGGCTGCCGAGGATGACGGCACGCGAGGACTGGCTCGCCACGGATGCGCGCTGCAGCTGGGCCAGGGTGCGCGGCTGCGCCATCGGCACCTCGGGGTCCAGCGCGCGCACCGTCGTCCGAAGCCGTTCGCCGAGCGTCGCCGCGCTGCCATAGGTCCGCGCGATCACATGAAAGGAGTGATGCGCCTGCTGCCTGAAGAGGAAGTACAGCGCGCCACCGGGGGGCCGCTCCAACCCGCCGTACCGCACGTCGTCCACCACGCCGATGAGCGTCGCCGGCGTCGGCATCCCCTTCGCGTCGGCCGGGCCGAAAGGCATCTGCCGGCCGACAACGTCCTCGGTACCGAACCGGCGCCGGGCGAAATCGCGGCCGGCCACGAAGACCGCTTCCGACTGCGCTGTGTCGCGCTCGTCGAACAGTCGTCCTCTCACGCACCGGATTCCGAGGACGTCGAAGAAGTCCCCATCCACGACAACGACCTGGTACTTATAGGGTTCGAACTTGTCCGTCGCAAGGTCGCGAACGGGCATGGTGAAGGACATCTCCGATGTCTTCGGCGGCAGCGAGGTGGCAATTGCCGCGGCCTGCACACCTCCTATCGCGCGTACGCGCGCGAGCACTTCCTGCACGAGGGTTGCTCCCTTTTCGCAGCCCGCTCTGCCGTCGCAGCCGGCATAGGCCGGCTCGGGCAGCGTGACGCCGAGCGTCACCACCTGCTCGCCGCCGCGATCGGGCTCGACGCCGAGCAAAACGCCGAGCGTGCGGGCGAAGAGCACCGCGGCCACGACGACCATGACCGCCACGGCCGCCTGAACGGCGGAGAGGACGGCCCGCAGATGCCACGTGCGCGTCGCACCTCGCGGAGTCGATTGTCCGCCAAGGACGCGGCGGATCGAGACGCGCGAGATGCGCCACGCTGGGAGAACACCCGCCATCAGCGCGGTGGCCACGCAGGCGACCAACGTGAAGGCGAGCACCGGGAGGTCCATTTCGACATCCGCGAGCCGAGGTGTCTCAGGGGCGACCACCCTGATGGCGGCGGGGAGCAGGGCGGCGGCAAGCGTCCAGGCGCCCACACCTCCCGCGACTACGACCACGAGGCTCTCGGCGGCGAGCTCGCGCACCAGCCGGAGGCGGCTCGCGCCGAGCGCAGACCGCACCGCCAGGTCCCCGTGCCGGGCGGCGCCTCGCGCCAGGCACAGGCAGCCAACGTTCACACAGGCGGCAAGGAGCACCGCGCCGACCGCAGCCAGCAGCACGAGCAGGCCGCGGCGGACGTCGCCGACGATCGCGTCATCGAGACGCTCGACGCTGGCGCGGACGTTCTTGCTGAAGCGCGCGTCCGTGGCCTGGAGTCTCGCCGAAATGACGGCCGCCTCGGCGCGGGCCTGCTCGAGCGTAGCGCCGACCTTCAGGCGCGCGATCATGTGGTAGAACCGGGTGCCGGGGAACTTCACCTCCGTCGGCAGCGGGATGCGTGGGATCCACAGCGCTGTCTCGCGCGATGGAAAGGCGAACGCGCGCGGCATGGCGCCGACAATCGTGTAAGGGCGCCCGTCGAGGCGCAGCACGCGCCCCACCGGGTCGGACTCGCCAAACCGCCGGCGCGATGAGTCGTAGGAGATCACGGCCACGGCCGCGCCCGCATCCCGCGCGTCGAGCGCTCGGCCCGCAATTGCCGCGGTGCCGAGCGCGCCGAAGAACCCCTCCGACACCAGGCAGACCTCGGCCCGCTCGGGGTCGCCGTGGCCACCCACCGTGTAGTCGGCCGACCGGTAAATGGCGAAACGTTCGAGCGTGGTGGAAGTCGCGCTCCACTCCTTCAACGCCGACACCGACATCCGGGTCGGAAGCTCGACGCCCTCGCTCCGTGCCGTGGCTTTGAAGGAAACCAGTCGCCCCGGGGTCTCGAAGGGCAGCGGCTTCAGCAGGACACCGTAGACGAGACTGAAGATGACGGTGTTGGCCCCGATGCCGAGCGCCAGCGTGACGACGGCCGTGACAGCGAAGCCGGGCGCCTTTGCCAACTCTCGCAACGCGAACCGGATGTCATGAAGCATGCGGTTCAACTTCCCGCCGGTATGATAGACCATGAAGCGGTCGGGCCGAAGGCCCGGATGGCGATCAGGTCGGTTTCCGGCCGTTCCACAGTGAGCCGGCGCCTGCATGGCTGGACCGTCTGCGAGCGGAACCCTATACTCGTACCCGATGACGTTCCGCGATCGACTGATGGCGACGATCGCCGCCGCGCGACCGGTGCTGGAGGCGCCAGGTGTCCTCGTGGTCGGCTCCGAGGTCCCCAATCTGCTCCAGCCGGACGCCGCCTCCACGCTCGTGGTTTCGCACGATCTCGACATCGGCGTACCGGTGGGCCGCCACGGCGAAGTCAAACGGCGGCTGCCCGCGCTCCTCGCCGATTTCGAGCCGTCGCCCGAGGAACCGTCCGTCTGGACGCCTCGTGCGCCGCACTTGCTCGAATTGAACTTCGTCGGCATCGATCCCGCCCGCGGGCCGATGGACGCGTATGTGCTCGAGGATGACCAGCTGCCGCTGCTCGTCTTCGGTGCCCTGTCGCTCGTCACGGCCGGCGACGATGTCACGCTTGCGGCCACGCGCGTGCGCCTGCCGCGCCCGTCCGGGCTGATCCTCGAGAAGCTGGTGACGGATCGAACGGGAGACAAGGGCGACCGTGACCTGCTTGTCGCGCTTGGACTCCTTATGACGGCACGGCCGGCCGATCTCGACGAGTTCGCCGGCGGCTACCGGCGGCTCGATGCGGAACTGCGCCACGCCGTACGCTCCAACCTGACGGTCCTGTCGCTGCTCGACCCACGGGCGGGCATGCCCGACCCGCACGCGCAGCGCGCCCTGGTTGCCGGACTTCTCCGTCGCCTCGACGCCCTGGAGGAGGACGCGCCGTGACCCGCGAACTCGAACGACGGGTCGAGGAGCAGCGGCGCCGCGTCATGGTGCGCTCCTGGGAGTACCGGCAGCGCCATCACGCCCGGGGCGCGTGGTTCCGCCTCCGCCGGGCGCTGGCGGACGCGAGCGCGGCGTTCGAGATTCCGCCCGAGGAAGCCGGCCGTCTCATCGCGGAAGGGTACAGGATTGAACCGGCTGGCGAGGCGTTCGAGCCGCGGAAGCTGATCCTGGTCGTGCCCGCAGATCGGATGGCCAGTGTTTCGGGCGCCCGTCCCGTGCCGCTTCGCCTCGGCGCAGACCTGCTGCAGACCAGGCACCTCGCCCTCGTTCCGTTCTGAGCGCGAAGACCGCTCGCCATCACCAGCGCGGGGCACCGACCCTCACCAGTGAGCGTACCAGTCCACACGCCCACCCGTCGATTTCTACGCTATGATGGCGCCGCCCCGCCGGACGAACAAAGGAGATTCCTGGTATGACTGGCATGAACCGAGCAGTCAAGTGGCTGTGCGCAGGCACCTGCCTCCTGGTGGCGTTGCTGGTGATGACGGTGACACATGCGCAGGTCCAGGCACCGAAGGAAGGGCAGAGCAAGTACCATGTCGTCGCGGGCTACCGTCACGGCCCCAGCGCTTTCCTCCGCAACTTCCTGGTCGAGACGACGCCCCTCGAACCGGGGGTGATGGACTTCGAGCACTACCACACCTACTGGGAGACGGTGGACTTCCTGAAGAAGTGGGCGAAGCAGTATCCGGACTTGATCGACCTCTACGTTGTTGCGCAGAGCTTCGGCGGCGTGGACATCTACCAGGTGACGCTCACGAACAAGAAGACCGGCAAGGACACCGACAAGCCCGCCATGTACGTCGAGGGCAACCGACACGCCGGCGAGGTGACGGCCGGCGAGTCGGCGCTGTGGATGCTGCACCATCTGCTCACGAACTACGGCAAGGACGCCGAGGCGACGCGCCTCGTCGACAATTTCGCGTTCTACTTCAGGCCTGTGAACAACCCTGACGGCAACCTCCTCTACCTCGAGACCGCGCAGACGCTGCGGAGCACGATCAGGCCGTTCGACAACGACCGCGACGGGCTGCTCGACGAGGATCCGGCCGAGGACCTCGACGGTGACGGATTCGTGCGGCAGATGCGCGTCAAGGTGGGGATGGGCAAGGGCGATGCGGTGGTGGACGAGCGCGACCCGAAGGGCCGCTTGATGCGCAGCGTCGGCGCGGGCAAAGGCGACTACCTGATGCTGTCCGAGGGCTACGACAACGACAAGGACGGCCGGGTGAACGAAGACGGCGTCGGCGGCCTCGACCTGCACCGCAACTACCCCGAGAACTGGCGGCCCGACACCGAGGCCACGACCCGAGGCTACACGCAGGGCGGCGCCGGCGAGTACCCCCTGTCCGAGATCGAGACCCGCGCTGTCGTCACTTTCCTTCTGTCCCATCCAAACGTGTCGGTCGTCAACACGATGGACACGACGGTTCCGATGCTGCTCCGCCCGCCTTCCACCTCGCCGAGCGAAGAGCGGATGTACCCGGAGGACCTGGCTCTCTACAAGACGTTCGACACGAAGGGGAAGGAGATCACAGGCTACGAGAGGGCGGGCGACGTGTACCAGGACTACGGGCGCGGCAGCCCGCTCTTCGGGCACAGCCCCGACTTCGGTTACTGGCAGTACGGCGCGATCTGGTACGGCGACGAGCTGTGGAACGGTGGCAACGTAGGCGACTACAACAAGGACAAGGTCACGGACGAACTCGACCGCCTGCAGTACAACGACAAGGAGCTGAAGGTCACCCGCTTCCAGCCCTGGACGAAGGTCATCCACCCGCAGTACGGAGAGGCGGAGGTCGGCGGCTGGGACCCGAAGTTCTACAGGCAGAACCCGCCACCCGAGCTGCTCGAGACCTGGATCGAGCGTGAAGCGCGCTTCAACCTGATGCTCGCGGGCAGCCTGCCGAAGGTGGTGATGGGCGAGCCGAAGATCACCCTGCAGAAGGACGTCTACACGATCGAGGTTCCGCTCGAGAACCAGGGCTTCATCCCGACCGCTCTGAAGCAGGCACTGCTGGTCCGTATCGTCCGGCCGGACACGGTTTCCATGATCCTGCCGCCTGGCATGACATCGGTAGGTGCAGCCGGCGGCCGGGGCGGGCGCGGCGGCGGCCGTGAAGGCGAGCCGCCTGCAATGGGCGAGGGGGGCCGCCAGGCAGCGCCCGCACAGGCCGACGCCCAGGCTGGCCAAGCGGGGAGGGGCCAGGCCGGCGCCGGCGCGCGCGGCCAGGCCGGGCCCGACACGTCGAAGGACAAAGTGATCATCCTCGAGCCGGAGAACCGTACGCAGCACGTCATCGAACGTATTGCTGGAAACGAGAAGAAGACGGTCACCTTCAAGGTGCGGTTGAACGGCATCGAGGGAACCGATTGCACGCTCCGCTACGTGTCCACGCGCGGCGGCGTGATCGAGAAGAAGGTCTTCATCGGGAAGAAGGCCGGGAGTCAACCATGAGCGAGTTCGATTGGCGCGAGGAGCTGCCGGTGGCGATAACGGTGACCGCGGCCGACGGAACGATCCTGGAGATGAACGCACGTTCCAGGGAGATGTTCGCGGCAGATGGGGGCGCGGCGCTGATCGGGCAGAGCGTCTTCTCCTGCCACCCGGAGCCCGCGAGGTCGAAAACGAGCGATCTCTATGCGCGACAATCACCCAACCACTACACGATTCGAAAGGGCGGCCAGAAGAAGATCATTCACCAGCTGCCATGGTTCGAGAACGGTCAGTTTGGCGGCTTCGTGGAGTTCGCCGTTCCGATCCCGGACGAATTGCCCCATTTCGACCGGAAGTGAGTGAAGAAGGGTGAGGAGAGTGAAAAGGGAACACTTGCCTTTTCGGGAGAAGGGCGCCGAGAAGCGCCAAAAAGGAAAGTGTTCCCTTTCGTTCGTGTGTTCCCTCTCGTGCCCTACCCGTGCCGCCTCTGGACGAGCAGCGACGCCGCTATCGACGCCGCGATCACGGACACGATGATCCCGAGCGACCAGGTTATCGGGAACTTCCCCCCGAAGGCCTCGTTCAGCCACACCATCTTCAGGCCGACAAAAACGAGGACCACAGCCAGGCCGTACTTCAACATGTGGAACTTGTCCACAGCGCCTGCCAGCATGAAGTACATGGCCCTCAGGCCGAGGATCGCGAAGATGTTCGACGTGAAGACGATGAGCGGTTCCTTCGTCAGTGCGAAGATGGCGGGCACCGAATCGACTGCGAAGATGATGTCGCTCATCTCCAGGAACAGCAACGCGACGAGGAGGGGCGTCGCATGCCACCTTCCCCCGATCCTCACCACGAACCGCTGGCCCTGAAGCTGCGGCGTCACCGGGACGACGCGCTTGAAGAAGCGGATCACCGGGTTTCTGTCCGGGTCGATTCCCTTCTCCGGCGCGAACCACATCTTTACGCCCGTCAGGATCAGGACGCCGCCGAAGAGAACCACGATCCACTTGTACTGCATCAGCACCGATCCAAGCGCGATGAAGATCGCCCGGAAAACCAGGGCGCCGAGGATCCCGTAGAAGAGCACCCGGTGCTGGTAGGCCGCCGGGATGGCGAAGAACGAGAAGACGACGACGAACACGAAGATGTTGTCTACTGCGAGCGCCTTCTCGACGATGTAGCCGGTGAGGAACTCCAGCCCGACGCGTGTCGCCGCGGCCTGCGGGTCGAAGGCGGGGATCGCGAGCAGGCGGGGGTCGGCTGGAAACGCGCGCGACGCGTAGAGGTAGAAGGCGTAGTTGAAGGCCAGGGCGAGGCCGACCCAGACGGCGCTCCAGACACTCGCCTCGCGGAACGAAACGACGTGCGCCTCGCGGTGGAAGATGCCCAGATCGATGAAGAGGAGCAGCAGGACGAAAGCGGTGAATCCCGCGTACAACCACCAGTATTCGAGGAACGGGAACAGGAGGGCGTCGGTCATCGTCTGGTTCTGCCGGCTCGCAGATCAACGCAGGCGTGCGGTAAGCACGTCGTAGTTCTTAGGACGCAGGCGGCGACCTCGAGGGTTCAGTCTCAGCCGCCGCCCGTGTCGAGCCCGGAACAGGTGACCCGAAGGCCCTGACGTCGCGCCAATGCTCGGGTTACCGCGTTGGCGCCTCGTCTGCTGCCGCGAACCATCGCGCGGGCTTCAGTTCTTCCCCGGCTGCAGGTAGAGCGGCTCCATCTTCGGCCGCCACTTGTCCATGAGCTCCTTGTTCATGTCGAGCGGCGGCTCGGCATCGGCAGGCAGAAGCGACTTGTACGGATGCTCCTTGGAATAGGCATCGAACTCCGCCCGGATTCTGGCCAGCGCCTCCGGGTTGGTAAGCAGGTCGATCGCGGAAGCAGCGATCGCCTTGGCGCCCGCGTTCAATCCCTTCCAGGCGGTTGTCCCGTAATTGGACGCCACGGCAGACCAGTGATGGCCGTTCGCTCCGGGAACCTGCCCGGGGAAGCTGATGCTGGCCGTCGGGGCCACGAGAGTGACCTCGCCCACATCGGATGACCCGCCGCCGACGAAGGTGCGCGACGAGGAGTCCTCGAGCCGACCGACCTCGGTCGGCATTCCCTTCTCGGTGACCTTGAGCTCGCGCTGGAGCGCCCTCGCGAACTCGTGTTCCTCCTGCGACCACTGCGGCATTCCGATGGCGCGTATGTTGGCGTAGATGAGCTCCGCCAGCGCCTTGTTAGGGTGCCGTTGGTGTATGGCCGTGTACACCCGAGTGGTCAGTTCCGTGCCGCTCGCCAGCGCTCCGGCCTTCGCGCAGTTGACGACCCGTTCGTACATGTCCTCGACCCGGGCGTCGCTCTCGCGCACGTAGTACCACACGCTGGCCTTGTCGGGCACCACGTTCGGCGCCTCACCTCCCTGGGGAACCACGTAGTGCATCCGGTGCGAATAGAAAAGGTGCTCCCTGAGCAGGTTCGCCGCCATGTTCGTGATCTCCACCGCGTCGAGCGCGCTTCGCCCGGACCACGGCGAGCCCCCGCTGTGCGCCGTCCTGCCCTTGAATGTGAAAAGCACGGAGAACAACGCGTTGCCATTCACCCCGTAACCGGTTGAGAACCCGCTGCCGCTGTGATTGTCGATGACCGCGTCCACATCCTTGAAGAGCCCCGCCCGCACCATGTAGGGCCGGCTGATGACCGTCTCCTCGGCCGGCGAACCGAACACCTTGATCGTGCCCTTCAGTCCGAACTTGTCCATGGCCTGCTTGATTGCAATCGCCGCGGAAGCGGCCGCAGTGCACATCGTGTTGTGCCCGCACCCGTGCCCTGGCGCCCCCTCGAGCAGCGGGTCCTGCTTCGGCACGCGTCCCTTCTGCGAAAGCATCGGCAGCGCATCGAACTCACCGAGCAGCCCTATCACCGGCTTCCCGGAACCGTAGGTGGCCACGAACGCCGTAGGCATGCCCGCGACCCCCCGCTCCACCTTGAAGCCTGCCTTCTCCAGCCTGTCGGCCAGCAGCGCAGACGACTTGTACTCGTGCAGGCCGAGCTCTGCGTACGACCAGATGGCATCTGATATGCGCCCGAACTCCTCCACCACCTGGGGCTGGCTGAGGTGGTCGAGCACCAGCTTCTTCTCCGGCCCGATCTTCGCGGCCTGGACGGCTTCCTCGGCCCGCTGCGCCGCTCCCGCCAGCGTCACCGTGACGGCAACCGACGTCAGGACGATGCACCAGAATCCTCGTCGCATGTTCCCCTCCGATGGGGTCCTGTCTTGAAATCGCGCTCTCGTCACGTCTGGCACCTGCGCCAGGCGCCCGTGCGCTCCTGGAGCCTCACATTCTATGCGTCGAGCCGGCAGGTCACAAACGGCTTTCGCGGGGCCCTTGCCCCGGCCACGGATGCACCTTGCCGCGCCGTTCGCGACGTCGTCGGTCCGGTACAACCAGCTCGACCGGAACCTGGAATCCCGGAGTCGCCAGCGGTTCTTGGAGCGCTATCATTCCATGGTGCGGCGGTTGATGGTCCTCCTGCCGGCATTCTTCGCGCTGGGCCAAGGCGGCGCGCCAGACCTCGACCTCGGCTCCCTGGCGAGCGGGCCCTTCTCCCGAATGCACATGCTTCTCGAGAAGACGGTCTTCCGAGTGGACGTACTTACCCTCGAGGTCCGATTCGGCCAGGAGACGGCGCGCCGGTTGGAGGAGACCGCACGCGGAAAGCAATTGTCGGCGGCTATCGCCGACCGGATTGCCGAGGCAGCCGTCGACGCGGACGAGGCGTACGTCGATCTCGAGTTCTTGCGTGGCGTGTCGCTCGACCGCTGGGTCCAGGGCGTCCGGGAGAGTCTCACCCTGGGGCGCCGGGCCGGCCTCATCGACGAAAAGACGCTCCTGCACGTTCACCGCCGCCTGCCCGAGTGGTTCGCCGTCGTTGCCGAGCGAGGGTTCCGGAAGGGTGACCAGATTCTCTACCGCGCCTACCCCGACCGGATGCGTACCGTGCTGATCTCGAATGACGGGCGTGTCCTTCTGGATCAGGTCGACAAGGGCGCTTCCCCCGGCCGGGCAATGCTCGCGGGGTACTTCGCGCCCGGAACCGACTTCCGCGAACCGCTGATCGGTTCGCTGTTCGAACGGTGAAGCCAGGACCTTTTCCGTCGGGTCTCCGCCGGGTTCGAATCCGGACCTCGCAGGGGCGTTGGCCGGTTCCGATCCGGCAGCCTAGCGCGGTTCAGGGGCGTTGGAGGTCACATGCGATCACGTGTACTGTCGGTGGGTTCGATGGTCTGTACGCTGTTGTTTGCGGCGCCCGCTGTCTCGGGCGGCCAGCCGCTGCCGCCCGAAGTAAAGGCGGTCGTCGACGGCTTCAAGGGCCAGCTCTACTTCGCGGCGAAGAACCTCGAGACGGGTCAGACGATCGGCTACAGGGCGGACGACAAGGTTCAGACCGCGAGCGTCATCAAGCTGCCGATCCTCGTCGAAGTGTTCGCACAAGCCAAGGCCAACAAGATCGCGCTCGAGGACGTCGTCGCGCTCACGGACTCGAACAGGGTGTCGGGCTCCGGCGTCCTGCAGAACCTCGGGCTCGGCCTGCACATGACCGTGCGCGACGCCGCGGTGCTCATGATCATCCTGAGCGACAACACGGCCACCAACATCCTCATCGACAAGGTCGGAATCAAGCCCGTCAACGATCGGATGCGGTCGCTGGGCCTGACCGAGACGACGCTGTACAAGAAGGTGTCGAAGCCTGCAACAGACCCGTTGACCGAAGAGCAGAAGAAATGGGGCCTCGGCGTGACGACGGCGGGCGAGATGATGGCCCTGCTCGAGAAGATCTACCGGAAAGAGGTCGTCGACGCGGCTTCGTGCGACGAGATGATCGCCATCATGAAGCAGCAGAAAGACCGGGACCAGATGCCGCGGCTGCTCGTCGGCCCCGGCTGGGAAAAGGTCGAGATCGCGAACAAGACCGGCGCGCTCTCGCAAGTCCGGAACGACGTCGGCATCGTCTTCACCCCCGACGGGGACTACATCCTCAGCCTCTTCGCGCAGGATTCACAGGACAGGAAGTGGACTGCCGACAACGAGGCGACCGTCGCGCTCGGAAAGCTGTCGCTGGCGCTGCTGAACCACCTACGTGCCCGCACACCCACCCGCTGACACGGCTCACCGCGATCGAAGCACGGGCAAGGCGGTCGGGGCGCGCGGCCCCGCCGCCGCCGCGCGGGCTGTCACGGCGGTCTCGCTCGCCGCCATCACTGCCGGCGCGGGAACTTCAGCTTGACGTACTCGCCGACGACGAGCGCGGCCGGGTAGAGTACCTGCTCCTCATTCTGAGCGTGCAACTCGAGCTTCCCGGCGAAGGCCACAGCCTCGGGGTGCCGCTCGGCCTCGCCCGCCGCGGCGAGCGCCTCGAGGGCTGCGACGATGGCCTTGTGTTCCTCGAGCATCTTCGGCAGGCCGGCTTCGAGGCGATCCGTCATGGCTACAACCTCACGTGCGTCGCCCGTGGCCGTACCGTTCGCGAGGGGTACGAGCAGCCCGAGCGGAGGAAGCGCGAACGCCTCCTCGCTCACGAAGTGCTCATGGAGCAGTGAAGCCACCTTCTTCGCGGCTTCCCCGCTTCGGCCGGGCAGGCCGATCAAGGCGGCAAGCTCGCGGTGCAGTTCCTCGTGCTCGACCCTCAGCGCTTCGGGGATTTGAAGCACGGAATGGGTGGCCTGCGCGTTTCCGTGAGAGTGTTGGGCGTGGGCGAAGGGGCCAGCTCCCATGGTCAAAGCCGCTGCGAGGATTCCGGCGTCAATGAGGCGAGCTGCCATGGTTCGCACCTCCTGGAGTTGGGCGGCCAGCAGGTCCAAAGACACCCCACAGCAGAGCAACGGCCGTACCCGGAAGAGCTTGGTTGGGCCGCCGGGCGAAGAACCGTTGAGTTTCGGCGGAAACCGCTGGTCCAGAGGCGTGCGGCCGCAGGAGGCGGCGCGCGGCCGCGCAAAGAGCCGCTACGGTCGCCCGTGCAGGTGTACTAAAAGGCTTCAGGCTTCGCCGGCTGGCTCGCGCTGCCGTACCGTTGGCCACCACCACGCGACCCGGTGCGTGACGGAGAGGCGCCGGCCTTCGCGGGCCACACCCTTCCATCCTGTGAGTTCGACACGGCGGAATTCTCGCCCGTCCAGGGCTAGCGCTCCGGGCGCCGCCAGATGATCACGCCGTCTTTCGACACACTTCGCACACGGTGCAAGGGGATGTGGACTATCCGGCCGTCGTCATCGCGCAGCGTGAGGTCGCGCGGGCGTCGAGGGTCCGTGACTATCGCCTCGAAGGGAACGGTTCGCTCCCCACCGGCCACCCGGTCCAGGTAGGCGATCGAGAACGAACCTCTCCCGAATTCGACGTCCCAGCGTATCCGGCTGAGAAGCTCTTCGAGCGGCTGCATCGGCACGGAAGGTCTCGTCAGAACGTCCGGCGCGCGACCCACTCGCGAAAGAGCGAATCCACCATCGAGTAGCGCGCTCCTTCGCGGGCAAGGATGTCCTCGCGAACGAGCGCGTTGAGCGCGGCCTGGACGCTCGACGCCCCACCCAGGCGGTAGCGGGCGCGCGTGTCCGCCGAAAGCAGCTCGCGGCCCTCCTCGAGGACAGCTGCGCGCAGCGCGGCACGCTGGGCGAGGGTCAGGCGCTGCCACGTCGCCTCGAAGAGCACCTCCTGTTCGCCGAGCAGCCGCTTCAACGCGCGATGCAGGTCCTCGATGCCGGCGTTCCTCTTCCCGGCGGCGCGGGCGTCGTCCCACAGCTCGTGCGCGAGGCGCTGCACGTCGTAGGGCAGATTGCCGGCGAGTTCGACTACCGCGGCGCCCAGGCCAGGCTCCGGCCGGATCCTGGTCGCCGCGAAACGCGCCTCGACGAAGGCAGCGAAGACGTCAGGATCGATCTTCTCCAGCCGGAGGACAGGCCCGGCCTTGTAGAAGGGACGGCTGCGCCCGAGCATGGCCTCCATCAAGCTCGGTTCGGATCCGGAGAAGACGTAGCCGACGTCCCGCTGGTGCTGGACGGCCGCCCGCAGCGCGTGCTCCACCTGGTGCATCCGCGGCCCGCGGCCGCCGTCCCTGTCGAAGGAAGCTATGGCCTGGAACTCGTCGAGGGCGACGGCAAGTGGGCGTCGGCGCGCTACGGCAATGCGGCCCGGCAGGCGGAAGACCTCCTCGGCCAGCCGCGAGACGTCGCGCCGGGTGCGGGCCGACGGGAAGGCCACGGCGAGGCTCGGGGTCCCGGCCTCGCCGGGCTCGATTCGCACCTCCGGACGCAAAGCTCCGAACATCTCGCGCAGCCGCCCGAGGGTCTTGCCGCCGCGGGTCTCCAGCGAGACGAGCGCGCGGGCGTAGCCTTCGAGGAAGGCCACGTAGGAGCTGTAGCTGCTGACCGTCACCTCGACGGTCAGGGCGCCACGGCGACCGGCCTCCGCGAGCGCCTGGCGCACCAGCGACGACTTCCCGTAGCGGCGCGGGGAGATCAGGAAGACCTTCTGGCCGGCGAGGAGGTCCCCGGCGAGCCGATCGATCTCCGTCTCGCGATCTACGAACGCCGATTCCGGCACTACTTCGCCGTAGACGAACGGGTTGGAGGGCATCGCCCACCTCGTTGCGCAACTTCACGTAATAGCAACGCAGAATAGCGTAATGAGCCGGCCGTGCGCAAGGACCTGGTCCTCCGACGGCCGGAGCGGCGGGCCGACGCCCTTCTCACCGCCAGCGGAAGATTCGAAGCGCCACGGCGAAGCACATGACGCCCCACGCGATCAGCACACCTGCCTCCGGCAGGACTTCCACGGCTCCCCTGCCGTCGAGCATCACGGCCCTCAGCGAGTCGTTCAGCGCCGTGAGCGGCAATGCATGGATGAACGGCTGCATCACCGCGGGAAAGTTCGCAGACGAGAAGAAGACGCCGGACAGGATCCACATCGGGAGCATGGCGAAGTTCATCAGGCCCGACACCGCTTCCACGGTTCGTGCGCGGCTCGCGAGGAGCAGGCCGAGGCCTCCGAACGACAGCGCCCCGAGGAGCGTCAGAGCGACGAAGAGCGCCAGGGGTCCGCGCATCGGAACGTCGAAAACCAGCCACGCGAAGATCATCAGCGCGCCGACCTCGAGGCCGAGGAAAAGCAGCCGCGCGAGCAGGTGCGCGAGCAAGTACTCGGAGCGCACCATCGGGGTGGCGAGAAACCGCTTCAGCAGCTTCTTCGTCCTCGCCTGCACGATCGCGAAGCCGATGCCCCAGAGGCCGGTTCCCATGATGTTCATCCCCAGGAGGCCGGGAATCAGCCAGTCGATGTAGCGCGAGCCGGGCAGCACGACTTCTTCTGTCCGCGCCTCGAACACGTCGCGCCGCCCGGCCGCGGCCTGGAGAGCGGCGTCGGCGGTCTCGCGCGCCAGCCTGCTCTCGGGGCGGCTGGGGTCGTAGCGGTAGGTCGGCCGGTCCCCGGCCCTGACGATCACCTGCACCTCGCCGTCGCGAAGCGCGGTGTCCGCGTGCTCCGGCTCGACGAGCCGGGCTTCGATCCCCGGGGCCGCGCCCAGCGCCTGCACCAGTCCCTCCGCACCCTCGCCGCGCTCGACGCCGATGTGAACGACCTGGCTGGTATTGGTCCGAAACGCTATGCCGAGCGCGAACGCCAGGAGGATCGGGAAGACGAACACCCAGAACACGGCCTCGGGCTCGCGAAGGAACTCGCGAAGCCGCGCGAGCGTGAGCTCGACGACCGGGTGCGAGGCGCCCCCACGGTCAGTCATCGCGCAGGTGCCGTCCCGTCAGGGCGACGAAGACGTCCTCGAGCGTCGCGTGGTGCGTCGCGAGGAGGGACAACTGCAGTCGCTCGCGTTCGACCTCGGCCAGGATGGGGCGTACTGCTTCCTCGACCTCGCTCGCCACGAGCGAAACGGTCCCGTTGGAGACACGCACGTCACGAACCGCCGGCAGCCGCCGCAGCGACTCGACCAGGTCGGCAGGCGGCTCGCCGGCAACCGAGAATTCCACTACGTGGTCCGCCCCCAGCGTCGCGACCAGCTCCCGCGGCGTCCCGCTCGCAATCACCTTCCCCCTGTCCACCACGGCCACGCGGTCGCACAGCGCCTCGGCCTCGTCCATGTAATGCGTCGTCAGCAGGATCGTGCCGCCCTCGGCCCTGAAGCCTTCGAGAAGCGACCAGAGCTGACGCCGCGACTGTGGGTCGAGCCCGGTGGTCGGCTCGTCGAGGAACAGCAGCTCGGGCTCGTTCACCAGGGCGCAGGCGACCGACAGCCGCTGCTTCTGGCCACCGGACAGCTTGCTCACCCAGCTCTTCCTCTTGCTGTCGAGTCCGACGAGGCCGATGACTTCATCGACCCTTCGCCCGCGCCTGTAGAACGACCGGAAAAGCCGGACCGTCTCCTCAACGGTCAGCTTGTCCGCGAGCTGGGTCTCCTGAAGCTGGATCCCCAGCCGCTCACGGAGGGCGCGGTCGTTGCCGCCCCATCGCTGGCCGAGCACCTCGACGTCACCCTCGTCCGGCGCGAGCAGCCCCTCGAGGATCTCCACCGTCGTGGTCTTCCCCGCCCCATTGGGACCGAGCAGGCCGAAGCACGTGCCTGATGCGACCTCGAGGTCGAGACCATCGACCGCAACGACCTGGTCGTACCGTTTCACGAGGTTGTGGCAGACGACGGCGGGCGAGGTGGCAGCCGCGGCGGAAGTCACGAATCGATTGTGACACACCTCCCCTGGCGGTTCGTCCAGCGACTTCTCCTAACGCCGGCTAAGACCGTGCGGCCACGAGGCCGGATCCCCTCGCCAGCCTCGAGTTGCACGGCGGCTGTCAGACGTCGACTCGGGCCGGCAACGAGAGGCTGCCGGGCCGGGGCCGCGGCGCGAGAAGGGCGTGAACCATGGCGTCGAGGCCTGCGAAGCGACCGCTGCCCGAGACGAGGATGACGACGAGCGCGCCGAGCTCCACCAGGTTCTTGTTGACGACCAGGTAGCTGCCCTCGCTCGGGAGCGAGTAGAAGTAGCCGACGAAGGGCGGGTTGGCGAAGTAGAACATCAGCAGGAAGCCGATGCCGGCCAGGCTCGCGAGCCGCGTGAACAGCCCGAGGATGAGAAGGGCGCCGACGGCTGTCAGACCCCACATCGTTATCTGATCCGCATAGGCGAGCAAGTTCGCGTCTGCCGCGAGCCCCCTGAAGAGGCCTGCAAAAGGCCCGCGCGCCTGCTTCAGGTAGCCGGAGGCGGACCAGGAGGCAGAGGTCAGCTTCGCGATTCCCTCGTAGAGAAAGTGCCAGCCGACGAGAACGCGAAGGACGGTGATCGCGATCATCGGCAGCCGCGGCAGCCTGGCTCCTCCCATCACATCGCCTCCTTCACGGCGAAGTCTTCCGGCTCGAAGGACAGCGGGGCCCTGGCCTCGATGGCCTCGTTGACCTTCAGCACGCTGACCGCGCTCGCGTAGCCGACTTCCGGCGGGCAGTTGAGCTTCGCCTTCCCGCGAACGGCGTCGAAGAAGTTCTGAAGGTGCGGTTGGTGGTACGGGTCGCGCATCACCACGGGCACAGTGTGCTCGTCGGGCGAGACCGACTCGCGAACATCGGCCACCGCGCCGGTCGCCTCGGTCGCCTGCAGATCCTGGATCTTCGGCGCGGTGATGTAGCCCTTCTGGATCCAACGGTCCCACGCAGGTGCGTTGGGGTCGCGATAGAGCTTGCCCGCGTAGTTGAGCTCCGACTCGGATATGAGCAGCGTCCCCTGGTCGCCCATGAAGTTCTCGAAGTAGCCCTGGCTGCCGTTGGTGGTCTGCGTCTGGTAGTAGGCTTTGACCGGGCCCTGCGGCGTTTCGAAGTCGTAGACTGCCATCACGGTGTCGTACCACTCGTGGGTGGCCGGGTCGTAGTAGAGGAGACCGCCGCTGGCCATGACCGCCGAGGGGTTCGCGCCGAGGAACCAGCTGTAGATGTCTATCTGGTGCGAGCCCAGGTCCACGATCGGGCCGCCGCCGAGGCCCTTGTACCACCTCCAGTTGCGGAACTGGTGCATGTTCTTGAAACCGTATTGCCTGAGGCGCCCCTCCGGAATGGCGTAGCGGTCAGGGGCCCCGAGGTCCGGCGCGACCGCCCGGTTCCACTGGCCGTAGACGGTGACGATGCGGCCGAGCAGCTTCGCCTCGTTGAGGAGCTTCTCGTAGCAGTGCAGGTAGCGGGGGTTCGAGCGACGTTGATGGCCAATCTGAAGGAGCTTGCCTGTCTCGCGGGCCGCCGCCACCATGCTGCGCGCGCCCTCGAGCGTGTTGGACATCTCCTTCTCGCAGTAGACGTGCTTGCCCGCCTTCAGACAGTCGATTGCGTGCTGCGCGTGCCAGAAGTCCGGCGTGGCGACGACAACCGCGTCGAGTTCCCTCTCCCTGTCGAGCATCTCGCGGTAGTCCTCGTAGCCGTTCGCCTCGTGCCCGAACCGTTTCAGGCTGTTCACGACGCGCCGCAGGTTGTACTCCGTCCAGATGTCGCATACGGCGCGGAAGCGCACGCCTGGGATGCGCAGCATCGCGTCGGTGAGAACCTGCCCCTGGGCGCCGGCGCCAAGGAGCGCGACGTTCACCTGCTGCACGTCTCCGGCGGCGGCAGCCGTCGAGGAGGGAGCCAGCTTCACTCGCTCGTACTGGCGCTGCCGCTGCCACGCATAGCCGAAGAGGCCGAGCGCGGGAACAGTAGATAGTCCCTTCAGCACATCCCGCCGATCGAGCCGCCTGCTCGCGCCGCTCGCGGCCCGTCGCTCGTCCCTTTTCCCGTCCTGGGCACCCATCCTTCCGTCTCCTGGAGTGCAGATGATACTCGCTGGCGGCGTTCCAGCCCATGGTGGGGCCTGATTCCGTCCATCGTCGCCAGAGGGCAACGCCCGGTGAGCTTGCTGCGGGCCTCGAGCCCTGAGCCTGAGGCCGACCTGTCTTCAGGCTCCCGGCCGTTGCGAATCGCGGCCGAAATGGAGCAGCTCGGGGGCAGCGTTCGAACCGGGCGCAGGGACCTCGAGGAGCCAGCCCTCCAGCCCGGGGTTGCGCTCGCACAACGTCTCTATCTCAGCCGTCGTGAGCACCATGAATGCGGTCGCGAGCGCATCGGCGATTGCTCCCGGTGCGAGGCGCGGCTGCTCGACGGAGGCCGCCATTCTGCTGCCGGAGGTGGGCCGCGGCACGAGGGCCCATGCCGCCAGCCGGCCGTGCGCCGCTTCGCCGCTTCGCGGGTCCACGATGTGGCTGCCCTTGCCGACACCCGAGGCTCCGATGGCCACCTGCCGCACGGAAAGGCGAGCAAGCGCGCCGGAGGGCGCCGCAGGGCAGCTCAGAGCGAGCTGCCAGCCATCGCTTCCCGTCGGCGGCTCCAGAGCAACGACGGAGCTGAAGCCGCCGTGGACGAGCGCGGCGGTCACGTCCCACTCCTCCAGCGATTCCGCCATCAGGTCAACGGCGTAGCCCTTCCCGATTCCCCCGAGGTCCAGATTGACGCCACCCTTCGTCGCGTGGACCACGAATGCTTCGCGATCGAGCTCGAGCGCCGGAAGTCCTGTGCCGAGCGACACGTCGAAGGCGCCGCCGGTCAGATCGAACACGTGGCGGGCGACAACGAGACACTCCATCGTGAACGCGCTGACCAACGTGCTCTCGCCGGGTGCCAGGCGGTTCACCCTTGCTATGTCGCTGTTCGAGACGAAGCGGCTCAGTTGGCGCTCGAGGCCTTCGACGACGTCGAAGGCCGAATGCGCCGCCTGAGCGGCGTAACCTTCGTCAGCGTGCCTGGCGTAGACCTCGAAAACCGACGCCATCGCCTCGCGTGAAAACCTGCGGACGCCACCCGGCCCGCCGGGGCGTCCGACATCGAGAACGCCGCCTCCGCGAGTTGAATCGTTCAACACCAAACCCCTGCTTGCCTGGCGTGGCATGCGGCCGTCCGTTGGGGAGCGACGTGGATCCGCAACTGCGAGCACAGTGTGGCGGCCGGCGCCGCAAGGTGTGACACGCACGACCCCACGCGGCCGGCGGAAAGGCATCACGAGTTCAATGTCGCGCGGTTCGCCTGTCGGACTCTTGGAATCGAGCTTGCAGAGGAGTGCATCCGCCCATGCACGCGCTCCTTCCCTTCATCCGATGCACGGTGTTCGGACACGAGGACCAGGTCGCCGCCGAGCCGGACCGACTCTTCTTGGCCTGCGCCAACTGCGGAAGGACTACACCGGGATGGACCGTCGCCTCGAGCCGCCACGCGGTTCTCTCGCACCCTGACGAGCAGGCCGGCCACGAACCCGCGCCTGCCTTCTGGCATCGAACGCGAAGCTGGACGCTCGGCGTTGGCGCGCAGCGCCTGCTCCGCATGCCTATCATAGGTGTCTCCTGGAAGTCGCGCCAGGGCGTCATGCGGCTGAGCGTCCGAATCCGGGTTCCAGGACCGGCGGTCGGCGCCGAAGCTTCGCCTCGACGGCTTGTTCCGCGCCGGACCTCTGCTCGTTAGCACCTCGACCCGCAACGCTCGAGCGTACGCACACCTTGCCATGCTCGGCTGGGCGCGAACCTTCGCGCCCCTCTGCAGGAGCTCGAAGGCGCTCGGCTTGTACGCCGGCGAGACCCGGCGTCATTCCGATCGCAGAAGCTCCAGCGGCTCGATTCGAGCCGCCCGCCGTGCGGAAAGAAACGACGTCGCGAGAGCTGCAGCGGACACGAGCAGGGCGACGCCCGCGAAGGTAAGGGGATCGAGAGGGCTGACGCCGTAAAGGAGCGACTGCAGCCATCTCGCCGATGCTGCACCGGCGGCGAGCCCGAGGGCCAGGCCGGCTGTCGCCACCAGGATGCCTTCGCGCATGATGGCCCGGACTGCCCCGCCGGGGGAAGCTCCGAGGACCGTCCTGATCGCCAGCTCGCGCCGCCGTTCGGCCACCGCCCGGGTCAGCATGCCGCCAAGGCCTACGAGCGCCACCGCGACGGCGAGGACGGCAAACCCGGCTGCCGGGATGAGGCGGGCCCGCGGGCCCGCAATGGAGGTCGCGTACTCTTCTCTGAGGGTTCTGATCTCGGTCATCGGCAGGGAAGGGTCGACCTCGCGAAGGGTCTTCCTCAGCGTCGCCTCGAGCAGGCCGGGATCGCCCGTGGTGCGCACCAGCAGGTGTCCGACGCTGGCCGGCAGGTCGACCCATCTCGTGTAGATCGCGGCAAGAGCCGGGGCATCGAGGCCGCCGTACTTCACGTCGGGAACGATGCCAGCCACGAGAGGCTTCCTTCCTTTTCCCGCCCCCGCCGGAAGCGGCCACGGCAACTCGCTGCCGACCAGGCTCCTGTCGGGCGAGAGCAGCCGGGCAGCTGATTCGCTGAGGACGATCACAGGTCCATCACGCATTTCGTCCGCTTCGTCGATCGCATGCCCTTCGATCACCCTCGTCCCAAGGGCCTCGAAGAAGCCGCTCGTCACCGACGCCAGGTGGACCGTGTGGTTCACGGTCCGACCGTTCGACGTGACCTGCACACTGAAAGAGATCTGCGCGACGCGCGGCGGAATGTTCGTGCCGAGCGCCGCGTGCTCGACCCCTGGCAGCTCACGCACCCTTCGCAGCATCTCCCTGATCGTGGGCATTCGCGATTCCAGATCGAAGCGCGCGGAGTCGGCCAGGCTCAGCTTCACGACCAGGGCGTGATCGGGGTCTGCACCCGCGCGGTCCGCCAGGAGGCCGAAGACGGTACGGCCAATCAGGCCTGCGCCAGAAAGGAGCACGACCGACATCGCCACCTGGGCGATGATGATCGTCCTGCGCGTCAACCTCACACGACGTGATGCGCTGGAGTGTGAGCTTCGGAGTGTTGGACTGAAGTCCGAGCAGACGGCGTGAACGGCTGGCGCGAGCCCGCAGATGACGGTGACAAGAAACGCCACGAGCGCGGTCGCAGCCAGGACTGGTGCGTCCAGGGCAATGGCGTCAAGCCGCGGGACGACTCCGGTCGCGGTCCGGACGAACAGGCGCACGCAAACGAGCGCGAGCACGGTCCCCAGGGCAGAGCCGGCGGCCACCACCAGCAGGCTCTCGGCCAGAGCTGTGCGCGCAAGCTGCCATGAGCTTGCGCCGAGCGACAGCCGGACAGCGAGGTCGCTTCTTCGAGCCACTGCGCGGCTCACCAGGAGCGTGGCGACGTTTCCGCAGGCCACGAGCAGGACCAGCACGGCGGCCACAACCAGCGCGTTCAGCGCGGGGCGCACCTTGCTGAAAAGAACGTCGTCGAGGGTCCTGAGCTGCGTTGTCCCCCTGTCCTGGCGGGTTGTCGCAACTTCCGAAAACGCCCGCTGTGCATCGTCGCGCGCCTGCTCGATGCTCACGCCATCCTTGAGCCTTGCCATCACCCGGAAGGTGCGTGGTATCTCCTTGCCCGACGCCAGCCGGATTCGGCCGAGCGAGGCCGCCGGGACCCATGCCGCTACGTCTTCGGCCGGGAAAGGGAAACCAGCCGGCATGATCGCGGAAACCTCGAATACCTTCTCGCCTGCCGCTACAGCCCTGCCAATTGCCGCTGTCGGACTCTGCCCGGAACTTTCGAGCTGGCGCGACAGCTGGGCGCCGAGAACCATCCACTGACCCGGGTCGGAATCCGAGGGCGCACGGCCGGAGCGAGGTGCCACGCGGAGAACCTCGAAGAAAGACGGCGTGACGATGGCGGTCCTCACCAGGCGAGGCTCGCCAACGCCCCGAACCGTCAATTCCGCGACGCTGTAGGCCGCCGACGCGTCGAACGCGCGTACCCGGCGCCGCCAGTCCTCGATCTCGGTCAACGGGACGCCGAATTCGTTCCCGTTGGGCGCATGCAGCGACACGACGACAACGCGCGACGGTTCCGGGCATGGCAGGGGCCTGAGCAGAACGCCGTGGGCGACCGCGAAGACCGCCGTGTTCACTCCGGTGCCGAGAGCGATGGTGACAGCAGCTGCGACTGCCGCCGCCGGAGCCGCGCGGAGCGACCTGTAGGCGTGAACGACATCTCTGAAAAAGGAATGCACCCGCAGGCCCTCCGTGTGAGGCTGGCGTCGAAAGGTTGGACACCAAAACCCAGAACAGGTTCCAGCGAACAGGTTCGCACCGTCCGCTCGATCCGCGTTGCGCGCAAACGCTGCCTTCCCGTCGCTGCGATCAGCCCAGCGGGCCTTCAGAGGGTCGTTCCGGAGCTCTGCGGGTGAAGGCCAGGCCTCGAAGCGCCTTTAGGAGCCGTGTTGCCAGCGCGAGTGGCGACCGGTGAGACCATCACCGGAACGGTCAGGCAGCAGCCTGGCCGTTCGCCACGGCCCTCAACAGGGCTTCGACCTCGTCGATGATCTGCTCGGGAGTCGAAGTGCCCGCGGTGATGCCCGTCACCTTCGCGCCCTCGAGCCACTCGACGCGCACGTCCGCAGCCGACTGGACGTGATGCACGCGGGCACAGTGTCTCCGGCACGTGGCAACCAGTTCGCGCGTGTTGTTGCTCCGCGCTCCGCCGACGACGAGGACGACGTCGGCGCGGCGCGCGAGAGCCTCGGCCGACTGCTGTCGGAGACGCGTAGACGAACATACCGTGTTCATGATCTCGACGCCTGATCGCGGGAAACGGTCGCGGACGAGCGCAGCGACCCGGTAGAGGCGCTCGACTGGCTGCGTGGTCTGGGCGGCGATGCCGAACCGCGGGCGCTCCCGCAGGTGCTCGACGTCCTCGTCGGCGAGGACGACATCGAACGCGTCCAGATCCTCCGTCAGGCCGCGCACCTCCGCGTGCTCTCGCTGTCCGACGATGACGGGATGGCAGCCGTCCGTGACCAGCATGGCCACGGCGCGGTGGGCCGTCATGACGAGCGGGCAGGTAGCGTTCAGAACGCGCAGGCCCATTCGTCTCAACTCCGCCAGTCGGCGTTCGGACGCACCGTGCGCGGTGATCATCACGGTTTCGGTGTCGATGTCGCCGACATCGGTGCACATCCGGATGCCTCGTGCGCGCAGGTCGGCCAGAACCGCTTCGTTGTGAACCAGGTCGCCGAGGATGGTGAGGGGCTGGCGCTCGGCTGCCGCCAGAGCCCGGACAATCGCCCTCCTCACGCCGAAGCACATGCCCATGTGACGGGCTCTCAGCACTCTCATCGCGTGTCTCCAGGGATCAGCTCCGCTTTGCCTCACAAAGCGCTGGCTCGCAGAAGCCTGTGAGCGAGGGCGCCATTCTCTATCGCGGCTTCGCTTGCTCGACGATCCGCTCCAGCAGCGTGACGTAGTTCGCGAACGCCCGACGGCCTGCGGCCGTCAGCGTGACGGTGGTCAGCGGCCGCCGGTTCCGGTAGGTCTTGGCGATCGACACGTACCCAGCTTCTTGAAGGGTCCGCATGTGCGTCGTGAGGTTGCCGTCGGTCATCTCCAGCGTGTCGCGCAGCTCGGTGAACGAGAGCTCAGGCGAGGCGGCGAGCATCGACATGATCGCCAGGCGCCCCCGCTCGTGGATCACGCGGTCGAGATGCAGGATCGGCTCCGGGTTCACGCCGTCGCCCCTCGTCGCTCCGTCGCGTAGAGGTAGGCCCCGTAGGCCAGGTGCAGCAGGCCGAAGACGCAGCCCATGACACCGTGCGCAAGATGGGATCCGGAAAACGCGGGCTCGAGCACGGCCAGGCCGGCGGAGCCGACGAGCGACAACAGGATCACGATCCATCCGAAGAGCTTCATGCCGCGCGGCATGAAGAAACCGGCCGCGTGAACGGCGCACCCGTAGAAGAGGGCGTTTGCCAGCACGAACAACCCGCGCGGCGGGGCGGCGTCGAACATCGGCAGGGCAAGGCTGAGCACCAGCCCGGCGGCGAGCGGCGGCGCCATCGCCTCGGTGACGCGGAGCGTCGGCGGCGACCAGAAAGGTTCGCCGTCTCGCATCGCCTGCCGGCGGACGATGAGAAACGCGCCGGCGAGCCCGAGCACAGCCGCGGTAAGCCACCAGGCGTAGAACCCGGCCAGCGTGTCGATTTCGAACGCGAGCCCGCCAAGACACGCAAGCGAACCGATGGCACCGAGATACAGCATGATGGGGGCGAGCGTCCGCCTGTAGAGCGCGGACCGCTCCATGAGCGTGCGGATGACCTGAAGGTGTTCGGCTGCTGCGCTGGGCTCCATACGAATCTGTGGCTCCATGGCTTTGGTTTCGAGAGAGCTTCGGGTGACGCCGAAAAGCGAGACAGCTCGGCGCCGGGCGCTGTCGTGTCAGGATACTTTGCCATACAAAGCTCGAGGCCGCAAGCGGGAGATCCGGTAGCTCCGCGCGCCGTGCGCCGAACCGAAGCCTGGGCCGACTGAAAGCTAGCGCATCCCGCGACCGTAGGCGCCGGGCAGCAGCTGAGCGGGCCCCACGTCACTCGAGCTCTTGATATTTAGTGGACACTAACTTAGAATTTTCCTGGCACTAATTCCATGCCGCAAGAAGCTCCATTGGGCACGTTCCCGGACCCGGCATCCTCTCTCCTCGCCTTCTTCGCCCTGGCCGCGCTGGCTGCCGTCGTGTTCTGGCCCGGGAGGGGCATCGTCCCCAGGCTGGGCCGTCTGGCCCGTCTGTCCGAGCGGGTTCGCCTCGAAGACGCCGTCAAGCACATCTTTGCCGACGAAACCGCCGGCCGCCGCCCCTCGTTCGACAGCCTCGCAGGAGCGGTTGGCGTCACCCGCGACCGGGCGGTCGAGGTCGTGAGGCACCTGCAGCGGATCGGGCTGGCGCGGTTCGACGGCGAGGCCGTCGAACTCACAGGCGAGGGACGGGCTCACGCATTGAGGCTGGTCCGGACACACCGGATCTGGGAGCGTTATCTCGCCGAGCGAACCGGGCTCGGACCCGGCGAATGGCATTCCCACGCGGACCGGCTGGAACACGGGGTGTCGGCAGAAGACGTGGAGCGGCTGGCCGCGAGCATGGGCAACCCGCTCTACGACCCGCACGGGGATCCGATCCCGACGGTGGCCGGGGCGCTGCCGCCTCCGCGAGGCGTCCCGCTCTCGTCGCTGCCGGCCGGGACGAACGCCCGTGTGGTTCACATCGAAGACGAGCCCGAGGGGATCTATCGATCCCTGAGAAACCTCGGGATGAACGTGGGCAGCCTTCTCCGTGTCGAGGGAATCGACGCCGCCAGCGTGAGTCTCGTCGTCGACGGGCGCCGGGTCACAATCGAGCGCCTCGCGATCCGCGATCTCACCGTGGAACCGGTGGAAGACGGTGGGGCCGAAGAAGGGCTCGAGAGGCTCGATGCGCTCCGGCCGGGAGAGGACGGCGTCGTGGTGCGGGTCGGCGCTCAGGTGCAGGGGGCTCAGCGACGGCGGCTGCTCGATCTCGGCGTCGTCCCCGGCACGGTGGTGACGGCCGAACTGAGCAGCATTTCAGGCGACCCGATGGCCTACCGGATCCGCGGCGCGGTGGTGGCTCTCAGGCGTGCGCAGGCGGGCGACATCTTCATCCGGCGCCGGCCGCGGGAGGATGCGGCGTGATGCCGTCTTCTTCCCCCTGCCGTGGTTGCGCGAGCCGCGGAGAGAGCCTCGTCCAGCTTGGCGTGGCACCTGGGCGGTGGGACATCCTCGTCGCCCTGGCGGGCAACCCCAACACGGGCAAGAGCACCGTCTTCAATGCGCTGACGGGTCTCCGGCAGCACACCGGCAACTGGCCGGGAAAGACCGTGAGCCGGGCCGAAGGAACGTTCAGGCACGGCGGAAAGGTGGTCAAGGTAGTGGACCTGCCGGGCACCTACTCGCTGCAAGCTGCGAGCGCGGACGAGGAGGTCGCGCGCGACTTCCTGCTGTTCGGCCAGCCCGAGGTGACAATCGTCGTCGTCGATGCCACGCGGTTGGAGCGCAATCTCAACCTCACGCTCCAGGTGCTCGAAGTAACCGACCGCGTCGTCGTTGTCCTCAATCTGATGGACGAGGCGCGGCGCCACGGTATCGGTATCGATCCTCGGGCCCTTTCAAGGGAGCTCGGGGTTCCGGTCATTCCCGCCGCCGCGCGGCATCGGACCGGCATCGCCGAGTTGCGCGATGCAATCCTCGAAGTGGCAACGGGCTCGGTGCGGCCCGACCCTCATCGCGTGCAGAGCTTTCCGGTTGAACTTCAAACCGCCGTGGCCGCGGTCCTGCCGGTCGTCGCGGCGGCATATCCCGGCGTCCCCAACGCCCGCTGGGTGGCGCTGCGGCTGTTGAGCGGCGACGAGCGGGTGGGGAGAGAGGTGCAGGCCGCGGATCCCGGCGGCACGGTGATGGCGGCGCGCTGGCGTCTCGCTCCCGACTTCGAGGACCGGCTTTCGGCCGCGATCTACAAGGAGGCCGAGCGCATAGCGTGCGCGTCCGGCGTTTCAGGGCTGCGCCGGATGCGGGTGAACCTGGACGAGCACCTGGACCGCCTCCTGACGAACCGGTGGACCGGAATACCGTTGATGGTGCTCCTCCTCGCGGTAGTCTTCTGGCTCACCATCGCGGGCGCAAACGTCCCTTCGTCCCTGCTGGCCACGCTGCTGATAGACACCATCCACCCGTCGCTGAAGGCGCTGGGCGCGGCCGTCGGGTTTCCCTGGTGGCTGACCGGCTTCCTGTTCGACGGGATGTACCTCGCGACGGCATGGGTCGTGTCGGTGATGCTCCCGCCCATGGCGATCTTCTTCCCCCTCTTCACGCTCCTCGAGGATTTCGGCTACCTCCCGAGGGTGGCCTTCAACATGGACCGGATGTTCCAGAGGGTGGGGGCGCACGGCAAACAGGCCCTGACGATGTGCATGGGTTTCGGGTGCAATGCTGCAGGGGTGGTGGCCACGCGGGTGATCGACTCGCCGCGGGAGCGCCTGGTCGCGATCATCACCAACAACTTCTCGCTGTGCAACGGGCGCTGGCCCACTCAGATCCTGATTGCGACCATCTTCGTCGGAACGCTGGTGCCGGCGCGGCTGGCTGGAGTGGCCGCGGCGGCGGGCGTCGTCGGAATCGCGCTGCTCGGTGTGATGTTCATGTTCGCCGTTTCGTGGGCGCTGACGCGGAGCGTCCTGCAAGGCCAGGCGACGACGTTCTCGCTGGAACTGCCGCCCTACCGGCCCCCGCGGATCTTGCAGACGCTCTACACATCGCTCGTCGACCGGACGGTGATCGTGCTGTGGCGCGCGGTGGTTTTCGCGCTGCCGGCCGGCGCGGTAATCTGGCTGATTTCGAACCTCCGGTTCGGCGGCGCGAGCGTCGCCACGCACGTGGTGGGGCTGCTCGACCCGATTGGCGTCCTGGTCGGCCTCAACGGCGTGATCCTGCTGGCCTACGTGGTGGCCATTCCGGCCAACGAGATCGTCATCCCGACCATCCTCATGCTTACCGTCCACACGCTGCGTCTCTCCGGCGTCGGTGCGGGAGACGGCGTGATGTTCGAGCTGGGGGAAGCGAGCGCCGCCGGCGAACTCCTCCGCGCCGCGGGCTGGACCACGCTGACGGGCCTCAACCTCATGCTCTTCAGCTTGCTCCACAACCCGTGTTCCACGACGATCTACACCATCTACAGGGAGACGAAGAGCGCCCGCTGGACGGTCGTCGCCACTGTTCTGCCGATCGCGCTCGGTTTCGTCGTCTGCTTTCTGGTTGCGCAGGCGTGGCGCCTGGTCGCGTGGTGAACGGAGGCAGCCCTTGACGAAGGACACCGGAAGGGCGTCGCTTACTCGCTCGGCCGAGGATTACCTCAAGACCATATACGCTCTGTCGGCCGAGGCTCCTGCCTCCACGAACGAGATTGCCGCACGTCTCGACCTTGCGCCCGCATCGGTCAGCGGCATGATCCGCAGGCTGTCGGATCAGAAGCTTCTCGACCACGAGCCGTACCGCGGCGTCGTGCTGACGCCGGCCGGACGCCGGGTCGCCCTGCGCATCCTGCGCCGCCACAGGATCATCGAAGCTTACCTGGTCCGGTTCCTGGGCTACCGTCTCGATGATGTCCACGACGAGGCCGATCGCCTCGAACATGCAGCCTCGGACGCGCTCGTCGAGCGGATGGCCGCGGCGCTTGGGCATCCGCGCTTCGACCCCCACGGCGACCCGATACCAGACCGGGAGGGTGCTGTCGACAAGGTCGTGCACGCCGCGCTCCCGGACCTGCCGCTCGGTGAAGACGCCGAGCTGAGGCGGATCGATACGAGCGACGCCGATCGCCTACGCTACCTCGCCGGGGCGGGGCTCGTGCCTGGCGCGGTTGTGCGGCTCGTCGATCGACAGCCCTTCGACGGGCCGGTCACGGTGCGGGTGGGTGGGTCGGAACGAGTCCTGGGTCGTGATCTGGCCTCGCTGTTGCTCTGCGCACGTCCAGGGGCGCGCTGACCGCCGGCCAGCCACGCCGGCGGCTCACCTGTTCCGGCAGATTCATGAAGCCTGCACCGAACTCCACCAAGGGTCCTGCCTGTGATTCGCGCAGATTCGTTCCAGTCCGTCCAGCCGGCGTGCCTGGCGCGGGCAACGAACCTCGTCGTGTCGCCTCCCGCGCTCCGCAGCGAGACTGTTCGCTCGATTGACCAAACCGGCCGGTGCCGCCGGGCCGGTTTCTTGTTGTACAATCGCGCCGCTCGCTCCTCTCCGCCGTTTCACGCGCTGATTCGTCCCGGCGTGATCAAGCGTCTGGATCTTGGGCGTAGACCCGCAAAGACCTCAGGAAAAGGAGTTTCCGCCATGTCAGAGGGGAACATCCTCACCCCAATCCTCGACCGATTCGAAGCCGACATCCTGGATGAGTGGGTGGAGGCACAAAAGAGGGCGGCGTCGCTGCGTGCCGACCTTCTTTCGGCGGATGATCTCCGCGCCCAATCCGCCGAGATGCTCGCCCTGTTTGCGGCTGCCTGCCGGAGCGGAAACATCGACGACATAACGACAGAGGAGTGGGCGCCGGTGCGGTCTTTCCTGCAAGGCTTGTCGCGCAACAGGGCGCTCCAGGGGTTCACACCGACCGAGACAGCGATGTTCGTCTTCTCGCTGAAGGAGCCGCTGTTCTCCCGTCTCACGCAAGCCACGGGAGCCGACGCCGGTGCCGCCGCGAGCGCCATCTGGACCGTAACCACCCTCATAGACAAGCTCGGGCTCGTCACGACAGAGGCTTTCATTCAGAACCGTGAAGAGATGATCAGGCGCCAGCAGATAGAGATGCTCGAGTTGTCGACCCCTGTCGTCAAGATCTGGCCTGGAATCCTCGCTCTTCCGCTCATAGGGACCCTGGACAGTTCTCGAACGCAGGTGGTGATGGAGAGTCTGCTCAAGGCGATCGTCGAGACGGGCAGCAGCATCGCGATCATCGACATCACAGGGGTCCCCACGGTCGACACGCTGGTGGCACAGCACCTGTTGAGGACGGTGGCTGCCGCCAGGCTGATGGGGTCTTCGTGCATCATCAGCGGCATAAGACCCCAGATTGCCCAGACCATGGTCCACCTCGGAGTCACGTTCACGGATGTCGTGACGAAGGCGTCGCTGTCCGACGCTCTGGCCTTCGCATTCAAGCAAAGCGGCCTCGTCGTCTCCAGGCAACAGAAGCAGCAGTAGTGGAGAAAGCCGATGGAGACGATTCCAATCCTGAAGGTGGGCGATGTCCTCCTGGTTTCGATCCAGGTCGACATGCACGACCGCCTCGCCATGCGCCTGCAGGACGACCTGACAGAACGCGTGGTCAAGGACCGTGCGAAAGGCGTGCTCGTCGAGATAAGCTCCCTCGAAACCGTCGATTCGTTCATAGGCCGGGTGCTCGGAAACATCGCCGCGATAACGAGAACGCTCAGCGCAGAGACGATCATCGTCGGCATGCGCCCGGCGGTTGCGATCACAATGGTGGAACTCGGCCTTTCGTGGAGCAACGTCCGGACAGCTCTCACGGTCGACAAGGCGATGGAGATGCTGCAGGCTGCGGCGGCGGCCTCCGGAGAGGAGCCCGTCGATGTCCACGAAGAGAAGTGAGACCTTCGAGCTTCGCCGGTCAGAGGACCTGGTGCGGCTGCGGCACGCCGTGCGGGAATGGATGGCGGAACTCGGCTTCAGCCTCGTCGACCAGACGAAGATGATGACGGCGGCCAGCGAGCTGGGGCGCAATGCCCTCGACTACGCCGGTACTGGAGTGGTGCACGGCGAAGTCGTCGGAGATGGACTGCGCACCGGCTTGAGGCTCGTGTTCGAGGACCACGGACCCGGTATCGCCAACATCCCTCAGGCGATGACGGACGGGTTTTCGACCAGCGGCGGGCTCGGGCTCGGGCTTTCCGGTTCCAGGCGGCTGGTCAACGAGTTCGACATCCGCTCGACGCCTGGTGAAGGAACGCGAATCACCATCACGAGGTGGAAGTGAGCCCGGTAATACGTGTGCGAGTCGAGGACGCGACCCAGGTAGGCGAGGCCCGGCGCGCCGCGGCACAGGTCTGCGAGGTCGTCGGTTTCGACGCCGGCCGGTCGGGACAGGTAGCGATCGTCGTCACCGAGCTGGCCACCAACCTGGTCAAACACGCGCATGGTGGAGAGCTGCTGATGGGGCCGCTCGAGGGACACGGCGTCTCTGGGATCGAGATCCTGTCGGTCGATCGCGGTCCGGGGCTGTCGAATCCCGGCGAGTGCATGCGCGATGGCTACTCGACCTCGGGCAGCCCCGGGACGGGCCTGGGAGCGATTCGACGCATCTCGTCCCACTTCGACATGTTCACCGCGCCCGGCGCCGGGACGATAGTGCTGAGCCGCATCTGGGAGGGCCGGCGGGTGAGCAAGATGCCCGAGCCCGCCTTCGAAGTGGGAGCAGTCTGCCTTCCAGCTCCCGGAGAAGCCGTTTCGGGCGACTCGTGGGCTGTCCGGCATGGTTCCGGCATGGCGCTGCTCGTCGTAGCCGATGGTCTCGGTCACGGCCCGGCCGCGGCGGAGGCCTCTGCGGCCGCGGTGGACGCCTTCGAGCGCGGCGTTTCATCTTCGCCGGGGGCAATGGTCGAACGGCTCCACGCCGCGCTGCGCGGGGGACGCGGGGCGGCCGTTGCGGTGGCTGAATTGAGGGCCGATTCCCGCATCGTCCGTTACGCAGGCGTCGGCAACATCTCCGGGGTCATCGTTACCCCCGAGTGGTCGCGCAGCCTCATCTCGTACAACGGAACCGCCGGCGTCACGGCCCGAAAGATCCAGGAGTTCACGTATCCGTGGCCGGAGAATGCGCTCCTGGTGATGCACTCCGACGGTATCGCGACCCGCTGGACGCTCGACGCCTACCCTGGACTCCGTGCCAGGGATCCCTCCGTTATTGCTGCCGTATTGGCGAGAGATCATGCGCGCGGCCGGGACGACCTGACGGTTCTGACCGCGCGGGAACGGAGCAAGCGACCGTGAGCACCGTGATAGCGAAACTGGAGATACGCGACGAACAGGACGTCGTGTACGCACGCCAGCGCGTGCGCCTGGTGGCGGGGCTCCTCGGCTTCGACACCACGGGACAGACGCGTTTGAGCACGGCCGTCTCGGAGATCGCGCGCAATGCGCATCAGTACGCCGCCGGGGGCCAGGTCGAGCTCCTCGTGGAGGGCAAGGCCCCGCCGCAGGTGTTCTGCGTTACAGTGCGGGATTCCGGCCCCGGGATCGCAAACCTCGATGCGATACTCGCGGGACGCTACAGATCTCGCACGGGCATGGGTCTGGGGATTGTCGGCGCTGGGCGGCTCATGGACCACTTCCATGTTGAAACGGCGCCGGGACGAGGAACGACCGTCTTCCTCGGCAAGACGATCCCTTCGACAGCCGAGCCCGTGACTCCCGCCGTCGTGCGCCGGATAGCGGAAGCCCTCCTTCGCAGCCGCGTCGATTCCCCGCTCGAGGAGATCCGGCTGCAGAACCAGGAACTGCTGCGCGCCATGGACGAGCTGCGCCAGCGGCAGGACGAGCTGGTCCGGCTCAACCGCGAGCTCGAAGACACGAACCGCGGGGTGCTGGCTCTCTACGCGGAGGTGGACGAAAAGGCGGCCCAGCTGGCACGAGCGAACGAGCTCAAGACACAGTTCCTGTCGAACATGAGCCACGAGTTCCGCACTCCCCTGAACTCGATCATTGCGCTGTCGAGGTTGCTTCTGGATCGCACCGACGGGGAGTTGACGGAAGAACAGGAGAAGCAAGTCCGGTTCATCCGGCGGAGCGCCGAGGACCTGTCGGCGCTGGTCAACGACCTTCTGGACCTCGCGAAGATCGAGGCCGGAAAGACCGTCGTCCGTCCCCGGCATTGCACCGTGAGCGAGATTTTCAGCGGGCTTCGCGGCATGCTCAAGCCGATGCTCGTCAATTCGGGGTTGAACCTCGTCTTCGAGGACGCGGACGATCTTCCCGGCCTTTATACCGACGACGGAAAGGTGTCGCAGATCCTCCGCAACCTGCTGTCGAACGCGCTGAAGTTCACGGAACGCGGCGAGATACGCGTCCGAGCCAGCGAGGTTGGAGACGGCAGGGCAGTGCTCTTCGCGGTGTCGGACACCGGGGTCGGAATCGCTCCCGAGGACCAGTCGCGGATTTTCGACGAATACGTGCAGGTGGAGGGCGCCGATCGCGGTCGGGCCAGGGGCACGGGGCTGGGGCTGGCCATCTCCCGCAAGCTGGCGCAGATGCTCGGCGGCAGCCTCGACGTGGTCAGCCAGCTCGGTGTGGGCTCCACGTTCTCGCTCGTCATTCCGCTGAACTTCGAAGAACCAGCTGCGGTCGCCCCCCAGGTCGAGGTCGAAGCAGACCTCACCAGGCACCAGGTCCTCGTTGTCGAGGACGACCCGGCAACCCAGGCCCTGTACGAGAAGTTTCTCAAGACTTCGGGCTTCCAGGTGCTAGCCGCGAGTTCGATCCGCGCCGCAACGCAGATCCTCGAGCGGGCGAAGCCGCTGGCAATCATCCTGGACATCCTGATGCCCTTGGAGGACAGTTGGCGTTTTCTCGCAGACCTGAAAAGCGCCGAGGCGACGCGGTCGATACCGGTAATCATCGCATCGGTCGTCAACGAACAGGACCGAGCGCTGACACTCGGCGCGGAGGATTACTGCGTCAAGCCTCTCGAGAGAAAGTGGCTGCTCGCCAGGCTCAAGGAACTGGCACGGAGGAGCCCCGTCGAGAAAGTGCTCATCATCGACGACGAGGAGGTGGCGCGCTACATTCTCAAGGGCAACATGGCCGACACGAAGTACTCCATTCTCGAAGCCCGCGACGGGCCGGCGGGACTGGCCCTGGCGCGAGAGGCTCGTCCGGACATCATCTTCCTGGACCTGGTCATGCCAGGCATGAGCGGCTTCGAGGTGCTTCACCGTCTCAAGGCAGACGAGGCCACCCGCGACATCCCGGTGGTAATCATCACTTCAAAGTTACTCGACGAGGACGAAAGGCGGGCCCTGAGCTCCGAAGCTCTGGCGATCCTGTCGAAAGAAGCTCCTTCCAGGGACGCCGCGCTGGCGGCTATCGGCAGGACGCTGCGCCAGGCGGCCGAGAACATCAAAGCCAGGAAGCAACCCCATGGCCGATGAACCGAAGCCCCGCATCCTCAACGTGGACGACGACGACAGCGGCCGGTACGCGACCAGCCGGGTGCTCGCCAGAGCGGGTTTCGACGTCATCGAAGCCGCGACAGGCGCGGACACCGTGAGGCTGGCGAGAGAGCAGCCGGACCTCGTGGTCCTCGACGTGAACCTGCCCGACATGAGCGGGTTCGAAGTCTGTCGGCGGATCAAGACGTCCCCGGAAACGGCCGCGATCCCGGTGCTGCACCTCTCGGCGACCTATATCAGCCCTTCCTCGCGCGCCGATGGGCTTGAGGGGGGCGCCGACGGCTACCTGGTCCACCCGGTCGATCCGCGCGAGCTCGTGGCAACCGTGAGAGCGCTGCTGCGGATAAGGCAAACCGAGCACGCCTTGAGAGTGAGCGAGGAGCGCTACAGGGACCTGGTCGAAAACAGCCGGGACATGATTTCCACGCACGACCTGGAGGGAAGGCTGCTCTCGGTGAATGCCGCGGCGGCCAGGATGATCGGGTACCCGCGCGAAGCGCTGCTCCGGATGAACCTGCGCGACCTGCTCGCCCCGTCCGTGAAGGACCGCCTGGAAGGGTACCTTTCGGAGATACGCACCAAGGGCCACGCGTCGGGCGTAATGCAGGTCTGCACCGCGGCCGGCGAGCTCCGCTACTGGGAATTCGACAATACGCTCAGGACGGAAGGGGTGGATGCGCCGATCGTTCGCGCCACCGCCCACGACGTCACCAGCCAGAAGCTCACCGAGGCTGCGCTGCGGGCCAGCGAAGAGAGGTTCCGCGTGGCGCTCGAAACCGCCGCCGTCGGAGTAGCGCTGGTGGCCGTGGACGGCCGGCTCCTGTGGGTCAACCAAACGCTCTGCGACATGCTCGGCTACACGAGGGACGAGCTCACGGCGCTCGAGTGGCCTGCCATCACCCATCCGGACGACGTCGCGCTCTCCCGGAGAATCACGGACGAGTTGGTCGCTGGAACAGGCGGCATGACGGCCACGTTCGAGGAGCGCTACATCAGGAAGGACGGCCAGGTCGTCTGGGGGTTCGTGAGCACGGCCATCATTCGGAGCCGAAGCGGGCGGCCGGAGCAGTTCATCACTCACGTGCAGGACATCACACGGCGCAAGCTGGCAGACGAGCGGGTCGCCCACCTCAACCGTGTTCTTCGAGCCCTTCGCGACATCAACCAACTCATAGTCCGCGAGAACGACGCCGAGCAGCTGCTGCACGAAGCTTGCAGGCTCCTCGCCGAGCGCCGGGGCTACGACTGCGTTCTCGCGGTCCTGTCGGACAAGGCAGGAAACCCGATCATGCACGTCGCAATGGGCCTCGAGGGGAAGGGCGTCGAAGATCTCGACAGCAGCCTGAAGCGCGGCATACTGCCGCCGTGTCTCGAAGAAACCCGACATCAACACGGCGTCAGGGTGGTCACGGACCGTTCGGTCACGTGCGCGTCCTGCCCGCGGCAAGCCCCTTGCGCGTCCGCACAGGTGATGACCGTTCGGCTCGATTACCGGGATACCGTGTACGGCTGCATCGGCGTTTCGGTGGCCACCGGAATCGACCTGGACGCCGAGGAGTCCGCGCTGTTCGCAGACATGGCCAGTGACATAGCGTTCGCGCTCTACAGCATAGAGCAACGCAAGGCGATGCTGCAGGCTGAAAAGGAGCGGGAATACGTCGAGGCGGAGCTGCGTCAGGCGCAGAAGATGGAGGCCGTCGGAAGGCTGGCCGGAGGTGTCGCCCACGACTTCAACAACATGCTCAGCGTGATTCTGGGCTACGCCGAAGCTGCCATGGAGTCGTTGGACCGCAACGATCCCCTGTACGCGGACCTGCGCGAGATCAAGAACGCCGGCGAGCGATCGGCCGACCTCACACGCCAGCTGCTTGCGTTCTCCAGGAAGCAGATTGTCGAGCCGCGGGCCGTGAGTTTGAATGCTGTCGTAGCAGACCAGCAGAAGCTGATCGGGCGGCTGATCGGCGAGGACATCGAGATTAGGGTGGCGGGCGACGCCGACCTGTGGCCAGTCCTCATAGACCCGTCCCAGGTCATCCAGGTCCTCGCCAACCTGGCGGTGAACGCCCGGGATGCAATCGAAGGCGTCGGCAGCATAACAATCGAGACCTCGAACGTGACGCTGGACGAATCGTCGGCGGGCAGACTGGCAGGCGTTTCTCCAGGCGACTACGTGATGCTGCGGTTCAGCGACACCGGCTCCGGCATGACGCCGGAAGTCCTCGAACACGTCTTCGAGCCGTTTTTCACGACCAAGGAGCAGGGACAGGGGACCGGCCTCGGCTTGTCCACTGTTTACGGCATCGTCAAGCAGAACAACGGCGCCGTCCGCGTCGAAAGCAGCCCAGGACAGGGAACGACCTTCACCGTGTACTGGCCCAGGTACCGCGGCGAATCGGAATCGGCTGTCAGTGAAGCTCCGCGCATCGCGGCTCGGCCAAGCGAGACGCTGCTGATTGTCGAAGACGAGGAACAGGTGTTGAGGTTGGCGAGGCGGATACTCGAAGCGCGAGGCTACCGCGTGATGGTGGCGGCGACGGCCGGTCAAGCCATCCTGGTGTCTGAGACCTACCCGAAGAGGATAGACCTCCTCGTGACCGACGTGGTGATGGGCGACATGAACGGCAAGGAGCTGCAGGAACGCCTCAAGGCGCAGCGGCCGGAGTTGAAGACGCTCTTCATGTCGGGCTACACGGCGGACATCATCGCCAACCGTGGGGTCCTCGACACCGGCGTGGACTTCATCCAGAAGCCGTTTTCGCCGGCCGCGCTGGCAGCCAAGGTCCGCGCGGTGCTCGACAGCTGACCGGACCCGGCACGGCGAGGGACACGGCTGGCGGCCTCCGCCTCACGAGAAACGCCGACTCGATTGCCGGCTGCGCACGGTGGGGTCCGCGGGGGAGACTGCGGCCGACACACCGCTCTGCCGATGGCGCGCCGCCCATGACGCCCGATTCGGCTCGGGTTCAGGTGCGGTTGCGACGCCCGGGTGATCCGCCGCACTGCCCTGCCCCCGGCGGCGGCTTGGTGCGGCCGCCGTCGCCCCGCGCGCCGAGGTTGCGCGGCCTCATCCAGTTGCAACACCGGCGCTACAAGCACTATCATCCGCCCGACGAGATGTGCTCGCCACCGGCGGCTGCGGCTGGATGCGATAGGCCGTGCCGTCTGGCAGAGAACACGCCCGCGTCAGAGCCCCCAGGCGCGACTCCGGCGTGCCGCTGCAACCGCGCTGTCATGCGGGGCCGGGACACGCCGTCAATACAGAGAATGCAGAAGGAGTAGGGGGTCGGGTATGAGACAGCGACGGACGGGCGCGAGATGCTGGGGCGGACTGTTTGGATTTCTTCTACTGTGCCTGTGCCTGGCCTCGGCAGCCTCGGCACAACAGACGCTGGGTACGGTCACCGTCACCGTCCTGGACGACACAGGCGCAGTCCTTCCCGGGACGCAGTTGACATTGACGGACCTCGCAACGAACACCACCCGCACGGCCATCACGCAAGAGGCGGGCAACTACACCTTTGCCAACCTCACCTTCGGCCAGTACAAACTCACGGTGTCCCTCGACGGTTTCCAGACGCAGAGCATCGATGTGCTGGTGCAGTCCGCGCGCACGACCGACGTGGTGGCGACGTTGAAGATCGGCGTGATGCAGGACGTCGTCCAGGTGGTGGGCGGCGTGGCGCCGCTCGTGGAGGCGACGACCAACGCGATCAACACCACGATCGACATGAAGCAGATCGAAGACCTGCCCCTGGCCGGCCGCAATATCGCGCAACTCTCGCAACTGGCGGCCGGCTACAACGGCACGTGGAATGGACTGCCGTCGGCGGCGCAGGGCAACTCGGTTGACGGGATCATCGGCAACACCAACCGCTGGCGCTATCAGTCCGTCAACAGCGCTCTGTCCACCGCCATCACCCCGCGTCTCGAGAACATCGCGGAGATGGTGATCAGCACCGATCAGATGGACATGAACCAGGGCTTCGGCAACTCCGGCATGCAAATCACGTACATAACCCGCCGCGGTACGAACACGTTCCATGGCCGGCTCTACGAGGGCTACCGGTCCGACGTCCTGAACGCCACGAACTGGGGCAGCACTGTCAAGCCCAAGTACCACCAGAACGAGTTCGGTGCCAGTGTCGGCGGCCCTGTTCTCAAGGACAAGCTGTTCTTCTTCGCCAGCGGCTCGGTTTTGGACGTGCCCGGTTCCAGCCGCACCACCCGCACCTTCTTCGCCGACGACGCGAAGCAGGGCATCTTCACCTACGCCGGCTCCTACAAGGTGAACCTGTTCGATATCTACAAGGCATACAACGCTGCGAACGGCACCAGGTTCCCGAGCTCCGTCTCCGAAATCAATCCGATGGTGCAGGCGCGCATCAAGGAAGTGGACGGCTACCGGCAGAACGCCGGCGTGCTGTCGGCTCCGCAGCTGCAGCCGACCGACCCCAACCTGCGGCAGTGGGAGTGGAATTACCCGAACTCGCAGCGGACCTACTACCCGACGTTCCGCGTCGACTACAACGTGGCGTCGGACTGGCGCCTGAACGTCGCCTACAACCAGACGAAGTTCAGTGCGCCCACCGCCTACTCCGACCACTGGCCCGGGGACGGCCGCGGCGCGGCGCGCAAGAGCAACAATGCGAGCCTGTCGGTCGGATTGGACACGACGCTTTCGTCCAATCTGCTCAACGAGTTCAGGGGCGGGTACCTGTACACGGCGGCGTGGTTCGGGATTGGCGGCTCGGAGGGCTTCTACACCAACCCGACCATCCAGTACGGCTACGGCGGCTACGACGACAACTACGAGATGCCGAACTCGCGCAAGCAGCCCATCTTCAGCGTGTCGGACAGCGTGACCTGGGTGAAGGGCAGCCACACGTTGCGCTTCGGCGGCAACGCCTATCGCGAGGTGAACAAGTACTGGGACCCGCCGGAGGGCTTCACCCTCATGTCTCTCGGCCTGGTCGAAGGCGATCCGGCGCGGGACGTCCTGACCAAGCAGGCCATGCAGGCGTTGGCAGGCCCAGGGGCCCCCGTGCCGACCGACGCGGAATGGAACAGCGCACGGCAGCTCTACGCAACCCTGACGGGGCGCATTTCCAATTTCTGGGGACGCCACGCTTACGTCCCTTCAACCGGCACCTACGCCACCGGAAGCACCCCGGAGCGGACTGGGGTCGCCTTCTCGACGTTGGACGAACTCCTGACGTCCTGGGGCCTGTTCATCCAGGATTCCTACAGGATGAAACGGAACCTCACTGTCAACCTAGGCCTGCGCTGGGACTTCGTTTCGCCCGACAAGGACCGCACCGGGAAGTACCACTCGGCGACGCCGCAGGATCTCTTCGGCCCGACCGCCGTCGGCCAGCTCTTCAAGCCAGGACCGCAGTCGCTGACCGGAACCTTCGACCCGGTCTACACCGCGCGCGAAGCTCCGTACGGACACTGGAGGTTCACCCCCCAGCCGGCGGCGGGCATCGCGTGGACGCCGCGCTCCCAGGGCAACTTCTTCGAGCGGCTGCTGGGTGGCGACAGGTCGGTCGTGCGGACCAGCTTCTCCATGCGGCGGTTCACCATGCCGCAGCAGTTCGTGTGGGACATGGGCTCCTCCTATGGCCTCGCCTTCTACCAGAACTTCTCGGCCAGTCCCAGCACGTCGGGTGCCCGCGGGACGTTCATGCCGGGCAGCATCACGCTCGGAGGGCCGGGCTGGCTGCCGCAATCGTGTGCCAAGGCTCCCTCCGCCCCGGCGTGCTTCGTGTACAGCCCACAGGAGTACGCCAAGGTCATCCACATGAAGGACTCGACCTTCGTCGGCGGCGCCGCCGCAGCCATCCGCAGCGATATCCGCCAGCCCTATGTGCAGTCCTGGACCGTGGGCGTGCAGCGGGACATCGGCGGGGGACGGGCGATCGAGATTCGCTACAACGGCAACCGCACGAGGAACCTTTGGCTCGCGATGGATATCAACGAGGTCAACGTCTTCGAGAACGGCTTCCTCGATGAATTCAAGCGCGCCCAGAAGAACTTGAGCATCAACCAGGCGGCCGGAGTGAACTCGTTCGCCAACCGCGGCCTGCCCGGGCAGGCAGATCTCCCCATCATGACCGCGGCCGGCATCAGCTTCACCAACACCACGTTCATCAACCGTCTGCTGAACGGCCAGGTCGGCAGCTTTGCCAGCACCCTGGCGACCAATCGCGACTACTTCTGCCGGATGGTGGGCTCATCGTTCGAGCCGTGCGGCGCGACCTACGGGGCGGGCGCGGGGTATCCCATCAACTTCTGGATGGCCAACCCGTTCGCCATCGGCTCCTGGACGGGCGCCTCGTACATGGACGACCGCGGCTTCTCCAACTACCACGGCTTGCAGGTGGAGTTCCGGCAGCGTCCGTGGCACGGCATGACGATGACCGCCAACTACACGTTGAGCAGGACCATGGGCGTTCAGACCGCGGGCGACTGGACGGGCTCCTATACCCAGTTCACCGTGCGCGACCTCAAGTCCAGCTACATGCCGGCCAGCACCGACCGGCGGCACGTCGTCCACGTGAACGGCACCTACGACCTGCCCTTCGGGGAAGGCCGGCGGTGGCTGGCGGGCGATGGCGCGCTCGAGAGGATTCTGGGCGGCTGGACGGTCTCGACGATCATCACGTTCCAGAGCGGCAGCCCGTTCCGGATTGCCGGCAACAACAACACCTTCAACAACAAGATCGACGGCGGCCTGATACTCAAGGGAATCACCCCGCAGGATATTCAGGACCGCGTCGGCCTGTACTTCGACAAGGCAGGCCTCCCGTACTTCCTGCCTCCCGAGTGGATCGCCCAGGTCAAGGCGGATGGAACCATCGCCGCCAACAACGTGCCGGGAACCTGGGGGCAGATCTTCTATCTGCATGGCCCGCACCAGACCTACGTCGACATCGGGATCTCGAAGTCAGTGCCGATCACCAGAGGCGTTCGGTTCAAGTTCCAGATGGAGATGCTGAACGCCTTCAACCACCCGACGTTCGGACAGGGCACGACGGGCCTGGCCTCGACCGGCTTCGGCCGCGCCAACCAGCTGGCCACGTCGCGCCGCATCGAGTTCCGGGCGAACGTGGAATTCTGATCGGCTGATTGGACACGCTGCGTTCGCCGGAACCCCGAACTGGGGTCCCGGCGAACGCAGTCCTTCCGCCGGGCTCTTCAGGGTCTGGCGCTGTAAAGGCCGACTGCAGGAACGGCGGCCGCCCTCCCCACCGTATCGGCCCCCAGGATTACGCCTTCAGCTCGATCCGGTACTTGCAGGTGCGGTCGCCGCGAAGCACCGACGCGACGACGCGCGCGTGGACCGGGGAGCCGGCCACGTGGGAGAACATCCGCTCCGCGATGCCCTCCGAGCAGTAGCACAAGAGCCCGAGGTCACCGCTTCGCTCCTTCGGAAGGACGGGGCAGACGCAGTACGGCTTGTTCTCGTCCACGAGGATCACGCCCGTATCCGGAGAGTACGACACCACCCAGCCCCACTCCTTCTCCAGGTGGCGGACGAATCCCTCCACGTTGCCGCGGAACTTGTCGAGCGTCGGCTCGAGCGCGAGGGAGCGGAAGTGCGGTTCGAAGCACCTGCGAATCGCTGAGCGGGCGTGCTCCGGGTCGCCGGCGGCGAGCAGCGGCAGCAGGGTGGCCACCCAGTGCTTGGCGAGCGGTTCCGGTGCCGCCGCCGGGGCCTGGGCCGCATCGCTGGCAGCCTCTCCCGGCCGCGCCGAGCATTCCGACGCCAGCCCGCAACCACAGATGCCCAGCATGCCGGCGCCCTTGAGGAACGCACGCCGGTCCCTGGCGGCCGGGCCCTCGTCGTCCGACTGAGAGTGTTCGCTGGAGATTTTCGCGCGAGCCATGGGCAACCTCGAGATGGGAGCGGCATCATATCAGGAACTTCGGCGGGGCCGAAGCGTCGAGGCGAGCGGCAGCCTCAGCGCCGACGCGCGATGTTGCGCGCCTCGAGTCGCGAGACGCGGGCGAGCAGGTCGAAGTCGCGGTCCGAATGCAGGAGTTGCAGGCCGTTCCGCAGCGCGCAGGCCGCGATCAGGCAATCCACGCCGGAGCGCACGGTCAACCCGGATCGCCGCGCCGACCGGTACAGGGCGACCGCCTCGTCCACAACCTCCTTGCCGAGCGGCGACTCCACGACGGGAAACGCATCGAACGCTTCGCGCGCGATGCGGTACGCTCTCTCGTCGCCGAACCCCTGCAGGACCTCCTGCCGCACTGGCAGGCAGGTGACGACGTCATCGAAATCGACGAAGTCTTCCAGCCGGAGCGTGTTCCTCCGACCGAACACTTCGATCCACACGGACGTGTCAACGAGAACCACGGCGCCTTGTCCTGTACACTGCCCGATCCTCCCTGACCACCGACAGGTCGCCCTGCCATTGCCCGGAGCCGGCCAGCTCGAGGATCCGGCGGGCGCGCGCCCGCCGGACGAAGTCCCGCAGGGCGAGATCGACCGCGCGCGAGTAGGTCCGCGCGCCGCTCACGCGCACGGCCTCCTCCAGGAGCTGCTCATCGAGCACAAGATTTGTACGTTTCATACACATCAAGTGTACCGGCAAGGCGAACGGCGCGCAAGGCGGGCAGCCTGCAGTGCCGGCCCGCGCGCCGTCGGCCACCACGGACCGTAGGACGGATCGGCGGTCGCACAACAGGCCGGCGCAGCCCGATAAGAACCGCGCTGCGAGCGGCCGGTTCCCGCGTGTTCGGACCGCGCCGCTGCCGTTTGCGAAGCGGGGTTCGTCGCGGCAAGGCCCCGTGCGACGACCTCGGCGAAGAGGTCGGCCGGCTGCCCGACGACTCGTTTCTGCTCACCGCCGGCCGGAGGCGCTCGACCGGTGCCATGAAGAGAGCCTCCCTCGCTTGCGCGGCGTTCGTGACGCTGCTCGTTCCCGTCGTAGCACCGTCCGTCCTCGTCGCCGGAAACGACCGGGCAGTCGAGGAGGGCAGTGTCGCGGCGGCTGCAGCCTCGCCGCCACCACCTCGCGGACCCCATCAGAGAGGGGGCTGACCGCCGGCACGCCGAGAATGAAGCCCAGCTCGATCGCCTGGCGCATGCTGTAAAGGTGGAACGGGCCTAAACTCCGGTCGGCACGTTTCCCGCCGAAGCCTCGGGGCTCATGGCCGTTCGGTGCCCTCGTTGAGAACGCTCAGATAGCGGTCGTAGACGAAGAGCCGGTTCCGGCGCTTGCCGGTGAGTTCCCGCGCGATCTTCATCCCGGCGAGGAGGTCCATGGCCGAAGACGCGGCCGGGAACGAAAGCCCGGTGGTGCGACAGATCTCGGGCAGGGACAGAATCGGTGGCACGCGGCCGGGAAACGCTGCTTTCGTGCCGCCGCCGCATGCAGCGGTGCCGGACCAGATGGGGGCGCTGGAGTGCTTCCAGTTCTGAGAGCGCCGGAATTCTCCCGGGTCCTTGCCGCTGCCCCGCCCGCCCGACAGCAGGACGGCGTGAATTTCTCGGAGGAGTCGGTTCGAGAGGGGGAAACCCTCCCGCAGCCGCGCGAGCCCGTGGTCGAGCGCGGCGACGTGGCCGTGGGGCTCGCGCTGTCGGCCAAGCACAGCGCCATCCTGCTGTCGAGCCCGTCCTCGTGTGGTCCCCGCCGGCGGGGCTCGTCCTGGCGGGGCCGTCCCGCCTCGATGTTGGCGACCTCAGCGGCGCAATCTGATCACCGGGCGTCCGGCTCCGGGCCGGCGATCTCGACAAACCTCCCGCCATCCCAGCGCAGGACCGGCCACAGGTCTCTTCCGTCGCGTTCGAGGCCGAACCGATGGTCGAGCAGCCCCTTCCTTTCGAAGATGGCGTGGACAGCTGCGTACTTCGGGTGGACTTCTCCGCTCACGACCCGGAACTGCCCGTCGAGCGTGTAGAGGCTCAGCGCCTGCTGCGCGCTCTCGTCATTCGGCACCGCCGGCGCGGTGCCGTGGGCTACGAGCAACATGACGTGGCCTTCTTCATCCACTCGAACCTGGGGCACGCGCGAGTAGTCCGCGACAACGCGGGCGACGTCGAGTCGAGGAAACACGAGGAAGGCACGAGGGACGATGGGCGGGCATGCGTAACAAGTGTAGTGATCGCTTGACGCGGGCGCTGTCGCTGTCGGATCCGCCTCCTCGAGCACCGCGAGGCTTGCGCCCCTGAACTCGTTGCTGACTCCGCCCAGGAGCACGAGTCGTTCTCCGTTGATGACGGCCTCCTCGAGGACCTGCACCTGGCCGTTGCTCCAGTACGTGCCGCGCACGTTCCCGTCTGGATCCAGCTTCTCCACGATGGTGGGAAACTCGGCGACATGAAATGAAACGAACCAGACGTTGTGCGGGTGGCCAGGATCACCGACGGCTTTCACGAACGCTCCACGCCAGGGTGGCCCTGCCGGCACGTCACCGAAGCGCGCTTTCGATTGAGGTTGGTGGTGGAATCGCAGATCGCCCATCGCGGTGAAGCAGAAGAGGCCACGGCTCGACGGGAGTGTCGGCTCTGACACGAACAGGACTTCGACGTTGCCGTCGCCGTCGATGTCGTCCATCACCACGGCCTCGGAGCTCCCTTGCCGGCCGTTGCCGTAGGCGCCCTCGGTCAACCGGAAGTCGAAGCGCTTCTCCCAGAGGAGCGTCTGCGCCCTGTCGAAGATCCTGAGGGTGTTGCCGGCAATCTCGTACGAGGCTGGCTGCCGTCCGGATGTCGGAGCGCGCGATCCCAGCCAGACGGCGATTCCAAGCGCCGCCACCGCGACCAGCGACACGGCCGCGAGAACAGTGCGGCTGCGGCGGCGCGATGGAGGTCCGGGCAGCGGTGGCGCGACATCCGGCGCCCGATCCTGCACGCGAGCCTCGCTGCTCCCGGCTTCAGCAGGCGGTTCCGGTTCGGAACCGATCGCGCTGGTTTCGGCCCACACCGACGTTTCCCGGCCGGGCCCGTCCGCCGACGCCTCCGTTGACTCGCGCCACCGATCGAGTTCATCACCGAACGCCCAGACCGACTGGCCACGGCCGGTGCCCATCCGGTGGACGGGCATGCCCAGCTCTGCTTCCCAACGCTGGACCGTGCGGACAGCCTTGCCGAAATAGGCGGCAATCTCCTTCCAGCTGTTGAGCCGGCCGGGCGGCGGCATTCCATTGTCGGGTGTCAGAGGAGGATCGGTCACGGTAGTAGGCGCAGACCCGGAGACTGCGCGACGGCCGCGTGGACGGGATTCTACTGGAACGGACTGTGGGCAGGCAACGAGACCACCGTGGCCACCCGCAGTTGGACGCTCCGCGCCCACCAACACGGTTCTTCCTCGGCGGGCGTCCACTCGGCCGCATCGAATTTCCGTTGGCCTTTGCGCTCGGCGTCCACGCGGCCGGCATTCGCCATCGGTACATCGAGCCCCGAAGGCTCCGGCAGAATGGGAAAGTCGAACGCAGTCACCGCATCGACCTGAAGGGATTCTGGGGGCAGTCCTCCTTCCGAACCTTCGATGAGGCGGACGCGCGCTGCAGGCCAATTGGTCGCAAGTTATGGCTGTTACTTGGCTGGGAGGCAGGGATTCGAACCCCGATAACGTGGTCCAGAGCCACGTGTCCTACCGTTGAACGACCTCCCAGAACGGGGCAGGACCGACAAACGCAGATTGTACCGGATGGGTCGGCGCCACGCAAGGGAAACGGGCGCGCACGCGCGCGAGAACGAACGCCAGGGTGGAAACGGAGCCGGCAACGAGGCTGGTCGCCCTGTCGCCCGCTCCGAACGCTCGGGGTATTCATGAGAACCAGACGGACGGGCGCCGAGCAGATCCTGGCCCGGCGGGGATCGGAGGGCGGGTACGAACCCGTATGGCGGCGATCGATTCCTTTCTCTATCCCTTCTCCCCTCCCGACGGTTGACCCTCTTGCGACTGCCTCCGGCGCCGATGACTCGCCATGCCGCCCTTCCGCCCCGCCTCGCGCGCTTCCTCACTCGTCCACTCGTGCGCCGTTCCCTTCTGGTGGGCGGCCTTCCCGCCCTTGCTTGCGATTTCGCGCTGCTTGGCTCGGTCCATCGACGCGAATCCACGATCTTCCTTAGCCACCTCGACCTCCAAACAGTTCTCAGGCCAGGCTTTCGGCCCACATGCTCCAAGGGGTTCGTGCGACCGGGAAAACTGCAACTGATGTGCCACGAGACACTTCCGTCGGTCGCAAACGGGGCTGAAGCGCCCCCCTGCCTCGAGTGACGCATCGAGCGCCGGGGATGTTCCCACGGGAGCTGGCCGGGCAGGGCATCGGCCCGGAGGACAGTGGAGCGCGGAGGGCGCAACAGGAAGATCAAGGCGGGCGGGCACTTCCGGGAACCGGAGTCACCGCGCTGTACCACGTCCGAGTCCGCGCCAGCCTTGGCGAAACTGGCTTTACTCGGCCGGATGAGCTCCGGACACGTGCCGGATGAGCTTGTCCAGGCGCTCTAGCGCAACATCCTTGCCGAGGAGCTCCAGCACCTCGAAGAGGCCCGGGCTCGCTCCCCGGCCCGTGACGGCAAGGCGCGTCGCATGGATCAGGACGGCCGCCTTGACGCCCCTCGATCCGGCAACCCGGCGCAGCGCCTCCTCGAGCGGGACGGCTCGGAACTCGGGAGCAGCCGCGAAAGCGGCCTTCAGCGCCTCAAGGTCGGACGCGAGCCCCGGCGACGAAAGGTGCTTCTTCGCCGCCTCGGGTTCGTAGGTCACCGTCCCTGTGAGAAAGTAACGTGCGCCTTCGAGGAAGTCCGCGATCCTCTTCGCGCGCGGCCGAAGCAGCTCTATGACTCGAAGCAGCCAACCTCGCCGCTCACCCTCGTAGTCCGCGCGCCACAGCCCTTCGGCCTCCATCATCGGCCTGAGCTCGGCGGCAATCGCCTCGGCAGGCATCCGCCACAGGTGCTGCGCGTTCATCCACTCCAGCTTCTCGGGATTGAACACCGCGTTGGCGCTGCTTATGCCCTCGAGCGAGAACGCCTCGATGAGCTCCTCGCGCGTGAAGATCTCCTGGTCGTTGCCGGGCGACCACCCCAGGAGTGCGAGGAAGTTCACCATCGCCTCGGGAAGATAGCCCTGCCGCTGGTACTCCGTTACCGACGTCGCGCCATGCCTCTTGCTCAGGCGCTTCCTGTCGGGGCCGAGGATGAGCGGCACGTGCGCGAAGCGAGGCAGCGGCCTCCCGAAGGCCCCGTATAGGAGCACCTGCTTGGGCGTGTTCGACACGTGGTCATCTCCGCGCACGACGTCGGTGATCGCCATGTCGATGTCGTCCACGACGACCGAAAGGTGGTACGTCGGGTGGCCATCCCTTCTGAGGACGACGAAATCTTCGATGTTGGAGTTGTCGAACTCCACCCGGCCGTGCACCAGGTCGTCGAACCCGGTCCTGCCGGCCGGCACCCTGAACCGTATCGCGCGCATCTCACCCGATGCTTCCCTCCGCGCCACCTCGTCCGGGGAGAGCCGGGCGCAGGCGCGGTCGTACATCCAGGACTCGTTCGCGCCGGGTTCGGCTTCGCGCCGCGCCTTCAGCATCTCGGGCGAGCAGTAGCAGTAGTAGGCGTGGCCGCTCCGGACAAGCCCTTCAGCCGCTTCCCTGTAGCGAGCCAGGCGCTCCGACTGGAAGTACGGCCCGTAGTTCCCGCCCACCTCCGGCCCTTCGTCCCAGTCGAGGCCGAGCCAGCGCAAGCCGTCGAGGATGCCCGAAACCATCTCCCACGACGAGCGCTCGACGTCGGTGTCCTCGATGCGGAGGACGAAGACGCCGCCATTGCGGCGCGCATAGAGCCAGTTGAAAAGGGCGGTACGGGCGCCACCGACGTGAAGGTAGCCGGTAGGTGACGGAGCGAATCGGACTCGAAGGGAAGACATGGAAGGATTGTCTACTGGTCGGCCTGCGCCGTTTCGCGGGCGTGACAACTTCGCCACTGGCGCCCGGGCGAAGCTGGCGGTGAGGCAGGGATTCGAACCCTGGGTACAGGTTTTGGCCCGTACAACGGTTTAGCAAACCGCCGCCTTCAGCCTCTCGGCCACCTCACCGCTGGGACCCATTGTCGCACAGTCGCCCCTTGACGGCACCTGCCACGTGCTTCAAACGCTACTGACGTCCTGCGGTGCGGTGAACACCGTTCGGGTCTCCAAGGAATGGAGGTGGCGTCCGTCATGCGCATCCCGTCGGTCAGGTGCCTCATCTTCGGCCATGACGACCTGATCGGCCGCTCACCCGGCCGGTTGTTTCTGCGGTGCCTGTACTGTGGGCGCGAAACGCGCGGTTGGGAGATTGCATCCCTCCGGCCGACCCGTCAAGCCAGGGCAGGCGCTCCCTCGCCGCTCGTAGCGCTGCCCCGCGCGGCCTGACCGCTGCCGGACCTGCGCCGTGCCGCCGGCCGACTCGCCGCCCGTTCGCATGATAACATTCCCCTCTCGTGTAGACGTCATGTCGGAGGAGGACCGATGTCGCCTTTGCACAGGAGAACCTTGTGGGTTCTCGCTTCGGGACTCGCTCTGTCGGCCCTGCTCGTGTGGAATGCCGTGCCGTGGCTCAGCGAAGCCGTCTCCGGCCAGGGCGCCACTCGCGCCGTCACCCCGCGCAAGGCACTCGATCCGGACGAACAAGCGACCGTCGACCTGTTCGACCGCGCGAAGGGGTCGGTCGTGTACATTTCGACGCGCCAGCGCGTGGTGGACCCCTGGACCCGGAACGTCTTCAGCGTTCCCCAGGGCACCGGGTCCGGCTTCGTCTGGGACGATCGCGGCTACATAGTCACCAACTTCCACGTGGTGTCGGGAGCCTCCGAGGCCCGCGTCCGGCTCAGCGACGGGCGCGAGTTCGGCGCCGCCCTCGTGGGGGTCAGCCCTGCGCACGACCTCGCGGTGCTGCGTATCGATGGTGCAAACCACCCGGCACCCTTGCCGATCGGAACGAGCGGTGATCTCAAAGTCGGTCAGAAGGTGTTCGCCATCGGCAACCCCTTCGGCCTGGACTGGACGCTCACCACGGGCATCGTCTCGGCGCTCGATCGGTCGCTGCCCGCCGCAGACGGGCGCAGTCTGATCGAGCACCTCATCCAGACCGACGCGGCGATCAATCCGGGGAACTCGGGAGGTCCGCTGCTCGACAGCGCCGGCCGCCTGATCGGCGTCAACACGATGATTTTCAGCCCCTCCGGGGCGTACGCCGGCGTCGGGTTCGCGGTGCCGATCGATACGGTGGGCCGAGTCGTGCCCCAGCTCATCGCGCGGGGCAAGTACGTCCGCCCGGCACTCGGAATCGAAGTCGACGAAGACCTGAACCGCGCCATCACCCAGGAGCTCGGTGTCGAGGGGGTGGCGGTCTTGAGAGCGTCTCCGGGAGGCGCGGCTGCCGCCGCCGGCTTGCGCGGTGTGACGCTCACAGCCAACGGCCGTGTCATACCTGGCGACGTCATCGTGGCCGTGAACGGGCAAGCGGTCGAGGGCGTCCCTCGCCTCCTCGCGCGCCTCGACGAGTACCGGGTCGGCGACACTGTGCGGCTCACGATCCTGCGCGACGGCAAACGCATGGATGTCGCGGTGACGCTTCAGACGGGCGGGTAGCGAGGATTGCGTTCGACCTCCCGGCCGTGAAGTTCACATCCTCATGACCGCAGACTCCCGGGACACAGAGCCCGAAACAGACCTCCTGGAAGGCGTCCTCACGCCCGAGGTCCTGGATGCCGGAGAGGCCGACAGGGCGCTGGTCATCGCGCCGGAGCGCGGGCTGGCGAAATACGATCCGCTAGCGCGCTTCCTGGCAGAGGCCCGCCGGTACCCGAAGCTCTCCGAAGGCGAGGAACGGCAGCTGGCGCAAGCCGCGCGCCGGGGCGATGCGGCGGCCGCACAGCGTCTCGTGCTGCACAACCTCCGCCACGTGGTCTCCATCGCGCTGCACTACCAGCGTGTCTGGCACCAGCTGATCGACCTCATACAGGAAGGCACAATCGGCCTGCTCGAGGCGGTGCGCCGATGGGAAGCCTCGTCGGGCGCCCGCTTCGGCACCTACGCCGCTTACTGGATACGCGCCTACATCCTGCACTTCATCATGACCAACGCGCGGCTCGTGAGCGTCGCGCACACCCGCGCCGGCCGGAAGCTCTTCTTTCGGCTGGAGAAGGAACGCAGGAAGCTGCTGGAGGAAGGATTCGACGCCACACCCAGGCTCCTAGCTTCACGCCTGGATGTGCCCGAATCCGAGGTCACGACGCTCGTGCCGCATCTCGACACGCCCGAAGTGTCGATCGACGCGCCGCTGCACCAGGACGCCGACGTCCCGGTTGTGGAGGGCCTCGCCGTCGCTGAGCCTTCGCCGGAGGAGATAGCGGCGGACAACGAGTTTCGCCGCGTCGTCGGCCGGCTGATCGAGGACTTCACCCGCGAACTCGAGGACGAGCGCGAGCGGGCGGTGTGGACCGAACACCTCGCCGCCGAGGATCCGGTGCCGCTGTCGGTTCTCGGGGAGCGCTACGGCGTTTCGAAGCAGCGGATCGGACAGATTGCCAACCGACTCAAGGGCCGGTTTCGCAAGGCGCTGATAGCAAGGTTCGGCGCCGACGCCCGCATCGCCTGGCTGCACAGGACGCCCCGGCCCTGATTGGCGAGAGCCGGCCCGACAGGCGCCCTCTGCCCGCGCGCAACCCTCGAACGCCTTCCGAGAGGAATCTCCTCGCCTGTGGCCACGCCGGGCGCCTCCTGGCCCCCTTGACGCCCCGTCCCGCCGTGCTTCCAGTGTTGGCAGGAACGAACGGACCGGTCGAGCACGACCGGAAACGACAGGAGGGAAATGGATATGTTGGCGCTGAGGAATCCGTTTGCCAGGCAGAACAGCTCCTCGTTGGTCCCCTTCGGCCAGGAGTTCGATCGCCTCTTCAACGAGATGGAGCGCGCGTTCGGCGACGTGGCGCTGCCGCCGATTGGCTGGAATGTCGACGCCCTGATTCCCGCGGCGGATGTCGTCGAGACCGCTGACGCAGTGACCGTTCGGATGGATCTGCCCGGCCACGATCCCAAGGGCATCCATGTGGACGTGGAGAACGACGTCCTGACGGTGCGTTCCGAGCGCAAGTCCGAGACGAATCAGCGGGAGGGACGCGCGCACCGGAGCGAGCGCAGCTACGGTCTGTACGCGCGGTCGTTCGTGCTGCCCGGCACCGTCGATGCTTCGAAGGCCGAGGCTCGGTACGAGCACGGCGTTCTCACCGTGACGCTGCCGAAGCACGAGGAGGCGAAGCCGAAGCGGATCGACATCAAGGTGCGCTCGTAATCCCGTGTGGAATCGCATGAGCGCGGTTTCGCCCGTACGATGTCGAAGAGATGTGGTCTGCGCCGTTCGACCGCTTCGCGCTCAGCTCGCGGCGCACGTAACGGCGCAGCCGCCCGAGCAGCGGACATCTTTCGCGTTCGACCGGGGCGCCACCCTGACACGATGATGTGGGCGTCCGGGTGAGACGGAAGACCGCTGCTCAGGGCCGTCGGGATCCCGCTAATCCGGTCCGCGCCGGCCCACTGTCCCCATCAGGCGCCGGACGATCGCCTCGAACTTCTCGCGCTCTTCGCGAAGCGGGCGGCCCGCGGCCCTCGCCTCCTCGCGCAGCCGCCCCAGCTCGAGCAGCGCCTCTCCATACTCCGGCCCGAACTCGTCCTCCAGCTTCTCGCGAATCCGCTTCGCCAGCGCCGGGCTGGCGCCGTCGGTCGAAACCGCGATTGTCAGATTGCCGCGCCGGACGATCGCGGGAACGAAGAAGTCGCACGAGACGGGATCGTCCGCCGCGTTGATCAACGTTCCGCGGGCCTGCGCCTCTTTCCTCACCGACGCGTTGACCTCGGCTTCGCCGGCCGCGGCATATACCAGCGCCGCGCCTTCAAGGTCGCCCGGCCTGTAAGGCCGCGCCTCCCACCGCACCCGCCCTTCGGAGGCTAGCTGCTGCAGGAACGGGGTCGCGCGAGGGCTCACAACCAGCACGTCCGCCTCGGTGTCCATCAGCGCCCGCACCTTCCGCTCCGCGACTGCCCCGCCGCCGACGACGACGACACGGCGGCCTGCAAGCCTCAAGAAGATCGGGTGCATCGCGGGCCTGCGACCCATGCTCATCGTGCGCCTGACGAATCGGCACGGGCCCCGCCGGGGGGAGTCCGCCGGGTCCCGGCAGGCGGTGTGCGCCTCGTGCCAGCAGGCGGCGTGCGCCGCGCGGCCCCGCTGGCACGCGGGCGGCCGAACGCGTAGAACGCCGTGGACGGTTCGACGAGAAGGGCCGTTGCGCCCGCCGCCACGCCGACGCCCCCGAGGAAAGCTGCGAGAACGATGCTGCCTTCCGCAATCGGCACGGCAATGGCGAGGAGCAGGGCTGCGAAGGCCAGGTCCGCAGACAGCAGCCACGGCCTGACGCCGTGCACCCTGTCCGGGATCCCGCGAGGGTTGAACGCGTCGGTGAACAGCAGGTGAACCCTGAGCGTGCCGTTGAAGATCGCCGCGGCCAGAAGGACGAAGAAGACCGCAGACAGCCACGGTGCGCCCGCCGCCTTGGCAGCCATCCACGCCGGGTAGACGAGCGCGCCGTAGACGAGCATGACCGCCACCTGGTGCACGCGCCACACCGCCCGGTAATCCATCGGTGGCGGCACCGGCGTGACCACGGGCTCAACCCGCACCGGCGGCGTGGGACTGGCGACCTGCGCCAGGTCGGCAAGCAGCGCCTCGGTCGATTGGTACCGGTTCTCCGGCACCTTCTCGATGCACTTCCGGACGACCCGGTCGAGCGCGTCAGGCACAATCGGGTTCACCTTGGGGAGAGGCGGCGGGTGATGCCCGAGAATGCGCGCCACGGTTGCACTGGACGTGGAGCCTTCGAACGGGTTCATCCCGGACGCAGCCTCGTAGCAGAGGACGCCGAAGGCGAAGATGTCACTCCGCGCATCGGCCGGCTGCCCGTCGATCTGCTCTGGAGCGAGGTAGCCAGGAGTTCCCGCGATCATGCCGGGCGCCGTTTTGCGGGAACCGCCGTCCGCTTCGCCCCTGGCGATGCAGGCGATGCCGAAGTCGATGATCTTCACGTCCCCGGCGGGCGTGACCATCACGTTCTCCGGCTTGAGATCGCGGTGGATGATGTCCTTCGCGTGGGCTGCGGCGAGGGCCCTCGCAACGCCGAGCGCGATGGACACCAGCCGTTCGGGCGGGATCGGTCCGCGCTCGATCTCCGACCGCAACGTGCACCCTTCGACGTACTTGCTCGATATGTAGAGCCTGCCGTCGATCTCCTCGAGGGCGAAAACGGTTGCGATTCCAGGGTGTACGAGCGATGCCGCGGCGCGCGCCTCGAATCGCAGCCGGTCGCGGCGCTTCTCGTCACCCGCGTACTCCGGCGGAATGGACTTGAGCGCCACCCTCCTGCCGAGACGCTCGTCCACGGCGAGGTAGACGACTCCCATGTTCCGGCCGATCTCCCTCTCGAGGATGTACGGACCTATCCGTTCCGGCACCTCGTTTCCGCGCGGCAACGGCAGAACGTCGAGGAGTTCCGACACCGGCGCGGCAGCAGGCACGTCGAGGAAGGAGCGCCCACGCTCATCGGCTTCGACCTCCAGGAGCGACCACACTTCGCGAAACAGTGGCTCGTCATCTGCACACTCCCGTCGGAGCCAGGCTTCGCGTTCGCCCGCCGACAGATCGTACGCCTCGCTGAAGAGCGCCTTCGCGCGCGCGTGGTTGGAAGCCATGTGGTCCGAACCTGGCCGTATGTCGCAGATCGATCGTGTGTCGTATGTGGGGTTCAGCCGCCCGGCTCTCCCGATAGCTCTCGGAACAACCACGCCCTGGCCATCGTCCATTCCCGCTTGACGGTGGCCGGCGACATCCCTATCGCATCGGCGGTCTCCTCGATCGTGAGGCCGCCGAAGTAACGCATCTCGACTATTCGCGCCTGCTGCGGGTCGAACGCGTCCAGGCGCTCGAGGGCCCGATTGAGCGCCAGCACGTCCACAGACTCCGCCTCGGCCCGGGCCAGGTTCTCTTCGGGCGTCACCCTCGCGCGCCGGCCGCCCCTCTTGGCGGCGCCGCGCGCCCGAGCCCTCTCGACGAGGATTTCCCGCATCGCCTGTGCTGCTATGCCGAGGAAATGGGCCCGGTTCGCAAACGAGAGGTGCGCGTCCTTGAGCAGCCGCAGGTAGGCCTCGTTGACGAGGGCCGTCGCCTCGCCTGCAGCGTCTGCCCCGGCCGTTCCCGCCGCAGGTAGCCGCCCGCGATGCGTCTCAGTTCGGCGTAGAGAATCGGCGTCAGCGTGTCGAGCGCGTCGACGTTGCCCAGCCTCGACCGGTTCAGCAGCTCTGTGACGGCAACGGGCGAGATCCCCGGTGCAGGCATTCTGGTGCCTCGTTCAGCAAGGACACCCCAGGACACTGTGACGACCGGACTCGAGAGGTGACTGACGAACGCCGGCGGGTGGTCAGATTATCGGTCGCAGGCGCCCCTGGGTGCAAGGGGACGTCGAAGGCACCCCTGGAGCGGGCCCTCTGACGGCCGCTCGAACGGCCGTCGAATGCCGTCTATAATCGAATCATGCGTGACACTCGTCCCCCCGCGGGTGTGCCCCGACTCCTCGGTCTGCAGCCCGGTCCCTCCGCCGACCCGGAAACCGTGCAGTGTGACCGCTGCGGGGCCCCGATGTTCCGCATGCACGCCGTGTGGCGGTGCCCATCCTGCGGCTTCAAGACCGACTGCTGCGGCTGGTAGCCCGCCGATGGACGTCCTCGACACGCGCGTCCGGCCCGAATCGGACGAGTTCCGCGAGAACGCCGGCCGCTTCGAAGAGCTCGTGCGCGAGCTGCGCGACCGCCTTTCCATCGCGCGCGCCGGCGGCGGCCCGCGCTACCTCCAGCGGCACAAGGAGCTGGGAAAGCTGCCCGTGCGCGACCGGATCGACCGTCTCCTCGATCCCGGCTCGCCTTTCCTGGAGCTCTCGCCCCTCGCGGCCTGGGGTCTCTACGACAACGAGGCGCCCGGCGCGGGCATTGTAACCGGCATAGGCCGGGTCTCCGGCCGCGAGGTCGTAATCGTCGCCAACGACGCAACCGTGAAGGGCGGCACGTATTTTCCGATCACCGTCAGGAAGCACCTTCGGGCGCAGGAGGTGGCGCTCGAGAACCGCCTGCCCTGCATCTACCTCGTGGACTCGGGGGGAGCGTTTCTTCCGCTGCAGGCCGAGGTCTTCCCCGACCGCGATCACTTCGGGCGGATCTTCTACAACCAGGCGGTGATGTCGGCTGAACGCATCCCGCAGATCGCCGTCGTGATGGGATCCTGCACGGCGGGCGGCGCCTACGTGCCCGCGATGTCGGACGAGACGATCATCGTCCGCGGGACGGGAACGATATTCCTCGGAGGCCCTCCCCTCGTGAAGGCTGCGACCGGCGAGGAGGTGACCGCGGAGGAGCTTGGCGGGGCCGACGTGCACACGCGCATGTCCGGCGTTGCGGACTACTTCGCGGAGAACGACGAACACGCGCTGCACCTTGCGCGAACCATAATCTCGACGCTCCATGGGGCGAAGCGGCTGCCTGCCGACATGGAGACGCCTGAAGATCCGCGCTACGACCCGCGAGAGCTCTACGGCATCGTGACGACCGATCCCAGAAGGCCCTACGACGTCCGGGAGGTGATTGCCCGGCTGGTCGACGGCTCGCGCTTCGACGAATTCAAGGAGCGCTATGGGCCGACGCTCGTGACCGGCTTCGCACGCCTGCACGGGTTCCTCGTCGGGATAATCGCGAACAACGGCGTCCTCTTCTCGGAGTCGGCGCTCAAGGCCACACACTTCATCGAGCTCGCCAACCTGCGCGGCATCCCGCTCGTGTTCCTTCAGAACATCACAGGCTTCATCGTCGGGAAACAGTACGAGCGAGCCGGGATCGCGAAGGACGGCGCCAAGATGGTGCATGCGGTGGCGACGTCGGTCGTCCCGAAGTTCACCGTCATCATCGGCGGGTCGTTCGGCGCGGGCAACTACGGCATGTGCGGGCGAGCCTACCAGCCGCGCCTGCTCTGGATGTGGCCCAACGCCCGCATATCTGTGATGGGCGGCGAGCAGGCAGCGGGCGTTCTCGCGACAATCAAGCGGGAGCAGCTCGCGCGGGAGGGGCGCGAGCTCTCGCCAGAGGAGGACCACGCTATACGCCAGCCGATCATCGACAAGTACGATGAGGAGGGATCGCCCTACTACTCGACCGCCAGGCTGTGGGACGATGGGGTCCTCGACCCGGTGGCGACGCGGGAAGCGCTGGCGCTGGGGTTGTCGGCAGCCTGGAATGCTCCGATACCGGATGCGCGCTTCGGGGTGTTCAGGATGTGAGGGCGGTCGGCGATCAGCGGTCGGTGATCAGCGGTCAGCTATCAGCTATCAGAGGGCTCCCGGCGGGCCGCTGAAAGTTGAAAGCAGAACGCCGATGGCCGAAGGCTGAAGGCCGATCGCTAATCGCCGATCGCGGAAAGCTGATCGCTGACCGCTGAAACCTGAAGGCCGAAGGCTGACCGCTGATAGCTGATCGCTGAAAGCTGAAGGCTGATCGCTGACCGCTGATAGCTGATCGCTGGCCGCGAGGTTGACCGAGTGGCGAAGAGATACGAGTTCCTCCAGGTAACGCGCGACGGTCCGGTCGAGAGGGTGGCGCTCGACAGGCCGGAGGTGCGCAACGCATTCAATGAAGGGATGATCCGCGAGCTCCGCGACTGGGCCGAACGGGCGGCTGGCGATGGCGGGCTTCGCGTGGCGATCCTCGAAGGGCGGGGACGCGCCTTCTCGGCCGGGGCCGACCTTGCATGGATGGCGCGTGTGGCCAGCTACACACGCGAGGAGAACCTGCGCGATGCATCCGCTCTTGCCGCGATGTTCGCATCGCTCGACCGACTTCCAAAACCGCTCGTCGGACGCGTGCATGGGGCCGCTCTCGGCGGCGGCTCGGGACTCGTTGCCGTCTGTGACATCGTCGTCGCGGACGAGGAGGCCGTCTTCGGTTTCACCGAGGTGAGACTGGGACTGACGCCCGCCGTGATAGCCCCGTACGTCATCCGCAAGACAGGCCAGTCCGCGGCGCGCGAGCTCTTCTTGCGGGGCGCCCGCTTCGGGGCGGCCAGAGCGCGCGAGATCGGGCTGGTGCACGAGGTGGCGGCAAGCGGCACGCTGGATGCGCGCATCGACGTTGTAGTCGCCGATCTGCTTGCCGGCGGGCCAGAGGCCCTGGCGGTAACCAAACAGCTGGTTGCGGAGGCCACCGGCAGGCCGCCTGGAGACGTCCTGCCTGCGACAATCGCGGCCATCGCCGAACGCCGGGCGTCCGAGGAGGGCCGCTCCGGCATACGCGCTTTCCTCGAGAAGGGTCAGCCGCCGTGGGCGCAAGGGTGATCCGGCGCGTGCTCGTTGCCAACCGCGGCGAGATTGCAGTCCGCATACTGTGCGCCTGCCGCGAGCTCGGCCTGACTGGCATCGCGATCTACTCGGACGCCGACTCCGACGCGCTTCACGTTCGCATGGCTGACGTTTCGGCGCGCGTGGGTCCCGCGCCGGCCGCCGAGAGCTACATCTCCACAGGCGCCGTCATCGACGCGGCGCGCCAAACGGGCGCGGACGCGGTGCACCCAGGTTACGGCTTCCTCGCCGAGAACGCGGAGTTCGCCGACGCGTGCGCCGGCGCAGGCCTTGTCTTCGTGGGCCCGCCCGCAAGCGTGATCGAGACGATGGGCTCGAAGATCGGGTCGCGTGCCTCGATGTCGAGGGCAGGCATCCCTGTCGTCCCCGGAGAGACGCCGCGCGACCAGTCAGAGGCTGCCTTCAGGGAAGCTGCCGCGCGCGTCGGGTTCCCGCTGCTGATCAAGGCGTCGGCCGGCGGTGGCGGCAAGGGCATGCGGATGGTCCGCTGCGCGGAGGACCTGGCGCAGGCTCTCGAGGGAGCACGGCACGAGGCAAGAGTGGCGTTCGGAGACGAGACGCTGTACATCGAGCGGGTCGTCGAACGCCCGCGGCACGTCGAAATCCAGCTCCTGGCGGACGGTCACGGCAACGTGCTGCACCTCTTCGAGCGTGACTGCTCCGTGCAGCGGCGCCACCAGAAGATCGTCGAGGAGAGCCCATCGCCGGCAGTAACGCCGGCCCTGCGCGAGCGCATGACGGCCACGGCCGTCGCCGCAGCCAGAGCGATCGACTACCGGAACGCGGGTACGATCGAGTTCCTGGTCGAAGGGACGGGCGACGAAGCGCGCTTCTACTTCCTCGAGATGAACACCAGACTCCAGGTCGAGCACCCGGTGACGGAGGCAGTGACCGGCATCGACCTCGTGCGCGCCCAGTTCCAGGTGGCAGCCGGCAGGCCGATCGCCTTTCGACAGCAGGACGTCGCCCAGCGCGGCAACGCGGTCGAGTGTCGAATCTACGCGGAGGACCCCGCCAACGACTTCCTGCCGCAGGCCGGGCGCCTCACGCTCTATCGGCCGCCGTGCCGCCCGGGCATCCGGATAGACAGCGGCGTGGCGGAAGGCTGCAACGTGCCGGTCAACTACGACCCCTTGCTCGCCAAGCTGGTCGCCCACGGCGAAACGCGGTCGATGGCGCTCGAGCGCGCGAGGCTTGCCCTCTCGGAGTTCGCAATCCTCGGCCCCCGCACCAATGTCCCTTTCCTCGTCCGGCTGCTGCAGCACCCGGCGGTTCGCTCGGGTGACCTCGACACGTGGTTCCTCCAGGACGTCCCGGCCGACCTTCTGGCGGGAACGCCTGACGGCCTTCCGATCGAGGTCGTCGCGGCTGTTGCGGCGTTCGAAGATGTGAGCGGCGGAAATCGTGGCGCGCTGCAAGGGGAACCGGGAGCTGCCAGGAACGACCCATGGGACGGGCTGACCGGGTGGCGGGCCTGGATTGGCACGCCCTGAACGCTCCCAGGCAACTTCGCGGGCCGAGGCGTTCACGTTGCTGCCCGAACGAGACCCGCGACCGCCGGGGCAAAGTACGGTGCAGGTGGGAACTGCGATCTGAGTAAGCGCCGATGTCTCACAGGCGAGTGGTCGAGGTAGCCGGGCAGGCGGTCGAGTTCGAGCTCCACGTGGAAGGCTCAGGCAAGGGCTCGGCCATCCTCGTGCAGGGCACACCCGAGCCGCTGGATGTTCGCCGCGTGGGGAGCGGCGAGTACATCGTGTCCGGTCGCGGCCGCGTGTGGCGAGTGTGGATCGCAGGGACCGGCGCGCGGTGGCAAGTGTTCGTCGGCGGGCACATGTTCGACGTGGATCTGGCGAAGCCGGGGAGCAAGGCACCAACCGCGCCGAGCGTCGGCGCCCCCGGGGGCGAGAGCGCCGTCGCCCCGATGCCGGCGACCGTCGTCGAGATCGTGGTCGAGGCGGGACAATCGGTCCGCCGAGGAGACGTTCTCCTCAAGCTCGAAGCGATGAAGATGGAGCTGCCGCTCCGCGCACCGCACGACGGCCGCGTCGCCGCGGTCCACTGCAAACCGGGCGACCTGGTTCAGCCCGGCGCTCTCCTGGTCGAGCTGGTGGAGCACCAGGACAGGACTGAGGAATGAGGAATCCGCTGAAAGCTGATCGCTGATAGCTGATCGCTGACCGCTGACATGCTCGCGTGCGATGCCGAAGGACGAACGAGAGTGAGCTTCCAGGATCGGATGCCGAAGGCGGTGACCGTTGTCGAGGTCGGGCCGCGTGACGGGCTGCAGAACGAGGCCGTAACGGTCGGGGTAGAAAACCGGGTGGACCTCATCGACGGCCTCAGCGACGCTGGTTTGCCGACCATAGAGGTTGGCGCCTTCGTCAGCGCAACGTGGGTGCCGCAGATGGCGGCAACCGACGAGGTGTGCAGGCGGATCCGCCGCAAGCCCGGCGTCCGCTACACCGCCCTTGTTCCCAATCTCGCCGGCCTCGAGCGCGCGGCTGCTGCAGGGCTGCGCCGCGTGGCAGTGTTCGCGGCTGCGTCTGAGACCTTCAGTCGGCGCAACATCAACAAGTCCATAGACCAGTCGATGGCGGCCTACGAGGAGGTGTGCCGCGCCGCGCGCGCCGATGGCATCTCGGTCCGGGGCTACCTCTCGACTTGCTTCGGCTGCCCGTACGAGGGCCACGTCGCTCCTGAAAAGGTCGTCGACCTCGTGGGTCGCATGCTGGGGCTTGGGGTCGACGAGGTCGCAATCAGCGACACAACCGGGGCCGCGCACCCGGGACAGGTGGGGCGCTTGCTCGACGAGATCCTGTTGCGTGTGCCGGCAGAGCGCATCGCGCTTCACTTTCACGATACCAGGGGAACCGCTCTCGCCAACGTGATGGCCGGGCTCCTCCACGGCATCTCCACGTACGATGCCTCGTGCGGGGGCCTGGGGGGATGTCCCTACGCGCCCGGCGCCGCCGGGAACCTGGCGACCGAGGATCTCATCTTCATGTTGGACGGGCTTGGAATCGAGACGGGTGTGCGCATCGACGCGGTCATGTCCGCATCGACCACCGTGGCCGAGAAGCTCGGCCGTAGCCTGCCTTCGCGGTTCGTGCAGGCCACGATCGCGGCGCGGGCTTTGCTTCACCCGTCATCCCGATCCTCCGGCTCACCCGGACCGTCTAAAGACACAAGGGCATGATTGGCACAACAATAGACCACTACAGGATCACCTCGGAGCTCGGGGCGGGTGGAATGGGCGTCGTGCTGCGTGCAGACGACCTGAAGCTCGGGCGTCCCGTCGCGCTCAAGTTCCTCTCGGAGGCGCTCGCGAAGGACAGGACAATTCACGATCGTTTCCTGCGCGAGGCCCGCGCGGCGGCGGCGCTGAATCATCCGGGCATCTGCACCATCTACGAGATCAACGACGCCGGCCCGCGGCCGTTTCTGGCGATGGAGCTGCTCGAAGGCCAGACGCTCCAGCAACTTGCGTCGCGTGCCCCGCTGCCCTTCGAGCAGGTCCTCGACGTCGGCATACAGGTGGCGGACGCGCTGCAGGCGGCCCATGAGAAGGGGCTGGTGCACAGGGACATCAAGCCCGGCAACATCTTCCTCACGATGGGCGGGCGCGCCAAGGTGGTGGACTTCGGCCTCGCCAAGGCAGTGGAGCCCTCGGAGGATTCGAGCCAGAGCGCCGTCGAGACGAGGATCGCGGAGGGGGACAAGACCCGCAGCGGCACCACGCTGGGGACCGTCGCCTACATGTCGCCGGAACAGGCGCGCGGCGAGCGCCTCGACTGCCGCTCGGACATCTTCTCGCTGGGACTCGTCCTCTACGAGATATCCACAGCCCAGCGCCCGTTCGACGGCGCAACCGCCGCCATAGTCTTCGACGGCATCCTCAACCGAATGCCGCCGGCGCCGACTTCGTTGAGACCCGAGCTGCCGGAAGCATTCGAGCGGATTCTGGCGCGCGCGATCGAGAAGGACCCGGATCGCCGTTACCAGCGCGTTTCCGATCTCGCCTCGGACCTCAGGCGCCTCCAAAGGGCATCGGATCCGGCCGTCGCCGCGGCGACCGGCCTCGCGGCGGGCTCCGGTCCCGTGGCATCCGCTTCGTGGGGCACCGGCCAGCCGGGAAGCGCCGGCCAGCCGGAAAGCAGCGAGGCGCTGCCCGCCGGCGGGACGACGCACCCAGCTCCGCCGAAACCGAGGCGCCGCGCCGTGCCTCTGGCGGCGCTCGCCGCCGTCACCATCGTCGCGGGCGGACTGCTGGGCGCCGCGGTGCTCGGCTGGCCGTTCGGGAGCGGCGACGGCTTGTCGGAGGGCGACGCCGTCATCGTGACTGACTTCGACAACAAGACGGGAGATCCGGACTTCGACGGTACGCTGCGCGAAGCTCTCGCCATCAAGCTCGAGGAGTCGCCCTACGTCAACGTCGTCTCGACGCAACAGACGCAGGAAATGCTGCGCCTGATGGCCCGCCAGCCGGAATCGCCGCTCACGCGCGAGGTCGGCCGCGAGATGTGCCAGCGCATGGGAGTGCCGGCAATTATGACCGGCGAGATAGCGCGGCTCGGCTCCAGCTACGTGCTCACTCTCGCTGCCGAGTCGTGCGCAACGGGAGAGCCCATCGCGCGCGAGCAGGTCGAGGCAGGACGGAAGGAAGAGGTACTGGCTGCGCTCGGCAGCGCTACATCGGCCATGCGAGGCCGTCTCGGCGAGTCGCTCTCATCGATCGCGAGGCTGGACCAGCCGCTCTTCCAGGCGACCACGCCCTCGCTCGAGGCACTGAAGAGCTTCGCTGTCGGCGACAGGAAGCGGGCCGCCGGGCTGGAAATCGACTCGATCCCGTTCTACCGCCGCGCGATCGAACTCGACGCGCAGTTCGCGATGGCTTACGGACGCCTAGGAACCGTCTACGGCAACATGGGCGAAGTAGAGCAGTCGCGCGAGTTCTACCGAAAGGCATTCGAGATGCGCGAGCGCGCCAGCGAGCGCGAACGGCTGTACATCACCGCGCACTACAACGCGAGCGTGCTGCTGGACCCCGGGCGCGCGCGCCAGGTGTACGACATCTGGCGGCAGACCTACCCGCACGACTACATCCCGGCGCACAACCTCGGGGTGATAGCTTTCGAGCAGGGCGACTACGAGGCGGCGCTCGAGGCTTTCAGGGAGGCTTCGAAACTCGATTCGCGCAGCCGCCTGCCGCGCGACATGATCGCGGAGGTCCAGGCGGCGCTGGGCCGGTTCGACATCGCACGCGAAGAAATCGAACGGCAGGTCCGCGAGCTCGGGCCGTCGCCGAAGACCCACCTCTCGCTCTACATGCTCGACTACCTCGCAGGCGATATCGCCGGAATGGCCGAGCACGCGCAGGCGCTGAAGGGCACGAACTACAACGCCGAGCGCCAGGCCGTCGACCACAAGATCGCGCTGTTCGAGGGACGGTTCCGCGATGCGCGGGCACTCTCGGCCACCATAGCCGAGCAGGCCGAACAAAACGGCTTCCCGGAGCGGGGGGTCGGCGCCCGGGCGAACCAGGTGGTGTCGGAAGCGCTGGCCGGCAACACCTCGCGGACCAGGGAAGAGGTCAGGCGCCTGGCGACACAAGCGGCACACGGCGAGGGCATCGCGCTCGCCTTTGCGCTCGTCCTGAGCGGCGATGCCGCCGGCGCCAGGCCCGTCTTCGATGCCGCCGCCGAAGAGATGGACCACCTGCCGGAAACCGCAGCGGTGCTGCGGCCCGCCTTCGAGGCTTCAATCCTGCTGGCACGCGGCGACCCCGCCGGCGCGCTTCGCGCTCTCGAACCGGCTCGATCGTGGGAAGGCAGGACCGCAGACGCGGTGATCGCCTCCTTCATTCGCGGTCAGGCGCACCTGGCCCTCAAGCAGGGCGAGCAGGCGGCGGAGGCATTCACCGTCGTCGTCCAGCACCGGGGACTGCATCCGCTCGGCGTCCCCTACGTCGCGGCACACCTCGGGCTTGCGCGGTCGCGCGCGATGGCAGGCGATGTCGAAGGGGCGCGCAAGGCCTACGACGAGTTCTTCCGGCTGTGGAGGAACGCGGACGCGGACATTCCGCTGCTCCTGCAGGCACGGTCCGAATACGCAAAGCTCGAATCCAGGTCCATGTAGGCGCTGGCAGCACGGCCGCTCCCGCCCGGCGACGTGCTCGATGCCACCTCGAATGGGGCATCGGGTCAGTCTTCCCTTTCAGCGTTTCGCGCCTCAGCGCTCTCCCAGGGTGACCTTCAGCTTCATCTCGCTCCCGGCCCGCAAGATTGTCGCTTCGACAGTCTGGCCCGGTTCGAGCCCCCGCAGGATATCGGAGTACCCCTGAAGGTCGGCTATCGGTTTGCCGTCGATGGCAACGAGGACGTCCCCTTCCTCGATGCCCGACTTCTCGGCGGAGGAACCAGGCACGACACCGCTGACGCGCACGCCGGGTCCGGCGAACGCGAAGTCCGGCACCGTGCCGAGGCTTGCGCGCCTGCCCCCTGCCGGCTTCGGCACCCCAGCTCCGCCTGTCGCAGCGGGCGGCGGCGCCTTCGCGCCGGAAATCATGTTGGTGAGCGGTTCGGGCCGCTCCGCCAGGTACGCGACGCCTTCTCGTACGAACGTCGCCACCTTCACCAGGCCAGCACTATCGATCTTGTCGACGGTGTCCGTGGGGCGATGGTAGTCTCCGTGGGCGGTCGTGAAGATCTGAACCGCCGGCACGCCCTTCTCGATGAAGGCCGCCTGGTCGGAAGACTGGAGCGGTTCGGGGACGTTCCTGCTCTCGACGCCCGTCACGAAGCTCGCCCCTCGGAAGATGTGTTGCCACTCGGACGCTGTCGCCGTTCCCAGCACCGACAGGCGGCCGCTTCCCAGCCGTCCCACCGTGTCGATGTTGATTGCGCCCGTCACCTTGTCGACGGGAAAGCGGCCCGCGTGGCGCGTGTAGTGGCGGGAGCCAGCCAGCCCGGCTTCCTCTCCCGTGAACGCAGCGAAGACGATCGACCGCGAGGGCTTCCCCTCGGCGGCAATGGCGCGCGCAAGTTCGAGCAGGACGGCCACGCCGCTCGCGTTGTCGTCGGCCCCAGGGTGCACCTTCCCCTCGTCCCCCTTGTGCACGTCCGGCCACCCGCGGCCCAGGTGGTCGTAGTGCGCCGAGACGACGACCGATTGGCCTTCCCAGTCGGTCTTGGTGCCCTGGATGTAGCCGACGACGTTGGCAACGATGTGCGGTTTGCCGTCGGGCCCCTGCATGGTGAACGACTGGAAGTAGCTTCCGCCCTCGCCGCCCGGCAAGAGGCCGGCAGCCTTGAAGCGGTCTGCTATGTGCTTCGCCGCTGCCTCGTGGCCCTCGCTTCCCGGCACCCTGCCCTCTCTTGCCGGGTTTGCCAGCCATGAGACGTGCTCCATGATTGCCTTCTCCGAGAATACGGGCGGCAGTTCGGCGAGCGCCTTGCGCGGATCGGGCGGAAGCGGAGGAGTGATGGCCGGAACGCTGGCCCCGGCGCGCGACGAGAGGCCGCGCAGGTCTACGCTCAGTGGCGAGTCGGACTGCTGCCACTGCCCTTTCAGCACGTTCACCGGCTCCGTTCCCTCGAAGCCCAGGTAGGAGTACTTGCCGTAGTGCGGGAGCTTGCGCCCGAAGCCGGGGAATGCGGCTGCTGGTTCGACAGCAAGCCACCCGATTGCCTTCCCCGCGTTTTCCGGGTGGCGTATCGTCACGACCAGCGAGTGACCCGGCAGCGCCATCCGCTCGCCATCGACCTCGATTGCCTCCGGTCCAACCGTCATCCCGCCGCCGCTCTTGAAGTATCTGCCCGCCCACTTGTTGGAGCGCCCGGCAATCCAGACGGCGCGGTCAGATGGCACGCTCTGGAGTTCGGTATCGAGGCGCGTCTCGATAGCATGGCTGTCGCTTCTCCAGCCCTCGAACAGCGAACGCCACGCCTCGAGCTCGGCGCGGGGGGCGGCCGACGGCAGCACGGCGAGGATGTGCGGCTCGCCGAAGATCTGGCCTATCGACGGCGGCGTCTCCCTCGGGTCGAGCTTGCGAAAGACGTCGAATCCCGGGTCCACGTGGAGCGCGAGTGGCGCGCCGGGCGCGGCAATCGACAAGCGCACCTCGTTTCGCTCGAGCCGCACGACCTGACGCACAGTGCCACCTGCCGTCTGCAAGACGACTGGCACATCGACGGCGAACGGCTCGCCGCCCTGTGTCTGCCTGAGCGTGGCCTCGACGATGTAGCCTGGCCCTGCTCCGCCTTCGCGCCTTACCGCCGTAGCCTCCACGGCAAGGACGGGCGCCCCCGCACGTCCGACCCAGTCGGCGAAGAACCGGCTGAAGTCGCGCCCCGTCACGCTTTCGACAGTTCGCTCCAAATCTGCGAAAGACGCGCGCCGTCCCTTGAAGTCACGATAGAAGCGCGCAATGGTTCCGCGAAACCCGTCGTCCCCGATCGCCAGCCGGAGCATGTGGAACGCCATGAGCGCCTTGCCGTAGCCGACGGCCTCGGTCGATGCGCTGTGGCGCGACCTGAACTCGATCAGGGGGAAGTCCCGGCCCTCCTTCACGTAGTCGCGGTACTTCTGAAGCGTGGACTGGCGGTACTCGGCGCCGGCGCCGCGCTGTTCCTGAATGAGGTGGTCTGCCAGGTACGCCGTCAGCCCCTCGCACCAGTTGCCGCCCTGGTAGTCGACGAAGACCGAATTGCCCCACCAGTTGTGAAGGATTTCGTGCGGGTAGGATGAGGTGATGATGAACGGGAAGCGAATCACCTCGCGACCGAGCAGCGTGAAGGTCGGCATCCCGTAGCCGGTCTCCCAGAAGTTCTCGACCAGGGCGAACTTGCCGTAAGGGTATGGACCGATGAGCTCACGGTACATCTCGAGGTACTGCGCCGTCGCCGCGAGGTACTTGCTCGCCAGCTGTTCGTCGTTCGCGTCATGGAGGTAGACCGACGTCTCGACCGACCCAGCGCTGTCACGGAAAGGGTGGAGCGGGCCGCCGACCAGGTAGATCTCGTCCATCGGGCCGCCCGAGTCCCACCTGGCGCGGCCGTCAGCTCCGCGTGAGGTACCGTTGCCCTGGGAGATCACGTGCCAGCCGGCTGGTTGCTCGACCTCGAGCGTGAAGGTCAGGAGCTCCTGGTCGAACGCGGGGTACCAGAAACCGCTTCCCGCCAGGTAGACGCCCTCGGGGCCGAGGATTCCTGCGGTCTCTCGAAAGCCACGCGTGTACTGTTCCTTCTCGTCCGAAAGCCCGAAATCGACCTCGCCCTCGTAGGCGAGTGTCACCTCAGGCGTTGCGCCCGGGGGCAGGCTGACGCGATAGCGCTTGACCTTCACCTGCCTCCCCAGGTTCGCGGTGCTGTTGATGCCGAAGAACGCGCCGCCTGCGCTGACAGGCACCTCGGTTGCTGCGGGCTCGGCGCGGACCAGTCGCAGGGCCGCGTTCAGCACGAAATCCACGCTCCCGCCGGGAGGCCGAGAGGCGAGAGCGATCTTGTCCGACACGACGAGCCGATGCGTCGCCGGATCGAGCGCTATCTTCATCTCGTGCTCGACCGGCCCCTGCGCAGGTGCAGCGCCGGGGGCCGGTTGCGCGCGGCCTGCGTTCGCGCCGAGCGTGGCAGCGACAACGAGCGCGGCAGCCCATCCGAACTTCAGTGGCATTGGCAGATCTCCAGCCTCGATGTTCCCGGAATGCTCGATTGTACGATACGGAGCGCCACGGGCCGCTTCCTTGCCGGCCGCATGCGGCTCAGGCCGGTGGATTGATGCGAGCTATCGCAGCGGCGCGGCAGGGCCCTGGCGGGGCCCTCGGAAGGTCATCTGCTCTGTCGCCTGCCGCGTTTCTGCGGTGACGGAAGGAACGACAGAACGCCTGCACCCAAGGCAACCGCGCCGACACCTGCGAAGAGTGCGCCCGCGAAGAGCGCCATGTACGGATTCCCTCTCCCTCTGAACGCCGCGCCGCCGAAGAACATCCACAGGAAGGCAGCCCCGCAGAGCAGGAACCCCGCGCCGATGACGAGGCAGCCGGCATTGCCGCGCACCCCGCTCTTCCCCTTCCCCGACCGGATGACAGGGCGGGCTTCGGCCCTGCTGCGAGCGGGCTGGGCCGGAGGCGTCGTGGAGGCTGCCGGGCGTCCGGGCATCAGGCGTTCTACCCAGTCCGAAACGGCGGCCGTCTCTGGCCGGTTCCCCCCGGTCCGGCTTTCAACACGGAAGTCGAAGGCGCGGTGGATGGCACGCATGAAACCGGCGTCGGCTGACACCTCGAGCTGCCAGCGGATGTAGCCATCAGGTGCGGCCGCGCCCGTGGGCCGCGCGTCCGGCGGCAACGAAAGCAAGCCCTCCCGTTCGAGAACGCCTCCGGCGGGAACGCTCTCGTCGAGCACCTCGACGATCAGCGCTTCCCAGAGGACTTCGGTGTCTTCCACTGTGGAGGCCGAGCCGGCTCGAACCTGCCTCTTGTACTTGCGCTGGCAGCTCGCCTTCAGGACGAGCGAATCGATTTCGACCGGCCCGGGTTGCCTCAGCCTGACCTTCACGGCGGCACCAGGCGCCAGCACGCCGTAGGCGATCGCCACCTCGGGAGGCGGGATTCGGGCTCCGCGCGCCCCACGCGCCGCGCCCCAGAGGAGCACCAGCCCCACGAGGGCGAAGGCCCCCCGACGACCGGCATCACGAGCGGTTCGCCCGTTCCGGCAGGATTGATGAAGAAGACAGCGATCAGCCCTCCGCCCACCAGGAGCAGCGGCGCACCGAGCGCGGTCATGCAGCCGACTTGGGTCCGCACAGGCGGGCTGCTCGCCTGCAGCGCCACGTAGCCGCCTTCTCTTGCAGGTATGTCGGGCATCGGCACCTACATGTAGGCCATCTCGCGCAGCGCCGCCACGCGTTTCTCCATTGGCGGGTGCGAGGCGAAAAGGCTGGCCAGCCGACCCTCCCGGCGGCCCAGTGGCCGCGCGAGAGGATCGGCAATACACAGGTTGGCCGTCCCCCGCTTGATCGAGCGGGTCGGGCCGGCTGCCGCCTCGATCTTCTCGAGGGCGCTGGCAAGCGCCAGGGGGTTCCTCGTCATCTCGGCCGCCGACGCGTCGGCGAGGTACTCGCGCTTGCGCGATACGAGCATCGCCAGCAACTGGGCGACGACGGGAGCCAGGATCACGGACGCAACCCACGCGACAAGGACGAAGATCCCTATCCCCCCGCTTCCCTTGCCGCCGTCCTTTCCACTGCTGCTGCGTCGCCCGCCGCCGAAGCTGAGCCCTCTGCCTGCCCAGTCGGAAAGGAGAGCGATGGCGCCGACGAGAGCGGCCACCACTGTCATGAGGCGGATGTCGTAGTTCCTCACGTGGCTCAACTCGTGAGCGATTACTCCCTGGAGCTCGTCACGGTTCACCGTGTCGATCAGCCCGCGGGTCACGGCGATCGACGCCCTCTCCGGGTCACGCCCCGTCGCGAACGCGTTCGGGTCAGGGTCCGGGACGATGTACAGCCGCGGCCGCGGCAGGCCGGAGGCAATCCTCATCTCCTCGACGACGTTCTCGAGCTGCCGCAGCTTGAACTTCTCCTCCGGCGTCGCGCGCTCGATCTCCATCTGGTCGAAAGGGAGTGCCCCGGACGATGCGAGAATGGCGCGATCGCCGCGGAAGTAGCTGCTGACGGCGGAACCACCGCCGAAGAGGAGGGCCACGGCGCCCGTCACGGGGTACTGGAGGTCGAAGTAGAAGCGGTCGAAGGCGTAGCCGAAGAGGAAGAGAAACGCGACGAAGACCAACATGACCGCCCACGTCCGGCGGCGGTTCGAGGCCTGCTGCTCGTAGATGTTGACGGGCATCGGCCTTGCCGCGCTATTTCGACGTCGACAGGTCCACCTGCGGCACGGCGCGTTCAGCCTCCTCGGTCACCTCGAAGAGCTCGGCCGCCTTGAATCCGAGCGGGCCGGCAACGAGGTTCGCCGGAAACTTCTGCTGGGTGATGTTGAAGGCGGTCGCCACGTCGTTGTAGAACTGGCGCGCGAAGCCTATCTTGTTCTCCGTCGACGCCAGCTCCTCCTGGAGCATCTTCACGTTGTCGTTCGACTTCAGGACCGGGTAGCTCTCCGCGAGCGCGAACAGCCTGCCCAGCGCCTGCGTGAGCTCGCCCTCCTTGCGCGCCGAGTCTGCAGGGGTTGTCGCGGCCTGCGCCCTGGCGCGCGCCTCGAGCACCTGGGTGAGCGTCCCACGTTCGAACTCCATGGCCCCCTTCACGGCGTTGACCAGGTTCGGGATCAGGTCGTGCCGCCGTTTCAACTGGACATCGATCTGCTTCCAGCCGTTCTCGGTTCGGTTCCTGAGACTGACCAGGCGGTTGTAGGTGACAATCAACCACAGGCCGATCACGACGACTACGCCGAGGATCACCAGGGAAGTCGGCATGGCGGGTCCTCTCCCGGAGCAAACGCGCGGCTCTCGCGCCGCCGCGCTCTCCGGGCGGCCGGGTGGGTCGCAGTCCGGCTTCGACGATTATGAGGCATGGGTGCAGAGTGTCAAGCAGAGTGTCAAACAGCGACTCCACGACGGTTTGCCGATGCGTGTCTGAACCGGGCCTGTGCGACCGGAACAGGTACCGGCGGGGCTTGCCTCTTCCGGTGCCGCCGAGGTGTTGCCAACCTTCTGGGGCGAATCCTCGTCTATGGACAGCAGGAGGTCTCTGGCTTGGATCTGCGCCTGCTGTCCGGTGGCGGAGTCATCCGCCTCTACGTTCTCGTCTCCTTGCTGACGCCGGCCATGGCGGCGGCGAGTGGCCCGCCGGCGGTCAGGGCCGAGGCGGCCGCGGTTGCCCGGGATGAGGCCATCGTCCTGGACGGCAAGTTCGACGAGGCGCCCTGGGAGCGGGCGATCGAGATAACGGGCTTCCTTCAGCGTGATCCGAAAGAAGGGGCGCCGCCGGCCAGCCAGACCGTGGTGCGGGTCGTCTACGACGAGACATACCTCTACGTCGCCGTCCGCGCGTTCGACGAAGATCCGGGCAGGATTGTCGGCATTCTCACGAGGCGCGATTCGGATTCGCCGTCGGACTGGATCCGCGTGGCGATCGATTCGTACTGCGACCGCCGGACCGCGTACGAGTTCGCCGTCAATCCGGCGGGCGTGAAACAGGACCGCTACTACTTCGCGGACGGGAACAGCGACCCGAGCTGGGACGCCGTCTGGGACGTTGCTGTCGGCCGCGATGACACCGGTTGGACTGCCGAGTTCCGCGTGCCGTTCTCGCAGCTTCGCTTCGTGCCCGGCGCCACAGGCACTTTCGGCTTCTCGGTCACGCGCAAGATCGGGCGGCTGAACGAGACTTCGTCCTGGCCGCTCATAGCGAAGAGCAAGCCTGGCTTCGTGTCGCAGTTCGGGGAGCTCAGGGGGCTGAAGCTGGCCGGGGCGGCACGAAGGCTCGAACTGGCCCCGTATTTCGTCGGCCAGATGCGGACCCAGCCGGTCTCCGCCGGCAACCCGTTCCTCAAGTCGCCGGACCCGGCTGGCGCCGTCGGCGCGGACCTGAAATACGCGCTCACTCCCGGCCTCACCCTGACGTCGACTCTGAACCCCGATTTCGGCCAGGTCGAGGCGGATCCCGCGGTCGTCAACCTGACGGCGTTCGAGACGTTCTACCAGGAGCGTCGGCCGTTCTTCGTCGAGGGGTCGGGCAACCTCAAGTTCGACGTGGACTGCAACGACGGCAACTGCACCGGCCTCTTCTACACCCGACGGATCGGCCGCCAACCCCACGGCAGACCCGAGGCGCCCCATGGCGGCCACACGGCGTCGCCCGCGCTCACAACCATCCTCGGCGCTGCCAAGTTGACGGGCCGCGTCGGGCGCTTCGCGATCGGTGCCCTCGAGGCGGTCACGTCCAGCGAGCGGGCAAGCCTCGCGATGAACGATCGGCGATGGTCGGAAACCGTGGAACCGCTGACCAACTTCGCGGTGGTTCAAGCCAAGCGCGAGTGGAGCGATCAATCCTCGCTCGGCTTCATGGTCACGAGCACTGCCCGCCGATTCAGCCCCGACCTTCCCGACCTTCCCGCGAGCGCGACCACCGGAGGGGTCAACTGGGACTGGAGGCTCGGAAGCCAGCGGTATTCGATCACCGGCTACTGGGCCGGGAGCACTGTCCGAGGCGACTCCGCCGCGATCGACGCACTTCAACGGAATGCCGTTCACAACTACCAGCGCCCGGACGCGGAGCATCTGGCGTACGACCCGACGCGGACCTCGCTCAACGGCCACGCGGGAATGGTGAGCTTCCAGAAGATCGGCGGCGCCCGTCTTCGTTTCAGCTTCAACGGCGGCTACAAGACCCCCGGCTTCGACATCAACGACATCGGCTACGTGAAGCGCGCCGACACAGTGCAGCAATCGGGATGGGTCCAGATCCGCTGGGACACGCCTACCCGGGTCTACCGCAGCTTCCGGCTCAACCTGAACGAGTGGGCGGGATGGAACTTCGGCGGGGAGTCGCGCTTCCAGGGGGCGAACGTCAACGCCCACGTGGTGCTCGCGTCGAACTGGGCGGCCGGGGCAGGTTTCAACGTCGAGAATTCAGGCCTGGACGATCGCGCCACCCGCGGAGGGCCGGCCATTCGGTCCAAGCGCGGCTGGAACGTCTGGTACTACGTGCAGACGGACGATCGGAAGATGGTTCACGCCTCCTGGCAGGGATTCAACTGGGCGGACGAGTCGGACTCGTCCGCCTTCGGGTTCGACCCCTCGATCACGTTTCGCCCGACCTCGTTCCTCTCCGTCAGCAGCGGTATTCATTTCGAGAAGCAGAACGAGGACACCCAGTGGGTCGACAACCTCGGCGAGGCCCCAGCCACCAGGTACGTCTTCGGCCGGATTCGCCAGACGACGCTGGGCGTCACGACCCGGGTCAACTACACGATCACTCCGGAGCTCTCCGTCCAGGTGTACGCGCAGCCGTTCGTTTCGGCCGGGCTCTATAGCGACTTCAAGCGTCTCGTCCGGCCCGGCGCGACCAACTTCGCCAGCCAGTTCGAGCCGTTCGCCTACGCCGGAGAGCCGGACTTCAACTACAGGTCGTTCCGGATGACGAACGTCCTGCGCTGGGAATACAGGCCCGGCTCGGCCATCTACGTCGTCTGGCAACAGGGCCGTGAGGATTCTTCTTCGGACGGGAGGTTCCGCTTCGGACGGGACGTCCGTTCGATGTTCGACCTTCGCGCGACCAACGTGTTCCTGGTCAAGTGCTCGTACTGGCTGAACCTGTAGGGCCCGTGCAGGAACGCGAAACCTGAGAGGATGTCTCAAGCGGCACGAGCGGCACGGAGTGACAGGGCAGCGACAGGAAGCGCGACCGGCACGCGCGTGACCTACGCGCGCATCGAACCCGAGACCGGTGCAGGCCAGCCCAGGGCCGTATCGCGCGCCACCCACTCCGCGATTCCCGCCTGGATGTCAGCCGGCATCGCCGTTGCCTTGCGCGATCGGGCATCGACGAACGTCGTGATGCACTCGAAGATCGCCGCGAGCCTGGCGCGCGACTCGTTCACCATGAACATCAGGTAGTGAAACCGCTTGGCGGAGTGCCCGACGAAGCGGACGTAGACGGCGACGGTGTCGCCGGGCACCACCTCGCTCAGGAAGTGCGTGTGGTGTTCGAGGTCGAAGGTCGTGATGCCAAGCTCGCGGCGGTACTCGGGCGTGAGTCCCAGCCGTTCGTAGATCGCATCCCCAGCGTCGTCGAATATCGCCACGAACCAGCGCATGTTCATGTGCCCGTTCGCGTCCCCGTAGGCGCCGGGCACCTCGAGGCGGAAGCAGGCCGGGGCAAGCGCTTCAACCCGGTCCAGCGGAATCGAGGGAGGTTTCATTCTCGCTTGCAGCCCGTCCCGGCGCACCGACGATCGTACCCCACTCGTGCGCCTTCCGAGATCGGCAGCATGGAAAGGGCGTTCCCTTCACAGCGACACCGCACGACCGCCCGGAGTAGAATCCGGCGCGATCGCCTGCTCTGGAGGTTTACATGCGACCTGTCGCGCTGCTCGGTGCCCTTGTTGCCGTCCTTTCGGCATCCGTTCTGTTGCAGGCCGGCCAGGCACGCCCTCCCGCGGCCGCTACTGCCCCGCCACAGCCGGCCCGCAAGCTCAAGGTGCTCGTGCTCTGCGACATGGAGGGGGTGTCGCGCGCAACCGACGTCGCCCACACCGAGTTCAGCCATCCGGCCGAGTACGCCTCGGGCCGCGAGGCGCTGACCGATGATGTCAACGCCGCTATCGCGGGTTTGAAGGCAGCCGGAGTGGAGGAGATCGTCGTCGTCGACGGCCATGGATCGGGCAACACGACGGAGCCGGACGTCATCGAGCAGAGGCTGCTGGCACCGGCGAAGATGATCGAGCGTGAGAACTCGTTCGACATCTACATGGACAGCTATGACCAGTCGTTCGACGGGGTCGTCGCAGTCGCGATGCACGCCGGAGCCGGCAACCTCTCGGGCTTCCTCTCTCACACCTACTCGGGCGCGGGCCGCGAGTATCGAGTCAATGGAGTCCCCTTCAACGAGACGATGATCCTCGGCATGGGCGCTGCGCGGCTCCGCCTGCCGGTGATCATGGCGAGCGGCGACGACCATCTCGAGAAGGAGCTCCGCCGCCACATGCCGTGGGTTCAGTACGCAGCGGTCAAGCACGCCGTCGACCGGACGAAGGCGGAACCGCTGCCCCCGGACGAGGTGCGCCGGCGTATCGAGACCGCCGCCCGGACGGCGGTGGAGCGGTTGGACCAGGCGAGGCTCTTCGAAATGCCGGGACCGTACCGCTTCGCCATAACCTTCTCGGACGAGGCGCAGGCCAGAAACGCGGCTGGCGCGCCCGGGGCGGAAGCGGGCTACAACGCCACGACCGTTCAGGTTCGCGCGGACGACTTCGAGGAAGGCTACCGCCGATCGCTGCGCCTCTATTCTCTGGCCGGCCTCGTCATCAGCCAGGCAAACCTCGCGGCGGTCCTGGCCGCTGCTCCCGATGCGGCCGCCTTGAGGGAGAAGCTGCGCGATCTGTCCGATGATCGGTTCCTTTACAGGCCGCTGCCGGCCGCCTCGTCGCCTTCGGCGCAGCCGCGCCGGCCGTATTGGGGCGCCAGGTAGTTCATCGTGGGGCGGCGCCCGGGCATACTCCGTTCGCGTCGCGGCGAGGGAGTGAGACCCGGCCGGCGTGACAGTCGAGCACGCTCAGAAGAGCGAAGAAGAGATCGGCGGCAGGACTCGAAGCCGGACGGGTCGTGCAGAACCGGGGATCGGCAGATTCGTCCGGAGAGTCGAGCAGCCCGATCACAGGGATGTCCGCTATCGTGCGTTCCCCTTGGAGCGCCGTAAGGATGTTCGCGCCAGCCTGACCGGGAGCGACCAGGGCGTCGATGCGCTGGCATCGCATCCGGAACAATGCCTCGGCGCAGTCTCGAGCCTCGACGACCTGCATTCGCTTCCCTGCCAGGAAGTCAGAGAAAGCCGAACGCTCGTGGTCGTCGAACCCCACGAGCAAGACCCGCACTGAACCTGCCATAGAACGCCTCTTGGGTGGCGGCCCGAACGAATACGGCCTGGGGGCCTGGCGCGTATCGTTATCAGACATGAACGAGGCGCCAGAGGCCGGTTTCAGCCCTGACAAGCAACAGGTGGACCAGGGACACCTGGACCGATCCGCCCGTTCTCAGGTTCTTCAGGGCCCTCGGGCATCGCTGCACCGGCGACGGCAATCACGCTGCGCGTCGGGGTGCAGGCCGAGCGCCTCGACCTCCCTGGCGACCTCCCGGATGAACTCCTCGTCCTCTGGCCCCACTCCCAGCTCAGACATCTTCACCGCGAACCACGAGAGGCTGCCATGGCCCGTCAGGTCGTTGATGAGGCGGATGTACTCGGCCGCGCTCCTGTCGGCCCGGTAGTTCTGTGCGTGGTGAGCTCGTGCACGCTCTGACATGGCCGCGCGTCGCGCAGGGTCGTTCACCAACGCCTCGAGCGCGGCCTGGAGCGAATCTCTCTCCCGCGGCCCGGGCTCCACCTTGACGCAGAAGCTGTCGGGTAGTTCCTTGAACCAGCCTGCATCGAACACCACGAGCGGCCGGCCGACGCCAAGGACCCTGCAGCTGCTCCCCGACACCTCACCGCAGGTGGGGTCCTTCAGCTGAACGCAGATATCCGACAGGTGGATACAGCGGACGAGTTCGTCGATGGGGAGGTGCCCCGTGACATGGACCCGTCCTTCAAGTCCGAGCTCCCTGACCCGGTCGCCGAAGTCCAGGTGTGGGTTCCTGCCTCCCACCATGAGGTAATGGACGTCGTATCGCGCGGCGACTGCCGCCACGGCTTCGAGAACGAGCGGGATCCGCTGCGCAGACGTGACGAAGCCGACGGTCGCGATCACCGTCGCCGCCGCCCCGATTCCGTATCTTTGCCGGAGTTCCGCCAGCGCCTCTGCCGACGGCGTTGCCTCGGTCGGACCTGACTCGCAGTGCGGCCGGATCAGGCGGACCAGAACGTTTGGATTCGCTGCCTTCACCAGGTCGCCGATCGCCTTCGAGAGGACGACGACAGCCTGCGACGCCTCGATCAACCTGCGGTTCAAGGGGTAGCGAAGCGGCGCGGTCTCCCACAGCCGTGCGTAGAGCCCTGCGACCACCGCTTCGGCGGCGCGCCGGCCATCCGCGCCGTGGCAGGCCTCCATCTCCTGGATGTACTCCTGGGGAAAGCCTCGCGCGAGGGTGATCTCGGCGAAGAGCCCGTGCAGGGAGTAGTCGTGCAAGACGACAATCCCGGGATGTCGAAGCGCCTGGCGGAGAATGTATTCGTGGAAGCCGCTGTTGCCTGCCTGGTAGATGACGGCATCGTAGCGATCGAGGACTGCGGTTGCGCCGCGGCCGGAGCAGTCCACGACCCGGTAGAACATCCTTATCGCCTGGCTTGAAGGCTCGTAGCCATCCACGAACAGGTCCACTTCGGCGTGCCTCGCCAGGTGTGGCAGGAGCTCCTCGCTGTAGTCAGCGACCGCCGTGCGGCAGGGCCGGAGCGGGCTGAAGTAGGCGATCTTCATGGCGGCAGGCGTCTTGATCACGAAACGAGGCGTTCGATGACGTTATCCCAGGTGACGGCCCTAGCGACCTCGAGGCCGGCCTCGCCGTAGCGGCGGCACCGCGGCACATCCGTTGCGAGGCCGTTCAGGGCAGAAGCAACGGCATCGGGGTCTGCGGGAACAACGCACCCGGTGACGCCGTCTTCGACGAACTCGAGGACGCCGCCGGAATCATCGGCCGTGATGACGGGCTTTCTCGAAAGAAACGCCTCTATCGTGACGAGCCCGTAGTCCTCGTCGAACGGCGCGTAGTAAACGGCCCTCGCGTCCGCGTACAGCCTCCGCAGGGCCTCGTCGCTGACGGGGCCGGCGAAGCGGACCCGGCCCGACACCCCGCACTCGCGGGCAACCTCGTGGAGGTGCCCCCTCTGGGGACCGTCGCCCGCGATCACCGCGTGGAGGGTGGGTGTCACTCGCGGAAGCGAGCGGATCAGGAGCTCGACGCGTTTGAGCCGGTCCAGCCTGCCCACGCTCAGAACATAGGGCTCGTAGCCGCCGCAGTAGAACATCCCGGCGTCCTTGGGGGGGTGAGGCAGAGGTGTCGCCTCGATCCCGTTGAAGCGGCGAAGCCGGCCCGCGGTGTTCTTCGTGCTGGTGAAGATCCTCCTCGCCGTTGGCAAGAAGCGGTTGTCGATGCCGATGATCTTGTCCCTGACCCATGAATCGCGAGCGTTCGCCGTGAAGTCGCTGTATTCGGTGCCATACAGGTCGTACACCTGGCGGAACTGGTGGGCGAGGTAGACAACCTTGCGGCCGTGCTCCGCCAGGTAGCACGGGAACTTGAGACACACGAGAAGGTCCACCGCCCGCCCGTTGCTTTCGCGCAGGTCGAGCAGGCGCCATATCAGGGCCTGTGAGATCAGCTGGCTTTTCGGGTACCACCGGAATGGCACGCTGACCACGTCCGCGTCGAAACCGCGCCTGGCGAACTCGTCGTGAAGGCTGGCCGCAAGCCTCTCCGCCCCGCCGCTGAAGAGCGGCACCGACACGCTGCAGATCAGGACGGTCCTCACTGACATGACGGGTTGGCGACAGCGTCGGCGGCAGCCGGTTCAGGCCTGCCGGCTGCCGAGCCCGCAGGCCCGGACGGTGCGCGGGCGACGATCGCGTAGTCGCGGCAGCCGAAGAGCAGCTCGTTCAGTTTCTCGACGTTGTCGTTGAACAGCCGCACGAGCGATCGGCCGTTTCGATCCTGACGATCCTGACCCCAGGGGAATGTTGCGAGCCTTGCGGCTTCCGGGTGCGGGGAGAGCGCCATCCTCGAAACGGGCTGCAGGCCGCTGGTCTCCAGCAGGAAGGCGAGCCAGTCCGGGTGCAGCGGCCGCTCGTGCCCGGGATCGGCCGCGAAGCTCGCGTGCGTGGAAAGGCAGCAGGGGTTGACCGTCTCGATGACCAGGATGCCGCCGGGTTCCAGCTTCTTGCGGCAAAGTCGAAGGAAGACCAGCAGGTCCGCAGGCCGCAGGTGTTCGAGCACGTGCGAGCAGAAGATGCCGCCGATGCTCCCTGCCGTGCCAGAGAGGTATGTAGCGGCGTCCGAGAGGCAGGCCACGAGCCCTTTCTCGAGGCAGTGATGGACCATCGCGGCGTTCGAGTCCACGCCCACGGCGGCGATCCCGGCCTCCCGGAGCAGGCTCAGGAACTCGCCCCTGCCACAGCCGATGTCGACGACCGGCCCGTGGTTCGCGAAGTGCTCGAGGTAGATCGCCTGCCGGCGGCGGACATATTCCTCGCTTCCACGGAACTTCTGCTGGAACTCGAAGTACTCCTGGTCGGCCAATGCGTTCGGCCGGGGAGCAGTCGTTCCTGCTGTAACCAGCTCATCGGTTCGGGCGGCGGGTCCGCCAGCCAGGTCCTGGAGCCGCGCGGCCATGGCGGTGAGTTCGATGGCCGAGGACCTGAAGAGCGCGACGCAATCGGCGTAGTCGCGAGTCAGGCTGGCCAGGGCCTCCCCCGCGGACAAGGCCCGCCTTTCCAGCTCCTGCACCCTGGCTTCGAGCGAGGCGCGCTGTGACTCGGCCTCCCCCGCGCTGCGGATCACGTCCTGAATCTGCGCGCGCACCGCCTCGACCGCGGCGCTCGAGGACGTCTCCCTTCGCCTGGCGGCTTCAGCGGTCTCGTGCAGAGAAACCACCGCCTCGCGGAGGACGTCCTCGTGCACCTCGAGCCTGGTCTTCACCTCCGCGAACCGCTCGGACACGGCCGCGTTGAACGTCGCCTGTTCCTCGAGATAGAGGGACAGCGGCGCGCGGACCAGCGGCAGGAACAGCCGCTTGTAGAGGACGATGGCGCGGCCTACGAGCCGGCGATGCGAAGAGAACCGACGGGTTGGCCGGAAGGCCGACGGGGCCGAGACGGCCCGGGAGCCCAGTGTGACCGGGCTCGGGGCTTTGGCGTGATGCGCGGCACCTGCAGCCCGGCGGCTCGCGTGCTTCCTTATCTCAGCACGAAGAAGCGCGGCCAGCTGATCGACCCTCGCCTCGTCGTCGCCGCAGTCCATTGTCCGTCTCCCCGTTACCCGGCCTGCTGCTGGCGAGGTTCGCCGTTCTGAAGAGCGGCCTCGAGGTCGTTGGACGTTGGCGTCAGCACGGCCATCGTCGTCTTGAATCTGAGCGCGTAGTGCTCCTCGCCGCGCTTCGACAGGATGGCCGAGACACGCGCGTCCTCCCCTTCGAGTTCCGAGCCGACCCGACTCCAGTCGCGCCTGCCCATGGCCGCGACCCGGTCGATTAGCGGCGCGTAGTAGTGCGACGTGGCGGGAAAGGCCCGAACGTTGACGTGCCAGTGCAGCGTGCGGCGCAGCTTCTCGAGCTCGAGATTCTCTTCTTCGCCGAAGTCGAGGCACGATGCCTCGGTGAAGTTCTCGAGCGTTTCCATCCGGGATCGGTCGATCAGGCCGGAGCACTCGGCAACGTCGTGCAGGCGCGTGTGGGGGAAAGGGAACTGGTAGAACCAGCGGAAGCGGGATGGCTTGATCTCGGCGAGCAGGTCGAGCGTGGCCGCGCGGCCGTCGCGGCCTTCCGTCGGGATGCCGATCTGCATGAATGCGAGCGTCGGCAGGCCGGCTGCGTGGGCAATCCCGAACGCCCGCCGGATCTGGTCGTTGCTCATGTGCCGATCGAGGACGCTGTTCCGGACGCGCTCGCTGCCACTCTCGAGACCGAAGCGGACCAGGTGGCAGCCGGATGCTCTCAGCATTCGCGCGACCGGCTCGGTGAGGTGTCTTACGTGCCCGTTGCACACGAACGGAAGGCCGATCTCGTCGCGGTAGCGAGTCAGGAACTGCGAAAGGTACTCGACGTCGCTCATGAAGATGTCATCGTCGAAGTTCACCACCTTGATGTTCCGGTACTTTGCGAGCAGGTGTTTGAGTTCCTCGATCACGTTGGCGATGCGGTACCGGCGCACGAAAGGAGTGCGCCTGCCGGCGTACAGGCCGAGGAGAACATGGTTGTAGCAGTAGGAGCATCTGTAGGTGCACCCGCGCGACGTCATCGTGCGGACCCAGCCGTGCCTGCTGTCGATCAGGCGTTGCATGTCGAAGATGTCGTGGTCCCGCAGCGGAAGCTGCTCGACATCGGCCAGCGGACCGGGCCCGTTCTGGCGGATCTGGCCGTCGCGTTTGACCCAGATCCCCGGAATGTCGTCGGTCGGCCGACCCGCCTCCAGCTTCGTCACGAGTTCGAGGAGCGCGACTTCGCCCTCGCCGACGCAGACGTAATCGAAGAGGTTGTCGTCCAGGATCTCGCGCGGCTGGCAGGTGGCATGGATGCCCCCGCAGATCATCGGGGCAGCGGTCGCGCGCCGGAGGCAGCCAGCGATCGCCTTTACGTGCTTGTACTGGTTGGACACCACGGAAAACGCGATGAGGGACGGCCGATAGGCTGCTGCGGTGCGCTCCAGGCTGGCCTCGGACCAGTCGGGCCCCATCTCCTTGTTCAGGTGAATCAGGCGCGTCTCGTGGCCGTGCCGCTTCAGTACGGCGGAAAGGAAACAGATAGCGTCGGAGGATCCCAGGTCATCGAAGTTGCAGAAGATGAAGAGCACGCGCATGGCTGCCCGGCGCCCGGCGACAACGGATTGTTAGGGGAAATCGCGCCTGCAGCCAGCCACCTGTGAGCGCCCGGATCCGCCCCGCTGGTGCGCGGCACCCTCGGGGCAGGGGTGATATCACCGTCGGCCGCTTCTGTCAACCATGCCGGCGCGCGGCACCAGGTCGGTGGCCGCCAGATGGTCGCCACAGCGGCGCGAGACCGTCCCGCCCGGCCCAAGGCCATGAGCTCAGAGACCGATTCGGAGGCGCATCGTCGTGTCAGGTGTAAGACCGGACATCGAGGTCAGGCACCCGGCGGTAGTGCTCGACGTTGCGGGTGACGACCGGCATGCGATAGGCCAGAGCCGTGGCGGCAATCCACAAGTCGTTGGCGCCGATCAGGAGACCGTTCTCTTTCAGGTAGCGGTACACGCGCCCGTACTCCCAGCTCGTGTCGACCGTGAAAGGGAGAATGTGAAACGGAGCAACGAACTCCTCCCACCGTGCCCGGCCGTCCAGCGAGAGGCCCGCGGCGAGCTCCCCGGCGACGGTGAAGGTGATGTAGAGCCGCGCCTCTTCGTGCGCCTCCAGGAAGCTCAACGCGGCTCCGGGAATGCCGCGGTTGTTCTCGCGCTCGAAGTCGATCAGAAATGAGGTCTCGAGGATCAGCCTTTCGCCCACTTGTCCTCCGGCGACGCATCGAGACGCTTCAGCGCGACGACCGCGTCGAGCTCCGTTTCCGAAAGAACGGCTCCTCGTCCCCGCGCGAGGGCTCGGAGTTCCCTCGCCGTGATCGTGTCCTCGGGCCAGGTGGCGCGCAGCACCACCTCGCTGAACGACTCGCCCGGATAGCGTCTCGCCGCACGAAGCCGTTCGTACGCCTCGAGCTTGAGCGAGATGGTCTTGGTACTCATGCACACATTGTGCATGGCGCATGATCCTGCGTCAACTTGCGCCTTTCGCTGTCCTGGTCCCTCGTCGCAATGATGGTTTCCGCCGTCCCCGGCCTGTCCGTTTGGCGGCACGCGGCCGCCCTCAACGCAGGAACGTCTCTGCCATCCCTCGTACCCCGGGACCGCGACGGCCTCCGCACCAACCGACGAAGCGATAGGTAGGCATGGCGGAGGGAGAGGGATTCGAACCCCCGGTGGAGTCACCCCCACAGCGGTTTTCAAGACCGCCGCCATAGACCACTCGGCCATCCCTCCAGGCACTGCCGATTATACAGGCCCGCGGCGCCAGAGCGCGGCCACTGGCGACAGCTCGGTCGCCCGGCGCGCGGCAGCCCAGAGAGCCGAGGCCCGTCCGTCGCCGCCGGCGACCGGGCAGCGTGGCCCTCCGGCAGTCGCCGCTCACCCACCCAGGCGACCGCGAGCGTGGTGGTCCGTCGCTCACCGACCCCCGGCGAGGCCCGCAGCAATCCGCTCGATCTGCCGCAGGTGCAGCAGGTCGTGCCCGGCGTAGAGCCGGACAATGTGCGCGAGCGTTTCCTCGCCGCGCTCGGTGTGAATCCCTACGCGCTGCCAGTCGCTTTCCGACGCGCGCTCCAGCAGCCCGACGTTCGATCGCCGCAGCACCGAGAATCGCTCGAGCGCCTCCGCCGGATCCAGGTGGGAGTACCGCAGCCGCGCGGACCAGCGGTCCTGGTCGTACCCGGCGATCACCGGTCGGTCGTGAGCGAGGATCAGGCGGATTCGCCAGCCGAGCACGAGATCGGAGTCCGCGAGGTGCTGGAGCGCCTCGTTGATGGACCACTTGCCCTCGGCCTCCGGCACGCGAAGTGCCTCGGCACCGAGCCTGGCGGCGATGTCACGGAGATCCCGCGGCGTCTGCCGCAGCACGCCGATGGGATCGCGCCCCTCGACCAGGCCGAGCACTGCCTCGACGTAGCCCCTGACCTCCTCGGGCGAGCTCGTTGCAGAGTTCGTGAAAACCGACATGGCGCCCCTCCAGTTACGCCCGCCATTCGAAGCCTGGTGTGCCTGTCAGCCGCAGGCATCGCGACGCGCCAATCCCTCCGGGTGCCGCCACCGGTCGGCTGGCGCCGCACCCGGAGTTGCCCGGGTCCGTTGCGAGAAAACGACTTCCTCGTGAAGAGCTGTTCATCGAATGTAGCACACGCTGACGGGGGAGCGCGGCCCGGCCGCCAGCGATCCGCCGGCGGCCGGGCAGCAAGCGGAGGGATCCGGGTTCGCCGTTACCGTCCGGGCTCGATCGTTTCCTGACCGTTCATGAACGGCCTGAGCGCTTCGGGGATGACGACCGATCCGTCCTTCTGCTGGTAGTTCTCGAGGACGGCGATGAGCGTCCTGCCGACGGCGAGGCCAGAGCCGTTGAGCGTGTGCACGAACTCCGCCTTCCCCGCGCCCGCCGGGCGGTACTTGATGTTGGCGCGGCGCGCCTGGAAGGCCTCGCAGTTGCTGCAGGACGAGATCTCGCGGTACGTCTTCTGGCTCGGCAGCCACGCCTCGATGTCGTAGGTCTTCGCCGAGGCGAAACCCATGTCGCCGGTGCAGAGGACCACCGTTCGGTACGGAATCCCGAGGCGAACGAGCACATCCTCGGCATCGCGCGTGAGCTTCTCGAGCGCGTCGTAGGACTCTTCCGCCGCCGTTATCTTGACCAGCTCCACCTTGTCGAACTGGTGCTGTCGTATCAAGCCTCGAACGTCTGTTCCGTAAGACCCGGCCTCGCTCCTGAAACACGGCGTGTAGGCCGTGTACGAGATGGGCAGCTCGCGGCCGTCGAGGATTTCACCTCGGTGCAGGTTCGTCAGCGGCACTTCCGCCGTCGGGACCAGGTAGAGGTCCCAGTCGCCCGCGACCTTGAAGAGATCCGCCTCGAACTTCGGCAGGTTCCCCGTGCCGGTGAGCGCCGCGCTGTTCACCATGAAGGGCGGCTCGACCTCGATGTAGCCGTGCTCGCGAGTGTGCAGCGCCAGCATGAAGTTGATGAGCGCGCGAGACAGCTTCGCGCCGTCTCGGAGCAGCACCGAGAAGCGCGCTCCGGCCACCTTCACCCCGCGCTCGAAGTCGATGATCCCCAGCGCCGGGCCGAGGTCCCAGTGCGCCTGCGGTTCGAAGTCGAACTCGCGAGGCTTGCCGTGGCGCCTGATCTCGACGTTGTCCGCGGAGCTCTTCCCGACTGGCACCGACTCGTGCGGGAGGTTGGGAAGCGTCAGGAGGAGGCGCCTCCTCTGCCCCTCGATCGACTCCAGCTCGGTCTCGAGCTGCTTGATGTGCTGGCCGCGGGCCTTGCTGGCAGCGTAGATCGCGCTCGCATCCTTGCCCTGGCGCTTCGCCTGCGCCACCTGGTCGCCCGCCGTGTTCTGCTCCCGCTTGAGGCCTTCGAGCTGCGGGATGGTCCTTCGCCGCCACGCCTCGAGCTTCGCGAGCTCCGCGAGATCGTTCTGGAAGGTGCCGCCGCGGGACTCGAGCCTGGCCCGCACTTCATCGACGTGATCGCGCAAGTACGCCGCATCGAGCATAGAGCGACTGTAACATGACGCGGCTGAAAGGTGACCCGCCGGTTACGGGCTACAGTCTACAGGCTACGGGCGTTGCGACTACGGGTGCGGAACGCGTCCGAGGTCCGTGCTTGCTGAACGCGCTCGATACTCACGTGGCCACCGAGGCAAAGAGACACAGAGGCTTGAGCAGGCTACGGGCTCTGGGCGGGACCGTTTGTGGCCTGCGACCGCCAGGGCGCTGGGGTGGAGCGCAAAGCGAAGCCTTTCGTTTGACCGGCCGCGCGAACGTAAGGGCATCGAAGACCGCTGCGGCGGCACACCGACGGTCGCAGGTGGCCCTCGGACTTGTCGGGCGACCCGTCGCCGGGGTCCCCATCGTGTTCTGTAGCGTAAGCTCGTGAACACGATGGGGGCGACTTTCCCGGATGCCGGCGGGCCGAGATTTCCAGCGGACGCTCCGGGACCCCCGTCGCGGCAGCCGCGACGCAGTGGCGTTCGGCTGAGCGGAGCGCCCACCCCGCGCCCCAAGGGAGCGCCTGACCGCATTGGAAACAGTCAGTACTCAGCGGGCTGCGGGTTACAGGCTACCGTTACGAAGAGCTTCGCCGATGTCCCAGCGCTGATCTCGGGGCCGTCAGGGCGGCGCAGAATCTCCTCGCTTGTCCGCCGTGGCGCGCCGCACGCGAGGGCGGAAGAGCTGAAGTGATACGATGGTCGGCATGGCACGCGTCCGAAAAGCCGTCTTCCCGGTCGCCGGGCTCGGGACCCGCTTCCTCCCGGCAACCAAGGCCCAACCCAAGGAAATGCTCCCGCTCGTCGACAAGCCGATCATCCAGTACGGGGTCGAGGAGGCCGTTTCCTCCGGCGCCGACCACATCATCCTCGTGACCGGCCGCGGCAAGAACGCAATCGAGGATCATTTCGACGTCTCGGTGGAACTCGAGACGTTCCTCGAGTCGCGCGGGAAGTCGGCGCAGCTGGACGAGATCCGCAAGATCAGCAACCTGATGAGCGTGGCCTACGTCCGCCAGGGCGAGCCGCTCGGCCTCGGCCACGCGGTGCTGGTCGCCGCCGACCTGGTCGGCCCCGAGCCCTTCGCTGTGGTCCTCGGCGACGACGTGATCGATGCGAATCCGCCGGCGCTGCGACAGATGATCGACGTCTTCGAGGAGGTCGGCGGGCCCGTCGTCGCGGTCGAGCGCGTGCCCGAAGAGGAGGTATCGGCCTACGGGATCATCGACGTCGACCACATCGAGGCGGATGGCGTCTACCGGGTCCGCGATCTCGTCGAGAAGCCGGCAAGGAACGACGCGCCGTCGAACCTGGCCATCATCGGCCGCTACGTCCTCACGCCCGACATATTCTCCGCGCTTCGCGAAACGGCGGCCGATCGCACGGGCGAAATCCAGCTGACGAACGGCCTCCGCAGGCTGCTCAAGGACCGCCCGATATACGGGTGTGAGATAAAGGGTGTCCGCCACGACACCGGCAACAAGCTGGGATTCCTCAAGGCCGTCGTCTACTTCGCGCTCCGCCGGCCGGACCTGTCGAAGCCGTTCAAGGAGTACTTGAGGGGGCTCGACCTCTGAGAATGAGAGGCGCCGACCTCCCGCTCGCGGGCCCTTCAGGGCAACCATCCGGGCGTGGCGCTCGGCCTTGGATGGCGCGGGGGTTCAACTGGCGGCGACGATGACGGAAAAGGGCACGGCGACGATCACCGTCCCGTGCCCTCCCGTGACGTCGAAGGAGCGCCTGGCCCCAACAGCCTGCCGCGCGTCAGAACGTGAACGCGATCCCGATCGTTCCCCGATAGTAGTTCCAGTCGTCGATCAATCCCCAGCCGTCATCGTCGGTGTCATCGGCTCCGACGCCCATGAAGTAGCGCATGTCGCCGCGGATTCCGATGCGCGGGTGGAAGTAGTACTGCAGCCCGCCGCCGATGTCCACGACGCCCTGGTTCTTCACGTCCTTGCCGAGGATCTTGAAGTCCTCGATTCTCGTGCGCATCAGCCCGCCACCGACGAGCACGTACGGGCGGACCTTCTGCGACCCGAACCGGACGGTGGGGTTGATCACGAAGCTGGCGGTGACGCTCATCAGGTTGTTGTCGCTGACCTCGTCCTTCGGCCCGAAGAACTCGGGGCTGTAACAGAAGTCGAGCTCTCCCGAGAGCATTCCCGAACCCCAGAAGCCGACGGCGACGCCCATGGCTTTCGGGTTGCTGGTGTCGAAGCTCTCGAACGGGCTCGAGTCGAACAGGCCGCCGCCGAAGTTCACACCGTAGTAGAGCGCGATGTAGTCGTTGTACTCGTCGGGGTCGTAGGACTGCTGCTCGGCCTGCGAGCGGTCGAAGGCTGGCGCGGGCGGCACCGTTGACGCGGCCTTCGCCGCGGCCACTTCTGGCGTGACTGACTGGGTCTGGGCGGCTGCACCTCCCGGCAAAAGCAACACAACCATTAGAAGTGCACACACCGACACTGAACGCATGGTCGCCTCCGGCATTGATGAACACGCTGGTTTGAGGTAGAGAGCCCCCGCCCTCGCTCGGCAGCCCGCACGAAGGCTGCTCGACTGGAGCTGACTGTCTGGCACTCGAATGCCTTCTCGGCCGGTACCGGCCATTCCGACAGGGTTTCTCCGGGCCTACGCCTCCTTGGCTGCCGCAGCAGCCTCCGTGGGTTTCTTCTCGTTCTTGGGCTCCGTGGCTTTCGAGCCCGCTGCCGGCTTCCCCGCGCCGTCAGCTGACGAGCCGTTGCCCCTGCGCGCATAGTCGGTGATGTACCAGCCGGTACCCTTGAACTGGATTGCCGGAGCGGAGAGGAGCTTCTGGACCGGCCCGCCGCACAACGGGCAGTCGGCTGCCAGCGGGTCGGAGAAACGCTGGATCATCTCGAACCGGTGGCCGCACGAATTGCACTGGTACTCGTAGAGTGGCATGTTGACCTGACCCTGAATCCCTGTCCCAACGTATGTCGCTACTCGTTCCCTATTCCAAGATATCGCCCGAATGGCGCCCCAGCAACAGCTGGCGGAGCGCCCACAGCGGAACGGATCCCTGCGAGAGGACCGCGTCGTGAAAGGCGCGCGGCGAGAAGCGCGCTTCTTGGGCGGCCTTGTAGTCCGCCCGCAGCTTCACGAACATCAGGCGCCCGAGCGCGTAGACGCCGTAGGCCGGGTCGAAGGTGCCCCGCTCCGCCTCGCGGCGCGCGCTCGATTCCTCCATGTAGGCTTCGTCGCGGAAGAGCCGGACCCCCTGCTCGACCGACATGTCCTCGGCGTGCAGCCTGATGGACACGACGGCCCGCACCAGGCGTATGAGAACCTCGGCGAGCTGGCCCAAGCGAATCGCGGGATCCTCGCGGCCGAACCCCGCCTCGATCATCATCTGCTCGCCGTAGTGCGCCCAGCCCTCGACGAAGGAGGTCGGCGCGAACAGGACCGACTTCCGCAGCTTCGCCTCGACTCCCCGCATGTGCTGGTACTGCACGAAATGGCCGGGGTAGACCTCGTGCATCGAGATGGCCCACAGCGTCTGGTAGTTGAAGTCGAGGAGATGCTCCTCCTGCCGCTCGGGCGGCCACGAAGGCTCGACATCCGTGACGAAGTAGTAGGCCCTGGGCCGCCTCGACTCGAACGGGCCGGGCGTCCACATGCTCGCAAACGACCACCGGTAGAAGTCGGGGGTGGGCGCGACGATCACGGGCTGTTCGTCAGGGATCGAGACGAGATCCTGCCGCTCGATGAACGTGCGAAGCTCGTCGATCTGCCTTCGCGCCTCCTCCACCAGGCCGCCGGCGGGCGGGTGCCGGCGCTTGATCCCCCTCCAGTTCTCTATCGGATCGCCCGGACCCAGGCGTCCTGCCGTTCTCCGGAACTCCTCGGCGGTCTCACCGAGCGCGCGCAGCACAATCGACTGGAGCCGGTCCGAGTTGAGACCGATCCCTTCGTCCAGCTTCAGCTTCTGCTCGAACTTCTCCCGCCCGAGCCGGAACGATGCGCGCGCACGAGGCGCAACTTCGCGCTCGAGGTAGTCGATGTAGGAACGAAGAGCATCGGCCGCCTCCATCGACGCGTCGGCGAGATCGCCGAGCAGGTGGAGGTCGTCCACATCGGTCAACGCCTTGGGCAGGTCGGTCTCGACGAACTTGAGCACGCCCCTCAACGTCTCGAGGCCGACCTTGACGAAGATCCCGGGAGGCTCCTTGATGTTGTCGCGCGCGGAGCCGACGAAACGCGGCACCTGCCGCAGCTTCGAGAGAATCCGGCGAGCCCGCTCCTCGACGGGCGCGTAGTCGAAGACGACCTGGGCCGCGAGGCTAGAGGCGAGAAGGCCGGCGTAGTACTGCGGGCTGCGCTCCCAGCTCCTCACCTCCTCGAGCTCGAACAGACGGGAACGGATGGAAGAAGCGGCAACCGGGTGCTCGACCTGCTCGGTGGGCGTCAGCCCTTCGAGCCGAATCTGGTCCAGGCGTCGCGAGAAGCCGGCGAGCGAACGGATCTGGGCGTCGATCGCCTGGCGGCTCAGATCCTCCAAGAGGTCGTCGTGCAGGTGGACACCGTCGAGCGCCGCGTCGGTCGGATACGTCTCGTGCAGGTAGGCCAGGTACTGCTCGACGAAGTGGTGCAGCGGTTCCGAAGAGTACATAAACTATAATTCTACCCCGTCCATGCCCGCGACGCTCTTCGTCGTTGCGACACCGATCGGGAACCTCGAAGACATGACTTTCCGGGCGGTGCGCGTGCTGGGCCAGGTTGCCCTCATCGCGGCCGAGGACACGCGCCGCACCCGCCTGCTGCTCCAGCGCTACGGCATCAAGACACCAACGACGAGCTTACACGAACACAACGAGGAGCGGAAACTGCCTGGCCTCATCGATTCGCTCGAGGCTGGCTCCGACCTTGCCCTCGTCTCCGACGCAGGCACGCCCGGGGTGTCCGACCCGGGCTTCCGCCTCGTGCGAGCCGCCATCGAACGCGGCATCCGTGTCGAGGTTCTTCCCGGTGCGAGCGCGGTGCTGACCGCGCTCGGAGTTTCGGGCTTCCCCGCCGACCAGTTCGTCTTCCTCGGCTTCCCGCCGTCGAAGCCGGCCGCCCGGCGCCGGTGGCTCGAGTCGATCGCTCCCGAGGAGCGTACGGTGGTCTTTTTCGAGGCCCCGCACCGCGTCCGGCACACTCTCTCGGCCCTGCTGTCGACGGTGGGAGACCGGCCGATCGCCGTGGGCCGGGAACTCACGAAGCTCCACGAGGAAGTCCTTCGAGGAACCGTGTCCTCGGTCCTTGCCCGGCTGGGCGAAGCGCCCCGCGGCGAGTTCACGATCGTCATTGGCCCGCCGGCCCGGCACGAACGAAAGACGATGCCTGAGCCGGCCGGAGGGCCGGACGTTGCCAGCCTCTGGCAGCAGTTCCAGGGTCTCGTATCGAACCGCCGGATGAGCCGTCGCGCGGCCATCGCCCGAGTCGCTTCTGACAACGGCCTTCAGGCCCGCGTGGTCTACTCGGCAATCGAGCGCTACAAAACCTCGGCCAGAGAGTGCGAAACTCCAGCCGGTCCCGGCCCGCTGCCCGCCCCGGGCGAGGACCCCGATGCTTGACCGGCTGCAGCGTTTCTAGTAAGTTACCGCGGTTTACCGCCGCCTTCGGGCGGCAACCCTCCATCGACACCAGGCGTGCCGAATGGCCAAACAGCGCCGGGCCCCGAAGAAAGCCATATCGAGAAAGAAGAAGCGCATCGCGGCCCGGGCGCCGGGACGAACGCCTGCCGCGCCGGCCCAGGAGCCGGCCGCACAGCCCGTAGTGCCTCCCGCGGACCCGCAGGGTCAGGAGGCGCCGCACCCGGCTGACCACCTGAATGCGGTAGCCGTCTACGAGCGCGGCCTGAAGACCCTGCAGCAGCGGAACTACCAGCGCGCGGCCGAAATGTTCCGCTCGGTGCTCGAGACGTACCCGGAGGAGAAAGAGCTGCACGAACGGGTGCGGCTGTACCTGAACATCTGCGAGCGCGCAACCACGCCGGTCGACTCGACGCCGAAGAACTTCGACGAGCGCGTCTACGCGGCGACGCTCGCCATGAACGCCGGTGCGTACCGCGACGCCCTTTCACACCTTCAGGCGGCTCTCCGCGAGCGGCCGGATCACGACCACGCCCGCTACATGCTGGCCGCGGTCTACACGTCGCTTCGCAGCTTCCCCGAGGCCCTCAGCCAGCTCCAGAGGGCCATCGAGCTCAATCCCGACAACCGCACACAGGCCCTCCAGGATCCGGACTTCGACGCTTTGCGTGACCATACCCGGTTCCGTGCCATCGTGGGATCGGTCAGGCGGCGGTGAAGACGGGTTGCAGGACGGTGTCGTTCCAGCCGGGGTTCTATCGGCACCCTTCGATGTAACATCAGGTTCGGGAAAGGAGTTTCACCTTGGACCTGACCGCCAGGCAGCGACTGGCCGAGCGTCTCACGGCAGCAGGCGTGCGCGTCGAGGACCCGGTCACCACCTTCATCGGCCCCGAAGTCACAATCGGCGCCGGCACGGTCATTCATCCTTGCGTCTTCCTCGAGGGCCGCACGTCGATCGGTGAGGGCACCGAGATCCACTCCGGTGTCCGGATCGTGGACTCGACCATCGGCTCACGCGTGACCATACTGAACTTCTGCGTCCTCAACGGTGCGCGGATTGCAGACGAGGCCCGGGTGGGCCCCTTCACCCACCTCCGCCCCGAAAGTGACGTGGGAAGGGGCGCACACGTGGGCAACTTCGTCGAGATGAAGAAAACGGTGCTGGGGCCAGGCTCGAAGGCAAACCATCTCTCCTACCTCGGCGACGCCACGATCGGGGAAAGGGTCAACGTGGGTGCAGGAACCATCACCTGCAACTATGACGGGGTACGCAAGAACCCCACGGTCATCGAGGATGGCGCCTTCATAGGCAGCGACACCCAGCTTGTCGCCCCGGTCAGGGTAGGCCGCGGCGCATACATCGCCGCCGGCTCCTCGATCACCAAGGACGTGCCTCCCGGGGCGCTCGGCATCGCGCGCGGCAAGCAGGTGAACAAGGAAGGCTGGGCGGAGCGGAAAGCGGGGGAACGGACGCGCAAGGACTGAGGACTGAAAGCGCTCGGAGGACTGTCCGCGGTCGCTGATCGCTGATAGCTGACCGCTGATCGTTGACCGCTGAAAGCTGATCGCTGAAAGCTGATCGCTCACCGCTGACAGCCGACCGCTGATAGCTGATCGCTGACGAGCGTGAGGGGATCATGTGCGGAATCATGGGCTACATCGGGTGGAAGGAAACAGTCCCGGTCATCCTCGACGGCTTGCGCCGCCTCGAATACCGGGGCTACGATTCGGCCGGCGTCGCCGTTGTGCGGGATGGCGCGCTCGCCATCAGGAGAAGCGCCGGCAAGCTGTCGCGCCTCGAAGAAGCCATCCGGCTGGACCCGCTCGAAGGTGACTACGGCCTCGGCCACACTCGTTGGGCCACGCACGGCCGCCCTACGGAGGAGAACGCCCACCCGCATCGCGACTGCACGGGCAGGATCGTTGTCGTCCACAATGGGATCATCGAGAACTACCTGGACTTGAAGCGCGAGCTCCAGGAGCAGGGCCACGTCTTCGCGACCGAGACGGACACCGAGGTGGTCGCCCACCTCGTCGAGCGCGAGATGGCCGGCGACGGTCTCGAGGCGGCCTTCAGGCGGGCCCTGAGCCAGATCCGAGGGCTGTTCGCGCTGGTCCTTCTGTCGACAGCGGATCGCGAAAAGATAGTTGCCGCCAGGAACGGCCCGCCGCTCGTCGTCGGCTTTGGCGACGGCGAGTTCTTCGTGGCCTCGGACATCACGGCCATCCTCGCCCACACCCGTGACATGGTGTTTCTGGCCGACGAGGAAATGGCCGTCGTCACGCGCGCAGGCGTCGAGTTCACGGACTTCTGCGGCAGGCCGGTCTCCAAGGCCACCCAGCGGGTGCTCTGGGATCCGGTCATGGCCGAGAAGGCCGGCTACAAGCACTTCATGCTCAAGGAGATCCACGAGCAGCCGCAGGCCGTGCAGGAAACCATCCTGGGCCGGCTTTCACCCGAGACCGGCCGTGTCTTCCTCGAGGAAGTCGCCATCACCGACAAGGACCTCTCCGCCATCGACAGGGTGACGATCCTGGCCTGCGGGACTTCGTGGCACGCAGGCCTGGTGGGCAAGTTCATGATCGAGGAACTGGCCGGGTTGCCGGTCGAGGTCGACTACGGCTCGGAGTACCGCTACAGGACGCCGCTCGTCGGCCGGACCACGCTCGCGGTGGCGGTGACGCAGTCGGGAGAAACGGCCGACACATTGGCTGCGCTTCGGGAAGCCAGGCGCCGGGGAGCCCGCACCGTAAGCATCTGCAACGTCGTGGGCAGCATGGCGACGCGCGAGAGCGAGGGCACGCTCTACACGCACGCGGGACCGGAGATCGGCGTCGCGTCGACGAAGGCCTTCACGTCGCAGCTGGTCGCGCTCTACTTGCTGGGGCTGCACCTGGGCCGCATCAAGGGCTCGCTCGGAGCATCCGAACTCGCGTCGCACGTCGAGAGCCTGAGGGGACTGCCCCAGCTGCTCGAGCGCGCGCTGGCGGAGTCAGCCGTGATGCAGGAGGTGGCGCGCCGCTTCTACATGCGCCACAATTTCCTCTACCTCGGGCGCGGCATCAACTACCCCATCGCCCTCGAAGGCGCGCTGAAGCTCAAGGAGATCTCGTACATCCACGCCGAGGGCTACCCGGCCGGCGAGATGAAGCACGGCCCGATCGCGCTCATAGACGAGCACATGCCCGTTGTCGCGATTGCCCCTCGCGATCACGTCTACGACAAGATGCTCGGCAACGTCCAGGAGGTCAAGGCGCGCGGCGGCTCGATCATCGCGCTCAGCTCGCCCGGCCCCGACGGGCTCGACGACCTGGTGGACCCGGCAACGGACGTGGTCGTACGGCTCCCTGCGGCCGGCCCGCTGCTCACGCCGGTGGTGATGATCGTTCCGCTGCAGCTTCTCGCCTATCACGTGGCGGTGAGGCTGGGGTGCGACGTGGATCAGCCGCGCAACCTCGCGAAGAGCGTCACTGTAGAATAGATGACAGTGCCGTCAAGTCATCTCAACCCGCCGCAGCGCGAGGCCGTGCTGCAGATCGAAGGCCCCCTTCTCGTCGTCGCCGGCGCCGGCTCGGGCAAGACCAGGGTCATCGTCCACCGGATTGCACACATCATCTCGAGCGGCGCCGCGCGCCCGGACGAGGTGCTCGCGGTCACCTTCACCAACAAGGCTGCCGGCGAGATGCGGACGCGCGTCGAGGCGCTCGTCGGCGCAAGGTGCGAGAGCATCTGGCTTTCCACTTTCCACTCGCTCTGCGCACGCCTCCTCAGGCGCGAAGCGCAGGTCATCGGCCTCCCGCGAGAGTTCGTGATCTACGACACGACGGACCAGCTGTCTGCCGTCAAGCAGGTCATGCGGGACCTCCGACTCGAGGACGGCATACTCCAGCCCCGTTCCGTCCTCTCGCGGGTCAGCCACGCGAAGAACCGGATGGAGAAGCCCGAGGAGGCCTTCGGCTCGTCGTTCTACCCGGGCCTCGACGACATCCGGCGCGTCTACGCGGGCTACGAGCGGGCCCTGCGCGAAGCTGGCGCGCTGGACTTCGACGACTTGCTGCTCCGGGCGGTCGAACTCTTCGGCATTCCCGAGGTTGCCGCCCGCTACGGCCAGCGATTCAAGTACATCCTCGTGGACGAGTACCAGGACACGAACCGGCCGCAGTACGTGCTCATCCGCCGCCTTGCCTCGGTCCACGACAACATCTGCGTCGTGGGAGACCCGGACCAGTCGATCTACAAGTGGCGCGGCGCCGACATCAGGAACATCCTGGACTTCGAGCAGGACTTTCCGAGGGCGCGCGTCATCCGGCTCGAGCAGAACTACCGTTCCACCAGGATCATCCTCGACGCCGCCTCGGCGGTCATCGCGAACAACACCGACCGCAAGCCGAAGCGCCTCTGGACCGACCGTCCAGGGGGCGAGAAGATCGTCGTGCACGTCGCCGAAGACGAACTGCAGGAGGCCGCCTACATCGCCTCGTTCGCCCGGCGGATGCTGAGGCAGGGTCCGGACGAGTCGGTAGCCGTGCTGTATCGCACGAACGCCCAGTCGCGCGTCATAGAGGACGCTTTCAGGCGCGAGGGCGTCGCCTACCGCATAGTCGGCAGCGTCCGTTTCTACGAGCGCAAGGAAATCAAGGACGCGCTCGCCTACATGAAGCTCATGCTCAACCCCAACGACGACGTGAGCATGAGGCGGGTGATGAACGTGCCGGCCCGCGGGATCGGGAAGGGAGTGATGGATGCCCTCGAAGCGGTGCCGGCCGGCCGGAGCGACCTGCTGGCCGGCGCCGAAGAAGCCCGGCCTGCTTCGCTCTGGACGAAGCTGACGCGGGGGCTGGACGAAAGGCTCTTCCCTCAGCGCGCGGCCGCGTCGCTGGCTGCGTTCCGCGATCTCATCCTCAACCTGGCGGACCTCGCCCGAAACGAGGACCTTTCGACGGCGATCGCCAGGATGCTCGACCGCACGGGTTATCTCGGGCAGTTGCGGGAGGAGCGCACGGAGGAATCCGAGGCGCGTGCCGAGAACCTCGCGGAACTCGTGTCGGCGGCACGGGAGTTCGAAGCGCGGACCAACGAGGCCACGCTCGCGGCGTTCGTCGATCAGCTGTCGCTCCTCTCGGACGTGGACGAGGAACAGGGCTCCGGGGACGCGCGGGCGGTCCTGATGACGCTGCACAGCGCCAAGGGGCTCGAGTTCCCGACGGTCGTGATTGCCGGCCTCGAGGAGAAGCTCTTCCCCCACAGCCTCGCGATGGACGAGGGGGACGTGGAGGAGGAGAGGCGGCTCTGTTACGTTGGCATGACGCGGGCCCGTTCGCGGCTCATCCTGACATGCGCCAGCCGCCGGCGCGTGTTCGGCGAGTACCACAACTCGCAGCCTTCGCGCTTTCTCTTCGAGCTGCCGCAGGAGCTGGTTGAAACGTCGATGGAAGAGCAGGGCCGACCCTACGGCGAGCGCAGGCACTACGAGGCGTCGCTGCCGCTTGCCGGCGGTGGCGGGGGGCGCCGGCGCCAGGATCGACCGCCCGAGCGGGGGGAGCCTGTCGGCCCGCGCTACGTGTTCGACGCCGGAGATCGATCGACCTTGGGGCTCTCGCCGGGGCAGCGCGTCAGGCACCCGCAATTCGGTCTCGGCATGGTATTGAGCTTCGAGCAGCTCGACGACGATGCGAAGCTGGTGGTGCGCTTCGACACGGTCGGCCGGAAGACGCTTCGCGCCAGATACGCCCGCCTCGAACCTGCGTGATCCGGCAGGCTGTCCTGCACAGCCCGCACCGAGGGTGCGTACCGGATTGTGACCTTCGTGCCTTCATGTCTTCGTAGTAGCCCCGTACGTGGACTCGATCGCAGCGTGAGAGCAAGAAGTCAGTGCCTTCGTGCCTTCGTATCTTCGTGGCCCCTTACGTTGAAGCGGGTGAGCGGCGTCTCTGCGGAGGGCCGCCGTCCGTTGCGGTCGAGTTCCTCGACCTTCCAGAGGAAGCTTCCGCCGTTGCGGAAGTACTCGTCGAGGTCGCGGGGCGGCTCGACGCGGGTCGAACGCGTATCCCACCAGTGCAGGAGCCGCTCGGCAGTATCGAAGACGCTGACACGGTAGACGGTCTGCTCCGGGCCGCGGCTCCCGCCGCGCCACTCGAAGGCGAAAGGCCGGGTTACGTCGCCGGAGGGCTCGAGGGGTTCGATGGGATTCGAGGGTGAAGACGATGAAGGGGGTTCCGCCGGGCGACACCCGGGCATCGACACCACGGCGCCGAGGAAGGCCCCCAGGACGAGTGCGACGAGAACCGGAGGCGGGGCCTGCTCCCGTGCAGGCCCCCCGCGATGGAGACCGGTCATGCCCGAAACGGCCGCGGGACGACCGCTACTGGGCGGAACCTTCGCGGATCTTGGTGATGACCCAGTTGCCCACCAGGTCGCCGGCGTCGCCCTTCAGACGGGCCTGCTGGAGCGTGAGGGTCAGCGTCTTCTGGACCGCCTCGCCTCCCGGCGTCCGGACACGCGCCGAAACCGTCATTTCCTTCGTCGCCAGGACCCCCTCGTAGAGCGTGACGTCTATCGGATGCTGCGGGTCCTGCATGCTGACCTCGACGACGTCGCGGTTCTCGTTCATCCTGGCGCGGGCCTCGGAGACTTTCTTCGCCATCTGCTGCGTCTCCGTGCGCCACTTGGTCCACTCGGCCTGGATTGCCGCGTCCTTCGGGTTCAGCTTCTTGTTGGTGGCCTCGGCGTCGAGCACCCGCTTGATGGCTTCTGCATTGGCGTCCTGGTACTCGCGCTTCTTGTTCGTGAAGGCCTGCTCCTCGGCCTGGGCAGCTCGGAATGCCTCGGCTCGCGCCTTGAGCTCGAGCGGCTGAACCTGCTCCTCCGTCTCGCTGACGAAGCTCATGCTCTCCACCTGGCCATCGCGCTTCGGGTCGAAGACGACCGTCGCGATGTTCGCCAGTGTGACGTTGTCCCCCATCCTGGACGCCGCGAAGAACCGCCTCACGAGGGGCTCTTCAGAGGACCCGCCGCAACCGAGTGTTGTGACGACCAGCGCCAGGAACATGGGGGCGAGCAAGAAGCCTACTACGACTCTCGACCGGTGCATGCCTGCCTCCTTTTACTCTTCCTCCGGACCTTCACGTTCCGCCAGCCGGGCGATCGAGACCACGCGATCCTCCGGATCCATTTCGATCAGACGGACTCCCTGTGTTATCCGCCCGATCGTCCGAATGTCGCGGACGACCATCCGCAGCACCTTGCCCTGCTGCGTGATGATCATAAGCTCGTCATCGTCGTTGACGTACGCAATGCCCACCACCGGACCGTTCCGGTCCGAAGTGTGGATGTTAATAATACCCACACCGCCCCTGGACTGCACGCGATATTCGTCCAGTTCCGTCCGCTTGCCGTAGCCGTTCTCGGACACGGTCAGGAGGGTCCCCCCCGGGCGGACCGCCTCTAGGGCCACGACGGCATCGTCGTCGCGGAGTGTTATACCACGGACTCCATATGCCGTGCGTCCCATTACCCGGATGTCGCTCTCCGGGAACCGGATCGCCTGCCCGTTCCGGGTGCCGATGAATATGTCGGCCGTCCCGTCGGTCATCTGCGCCGTCATGAGGGCGTCGTCCGGGTCCACCCCCATGGCGATGATGCCGCCGGCCCTGGGGTTGCTGAAGGCGCTGAGGACCGTCTTCTTGACTATCCCCTTCCGGGTTCCGGTCACGATGAACTTGTCCTCTTCCCACTGCCGGACGGCTATGAGCGCCGCCACCTTCTCGCCCGGGTCGAGCGAAACCAGGTTGACTATGGCCTTCCCGCGGCCATCCGGGCCGACGTCCGGTATCTCGTGGACGCGCAGCCAGTAGGCCCGCCCGCGGTCGGTGAAGATCAGGATGTAGGCGTGGGTCGAGGCGATGAAGAGGTGCGTGATGAAGTCCTCCTCGCGCACCCGCATCCCGAGGCGCCCCTTCCCTCCGCGCCTCTGGTTCCTGTAGCTCGTTATGGCGGTCCGCTTGATGTATCCGGTGTTGCTGACCGTGATTGCCATGTCCTCCTCGGCAATCAGGTCTTCGAGCCTGAACTCGCCCGACTCGTCGATTATCTGGGTCCGCCTGTCGTCGCCGTACTTCTCGCTGATTTCCCGCAGTTCCTCGACCACGATCTGCATCAGGAGGCGGTCGCTCGAAAGGATTGCCCGCAGCCGTTCGATGGTCTTCAGGAGCTCGACGAGCTCGTCGACTATCTTCTGGCGCTCGAGGCCCGTGAGCCTCTGGAGCTGCATGTCCAGGATGGCCTGCGCCTGCACCTGGGTCAGGGCGAAACGCGTCATCAGGCCCTCTCGGGCCTCGGAAGGCGACTTCGACTCCCGTATGAGCGTTATGACCGCGTCCAGGTGGTCGAGGGCTGTCTTCAGGCCCTCGAGAACGTGGGCCCTGGCCTCGGCCTTCCGCAGCTCGAACTCGGTCCGCCGACGGACGACGTCGCGCCTGAAGTCGATGAAGTTCTCGATGAGTTCGGCGAGCGACAGCACGCGCGGCCGGCCGGCGACAATCGCCAGCATGATGACGCCGAAGGTCGTCTGGAGCGCCGTGTGCTTGTACAGGTTGTTGAGGACCACCTCCGCGATCTCGCCCCGCTTCAGCTCGATGACGATACGCATCCCCTCGCGGTCCGACTCGTCGCGCAGGTCCGCGATGCCCTCGATCGACTTGTCGCGCACCAGGTCGGCGATCTTCTCGAGCAGCTTCGCCTTGTTGACCTGGTATGGGATCTCGGTGACGACAATCGAGACCTTGTCGCCCCGGGCCGCCTGCTCCACCGTCGCCTTCGACCGCACGACCAGCGACCCGCGGCCCGTCATGTAGGCGGAGCGGATTCCCTGCCGGCCTACGATGTAGCCGCCGGTGGGGAAATCCGGGCCGAGGACGATCTTCATCTGCTCGCGCTGCTTCTCCTCTGGCGTCGCCTCGCTGTGCTCTATCGTCCAGATGATGGCGTCGACCACCTCCCGGAGGTTGTGCGGAGGGATGTTCGTGGCCATGCCGACGGCTATGCCGACGGAGCCGTTGACCAGCAGGCCCGGGAAGGGCGCCGGAAGGACGGTGGGCTCTTCGGCCGTCTCGTCGTAGTTCGGAACGAAGTCGACCGTCTCCTTGTCGAGATCCTCCATGAGCTCCTCGGCCAGGGGGGTCAGCCTGGCTTCGGTGTAGCGCATGGCCGCGGGAGGGTCGCCGTCGACGGAGCCGAAGTTGCCCTGGCCGTCCACGAGCGGGTAGCGCATGTTGAAGTCCTGCGCCATCCGGACCAGGGTGTCGTAGATCGCCGCGTCGCCGTGCGGATGGAAGTTGCCCATCACCTCGCCGACGATCTTCGCCGACTTCCGGTAGCCGCGGGTAGACGAGAGCCCCATCAGGCGCATGCCGTACAACACGCGGCGGTGCGCCGGCTTGAGGCCGTCTCGAACGTCGGGGAGCGCCCGCCCTATGATCACGCTCATCGCGTAATCGAGGTACGAGCGCTTCATCTCGTCTTCGATGTTCACCGGGAGCTTGTTGGCTGCGTCCATTTGCAATCCAGACGTAGGTCGTGTGTCGCAGGCCGCAGGTCGCGTGTCGTGCGCGCGTCGGGAGTCATCTCCCTCGGTCCGCGACGAGCGATCCACGCCAGACGATCAGATATCCAGGTTCCTCACCTCGAGCGCGTTGTCCTCGATGAACTTCCGCCTCGGCTCCACCTGGTCGCCCATGAGGGTCGTGAACATGAGATCGGCCTCGGTGTGATCCTCGGCCCGGACCTGCAGCAGCGTCCGGGTCTCCGGACGCATCGTGGTCGCCCAGAGCTGCTCCGGGTTCATCTCGCCCAGGCCCTTGTAGCGGTTTATCGCGACGCCGCGCTTGCCTATCGCTATGAAGTGCTCGAGGAGGGCTTCCGCCGACTCGACCCGCACCTCGCCTTCCCTGAGGGCAGGCACGCTGCCGGGCCCGTGCTCCTTCGGCTCGGCCGCGAGCTTCGTCGTCTTGTCGAGCGGCGCGCCGCCTATGTTCGTGTCCGACGCGCCCGCAGTCGGGGCAGGCGGCTCCGAATCGCCGTTCGCACCGGGCGTGGAGACTATGACGAGGCTTGGGCCGTTGATTGCCTTCACGTCCTGGTAGGCCCCGTGCAGGGTCCGGTACTCGCCGGTCGTGACGAAGTCCACGTCCAGCGTGTAGTGCCTGGCGTAGCCGTTGGTCCTGTCCTCGACGGCGAGCGCATAGAGGTTGTGTTCCTCGTCCGGCTTGACGAGGACCGTGCGCGTCGGGGTCGTCAGGGCATCGGCGAGCTTGTCGAGCTCCTCGCGGTTGCTGAAGAAGTTCTTGTCCCTGGCGTCGCGGTCGAGGAGCGCCTTCACGACTTCGCGCCCGTAGCCTCGCCGCTCGACGATCGACGCGTACCTGAAGAACTCCAGGAGCCCGTGAAGGAGTTTTTCGAGGGTCGGCCCCGCGAAGACCGCCGACGAGTTCTCCAGCTTGACGGTGCGGCTCTCGGCAGCACGCTTTATCAGCCAGCTCTCGAGCTCGCGCTCGTCCTTGATGTACGACTCCGTCTTGCCGCGCTTCACCCGGTAGAGCGGCGGCTGCGCGATGTAAATGTACCCGTGCTCTATCAGCGCCGGGAGCTGACGGTAGAAGAACGTCAGCAGGAGCGTCCTGATGTGGGAGCCGTCGACATCCGCGTCGGTCATGATGATGATGCGGTGATAGCGGAGCCGCGATATGTCGAAGTCCTCCTCTCCTATCCCGCAGCCGAGCGCGGCAATCAGGGTCTTGATCTCCTCGCTCCCGAGCATCTTGTCGAACCGCGCCTTCTCGACGTTCAGGATCTTTCCCCTGAGGGGCAGGATGGCCTGGAACCTTCGGTCGCGGCCCTGCTTGGCCGAGCCGCCCGCCGACTCGCCCTCGACGATGTAGATCTCGCTGGCAGCGGGGTCCCGCTCCTGGCAGTCGGCCAGCTTGCCCGGCAGGCTGCTGTTCTCGAGCGCACCCTTGCGGCGGACGAGGTCACGGGCCTTGCGCGCCGCCTCGCGCGCGCGCGCCGCGTCGACCGTCTTCGCGACGATGCGCTTGGCGACCGCCGGGTTCTCCTCGAGGTACGCCCCGAGCTTGTCGTTCACGATCGTCTCGACGATGCCCTTCACCTCGGTGTTCCCGAGCTTGGTCTTGGTCTGGCCCTCGAACTGCGGCCTGGGGATCTTCACGCTGATGACCGCCGTGAGGCCCTCCCGGATGTCGTCGCCCCCTATTCCCTCCTTGAGATCCTTCGCCAGGTTGTTCTTCGACGAATAGAAGTTCACGGTGCGCGTGAGGGCCGCACGGAATCCCGACAGGTGCGTGCCGCCCTCCTGCGTGTTTATGTTGTTGGCAAACGAGTAGATCGTCTCCGTGTACCCGTCGTTCCACTGGAGCGCCATCTCGACGTCGATCCCGTCGCGCTCTCCACGGATGTAGATGGGCTGCACGTTGATCGCGGTCTTGTTCTTGTTGAGGTGCTCGACGAACGAGATTATCCCGCCCTCGTACTGGAAGCGGTGGCTCTTCGCCTCCCTCTCGTCGTCCACCGTTATGAGCAGACCGGGGTTGAGGAACGCCAGCTCGCGCAGCCGCTGCGCGAGCGTGTCGAAGCTGAAAACGACGGACTCGAAGATGGTCGGGTCCGGCGCGAAGGTGATCTTCGTGCCGCGCTTGCGCGTCTTGCCGGTCACCTCGAGATCGCCAATCGGCCTGCCGCGCTCGTAACTCTGTTGGTACACGAGGCCGTTGCGCCAGATCTCGAGGTCCAGGCGCTCGGAAAGCGCGTTGACGACCGACACGCCGACACCGTGAAGCCCTCCGGAAACCTTGTAGCTCTGGTTGTCGAACTTCCCGCCGGCATGCAGCACCGTCATGACGACCTCGGCCGCCGAGCGCCCGCTCTCGTGCGCGTCCACTGGGATGCCGCGCCCGTTGTCGACGACGGTCACCGAGTTGTCTATGTGGATGGTGATGTTTATCTCGGTGCAGAACCCTGCAAGCGCCTCGTCGATCGAATTGTCGACCACCTCGTAGACGAGATGGTGGAGGCCCGCAATGCCCGTCGAGCCGATGTACATGGCGGGGCGCTTGCGCACCGCCTCGAGGCCTTCGAGCACCTTTATCTTGTCTGCCCCGTACTCTTCGACGGCCTCGTCCAGCGCGACCTCGGGCACGGCTCCAGACTCGTCCGCCGACACGGCCTGGTCGCCGCCGGTCAGATCCTGTGCAGGTTCCTTGGTGTCTTCCACTCGATTCATGTGATATCGGAACAGCGTCTGCGGCGGGGACATCTCCCGCGGCTCGGGTACGAGGACCGAGGCACGAGCAAGAACTCGTACCCGTGACTTGCCTCTCCATCGCGGGTTGCAGACATCGAACGAGCGGGCTGCGGGAACGGTGCGTGAGCTGCGTGTCTCTCCATGCGCCGGCCGTACGGTCCCCGATGCTCGCCTGCTCGGCCCTCGCTCCCGGCAACGCCCTTCAGACCCGCATCGGCATGACAACGTACGTGTAGTCGTAGTCAGCCGCGCCGACCGGCTTCATCACTGCCTGGCTCACTTCGTCCTTGAGCTCGAGTACCATAGAGTCCGTCTCGATGGCCTTCAGGAAGTCCTGGACATAGACGGCGTTGAAGCAGATCTGGAGCGGCGCTCCCGAATACTCCACGTGCAGCACCTCCCGGGCCTCGCCCAGCTCCGGGCTGCTCGAACTGACCTCGGCCTTCCCCTCGCCAATCTCGAACTTCACAGCTCTCGAACGGTCGTTCGAGAGGAGCGCCACCCGCCTGATCGCGCCGGCCAGCAGCTCGCGCTCGAACTCGACCCGCTTGTCGTTCCCCTTCGGAATGACCCTCTCGTAGGATGGGAACTGCCCATCGATCATCCGCGAGATGAGGAGCCTCTCGCCAACCGTGAAGAACAGATGGTTCTCGCCGCGGTCGTACCTGACGTCCCCGTCCGTGTCCGCCAGCAGGCGCCCCAGCTCGATCAAAGTCTTCTTCGGGAGAATCACCCTGATTTCTCCCTCGATGGCCGGCTCCCTCGCCGCGCTGACGAGAGCCAGCCGATGGCCGTCGGTCGCCACGAGGCTCATCTGGTTCCCGTTGAGAACGAGCAGAGCCCCGTTCAAATAGTACCGCGTGTCATCTCCCGTGATCGCGAACTGCGTCTTGGCGATCATCTCGCGGAGGGTCTTCCGCGGCAGTATCGCCCCCAGCGTCCCCGCACTCTCGGGAAGCGTCGGGAAATCCTCGAGCGGAAGCGTCTGGATCCGGGAGTCGAAACGGTCCGCTGCGATCTTCACGCCCCCCGACTGGGCCTCGATCCGTATGTCCGTCTCGGGAAGGGCGCTGACAATCTCGTAGAGCTTCTTGGCCGGGAGCGTGAGCGACCCCTTCCTGGCGACAGAAGCGCTGCACCTCGTTCGAAGACCGACCTCGAGATCCGTCGCCAGGAACCTTACCTCGTCATCCCCGGCCTCCATCAAGACATTGGCCAGTATCGGGATCGTGTTCTTGCGCTCCACGATTCCCTGGAAGAGCTGAAGCTCACGAAGCAGGTCGGTTTTGCGGACGACTAGTTCCATGGTCGTGTCGGTTCTCGTGGCGGGTTGGCCCGCGTTCCTGCTGTCCAAGAAGGAACTACAGAAGAGAAGATTATACTAGATCCAGGCCCTGTTGAAAAGTTGAATCGCTTCGTTTAGTGCTTGTGGTCGAGTGATTTAGCGTCCTCACTATATGCACACCCGGCCGCCCAGGAAAGCCGGCGGCAATTCCCTTTGCGGCATATGTCCACAGCCTCTGCGCCCCTCCGCCCGGAGGCCTGTGGAGAAGGCTCGAATTCACCGGAAGGACTCCAACATCGTGTTGATGAGGTTGTTGAAATCCCGATCCTTCCGCCTCATTGCGTCTATCTTCCTGATGGAGTGGATGACGGTCGAATGGTGCTTCCCGTTGAAGCTCCGCCCGATCTCGGGCAGCGACGCCTTCGTCAGGGACTTGCAGAGGTACATCGCGACCTGGCGCGGCATGGCCACAGATTTGGAGTTGTTGCGCGACTTGAGATCGTTCAGCTTCAGCTGGTAGTAGTCGGCCACGTACTTCTGGATCATCTCGATCGTGACCGCTCGCTCCTCGTGGTCGAGCGTCTCCTTGAGGACCTTCTGGGCGAGGGCGAGCGAGAGCTCCTCGCCCGTCAGCGAGGCGTAGGCAAGGAGCCGTATGAGCGATCCTTCGAGCTCCCGTATGTTCGACTTGATCTTGCCGGCGATGTAGAGCGCGACGTTGTCGGGCAGCGGAACCGCTTCAGCCTCGGCCTTCTTCTTGAGGATGGCGACCTTCGTCTCGAGGTCCGGTGCCTGTATGTCGGCGACCAGGCCCCACTCGAACCTCGACCTGAGGCGCTCTTCGAGAGACGGTATCTCGTGCGGCGGGGCGTCGCTGCTTATGACGATCTGCTTCTGCGACTCGTGAAGCGCGTTGAAGGTGTGGAAGAACTCGGTCTGCGTCCCCTCCTTGCCCGATATGAACTGCACGTCGTCGACGAGCAGGACGTCGACCGTGCGGTAGCGCTCGCGGAACTCGAACATGCGCTCGTAGCGCAGCGCATTGATCATCTCGTTCATGAACCGTTCGGAAGAGATGTAGGTGAGCTTGCTCTTCGGATGGTGCGTCAGGACATAGTGCCCGATGGCGTGCATCAGGTGCGTCTTGCCGAGGCCCACGCCGCCGTAGATGAAGAGCGGGTTCCAGGACCGTGACGGCGACTCGGCTACCGCGCGGCAGGCTGCCTCCGCGAACTGATTGGAAGGCCCGACGACGAAGGTATCGAACAGGTAGCGGGGGTTGAGCCCCTTGATGTCCTTGACAGCGGGTTCGACGTGCGACTCGTCGATCACCCCCGGCGCCTCGTCGACGTCCGGGTCCGCCGAAGGAGGATTCATCTCGTCAGTTGTCAGGAACCTGAGCACGAGACCGGGGCGGCCTATCTCGTCGAGAGCCTCCGTGAGGACCTGCGCATAGTGCCGCGCTATCCAGTCCTTGAACATCGCGTTCGGAACGTGAAGGTTGAGCGCGTCGCCCTCGTCTGAGAGGAAGGTAATCGGCCTGAACCACGTCAGGAACGTGTGGCGGTTGAGCTTCGCTTCGATCCGGGACAGGATCTCGTCCCAGGCACTGAAATCGTGCGGGTCGGTCTCGGTCATGACTGGAGCCGTGGAGTTCCGTGCCTCATAGACGGGCAGGAGCAACTGTTGAACCGCAACCGCGGTGAACCCGAGACTCCGTTCTGCCCTCGGGCGGGCGCTGCCGGCAAAGCCGGACTTCAGCCGGTGCCGCTCGCGGGCAGCCTGGCAAGTCGTGTCTTGTCAACCTTCTACAGGCACGCATCCGCCCGAAGCACGATTTTGCTCTGCTGCGGAAGCCTGAGCTTTGGCCGAGGCCCGTTTTTCCACATCTTTTTCCACAGTTGTGGAAAACTAGCCGGTGGACCAACGACCACCGGGCACCCTTCCGGGAGGTTGGCCTGTAGAGGACTGTCACTCTAGCACACCCGAAACGCCCTCGAGTCAGCGAAAAGGGTCCGTCTGCACAGGTTCTTGGATGCCCCAACAGGTTGGGGACGTGCCGCTCGAGCCGGCGTGGTCGCGACGGAGCGCCACGGATAGGCCCGGAAGCCGCTGGCCCCAACCTTGACAGTACGGAGGAGTCGCGGCTAGGATTAGAGATTCTGCTCGTTCGGCCAGGTGCTCCATGCGCGGGCCGTGCGTGCAGGATTCTCGTCAGGGCATGCCATGAAGCGAACGTTTCAGCCGAACAACCGGCGAAGAAAGCGTACCCACGGTTTCCTGGTGCGGATGAGGACCAAGAGCGGCCGCCTCGTGCTCAAGCGACGCAGGCAGAAGGGGCGGAAGCGGCTGGCCGTTTGAGCGGTGCTGGGATGGCGCCGGCCGGGGACGGGCAGGGCGGCAGCTGCAGCGGCGCGGGGCCTCAGAGCCTGGCCCTAAGGCCGGACGAGCGCATAAGGCGCCGGGCAGATTTCAAGCGCGTTTTCGACAAGGGCCTGAGGGCGCACACCCGGTTGTTGACGATCGTTGTACTCCCGAACGGCCTGGAGGTGAGCCGGCTGGGGATCAGCGCGACGCGGAAACTGGGTGGCGCGGCTGCACGTAATCGGGCCAAGCGGCTCCTCCGCGAGGCGTTTCGATTGCACAAGCCGAGGGCAGCCGTGGATGTGGTGGTCATCCCGCGCCGCGAGATGCTCGAAAGCAGGTTTTCAGTTCTTGAAGCCGATTTCAAATCCGCCATCGAGCGCCGCCTCCGCGGCATTTCCTGACGCGGTTCGCTCTCGCCCCGGAGCGGTGGCCTGTCTCGTTCTCGGCTTGCTCAAAGGCTACAAGCGGGCGGTGTCACCGCTCTTTGGCAATATTTGCCGCTTCCTTCCGACCTGTTCCGAATACATGGCAGAGGCGGTCAGCCGCCACGGCGCCTTGACGGGCGTACTGCTTGGCGTCGCCCGGCTGGGCCGGTGCCATCCGCTCTGTCGCGGCGGCCACGATCCTGTCCCCGACCGGCTCCCGGCCTGGCTGGCCGGCCCGCGCCGAGACCAGCTCAACGCGCGGCCGAGGTAATCAGATGGAAAAGCGCGTCCTGCTCGCCATCTTCCTCTCGTTTCTGGTGCTCTACTTCTACCAGGCTTTCTTCGTGCCGGCGCCCCCGCCCGGGCAGAAAGCCAAGAGCACGGCGCCCGCCGCCAAGAGCACAGAGTCGTCCGGAGCCGCGCAAGCGCCGGCGCCAGCGGGCGGTGCTCAGGCCGCGCCAGGCTCGACCGCCGTTCCGTCCTCAGCCGCGGCCACGCCTTCGCCCGTTGTCGGCGACACGGCCCAGCGCGAGATAACCGTGGAGACGGACCTGGCCCGCGTCGTGTTGACGAACCGCGGCGCGCGAATCCTCGGCTGGCAGTTGAAGCGCTACGAGGACGAGCGGGGCGGGCCCTTCGAGATGATCCCCCGGGGAATCCCCGAGGAGTACCCGGAGCCTCTCGCTCTCAGGCTGGACGATGAGGCAGCGACAGAGCGGGCCAACTCCGCGCTCTACCAGGTGAGTGAAACGGGCTCCTCTCTGAGGGTGGCCGGCAGGCCGGCTACGATCACCTTCGAATACAAGGATCAGGACGGGCTCTCCGTGCGCAAGGCGCTCACCTTCGAGCCCGATTCCTACGTGTTCAAGGTCGCATGGGACGTCAGCAGAGGCGGCGAGCAGCTGAACCCTACCGTCATGTGGGGCCCGGCGCTCGGACCCGTGGCCGCGACGCCGAGCAGCTACCACCAGCGGCCGCAGGCGATGCTCTACAGGTCAGGAAAAGTGGAGCGCTGGAACGCCGGCGACCTGCGCGAAACACCCGTGCACGAGGCGCAGTTCCGCTACGTGGGTGTCGATGAGCACTACTTCGCCGTCCTGGCGCTTCCCGATGCCGCGTCCGAAGTAGCCCGGTTCGAACCCTTCGAGGTCCCCATCCCGGCGAGCGACGAGAAGGCGGTATTCGTTTCCTGGGGGATCAAGGTGGCGAGGCCGCAGACAAGCCTGCGGTTCTTCGTCGGACCCAAGGACTTCGATGTCCTGCAGCAGACCGACCAGGAATTGGTCCGCGCCATAAACTACGGGATCTTCTCGTGGCTGGCGGTGCCGCTCCTCAGGGCTCTCAAGGGCATCAACGCCTATGTCGGCAACTACGGCTGGTCGATCATCATCCTGACCGTCCTCATCAACCTCCTGATGTTCCCGCTGCGGCACAAGAGCGTCGTTTCGATGCGGCGGATGCAGGAGCTTCAGCCGCAGATAAAGGCGATCCAGGAAAGGTACGGCAAGCTCAAGACCACCGACCCGGCGCGCCAGAAGATGAACGTCGAGTTGATGAACCTCTACAGGGAGAAGGGTGTCAACCCGGCGAGCGGCTGCCTGCCAATGGCGCTCACCATGCCTGTCCTCTTCGCGTTCTACTCGCTCCTCTCGCAGGCAATCGAGATCCGCCACGCCCCGTTCGCATTGTGGATCGAGGACTTGTCGGTGCACGACCCATACTACGTGACGCCGGTCATCATGGGCGCGACGATGCTGTGGCAGCAGAAACTGACGCCGACCTCCGCCGATCCCGCGCAGCAGCGGATGATGATGATCATGCCGCTGGTCTTCCTCTTCATGTTCCTGTGGGCGCCGAGCGGGCTCGTAATCTACTGGCTGTTCAGCAACCTGCTCGCAATCGCGCAGCAGTACGCCACCAACCGGATGATCGGGCCGGCCATGCCGGCCGCGCCGCGGCCGCCCGCCCAGAGGCGCCTCAAGAAGGTGGGCGCCGGCAGGACGGAAGCGGCGGAGAAGGGCGAAGGGTGAGACGAAGGAGCGCACGAAGGCGGGGCGAAAATGACGCGGAAGCTGAACGATGAGATCGTGGAGTTCGTCCAGGGCGCCGTCAAGGCGATGGGGCTCGACCTCGAGGCTTCGATAGAGGACACCCGCGACGGCCCGCGGGTGAACCTGGAGGGCGAGGAAGGCGACGTCCTGATCCAGCGCAAGGGCGAGGCGCTGCTGGCGCTCCAGCACGTCGCGAACTCGATCTTCAGGCTCGAGGAGGGCCGCAAGATCCTGATCGACTGCCTCGGCTACCGGCGAGAGAAGGAGACCGAACTGAGACAGATGGCCCGCTTCCTCGCCGACAAGGCGAGGTCAACGGGCCTCGAGCAGGAGCTCGGACCGCTCAACCCGTACGAGCGCCGGATCGTCCACATGGCTGTCGCCGAGGACCCGACGGCTTCCTCCTACAGCGTGGGCGACGCGTTCATGAAGACCGTGATCATCTCGGCAAAGCCTGAGAAACGTTAGCGCGTAACGCGGCAGGCCGCAGCAGGGCGGCCGTCCCCCGCCGCATGCCGGCCGCATCCCAATGCTGCAGGCCCGGCCCTCGGCGGCCTCGCTGTGCAGGCGGCCCCCCAGGGCCGGCGTCTTCGGCGTTCGCTGCCACGTCGCATCCTGGCGGTGCATCTTTGGCCTACGATCCCGGCGACACGATCATCGCGATAGCCACACCACCAGGACGAGGCGGGATTGGCGTCGTGCGCCTGAGCGGACCGCGCGCCGTGGCCATCGCCCGCCAGCTCCTCGACCGCCCGACTGGCCCCCCACGCCACGCCACCTTCTGCCGCTTCGTCGTGCGAGACGACGGCGGGGCGCAGCGTGCCGTGGACGAAGTCATCGCCACCTGGTTCCGCCGGCCAGCCTCGTATACCGGGGAGGACGTCGTGGAACTGAGCACCCACGGCAGCCCGGCCGTGCTGAAGCAGGTCGTCCAGGCAGGTGTTCGTGCGGGCGCAAGGCTGGCCGAGCCAGGCGAGTTCACGTTGAGAGCCTTCCTGAACGGTCGAATCGACCTCGCGCAGGCGGAGGCCGTGGCGGATCTCGTGGACGCCGTGACACCACTCCAGGCCCGCGCAGCCTTCGATCAGCTGCAGGGAACCCTCACCGGGGCCATCCGGTCACTCGAGGCGGACCTCTTCGCTGCGATCGCGACGCTCGAGGCGTCCATCGACTTCCCGGACGAGGGTCACGACTTCGCGGCAGTCGCGGAGGTGCAGACGGCGCTGGAGCGCATCGTCGCTCGCGTGGACGAGCTTCTGGCAGGGGGCCGTAGAGGCCGGCTGATCAGGGAAGGGCGGCAGGTGGTCGTGGCCGGCGCGCCCAATGTCGGCAAGTCCAGCCTGTTCAACAATCTGGTAGGCGCTGGCCGGGCGATCGTCACCTCCGCTCCAGGGACGACGAGGGACCTGGTGACGGAAACCGTGGATATCGGCGGGATGCGCGTGACGGTTGTCGACACGGCAGGCCTGCGCGAGAGCACGGACCCGGTGGAGTCGGAAGGTGTCAGCAGGGCGCGTGAGGCGGTCGGCGTCGCCGACGCAGTGGTCGTCGTCCTGGACCAGTCGCGAGCCCTCGACGACGAGGATATGGCCGTTCTCGCCCTGACACGCCGGCTGCCCAGGGTCATCGTCATGAACAAGTCCGACCTCGAGGCGCGCTGGAGCTCCGAGGCGATCGCGGACGCCGGGGGGGAATCGCCGGTCGTTTCGGCATCCATGAAGAGCGGCGCCGGGCTGGAGGCTGTGAGGTCCGCGGTCGCAGCGTGCCTGGGGGGCGGCGAGGAGTTGTCCGATGTCCCGGCCGTGACGAATCTGCGGCACATGGCGCTGCTCGAGCGAGCCAGGGGGGCGCTCGAACGATCGCTGGAGGGGCTGAGGCCCTCGAGTCAGCCCGAATGCGGCGGCGCGCGGCCCGGCGAAGCAGGGTCCGGTCCCGCCATTCCCGAGGAATTCATCGTGGCGGACCTGAGAGAAGCGCTCGAGGCACTGGGGGAAGTGACCGGGCGGAGGTCTGCCGAGGACTTGCTCGGCCGGATTTTCTCCCGGTTCTGCGTTGGCAAGTGAGGCTGTGCCTTCGCCAGTGGTTCGGGGCGAACAGGGGAAGGTGCCGGAAGGACGGCGTTCGCGGGTGGGGCGATGTGCGCGTGGCGGAGCGCGGCGGGCTGGTAGTGGTGCCGAACGCAATTCGGGTACGGCATCATTCTGCCGTTAGCATTATTGCAGAAGTGATTAATGGGCGTAGGACGTCAGGCGAGCGCCGTCGTGGCTTCGCGGCAGCGTGGGCTCGATACTTCCTCGCTCCTTCGGGCCCGAGCGGCACCTCGTCGCTCGTCGTTCTGCACCGGTCCTCGGTCGGCTTGCTTCAGGGCCCGTCGCCCCAGCGGCCGGGTGCCGGCCCGACGGGCGCGTCGTGGCTTCACGCCAGCGTGAGGTCGATCGCAGCATGATGATGCCGAGCGGAATCCGATGCGTTTCGACGTCGTGGTGATCGGGGCGGGGCACGCGGGTGCGGAGGCCGCATGGGCTGCCGCGCGGCTCGGCCTGTCGGTGGGCCTGTGCACGCTCTCTCGCGAGACGGTTGCGGAGATGCCGTGCAACCCGGCGGTCGGAGGAACGGCGAAAGGGCACCTCGTACGCGAGATCGACGCGCTGGGCGGCCTCATGGGAAGGGCCATCGACGCGACGGGCATCCAGTTCAAGCTGCTCAACCGGGGCAGGGGGCCGGCGGTCTGGTCGCCGCGGGCCCAGGCTGACAAGAGGCGGTATCGGCACTGGGTACGGTCGGCCCTCGAGGCCGAGCCTCTCATCTCCTGGGTGTTCGGCGAAGCGGCCGAGATAGCCGTGGAGGGCGGCCGCGTCGCGGCGGTCGAGCTGGCCGACGGCCGGCGGTTGGGCTGCGAGGCGGTTGTCGTGACGACCGGGACCTTTCTGGACGGGCTGATACATGTGGGGCCTGTCAAGAAGCGGGCGGGCCGGGCCGGGGAGCCTCCGTCTGTGGCGCTGTCGGCGTCGCTTCGGCGGCTGGGCTTCCGGATGGGCAGGCTGAAGACGGGGACGCCGCCGAGGCTCAGGCGGGCGAGCATCGACTTCGAGGCTGCTGTCAGAACCGGGGTCTTCGTGGAGGAGCATGGCGACGTCCCGCCCGTCCCGTTTTCGTTCGAAACCGGGAGCATCAGGCGTCCGCAGGTCGAGTGCCATCTGCTGCACACGAACGCCCGGGTTCACGACCTGGTGAGGCGAAGCATCCACCTTTCGCCGCTCTACAACGGGCAGATTCAGGGAATCGGGGCGCGCTACTGCCCGTCGATCGAGGACAAGGTCCTGAAGTTCCCCGACCGCGAGCGGCACCAGCTGTACCTCGAGCCCGAGGGACTCGACGTCGAGGAAGTCTACCTGAGCGGGTTCTCGATGAGCCTTCCGGAAGAGGTGCAGCGGGAGATGGTTGCAGCGCTTCCGGGGCTGGAATCGGCCGAGATGGTACGGCCGGCTTATGCCATCGAGTACGACTTCGTGCAGCCGACCGAGCTCAGGGCGACGCTGGAGTCGAAGCGCGTCGAGCGATTGTTCCTCGCCGGCCAGATCAACGGGACGTCCGGCTACGAGGAGGCGGCCGCCCAGGGGATAATCGCGGGGATCAACGCGGCCCTTGCGGTTCGGGGGGGTGGGCCGGTTGGCGGCTTCAGGCTGGGGCGGGACGAAGCGTATATTGGCGTTCTGATCGACGACCTGGTGACCAAGGGGTGCCTGGAGCCCTACCGGGTGTTCACATCGCGCGCGGAGCGCCGGCTGCTGCTGAGGATCGACAACGCGGACCTGCGCCTGACGCCGCGCGGGCGGGCCGTCGGGCTGGTGGACGGCGCCCGGTGGGAGCGCTTCCAGGCGCGCCGGGAGCGGTTCGAACGGAACCGGCGGAAGCTGCGGACGAGGGTCGTGACGCTGGAGGACGGCACGCGGGTCCGGGCGGAGGATGTGCTTCGGAGGCCTGGCGTGAGCGCGCGCGATCTGGCCGGGCCCGCGGGGATCGAGCTCGAGACGGGCGGGGAAGGCTGCGAGCTCGACCTCGTCTCGCTCGAGGTGGCGGTCAAGTACGAGGGCTACCTGAAGCGGGAGCTCGTGGCGGTGGAGAAATCGCGCAGGAACGAGAGGCGAAGGATCCCCGAGGGGTTGGAGTACGCTTGTGTTCGCGGCCTGTCGCGGGAGGTAATCGACCGGCTGACCGAGGTGCGGCCCGAGACACTGGGACAGGCGCTCCGTGTCCCGGGGGTGACCCCGGCGGCGGTCTCGGTGCTCGAAGCGTGGCTCGAGAGAAGCCGAAAGCAGAGAGCGGGGGCGAGGTGGGCGGCCTCTCCTGCGGATGGGCCCGGGTCCGGACCGCGCTTGGTCGGTGGCGGGGAGCGGCCGGCCCATGGTGGCGAAGAAGTCGTCATCGAGACAGAGGGCTGCTACCCGGGAGGCGCACGGGAAGCGCGGAGCGTCGGGCTCGAGGACGGCGCATGATGGAGAGCCGGTGACGACGAGGGAGTTCAACGAGCGGCTGCGGAGGAGGGCCAGGCGGGTCGGGCTGCAGATCGGGGCGGAGCTTGCCCGTTCGCTCGAGCAGTACGTGCGGCTCCTGGCGCTGTGGAACGAGAGGATCAACCTGACCGGCCTGGCTGTGAAGGAATTGTCGGACGAGACGGTCGACCGCCTGATCGTCGAGCCGCTGTCGGCTGTGAGGTACCTGCCGCCTGGGACGGCGTCGGTCATCGACATCGGGAGCGGGGGAGGTTCGCCCGCCATACCGATGAAGCTCGCGGCGCCGGAGCTTCGGATGCGGATGGTCGAGTCGAAGACCAGGAAGTCCGCTTTTCTGCAAGAGGCGATCAGGCACCTGGGCCTGAGGGAGACGGTGGTCGAGACCGCGCGGTACCAGGAGCTCTTGACGCGCCCGGACCTTCACGAGGCGCACGACCTGCTGACGGTGAGGGCGGTCAGGGTGGAAACCAAGGTCCTCGTGACGCTCCAGGCCTTCGTCTCGCCAGGGGGGCGCCTGTTCCTCTTCCGCGGACCCTCGGGCACGGATGGCCCAGTTGGCCTCACGCCGCCCCTCTCCTGGGAGGCGGCCTACCCGATCGGCGACCTGTTCTCCGGCCGCCTGGTGGTTCTTCGCAAGACGCCGGTCGGCGCCGCGGCCGCCGCCGGTCGGCTCCACTGAGGGACGATCGGCCCCGGACCCGTTCCGAGCCGTGTTCCACGTGAAACACTTCACCCCGCGAGCAGGTGCGTTCCACGTGGAACATCGCACCCGTCCATGCTATCCTCACTCCGCCGGAGACCGCTCCCGACCCGGCACGCCCCCAGAACAACCTAACGCCTTGGGTTGAACGACCGAGTGTGGCGCGTATGGGCAGGATAATAGCCGTCGCCAACCAAAAAGGCGGCGTCGGCAAGACGACAACCGCTGTCAACCTCGCCGCCGCCCTCGCCCTCCAGGGAAAGAACGTCCTCCTGGTCGACGCCGACCCCCAGGCCAACCTCACGAGCGGCGTCGGCCTCCGCACCCGGCCCGGGTCCGCCCCCCAGGGCATCTACCACGCCATGACCGACGACCCCGCGCCCGACATGGCAACCCTGATCCAGAAGACCTCCATCGAACGCCTCTCGATCGTTCCCTCGGACCGTAACCTGACCGGCGCCGAGATCGAACTCGTCTCGATGCCCAGCCGCGAGAGCCGTCTACGCAGCCTCATCAGGCCGCTCGCCGCCCGCTTCGACTTCACCTTCATCGACTGCCCACCGTCGCTCGGCCTGATGACCCTCAACGCGCTCGTCGCCGCCGACGGCGTCATAATTCCCCTCCACTGCGAGTACTTCGCCCTCGAAGGCCTCGCCGAACTCGTCTCGACCCTCCGCCGCGTCCGCTCCGCCCTCAACCGCCACCTCGATATCGACGGCGTCCTCATGACGATGTACGACGACCGCACCAATCTCGGCCAGCAGGTCGCCCGCGAAGTCCGGACCTTCTTCAAGGACCGCTGCTTCGACACCATCGTCCCCCGGAACGTGCGCGTCGCCGAGGCGCCGAGCCACGGCCTCCCCGTCGTCGTCTACGACGCGAGGTCGCGAGGGGCCGAGGCCTACCTCGCCCTCGCGCGCGAGTTCCTGTCGAGGCAGGGGCCGGCCCCTGGAAGCCAAACCGAGAGTGGGGCACGCACCAAGGCGATGCCCTCGGCATGAAGTTGACGCGGCCGCGGCACTTGGATGGCCAGCGGCCGTCGAGCGATGAATGACGATCGAAGACAACCGGAAGTGAAGCCGAAGTGAAGCCGATGACCGAGAAACGCCGCGCGCTCGGAAAGGGCCTGAGCGCCCTCATCCCCGAAGCCCCCGAGCCAGCCTCGACGCCGCTCGAAGTGGACATCGACCTGCTCGCCCCCAACAAGTTCCAGCCGCGGTCGGCCCCGGACGAGGCCGGCCTCGAACGGCTGGCGCGATCGATCCGCGAGAACGGCGTCATCCAGCCGCTCCTCGTCAGAAAAACCGGCGACGCCTACGAGATAATCGCCGGCGAGCGCCGGTGGCGCGCCGCCCAGCGCGCCGGCCTCCTGCGCGTTCCGGTCGTCGTCCGGGACGTTCCGCCCGGTGCCGAGGAGAAGCTCCTCGAGATCGCCCTGGTCGAGAACGTGCAGCGCGAAAACCTGAACCCGGTCGAGGAGGCACAGGCCTACCAGCGCCTCTCGGAGCAGTTCCACCTGAAGCAGGAGGAGATTGCCGCGGCCGTCGGCAAGGACCGGTCTTCGGTCGCCAACATGCTCCGCCTTCTCAGGCTGCCGCACGAGGTGCAGCAGATGCTGGCAGGCGGCCAGCTGGCCATGGGACACGCCCGCGCCATCCTGGCGCTCGACGAGCCGGCGCGCCAGCGGCGGATGGCAGCGCTCGTCGTGTCGAAAGGGCTCTCCGTCAGGCAGACCGAGCATCTCGTCAAGCGCATGACCGACCCGGCAGCCGCGAAACCCAGGCAGAGCAGGCCGAAGGACGTCCACACACGCGCAGCCGAGGAGCAGCTGCGAATCTCCCTCGGCACCGCCGTGAGAATCGCCCGCGGCCGCAAGGGCGGCCGGATCGAGATCGACTTCAAGAACGAGGACGAACTGCAGCGGCTCTACGAGCGCCTCACGGCGCGATGACTGGCCGGGCCCGGTCCGGACGGTTGCGGAAACAGGCCGGACGACCGAAGCGAACCCGGCTGGCCCTTTGAAGCCGCCATCTCCTTGCAGACCTCGAGACAGTGCGTGCAGACGCTTCCCGCCGTCGCCTTCAAAACCGCCCGGCCCCTGCCTGCGCCCTTCGAGCAGAAAGCGCATCGCGCCAGGCCGCCCCTCCGCACAGTGACGACGAACGGCCCTCCCGTCGAAGCGCCACCTGCCGCACGGTCCGCGGCCTCGATACAGGCGTCGCAGATGTAAACGTTCGGCCCGGCAACGAGCTTCGACACCTCGCTCGGAGGCCGGCCGCACCACGAGCAAACCGCCTCGCGGCGAGCCCGCCGCCCCCGCCAGGCGCGGCTCCACCACGTGCCGCCAGCGGACCTGACAATCTGCTGTACGCGCTGGTGGCTCAACGACAGCGCGGAAGCAATCTCCCGGAGCGGAGCACCGGAGAGGTGCAGCCTCCTGATGGCCGTGTGGTACTCGGCGCGGGACAGCAGCGTTTCCCGCCGGGCTTGCTCCAGGCGGGCCCCCGCCTCGCGAGCCTTCTCGAGGAGCTGAAGGTCCAGGACCATGCCGCCTCCCAGAATGTCTAGCGATGATAGACAAACCGGAAGGCTCTGTCAAAGAGGTCGTTGTCCGAAAACGCTTCCCGGCCCCAAGATGTTTCCTGCTAGGATCCTTCCCATGTCGAAGCGCCTGACAGAACTCGTCTCCTGCTCGGGTTGAGCGAGCAAGCTCGCCGCAGGCGAGCTCGCTCAGGTCCTGAGCGACATGCCTCCGCAGAACGACGACCGGATCCTGATCGACTTCAGGACCTCGGATGATGCAGGTGTGTACCGGTGGGAGGGTAGAGGGGCGCTGGTGCAGACCGTGGACTTCTTCACCCCGATCGTGGACGACCCTTACGTCTACGGCCAGATTGCGGCCGCGAACGCGCTGAGCGACATCTACGCGATGGGTGGCAGGCCGCTGACCGCCCTCGCTGTCGCGGGCTTTCCCCGCAAGGGAATCGACCGCGACACGATGCGGCAGGTCTTCAGGGGAGGCTTCGACAAGCTGCGCGAGGCTGATGTCGCGCTACTCGGCGGCCACACGGTGCAGGATTCGGAGATCAAGTTCGGCTACGCGGTGACCGGGGAGGTGGACCCGAGCCGGATGCTCTCGAACGCCGGAGCGCGTGCAGGCGACCTCCTCTACCTCACCAAACCCATCGGGATCGGCGTCATTGCGACCGCCATCAAGTTCGGTCGGGCTCCGACCGAGGCGGTGGAAGCAGCCATCCGCGCGATGTGCGCCCTGAACCGCGAGGCGGCACAGGCAATCTCGGTACTGCCCGCCGGAAGTGTTCACGCCTGCACCGACATCACCGGCTTCGGCCTCATCGGGCACGCCAGCGAGATGGCGGCTGCGAGCGGGGTGACCGTTCGTCTCAGGATGGCGGACATTCCGCTGCTGCCGCACGCGCGCGCCCTCGCCGAGAAGAACCGCTCGGGCGGCATGAACACGAACCAGCAGCACTTCGCGGCGCGCGTGGGCATCGTGACCGATCCCGCACCCGATATCCTGCACCTGCTCTTCGATCCGCAGACTTCCGGCGGGCTGCTGATGGCGGTGGATCCGGCCCACGCGTTGCAGCTCGAAGATGCGCTGGCGCGGGCCGGTGTTCTCGGGGCGGCGGTTGGAAGCGTGGAAGATCGAGCGAGCGTCGAAGTCAGGCTTGCGTGAGGGTCGCGGACGGCAGTGGCCCCGGCCGCCGTTTTCTTGCGGTAACGCCCGCCGGGATGGTATAAGTTGATGTTTTCTGATGGGTTGGCTGGTGCTCTCTTCGGTCGTCCGCTCGAGGAGCTAGTGGCTTGATACCCGGGCCGGCAATCATCTGGGTCGTTCTCATCGTTCTGCTGCTTGCCTTCGTGCTCGACAGGTGGCTGTTCAGACCGCTGGTCGGCGTCATGGAGGAGCGTGCGGCCACGGTGAGGTCCGCGCGCGAGCTCGCCGAGTTGTCCGCAGAGAAAGCGCGAAGGGCGGCGGCCGAATTCGAGGCCTCCACCCGCGCGGCGCAGGCCGAGATCTACCGGCAGATGGACGAGACCCGCCGGGCGGCGCTCGAGGAGCGGGCAGCGATGCTGGCGGCGACGCGCGAGGACGTCAAGCGGGCCGCCGAAGAGGCGGCCGCGCGTCTCGACAAGCAGGTCGCGGAGGCGGAAGCGCGTCTCGAACAAGAAGCAGGCCGGCTCGGCGCGGAAGTGGTGGAGCGGGTCCTCGGCCGGAATGCATGAACGCGTGACAGGCCCCGCAGCGAGCTCCGAAAGCGCACCTCGTATGGCTATCCGACGGCACTCCCAACCTCACAAGCGCGAGCGCGTGCCGGATTCCCGGGTCGGTCCCGGGAGTGCCGGTTTCGCTCGCGGGCCGGCGTCGGCGGCGCTGGCCGGATGGCTGGCGGTCCTCACCGTCTTCCTGGCCATGTGTCTGGGCTTGCTGCCCGCGGCCAACGCGGCGCAGCGTCCGGACCGGCAAGCGGCTCCAGCGCCCGCCGGCGGAGCGAGCGACCCACAGGCACAGCCCGGAAGCGTCCGGCCCGAAGGGGTTGCTTCCGAGGCGGCGCCGACCGGCCAGCCCGAGGCTCACCAGGCGGCGGCGCCGCAGGGAGCGGTGCCAGGGCGGGCGGCGGAGGACGCCGCCGCTCCTCTCCATCCGGAGGGCACGCAGCAGGAACATGGTCGGGCCGAGCACGCCCAGGCCGGGGATACCCGGGCCGGGCACGGGGAGGCCGGGCACGGCGAGGAGCACGCCGAGTCGCCCTGGGCACTCGTCGCGCGTCTGGTGAATTTTGCGATCCTCGCCGGCACGCTGATCTACTTCATCCGGTCTCCGTTCGCGCAGCACCTCCTCGCGCGGGCGACCGAGATCCGGAGGGATCTGGCGCAGGCTGCCGATGCCAGGGCGGCTGCCGAGGCGCAGATCTCGGAGGTGGAGCGGCGGCTCGGGGCTCTACCGGCCGAACTCGAGGCCCTCAAGCGGAAAGGCGAGGCCGACATTGCCGCCGATCGCGCTCGCATCAGCGAGGCCGCGGCCGCCGAGCGGGAAGCCCTTCTGGCCCAGGCCCGGCGCGAGATGGACATGAAGCTGCGGATGGCCGAGCAGTCGCTCGTCCGCCGCACGGCGGAGCTCGCGATAGCCCTCGCGCGCGACCGGATGAAGCGGGAAATCCGAGACGACGACCAAGCGAGGTTGGTGGAGAGATACCTGAACCAGATTGCGCGGAGCTGACGGGGTAGCATTTGAAACACTCTGCCATCGCGGGACGATACGCCCGCGCGCTGTTCGACGTGACGTTGAAGGAGGGCGATTTCCGCGAGGTCGAGGCCCAGCTGGCCGCCTTCCTCGATCTCCTCGCCGAGCACACGCGGCTGAAGAAGATCCTGTCGAGCCCGGTCTTTCCGCCCCCGAAGAAGCAGGCGGCGATCGAGGCGCTTTCGAGCCGGCTCGCGCTCTCTCCGGTCGTCCGCAAGCTTCTCGCGGCGCTTGCCGAACGCGACCTTCTCGCCCTGCTGCCGGCTATTGTGGAGCGCTACCGTCGGCGTGTGATGGACCATTTCGGGGTCGTGCAGGCGGAGGTGACGACGGCCGCGCCGCTGGGGGACAAGGGCATGGAGGCGGTTCGAGAGGGGCTGGCGAGGGTCACCGGGAAGCAGGTCCAGATAGCGGCGCGCGTGGACCCGTCGATCATCGGCGGCGTAGTAGCTCGTGTCGGGAGCGTCGTCTACGACGGCAGCGTCGCCAGGCACCTGGAGCGCATCCGCGAGAAGATCGTCGAAGCGTCGACCTGAAAGGGAACACTTCCGTTTTCGCGGGCGGGGACACACGACATACGTTCCTGATACATCCACATGCAGATCAAAGCCGACGAGATTACCAAGATCATCCGGGACAAGATTGGCAGCTACGCCGTGGACGTTGACGTGGCCGAGGTCGGGAGCGTCGTCACGGTTGGCGACGGGATAGCCAGGGTCTACGGTGTGGACCGCGCGATGGCAGGCGAGATGCTCGAGTTCCCGCACGGCGTGTTCGGGCTGGCGCTGAACCTCGAGGAGGACAGCGTCGGCGTCGTGCTGCTCGGCGACTACACGGAGCTCAAGGAGGGCGACCCGGTCAAGCGGACCGGGCGCATCATCTCGGTGCCCGTCGGCGAGGAGATGATCGGCCGCGTCGTCAACCCGCTCGGCCAGCCCGTCGACGGGAAGGGGCCGATCGCGGCGACGAAGTACTCGCCGGTGGAACGGATCGCGCCTGGCGTCGTCGATCGGAGGCCGGTGCGCGAGCCTGTGCAGACCGGCATCAAGGCGATCGACTCGCTCATACCCATCGGGCGGGGCCAGCGCGAGTTGATCATCGGCGACCGCCAGACGGGGAAGACGGCCATCGCGGTCGATACGATCATCAACCAGCGCGGCAAGGACCTGATCTGCATCTACAACGCCATCGGCCAGAAGGCATCCACGATTGCGCAGGTCGTCAAGACGCTCGAGGACCACGACGCGATGCGCTACTCGATCGTCGTGGCCGCCGCGGCGTCGGACCCGGCGCCGATGCTGTACCTGAGCCCGTACGCGGCGTGCGCGATGGGCGAGTACTTCCGCGACACGGGGCGCCACGCGCTGTGCATCTACGACGACCTCTCGAAGCACGCGCAGGCCTACCGCGAGATCTCGCTGCTTCTGAGGCGGCCCCCGGGCCGCGAGGCGTTCCCCGGGGACGTCTTCTACCTGCACTCCCGGCTCCTGGAGCGGGCGGCCAAGCTTCGCGACGAGAAGGGCGGCGGCTCGCTGACCGCGCTCCCGATAATCGAGACGCAGGCGGGCGACATCTCGGCCTACATCCCGACCAACGTGATCTCGATCACCGACGGCCAGATATTCCTCGAGACGGACCTCTTCCACCAGGGCGTGAGGCCGGCCGTCAACGTCGGCTTCTCGGTGTCGCGCGTGGGCGGGTCGGCCCAGGTGAAGGCCATGCGCCAGGTTGCGGGCCGCCTGCGCCTGGACCTCGCCCAGTACCGCGACCTTGCCGCGTTCGCGCAGTTCGCGAGCGACCTCGACAAGGTGACGCGCGACCAGCTCGCTCGGGGCGAACGGCTGGTCGAGATCCTCAAGCAGCCTCAGTACGCGCCGCTGCCTGTCGAGAAGCAGATCCTCATCATCTACGCCGGGACCAACGGCTACGTGGACCCGGTGCCTGTCGGAGACGTGCGGCGCTACGAAGAGGAGCTCTACCGGTTCGTCGAAGCGAGGCGTCCGGCGCTTCTGCCTGCGATCGCCGAGAAGCGCCAGCTCGACGATCGGCTCAGGGGCGAGATCGACGAGGCGCTCGCAGAGTTCGGCCGCGAGTTCGCGGAGCGTAAAGCGGCGTGATCCGGACCGGATCGCAGGCCAAGGGTCGCCAAACATGCCGTCTCTGATCGATCTCCGCCGCCGGATACGCGCCGTCAAGTCGACGCAGCAGATCACCAAGGCCATGAAGATGGTGGCCGCCTCGAAGCTGCGGCGCGCGCAGGAGAACATCGTCAACGCCCGGCCGTTCGCGAGCCAGATGCTACGCGTGCTCAACAGCCTCGCCTCGCGGGTGGACGAGCACGCCCACCCGCTTCTCCACAAGCCGGCGGTCGGGGAGTCCGGGGAGCGGGTCCCGACGCTTCTCTTCGTCATCACGGCCGATCGCGGGCTGTGCGGCAGCTTCAACACCAACATCATCAAGAGCGCTGCGCAGTTCGTGACCGAGGACCCGGCGCGCGAGGTGGCCCTCGGGCTGGTGGGGCGCAAGGGGCGGGATTTCTTCCAGCGGCGCGGCTTCGAGGTGCGATACGAGCTGGTCAACCTGTTCGCCCACCTGAAATACACGGACGCGCAGCGCATAGCGAAGGCCGCCATCGAGCAGTTCACCGCCGACGCGGTCGACGGGGTCTACCTCCTCTACAACGAGTTCAAGTCGGTTCTCCAGCAGAGAGTGATTGTCGAGCGGCTGCTTCCGATCCCCAGGCTCGAGGGCTTCGAGTCGGACTGGGTCGCGCACACGGACTACCTGTACGAGCCGGAGCCGGCAAGGATCTTCGCCGACCTGCTGCCCCGCCACGTGGAGACGCAGGTGTACCGCGCGCTCCTCGAGTCGGCGGCTGCCGAACACGCGGCCCGCATGACCGCGATGGACAGCGCCACCAAGAACTCGGCGGAGGTCATCGAGCAGCTCACGCTCCACATGAACAAGGTGAGGCAGGCGAACATAACCCGGGAGATCATAGAGGTTGTCTCCGGGGCGCAGGCGCTGTGAGGACTGAGGACTGGAACGAGGACCGAGGACTGGACCGAGGACGAGAACTGGCACGAACGAGGAAGCTGGCGATGGCGGGGCGTCACACGTTGCTTCCGAAGCGGCGCCCGTGCCCGAGAGCCGGCGCGTTCGGAGTCGATCGTTACCGCCGCGGAGCAGTGGCGTGCGACGCTGGCAGCTGACAGATGATGTTTCAATGGACTGAGCAGGTTTGAACAATGCACCAACCGGAACAGCCGAATCAGAACGTCGGCCGAGTGGTCTCGGTAATCGGCCCCGTCGTTGACGTCGAGTTCGAGAGCGGGCGGCTTCCAGCGATCTACAACGCCATCCGTATCGTCTCGGACGGCGAGGTGGTGCCCGGGCTGAAGCTGGACATCATCGCCGAGGTCGAGCAGCACCTGGGTGAGGACCGGGTTCGGGCGGTGGCGATGGAGCCGACCGACGGCCTCCAGCGCGGCGTGAAGGCAATCGACCTCGGCCGGCCGATTACCATGCCCGTCGGGCCTGCGACGCTCGGCCGCGTGCTCAACGTGCTCGGCCGGCCCGTGGACTTCCCGGACCGGCCCGTGGAGGCGACCGAGTACTGGCCGATCCACAGGCCCGCCCCGACGCTCGAGGAGCAGTCCACCGAGCTCAAGATGTTCGAGACGGGCATCAAGGTCATCGACCTGCTCGAACCGTACCTGCTCGGCGGGAAGATCGGCCTCTTCGGCGGCGCCGGTGTCGGCAAGACGGTCATCATCATGGAGCTCATCCACAACCTCGCCCACAAGCACGGCGGGGTTTCCGTCTTCGGCGGGGTCGGCGAGCGGACGCGCGAAGGCAACGACCTCTGGATCGAGATGCAGGAGAGCGGCGTCATCGTGGCCGGCGATCCGTCGAAGTCGCGCGCTGCGCTGGTCTACGGGCAGATGACGGAGCCGCCCGGTGCCAGGCTGCGAGTCGGGTTGAGCGCGCTGACCGTGGCGGAGTACTTCCGCGACGCCGAGGGCAAGGACGTCCTGCTCTTCATCGACAACATCTTCCGCTTCACGCAGGCCGGCTCGGAGGTCTCGGCGCTCCTCGGGAGGATGCCTTCGGCCGTCGGCTACCAGCCGACGCTGCTGACCGAGATGGGCGAGCTCCAGGAACGGATCACATCGACGCGGAAGGGGTCCGTCACCTCGGTCCAGGCCATCTACGTTCCGGCCGACGACTACACGGACCCGGCTCCGGCCACGACCTTTGCGCACCTCGACGCCACGACGAACCTGTCGCGGGCCATCGTCGAGCGCGGCATCTACCCTGCGGTGGACCCGCTGGCGTCGACCTCGCGCATCCTCGACGCGCGGGTCCTCGGCGACGAGCACTACCGCGTGGCGCGCGAGGTGAAACAGGTCCTCCAGACCTACAAGGACCTCCAGGACATCATCGCCATCCTCGGCATAGACGAGCTCACCGAAGACCAGAAGCTCACCGTGGCGCGGGCCCGGAAGATCGAACGGTTCCTGTCGCAGCCCTTCTTCGTCGCCGAGCAGTTCACGGGCACCGAGGGCAAGTACGTACCCATCGAGGACACGATCAAGGGTTTCAGGGAGATACTGGAAGGCAAGCACGACGACCTCCCCGAGCAGGCGTTCTACATGGTGGGAACCATCGAGGAGGCCGTGGCCCAGGCCGAGAAGATGAAGAAGTAGAGACGAACATGGCTCTTCCGTCTCACATGGTGCTCGAGATCGTGACGCCCGAGCGCGCCATCGCGCACGCGGAGGTGGACGAGGTGCAGATACCGGGGGCCGAGGGCTACCTGGGCATCCTGCCGGGGCACACGCCGCTCCTCGCCTCGCTCCAGGTCGGCGAGATGTGGTACCGCAAGGGCCAGGAGCGCTACTACCTCTCGATCGCGTTCGGTTTCGCGGAGGTGCTTCCGGACCGCGTCACTATCCTCGCGCAGATGGCCGAGCGGGCCGAGGAGATCGACGTCGAGCGCGCGGAGGAAGAGAAGCGGCGAGCCGAAGCGCAGATGTCGAAGCGCGTCTCCGCGGCGGACCTCGAGGTTGCTCGCATATCGATGCTGAAGGCGCTCGCGCGCCTCCAGGCTGCGCAGAAGGCACGAAACCGTCGCTGAGGCGGCCCGATGCCGTTGACGTTCTCAGCCAGATCTCACCCGGGACTGCGCCGCGCAGCCAACGAGGACTGCTACGTCGCGCGGCCGGACCTGGGACTCTTCGCGGTTGCCGACGGGCTCGGCGGGCACGCGGCCGGCCAGGTAGCGTCACGGATGGCGATAGAGGCGATCGAGGCGGTGGTCGCGGGCACCCTCCCTCCCGAAGAACAGGCCCGGCAGGGGCTCGAGGGCGCGGCCGGCGACAGGCTTTCGGCGCTCGTCGAGGGGTTCAGGCTCGGCAACCGGCGGATCGGGCTGGAGTCCGAGGCCTCGGCGAAGCTGGCGGGAATGGGGACAACGCTGGCGGCCGTGCTGCTCGACCGCGTCGAGCGCCGCCCGGGCTCGGTCCACGAGGCGACCACATCGGAACGCCGGCTCGAAGGGCCCGGGCATCCGGCGGGCGGCGGTGCCGGAGCCCGGGTGGGGGAGCAGCCCGAAACCGAAACCGGCGAGGCTGGCGCGGAGGCAATCGTCGCGCACGTGGGCGACAGCCGCGTCTACCTGTGGTCGGGAGGGCGGTTGGTCCGCCTGACGAAGGATCACTCCTGGGTCGAGGAGCAGGTTCGCCGCGGCGACATGACGCTCGCGGAAGCGCGCCAGCACCCGTGGCGCAGCCTGATAACGCGCGCGCTGAGCGGCGGCGAGGGCCTCATGGTGGACGTCGACCGGGTGGCGCTCGGGCGGGGCGACCGTCTCATCGTCTGTTCGGACGGCCTCTCTTCCGTCGTCAGCGATGAGCACATCGCGCGGCTTCTCGCCGCCGAACCGGACGACGAGGAGGCCTGCGTCCGGCTGCTCGATGCGGCCATCGAGGCGGGCGGGCCGGACAACATTACGGTGATCGTTCTGACAATCTGACGATGTTCCACAGCATGCGCGAGCTCATGCGCTACCGGGGCCTGATTCAGAGCCTGGTGGCCCGCGAGCTCAAGGCGCGGTACCGCGGGTCGGTCCTCGGCTTCTTCTGGTCGTTCATCAACCCGCTCCTGCTCCTGCTCATATACAGCTTCGTCTTCAGCGTCGTGCTTCCGGCGCGGGTCGAGGGCCTCGAGCCCTACGGCTTGTTCCTCTTCTGCGGCATCCTTCCGTGGACATGGTTCTCGTCCTCGCTGCTCGAATCCTCCAACGTCCTTATCGCGGGCGGCAACCTGATAAAGAAGGTGCTCTTCCCGGCCGAGGTCCTGCCGATCGTGACGGTCCTCGCGAACATGGTCCACTTCTTCCTGGGCCTTCCGATTCTCGGAATCTTCCTCCTCTATTACCGCCACGCTCCGATAACCGCCGCCGAAGCTGCCTGGTTCCCCATCGTCATTCTGGTGCAGCTGATGCTGACGCTGGCGCTCGCGCTGATCGTGTCTGCGCTGACCGTCCACTTCCGCGACATAAAGGACATCCTGAGCAACCTGCTCACCTTCTGGTTCTTCGCGACGCCGATCATCTACCAGATGAAGGACATCCCGAGCGAGCTCGGGCGGCGCCTGCTGGACCTGAACCCGTTCACGCACCTGGCGATCTCCTACCAGGAGATCCTCTTCTACCCGGGCCCCTTCGGGCACTGGAAGTGGCTGGTGGCGCTCGCCGTCGCCTCGTCGGCCCTTTTCCTGTTCGGGTACTTCCTGTTCGATCGGCTTCGCGACTCCTTCGCGGAGGAGGTCTGATGGGCGAGCCCGGCGCGCGGGGGCCGGCATGAACCCGCTGAACGCGATCGAGGTGGCCAACGCGACGAAGATCTACCGCCGCTTCGGCAGGCGGCGGCAATTCGCCACCCTCAAGAGCGCCATTCTGAGCGGCACGTTCGTGAGCGATTTGAGGCCCGACGAGACGTTTCCTGCGGTCCAGGACGTCTCGTTCAGCGTGCCGCGCGGCGCCACCTACGGCATCATCGGCAGGAACGGCTCCGGCAAGAGCACCATGCTGAAGCTGGTTGCGGGCATCACGAAGCCGACCTCGGGGCGGGTGGAGGTGGAAGGGAGGATCTCGGCCCTCATCGAGCTCGGCGCCGGCTTCCACCCGGAGATCTCGGGGAGAGAGAACGTCTACATCAACGGCATCATGCTTGGCCTGACCAAGCGTGAGGTTGCGAGGCGCTTCGACGAGATCGTGGAGTTCGCCGAGCTCGAGGACTTCATAGACGCGCCCGTGAAGACGTACTCGTCGGGCATGTACATGCGGCTCGGCTTCGCCGTCGCGATCCACGTCGACCCGGACGTGCTGCTCGTCGACGAGGTCCTCGCGGTGGGGGACGAAGCATTCACGCGCAAGTGCCTGGACAAGTTCGGCGAGTTCAGGCGGCGCGGCAAGACGATCCTCCTGGTCACGCACTCGCTCGGGCTGGTCGAGAGGTTCTGCGACCACGCACTGTGGCTCGACGGCGGCCGGGCGCGCGGTTCGGGGGACCCGCGCAGGGTCGTCGCCGATTACATCACGGACGTTGCGAAGAGCGAGGAGGCGCAGCTCGCCGCCGCGGACGCCAAGGCTCGCGGGGCGGTTTCCGGAGAACCCCGAGCCGCAGCCAGCGAGGCGGTCGCAGGGAGCGGGCTGTCGGCTGCGTCAGGTGCCGGAGCAGGCGGGGCGCAGGCGGCCGGGTCGGAGGGGGCGGTTCTCGTCACTCAGTCCTCGTCTCCCGGTCCGGAAACGCCTCCTGCAGATATGTTCCAGGCGACCGAGGGCCGCTGGGGGTCGCGCGAAATCGAGATCACAGGCGTCACCATAGCCGGAGAGAACGGCGAGCCGGGCCACATCTTCCAGTCGGGCGAGGCCGTCTCGATTCGCCTCGGCGTGCGGGCCGAAAAGATGGTCCGCGACTTCGTGTTCGGCATCGGCATCTTCAACGCCGACGGCGTCTGCTGCTACGGGACCAACACGAGCATCGAGGAACTGCTGCCGGATGCCTTCGAGGGCGAAGGCGAGGTGGTTTTCTCGATCGACCGCCTGGATCTCGTGGAGGGCAGCTACAAGCTGGACGTCGCCGCTCACCGCCAGGACGGCTACCCGTACGACTACCACCGGCTCCTCTACAGCTTCCGCGTGAAGTCGCGGACGAAGGACGTGGGAATATGCCGACCGCCCCACACGTGGCGGTTCTCGGAGAACGTCCGCTTCAGGACGGTCACGACGGGGCCACGAGGACACGAAGGCACGAAGGCGTGATCCCATCTGTCACGCTGCGACCCCGATCCACGGAGCCACGAAGACGCAAGGGCACGAAGAACGCTTCAGGGTTTGGCCTGTCGGGCC
>JBHGBL010000013.1:0-110431 GCA_041947015.1 Vicinamibacterales bacterium
GGGCACGGGGTGGGCGCTCCGCTCAGCCGACGAAGGCTTCGCTTTGCGCTCCACCCCGCCCCCTGGCGGTCGCAGCGCGCTTGACGCACCAGATGGGCCGCCTGTCGGGCCGGCCGCCGATAGCCGACAGGCGCGCACTGTCAAAATGTGGGCTGTCCGGAAGGCCAGGCTGGCAGTGCTAGAATCTGCGACCAGCTGTGTGCCGCTTCCCGGTGCGTAACGAACGGCGCACAATTCATAACCAATAACTCATAGGTTCCACCCGCGGGCGAGCACGGTTGTCCATGGCGTGTACAGCCCCCGGCGCGCAGGAGCACCATGGTCACCGTACGGCCGCTCGACAGGAGGTCTCGCGAAGACGTCCGCCGGTTCGTAGACCTGCCCTTCCGCCTCTACGCGGGCAACACGTGCTGGGTCCCGCCGTTCCGCCGGGACGTCAAGCTGTGGCTCGATCCCGGCAAACACCCGTTCTATGAGCGGTCCGACGCCTCGTTTCACCTCGCCGAGCGCGACGGCCGCATCGTCGGCCGCATCGCGGTGCTCGAGAACAGGCCGTTCAACCAGCACCACGGAAAACGGGAGGCAGACTTCTACTGCTTCGAGTGCGAGAACGACCCGGAGGCAGCCTCCGCCCTCTTCGAGACGGCGGCGAGGTGGGCGCGGGAACGGGGCCTGTCCAGGCTCGTTGGCCCGAAGGGTTTCTCCGCTTTCGACGGCTACGGGATCCTCGTCCGCGGGTTCGAGCGTCCGCCCGTGATGACGATGACCAACTACAACCTCGATTACTACGCGGCGCTCGTCGAAGGTGCCGGGTTCTGCAAGGAGGTGGACTTCGTGACGTTCCACCTGCACGAGGACACCTTTGTGATGCCGGAGCGCGTACGCCGGGTGGCCGAGCGCGCCGTTGCAAGGAGCGGCCTTCGCGTCTTCACCTACCCGACCAAGCGGGCGCTGATCGAAGCTGCGCCCGCGATCCGGGAGGCATACAACTCGGCGTTCCGCGACAACTGGGAGTACTACCCGCTCAGCGAGCGAGAGGTGAAGCTGCTGGTCGATCAACTCGCTCTCATCGTCGATCCGGCGTTCGTCAAGTTCATCTTCGACGGCGAACGCATGGTAGGGTTCCTCTTCTCCTTCCCGGATCTTTCCCGCGCTTTCCAGAAGGCGCGAGGGAGGCTCACGCCGCTGGCGATCCTCCGCCTCATGCTCGAGATGAGGCGAAGCGAGTCCGTCGCGATCAACGGCGCGGGGATCCTGCCGCAGTACCAGAACCGCGGGGGCAATGCGCTCCTCTATACGGAGATCGAGCGCACGATTCGCGAGTCGAGATTCCGGGAGGCGACGCTGGTCCAGGTGGCGGAGACAGCGGTGCAGATGAGGCGCGATCTGGAAGGCCTAGGGGCTGTTCCCGTGAAGACGCATCGGATATATGCCCGCGACATCTGAGGCGGTCTTGAACGGCAGACGGCGAGGCTGGCGGTTCCAGGCGGCCGACGTGGCGACGCTCGCGTTCGTCACCTTCCTGGCCGCGCTCGTCCTCCTGCGCGCCTGGTCCGTTCCCAGGTGGCCGCACGTCGTCTTCGTCTGCGCCGCGATTGCGGGGTCGGTCTGCCTGCTGGCGCATCTCCGCGCGCGCTGGGACGTGCCCGTGGTGGCGTTCCTCCACGACTGGTCCCTGGCGCCGATCGTCTACCTGCTCTACATCGAGCTCCACCTCGTCGTCGGTCCGATAACGGGCGACCGCTTCATCGACCCTCTGCTCGCCGGCATCGACCATTCGCTGTTCGGTACGGATCCCATCCGCTGGCTGGGACGTTTCGCTCGACCCTGGCTGACCGAGGCCCTGCAGATCTGCTACACGCTCTTCTACGCGCTGATACTAATCGTCGGGGCGGAGGTGCGGCGCCGCGACAGGCGGATGTTCCAGGCGTATGCATTCGCCTGTGGGTGCGGCTTCTTCGTTTCGTGGATCGGCTACCTGATCGGCCCCGCGATCGGGCCGCGGCTGTGGGTGCACGGGGCCGCCGCGGTCGACCGCGACCTTCCTGGGCTGTGGCTCACACCTCACCTCCGCCGGTTCGTGGACGCCGGCGGCCTAGCGCCAGTCGACGCGCCGCGTCACCTCCTTCCGGCCCTTGCGCCGCGCGACGCCTTCCCGAGCGGTCACACGCTCGTCACGCTCCTCCTGATGTGGTGGGCGTTTCGGGAACGCCTCCGCGTCGGCTGGTTCGTCATCCCTGCGGGCACGCTGCTCATTGTCGGCACGATGTACCTGCGCTACCACTACGTGATCGACGTAATAGCGGGCGCGGCGCTCGCGGCCCTGGTGATTGCGGCAACGCCGGGTCTCTTCCGCCTGGTCGATGGGTGGATCGGGGCAGACCCCCGAGCCTCAATTACACCTCACCGTATCTGAAGCACCCCACCAGGTGGTCGTTGACCATCCCGGCAGCCTGCATGAACGCATAGCAGATGGTCGAGCCGATGAAGCTGAAACCCCGCTTCTTCAGATCCTTGCTCATCCGGTCCGACTCCGCCGTGCGTGCCGGGATCTGATCCAGCCGCTGCCACGCGTTCTGGATCGTGTTGTTGCCGGTAAACTGCCAGATGTAGGCGTCGAAGGTCCCGAACTCCTTCTGGACGGCGAGGAAGGCGCGGGCGTTGGCGACGGCTGACTCGATCTTGAGGCGGTTGCGGATGATGCCCGAATCCAGCAACAGCTTCTCGATCCGGGCCTCGCCGAAGCGGGCGACGCGAGCCGGATCGAAGTTGGCGAACGCCTTTCGGTACGCCTCGCGCCTGCGCAGTATGGTGAGCCAGCTCAGGCCGGCCTGCGCGCCGTCGAGGACGATCATCTCGAAGAGCTTGCGGTCGTCATGGACCGGCACGCCCCACTCTTCGTCGTGATAGGCGACGTATAGCGGGTCAGTTCCGGGCCAGGGGCAGCGGATGCGTTTCTCCATGGACCGATGTCGCGCCCCTACACCGTCGCCCATCCGCGCGTCAGGTAGTCGCTCAGGGACAGGACCAGCAGTATGCCGAGCCAGAAGACCGAGGCGACGGCCACCACCCATACGAGCTTCGGGCTGTAGCGGGCGTGCATGAAGTAGAGCACGACCAGCGTGGCCTTGAAAACCGCGATGCTGAGCGCGACGAGCGGGTTCAGCAGCCCGAGATTGAAGTAGGCGACGAGGACGGTGAGGCCCGTCATCACGAGGAGCGCCGCGAAGACCGCATAGTAGATACGGAGCGGGACGATGTGTGCTGCTGTCATGTCTCGCTGGCTCGCTACGAGTGCCTGTCCACCAGGTAGAGCAGTGGGAACAGGAAGATCCAGACGATGTCCACGAAGTGCCAGTAGAGGCCGGTCACCTCGACGGGCGTGTTCCACTCGGGCGTGAAGCGCCCGCGCCACGCCATGAAGAGGATGCCCGACAGGATGCCGAGCCCGATCACCATGTGCGTGGCGTGCAGGCCCGTCATCGCGAAGTAGAGCGAGTAGAAGATCTGGGCGTGCATCGCATCGCCGTGCTCGAAACGGAAACCCGGTCCCGGGATGAGGTGCTCGACCCACTTCGTGTAGTACTCGTAGCCCTTGATCCCGAGGAACACGCTCCCGAGCGCCATCGTCAGGACCAGCATGAGCATCAGCGTGCCGCGGCGCCCGATGGCAGAGGCGTGCACCGCAATCGCCATGGTGAGGCTGCTGCAGATGAGGACGGCGGTGTTGAGGGCGCCGAGCGTGAGATCGAGGTGCCGGCTGGCCTCGCCGAAGACCTCCGGGTACCAGATCCGGTAGACCATGTAGGTGGCGAAGAGGCCGCCGAAGAAGAGCACCTCGGTAGCCAGGAACACCCACATGCCCAATGAGGCCGCCTCCTTCTGCTGCTCGAGGTCGTCGAAGTGGTGCATGAGGGCCGGGTGGTGCGGGCCCGCGACCCCGTGAGGGATCGCGCCTGGCGCGACCGGGCCTGCCGCGTGCGGGCCCTGCTTCTGCGGGGCGGCTTCAGGCAACGTGCACCTCCCGCCTGTCGTAGTCGTAGGCTTCCTCGGTCACAATCGGCGTTCGATCGAAGTTGAAGGTCGGCGGCGGAGAAGGGGTGGTCCACTCCAGGCCGGACGCGTCCCAGGGGTTGTTGCCGGCGATGGGTTCGTACTTGAGCGACCACAGGAGGTAGCCGAGCGGCATCAGGTACCCCACGCCGAGGATCGTGGCACCCGCCGTGGAGAGGACGTTGAGCGCCTGGAACTCCTCGGGGTAGACGTGGTAGCGGCGCGGCATCCCCATGTAGCCGAGCAGGAACTGGGGGAAGAACGTCAGGTTGAAGCCCAGGAAGATGGTGAAGGCCGAGACGCGCCCGAGGATGTCCGGGTACATCCGCCCCGTCATCTTCGGCCACCAGAAGTGCATGGCGCCCAGGTAGCCCATGAGGGCTCCGCCGACCATGATGTAGTGGAAGTGCGCCACGACGAAGTAGGTGTCGTGGACGTGGACGTCCACGCCGAGCGAGGCGACGAAGAGGCCCGTGAGGCCGCCGATCGTGAAGAGGCCGATGAAGCCGAGCGCGTACATCATCGGCGTCTGGAGCGACACCGACCCCTTGTAGAGGGTCGCCGTCCAGTTGAAGACCTTTATCGCCGAGGGCACGGCAACCAGGAAACTGAGCACCGAGAAGATCATCGCCGCATAGACCGACTGGCCCGCGACGAACATGTGGTGCCCCCAGACGAGGAATCCGAAGACCGCGATCGCGAGGCTCGAGCCCGCCACGAACGTGTAGCCGAATATCCGCTTTCTCGCGAACGCCGTTACCAGCTCGCTGACGACCCCCATCGACGGGAGGATCATGATGTAGACGGCCGGGTGCGAGTAGAACCAGAACAGGTGCTGGAAGAGCACCGGGTCGCCGCCGCGGGACGGATCGAAGATGCCCAGGTGGAAGAGCCTCTCGGCGGCCACGAGCAGCAGCGTTATGGCGAGGACGGGGGTCCCCAGCACGTTGATCAGGCTGGTGGCGTAGGCCGCCCATATGAAGAGCGGCATGCGGAACCACGTCATGCCGGGCGCCCGCATCTTGTGGATGGTGACTATGAAGTTGAGCCCGGTCAGGATCGACGAGAAGCCGATGATGAAGATGCCGATGGCGCCGGTAAGAACGTTCGTGTTCGAGTAGGTGCTGCTGAAGGGCGTGTAGAAGGTCCAACCGGTGTCCACTCCCCCGGCGACCAGCGCGACGATCGTGAAGATGCCGCCGACGATGTAGATGTACCAGCTCAGGAGGTTCAGCTTCGGGAACGCGAGGTCGCGGGCCCCGATCATCATCGGAACCAGGAAGTTGCCGAAGACGGCCGGGATCGAGGGTATGAGGAACAGGAAGATCATCACGATGCCGTGCATCGTGAAGAGCTTGTTGTAGGTGTCGTCGGAGACGAGGTCGCCCGCCGGCGTGAGGAGGTCGAGGCGGATCAGGCCGGCGAAGATGGACCCTACGCCGAAGAACACCGTTATGCTCGCCAGGTAGAGCAGCGCGATGCGCTTGTGGTCGGTCGTCAGCAACCACGACTTGATCGTGTCGCCAGCGTTCAGGTAGTTCGTCTGCGGCATCGACTCTGTCTGCATTGTTCCGCCCAGTTCCGCCAGTGTTCCGCGGACCGCCCTTCGCCCCTGACCATCTTCGGCGGGGCGACGGGCGACCCGAGGGCCGATCATTTCCGCTTCGGTTCCCCTGCAGGGGTCGTCTCGTCAGGTCGCGGACCTTCCACGCCGGCCTGCGGCTGCGCCGCCGGGCCTTGCACCTGGAGCGACTTGATGTACTCGATCAGCTGCAACACCTGCTCCTCGCTGACCAGCCCCTGGAAGGTCGGCATTATCGGCATGAAACCCGCCACGACCTTTCCGGCGGGATTCAGGATCGACTCTCTCAGGTAGGCCTCGTCGGCCGTCACCACCTGTCCGTTCTGGAGCGCGACAGGGCGGCCGAAGAGACCCTGCAGCACGGGGCCTCGCCCCTGCCCCGTCTCGAGGTGGCACGTGTTGCAGCCCAGATCCTGGAAGAGCTTTTCGCCGGCGCCCGCCATCGAGCCGGAGCCGGTAGCGCCGCCGAGCCAGGCCTGGTACTCCTGCGGCTCCATGACGACGACCCGGCCTCTCATCCCCGAGTGCTGCGTCCCGCAGTACTCGGCGCAGAAAAGGTGATATGTCCCCACCTTCGTCGCCTCGAACCACGCTGTCGCGTAGCGGCCCGGGATGACGTCCGCCTTGATCCTGAAGGCTGGTATGTAGAGATCGTGGATCACGTCTTCGGATGTCATCGTGAGCCGCACCGGCCGGCCGACCGGGACATGGAGCTCGTTGATCTCGCGCTGGCCGCCGGGATGCTGGAACTTCCACATCCACTGCTTCCCGACGACGTAGACGTCGAGGGCCTCGGCCGGGACGCTGGCCATGGCGAAGTAGACCCAGGCGCCCCAGACGAAGATGACCATCGCGATGCCGGCGGGAACCGCGATCCAGATTGCCTCGAGGAGCAGGCTCGGCTGCACGCTGGTCCCGACCTCGCCGTGCCGCCGGCGCCGGTAGCGGATCGAAAAGAAGATGATGAGCCCGGCGATGAGCAGCACGAAGAAGGCGCTGAGCGTGACGAGGAAGAAGTACAGGGCGTCCACGCGCCCCGCCATGGTGGACGCTCGCTCGGGAAACAGCGGGAAGGAATCGGGCATCGCGCGCTACTCGTCTGGGCGCTAACGGCTGCCCGGGACGCCCTCGGCCGCCTGCCGGAGGCGCTCCCGGCGTTCGCGCCGGAACATCACGAACATGAACGAACCCAGAACGGCAATGGTGACGATGCCGCCGAGGCGGATGAGGCGGACTGCCATCAACCCGTACTTGCCAGTGGACGGGTCGTAGTGGAAGCAGTAGAGCAGGACCTGGTCGACCGGGTTGCCGATCCTGTTGCCTGAGGCGTCCACGAGGGCGAGCCGCAGGTCGCGTGGGGAGAACTCGATCCCGTAGAAGTACTTCGCGAGTACTCCCGTCGGCGTCAGGACCATGATGCCGGCGGCGTGCGCGTACTGGCCGATCGCGGGGTCCCACACGTACTGGAAGCCGACAGCTTCGGTCAGCGCCTCGATCGACTCTGGTTCCCCGGTCAGGAAGTGCCAGGAGCCGGCAGCCTCGGGCCGCTGGTAGCGCTGGAGGTATGTGCGTTTCTTGTCGGCAGCCATCTTCGGCGTTTCGCGCGCGTCGAAGCTGATCGTGACGATCTCGAAGTCCTTCCCCGGGTCGAGCGACACGACCTTGAGCGCCTTGACCAGGCCGTTCAGGACCTCGGTGCAGAGCATCGGGCACTCGTAATAGACGAGTGACAGAACCACCGGGCGCTGCTCGAAGAACTCGCTCAGGCGGACACTGCGGCCGGTTTCGTCGCGGAACTCCAGGTCCAGGGAGACCTGGTTCCCGAGCCTCTGATCGAAGCGGACGTTCCTCAGCTCCTCCGGCGTCATGCCCGCCGGCTTGCCGCTGGACTGGCCTATGCCCTGTCCGCCGCGCGGCACGCCGTCGTACTGCCCGAAGGCGGGCCCCGCCGAGAGGAGCAGCACCGAAACGGCAGCTGCCAGTTGTCTCATTGTCTTCCCACCTCGACGATCCTTCCCGAGCTGGAGTCCGAGGGCGGAAGCGTCGGCACAGCGGCCGCCGGGTCTCCCTCGCGCGCGGGCAGCTCCATCAGGAGCACGCGTTTCATGGCTTCGTCTATGGGGATACGGACATTGCCGGTCGCCTTGTCCAGCCACCCATAGGTCGTGAGGACGTTCTCTTCGTGCCTCCTCAGCGCCTTCAGGTCCTCGCGCGGCTTTTCCTGGAGCCGGGGCGCAGGCGGAGATTGAGGCCGCTCTTCCGACAGCAGCGGGTACTCGCGCGCCGCGCCCGCGTTCATCCGCCCGAAGCCGACGAAGAGCAGCCAGATGCCGATCTGGATGACGACGACGGCAACCAGCAAAGCAGCCGCGAACCAGGCGATCGCCTTGACGCGTATGTCCCTCTTCTCGTGCATCGCTTCGGGGTTCGCGACCTGCCGACCGTCGCGCTGATGTCCCCCGTGGGAGTTGGAGTCATTCATTGCCATACCCTCAGTGCCGCTCCGCTGCCGCCTCGAGCGCCGAGCCGATTTCAGGCAGCGGCACGACAGGCCGCAAGCCGTACTGCCGCGCGAAAACAGCGAACCACAGGCCGGCGAGCCCTGCTGGTGTCACGACATCCAGCCAGTGGAGCGAGAAGCGCTCGGGCGAAGCTGCGGGCTGGATGAACCAGAAGAGATCGACGAGCCGCATCAGCAGCATCCAGGCCGCCACGGTGCCGATGATCGCCGGCGCCCCCTTCGTCGCGCGAAGGAGGAGCGCCAGGAACGGCACCGCAAAGTGGAAGACGGCCAGCGCGAGCCCGACCCACTGCCAGCCGCCGTGCAGGCGGTGGACGTAGAAGGCGGCCTCCTCGGGCAGGTTCGCAGACCAGATGATCAGGAACTGCGAGAAAGACATGTAGGCCCACAGCATCGTGAAGGCCAGCATGAGGTTCCCGACATCGAGCATCACCTTGCGGCCGAGAAGCGCCCGGAACACCTGATGGCCCGCCATCCGCGTGGTGACGAACGTCGCGAAGGCAATCGCGGCAAGGCCCTGGCCTGCCACGGTGAGAAGCCCGAAGATCGACGAGAACCAGCGCGGCTCGAGCGACATCAGCCAATCGAACGCCGCGAAGGTCATCGTCACTACGTAGAGCAGTATGCCGCCGGCGCTCACGCCCTTCAGGCGCCGCCTGAGCGCCTCGTCACTAGCCTGGTCGAGCCGGGCCGACCACGCATTGACGGCCCAGGCCAGCGCGCCCCACACGGCGAAGTAGATCGCGGCCCGCGCGTAGAAGAAAGGCACGTTCAGGTACGCCGCCTTCTTCTGAAGCAGCTCGTCCGAGGCCATCACCGACGGGTCCGCCCAAGGGTAGAGGCGGGTCGTTCCGAAGACGAGCGGCACGAAGAGCAGCAGCAGCGCCGGCAGAGTGCGCGAGGCTGCCTCGAAGACGCGCCTTGTCGCCACGGCCCAGAGCCCCCCGGTCAGGTTTGCCACCATGGTCAGTCCCAGGCCGCCGAGGGCCACACCGAGGCAGAGCATGTAGCCGAGCAGGTAGGAGTGGAAGAAGCGCCGCGGATCGGCGAAAGCGCCGACGAGAGCGAGCGAGAGCGCTGCCAGGCCGGCAACGAGCGCCAGTTTGCCGGCGCGGGCCACGCCAGCGGGGGCACGGTAGGCGGGGTCGATCACTTGGCCTGCTCCTTCAGCTTCGCCTGCTGGTCTATCGTCAGCTCGCCCACGTTCACCCGCGTCGCCTGAAGGGCGCGAATGTAGGCGGCGATGGCCCACCGATCGATCACCGGCACCTGGCTCGCGTAGTCCGGCATCGCCCCCCAACCGTTGGTCATCACGTCGAAGAAGTGCCCGACCGGCGCGTTCCGGAGAATCGCCGTGTGGTACGAGGTCGGCCGCCGGAAGCCGCGCTGCACCACCATGCCGTCGCCCTCGCCAGTCCGGCCGTGGCACGGCGAACAGAAGATGTCGAAGCGCTCGCGGCCGCGGTGAAGCACCTCCTCGGTGACCGGGAACGGGAAGATCTCGGAGTCCTTGCCGTCCACCTTTCCCGTGTAGAGCAGCGAGTCCTCTCGCAGATCGCCCCTCGCGACCGTGCCCTCGACGATCGGGCGCGAGGCCCGGCCGTCGGCGAAGAAGTCGCTCGCCTCGAGCGGTTCGTAGCGCGGCTGATCGTGCATGTCCTGGCGGCAGCCGGCGAGAGTCCACGCGGCCATCACCACGGCCAACGCGGCAAGAACGCCGTGGCGCCGCCCCTCGGGCAACCGGTGCAGGTGTCGGCTAGCTTTCAACGTCGGATACCTCGCGGGCGCCAAGCCCCTCCAGGAACCTCCTCGTCTCCTTCACGTCGAACTTCGGGTCGCGGGCCTCGATGCACAGGAAGAAGCGGTCGCGCGTCGCCATGGCGAAGCGCGGCGCGTTGAACACAGGGTGGTGGAGCATCGGGAGCCCGTTCAGCGCGAGCATGCCCAGCACCGCCGTTGCCGCTGCGAACAGGATCGTTGTCTCGAAGGTCGGCACGACGAAGGCGGGCCAGCTGTTGAGGGGCCGGCCGCCGATGTTCAGCGGGTACGAGATGACCGACGTGTAGTACGCGAGACCGAAGCCCGTGATCGCGCCCGCGATGCCGCCGGCCAGCACGAGCAGGGGAACTGCGGTCCGGTGCACACCCAGCGCCTCGCCCAGTTCCTCGATCGGAAAGGGCGTGTAGGCGTCCAGCTTCCGGTACCCCGCCGAGTGGGCCCGTCCCGCCGCGGCTGCGAGCGTGTTCGGGTCGTCGAATTCCGCCATCAGGCCGTAGAGTTTCTGGTCCATCGATCCCCGCACCTGTTCAGTTCAGACCCCCTCGCGCGGTCTCCGCCGGCGCTATCGATGAAGCACCGTCGAGTGCGCCTGCTCCCACTCGAAACTACCCAGCCCCCTACCCCGCACAGTCCTCAGTCCTCATCCCTCAGTCCTCGGTACTTTCCCGTCCCTCCCTCCTTCACCCTCGCCTCCGGCAGCAGCGCCCGCATCTCGAAGATCGAGATCATCGGCAGGAAGCGGATGAACAGGAAGAGCAGCGTCGCAAACAGTCCCAGCGTGCCGATGTAGGTCGCCCAGTCCCAGATCGTCGGGTAGTACATCCCCCAGGACGAGGGCAGGAAGTCGCGGTGCAGGCTCGTCACGACGATGACGAAGCGCTCGAGCCACATACCCATGTTGATCACGAGCGACAACCCGAAGAGCAGCAGGGCGTTCGACCTGACGCGTCTGAACCAGAGGGCCTGCGGGATCAGCACGTTGGTCAGGATGAGCGCCCAGTAGGCCGGCCAGTAGGGCCCGAGGGCGCGGTTCAGCACGAGGAACCGCTCGAAGGGCTCGCCGCTGTAATAGGCCGTGAAGGCCTCGACCCCGTAGCCGTAGGCGACGATGAGGCCCGTCGCGAGCATTACCTTCGCCATGTTGTCCAGGTGGCGCATGGTGATGAAGTCCTCGAGCCCGTACGCCTTCCGCAGCGGGATGGCGAGCGTCAGCACCATCGCGAAGCCGGAGTAGATGGCGCCGGCCACGAAGTACGGCGGGAAGATCGTCGTGTGCCAGCCCGGGATGACCGAGATCGCGAAGTCGAAGCTGACAACCGTGTGCACCGATACGACGAGGGGCGTCGCGAGTCCGGCGAGCAGCAGGTAGGCCGACTCGTAGCGCGCCCAGTGGCGCGCGGAGCCTCGCCACCCCAGCGAGAGGATTCCGTAGATCGTCCGGCCCGCCTTCGATGGGGCGCGGTCGCGGAGCGTCGCCAGGTCCGGCACCATCCCCACGTACCAGAAGAGCGCCGAGACGGTGGCGTAGGTTGTGACCGCGAAGACGTCCCAGATGAGCGGGCTCCTGAACTGCGGCCAGAGGCTCATCGTGTTCGGGTAGGGCAGCAGCCAGTAGGCCAGCCAGGGCCGTCCCATGTGCAGCACCGGGAACAGTCCCGCGCACGCCACCGCGAAGAGGGTCATCGCCTCGGCGAAGCGGTTGATCGACTGCCGCCACGTCTGGTGGAGGAGGAGCAGGATCGCGGAGATGAGCGTTCCGGCGTGTCCGATGCCTATCCACCACACGAAGTTGACGATCGCGAAGCCCCAGCCGACCGGCACGTTCACGCCCCAGATGCCCGTGCCCCTTATGAGCAGCCACCCCACCGCGAGGTTGAAGATCATCAGCAGGCCGAACGAGATCCCGAACCCGGCGAGCCATCCCCACGACGTTGGCAGCGTGAGGACGACGGAGCTGATCTTGTCGGTGATCGTGCCGAAGGTGTGGCCCGGCGCTATGACGTGGTCGTCGACCGTCGTGACGGCGTGGCTGCCCCCTTCGTGCTCCGGCCGTATCTCGGGTGCGGCTTCCATCGACTCCTACCTCGTGGGCTCGCTCGGGTGGGCGGGCCTTGCCGCCTCGCCCTTTGCCCCGCGGGCGTCGGGCATCTCCGGGTTCGGGTTCCGCAGGTCGGCCAGGTAGCGCGTTCTCGGCCGCGTGTTCAGCTCGCCCAGCAGCGAGTAGTCGCGAGGCTCGGACTGCATCTTGGCGACCCTGCTTCCCTTGTCGTTGAGATCGCCGAAGACGATCGCCTCGGCCGGGCAGGCCGCCTGGCACGCCGTCAGGATCTCGCCGTCCGCGATCGGCCGGTTTTCCCTCGCCGCCTCGGACTTCGCGTAGTTGATGCGCTGGACGCAGTAGGTGCACTTCTCCATGACGCCGCGGCTTCGCACGGTGACGTCGGGGTTGCGGGCCATCTTCAGCGTCCGCTCGTTCCAGTCGTTGTAGAGGAGGAAGTTGAACCGGCGAACCTTGTAAGGGCAGTTGTTCGAGCAGTACCGGGTGCCCACGCACCGGTTGTAGATCATGTCGTTCAGCCCCTCTGGGCTGTGAACGGTCGCCGCGACCGGGCAGACCACCTCGCACGGAGCGTTCTCGCAGTGCATGCACGGCACGGGCTGGAAGTGCGTCTCCGGGCTGTCCATCTCGCCCTTGAAGTACGTGTCCACGCGGAGCCAGTGCATCTCGCGTCCGCGAATCACGCCTTCCTTGCCGACCACCGGGATGTTGTTCTCGGCAACGCACGCGACGACGCACGCGTTGCAGCCTGTGCAGGCGTTGAGGTCGATCGACATGCCCCACTTGTGGCCTTCGTAGCTCCACTGCGGGTGCAGCGAGGACCTGGCCTCGTGGGTCATCTCGCGCGCGAACTCGGGGTGCTTCCGGTACTCCTCGAGCGTGCCCGATCTCACCAGGTGCCGCCCTTCCATCAACTGGTGGGTCTGGCGGTTGGCGAGCGGATAGCTCTCTCCAGTCCGTTCCACCTGGAGGCCGCCCTCGAACCACGGAGCCTGCGACGCGCGGAGCAGGTAGGCGTTGAAACCGACGCTGTTGCCGACCTGGCCCGCGCGCTCGCGGCCGTAACCCAGGTGGACGGTGATCGACCCCCGGGCCTGCCCGGGCGCGACCCAGGCCGGCATCCGGGCCGACCGGCCCTTCAGTCGGAGGGTCACGACGTCGCCGCTCGACAGGCCGAGGCGCTCCGCGTCTCGCGGCGAAACGAGCGCCACCGCGTCCCATGTGAGGGTCGTCACCGGCTTGGGCAACTCCTGAAGCCACGCGTTGTTCGCGAAGCGCCCGTCGTAGATCGTCGGGTCCGGCCGGAAGGCGATCTCCAGCGCGTCCTGTCCGGCCGGCGCGGGCGGGGGGCCGCCCCGCAGCGCCTTCACGGCTGCCTGCTTCGGCTTCGCCGCGGTCCCAGGGATGGTGCCGTCGTGCAGCGCACGCCGCCAGAACGCTTCGAACCTGCTGTCGGCGGGAGTGAACCCTCCAAGCCACGCGGCCCAGTGTTCTCGCACCATGTCGTAGCTGGTCCGGCCGGGCCTGCTCGAGAAGGCGGCCACAATCTCGGCGGCCGTGCGGCCGGCGAAGAGCGGAGCGATCAGCGGCTGAATGATGGTCGCCGTCCCGTCGAAGGCCCGCTCATCGCCCCAAGATTCGAGGTAGTGCGCCTCCGGTACGTGCCACTGGCAGAGAGCCGCTGTCTCGTCCCGGTAGAGGCCGAGGTGCATCCGGAGCCTCACTCGGGTCAGCCGCTCCGCGAACCGCAGGTCGGCCGGCGCGGTGTAAACCGGGTTGCCGCCGAGGATGACGAGCGTGTCCACCGTTCCTGCGTCGATGGCCGCAGTCAGTTCCCTGAGCGATTCAATCTGGTCCACGGGGTTCGCGTCCACCGGCTCGGTCACGATGACCGTCTTTCCGATGTTGCCGAGGGCCTCGTTCATCGCGAGAGTCAGGGCGTGGACGAACGCCGGCTGTGATTCGCCGGCAACGACAACGCTCGAGCCCTTGTGCGCCGCGAGGTCCCGCGCCACAGGCCCGACCCACGCCCGGGCCTCCTCTCCGAGAGCACTTCGGGAGGCGCCCGTGTCGCCCTCCGCCTTCACCCCGATTTCAGCCGCGACCGCCGCGGCGAACGCGGCGATGGCGCTCGACTTCAGAGGGAGCCGATGGTCGGCAGTCGCTCCCGTCGGTGTCAGCATGCTCTCCACGACGTAGAGGCGGTTCATCTCGGCGCTGCCGTCAGCCACCTTTCTGCCAGAGGCGAACGCGCGCGCGTAGCGGAGCGACCCGGGCCCTGAGGCGAGGAAGTCCGATTCGAGCGACAGAACGACGCGGGCCGCTTCGAACCGGTAATGGACCTCGGCGGGCTCTCCGAAAGCCTGTATCGCGCCCGCGCGGGAATTGTCGCGGTTGACGGCCTCGTACTGGTGCCATCGCATGCCCGGCAGCTCCTTCTGGAGCGCATGGAGCTCCGCGGCAAGCGTGGGTGAGGAGACCGTCTCCGTGAGGAAGTGGAGTCCGGCACCTTTTCGAGCGGACAGTGCGTCGACGGCAGTCCTGGCAGCCTGGAGGAACTCGCCCCACGGCCGGATGTCGTTCAGGTAAGTGATGGTCTCCGAACGGTCCGGGTCGTAGAGCGTGAGGATCGACGCCTGGGCGAAGACGTCCGTGGCGCCAAGGCTCGCGGGGTGCTGCGGGTTGCCCTCGACCTTGGTGGGGCGCCCCATGTGGCTCTCGACGAGGAGGCCCGTGGCGCGGCCGGCAAGCGGCATAGCAGTTGCGAAGAACAGCGGCTTGCCGGGCACGAGCTGCTCCGGCTGCTTCACGTAGGGGACGATCTTCTCCGGGGGCTGCCTCGTGCACGCTGTGGCGCCGGCCAAAGCCATCGAGGCCCCCATGATCTTGAGGAACTGCCTGCGGCTGGCGCCGTCGTGCCATTCGGAGGCCCCCTGCGGGAACTCCCGGTGCAGCCACTCCTCGAAGGCTTCGGTGCCGGCGAGTTCTTCCAGGCTCCTCCAGTAATCGGCGCCCCGGAGACCAGCGAGGCGGGCGCGAACGGCTGCAAGGTCGATACGCTCTTGGGTCATCGATTCATCGCGGAAGACGCCTACCTGTGGCAGACGTGGCAGTCGGTGAGGCTCCTGATGCCGTACTCGGCGACGAGGCGGCGGCCGAGCTCCAGCTGGTCGGCCGGCGGCTCGTAGTCCATCGAGTAGACGAACTCCTCCGGCCTCACGAAGCGCTCGGGGCTGCGGTGGCACTCGAGGCACCATTCCATCTTGAGCGAGGTCGCCTTCCACGTGAGCGGCATCAGGTCCACGCGGCCGTGGCAGCTGGCGCAGCCTATGCCCTTGTTCACGTGGGCGCCGTGGTTGAAGTAGACGAAGTCCGGCAGGTCGTAGACCCGCGTCCAGGCGATCGAACGGTCGTCGCGGAAGCTCGCCCTGACGGGTTCGAGGAACGGGCTGTCCGAGAAGATCTGGGAGTGGCAGTTCATGCAAGTCTTCGTCGGCGGAATGCCCGCGAAAGCGGACTGTTCCACCGACGTGTGGCAGTAGCGGCAGTCGATGCCGTTGCCCGCGACGTGCCGTTCATGGCTGAACTGGATCGGCTGCTCCACGGCGACGAAGGTGCCCGTCATGTAGTCGGAGTACTGTGCGGCGTAGGCGAGCCACACCACGCCGGCGGCGATGAAAGCCAGACCGTAGAGTGCGACCTTGAAGAGGGTGTTCGCGCTTCGCCTGAAGAGTTGTGGCATCCGTTAGACCCTACGACTTCCGGGCTGCCCCTCGCGGGCGGAGACCCAGAGGGGGGAACCGCAGGCCAAAGCCACCTGGCCAGGAAATAAGCAAGAGAACCCAAGCCTCAGCTTAGCGTGTTTCGACGCAAAAGACCAACAGAAGCACGCGGGGCCGCGCAAGACGGCCAGCGGGGCGCAGCAGCGTCGAGTCGCGGATCAATGGACAAGGGTTGTGCTTGGTCGAACCGGCGCCCCGTGTGGTAATGTACGAAAGCCGCCGCCCGCAGCGTCCGAAAGCCCCCGGGCTACCCCAAACACCATTGTCGAGTGCCCCGCGGGAGCCTGCGGACCTGGAGGGCGATCGGTCCAGCCCGTCGGATGAGAGAACGCCGATGAGTGACCGCAAGTACCGCCAGCGCGGCTACCAGGATGAAGAGCCGCGCGAGAGGAAGCCGCAGAAGCCGCGCGAGGCCCCGTCTGCGGGTCCGCCCGGCAGGGTGATGCAGCGTGCAGAGGGGCCGAAGACGCCCAACCTGATGGCGGCGCACGAGGTCGTCAAGTGCAGCCGCTGCGGCAACCGCATCGTCTCGGCGATCGACCCCGAGAGCCGGTGTTCGCGCTGCGGAAGCGACCTCCACGCCTGCGCTCAATGCACCTACTTCGACCCGGGGCGCCGCTTCGAGTGCATGCAGCCGATCTCGGCGCGGGTGGCGCCGAAGGACGCGCGGAACGCCTGCACGTTTTACGCCCCGCGTACGACGATAGAGCGTCAGACCGGTTCGACCGCGCCCAATTCCGCGCGCAAGGCCTTCGACGACCTGTTCAGATAAAATCCCCGGAGTTCCCGAGGACCACCGCTCGTCATCTTCACGACGCGCGTTTCCCAGGTCTACATGGATGCGTCCCTCGGCCTTGCCGCGGGCGTGATGATTGCCAGCTTCGGGAGCCCGCCCGGAAGGCAGCGCCTGAACGCCCCCCAAACGTGCCCGAGCCCGCCTGGAGCATCCGATCTGTTCAGCGAGACGAAACTGAAGTCTTCCTGTACTTGAAGATCGGGTAGACGACCGGGTGTTTTTCGACGCCGAGAGACCGCAGGTGCTCGTCGAGAAGGCCCCACCCAACGAACCCATCCATCGATTGCGGTTCCAGGTAATAGAACGCGGCGTTCGCCATCGGCTGTGCCATGTCCAGGAAGAAGGTCCCCGCAGGGAAGTCGCGCGTCGAAGGGCCGTAGAAGCCGCCCTCGAGCGTGGTCATGTCGTATCCGCCCCGGCGTGTCTTGACGAGGCGGTCGACGACGAACGCCTCGCCTTCGGCTCGCATCGGCTTGTCCAGCACCTGCACCGCGATGTTGTGCGCGCGCAACCTGGAGACGATATCGGTGAGCGCGGCCGGGATCAGGTATGCGCGCGGGACCGCGGCCTCTCTGGTTCCTACCGGCTTCGTCAGGTGCTCGACGCCCGGCACACGCTCGGGCGGGCCTGAGGCCGAACCCGGCGCGGTAGCCCGAACGCTGGTCCCCGGGATGTAGGCCGTGTCGTTCGTCCTGTAGGCGAGGATCTCCACCTTTCCCCACGACTCGTACTTCCCTTCGACCCAGTTCTTCAGCTGTCCCGACTCTGCCTGCGCCTTGACCTTCGCCACCGTGTCGGCGTCGGCGTCGAGGCAGATTTTCTGCATCTCCTTCGCGTGCGTGTTCGTGTACTCGAGCAGCGAAAGGATGTAGGCGTACTGAGCGTAGATGCGGCGCTCGAACGTGGGGTGGCCAGGCGTTTCGGTGAGGACCGACATGCGGTTCCGAAGACCGTAGTCGCTCGCCACGAATTTCGCCTCGACGCTCCAGATGGCGCGGTCATGGCTCCACACCGTGGGCGGCCAGCTGTCGTCGGAAAGGCAATGAGTGAAGGTCTCGAGGCCGAAATCGCGCCGCACGGCTTCCCGGACCGCCGGGAACAGCGTGTGGGTCACGTAGCCCCGGGGACCCGGGTGTGCGGCCGGCACGGTCGACGTGGCGTAGACGTTGGCGTAACCGTGCTTGACTCGCCCCATCAGGTGGCCGTCGAAGAGCAGCACCGGGTCCCAGCGGTTCAGCACGTTCTGGTACAGGGAGCGAACCTCGATTGTGTCCAGCTTGACGCCGTCGCGGTTGAGGTCGAACCCGCCGGCGTTCACGCGAATGCCCGTTATGTGAGGCGTGCCGTCCTGGGTCGTGAAGGTGTCGGTCCCGTCGACATTGAATATGGGCACGAAGATGAGCACCTGGTTGTCGAGCAAGTGCCTGCGCTTGCCGAAGAGGATGTCGCGCATCACCATCAGCAGGGCCTCGGCGCCCTCCGACTCGGGAGGGTGGATGTTCCCCTGGAGGTAGACCACAGGCTTGCCGGCTGCCCGCGCCTGTTCGGGCGACGTGACGCGGGGCGCGGCGAGGACGACCGCCGGCGCGACCTTCCGCATGGCGCTCGTGAAGACCGTGAACACGTGGACGTTCTCGCTGTTCCACTTGAGAACGTCGATGAACTCGTGCAGCTGGAGCGTCGAGGTCGTCCGCGTGAAGCCGGTCTTCTCCGGCACGGTCTGGAACTTCGCGGGCCACTTCCCGTTCCAGCCGGCCGGCACCTCGTCGGCCCAGTAGATCTTCTGGCCTGATGCGGCGCCCTTCCCGCCGGATTGGCCGGATTGGGTGGAGGCCACGACGCCAGCCGACAGGGCGGCGGCAACGGCAAGCGAAACGAGGCACTCGAGTCGTCTCATGTCAGGATCTCCCGCAGCAGCGCTGAACCGGCCGCAAGCGCTCTTCCTCCTCCCCGTTTCCGTCCGTTCGACGACCCCGCGGGCCTTTCGACCCACCATGAGGCCGCAGAAGGAGCGGGGCCGCGGGCGCCGGATACATCGAGCCGGCCGCCGAGCGTGCGAGCGCGATTCTATCCGAAGCGGGGCGAGCTGGCCGCGCTCTTCGAGAGGCGCCTCGAGTTCCGACGGCTTCGAGGTCGCGGAGTCTTCCTGGCGCGCGCCCGACGCGGATCGACGTTGGAAGGTCGAGGCACCTGGGCAGGCTCTTGACGAGGGCTCCAGGTTCCGGCTCGAGAATGGGGTTGCTAGACCCGCGTGTGCCGCGGTCGAGGCCACGCGCCCGGGTGCTTCAGCGCTGGACGCGTCCGCTCGCGTCGCCGGAAGCCAGCCGGTCCACCTCGGCAACCGAGACGCGGTTGAAGTCGCCCGGCACGCTGTGCTTCAGCGCGCTTGCCGCCACGGCGAACCGGAGGGAGGCGCCCGCATCGCGCCCGGTGAGCAGTGCGCAGATGAGGCCTGCGGCAAACGCGTCGCCGCCCCCGATCCGATCGACCACGTCGATCTCGTAGCGCTGGCTGCGGTGGAACGATCCCGCCTCCCGGTCGTAGAGCAAAGCGCTCCAGGTGTTCCTGGTTGCCGAGACGCTCTCGCGCAGCGTGATGGCGACCATGCCCGGGCCGAACTCGCCGGCGACGCGCTCGGCAACTTCGCGGTAGCCGCTGACGTCGAGCTGGCCCGTAACGACATCCGAGCCGCGCACCTCGAGGCCGAGCGAAGCCTGGATGTCCTCCTCGTTGGCGACGACCAGGTCTGCCAGCGAGGCGAGCGGCCGCATCACTTCGCGGGCACGCTCCTTCGACCACAGCTTGGACCGGTAGTTCAAGTCCAGGCTCACGCGGGCGCCGGCACGCCTTGCCGCGGTCACCGCCTCGCTCGTGGCATCGGCAGCGGTCTGCGAGAGCGCCGGGGTGATGCCGGTTACGTGGAACCATGAGGCGCCGTCGAGAATCGCGCTCCAGTCGAACTGGCCGGGCGCCATCTCGCTCGCGGCCGAGCCCGCCCGGTCGTAGACCACCGTCGACGCGCGCTGGCTGGCCCCCGTTTCGGCGAAGTAGACCCCGACGCGGGCGCCGCCCCGCTGCACGAACGAGGTGCCCACGCCCTCGGCTCGAAGCGCGCGGACGACGGCGTCACCGATCGGGTTCGCCGGAAGGCGCGTGACGTAGTGGCTGTCGAGGCCGAAGTGCGCGAGGCTCACCGCGACATTGGCCTCGCCGCCGCCGAACGTGGCCGACAGGACGGGCGACTGGAAGAAACGCTCGAACCCCGGCGGGCTGAGCCGCAGCATGATCTCGCCGAAGCAGACGGTTCTCGGTGGCATCTGAGCAGAAACTCAAAACTTCAAACTCATAACCCGTAACTCATAACTCGACACTTCACTCCCTCCGCACCCTCGCCGCCGCCACTGCCTCGACGAACCTCGCAGCCCTGTCCCGGATTGCGGCGAAGTCGCCGCGTTCGACCGCCTCCCGATCGACGAGCGATGTCCCGACGCCGACGGCGACCGCACCGGCCCGCATCCAGTCGCCCGCATTCTGGAGCGTGACGCCGCCGGTCGGCATCAACCTCACCTGGGGAAGCGGGCCGCGAACATCCTTCAGGTAAGAAGGTCCGAGAGCGGTGGCGGGGAACACCTTGACGATGTCGGCTCCCGCCTCCCACGCGGCGAGAATCTCGGTTGGCGTGAGGCACCCGGGCATCACGGCCACATCGTAGCGGTGGCAAAGCCTGATGACATCCAGGTTCAGCACCGGCCCGACGATGAAGCGCGCGCCGGCGAGGATTGCCTGGCGGGCGGTTTCGGGATCGAGGATGGTGCCGGCCCCGAGAACGAACCGGGCCGGAAGCGCGGAGGCGATCTTCTCGATCAGTCCGATCGTGCCGGGGACGCTCATCGTGACCTCGAGGGCGGTGACGCCGCCTTCGGCGAGCGAGTCGACGACCGCGCGCAGTTTTCCGGCATCTTGCAGCCGGATGACCGCCACGACCCCGCACCGTTCGATCTCGCCGACGACGGCTGCCCGATGCACGTGGTTCATGGCGAAGCGCGCCTCGTCTACCGTGCGAGCCAGCCGCCGTCGACGACCAGGACGTGGCCGGTGACGTAATCGCTGGCGCGCGAACTGAGGAACACGACGGCCCCGGCGAGATCGCCCGGTTCACCCCAGCGCCCCGCCGGGATGCGCTCCAGGATCTGGCGGCTCCGCACCGGGTCGGCGCGGAGCGGTGCAGTGTTCGCCGTGGCCATGTAACCCGGGGCAATGGCGTTGACGTTGATGCGGTGGGCAGCCCATTCGTTGGCGAGCGCCTTGGTCAGCTGGGCGAGGCCGCCCTTGGAAGCCGCGTAGGACGGCACGAAGACGCCGCCCTGGAAAGCCAGGAGCGAGGCGGTGTTGACGATCTTGCCGGGTACGCCGCGTTCGATGAGCCTGCGGCCGACAGCCCGCGAAAGGCGGAACGCGCTGGACAGGTTGACGGCGATGACCAGGTCCCACCAATCGTCGGGATGATCGGCTGCCGGGGCCCGCTTGATCGTACCCGCGTTGTTCACGAGGATATCGATCGGTCCGAGGGCCGCCTCGGCTTCGCGGGCGACGCGAGCGGGTTCGGACGCGTCGGAGAAATCGCCTGTTATCACCGCGGCGCGCCTTCCGCGGCTCTCGATGGCGGCAGCTGTCTCCGTGGACGGCTCGTAGGCGAAGCACGCGACGTCGGCGCCCGCCTCCGCAAGGGCGACGGCCATTGCCGCGCCGAGACCGGTCGAGGCGCCCGTCACGAGGGCGACCTTGCCCTCGAGGCTGAACAGGTCGATGACGCCGGACATCGCTCTACTTCTTTCCCGCGTCGAGGCCCGAAGGCGTCTGGTCGAAGCCGGGCTGCACGTTGACAACGCCGAAGAGGCGATCCTCCCGCTCGCGCCGGGCCGCCATGATCCAGATGAAGCTGACGGTGTGGCCCGGCACCGACACGTTCGGATGGTAGCCGGCAGGCATGAGCATCGCGTCGCCGTCGCGCACCACTTCCACCCGCTCCGGGTTTTCGGTGTCCGTGTAGACGAACTGCACCGCGAAAGCGGGCGCGGGCATGTCGTAGTAGACGTACATCTCCTCGAGCAGCGCCGTGTGCTCGTGCGGCGGCCAGCTCGTCCAGTGGCCTGGCTCCGAAGTCGTCACGCCTGCGACCAGGCGTCCGGCTTCGATGTTCTTGCCGAGCAGGATGTTCAGGGTGCGGGTGTTCGCCGGGCCGCCGGTTTTGAAATGCAGGCCCGGGTCCTCGACGACGTTCGCGTAGGGAACGTACTGGAGGGGGTAGCGGCCATCTACCGGGGCCCGGCACTCCGCGATGTCCGCCTGCCCACCGGTTCGCACAGTCACGTTCGTATCTCGCGGGATGTAGACAGCGTCGTAGCGGCCGAGCGGGAACGATCGGTCGTCCACGGTGACTTCAGCCGATCCATGCAGGCAGATGAGGCCGACCTCTTCGCCTCCGGTGTCGAAGGCGACCTCGGGCACATCGTGGTCCAGGATGATGCGGCCGTAGCTCAGGAATTCGGCGGCGCTGTTGGCCGGCGTAACCGACAGGCGCCGTCCCTTGTGGGTATGGGTCCGGCGAAAGACGATCCGGTCACGATCCAAGGCGCTCGTGTTCATGCGAACCTCGAGTGTCGAAAGCGGCTCGCCCCTCATCCCACGGCGCGACGGCCGGATGGCCGGCGCTGGCGGCGGGGGGCGGCCTTGTCGGGTTGAGCTTGCTCTTCCTCGGCCTGAAAGGCCGAGGAATGCAGCAGGTGCTCGTTCATCAGGTGCCTTGCCTGGTCGGCGTCGCGCGAGCGTATCGCCTGGTAGATGGCGCGGTGGAGCTGCGCGGCGTCGTGGAGGTTGCGGTTCGTGGCGCGCGCTGCGGTCTCGCGGCGCCGCTCGTAGTACAGAGCGGATACCATCTCGACGAGCGACGCGATGATCGCGTTGTCGGAGGCGGCTGCCACCGCGCGGTGGAAGCGTATGTCGTGCACCAGGAACTCCTGCGGGTCGTCCATGGTGGCGAAGAGGCTCGCCACTTCCTCGGCGATCGCGGCGAGGTGCTCCGGGCTCGCGCGCTCGGCGGCGAGGCCGGCGGCGCTGACCTCGAGGACGCGGCGCGCCTCGTACATCTTCTCGCGCGTGAGGCCGTGGAGGGCGGCCTGAAAGCTCAACGCCTCGCTGTCGAGTCGGGGGGGGCCAGCCGGGATGTAGGTCCCCGATCCGTGCCGCGACTCGGTCACTCCCATGGCGGCGAGCGCGCGCAGGCCGGCGCGGACCGTCGGTCGGCTGACTCCTATCCGGGTTGCGAGCTCCCGTTCGGCGGGCAGCCGGTCGCCGGGGTGGAGTTCCCCGCGCGCGATCAGGCCGCGCACGTAGTCGATGACCTGCTCTGTGCTGTCCGTGCGCTTCGGCTGACTGCTGTAATCCGTCATCGTCTCGAGGGGATGAGCCGGCCAGGCAGGAGCCGGACCACTCGAAAGTATACGCCGACGCCGGCCGTTGTCCAGAGCAAAAACAATCTGGCCAGACCACTTGACCGACCCGAAGCCGGTCAGGATGGGCGGAAAAAGTCAAGGCGCTGCGGGCTTGACACGCGGGGGCCGAGGTGACATGCTCTACCGCGCAAAAGTGGTATGACCTCTGGAGGCGAGCCGATGAAACCGACGGGCACCCTTTCCCCGCCGGGGCGGAGGGGATCCTACCGCTGGATGATCTGCGCCCTGCTCTTCTTCGCGGCGGTGGTCAACTACGTCGACCGCCAGGTCATCGGCATCCTCAAGCCGACCCTCCAGGCCGAGTTCGGCTGGAGCGAGATGGACTACGCGGACATCGTCTTCGCTTTCCAGCTCGCTTATGCGATTGGTTTCGTTTTCGCGGGCCGCCTCATGGACCGGCTGGGCACCCGCTTCGGATTCGCCCTGGCGCTCGGCATCTGGAGCCTGGCGGCTGTGGCCCACGCCGAGGCTCCAATCTTCGGGCCGGGCGTGGCAGCCGCCCTCTCCCTCGTGGGGCTGACCTACTCGGGGTCGGTCGCCGGCTTCATGGCCGCTCGCTTCGTCCTCGGGCTCGGCGAGTCGGGCAGCTTCCCCGCTTCCATAAAGACCGTCGCCGAGTGGTTCCCGAGGAGCGAGCGCGCGCTGGCAACCGGCGTCTTCAACGCTGGCACGAACGTGGGTGCGATCCTGGTGCCCCTGACGGTTCCCTGGATAGCCGTCTGGTACGGGTGGTACTGGGCGTTCGTAGGCACCGGCGCCGTGGGGTTCCTGTGGCTGGCCTGGTGGCTCGCGGTCTACCGGCCGGTGGACCGTCATCGCCGCGTGAGCTCGACCGAGCTCGCCTACATACGAAGCGACCCGCCGGACCAGATGGCCAAGATCCCGTGGCTGAAGCTCCTGAAGCACCGCCAGACGTGGGCCTTCGCGGTCGCCAAGTTCATGACCGATCCCATCTGGTGGCTTTACCTCTACTGGGTGCCGGACTTCCTCAACCGGAACCACGGCCTCGACCTGCTGCGCCTCGGCCCGCCGATCATCGCCATCTACCTGATAAGCGACGTGGGCAGCATCTTCGGCGGCTGGCTCTCTTCGTCGTTGATCAAGCGCGGCTGGAGCGTGAACGCGGCGCGCAAGACGGCCATGCTCGCATGCGCTCTGGCGGTCGTCCCGATTGTCTTCGCGCAGGGCGCGAGCGGGAAATGGGTTGCCGTGGCCATCATCGCCCTGGCCGCTGCCGCGCACCAGGGCTGGTCAGCCAACGTCTTCACGCTGGTTTCCGACACCTTCCCGCGGCGGGCGGTCGGGTCCGTAGTCGGCCTCGGTGGAATGGCCGGTGCCGTGGGCGGTATGTTCATCGCGAAGATAACCGGGTGGGTGCTCGAGACGACAGGAAGCTACCTGATTGTGTTCCTGATTGCGGGGAGCGCCTACCTCGTCGCCCTGCTCGTCGTTCACATCCTGGCGCCGCGGCTAGAGCCTGCGGAGTTGTAGGGGCAGGCCGGGGTTTGGGAATTGCGGGTCATGGGTGCTGGTAGCGCCCGAGCGGGCTGGCCGTCCCCGAATCGCTCGACGATGGAGGCCGAGAGGAACGACACATGCGCCGGCCAGCGATGATCGGGCGCCGGATGACGCGCCGGCAGTTTCTCAATCTCGCGGGCGCCGCCGGGTTGGCTGCGGCGCGGCCCTGGCCCGTTCTCGAAGCGCGGCGCGGCACTTTCGAGCCGGCCCAGGCTCCGGCAGGCCCGTGGGCGTCGGTCGATGCCATTCTCGCGCGCATCGTTCCACCGAAGTTCCCCGCGCGCGACTTCGACGTTTCGAAGTACGGCGCCGTGGGAAACGGCACGACGCCATGCACGGCCGCTTTCCGCGCAGCGGTCGCGGCGTGCCACGCCGCGGGAGGTGGGCGCGTGCTCGTCCCGCCGGGCAGGTTCCTCACCGGGCCGATCCACCTCCTCGGCCGCGTCGACCTCCACGTCTCCGAGGGTGCCACAATCCTCTTCAGCCGCGACACGAAAGACTACTTGCCGCTCGTCTTCACCAGGTGGGAAGGCGTGGAGCTGATGAACTACTCGCCTCTCGTCTACGCCTTCGGCCAGGAGGACGTTGCCGTGACGGGCGGCGGTACGCTCGACGGGAACGCTGACGAGGCGTGCTGGTGGCCGTGGAAGGGCACCGGGGCGCCGCCGGGCGGCCCCAACCAGGCTCAGGCGCGCGCCCGGCTGATGGATCTGGCGGAGAGAGGCGTGCCCGTCGCCGAACGCATCTTCGGAGAGGGCTCCTTCCTGAGGCCGAACTTCATCCAGTTCTACCGGTGCGCGAACGTCCTCATCGAGGGCGTCAGAATCGTCAACTCACCGATGTGGGAGATCCACCCGGTCCTCTGCTCGAACGTGACAATCCGCAAGGTGACGGTGGACTCCCACGGCCCGAACAACGACGGGTGCGACCCCGAGTCGTGCCGCGACGTGCTCGTCGAAGATTGCACGTTCGACACCGGCGACGACTGCATCGCGCTCAAGTCCGGAAGGAACGCGGACGGGCGCAGGCTCGCCGTGCCGGTCGAGAACATCGTCATCCGCGACTGCACCATGAAGGACGGCCACGGCGGCGTTGTGATCGGGAGCGAGATGTCCGGCGGCGCGAGGAACGTCTTCGTGGAGAGGTGCCGCATGGACAGCCCTCAGCTCGATCGGGCTCTCCGGATCAAGACCAATTCGGTTCGCGGCGGCTTCGTCGAGAACGTCTTCATGCGCGACGTCACGATCGGGCAGGTCGCCGAGGCCGTCGTCACGATCGACTACTTCTACGAGGAGGGCGACAGCGGCGCCTTCCCGCCGCTCGTCCGCAACGTGGAACTCAGGAACGTGAGCAGCCGGAAGAGCCGATACGGTTTGCTGCTCCGCGGCTACGGCCGCGACCCGGTCCGCGACGTCCGCCTGGTGGACTGCCGTTTCGAGAACGTGGCCGAAGGCGACGTCGTGGAAGGCGTCGAGGATCTCGTGTTCAGGAACGTGGTGGTGAACGGCAAGGTGCGGAACGACCGGATCACGGCCGGCGCGAAACAGCGAAAGCAGCTCCTCGAGGACTTGGAGACCAGATGAGAAGCACGATTGCGACCCGCGCGGCGACGGCGGCACTCGCGGCCGCGTGCTTCGGGTGCGCGGGGAGCAGGCCGGCCCCGGCACCGAACGCTTCCGCCACCTGGGCCCGAGGGCCGGAAGGCCAGCGCAAGGCGGACCTGGGCAACGGGTTCTATCTCAATCCCATCATGGCGGGCGACCATCCGGACCCAACCGTGCTCAAGGACGGCGAGGACTACTACATGACGTTCTCGTCCTTCGACGCCTACCCGGGCCTCGTCATCTGGCATTCGAGGGACCTGGTCAACTGGGAGCCGGTCGGCCCGAGCCTGTTCACGAATGTCGGGTCCGTGTGGGCGCCGGACCTCGTCAAGCACGAGAGGCGCTACTTCATCTACTTCCCCGGCATATCGTCGTCTTACCGCTCCAACTACGTGATCTGGGCGGACGACATCCGCGGGCCGTGGAGCGAGCCGATCGACCTGAAGATCGGGCGCATCGACCCGGGCCACGCTGTAGGCCCGGATGGCCGCCGGTACCTGTTCCTCAGCGGGGGCTACATGGTGCCGCTCGCGCCGGACGGCCTCTCTGTCGCGGGCGAGCCGATCAAGGTGTACGACGGCTGGAAGTACCCCGAGGACTGGGTGGTCGAGACGTTCGCGCAGGAGGGGCCGAAGATCCTGAAGCGCGGCGACTACTACTACATGGTCCTCGCGGAAGGGGGCACGGCCGGACCGCCCACAGGGCACATGGTGGTCGTCGCAAGGTCGAGATCGATCGAAGGCCCGTGGGAGAACTCGCCTTACAACCCGCTGATCAGGACGAAGTCGGCGAGCGAGCGCTGGTGGTCGAAGGGCCACGCGACGTTCGTCGAGGGGCCGGGAGGGCAGTGGTACGCTGTCTACCACGCCTACGAGAATGGTTTCTACAACCTGGGCCGGCAGACGCTGCTGGAGCCGATCACGTGGACCGACGACGGCTGGGTGAGAACGGAAGGCTATGACCTTGCGAAGCCGATACCGCGGCCGCGCGGAGAGGCTGTTCCCCATGGGTTCGCCTTCTCCGGCGATTTCTCGAGCACCCGCATGGGCATCCAGTGGAGCTTCTACAAGGGCAACGCGAGCGACCGCGACAGGTACCGCTTCGACGACGGCAGCCTGATCCTGAAGGCTCGCGGGACAACGCCGGCCGACAGCTCGCCGCTGTGGTTCGTGACCGGCGACCACGCGTACGAGATCGAGGTGGAAGCGCACATCGACGAGGGTGCGACGGCGGGCATCCTGATCTTCTACAACAGCAGGCTGTATGCTGGGCTCGGGTACTCGGCTGACAGCTTCGTGATGCACCGCTACGGAATGGAACGGGTTTCGCCCAGACCGCCCGGCATGGGACCGACGCTGCGCCTGCGCCTGACCAACGATCGCCACATTGTTACCATCCACTACAGCGCGAACGGAAGAGACTGGGCGAAGTGGGGCACCCAGATGGAGGTGTCCGGCTACCACCACAACGTGGCCTACGATTTCCTCAGCCTCCGACCGGCGCTCTACGCGGCGGGCGCCGGCGAGGTCCGCTTCAGCGACTTCAAGTACCGCGCGCTGGGATCGGAATCTCAGGACGACTGAGCATTCAGGACGGCCGTGCCTGGTGTGGTTCCGGGAGGGCGCGGGGCTCAGCGGCCGTTCAGGAAGTCCTCCCTGATCGGCGTGAAGATGTCCACCAAGACGACCTCCTCGTCCAGCATCCTCGCGCCGTGGAGAACGTTCGAAGGGAAGTGGAGGACGTCGCCCGGGCCGGCCAACCGCTCCTCACCCTCGATGGTGAAAGCCACCTTGCCCCGCTCGACCAGCGTCATCTGCTCGTGCGGGTGCCTGTGGACAGCCGTGACGACCCCCGGGTCGAACCGCAGGCGGCAGATCATGAGCCTGTCGCCGACGAGCATTCTCCGCTCGATGCCGGTCGCGATCGCCTCTCCGGTGATGTTCGACCAGGACTCGTGTTGGTAGCAGGGCATTTTGTCTCCCCCTGGCACGCAGGCTCCCTATCGACCCAGATAGGCGGTGAGTGTAGTGAGGTTCCTGATGAACACCGCCGTCGAGATTCCCCGTATGGCGATCAGGGTGCCCGGGTTCATTCCCGATTCGATGATCGGATGGACACGGACGTCGTCTGTGACCCATGCGCCGCGGCTGTCCAGTGCTGCGATGATAGCCTCGACGGCGTCGGGCGCCGGTTTCTGACGCCGCGGGGGATCGAGGAAGTTCTGCTTGAAATAGGCGTCGCGAGATTCCCTGGTCTTCAGCGCGGCAACCGTTTCGTACTCGCGCCGGATCGGGGCGACGTCCACCGCAGCGCGCACTTCGAGGCCGGCCGGAGGTGTCGTTGTCCACTTGTTGACGCCGTAGCCGTCGGCGTTTCGCTCGTCCGTCTTGACCACGTAGATCGGCAGGTTCGTGCCGGGTTCCCAGTAGCGCTCGGGCGGCCGGCCGAGCTCGAGCGCCTCCCGGTTCACCCGGTCGAACCACGCGAGGCACCCCGGGATTGGCCTGAGGTATCGCGGGTCGCCGGTCATGACGTAGAACATCTCGAGGACGCGGATCGTGTCGCGGCTCTCGCGGATCACGTAGCCGGCCGGTTCGTGCGTCCGCGCGGCGATGGGCCTCATGTCGGGGCCGTACTGCTCCGCCCAGGCTGCCTGGCCTTCCGGCCCCTGCACGGCAATCATGAAGTCTGCCCCGCGCCTTGCCGCCTCGAGGTAGCGCTGGTCCCCGAGCGCGCGGTAGGCCTTCACCAGGAGCTGCATGTAGCCCTGCATCACGCCGTCGTTGAGTGTGTAGTACGACGTGTAGTCGGGCAGGCCGTCATGGGCGAACTCGTAGCGAAGCGGGAAACGCTGCGGCCACGCGCCGTTCGGGTACTGCGCCGCCAGCACGAATTCGAGCGCCTTCAGAAGGGGCGCGCGGTACGCCGTGTCCATTGTGGTGGTGTAGAAGCGCAGCAGGAACTCCGCTGCGCTCGAGGTCACCTGGTCGTCGTTCGTCGCGTTCCCGTAGTAGTGACGGTACTCCTCGTAGCCGAACAGGAACTTGGATGCCCGCTCCGAGTACCACTCCTCGAGGCCCGCCGGATCGAAATCGATGAAGTAGTGCCAGCCGCCCAGGGGGTGCTGGCCGAAGACGAGGGCATCGGCCGCCCTCCTCGCCGCCTGGAGGTAGAAGGGATCCCTGGTGGCATCGTACGCGTCGAGGAAGGCCATGCCGACGGAGGGCGTCCCCGGCGACTGCACCCAGATCTGGGTGGGGCGTGCCGGCACTTCTCCCCAACGCTGTTTCAGGTCCTCGGAGACGGCCCAGACGTAGCCGCCGCGGTACGAGACGTCATCGACCATGAAGGCAGCCGCCTTCTTCATGGCGGCCTTGACTTCGTCGGCCGACGGCTGGGCGGAGAGCGGCGACGCCGCCAAGAGAACAGCAACGATCGGGAACAGCGCGTGTTTGCTCATCGAGGTGATCCAAGTCAGCGGTCAGCTTCAGCGTGCTCGCTCTGGGCCCGGCTTCGCAAGATGACACGGTTGTTGCGGCGCGTTATCTCCGGAACGCCGCCCGGCACTTCGACGGTGATGCTCGCTCCCGTCAGGTTGACGCCGGGCGCCAGATGGAGTTGGACGCGTGCGGTTCTGGGTACGAGGTCGATCGGGGCTCCGAGGGGCGGGATGTTCGCGGCGGCCAGCGTCCTGCCGGCGCCGTCCCGCAGGACCAGCTGCGACGCCGGGGCGGCGAGCGCGCCCACGCCATGGACGGTGACCGTCATGGTCTTTCCGTCGCTCTCGACGTCGTCTTCCGAGATGCCCAGGTCAGGGCGCTTCCAGTACGGAATGCCAGGCTCCTTCAACACCAGCTCGATGGTGGTGGCGGACCGCGGCGCGAAGAGCACCGGCATCTCTGTCGTACGTTCGAGCTGGACAGTGCGGGCCGGTGCTTTCGGCCCTCCGTCGGTTTCGCCGGGCGCCCCGCTTGTGACCGACCACGTGCCTGGTTCCACGTCCCATGCCGTCATTACCGCGCGCACGGCGCTGTCTCGCAGGTTGTATGCCGTGATCCTGACGTGGCGCGGCGTCGCGACGGGCACGAGTATCGCGACGCGTTCGCAATCGCCCGGGTCTTCGAACTCCCAGCTCACAGTGTGCCCAGGGTAGGTTGCGTTGCGTACGAGCGCCACGCCGCCGAGCCGCGCGCGCTGCAGCTCCGTGTGCGGCACGCTGACGCGGTCGATCCAGAGGCTGCCTTCCGTATTGATGAATTCCCGCCTCAGCGCTGCGGTTGCCTGTTCAGCGTAGAGGTCGGCGAGCAGCCTTGTGTCGCCGCTCACCTGCCAGGCGAAGTGCTGCAGGGCGGCGTTCCCGGGTTGCCGCCCGGCCAGCGAGACGATTTCTGTCCCCCACTGTTCGCGGAGGCCGAGCTGGTCGAGCGCGTCGGCGTTGATCCCTGCGAGAGAGCCGGGACCGGCGTCGCGGAATGGCTGCAGGTACTTCTCGTCGCCTGTCCACCGCCAGGCTGCCCAGAGGAGGGGCCATGCCCGCTCCGCCTGTCCGCCGGCCGGCAGGTCCCGATCCGTGGCGAACTCGACCGTGGGGCGGACGGTGTAGGTGCCGGACGCTTCCCTGGTGCGGTGCGCAAGCACGCCGTCCGCGAGTTCGAGCAGCCACTTCCGCACCCGCGGCGCGCCGTTGAACTCGACCAGCGCGAGCGCCGGGTGGAGTATCAGGTAAGAGGACGGTTTCGACCATGCCCAGACGCCTTCCTCCGATATCTGCGTGCCGCTGAAATACGAAGAGCGGAAATGGCGATGTCCGGCCGGGTTGATGCCGGTCAGCCGCTCGATGGCCGCTGCAGTCTCCATCGCGCGCTCGAGGTGCTTCGGGTTGCCGTAGTCGAGCAGGAGCGACTGCCCGAGCACCTGGATGCCCTCCTCGTAGCTGTGGAGCTCGTCGGCCTGGATCGTCGAGAGGCCGTTCGTGAACATCCCCTGGTCGTAATACGCCTCCATCTCTCGCCGGAGCGACTCGAGGACCTTCGCCGGGGTCGCTCCCATCAGCGCGGTGCCGGGCCACCAGTTCGTCAGGTCGCCATCGTCCGAGAGCCCGCCGCCGAACTCTCCGTTCTCGATCTGCCTGTTGTCGATGTACCAATTGACGAACCGCCTGACGTGGCCGAGGTGCTCCACCTGACGGAACGCCCAGAGTGGAACTCCCGGCGGTGGTTCTGCCAGCCTCACCGGGGGCCTCGGGACTTCGCGGTTGTAGTCGGACCAGTACTCGAGCCCGCGCCGGTTGTCCGGGTCTACCCGCAGCAGGTCCGTGATGTCGGTCTCGAACCGTGTGTAGAGGTTGAGCCGGCGCGTATTCGGGCGTTCCTCGACGATGTGCGCATAGTTGTCGCGGACCTGCGTGAACCGGTCGAGAACGTGCTCGGCGATCGCCTCGCGGCGCGGCTTGAAGACGAGGCGCAGGGCGGCGCCCTCCAGTGCGGCCGGGCCGAAATCGCTTCCCGCGCCGGCGATGACCAGGTAAAGCCCTTTGCCGTTGATCAACACGCGGTCACGCAGATCCAGCCACAAGGTGTGGGGCTCGCCCGGTTTCACCGAGACGCCCACGTCCAGCATGGTCCTCAGCGGCCAGATCGGGTCCCTCACCTGGATGTTGAGAGGGAAGTAGTCGCCGTGAGTCGGCTTCACGTCGAGTGGTGGCAGGTCGAGCGCGATGCCGTCGAGGCCGCCGTCGAGGTTCGTCCAGCCGTAGGAGAACGCCCGCCCCGATGTCGTCGGCAGGTCGCGGAAGTCCGAGGGAACCAATACGTGCACGATGGGCAGGCCGCCCCCGGGCGGCTGTCGCTCTGTGCGCGGAGCGCCGCCAGGCAGCGCGAGCATGGTCGAACGCTCGTCGGCCGGGTGGCGGCCGGCTATGTACTCCACGAGCTCACGCACGCTCGGGAGATCTGGTTCGGCTGTTGCCGTGAGTCGGTAGGCGAGCGTCGCCGTGCCTGTTGGCTCTCTACCTGGGGCGATGTTGTAGACTCCAAGCTCGCCGATCGGTGTTTCCTGCGCCACATTGGTGAAGCGCAGCCTTCCGCCGCGGACTGCGGTTGCCAGCCGATTGGACGTCCTCTCCTGGCCGCTGGGCCGCTCGAAAAGCGGCATCGTCGCGCTCGTGCCGGAGTCTCCCGTCTCGAGCACCGCCGTGCCGAAAGCGGCGCCCGTGATCTCCACCTGGTTCCACGGCTCGTCCGGCATCACGAAGGTGACCGTCTTGCCCGAGAGGGAATAGCAATCCCAGTCCGGAAGCTGGAAGTAATCGTTGCGCCCCGGCAGGCGCGACCTGTTGTACACCCCTGGCCATGTCGTCTCGCGGATGCCATCAGTCCCTTTCCACCACCATCGCTTGAGGTCGTAGGCTTCGTGGATCTCCACCTTGCGGATTGACGTGGCGCTCGCACTGAGTGGTGCAGGGGCGGCATCGACTCGATCCCACCCGTAACGGTGGAGCCACTCGGCCCGCCAGGTGGGGACGTCCATGGTCCGCGCGAGGGCGGGAACCGGGCCGGGCTCCTGCCTGCGCGAGAGTGCCGCGATGTTGGCGTCCGAGAGCATGCGATCGTAGATCCTGACCTCGTCGATGTCGCCGCCCCGAACGAAGTTGTAGGCGCTCTGGACCTGGTACGGGCTGATGATCCGCGAGTGGGGACCGAACTGATCGAGCGCCGCGTCGAAGACCGAGACGGCCTCCTCGGCCGCGGCTATCTGCCCGTTCACGTAGAGCCTTACGCCGGCCGTCTCGTCCCACGCGAACGCGATGTGCGTCCACTCGGAAGGGGCCGGGAAGGCGGGCATCGAATAGGACACGCGCGTTCGTGCCAGGCTGGCATCGGTGACGAAAGCGTCGAAACCGGGCTTGCCGTTGTAATCGATGCGCAGCCACACCATGTCCCAGCTCGAGTGGTCCGCGTAGCCGACCCGGAACACCGGGAAGGGCGTCTTGCCGGCCGGCTCCCTCGAACGCCAGAAGAAGGACAGCGTGCCTCGCTGGGCGTAGATGTTTCCCGGCGCCCAGTACGACAGAAGCTGTGTGTGCGCACACTCGATCCCGGGGCCATCGGCGCCGTCTTCGATCACCCGCACGTCGCTCGCGAAGTTCGGCTCCCCCCGCCCGGCGGCGTAATCGGCCGTCAGGCCGTGGCTTGCCGAGAGATGGAAGAGCAGCGCAGTTTCGGGCGGCACCGGCCCGGCGACTGGATGTGTGGCGGAGTTCTCGCGCCGCGATGCGGCAAACGGGCCGGCCAGGCCGGCAACGGCCAGGAGGGCGGCGAGAACGGTCGCGAGCCGTCGGTCACGCGCGGCGATGAGCATGGCCTTCACTTACCTTTCGAGCCGCCGCATCAGCTGCCCCGCGGCGAGCGCTTCCGGCGTTATTCGCACAAGGGCAATGAGCCCCTTGAAGTGCGACACCTTGTTCTGCCTCACACCGATCGACGTGCGGCCCGGGCCGAGCGCCCTGAACACGACGTCGCCCGACAGCTCCTTCACGCCGTCGACGAACGCCGTCATCGTCCGGCCGTCGAAGGTGAGTGCCGCAACGTGCCAGGCGCCTGCCCGGTGGCTCCTCGCGCGATCGAGGAGCGTCAGCGACTGGTCTCCGTGGCGCAGGAAAGTGTCAAGGCACCAGGAGCCATCGGGCAGAACCCTGGTCTCGAGGAGGGCGCGGTTCCCTGTGGACGTTTCTTCCGCGTGAAAGAAGCGCTGTTCTGTCTGGCCATCCTCCGCGGGATTGAAGACGACCTCGATGGTGAATCGTTCGAGGCCCGTCAGCGGGTTCGCCTCGATGAACAGCCCGTCGGTCTTCCCGTTGAACTCGACTGCCGGACCGACCTCCGTCTCGGCGACCCTCGGTGTCCCTTCGATTGTGACCCGGTGCCCGCCGATGCGCTGAAGGTTGTCCAGCCGCCACGTCACGGCACCCCGCGCGCCGTTGTCGGGCCCCTTCGCGACGCTGAGCCATGCGACCCAGGGACGAGCGGTGCCGCCCATTCCGCTTTCGGGCGGAGCCAGCGAAACCAGCCGGCCACCGTTGACCGCGTCGCTTCCACGGCGGATGGTGCCGCGCTCGGGGTCGAGCCACAGCACCGAGTAGACGCCGGGGTCGCCGGCGAGGTCGATCTCCACGGCTTTCCCGCTCATGCTGTAGACGATGTAGGTTTCGCCCGGGCGAGCCATAGACCATGCGGTGTCGCGATTGGTGCGGACGAGGTCGGCCGGGACCGTGCGAGATCGGACGTCCTCCGGTATGTTCGCCTCGACGGACCTTGTCACGGTCGGGTAGTGGTCCGCTGCTGTGAGGATCACGAGATCCGGGAAGCGGTCCCGGTACTCCCGCCATGCGCGGTACTGCATCGGCTTCGACCCCGCCCACAAGTTGTCGAAGAGCTTCTGGAACTCGGGCCCGTTGAGGTAGTCCTTCTGGTCGAGCGCGGCTCCAACCAGGGTCCTCTTCAGTGCTTCTATCTCTTCGGCAGTGGCGATATCAGGCCGCTGCTCGCGCGGGGAGCGGTCGATATCGCCGCGAATTACGAAGGGCCGGCCGTCGGCTCGGTACAGCCATCCGTGGAAGTCCACCGCACTGACGAGGCGGCGCCTTTCGGGGTCCGCGAGAATCGCGTCCATCTGGTCCTTGGGAATCTCGAGGCTGACGAACACCTTCCTTCCGTTCACGCGCTGCCACTCCGCGATCGTGTCGAGCCAGAACCGGACGAAGGCGAGCGAGCCCGTGTACTCGCGGTCGATGCCGAAGACCACGTTCGTGTTTCGCCCAATCGTGTCGAGGACGTGGCTGATATAGAGGCGATGAAGTTCGCGCCGCAGCGGGTGGCTGACGTCGTAGAAGGCCCTGGCCGCAGGCACCTCGTCCGGCAGGCCGGTCTCCTGGATCGCGTTTGCGGGCCGCCACGGGAAGTCCACGTAGTGCGAGCGGCTCTCGAGCAGCCAATGCTGGAAGTAGAAGCTGTAGTGGAGGACGAGCCCCTTGCGATCGGCGATGTCGGCGAACGCCTTGACGCGCTCGAAGTACCACGGGTTGAAACGCCTCAGGTCGTACTTGCTCAGGCCGTCCCAGGCCTTGCCGCGCCCACTTCGCGCCCACGGCAGCTCCATGAAGGGCGCCCACACGTCGCCGGTGCGCTGCTCGGGCGAACCGTAGTAGTTGTGATCGACCCTTCTGCGGTCGTACCAGAGGCCGTAGTGCTGGTAGAAGACCGACCCGGGCTTCATGCCTGAGGCCGCTTCTTCGAGATCGTCGGTGAGACCAGGGCCGTCGAGACCCGGCGCAAAACGTGTGATTGCCGGGCCGAAGGCCCTGGCGAGGGAAGGTGGCATCTGCCCCTGGAACCACGAGTACGAAACCCTAGTGGTCCACGCTGGCCGGCCGTCTATCTTGAAGGTGCCGCCCTCGATCCGGAGAGGCCCGGCGGACGGCCCGAGGCGCTCCCTCCGTCGCTTCACGAAAGCCTGGACGTCGGCCTCGGAGAGCCTTCTTGCCTCGCCTGGGCTCGTCTGGACCGCTCGGGGCGCGATCGCCCTCACGGCATCCGGCCCGAGTCGTTCGGCCAGCTGCGCGAGGTACAGGCTGCGCGGCTCGACGGGCATCCCGCGGTAGAAGTCTCGGTACGGTACTGCGCGAGGGTCCCAGACGATGCCGTCCCCGGCCGCCATGCCCTTGCAGCCGTACGCCTGGTTCACGGCGCCGGGCGGGCTCTGCACCTCGATGTCGGTCGCCTCCGAGTTCCAGAGCACCGAGTTCGCCGCAGCCCAGCCGGCCCCCTGATTCGCAGTGCCGCGATTGGTGAGCTTCAGAGCGTTGCCGCGGATCTTGACGTTGTCATAGAGGACGCCCGAGGCCCAGCTCTCGAGGGCGCCCGAGAAATCCAACGCATCGATCGCCGTGTCGTCGAGGAAGACATTGGGTCCGGCGGCGGCGAAGCCCACGGCGAAGTCGTTACGCCCGCGTTCGCTCCGACAGCCGCGGAAGAGCGTGAGCTGCCCCGACGCAAGAAACGCTCGACGGCGATAGCCGCCCGCCTCGGAAACGGGATCGAGCGAGTTGACGTTTTCGACGGTGACGGCCTTGGCATCGGACCTGACGTTGACTGCGGACCCGGCGAAGTGGACGGCTGTCACGCCGCGCACCCAGGCGTTCTCCACCTTGTCCAGGGTGATGGCGTCCCAGGAGTGGTCCTCGTCCATGGGGCGCCCCGGATCGAAAGCCGACACGAGGCGGAGGTTCTCGACGCCGGTCCGGCCGATCCGTCCGGGGAACGAGCATCGCGACACGAGGCCGCCGCCGTACTCGCTGTCGAGCGCAGTCGTGATTGGCGCGTCGATGGTGACGCGGTTTCCGTCGACCGCAGTCACCGCACGGTCCCACGCCACGTCGCGGGACCCGCTCTGCCAGTGGAGCCTGTTCTCGGGCCGCCAGCCCTGGAACGTGTTCATTCCCAGGAGCGCTATCCAGGAGGCCGTGGAGGGCCGCCGGATGACGATTCGATCTCCGGCGGCCAGGCGTCCGGCGCCCTCGATGGAGAACGTCGTGGCGCCGGCCGGGACATAGGCGTCCGCGACACGAATCGGAGGCTCGTCCGTGCAGACGCGCTCGCCGTGCCCCGAAACGACGAGGAGCGAGCGTCGAGACGTGCCTCCGGCCACGAGGACCGTTCCGTGTTCGTCGTCGCCCGCGCCGCGAAGCACGACGCCGCCCGCGGCGATCCTCAGTGCGTCGTCGATCGTGTAGGTGCCAGCTTCGAGGAGCACGGCGCCGCGAATCCCGTGGTCGGCGGGCATGGACGAGAGAAGATCGAGCGCCGCCTGTATCCGATCGCCATCGTTTCCGCGGCCCGGGCCCACCAGGATTCTCGCGGGCACGTCGGGGATCGGTTGGCCGCCCCCGCCGTAGCCTGCATGGGAGAAGTCGATGACCCGATTGCCGCGCGCATCGGCTCGATAGACCAGACGGCCGTCGGGGCCGACGGAGACCGAGATTGCCGGCCCGGCCGCCTGTCGGACAGCTCTGGCGAGCGTGGTTCCGCCGAGGACGGCAGGCGGCAGACAGGCAGCGCAGGCCAGGACTGCCTTCGCGCAGCCGGACCAGGTTGAGTGCATATGCGCCCGCGGGGCACACCGTTTCTTCGCGGCAGGCCGCGAGTCCACGGGCCGATGAAGAAAAGGGGGCGCGGGGCGCCCCCTTCATATCACCGCTTCGTTTGCCAATTCAGAAGATGAACCGCAGCCCCATCTGCAGTTCCCGGCCGTTCCCGTCCACGCGCTTCCTCGTCACCTTCCCGAAGTTGGCGCTGGAGAGGTCCAGGGTCGGATTGTCCCAGATGATGGTGTTGAACGCGTTGTACGCCTCTATCCGTGCCTCGAGGCGGTATCGGCTGCCGAGGCTGAACATCTTGGTGAGAGTCATGTCCGTCACCGTCCAGCCCGGCCCGTTCACGCCGTCGTGGTACATCGGGTTCGTCCGCGGGATGTAGGTGTCCTCGATTGCGAACTTGCTGGTGTCGAACCAGCGGTCGCGGGTCGGGTTGTCGATCTTCGGGCTGCCGCTGACGGCGTACTTCCCGAAGAACAGCGGCCGGCCGGAGTACCAGCGCGTCGCGAGCGAGTATTGCCACCCGCCGATGGCCAGGTCGAGAGCGGTCGGCATCGAGCCGCCTATTGCGCGCCCCTTGCCGACCGGAAGCTGCCAGCTGAGGGCCCCCGTCACCCGGTGGCGCGGAACGTCCGCAGCCGGCCTCCAGGTCCATCCGGCGTCGCTTCCCTCGATGAGCGTCTTGTAGGTCGCGATGTCATCCAGCCATTCCTGCGTCTGTTCGTTGCTGTAGCTGTAGGAGGCCACGAAGCTGAAGCCCTTGACGTACGGGCGCTGCGCCCTGATCTCGAAGGTGTGTGCCTTGGCCTTCTTGCCGTTCGTGTTGTTCTGGGTGATCGACGAGTAGTGCGGGTAGGGCTTCAGGAGGCTGTCCAGCCTGACCGTGGAGGGGCTGCGGAGCGCGCCCGGGAACTGGTTGACGGGCAGGTAGTTCCTGAACGGGTTGGCCACCTGCGTGTTCAACAGCGTCTTGTACTCGTACTTGAACGCCGGGTCCATCATGTTCAGGTCGATCGAGTACGGGACGCGCGACGCCCGGTTGTAGAAGTAGCTCAGGTCGATGACCGTCTCCAGGAAGATCTTCTGCTGATAGGAGAAGTTGAACCTGTCGTTGATCTGCGGCCGGAGCTCGTACTGGTCGAGGCCGCTCGCGCCCCCCACGTTCGTGTAGACGCCGTAGTTCTGCCCGTACGGCTCGATGACGGGGTTCACGCCGGCGGGGAACGGGTTGGCGAGAGTCTGTCGCGGAACACCGTTGGCAAGGCCGAGCGTGTTGGTCGTCTGCGCGTATCCGGCGTACTGGTCCACGAAAGCTCCGAGGGTTTCGCGAACGTTCGATGTCGGCATCATGTAGCGGGCGTAGGCGAAGCGGAAGACCGACTCCGAGCCCAGGCGGTAGTTGACGCCGACGCGCGGCAGGAAGTTCCACGGCGTGGCGTGCCAGGCGTGCGGATTGTCCTTGGTGGCGAAGATCCAGGCGCCATTGTACTTGTAGCTGTAGCCCTTGCTCGCCATGAGGTCTCGGGCCTGCTGCGGAATCGCCGGCGGCGTCGCCTGCATCGCCTGGTTGGGCTGCGTGAGGTCCAGGCGCTGTGACAGCCGGTTCTCGGGATCCACCGGGCCAGGCTCGTACTCCCAGCGGAGCCCGAGGTTGAGCGTCAGCCTGTCATTGACGCGCCAGTCGTCCTGGAAGTAGGCGGCGTACCCGGTGAGATTCACCGTCTGGAGCGGCACGAGGCGCGCCGAGCTGTTGCCGTCGAGCGCGCCGAGCAGGAAGCTCGCCCACCTGTTACCCGTGTTCGCCGTGTCCGGGCTGTCCGAGCTGTTTGCCGTCAGGGCGGAGTTGAAGACCCAGTTGATCGGCTCGAACCGCGCGGCCTCGCCGTAGTAGACGCGCAGGTCGCCGCCCCACTTCATGTTGTGCTGTCCCTCGTACCAGTTCATCCGCGCGGATGCGGTCCACGCGTCGGGGTGCTGGTACCACTCCCGGCCCTGCCTGCCGAGCCGGTTAGTCGTCCCGGTACCGGTGTCATTGACGTCGAGGGCCGGGTGGTAGACGTAGCCGCTGTTGTAGAGAGACTTGTACCAGGGATTGCCGGGCCAGTAGGCCTCGAGGCCCTCCATGCCCAGCAGGAGCGACGGGTTGTAGAAGTCGTCCGTCATGTTGTAGTAGCTGCCGCGCAGGTTCAACGTCGTCTTGTTCGACATGAGCCACACGACGTCGGCGGCGGTGCTCATTCCGTACCGCTTGCTGCCGGACAACGGGAAGTAGCCCGCCTCGGTCGGGTTCTGCTGGGCGAGGTCGGCCTTGAACTGGCCGTACCGCACGAACATCTTCCAGTTGTCGCTGAAGTTGATGTCGATCCTCTGCGACAGGTTCCAGTAGTCGGTCTTGTCGTAGACGCCGTACTGGAGGTTGTCCACGTTGCCGGCGACGTTGGGCAGCGGTATCTCTGCCAGCATCTTGACGGCGACAGCGTCCCACACGGACGACGGGATCTGGTTGTTGGAGAACGCGGTGCGCACGACGCGGTTCGTGGCGGGGTCGACGACCGACGAGAACGGGTTGTAGATCGTCCGGACCTTGCCGCCGACCAGCGACTGGCTGAAATCGCCTTTGCGTTCGAGTTCGGTCGGGACGGTACGGACGACCGTGAGCGGCCGCTTGTCGTCCCACTGCTCGTACGAGGTGAAGCTGAAGATCTTGTTCTTCCTGATCGGGAACCCGAAGGTGCCGCCGAACATGGTCAGCTCGGTCCCGAACATGGTGGATGTGTCCTGGCCGGGCTTGAGGACGATGGTCGGGTCGGCCCGTGAGTTCATGCTCGGGTCGCGGGTGAAGAAGTAGGCTGAGCCCTTCTTCTCGTTCGTGCCCGACTTCATGTTCAGGCTGATGATGCCGCCGAGGCTGTGGCCGTGCTCGGCGTCGGCGCTGGTCTTGGAGACGGTGATTTCCTCGACCGCGTCCATCGACGGTGTGTATGCGGTCTTGTAGCTCGCGCCGAGGGGCACCCCGTCGAGCAGGACGTCGTTGGCCCTGCGGGTGCCGCCGCCCGCATCGTAGTCGTTTGCGAACGCGTGGTGGTACGGCCGGTTCTCGTTGGCTGTGGTGCCGACGCCGGGGTTGAACGTCGGGTCGAGCATGGCGAGGTTGTACGGGTTGCGCCCGCTCAGCGGCATCTGATCGATCAACTGCCGCTCGAGGGTGAGCTGCGCGTTGCTGCTGTTCAACTGGACCTGCGCGGACTCGGCCATGACCGTGACCGTTTCCTCGAGGGTCCCTATCGACAGCGTGAGGTCGGCGGTCACGTCGCCGCGCTGCTGCACGCGGATCCCGGTCCGCTCGGCCTTCTTGAACCCACTGAGTTCTGCCGTCACGCTGTAGGTGCCGGGCTCGACGAAGTCGAACAGGTACCGTCCCTGCGTGTCCGAAACCCGAACGACCTTGACGCCGGTCGCCTCGTTGGTCAGCGTGACGGTGACGCCTGGCAGAGCCGCCCTGGTTTCGTCCAGCACCGCGCCCTGAACGCGGGAGCGGTAGTCCTGCGCGGCGGCGGGCGATGCCATCGCCAGGACCGCGAGAAGCGCCAATAGAGTGGTGAATCTCCTCATCACACAACCCCCTCGGACCTTCACGAGTGAATCGGTTGCCGCGATGACCGGCTTCGCCGCCATAGGAATCGCCAGTCGCGCCCTCTCGGGGCAAAGTGGACAATCCACTGGGCGACACAAGAAAAGCCCAGATGCACCCCTGCTGTCAAGATCTTTTTCTCGTGCCGGGCTCAAAAACAGGCCCCGGAGGCGGCCGGGCGGCCTTCGGACCGCCGCCGGGAGGGACCCGGCCGGCATCCGACACTTGATTTCCAGGGCCGAAGTGGTTATACCATTACGGCCGAGGAGGCACAATGAGAGTTCGGATACCCGCGCGCGTGCTTCTGCTGGCCGCCGCGGTGCCGGCCGCGCTCCTTGCCGCCGCAGCAGGCGGCCAGACGCAGCCGCCCCAAGGCCTCGTCTACCCCGGCGCAGCAGGCCGGGCGGTTGGCGGCGCCGACCCCGCGTTCTCTCAGCCGTCGCTGGTGCCCGGGGTCGATTACACGCTGCCTTCGAGAGCCGGGATCAAGGCCGTTCTGGACCGGATCCGCGAGCACTACGAGCGCTCCACCTCGTATCGCGTCATCGACACCGCCACCGGAGAGGTCATCGAGGATCTCTCACGGCCCTTGAAGACGGCCGGCATCGACAACCGGAGCGGCGAGTTCACCGACTGGACGTACTCGAACGGCGTCGCGCTGGCAGGCATGCTGCACGTGGCCGACGTGACGGGCGATCTCCGGTATCGAACGCACACGCTTCGGGTGTTCGACTTCATCCACGACCACATCGATTACTTCCGCCGCCAGGCCCGGGAGTTCGGCCCGCAGCGCGACGGCTACCGGCGCCTGCTCGACATGCGGGAGCTCGACGACTGCGGTGCAATCGGCGCGGCCCTCGTGAAGGCGTACGAGAAGAAGCGCGACGCCAGGTACCGCGAGACCATCGACGTCGTGGCCGAGTTCATAACCCGGAGGATGAGCAGGATGGCCGACGGCACCATCGCCAGGACTCGGCCATGGCCGGTCTCGATCTGGGTGGACGACCTGTACATGTCGGTCCCCTTCCTCGCGCAGATGGGGCGCCTGACAGGCGACCGTTCGTACTACGATGATGCCGCCCGCCAGGTGATTCAGTTCTCCGCCCGACTGTTCGACGACAGGCGCGGACTGTACGATCACTCCTGGTTCGACGGCATGGACCCGGACCCCAGGTTCTACTGGGGAAGGGGCGCCGGCTGGGCACTGATGGCGACGGCGGAGCTGCTGAGTGTGATGCCGGAGGACCATCCGCGGCGCGGAGCCGTCCTCGACATCTTCCGCAAGGCCGCGCAGGGCGTTGCCTCGGTGCAGGGCGGCACAGGTCTCTGGCACCAGCTCCTGGATCGGACCGACAGCTACCTGGAATCGTCTGCCTCGGCGATGTTCACCTTCGCGCTCGCGCGAGGCGTCAACCGCGGCTGGCTGCCGCCGACCTACGCCCCGGTGGCTCAGGCCGGGTGGCGTGCACTGGAGACGCGAGTGCTCGCCGACGGCAGGATCGACGGGATATGCGTCGGCACGACGGCCGCCTCGGACGCAGCCTACTACTACAACCGGCCCACCGACATTGCCGCGGCGCAAGGCTACGGAGCAACGCTCATGGCCGGCGCCGAGATGATCCTGATGGTCGAAGGCTTCGACGTCGAGCGCATCAACAATACGTTCTACTACCGGCCCCGGAAGAAGAGCTAGGAGTGTGACATGAGCCTGCCGTTCAGAACCACCGCCCGGGTCGTCGTTGCCTCCGCGCTGGCCTTCTGTACCGCGCCGGCTGTCCCGGTGGCCGGCCCCGCGGCAGCCATCGTCACGGCGGTCAACAGTCTCGACATTCAGAGGAGCTCCGAGACGATCGTCCTGAGCGCAGCAGAGGTCGGGCGGGCTGCGGGCATCGTGGATCTGAAAACCGTCCACGTCGTCGACCAGGCCTCGGGCCGGGAAGTCCTCTCGCAGGCCATCGACCTCGACGATGACGGGAGGCTCGACGAGCTCGTGTTCCAGGCGGATTTCGAGCCGCGCGCGACCAGGAGTTTCAGCCTTTCGGCTGGCGATCGGGTGGTCTACACGCGCGACCAGTTCAAGGCCTACGGGCGGTTCGTCCGCGAGAGACGGGACGACTTCGCGTGGGAGAACGACCGGGTGGCGCACAGGATGTACGGGGCAGCCCTCGAAACCTGGGTCCAGGAACCCTTGACCAGCAGCGGCGTGGACGTCTGGGTCAAGCGGGCGGGAAGGCTGGTCATCAACGACTGGTACATGGTGGACGACTACCACCGCGACAACGGCGAAGGCGCGGACCTCTACTCCGTGGGCCGCACTAGGGGGTGCGGCGGCAACGCCCCGTGGATCGACGGGAAGATGTACCCTTCCGGGAACTTCCGCGGCACGCGCGTCATCGCCAATGGCCCGATCCGAGTGATGTTCGAGCTGTCCTACGAACCGTGGGACGCCGGCGGGCTGCGCATCGGAGAGGTGAAGCGCGTCACGCTCGACGCGGGCCACCACTTCAACCGCTTCGAGAGCACCTACAGGATCTACGCCGCGCCGCGCGAACTTCACCACGCCGTGGGCATCAGGAGGAACGCCGGGTCCGAGGTCCTGCGCAGCGCCCACGGCCTGCTGAGGACGTGGGAGCCCATCAAGGGCAACGCGGGGTCGCTCGGTTGCGCGGTGATAGCGGACCCGGCCTCGATAGCCGATACCCCCGACACGGCGAGCGAGTACCTGGTGGTGGCACGGGTGCCGAAGGACGGCCCGGCCGTGTACTTCGCGGGAAGCGCCTGGGACAAGGCCGGCGTCATCACGAGCGCGGTGGTGTGGGACCGCTACATAGACAACATGGCGAGGCGGCTCCGAAACCCGCTCCGGGTTACGCTGGAACCGGCTGGCCGGGCCGGGCAATGAGCCTGCGCGCCGCCGCTTCGAGGCAAGTGGATAGACCTCTGGCGAGCTCGCGTCCGCTCGTTCGCCTCCAAACCGGCCGTTTACCTGCGGTTGCACAGAAACCAGTTGACGCGGCGTGCCCAAAGTGGTATTACCTCTTCGGTCGCGGGCCGCGGCCAGACGCCGCGCCCGGCGGAGGCGCCCCTTCCGGTGGCGCCCGCAGGAACACTTCATGACTGTCGAACCTGCAGTTGCCCCCTCCGTCCCGGCGGTCCCGGGTTTCGACGTCCGCCCGGCCTCGATGGCTGCTTCGCGCGAGGCGCTCTTCTGGCTTGCCGGTACCGACGCCGGCCCTCGGCTTCTCGTCGAGGCCGTGGCCCCGATGCCCCCGGATGCCGTCGGGTTCGAGGGCGAGTTGGTCGAGCACGCCGGCCGGAAGTTCCTCGCTTGCCCGCTCACCCGCGCCAATGCCACGGCTTTGCGTGTCCATCTTCCCTGGCTTCGCCCGCAGCCGCTCGGCCAGCGCACTTCAGCCGGCATGGGGGACCGCCTCGGGCTCGCCACGCCGGGGCACATCCGGGCGCTTCGGGCGGTGGGAGGTTCAATCGCGCCCGTGTTCGCCCAGCAGTCGGTTCGCGAGATTGCTCGAACCCGCCGCACACCTGCCGACGTCCTCGATGCAGCGACGTGGGGCGCCTTCGAGGAAGGCTGGCAGGCCGGCTACGGGGCCGACGCCGACCACCTCAAGACGCCGGAGGACATCGACTCGTTCCTCGCCGCCGGCTTCACCTGGTTCACAGTCGATCCTGGAGCGCTCGTCGACGGCCGTGCCGCGAAGAAGTCCGAGCCGGAGCTGAGAGCGGCCCTGGCAAGGCTCCCCTGGGAGAGGCTCGAGGATTCGGAAGAGGATCTTCGGGCCCGCTTTGCCGGCAGGGACTTCGATCTGGAGGGCTGCACGATACGATTCGACGATCTCGACCTGGCGCGGGCCGCTGTCAAGTACGGAGCTGCGATCGCTGAAGTCGCGCGCTTGTTCAGGCATCTGGCTGCGGCCGCGCCGCCCGGCGGCTTCGACTTCGAAGTGTCGGTGGACGAGACCGACGTCCCGACGTCGCCACTCGAGCACTTCTTCATTGCGCGCGAACTCGCGCGGCTCGGCGTGCGCTGGACCAGCCTCGCGCCGCGCTTCCCGGGCAGCTTCGAGAAGGGCGTGGACTACCGCGGCCCGATCGAGGTGTTCCGCCGGGACCTTGCGGCGCACGCCGCTGTGGCGCGAAGCGAGGGTCCCTACAAGATCAGCCTTCACTCGGGTTCCGACAAGTTCAGCATCTACCCTTCCGCGGCAGAGATCACGCGCGGCGCAGTCCACCTGAAGACGGCCGGCACCAGCTACCTCGAGGCGCTGCGGACGATAGCATGCGTAGAGCCGGGCCTCTTTCGCGAGATATTCGGCTTCGCGCTGCGGCGCTACGAGTCGGACCGCGAAAGCTACAGCGTATCGGCCGACGTCAGGGCCGCAGGCAAGTTCGAGAGCGCCCCTGACGCGGAGCTTCCCTCCGCGCTGGATTCGGACGCGGCCCGGCAGGTGCTGCACGTGACGTTCGGCTCGGTCCTGAACGAGGGGGACGGGAGCGGCCGGCCGCTCTTCGCCGGTCGGTTCTTCGAAGCGCTCGGCTCGCACAGGGAGGAGTACGCTGAGAGTTTGAAGGTCCACTTCACGCGCCACCTCGCGCCCTTCGCGGCTGCGAGTCGGTGAGGGGACGGAAAGGATCGCCATGAACCTCGCAGAGCTGACCACGCTCTACGACTTCAAGGGAAAGACGATTGTCGTCACCGGCGCCACCGGCGTCCTCGGGGGGGAGATCTCGTGCGCGCTGGTCGGGTGCGGCGCGAACGTGGTGATGCTCGACAGGAACCTCGAACCCGCCCAGGGCCTGCTCGACCTGATGGGTCCGGGGGCGTGCCGCGCCGTCGTCGTTTGCGGCGACGTGCTCGACAGTGCTTCTCTGGAGAGGGTGGCTGCGGAAGTGGTCCGCTCGTTCGGGCGGCTCGACGGCCTCGTAAACGCGGCAGGGGGCAACAACCCCGCCGCCAGCACGAGCGAGACGCGGTCGTTCTTCGACCTGCCGGCCGAGGCGCTCCGGCAGGTCGTCGATCTCAATCTGATGGGCACGCTGCTCCCCTCGCAGGTCTTCGGCAGGCTCATGGCCGAGCGCGGCGAGGGCGTCATCCTCAATATCTCCTCGATGAACGCCTTCAGACCCCTCACCCGCATCCCCGCCTACTCGGCCGCAAAGGCGGCCGTGAGCAACTTCACGCAGTGGCTCGCGGTGCACATGGCGCAGGAGTACTCGGCGGGAATCCGCGTCAACGCGATCGCTCCGGGGTTCTTCCTCACGCGCCAGAACCGGTTCCTACTGCTCGACGACTCGGGCGAGCTGACCGCGCGCGGCCGCGCCATAATCGCCCACACCCCGGCAGGCCGTTTCGGGGTGCCGGCCGACTTGTTCGGCACCGTGCTCTGGCTGCTCTCGCCTGCCTCCGCCTTCGTAACGGGGGTCGTTGTCCCGATCGACGGCGGGTTCTCCGCCTTCAGCGGCGTTTGATCGTGAACGGCATGAACGAAAAACTCCGCGCGACGACAGGAGCCGGCGCCGTCTCGGTGGCGGATACGAAGGTCGCCGGCGCGGGCCGCCCCGATCGGGACCTGTCGCCGGAAGAGATCGCTGCGTTTGTCGGCGACGCGCTGGCCCGGCTCGACGCAGACGGGCGGCGAGTGCTCGTGCTCGTCCCCGACGGGACGCGGACGATGCCGATGCCGCTCATGTTCGAGCTGATGGAAAGCAGTCTCGGCGCTCGCGCGTCCGCCCTCGACTACCTCGTCGCGCTCGGCACGCATCCGCCGATGTCCGACGAGCAGATCGGGCGGCTGATCGGTCGGCCGGTGTCGGGCGGGATGGCCGGTGCGAGCCGCATTTTCAACCACCGTTGGGACCGCCCGGAGACGTTCGTCCGGCTTGGAGCCCTGAGCGCAGCGGAAACCCGAGACTTGAGCGAGGGGCGCCTCTCGGTGGAAGTGCCGGTGTCCCTCAATCGCCTCGTGCTCGACTACGACCACCTGATCGTGTGCGGCCCGGTGTTCCCGCACGAGGTGGTCGGCTTCTCGGGCGGGGCGAAGTACTTCTTCCCGGGCATCAGCGGTCCCGAGATGATCGACTTCACGCACTGGCTGGGGGCGCTCATCACCAGTGCAGCCGTGATCGGCACCGCGCGCACGCCGGTGCGCGCCGTCATCGACCGGGCCGCGGCCTTCATCGACCGGGCGATATCGTGTTTCTCGCTGGTCGTAACCGACACCGGCGTGAGGGGCATCTACTTCGGCGACCTCCAGGAGTCGTGGAAGGCCGCGGCGGCGCTGTCGGCGGAATGCCACGTCGAGTACGTGGACCAGCCGTTTTGCCGCGCGCTGTCCGTCATGCCGCGGATGTACGACGACCTCTGGACCGCAGCGAAGGGAATGTACAAGGTCGAGCCTGCCATGGCGGACGGCGGCGAGGTTGTCATCTTCGCGCCGCACATCGACGAGGTCAGCCACACGCACGGGCGCCTCATCGAAGAGATCGGCTACCACTGCAGGGACTACTTCCTGGCCCAGTGGGACCGCTTCGGCCGCTACCCCGGCGGGGTCCTCGCGCACTCGACCCACCTCAAGGGTGCGGGTTCGTACGACGCGGCTACCGGGACCGAGACAGCGAGAATCTCGGTGGTTCTGGCGACCGGAATACCCGAAGAGCGCTGCCGGCGGCTGAACCTCGGCTACCTCGATCCCGCATCGGTTTCCATCGACGACTGGCGCGGCCGCGAGGAGGAACGTGTCGTGGCGATCCCGCGCGCGGGAGAGCGGCTTTATCGGTTGCGTACGAAGACGAAGGATTGAGGTCCTGAATATCTCGAAGCGCGCCGGCCGCGATGCGCGCGGCAGGGAGGACGATGCAATACCAGGTCGGGATGATCGGGCTCGGCGTGATGGGAGCGAACCTCGCGCTGAACATCGAGGAGCACGGCTTTCCCGTGGCCTGCCTCGATGTCGATCGCGACAAGGCGGCAGCTGTCGTGTCGCGGGCGGGCCCCGGAAGGAAGCTCGAGGCCGCCAGCTCGGCGGCCGGCCTCGCCGAGATGCTCGAGCGGCCGAGACGGGTGGTGATCATGGTTCCCGCCGGGGCGGCCGTGGACGAGGCGATCGCCCGGATCTCTTCGCACCTCCAGCCGGGCGACGTTCTGGTCGATGGCGGCAACTCGCACTTTGCCGACACCGAGCGGCGGTGCCGCGAGCTTCAGGAGCGCGGTTTCCTCTACCTCGGTACGGGCATATCCGGCGGCGAGCTTGGAGCCAGGCGCGGGCCCAGCATCATGCCTGGAGGCTGTGCAGAGGCGTGGGATGCCATGCGTCCCGTGTTCACGGCCATCGCTGCCCGGGCAGGTGATGGACAGCCGTGCGCCGAGTACATGGGGCCGCGCGGTGCCGGGCACTTCGTGAAGATGGTCCACAACGCGATCGAGTACGCAAACATGCAGCTCATCGCGGAGATCTACGACCTGCTCCACCGTGGCTGTGGCCTTCCCGCGGCAGCGATCGCTGAAGTCTTCCGAGAATGGAACGAGGGCGAGCTGCGCTCTTACCTCGTCGAGATTACCGCCGATATCCTCTCGCGGGTCGATGTGGAAAGTGGCCGGCCGCTCGTGGACGTGATCCTGGACGAGGCGGCGCAGAAAGGGACCGGCAAGTGGGCCAGCCAGAGCGCGCTGGACCTCGGAGCACCGGTGCCCACGATCGACGCCGCCGTGGAGGCTCGGATCCTCTCGTCGTTCAAGTCCGAGCGCGTGGCGGCATCCGCGGTGCTGGCCGGGCCGTCAGGGAAATGGGTCGGCTCGCGGCAGGCGATCGTTTCCTCCGCGAGGGACGCGCTGTACGCGGCGAAAATCGTTTCCTACGCGCAGGGATTCTCTCTGATGCGCCATGCCTCGCTCGAATACGGCTACGAGCTTCGACCGGCTCGGATCGCGAAGGTCTGGCGTGCCGGATGTATCATCCGCGCCGGCCTTCTCGAGGCGATCATGGCCGCATACGAGCGGGAGCCGTCCCTCGCGAACCTCCTGCTCGACGACGCCTTCCGAGAGGCGCTGGGCAGTCGGCAGGGACCGTGGAGGCGGATCGTGGGGACAGCGGTGGAGTTGGGTATCCCCATGCTCGCGCTCTGCTCGTCTCTCGCCTACTACGACGCGTACAGGAGCGAACGGCTGCCGGCCAACCTGCTCCAGGCGCAGCGCGACTACTTCGGCGCGCACACCTACAGGCGGGTGGACCGGCCCGGGGTGTTTCACACCGTTTGGACGGGAGACATGACCGAGTAACGAAGAGCGGAGCGTGTGAGCAAATCAGCGCGAGAGGGCTGCCGATCGACGACGGACGACGGTAACCAACGGGTCGTTCACACGCTCCAGGACCGAGCCGTCCGTGTGTCGTAGATCGGTTGCTGAAAGCTGATCGCTGATAGCTGACCGCTGACCGCTTCTCATCGATCGCCATATGCCGAACTCACTTCCAGTTCCAGCCGCCGGCGACCTCGATTTCGTCGCTCTCGGCGCCCTGGTCCACCGGTTCGACCCGGGCGTGGTGCCGTTCCGCAAGGCTGCAGCCTGCCAGATACACGTGAGCGGGGGCGAATTCAACTGCGCCGCCAACCTGGCAGACTGTTTCGGCCTGAAGACAGCTGTCGTGAGCGCGATGGTGGACTACCCGATAGGCGACCTCATCGCGGAGCGGGTGCGCGCGATGGGCGTCCGCGGGATTTACCGCCGGTTCGCGCACGACGGCGTGCGCGGCCCGAACATGGCAGCCGTCTACAGCGACCGCGGCTTCGGTGTGCGTTCGCCCGTCGTCTTCTACAACCGCGCGAACGAGGCGGCGGCGCTCCTCCAGCCGGGCGACTTCGACTGGGAGCGGATCTTCTCGGGCGGCGTGAGGTGGTTCCATAGCGGCGGCATCTTCGCCTCTCTCTCGCCGACCACTGCCGACCTGATCATCGAGGGCATGGATGCCGCAAGGGCAGAGGGCGCAGTCACGTCCTTCGATCTGAATTACCGCGAGAAGCTGTGGCGGGCCTCGGGCGGATCGGAGCGGGCCGTGGGCGTGCTCCGCCGCATCGTCGATCACGTGGACGTGCTCGTGGGCAACGAAGAGGACCTTCAGAAGGGACTGGGCATACCCGGCCCGGCGGCGACGTCCACCGCGCTCGACCCCGCCGCCTTCTTCTCGATGATCGAGCGCGTCGTCGAGCAACATCCGTCGGTCAAGGCCGTTGCCACGACTCTGCGTGAGGTGCGCTCCGCCAACGAGCACCGTTGGAGCGCCGTCGCGTGGGTAAAGGGCGAGAAGACCGTCGCCCCGACCATCGACCTGCACGTGTACGACCGCGTCGGCGGCGGCGACGCCTTTGCGTCGGGGTTCTTCTACGGCCTCCTGACCGGCGCTTCGCCCGCCGAGGCCGTGAAACTCGGGTGGGCACATGGCGCGCTGCTGACCACGTTCCCCGGCGACACAACCATGGCGACCCTCGAGCAGGTCAAGGCCTTCGCACGCGGCGCTTCCGCGCGGATCGAGCGTTGAGAGGGTGCGCGATGCCGTCCTTCATCCACGATGATTTCCTTCTCGAATCGGACGCGGCCGCATACCTCTACCACGAGGTGGCCGAGAGCCTGCCGATAATCGACTACCACTGTCACCTCTCGCCGGAGCTGATGGCGGCCGACCACCGCTTTCGTTCGATAACCGAGATCTGGCTCGAGGGGGACCACTACAAGTGGCGGGCTATGCGCGCCAACGGGGTGCCGGAGCGCTTCTGCAGCGGCGAGGCGAGCGACTGGGAGAAGTTCGCGGCCTGGGCGCGAAGCGTGCCCGACACCCTCCGAAACCCGCTCTACCACTGGACGCACATGGAGCTGAAGCGGCCTTTCGGCCTCGACGTGCTCCTCTCTCCAGCCACCGCGCGGGAGGTCTACGACCACTGCAACAGCAAGCTCGCCGAGAGCAGCTTTTCCGCCCTCGGCCTGCTCCGACAGTTCAACGTCGCCGTCGTCTGCACGACCGACGACCCGGCGGATTCGCTCGACTGGCACCGCCAGCTCGCTTCGAGGGGCGACATCGCGACCCGCGTGTTCCCGACCTGGCGTCCCGACCGCGCCCTCGGTGTGGAAGACCCAGTCGCGTTCAACCGTTGGGTCGACAGGCTCGAAGGGGCATCCGGCAAGGCCGTGGGCGGCACGCTCGAGTCGCTCCTCGACGCGCTCGACGCGCGCCACCAGGCATTCGACGCGCTCGGATGCCGCGCTTCGGACCATGGCCTCGAGACGATGTTCGCGGACGACTGGAAAGAAAAGGAGGTCGAGAAGGACTTCGATCGGCTGCGCAAGGGGCAGCGCCCGGGCGCGGCAGGCGCTCGAGCCCTGAAGTCGGCGCTCCTTCACCACATGGCGCTCTTCGACCAGGCTCGCGGGTGGGTGCAGCAGTTCCACCTGGGTGCGCTGCGCAACACGAACACGCGTCAGCTGGCCGCGCTCGGGCCGGACACTGGCTTCGACACGGTTGGCGACTTCGAGATGGCCCGGCCGCTCGCGCGGTTCCTCGACCGGCTCGAGCAGGCCGGCAGGCTGGGGAAGACGATCATCTACAACCTCAACCCGCGTGACAACGAGCTCTTCGCGGCGATGATCGGCTGCTTCCAGGATGGCGAGACGAAGGGCAAGCTCCAGTACGGTCCCGCGTGGTGGTTCCTCGACCAGGCCGCCGGGATGAAAGCGCAGATCGAGGCCCTTTCCAACATGGGGCTCCTCGCGCGCTTCGTGGGGATGGTCACCGACTCGCGGAGCTTCCTGTCGTACTCGCGTCATGAGTACTTCCGCCGCCTGCTCTGCAACATCCTCGGCGAGGACGTTCGCCGCGGCCTGATCCCCGACGACCGCGAAATGCTCCGGCGCCTGGTCACGGATGTCTGCTTCGCCAACGCGCGCGAGTACTTCCGTTTCCCGTCCGTGGCCGGTGCCCTTGTGTGAGCCCTGGTGAGCTTCGCACGACGAGGCGAGGCGAGACCTGCGCGCACGCTCGTTGACGTCTGTGTGCCGTCCCTATACCATCACGCACTCTGCCCGAGGTGGCCCTGACGCCGCACCATGCGGCGGACGCGCGGGCCAGCGCGTTCGCCCGAGGCGGTGGGCCCGGGCTTCGAGCGAACGGCCTCCGGCCCCCGGCCTCCGGCCGCCGCCGGTCCAGCCCCTGAACAGGAGTCGAGCGTGCAATCCTCAGCCAAGGGTGTCGGGGTAGTAGGGCCGTCGGCGAGAGCGACGAAGAACCGCGGCTGGGCGGTGACCTTCGCCGGGATGGGAATCAACCTTGCCCTCGGCGTCCTCTACTCGTGGAGTGTCGTCAGCAAGGCGATACCTGCGGAGTGGGGGTGGAGCGAGGCCGGGCGGTCGCTGCCGTACTCGGTCGCGTGCCTCGTATTCTCGCTCGTCATGGTTCCTGCCGGGAGGATGCAGGACGGGATGGGGCCCCGCAAGGTCGCCACGATCGGCGGAGTGCTCGTCGGCGCGGGTATGATACTCGCGAGCCTCAGCACCTCTCTCACTGCTTACGTTGTCGGGTTCGGGGTGCTCGCGGGCGCCGGGATCGGCTTCGGCTACGCCGCCACCACTCCCGCCGCGGTCAAGTGGTTTCCGGCCAGCCGGACCGGCCTCGTCACGGGCCTCGTCGTCGGAGGTTTCGGGCTGGCCAGCGTCTACATGGCGCCGCTCGCCAACTCCCTCATCGGCCGCTTCGGGGTGCCCTCGACGATGCTGGTAATCGGAATCGGGTTCGTGGCGGTGGTCGCGGGACTGGCCCAGGTGCTTCGGACGCCGCCGGCCGGGTTCCGGCCGCCGAACCCCTCTTCGAGCGCAGCGTCGGCCCGGCGGAACGAGGATTTCACGCCGGGCGAGGTCCTGCGGACAGGCCAGTTCTACCTGCTCTGGTTCATGCTGGCCTGCGGCGCGGGCGCGGGGCTGATGATCATCTCGAAGCTGGTGAAGCTCGTCGAGGTGCAGACCGGCCTCGCCCTCGGCTTCCTGCTGGTTGCCGTCCTTGCCTTGGGGAACGGCGGCGGCCGCATCCTCGGGGGCATGCTGTCGGACAAGGTCGGCCGCAAGCCGACGATGTTCGCATGTTTCGTGATGCAGGCGGTCGCGATCCTCTTGCTCGCGCAGGCCAGCGCCGGGCAGGCGCTGGGAAGCGTGCCGGCGATGGTTGTCCTGTCGATGATGATAGGCGCCAACTACGGCGCCAACCTCGCCGTCTTCCCCTCGCTCACGAAGGACTTCTACGGGCTGAAGAACTTCGGCGCCAACTACGGCCTCGTCTTCACCGCCTGGGGGCTCGGAGGCTTCACCTTGTCGCTCCTTGCCGGCGCCGCATTCGACAGGACGAACAGCTTCGTGTTCGCGTACTACTTCTCGGCGGCGCTCCTGGCGGCGGCGGCCATCGGCGTCTTCTTCGTGCACGCCCCGGCCAGGCCGCACGAACCGCGATATCCCGCCTGAGCGCCGAACGCCGGCCTTCGTGGTTTCGGGACTCGCCGCGGTACGCGGTCCTGGATACGGGCGCCTTGCCACTATCCGCCGTCCCGTCGCCAATGTAATATCGCGGGATGACGCAGACGATCTTCTGGACCTGGACCGACGAGGCCCCCGCCCTCGCCACGCTGTCGTTCCTCCCAATCGTTCGCGCATTCCTGGAAGGGACAGGCGTTGCCGTCGAGACCCGGGACATCTCTCTTGCCGGGCGCATTCTCGCCGCGTTCCCCGAGTGGCTGGGTGAGGCGCAGAGGGTGCCAGATCATCTGGGCGAGCTCGGCGAACTCACGAAGAAGCCCGAAGCCAACATCATCAAGCTGCCGAACATCTCCGCAACCGTGCCGCAGCTGAAAGAGGCCATCGAGGAGCTGCAGGGAAAGGGGTTCCCGGTCCCGGACTACCCCGATTCGCCTCGGGACGCCGAGGCGAAGGCCATCCAGGCGCGGTACGCGAAGGTTCTCGGGAGTGCCGTCAACCCGGTGCTGCGCGAGGGCAACGCGGACCGCCGCCTGCCGCCGTCGGTGAAGGCATTTGCAAGGAAACACCCGCCGAAGCTGCGCCAGTGGGAGCCGGGCTGCAAGGCGCACGTGGCCCACATGTCGCAGGGCGACTTCTACGGCAGCGAGAAGTCGACGACGCTGGAGAAGAGCGTCGACATCCGCTACGAATACGTGGACCCGGGCGGTGCCGTCACTGAACTGAAGAGGGGAGTCGCCCTCCTGGAAGGCGACATCCTCGACGCCTCGACGCTCAGCGTGAAGGCTCTCCGTGGGTTCTTCGAGCAGCAGATGGAGGATGCGAAGGCGAACGGGCTGCTGCTCTCGCTCCACCTGAAGGCAACGATGATGAAGGTGTCCGATCCGGTCATGTTCGGCCACGCGGTCAGCGTGTACTACCGATCGGTCTTCGAGAAGCACGCGGCCACCTTCGAAGCCCTCGGGGTGAACCCGAGCAACGGTCTTGCCGACCTGTTGACCAGACTCCAGCGGCTGCCGGTCGAGAAGCGCGCTGAAGTAGAAGCTGACATCCAGGCTGCAAACGCTGCGCGGCCCGCGCTCGCGATGGTCGACTCCAGCAAGGGCATCACCAACCTCCACGTTCCGAACGACGTCATCGTCGATGCCTCGATGCCGGTCGTAATACGCGAGGCGGGAAAGATGTGGGGTCCGGACGGGCAGCTTCACGAAACGAAGGCACTCATCCCGGACCGTTGTTACGCGAGCGTCTACCAGGCTGTTTTCGAGGACTGCAAGAAGAGCGGTGCCTTCGACCCGGCAACGATGGGCAGCGTGCCGAACGTGGGGTTGATGGCGCAGAAGGCCGAGGAGTACGGGTCCCACGACAAGACGTTCATCGCTCCCGGCCCTGGGACGATCCGCGCCGTCATCGACTCGCCTTCGGTCGAGGGCGGCCGCGAGGTGCTGCTGGAGCAGGCCGTCGAGGAAGGCGACATCTTCCGTTCGTGCCGGACAACCGACCTCGCAATCCGCGACTGGGTCGGCCTTGCCGTGCGGCGAGCTCGCGCGACGGGGGCCCCGGCCGTGTTCTGGCTGGACAGGAACAGGGCGCACGATCGGCAGGTGATCCGGAAGGTCGAGATGTACCTGGCCGGGCAAGACACGACAGGGTCGGAGATCCGCATCCTGGCGCCGGTCGAGGCCATGGCGTATTCGCTCGAGCGAATACGCAAGGGGCTCGACACGATCTCCGTGACGGGCAACGTTCTGCGAGACTACCTCACGGACCTCTTTCCGATCCTGGAAGTGGGGACATCCGCGAAGATGCTGTCGATTGTGCCCCTCCTTGCGGGAGGCGGCCTGTTCGAGACGGGCGCAGGCGGGTCCGCGCCCAAGCACGTGCAGCAGTTCCAGGAGGAAGGCTACCTGCGTTGGGACTCGCTCGGCGAGTTCTCCGCGCTCGCCGCGTCGCTCGAGCATGTCGGCGCCACGTTCGGCAACGCACGGGCGGAGCTCATGGCCGAGACGCTGGACAAGGCGATAGGCAAGTTCCTCGACAACAACAAGTCGCCGGCTCGAAAAGTGGGCGAGATCGACAACCGGGGAAGCCACTTCTACCTGGCGATGTACTGGGCCGAGGCGCTCGCCGCGCAGTCGAAGGACGCGGAACTGCGCGCGCGCTTCGAGCGAGTCGCCTCGGAACTGACGTCGAGCGAGGAAGAGATCAACCGGGAGCTCCTTTCGGCGCAGGGAAAGCCCGTCGACATGGGCGGCTACTACTTCCCGGACCTCCAGAAGACCACTCGATTCATGCGCCCGAGCCCGACGCTGAACGCCATCATCGATGGGATGCAGCGGCGATGATCCGCTTCTCGAGCACGAACCGCGTTTCGCCCCCGGCCGACCTCGGCGAGGCGCTTCTCGCGGGACAGGCCCCTGACAAGGGCCTGTACATGCCGGAGGAGGTACCCCGTTTCGCGGCGGACCTTCTTCGCCGAGCCCGCGATCTCCCGTACGCGGCTCTCGCTGCCGAGATCCTGGCGCCGTACACCGAGGGCGTCTTCTCGCGCACCGAGCTCGAGGAGATTTGCCGCGACGCGTACGACTTCGAGGTGCCGCTCGAGCGAGTGTCGGCTTCGAGGTACCTGATGCGGCTCGATCGCGGCCCGACCGCGTCGTTCAAGGACTTCGCCGCGCGGTTCATGGGACGCGCGCTGGGCCGCCTTGCGGCGGAGCGCGGGAGACGAATCCTCATCCTCACGGCGACATCCGGTGACACAGGGTCGGCCGTCGCCGATGCTTTCCTCGGCGTGCCCGGCATCTGCGTGCTCATCCTGTTCCCGCGAACCGAAGTCTCGGACAGGCAGCGCAGGCAGATGACGACGCTCGGCGGGAACGTCGAGACGATTGCCGTGGACGGCAAGTTCGACGACTGCCAGGCGCTCGTCAAACGCGCGTTCGCGGACCCCGACCTTCGGGAGCTCGACCTGTCGTCCGCCAACTCCATAAACATCGGCCGGCTGCTGCCGCAGTCGGTCTACTACGTGTATGCAGCGTCGAGGCTCGCGGACGTGGCCGGGGGCGAGCGCGTCGTCTTTTCAGTGCCGTCGGGAAATTTCGGGAACCTGATGGGAGGCGTCCTCGCCATGCGGGCCGGCCTGCCTGTCCACCGCTTCGTCGTCGCGACCAACGCCAACGACGAGGTGCCGCGGTTCCTCGCGACCGGCCGCTACGAGAAGGTGGAGCCGTCGCGCGTTTGCATCTCGAATGCGATGAACGTCGGGCACCCGTCGAACCTCGCGAGGCTGGTGTCGCTCTACGGCGGGCACATGGACGAGGCCGGGGTGCTCCGCGCCGCGCCCGACATGGACGGGATGAGGAGGGACTTCTTCGCCGTCAGCATAGGAGACGACGAAACGCGGGAGACGATCCGGTGCGCGTACAGCGAGCACCGCGTCATCCTCGAGCCGCATGGCGCCGTGGGCTGGGCGGGGCTGACCAGGTTCCTGGGAGATGACGAGAGCGCTGCTCGCTTCACGTCCATCTCGCTCGAGACGGCGCACCCGGCGAAGTTTCCCGAGGAGGTTCTCGCGGCAACGGGCGTCGAGCCCGAGGTGCCGCCGAGCCTGGTCGGGCTCGACCGGAGGCCGGAGAAGTTCGGCGAGATGGCAGCCGACTACGCGGCATTCAAGACACACCTCTCAGGGAAGTACTCGCAATGAAGGTGGTCGTCATCGTCGGCGACGGGATGTCGGACTGGCCGGTTGCGGCGCTCGGCGGCAAGACGCCGCTCATGGTCGCCTCCAAGCCCCACATGGACTCGATCGCGAGGGACGGTGTCACGGGGCTCTTCTCGACCGTGCCAGAGGGGCTCCCACTCGGCTCGGAGGTCGCGAACCTCTCGGTCCTCGGCTACGACCCGCGCGTGTGCCTGAAGGGCCGTGGGGTGCTCGAGGCCGCGAGCATGGGAGTCGAGCTCGGTCCGTCCGACGTTGCCATGAGGTGCAACCTGCTGACCATCGACCGCGAGGGCCGCATAAGGAACCACTCCGCGGGCCACATCTCGAACGCCGAGGCAGCCGAGATCGTAGGCGACCTCGATCGCGAGCTCGGCGGAGGTATCGGCCCGGAGCCGGCGCGGTTCTACCCGGGCGTGAGCTATCGGCACCTCCTCGTCTTCCCCGGCTCTTGGGCATCCGAGGATTTCGACTGCGTTCCGCCGCACGATCACGTCGGCGAGCGCGAGATTGACTTGCTGCCGGTGGCCCGAACGAAGGAGGCGGAGAAGACGGTCCGCCGCGTTCGCGAGATCCACGAGAAGGCGCGCGCGATCCTCGCGAACCATCCTGTCAACGTCGCTCGGGTGGCGTCGGGGAGGGATCCTGCCAACTCCATCTGGGCGTGGTCGCCAGGCACGCGCCCGCGCATGGAGAGCTTCAAGCAGCGCTTCGGAGTCAGCGGCGCCGTCATATCGGCGGTGGATCTGGTTCGGGGCATCGGCGCATACGCCGGGTTCGAGAGGATCGAAGTGCCGGGCGCGACGGGGCTCCACGACACGAACTACGAGGGCAAGGCTGCGGCGGCGCTGGATGCGCTCGGCAGGCACGACTTCGTCTACGTGCACGTGGAGGCCACCGACGAGGCCGGCCACCAGCGGGACGTTGAACTGAAGATCCGCTGCATCGAATACCTCGACCAGCGTCTCGTTCGTCCGGTCGTCGAAGGCCTGCGCGAGCGCGGGATCGCGGCGACGGTCGCGATTCTCCCCGATCACCCGACGCCCCTCGCCTCCGGCGCTCACGCCCGCGACCCTGTCCCGGTCGCCATTCACATCCCCGGCCATCCTGCCGACTCCGTCCAGGGGTACGACGAAGAGCAGGTGAAGGCCGGCTCGCTGGGCCTGCTTCACGGCGACGAGTTCATCCGGCGGGTGCTCGGCGCCTGGAGAAGATCAGGATTCCCAGGTGAACAGTCGATCTACGGCAGCACGTAGCTGAACACCGCCCAGAAGTGGCAGGCGCTCCCGGCGAGGACGAAACAGTGCCAGATCGCATGGGCGTAGGGAAGCCGCCTGGACGCGTAGAACGCGATTCCCGCGGTGTAGGCCAGGCCGCCTGCCAGAACGAGAAGCACCCCAGATGGTCCGAGCGCCGACAGGAGCGCCCGAAAGGCCACGATACCTACCCAGCCCATGACGACGTAGAGGACCACCTGCACCGCGTGCATCCGACGCCCGACGGCGGCGCGAAGCGACATGCCGGTGAGGGCAGCGACCCAGACGATGGCGAGCAGAGTCCATCCCCAGGGTCCGCGCAGCGTGACGAGCGCGAACGGCGTGTAAGTGCCGGCTATCAGCAGGTAGATCGCAGAGTGATCGAGAAGATGCAGGATGCGTTGCGCCCGCTGGCTGGTGACGCTGTGGTAGAGCGTCGAGGCCGTGTAGAGGATGACCAGCGAGGCGCCGAAGACCGCACTCCCGATGACGTGCCAGGCAGTGCCGCGAAGCGCGGCCTGGACGACCAGGACGACCAGTGCCGTCACGGCCATCACCGTGCCAGCGCCGTGGGTGATGCTGTTGGCGAGCCTCTCGCCGAGCTTGTCGGCGCCTTCCGTCATAGAAAACGATCATAACCCGCCGCCGAGCGACGGCGCCGCCGGGCTGGCCTTCTCCGGCCTGGCTGCGGCGCCCGCGGCCGGGGTCATCCACCCCGAACCGCGCGTCGAGACCTTCTTCCGCTCGCGTCCCCACCCCAACCCGGCGACCTGCGATTCGCAGACCTCCGGCCGAAACGCTGTCCGGGTAGCGCCGTACGCCTCCACCGTCGCCGGTCCTCTGGCAATCCGGTAAGATCCGCCTGCTCGCAGACGGCGGGCGGTGCTCGACCGAGAAGCCAAGGAGTTTTCGATGCTGTCAGTTGCTGCCTGGATCGGCATGTTCGTGTTCTGTTTCGGCGTTACGCAGGCGGTTCGGCCCGAGGGCGTCGGCGGCGTCATCGAGAAGGGCGATTTCCGGTTCGTGTACGACGAACGGGGCGTTTCCGGCCTCGCGCATCCTCGCGACCCCTTCGGCGCGACCATAGTGCCGGCGGCCGTTCGCCGGGAAGGTGCGCCACCTGCCGGACGCGCGGGTGCGGCGCCGGCTGTGCTGGGCCTGACGGTTGCCTGCCGCGTCGGCAGCGGCGAATGGATGCCGATCACGCGGGGGAAGATGACGGCATCGCCCGCAGCCGGCACAGTGGTCTACACGTCGGGCGCGAACTCGCCCTTGAAGGTGATTGAATCCTACAGGACGGACGGACGCGTTCTCGATTGGGTGGTGGAGCTGGAATCGGCCGGCCCCGAGCCCGTTCAGGTCGGCGACCTGGCGATCAGCATCCCGGTTGCCGGACCTTCCGGGGAGAACCCGTACCAGATCTTCGAGCGAGGGTTCCTCAAGCACCAGTTCGTTTCAGGCCACGGGTCGTTCCTCTACTTCCTGCGCGCCTCCGGCGCCCCGCCTTTCCTGCTGCTGACGGTCCATCCCGGGACGAAGCTCGAGTACACGGCGAGCGGCGCCGGCCGGGCGGGCGCGCAGGTCTTCGTCCATTCGTTTCGCTCGGCGAACGCGGAACCTCGCGGCACCTGGCGGCAGCCCAATACCTCGCTGACCCTGGCGCCGTCGGGCAAACGGGGCAGCAAGGCGTCCTACGGCTTTCGCATGCAGTGGGCCTCGAGCTACGACGAACTGCGCGACCTGATCTACCAGGCAGGACTCTTCGACATCCGAGTTGCCCCTGGCATGACCGTGCCCGAGAACCTCTCCGCGCGCATTGCGCTGCGCACGAAGGCCAGGATCGAGGACATCGTCGCGGAGTTCCCGCGCCAGACCGCGATCAGGCGCCTGGGCGAATCGCGGCCGGACCATCACGTCTACGAGGTCGCGTTCACGAAACTCGGCGAGAACCTGTTGACGATCCGGCACGACGGCGGCCGCCAGACGCATCTCGAGTTCTTCGTGACCGAACCGCTCGAAACGCTGATCAAGAAGCGCGCAGCCTTCCTGGTGGATCGGCAGCAGATCAAGGACCCGACGAAGTGGTGGGACGGCGTCTACGCGCCCTGGGACATGCGGGAGAAGGTCACCCGGACGATCGAGGACCCGGACATCTTCCTCGATCGAATGGTCTACGTCCTCACGTGCGACGATCCCGGGCTTTCCAAGGCGCCGTTTCTCGCGGCCAAGAACGTCGTGTTCCCCGACCGCAAGGAGATCGAGTCGATCGAGTACTACCTCCAGCGGTTCGTGTGGGGAGGGCTCCAGCGAAAAGACGACGAACGCCCTTACCCGTACGGCGTCTACGGAACGCCGAACTGGTACGTCAACCGCGACCCGGCCCGCCGAAGGCAGTACGCGGAGAGCCTCGCGTCAGGAGCGACGGCGAAGCGCGACCTCGCCAAGGAGCACGTCTGGCGGTCGTACGACTACCCGCACGTGGTCATGCTCTACTTCCACATGTACCAGATCGCGAAGCTGTACCCCGAGATGTCCTCGTACCTCGATGCGGCGGGGTACCTGAACCGCGCGTGGGAAACGGCTCGCGCCTTCTACACCTACCCGTACGAGATCTACCCGGAGTACTACGAGACGTACAAGTGGGGCCTCTACAACGAGCTGGTCGTTTTGGATCTCATCGAGGCCTTGGAACAGGAGGGGTTCCCCGAGCAGGCCGCGTGGCTCCGCGGCGAGTGGGAGAAGAAGGTCAAGTACTTCGTCTACGACGATCCCTATCCCTTCCGCTCGGAGTATGCGTTCGATCGGACCGCCTTCGAGTCGTCTTACGCTTTCGCGAAGTACGGGTCGACCCGTGAGATGCAGGCCGATCGAAACCTGTGGTACGACGTGAAGCTGAAGAAGTGGTACTCCCACCCGATCGTGCGGCGCGAGGATGCGCGCGCCTTCATGGATCGGCAGCTGGCCTCTGGTCTGGCGGTTCGCGGGTGGCTCAACCCGGCCTATTACACGCTCGGCGCGGACCCGGGCGTCAGCTACATGGCTGCGATGGGCGGCTCCGGCGTGCTCGACTACGCAATCAACTTCGCGCCTCGCCCGGCCGAGTGGCTGCCGCTGGGCTACGCATCCTACCTGAGCTCGTGGTGCCTCATGAACACGGGGAGGCCGGAGACGAACTACGGTTACTGGTACCCCGGGCCGGAGAACGACGGTGCGGCTGGCTGGCAGTTCGTCTCGACCAAGGTGGGAAGCGCGTGGATGGGATCGAGCTACCCCGGCGGGGTGATGGTGCCTCGCGGGCCGTGGTGGTACGACGGCGAGATCGATCTGGGCTTCGGCGGGGCGCTGCGCATGGCCGCGACAGTCGTCACGCGCGACCCGGATTTCGGGTGGTTCGCCTACGGCGGCGGGCTCGCCGACGGCGGCTCTACGGTGTCGGTCAATCCGCGCGACGGGCTGAGGCGCCGTCTCACGGTCGTCGTGCCCGACATGTACCTTCCCTTCCCCGAGGACATTCGCCGCCTCCGCGTCGAACTGGAGCGTGACGGGTTCGAGCGCGACAGCCAGATCATGGTCGACAAGGCCCTGGCTTCGGTGACCTTCACCGTCGAAAACCGGGCCGCCACGCCACACCTGACCGGCTTGCGGCTGTCTTTCCCGGTCAACTCGAAGTACGAGGTGCTGCAGGACGGCAAGCCGGTGCCTGTGAAGCAGATTGCAAACTGGGACCTCCCCTGGCGCGCGGAGCTGTCGTTGAAGGGAGGCCCGGTTTCGGTGACGATTCGGCGAACCGACAGGTGAGCTCGTCGGGGCGACCGTTCCGCGATGGTTCGTACCGCGAGACCGTCATTGGAGGAGCCGAGCTGCCGCTCCGGCCAATGGCACGGTCGCCCTTTCTTGTCGTGGCGCCCCGGCCCGAGCAAACCGGCGAACATGGTCTCGGCGACGTAGCCCGGCCCTTCATTCTCGCCCGGGGGGCCTGGTTCCTGGGGAGGACCTGCCCGGAAGCCAGCGAGCCATGGCCAGTCGCGCTTGCCTCTTACTGGTTGTACTTTTCAACCCACGATGCGTGCTCGGCCTTGGCCTTTTCGCGCAGCGGCTGGTCCCGCAGCAGCCGCAACGCCGTCGCGGCCATCACCTTCGAGGTGAGGATGAGCGACTTGCGGCCGCCGGCGCTGACGCCGAGCTCGGCGTTCTCCTTCGAATGCCCTGCCACCTCAGGCGTCTCAGCGGTTCCGATGTGGACTTGCACGCCCGGCACCTTCATCGTGCCGAACCCGGTCTCCTCCCACTGGTTCGGCACGTTCCGCTTGCCCACCTTCGTGCCGCCGTAGTCCACCGCGTACTGGAACATGATGTCTTCCAGCACGCCGACGCCGATTCCCGGGATGTACTCACCGTAGTGGTCCACGTCCACCTTGGTCCCGGTGGCCATGGCGGCGCCCCTGGCCGCCTCGTCCAGCTGCTGGACCTTCGCTTCGATCAACTCGCCCGCTGTCTTCGGGCTCACGGCGCCGACCGGCGTCTCGTCGATGATGTGCCTGATCCACATGACCGCCGACGCGGTTTCCGGGACGATGTTCGGCGCCACGCCGCCGTCGGGGATTACCCCGTGGAAGCGGAACTGCGGCTGCGAGTGTTCGCGCAGCATGTCCATGGCGTGGAAGAGGAGCAGCACCGCGTCGAGGGCGCTTCTTCCTTCCCAGGCGCCCTGCGCGTGCGCCGACTTGCCGTAGAACGTGTACTTCATCTGGCGGATGTGGCGCGCCGAGAACCCGCCCGGGTACCGGATCGTCTCGTCCGTCGTGCCGTGGCTGCGAAGCATGAAGTCGATGCCGTCGTAGTAGCCCGCCTTCGCCTGCGCGGCCTTCGCCGGCGGCCCGACCTCTTCGGCCGGCGTGCCGATGACCCAGACGCTGCCAGGCACCTTGTTCTTCTCCATCACGCGCGCGAGCGCTATGGCCGCTGCTAGTCCGGTGGGGCCCTGCATGTTGTGCTGGCATCCGTGGAACGGCGGGTTGCCCCGAAGCGCGTCGTACTCGACCGCGATGCCTATGACGGGAGCCTCCGACCGGCCTTTGTACTTTGCCTTGAAGGCAGTCGGCATGCCGCTCGGCCCGACCTGGTCCGCCGGCACGCCGCCGACGACCTTCAGCCGGTCGAAGTTCTCGGGCAGCCCCGGGACGCCCATTTCGACAATGAAGCCGTGCTTCCTGAGCTCGTCGGCGAGCATCGCAGACGCTTTGAACTCGAGGAAACCAGGTTCCGGGTTCGAGTACATCCAGTCGCTCATCTCCAGCATGCGCGGCGCGAGCGCGTCGATCTCGCGGTCCAACGCCTGGCGAAGGGCGGCGGTCTCAGCGGTATCGGCCGGGATGACGCGGGCGGGCGCCTGTGCCCGTGCAGTCAGCGTGGCCAGCAGGCCCGCGGCCAGGAGCGCGACGAGGGCGACGAACGAGCGGTTGTGACGAACGAAGGGGTGCATGACTCCTCCAAGGACCGAGGCGTATCTTACGCCAGCCCGCCGGGCCTGCGCCCTCGTCAGCTTCTGGGATGGCAAGGCGTCGCAACTGGGGGCGCCGACGACGGTTTGCTGCCTTCGCGCCGCCCGAAGTCCCGGCGCGTTGGCGGGACAAGTCTCTGGACGCGGAGACTGCGGAGCGGGGGTTGCTGTACGTGGCGCTGACCCGGGCCAAGAAGTCGGCGACGGTCACCGCGCACGGGGCGCTCAGCCCGCACCTGAAGGGAACGGCTGGGGAGGCCGTGGTGCGATGAGACGGCGGGCGGCTCCATCCAGCGCGCTGGCCAGCCCGGCGGCTCCTCGCGCGCGTTGGCGGGCCGGGTGTCTCGCTGACCGATTGGCGAGTGCGCCGCAGGCCGCGCGACGTCACGCCTCACGCGTCCGCGCGAACTCTTCGAGCGCCGTCACCTGTTCGGGCGTCTCGACGGCGTACGCTCGCGCGGCGCGGATTCTCGATATGGCCGCCGATGGCGGTTCGCCTCTCGAGATCCAGTAGGCCGCGGCGAAGGTGCCCGTTCTTCCGATGCCCGCCTGGCAGTGGACCACTACCTTCGAGCCGGCAGGCAGTTTCGAGACGAATTCCACGAACTCGCTCATCTGTGCGATCTCCGGGGCGCAGAAGTCCCGGACCGGTATGTTCCTCCTGGCGTAGCCCAGAGCGAGGACGGCGTCGACGTCGTAGTACGGCGGCTGTTCGTCCTCGCGCAGCAGCGAGACCAGAACGTCGAAGCCGCGCGATCTGAGCTTCGCGAGATCTTCCGTACTCGGGTTCGAGGAGCCGAGCATGAACGGTTCGTCGATCCACCAGACATCCATGAGTCTTTGGTACAAGGCGCTGCTGCGCCGTTTCTCCCGGCCGGCAACACACTCTACGTTCCGTCCGAAGCCCTCCAGGGAACGGGCGGCGCCAGCTCGGAAAGCCCCCGTGCAATTGCCACCGCGATGTTGGCAACGAGATCCGGTCTGCTGTTGACGGCGTAGAAGTGGGGTGTGATCGCCCACGTCTCGCGCCTGACCCGGCGTGGAGCGTCCATGGGCCTCCCTGCCCGGCGTCTCAGCTCGGCCTCGAGCATCGGCACGACCTTGTCGGACAGGCGGAGCGCAGTGTCCATCACGAACAGGGTGATGTCCGGCCGCAGGAGCACGACGCGATCCAGGAAGGCGCGCACCTCGTCTTCCGAGAGGTGCTTCGGCGGCGACGATTTCACCTCGAGGTAGATCAGCTTGCCTTCGGCGGCCGCCACCAGGTCGAGGTCGCCGCCTATCCCGGTCGCGTGGAACTTGACGCCGGTCATGACGTCGAAGCCGAGTCGGCCTTCGAGCTCGCGTGCAAGGTACCACTCGAGGGTCGGCCCGAACGACGTCACGCGGCGAGCAAGGCGATAACGTCCTCGACCGAGCCTTTCTGCGATGCCGAGCTCGACGAGCGCACCCGCAAAGGCGCGCGCCGCGGCGGCCTCCACGTAATCGGTAGCTTCGTCTGCCGAAAAGCCCTCTGGTTTCTGGATTGCGCCGCGGAGGAAGAGGCGGAAGGCGTAGTGTCGGAGGAGCGAAAGCAGGCGCTCGGCATCCTCGCCCTCGAGGTCCGGCGGAAACGGTAGTTCCGGGCGTACGGCGCGCGGCCGCAGGCCGCGCCGTGCCAGCATCGCACCTGCTTCACCATCCGGAACCGGGGCGGGAGCTCCCCGCGACGGCCGCCTTGCGGCCGCCTCTTTCTCCATCTCGCGAGCCGTCTTCGGTCGAGCAACCACGTCTGCCGCCTCGCCTCTCGTTGTCCCTACCGGGAAGACCTGCCCCCCGGAGAAACCAGCCCTGCAGCCGCTGATTCTACTTCTGGCCATGTCCATGCCCGCCGGAATGTGCGCCGCAGGAACGCGTGCCGCCGGGCCGGTGCCGCTTGCCGGACGTTCGGCGCCGCATCACACGCCGCTAGGCTGGCTTCGAAACGGTTGCAGCCGCGCGCTCAGATGCCTCCTACATCGTAGCGCCGTGCGACAAGCCGTTCGACGATCGGGCGCGGCACTATCCCGAGCAGCGCGCAGATTGTCCTTGCGCCCGGCCCCGCCGGCCGCCTTGCGGGCGGTCGTTTCGACCCACAGACCTGCCACACGATGTCCCCGACGACCGACGGCTCCGGCGCCGTCCGTTCCTGTCGCTCTACCTCCGCGCGGCATCTCTCCATCACGGTCGCATAGAGAGAAGCTGGCGCCGACCGGACCCGCCTCGAAGCCGTGAAACCCGTGGCGAAGTCCCCCGGCTCGACGCATGTGACGCAAACACCATGGGGCGCGAGTTCGAGCCGCATGGCATCGCTGATTGCCGCGACGGCAGCCTTGGTCGCCGAGTAGTGCGCCTGGAAGGGGAGAGCGACGCGTCCAGCGATGGAACCGATCCACACGATGTGCCCGCGGTTCTGGCGGAGCGCCGGGAGCAGCCGCCTCGTCAGCGCAAGCGGCCCGAACAGATTCACGGCGAACTGGCGGAGCGCCTCCTCTTCGTCCACCTCCTCTACGGCCCCGAGAATGCCCGCCCCGGCATTGTTCACGAGAACATCGAGTCCCTCGCCGTCGCGTGTGACCCGCTCGACGAGCGCGTCGATGCTCTCGCGCGACGTGAGTTCCAGCGGCAGGTAGCGGATCGATCTGCCTTCGGCCGCCGCCAGGGCGGCAAACTGCGAGACCCTCTCCTCCGAGCGTGCGGTGGCCAGGACATGGTCACCGCCATCTGCAAACCGGTTTGCTATTGCCAGTCCGATGCCGCTCGTTCCTCCGGTCACGAGCACTCGGCGCCGCTTCGCGCCGCGATCCGTTGAAGGCATGCCCTGCTCCCGACTGGCCCGGCCAGGCTCCGCCAGCCTGGCTTGCTGGTTTACACTCCCGCGCGCGTGCCTATAATAGCCGTCCTCTCGGCTCGCCTGCCCTCGCGAAGCCGGCAGTCTGGCTCTGCTACCGGTCTGACGCCATGGACATACTAGGTCCCTGTTACGAGTACCACGAGCCCGAAGCGGTCAAGGCAGCGGGTATCTACCCTTACTTTCATGCGCTCTCCGGGTCGGAGGGGCCCATCGTCACGATAGACGGCCGCCGGGTCGTGATGCTGGGGTCGAACAACTACCTGAGCCTGACGCATCATCCCGAGGTGCTCGCTGCCGCTCACGATGCCATCGATCGCTACGGCACGAGCTGCACCGGCTCCCGGTTTCTGAACGGCAACCTCGACCTGCACGAGTCGCTCGAGGCGGAGCTGGCGGAATTCACGGGCAAGGAGGCGGCGCTCGTCTTTCCGTCAGGTTTCCTCGCGAACCTCGGCGCCGTGAGCCTGCTCGGCAGCGGCCCGGATGCGACGCTCTTCTCTGCCGTGGAGAACCACGCGAGCCTCATCGACGGCACCCGGATGTCGCGCTGCGGGCGCACGCGTGTCTACCATGACGTGGCTCATCTCGCCTCGCAGCTCTCCGCCCAGCCATCCTGGCCCAATGCACTCGTTGTCACCGACGGCGTGTTCTCGATGACCGGCCGGGTCGCGGACCTGAAGTCGCTCGTAGAGCTCAAGAAGCAGTACGGCTTCCGCATCTACCTGGACGATGCCCACGGGTTCGGTGTGCTTGGGCCGAACGGGCGCGGGCTGGCCGCGAGCCTGGGCGTCGAAGGCGATGTGGACGTCGAGTTCGGCACCTTCAGCAAGGCGTTCGCGAGCGTCGGCGGGTTCGTGGCCGCCGACAGGGCGGTCATCGAGTACATGCGGCACAAGGTGCGGACGCTGATCTTCTCGGCGGCGCTGCCGCCGGCTTCTGCCGCTGCGGCGTTGGCCGCTCTGCGCGTCATGAAGCGGGACGCCTCGATCTTCGACGACCTCTGGGAGAAAGTGGACTTCTTCCGCTCCGGGATTTCGGCGCTCGGCTACCACACGCTGGGCAGCACCACGCCGATCATCCCGTTGTTCGTCGGGTCGGAAACGCGAGCCTTCATCATGTGCAGAGAGGCGCTCGAGATGGGTGTCTTCGCGACGCCGGCGATCTATCCGGCGGTCCCGATGGGCCACGCGCTCATCAGGACGAGCGTCATGCGCGGGCACACGCGCGAGCACCTGCAGGCCGCACTCGACGTGCTGGCGGCCCTCAAGGCTCGCCACGAAATTCCCGACGTCGATCCCGACAGCCTGCCGCCGGCATCAGAGATGGACTTCGCGGCATTCCTCGGTCGTTAGGCGTGCCGCGGTCCCTCGAAGGGGATGCCCCGAACCGACGGAGTGGCGGCGCACCCTGGGGGGCGGCCGTCGGGACGGGGCAGGCGCGCACTCAAAACCGCCCGCTGGAAGTGGTGCGGCGGGGCTCAGTCCACCGTCACCCGTAAAGGTGACGCTTTCCATATCCGCTCGCAGTATTCCCGGATCGATCGGTCCGACGAGAACTTCCCGATCCGCGCCGTGTTCAGGATCGACTTCCGCCTCCACTCCTCCCACGCCGTGTCCCAGTCCATGGCATGCCAGTCCACGAGCAGCCGCATCATCTCCGCGACCGCGAGAGCCGGATGCGTGTCGTTCAGCTGCACGGCCCACTTCTCGTGGAACTTCTCGAGCGGCCGTCCGAGCGACAGGTGGATCCGGATCATGTCCTGGAGCGAGCACGACACGAAGAAGTACTGCTGCTGGAGTCTCAGGACCTTGCCGCCCGTGTGCTCGTCGTTGGGGTAGAGGACTTTGGTGATGTTCTCCGAGAACATCTTGTCCTCGACGGCGCGGTAGTAGTCGCCGTGGTTGAATGCCGCGAAGTCGAACGACTCGACGGCCTCCGCCTTCCACAGCCGCAGGTGGTTGCAGGTTCCCACCCGAAAGCCGAGGATTGGCGTGTCGTACACTTTTACCGGAGGCCGGGCGGTCGCCGGGGCGGGCCTCGGAGGCGGCATCCTGTTGACGCGCTCGTCGCCGGAGCTTCGCTACAACGTCATCCGCGGCAACTTCGCGACGAAGGGCGGCGGCGTGGCCATCGTGAACTCGAACCCGGTGCTCCTGCAGAACGTGATCGCGGGCAACACGGCGACATCGGGCTCCGGCGGCATCGACGTCAACGTCGGCCGGCTGGTCATTGCCGGAAACACGGTCGACGCGAACGTCTCAGGCGGGCCGGCGGGCGGCATGGCCATCTTCGCCGCCTACAGCGCTCTCCTCGTGAACAACACAGTCACGCGCAACACGGCGAACGACCCGGCGGGTGGTGGAGGCGTGGCGGTGTGGTTCAGCGCGGCGCGGATCGTCAACACCACGGTGGCTGGCAACCGCGGCGGCGGCCTCCTGGTGCGAGGCGCGCAGCTCGCGCCCGTCGAAATCGTCAACTCGGTTCTCTGGGGCAACGAAGGGCCAGCGGGCGAGTCATGGGGCTACGACCTCACGAGCGGCAAGGGCGACTTCTCCGTCCGCTACTCGGCCGTCGGGCCGAGCCCGGTATGGGACGTCCGAATACTCGAATCGCCGGGCAACATCACGGCCGATCCCGCGCTCATGGATCTGCGCGGTGGTAACGTGCACCTTTGCGACGGTTCGCCGGCAATCGACGCGGGCACGACGGACGGCCTCGAGGGCCTGCCGGAGACCGACAAGGACGGCCGGCCTCGCATCATGGGGACCGGAATCGACATGGGTGCATACGAAGCGGGAGACGCCCTGCAGGATCGGACACCGCCGGTGATAACGCCGATGGTCACGGGGACGATTGGCGACAACGGTTGGTACACGGGCGACGTGTCGGTTGAATGGGCCGTCTCAGACAAGGAATCGGCCGTCACCGAGCGCAGCGGCTGCGAAGCGCTGCTCGTGGACTACGATACCTCCGGCGTCTCTTTCACGTGCAGCGCCACGAGCGGCGGCGGGACTGCGTCGGCAACGGTGCTCGTGAAGCGCGACGCGACGCCGCCCGTCTTCACGTCGTGCACGATCACGCCCGCGACGCTCTGGCCGCCGAACCGCCAGATGGTGGCGGTTTCCGCCAGCGTGAGCGCGAGCGACATGAGCGGCGCGAGCATTCTCTTGGCGCAGGCCAGGAGCAGCGAGCCGGACCTCGGTCCTCAGCCCGGCGACCGGCCCGGCGATATCGAGGGCTTCGTCCCGGGTGGCCTGATCACGCAAGGCGCCCTTCGCGCGGAACGCCTTGCAGGGGGGCGGGGGCGGAGCTACCTGCTGGTGTACTCGGTGAGGGACGGCGCCGGCAACGAGGGCGTGCCTTGCCGGCTGACCGTCACCGTTCCTCAGAACGCCGCGGACACTGCCGGAAAGAAGTGAAGATGAAAAGCGGCCGCCGCATCAGCTCCCGATCTTTCCCGTAGTGCCCTTGCCGGCCCGCGGGCCCTTGTTGTCGCGGGCCGGCGCCCTGTCGCTCATTGCCAGGCGCCGAGCGGTCTCGTACACGAGGCCGGTAATCCTCGTGAACTTCTCCCACTCGATCTTCTCGATGCTGTCGGTCACCCGGTGGTAGTCCGGGTGGAGGCCTGTCGTGTAGAACACGATCGGAATTCCCTTGGCGGCGTAACTGTAGTGGTCGCTCCGGAAGTAGAGGTTCTCCGTGTCGGCCGGGTCGTTGTACTCGTAGTTCAGCGTGAGCGGTTTCGGCAGGCTGTCGTTCGCCTCCACGTTGATGTTGTGGAGCTCGGTGCTGATCCTGTCCGACCCGATCACGTAGACGGTGTTTGCCATCTCGGCGCGGTCGCCGGCATTCCTGCCGATCATGTCGATGTTCAGCTGGGCCACGGCGAGCGCCGGATCGACGCCGAAGTCAGCGTCGTAACGCGACCCCCACAGGCCTCGCTCCTCACCCGTGAACCAGACGAGGCGAATGGAGCGGCGGGGCTTCGGTCCCTGGACGAACGCCTTCGCGATGGCCAGGAGCGCGGCGCTCCCGGAGCCGTCGTCATCGGCGCCGTTGAAGATGCGGTCTTCCTGCTGCGTCACGCCCTGCTGGTAGCCGGTGTGATCCAGGTGCGCACCGAGGAGGACGTACGTCTCGCGCAGCTTCGGGTCCGTCCCTGGGACAATGCCGACGACGTTCCGCGTGAACTGGGTCTGGAGCACCTCGTAATCCGCGTCGATGTTGAAGGTGAGCTTGACGCCGGGGAGGGTGAGCACAGGAAGCGGTTCCTGCGCTGCGGCTTTCGCCTTGATGTCGGCCCACGACGTGGGCGAGCCTGCGAACAGGAATCCGTAGAAATCGTCCGCCGCATCGGCGTCGACGGTGACGCTGGGCGCGATGGCAGCGTCAAGGCGCTGAACAGTCGTGAAGTCAACCGGGGTCGATGCCGCCTGGCCGCGGCCGGCGCCTGCACCGGCTCCAGCGCCCGCTGCCGCCGGTGCGCCTGGCGCCGCGCCTCTCCCGCCTGCCGGAGGAGCGGCCGCGCCGCGTCCGGCCCCAGGCTGAGGGCCGGCAGCGGCGGAACCGATGACCGCGGCGGCAAATGCCTGTTCCGTCGCGTACCGGTTGCGCCCGCTCAGGATTCGCCGCGCCTGCTGCTGATCCAGCCCCTTCGGCCCGCCGGCGCCGAACCAGACGACGGCCTTGCCCTTTACGTCCCTTCCCGCGTAGTCATTGTGTTCGACGGCCGGCGCGTTCAGCCCGTAGCCGACGAACTCCACCTGGTCTATCGTGACCGTCCGCTTGCCGCCGGAGTTGGCCGGGAAACGGATGCCTTCGCCGTTCTTGAACGTGCGCGCCTTCCCGTTCACCTCGACCGTCAAAGTTGAACGGTTGGTGCTCCTGATCCCCAGCACCTTCACGCGCTGGAACCAGGTTCCGTTGTCGCCGCCGGGCTGCACGCCGAGCTTCTCGAGTTCGTTCGCCACGTATGCAGCGGCAAGGCCGAGTCCCTCGGAGCCGTTTCCGCGGCCTTCGAGCGCATCCGACGCCAGGTAGCCGAGCCACCGCTTCAGGTCCTCGGTCCGGATTGCCGAGACGCCGGGTCCGGAAACCTGCCGGGCAGCGAGACCGGCCGTCGCCATCACCAGGGTCGAAACCAGAACGAAACGCCGTGCCTTCATCTTCGTCATCCTCCAAGGGTTCCGGGACTGGCGGGGACCGCCAATCTCGCCGGCAACCCCAAACTATACGCGAATGCGAACGCTGGCCGCGCCGGAGTGCAATAATGCCTTATGGCTATCCTCTCGGAAAGCGACCGCAACCACGTTCGCGACCTGCTCTCGCACATGGTCGAGCCGGTACGGCTCCTGTTCTTCTCGCAGACGCTCAACTGCGAGACGTGCATTCCGACCAGGCAGATTCTCGACGATCTGGCCCCGCTGAACGACAAGCTGACAGTCGAGGAGATCAACCCCCAGATCGATCGCGAGAAGGCCGCGGAGTTCGGAGTGGACCGGGTCCCGGCCATCGTCGTCAGCTCGGGAGACAACGCCCGCATCCGGTTCTACGGCGCCCCGTCCGGCTACGAGTTCATGTCGCTCCTCGACGCGATCGTGGCGCAGTCCACCCGCGATTCCGGGCTGTCGGAGGCGAGCCGCGCGCTCCTCGCCGCGGTGAAGGAGCCGGTGGACATGAAGCTTTTCGTCACGCCCACCTGACCGCATTGTCCCCGGGCGGTCAGCCTGGCAAACCGCATGGCCGTCGAGAGCGACAAGGTGACCGCGACGACATTCGAGGCGACCGAGTTTCCCGAGTTGATAGCTCGCTACGCGATCAGCGGCGTGCCGAAGACGGTCGTGAACGACCGCATAGAGATCATCGGGGCGCTGCCCGAAGCCCGGTTCGTGCCGCAGGCGCTGGGGCAGACGGGCGAAGGAACCGAGAAAGAGCTGAGCAACGAGGGCTGACAACCTCGCGTCAGCCCAGGTCCACCGTTTTGAGCGGCACGTCCCAGTGGGCGTCGAGCAGCTCGAAGCGGCGCTGCTCCTCGCGACGGAACCTCTCCTGGTCCGGGAAGAGCTGCCGCGCGATCTCGGCCTCGTTCGAAGGCCGCGCGAAAGCCTCGGAGTCGCGGTAGGCGATTTCGACGGCAAACGTCCAGTCGGCTCGCCCGTCGCCGTGGTACTTCGGGACGTAGACCTTCACGCTCGCGAAGCGGTGGCCTATCTGGGCCTTCAGGACGGGATAGTGATTCCTGCGAAAGAGCTCGACGAACTCCTCCTGGAAACCCCATCGGACCTTGTAGAAGAACCAGACGACAGGGGAAGCAGGCATGGTTTGACCCTCGTCACAGGATACTGATCGTACGCGGTCGGAAGGCCGCTGTCACGGGGCTTGCGGTCGATCGATCCCGCGGCTCTTCAAGGGCAGTCCCTGGCGCGGCAGCAGGAAGAAGGATTCGACATGGATTTCACTCGGCTGTCGCGCGCTTTCGAAGCGGTCGCCGCGTTCGTTGGGACGGCGAACCGCGTCCTTGGAGCGACGCGGCGCCCGGAGCCGCCTCCTGACGATCTCGTCCACGGGCGGGGACCCGTCGGAGCGTTGGGCCCACTCGAGGCGCGGCTGGCGGGCGTGGTCGTCGCGGCCCTGAAGGAGGCGTTCGACAGAGACAGCGCCCGGCTCGACCTCGAGCGCCAGCAGCTGGAGGCCGAGCGCCAGCGCGCAGAGGCGGAGCGTTTGCGAGCCGAGAGGCTGCTCCGGCTCGAGCGATTGAGGCAGGCAGCCGACCGCGAGATCGGTCAGCTTCGAGGCACCGCAGCTCTGAGCGTTTTCGTGTGGGTAACGTCGGCGGTCTTTGTCGTCGTGGCGGGGCGTGGCGTTGGCCTCGGTGTGTTGCCCGTGGCGCTGGTTGCAGCCGGCTGGGTTGCGCTCCTGGGAGGCCTCGTAGCCGCGGCGAAGGGATACCACGACGTAACGAAGGGGCTCGCGGAGGGCTACGAAGAATCAGGGCGCCCGCCGCACGACCTGCATGGGCCGGCGGCCTCTGCAGCTCCCTGGCTCGCCATCATCGGTCTCGCCCTCACGGCATCCGGGCTGCTCGTGAGCGTAGCGTGAATATCGCCATCAGCTATCAGCGTTCGGCAGTGCCAAGGCGTGGCCGCCGGGTTGAGCGATGGCCCACGACCGAGTGGCGTACGCGGGCCCGAGCGGCACCTCGTCGCTCGTCGTTCTGCGGCAATCCTGAGTCGGCTGGCTTACGGCGCGTCGCCCCAGCGGTCGGCCGTCTGCCCGATAGGCGCGTTACCCCCGGTCGCCAGTGTCACAGACGAGCAGTTCCACGGCGTGGCCTTGACCGTCTACGCTCAGGCCAGGCGAGCGCCGCCCTTGTGCCGTGGCGACGGAAACAGCACCCCCGGCGAGAGCTTCCAGGTCGGATCCAGCGCCGCCTTGACGGCGCGCATCTCCTCGATGCCCTCGTCCCCGTAGAGCAGCCGGAGCAGCGCCTGTTTCAGAGAGCTGCGCCCAACACCGTGTTCGGCGAGCGGCGACCCGCCAAGCGAGACGACCCTCTTGCCGAACTCGAGGATCGCCTCCCTTCCAGACCGCATCTCCGCCGCCGATCGCGGGATGACGTTCGGGTGGACGTGCGCGTCGGAAATGTGCCCCCAGATCGCGTAGTCGAGTCCGCGCTCCGAGTACCCGCGGCGGTACATCTCCATCATCTCGCCGAATCGCTCGAAGGGGACGATCATGTCTGCAGCGGTCTTCTCGATCGTCGGATCTACGGTCTCCTTGAGGATGCCGATGCGATGCTTGACCGCAGACGGCACCGCCTCGCGCAGCTCGAAGAACTGTGAAGCGCGCCGAACGTCTCCAGGGAGCGCGACCTCCGTGTCGTCGAACGCCCCGAAGCGGTCCAGGATCCGGCAGAAACGAACCAGCGGCGCGTCGGGGGCGCCCGGTTCCCGAGCGTTCGAGAGGTGCTCGAACGCTTCCTCGGCGGAGGTTCCAGGGGGGAGTTCGACCTGCGCGAGGAGCAGCAGCTCGGTGGCCGGTGGCCAGGAGACGCCGTGCTTCCGATCGGCGCCGTCCTCGCGCAGCAGCTGCAGACTGCGCCGGTCCATGTGCTCGATGGCAGAGACGTCGAGGCCACGCGGATCGCGGGCGCGCCGGGTCGCGAGCGACTCTTCGCGCAGCGACGCCACCAGGCCGAGGCCAGCCGGCTCCGATGCGACAGGGACCAGCGCAACGCAGATCGCTGGCGGCGGGGCTACCAGGTCAAGGGTCACCTCGACAATCACGCCCAGCGTGCCCTCGGATCCCACGAACAGATCCACCAGGTCCATGCCCGGTTCGGCGTGGTAGCCTGCGGAGCGCTTCGGCACGTCGGGCATCGTGTAGGCGGGGACGGGCACGTGGAGGACGCCACACGATGCCTCGATCTCGAAGAGGCCACGTTCATCGGCCCCGGCCTGGCCGCGCTCGATCTCGAGCACGTCCCCCGAAGCAAGAACCACCGTGAGCGCCCGGACCCACTGCCGCGTGCTGCCGTACTTGAACGTCGCGGCGCCGGAAGCGTTGGTAGCGATCGTGCCGCCGACGAAGGCGCCGTCGTAGGTCGGGGCCGGCGGGTAGTAGAGTCCCTTGGCGGCGAGCAGCTGCTTCAGCGACGCCACCGGCAGCCCTGCCTCCACCCTGATCCGATCGGTACCCAGGTGGAGCACCGAGTCCATGCGAGATGAGCTCAACACCACCTCGCCCATCGGGGTGGCACCGCCGGTGACCGACGACTGGGCCCCTATCGGGAGCACCCGTGCCGATTGGCGAACGAGTCGCGCGACGTCGGCTTCGGTTCTCGGAAAGGCGATTGCCGCGGCGTGGCCACCCGTATAGTGGGCAGCGTCCTCGAGGCACGAGCCGACGATGTCGGGGTCGCGCTCGAGGCCGGCGCCGCTGTCTTCCCCGCGAGCAGCTCTTGCGCGGACCCGGCAGGTCACTTCCCGCACCCGTCGTCCACCACGAACTCCCTTTGCCGCTGGCGCACCGTGAGGACCGGGCAGCAAGCCTTTCGGACTACTTTCTCGGCCACGCTGCCCAGCAGGACGTGCTCGACCGTGCCGCGTCCGTGGGTGCCCATGACGATGAGGTCGATCTCGTGGTCGGCGGCGTAGCGGATGACCTCGGCGTACGGGCTGCCGGTGATGACCGCCGGCCGCGCGCGGAACCTGGTCCTGTCCTCTTCGGTCAACAGCGTCTCCAACCTGGCGGCAGCCTCGCGTGCGACATCGTCGAGGAGCCCCGGGAGCGGCGTTACATAGACCTCTGCGGTCCACGCGTGAGCCGCGACGTTCTCCACGACGTGCAGGAGGTGGAGCCTGCTGCCGAAGGCGCCGCAGAGGGCCCGGGCGTAGCGAAGCGCGCACGCCGACGCGTCGCTGAAATCGACTGGCACCAGGATGTTACGGAGGACGATCATCGTTGCCTCCTCGCAGTGGTCCACAGGTGTATTATCACGCGAATGCGGGGCCGCTGGCTTGCCCCTGCCCGGTCCGAGCGGTGCGCGCCGGCGCCATCTCCGGCAAACGCAAAGGGGAGAACATGCGCTCCAGCGTCATCTGGTGGCTCGCCCGTGTCGGAGTGGTCCTACTGACGGCAGCCGCGGTTGTCGCCTGCGCGGGGCCGAAGCAACACTTCGATCTCGTGATAGCGAACGGAACGGTGGTCGATGGAACGGGGTCGCCCGGTGTAAGGGCCGACGTCGGGATCACGGGCGGGCGCATCGTCGAGGTCGGGCAGATCGAAGACGTCTCGGACGCGCCGAAGAAGATCGATGCCACCGGGCTCGTCGTCTCGCCGGGTTTCATCGACCTGCACACCCACGGCGAGGACATCGCGGGTCACCCGCTCGCAGAGAACTTCGTTCGCATGGGCGTGACGACCATCGTGGCGGGGAACTGCGGAGGTTCCGACGGGGACATCGGCGCGGCGCTCGACAAGATTGCGGCGGCGAAGCCGGCCATCAACTACCTCACGTTGGTCGGCCACAACACCGTTCGAAGGGCGGTCATGGGAACCGAGCGGCGTTCGGCGACGCCGGAGGAGCTTGCGCGCATGAAGGACCTGGTGCGGGCGGCGATGGCGGCCGGCGCCTTCGGCTTGTCGACCGGGCTTCAGTACGTGCCCGGAAGCTACTCGGAGACTTCGGAGATCGTCGAGCTCGCCAAGGCAGCCGCGGAATGGGGTGGCCTGTATGCCTCGCACATGAGGAGCGAGGGAACGACAATCGAGCAGGCCATTGCCGAAGCCATTGCCGTGGGCGAGGGAGCTGGCTGCCCGGTGCACATCTCGCACCTCAAGATCGACAGTCCCAACAGGTGGGGCCAGGCGCAGGCAATCCTCGGCCAGATCGATGAGGCGAGGAAGCGGGGCCTGGAGATCCACGCGGACCAGTACGCCTACACTGCCGCAAGTTCCAGCCTCGGCATCCGCTTCCCGTCGTGGGCGCTCGAAGGAGGAAGGGAGAAGACAGCCGAGAGGCTGAAGGACGCCGCGACGTGGAAGCGTATCAAGGCCGAAACGAAGGCCCTTCTCGCCGAGCGCGGGATTTCGGACCTTTCCTTCGCCGTCGTTGCCTCCTACGAGGCCGATCCCTCGTTCAACGGCCTTTCCATGAAAGAGGTGGCGAAGAAGCTGAAGGGCGCGGAAGACGCGGACGCGCAGCTCGAGGCCGCGCGCGAGATGATGCTCGCGGGCGGGGCAAGCATGGTCTACCACTTCATGTCCGAAGACGACGTCCGCGCGATCATGCGCGACCCCGATGTCTCGGTGGGCTCGGACTCTTCGGTGCTGACGCCGGGCGAAGGCGCGCCTCACCCGCGCGGCTACGGCAACACGGCGAGAATCCTCGGCCGCTACGTGCGAGAGGACAAGGTCATATCCCTCGAGGAGGCCGTCCGCAAGCTCACCTCGCTCGCCGCCTCGCAGTTCGGCCTCTCCGACCGCGGGCGGCTTGCCGAGGGCTACGCGGCCGACATCGTGATCTTCGACCCTGCCGGCGTGATCGACAAGGCAAGCTACGAGCAGCCGCACCAGTTCGCTGCAGGTATGCCGTACGTAATCGTCAATGGCATCACGGTCATCGAGCAGGGCGAGGACACGGGTGCGCGGCCGGGCCAGGTGATCCGGCACAAGACCGCCCCGAAGCCATAGGTTCGAGGAGCTATCGGATGGCGCCGAGGCGGGAACGCAGCGTTTCCGCCTCGGGGTCTTCGGGCGCGAGCTCGATGTACTTCCTGAAGGCCTCGTCGGCTTCCTTCTTCCTGCCGAGGCGTTCGTAGGTCTGGCCGAGCGCCAGGTGGAAGGAAGGCTCGTCGGGCCTTATGGCAACGGCGGTCGCATACTCGACTGCCGCTCCTTCCTCGTCGCCGAGCTTGTGCAGCGCGAGCCCCAGGTTGAAGTGGGTTGCGTAGTCGCTCGGGAACAGCCCGGCGGCGGCGCGATACTCAGCCACTGCCTTGTCCCACAGGCCCAACAGTCCGTAGCACCTCGCGAGGTTGAACCTGTAGGCCCACTTCCCAGGTTGGAGCGAAACCGCCTTCTCCAGGTAGCCCACGGCATCGGCGGCCTTGCCCGATCTGACCAGGAGCTGCGCGTAGCTGTTCGCGGCTTCTGCGTTTTCCGGCTGCAGCTCGGCGGCCTGACGAAAGCTCTCGAGCGCCGCAGCGCGATCGCCGCGAGCAAGCGCCATGCGGCCCTCCTGCATTGGGTCCGGTCCGGGCTGTTCCACCGTTGGCTGGGGAGCGGCCGGCACCGTCGCCGCAGCCGTGCCGGCAGCGCTCGGGGTGACGATGGGTGCGACCGGCGACGTGCCCGCGCATTCCCTGAGCGCTGGCGGCCTGGAGCCGGGCAACCCGACCAGGCCAATCACGCCGACAGTCGCCAGAAGGGTAGCCGCCGCGAGCCAGGGCTTCCGGCCCAGGCCGGACTCGCCCGAACGTGTGCCGACCGGCAGGCCGCACCTCAGGCAGTACGCCCTGCCAGCGCGCATCTTGGCGCCGCACTCAGCACAAACGATCGCTCTGCTCACCTATCTACGTTCCCGCCAGGCAAGGGTCCTGACACTGACCTGCCCGACACCGTTGTTGAAATCCTCGGGGTCCCCGAACATTTCTACCTTGCCGCCGATGCCGATCGAAAGGTGCTGATCTACGATGAACGGAGCCGTGGCCCGTCCGCTGCCCAAGAAAGTCCCGAGCTTGGGCGAGTCCTTCTTGGTGATCCTGTCATCTCCATTGCTGTCGTAAGCCGCGCCACCAACGAACGTGAACGCGTACGCATTTCCGTCCGGCAGAGCGCAACCCTGCGTCGGCTTGAATGTCGTCGTCGTGAAGAACACAATGTCGCCGGCAACGGCCGGGAACGAGCTGACCTTCTCGTCGCCTCCGGTCCCTTCGGTCTTCTCGAGCAGGTAGGACATCGCCAGCGAACCGGCCGGCCCCCCGCTGTCCAGGACGCCGAGCAGCTTGTACGACTGCGAGACGCCGTTCGACGGCAGGAGGTCGCTGCCGGTTCCGAAGAAGACGTACTGCTGCGTTCCGCCCACGTTCACCACGGCCAGCGATGTGAACAGCGGGTGAGCCGCGGTCGCGTCGTGCAGCTTCGTCGGCCCGTTCGTGACCACCGCCTGGTTCGAGGCGTCGAGCCCCAGCCTGAAGCGCCATAGCCGCCCGTCGAGATCGCCGAGGTACACCGTATTCACGAAACGCGAGTTGGGCGGGCCCGTCGCTACCGGGTCGGACTGCAGCGCGTTCTTGATGCGGGTGCAGTTGTTGGCGGCGCGGCACGAGTCCACTGTTTCCGCGAGGCCGTCACTCCCGACGTCTTCGCTGGCCAGGACCTCTCCTGTCCCGGCGGCGATCACGTAAAAAGTGGTGCCGACGGCTTGCGCGCCCGACGGGAAGCGGGCCAGCTGGCGCGTGTACGAGAAGAACCCCGAACCGGCCAGCACCACGAACGGGCCGTCCTCGTTCTGAACTTGGCCGACCGCCGGGTCCGACCACGTCTCTCCGACTGTCTTCTCGATCTCGGTTGCCGAGCCCCACCTCGTGTCCCCGAGCTCGCCGAATTCGCCGTTCGTCCAGTCGAAGTGAGCGTAACAGGGGAAGCTCCAGACGACCGGCACGCGGTCGGGGTTCGAAAAGTAGCTCAGCACGGAGCCCAGGCTGTCGGTGGGATGAACGGTATCGCCCATCCGGTCGAGGGTGAAGTCCAGCGCCTGGTAGAAGGTCCCTCCCGGTCCCTGCCCGAAGATCACGTGCGTCTTCCATTCCCCGTCTACTTTCACGTCGGCAATCTTGGGCGAGCTGTCCACGAAGAACCTGAATTCCCCGGCCGGTTGTCCCTCGCGCAGCGATCGCAGCTTGGGGAGAAGGTTGAACGGGATGAACGCCCACACTTCCTGGCCGAGCCTGCCGTCGATCGCGTGGAGCATGCCGTCGTTGGCGCCGACGAGGACGAGCGACCTGCGTTCCCTGTTGGCCTGTACGAACGCGGGGTAGTCACCGTCGGGCGGAGGGTCGAGCGAGGGAGGGTCCAGTATCGCCGGCGTCGAATCGAGGACGGCTCCCAGCGGCTGCGACCGGATGAACGAGATGAGCGTTTCGGGGTCGCTCACACGCAGGTACTCTTCGAGCTCGTCCGCGTTGTCCTCGGTAAACGGGACGACCGTCATCGTTCTCGCGTCGCAGGGCGATGCGTCTGTCGACGGGACGACCGTGTAGATGTTCCGAAGCGCGGGTGACGGCGTCGAAGCGACCCAGAGCGGCGTCCCGTCCTGTACGAACTTGTAGCCTGTGTGTTTCGAGGCGTCGCGCTCGGGCCTGTAGACCCGGAAGGCCCTCAGGACGCTCGGGAAGCCCGGCGTGTCGATCGAGCCGGGAACGGCAACGCTCGAGGTCACCATGACGTTGGACCTCTGTGGGATCACGCTTCCGGTCGTCGGAGAGGTGATCACCGTGTCGGGCAGCGTCGAGCCGTTGATGTCGGTGGCACCCTCGAGATCGACGGTGCCGACAATCGGGCTGGCAACCTGGAACTCGCTCGACGGCCCGAACGGGAGCAGGGCCGTCGGCGCCGCGTTGAAGTCGACCGGCAGCGCAAGAGCGTGCTGGACTGCGAGGTTCACGGCTCGGACGACCTCGGGCACGGTCCCGCCAGCGGGGGCGGCCTCTATCATCGCCCGCGTTATCTCGATGTACTGACCCCCGCTGTTTCTTGCGATGGCGCGCAGCTGATTCACGTCGTCGTTGATACCGGGAGCGATGGCGACGACGTAGATCGGGACGCGACGGCCGGATATCGCGAGGAACGTGCTCGCGCGGCCGGCCGGGTCCCGCGCAGTCGAGGTGTTCCCTTCGCTGCCTCCCACGACGAGCACGACGATTGTGTTGCGGCACGTCGTATCGGCGGCGATCAGCCGCGCGGCCTCGGCCCGCGCGTCGATCAGCATTGTCTCGACCGGAGAGTCGATCGCGGTGATGCTGTCGCGCCCCGCCGGCACGAGAGCCCCGGCCTGGTGCGGCTCTCGGGAGAGGATGGAGAGCACGTCGGTGTTGGCGGTGGCCGCATCAGCACGCACGAGCGGGGCCGTGACCGCGGCGTTCGACCCGTTTGCCGCGTCCACGAGCGGTCGCGTTATCTTCCACAGACCTCCCGGGAGGCCGTCGGTCGGCAGCTCGGGCGCTGGGACGGGGCTGTTGACGTAGCCGTCGTTTCGCTCCGTCCCGAGGCGCGGATTCAACTGACGGGTCTTCAGGAGGCCGAAGCGGGCCTTGCTGCGGTTGTACAAGAGAGCGCGGGTGAGAGCTGCGCGCGCGATCGCCAGCCTGGTTCGCGACCCGAACTGCGCGTAGTCGGGGGCAAGGTCGCCGACAGCTTGTATCGCGGTGGCGGTGAACCTCACGATTCCGGCCGCCGGATCGGCGAACCGGAAGCCGGCGTACTTCCGCCGATAGCGGGCCGACATGTTCGCCGTGTTCAGCCCGAGCGATGTCTCCCAGGCGTTGCCAGTCTTCGGATAGACGAACTGGTCGTAGTAGTCCTCGTTGGCATCCCGCTGCATGCGCTCCGACACGTCGACGACGAGGAGGACGTTCGGCTGGCTGCGTTCCAGGAAGAGCAGCGGGTCGAGCTGCGCAAGGGCAGGCGCCGCAAAGACGGTCTGGAGAAAGAGAGCAGCGGCCAAAACCCGCCCCGGTGCCACGGTGCCTGCTTGCCGCCCGGTCATCTTCATCTGTTCCTTTCAGCTGAGGCTAGCCTCACTGGACGGCCAGCCCTCCGCCCGAAACCGACATCTCCGAGCGAGTGAGGGCCTTGCCGGGCGTCTCGACGGCCGCCTTGCGGGCCCGGCGATTCTGTTCGTCCTGGCCCCGCTGCCCGGAGTAGCCGCGCTCCAGCTCCGTGTTGTCGGTGCGCGCAATCGATGTTTCCACGACCGTGTGCGCTCCGCCCGGACCGAAAGCCTCGGCGCGAAGCGTCAAGACGCCCCTCCCGGGGTTGTCCAGCGCCACGCCGTCGTGCAGCGGATCGGCGTCCGTCTCGGCCGGGTCGTCTGCCACCATCACCACGACGTAGTACTTCGAGTCGATGGTCCCCGTCGGAAGGAGATCCGCAACCGGGCCGTAGGCGTAAAGCTGGAACCTCGGGTTGTTTGCACCCCAAGGACGCTCAGGTGTGCTCGCGTCCATTTCCGGGCCGGTGCACGCGGTGATCTTCTCGCAGTTCGCCAGGTTGACGACGTGCGACAGGTCCAGGGTCGAGCCGTCTGGCAGCACGCGGACGCCCCCCGGCGAGCCGTCAACGAAGCCGGACGTTGTCGTGCCCGCGAGAACGCGGTCCCAGTCAGGTACCGTGAGGAGATCCTGGACGGCCCGCTCCAGGCCTGCGTCCGCGGCGTGCAGCGCCTCGCGGCTGTCACGGTAGTTGCCCGATATGCCGGTCTCGGTGGAGGTGGTCAGCACGAGCGCGAGCCCGAGGGCCGACAGCAGCGCGAGCGCCATCAGCGTGAGCACCAGCGCGATGCCGCGTTCGTCGCTCTCGAAGTGTTCCAGCCGCGATCGGGCGTCCTTCTCTTGCCTGGCCATCTGTCACCGTCCCAGGTTCAGGTTGCGTGGCGTGACGTCGAACTGGACCTGCTGGTCGGGAACCAGCGTTTCCGTCAAGCGCGCCGTACCGCCCCTGGCGAAGAGCAGGCCGGCCGGACCACGCAGCGATTTCGAAAGAGCCTGCAGCCTGACAGTCACCCTCACCTCGCGCACGCGCAGCAGGTCGGCGTCGAAACGCGTGGGCGAGGTCGTGCTCGGGCACCACGGACCGTCGGTGAGCATCGCCTGGGTGAGCGGTACGAGGCCGCTCGATCCCGGCGTCAGCGACTGGAGTCGCGGCACATGCTGGCCGGCGTCAACCGCGAAAACGCAGTTCTCGCCCGCCGGATAGTCGCTGCCGTCCGCAACGACACCTAGAGCCGGTGGCTTCGGGCCGTAGGTGGTCCAGGGCCCGATTGGATCCGAAACCGGCTTCCTCAGCATCGGCGGAAGCGGTTCGCCGAAGTAGTCGAATCGCAGGCCAACAACGCCGTCAACGACCGGAAGGTCCAGCTGGAAGCCGTCGCTCAGCCGGAGTTCGAACGTGTCGGTTGCCGGGTCCGAGTTCAGGTAGTAGGTGCGCGCCGCGAACTGAGCGATGCGTGCACCGGGCTGGTATCTCTTCGACAGGTCGGGCTGCTGATTGTGCTGAAGGTGGAGGGCATCGTCCTGGACCTGCGTGACCGTGAACAGGTCCCACGCGCCCGTGTCGTCGAAGATGATGCACTGCATGCCTTCCTGGAACCCGCACAGTTCGTCGCCAACCGCGCACCCGGGCTGCGCGGTCACCTTCAGCTCGGACGATGGCTGCGGCATTCCCTCCCGAATCGTCGTCTCGACCGCCGAGCTCACGAACATCAACGTGATGGCGTCGGTCCTGAACGTTCCGGGAGGGTCCGGCGAAAAACGACTCATCTTGTACGGCATGATCGGCGCGAAGAAGTTGGTGAGCGGGCCCGCTTGCCCGCTCGCATAGGTGCCCGCGCCGGTCACGAGCAGATCCCTTTGAAGCGTGTCGACCGCGATCCGCATGCGCTGCTGGATGTCCGAAACCTCTGGCTGGGCGCGGAAAGTGCCCTGCGATGGGTTCATCACCGAGAAGACTGCGCCCATGACCGTGAGGGTGACCGCGGTCACCACCAGCAGCTCGATGAGAGAGTAGCCGTCTGGCTGCGTGAACGTGGAGCGCCGCCGGCTGCCGCGCCTCATGACGACTTCCTCGTTTTGATGCTCACGAGCCGGGCCTCGTCGGGCTGCCGGGCCTGGCCCGCAGCCGTGGCCGGGCGCACCCGGCTCACAAGTACCTGCAGGACGAGCGTGTTGTTGGGGTTCGTGGGCATCGGCTCGATCGACCAGCGCCTCACGTACACGGCGCCGGCCGGAGGCGCTGCACCAGTGCCGACCCAGTTGCCGTAAGCATCGACGTAATCGACGTACCCGGGAACGTTGTTGGTCAGGGTTCCGGCGGGCGACGGGCTCAGACCGGCACCACCCGTGGACGAGGCGGGCACCACGGAGATATCGCTGGACAAGTCGGAGATCGGCAGCCCGGTCAGGTCGAACCCCCAGAGCAGCCCCCGAAGCTGTTCCATCTTCTGGTCGGCCAGCACGGCCGCCATCGTCGAGGTCCGCGCCCGCTGGTTGGCGGTCGTCGCTATCGTGAAGAGCTGCGCGAGGGCAATCAGACCAGCCGCGAAGATCCCCATCGCGACGACGATTTCGACCATCGAGAAGCCCGATTCGCCCTTACTGGATGCGTATCTTGCCAAGGCCGTTCACCGTGATTGTCTTCGTGGCGCCATTTCGCGAAACGATGATGGAAACCGGGGTCGAAGCGGGAATGACAGGCCACGGGTTCGACCCGGAGAGATCCGCGTGAGCAGTGCCATCCGGCCGGAACTCGATGGTCTGAGCCGAGGTGAAGACAGTTCCCCGGGTCAGTGCCCGAAGCGGGCCGTCGTGCTGGGGGCGGTCGAGCCGCGTCGTGCCCTGCGAAGGGTATGGGTAGGTCTCGGGCGAGCAGCGATCGGTCGACATGTCCTCGCTGGCTGGCGCGGAAGTGCTGCCGATCAGCTCGACCATCCGGAACTCGCCCGCCCTCGGGCAGTTGAACCTGACGCGAATCGGCCTCTTGGCCGTGACAGCTTTGAGGCGAGCGGTCTGAAGCTCGCGCTCGACGTCCCGGGCCGAGGCGGAGAGCCTGGACGACTCGAGCGCGGCGCCGAACATGGGCATGCCGACGGCTACGACTATCCCGAACACCGCTATGACGATCAGCAATTCGACCAGCGAGAAGCCGCGCGGGGTCGACTCGGCGGATCGAGGACTCATGCGCGGTAGCTCAGCAAGGGCACTGCCGGCCGGGTCAGGAACCCGGATAAACCGGCGTAAGTGATTGAAACACGGCCCGTTTGAAGGCTGAGGACCCCGCGATTCCAGCCCAGTGCCGAAGACGGGCTGTTCCGTCATGGAACAGTCGATATCGGTCTCGGCTGTAATCGTGCGGCTCGAGGGCGGTCCGCATGACGCCCTGGGGGACGATGGGTAACGGCCGGCCTGGTTGAAATCGTCGTCTAGCCGTGCTACAAGTAGATATACGACTGCTTTAGTCCTATATAACCGGACTCCGGTCGGAGGACGAAGGCCGGGGTCAGGCGGCCGTGAGAGACGGCTGTCAGGGCAGGTCCAGGCCGCAAGGGTCTGGAGCGCTCTGGGTCAGGAACCAGTGGAGAAACAGGGGAGAACCGTGCCGACCACTTCGCAGGGCATCGAGGAGCTGGCAATCAGGGAATACAAGTACGGGTTCTTCACCGAGGTGGACTCGGAGACCGTGCCGCGCGGCCTGAACGAGGACATCATCAGGCAGATCTCAGAGAAGAAGAGCGAGCCGGGCTGGCTGCTGGAGTGGCGCCTGCGCGCTTACCGGGCATGGACTGCCATGGTCGAGCCGAAGTGGGCCAACGTCAGCTATCCCCCGATCGACTACCAGGACATCATCTACTACTCGGCGCCCAGGAAGTCGCTCAAACAGAGTCTGAACGAGGTGGACCCGGAGATCCGGAGGACATTCGAAAAGCTCGGAATCCCGATCGAGGAGCAGAAGGCGCTGGCCGGCGTGGCGGTCGACGCGGTGTTCGACAGCGTCTCGGTCGCAACGACGTTCAAGGAACAGCTTCGGCGCGCGGGGGTAATCTTCTGCTCGTTCTCGGAGGCCGTGCGCGAGCACCCGGAGCTCGTCCGGAAGTACCTCGGTTCGGTCGTCCCGTACACGGACAATTTCTTCGCGGCGCTCAACTCGGCGGTCTTCAGCGACGGGTCGTTCTGCTACGTGCCCAAGGGCGTCCGGTGCCCGATGGAGCTCTCGACGTACTTCCGGATCAATGCGGCCGAGACCGGCCAGTTCGAGCGGACGCTGATAGTGGCGGACGAGGGAGCGTACGTCAGCTACCTCGAGGGCTGCACGGCGCCGATGCGGGACGAGAACCAACTTCACGCTGCTGTAGTCGAGCTCGTTACCCTGGACAACGCAACCGTGAAGTACTCGACCGTCCAGAACTGGTACCCGGGAGACAGGGAAGGGCGAGGCGGAATCTACAACTTCGTGACCAAGCGGGGCAAGTGCCAGGGTGCGAACTCGAAGATCACGTGGACGCAGGTCGAGACCGGTTCGGCCATCACGTGGAAGTACCCCGGGTGCATCCTCCAAGGCGACAACTCGGTGGGCGAGTTCTACTCGGTGGCGGTGACGAACAATCGCCAGCAGGCTGACACTGGCACGAAGATGATTCACCTCGGCCGCAATACCCGCAGCACCATTGTCTCGAAGGGAATCGCGGCTGGACGAGGGCAGAACACGTACCGCGGCCTCGTCAAGGTAGGGAAGCAGGCGACAGGGTCGCGCAACTACTCGCAGTGCGACTCGCTTCTCATCGGCGACAAGTGCGGCGCGCACACTTTTCCCTACATCGAGGTGAAGAACACCTCGTCCACCGTCGAGCACGAGGCTTCGACGTCGAAGATAGGCGAGGACCAGATCTTCTACTGCCGGCAGCGTGGACTCTCGACCGAGGACGCCGTGAACATGATCGTCAACGGCTTCTGCAAGGAGGTCTTCCGCGAGCTGCCGATGGAGTTCGCCGTCGAGGCGCAGAAGCTCCTCGGCGTTTCACTCGAGGGGAGCGTCGGCTGATGGGATCGCGCCGCGGGGGAAACGCTCCACGCGGCACGGGAACGGTTGCTTGTCGGACCTGGCTCGGAGCGAATTGCGCCGAGCGAAGATGGCCGGCGACATACGACTTCGAAACGGATCTGACATGCTCGAGATAAGAAACCTGCACGCGCGTGTAGAGGGGCGCGAGATCCTCCGTGGAATCGACCTCGCAGTGAACGCCGGCGAGGTGCACGCGATCATGGGGCCCAACGGCTCGGGGAAGAGCACGCTCGCGGCGGTGCTCGCGGGCAGGCCCCAGTACGAGGTGACCGAAGGGGAGGTGCTGTACCGGGGCAGGAACCTGCTGGCGCTCGAACCGGAGGAGCGCGCGCAGGAGGGTCTCTTCCTGGCCTTCCAGTACCCGGTGGAGATTCCAGGCGTGAACAACGCCTACTTCCTGAAGGCGGCGGTGAACGCGATCAGGAAGCACCGCGGCCTCGAGGAGTACGACGCGGTGGAGTTCATGTCGCTCGTCCGCGAGAAAGCGGCGCTTCTCGGGCTCGACCCGAGCCTTCTCAGCCGCCCCGTCAACGAGGGTTTCTCGGGCGGCGAGAAGAAGCGGAACGAGATCTTCCAGATGGCGGTGCTCCAGCCGGCTCTGGCAATCCTGGACGAGACAGACTCGGGCCTCGACATCGATGCCCTCAAGATCGTCGCCCACGGTGTGAACTCGCTGCGCAGCCCCGAGCGGTCAATCGTAGTCGTCACTCACTACCAGCGGCTGCTCGACTACATCGTGCCCGATCGGGTCCACGTACTGACAGAGGGCCGGATAGTGAAGTCGGGCGGCAAGGAGCTGGCCCTGGAACTCGAGGCGAAGGGCTATGGATGGGTGGAGGAACAGGCGGCGCTGAGGGGATGACCGCCTCTCTCGCGCACGGGGCCATGAAGACGCGAAGACACGAAGAGTACAAGGGTGCGAGTGCTCCTTCTGAACGCGCCCGACCTGATCACGGGGTCAGTCGCCGGATCCTGCAGGGAGAGGAGCTTGGAGCGCCATGACGGGAGTCGAAGCACGCGGGTCCTACGTCGAGCAATTCGAGGAGTTCTCCAGGGAGCACGATCGCGCGGCCGACGCCTGGCTACGCGGCAGGAGGCGTGAGGCGCTCGCGAGGTTCGAGGCGCTGGGCTTTCCGACGACCCGGATGGAGGACTGGCGCTTCACGGACGTCCGGCCCATAGCGGCAATGCCTTTCCGCCTGGCAGCAACGCCGCCACCTGCGGTTGCGCCAGAAACGCTCGCGGAGTTCAGCTTCGCAGAGCCGACCTGGCCCGAGCTGGTGTTCGTCAATGGCCGCTACGTCCCCGGGCTCTCCCGCCTCGGGGAGCCCGGCCGCGAACTCACCGTGAGGAGCCTCGCCGAGGTACTCGCCGGCAACGGCAACCACCTCTCGACTCACCTCGGGCGGATAGCCCCGTACGAGGACAACGCGTTTCGCGCGCTCAACACCGCTTTCCTCGCCGACGGTGCCCTGGTGACGATCCCGCGCGGCCTGGAGGCCGGTGCCCCGATCCACATTCTCTTCTACAGCGACACCGGCGCCGGGGGACCGCTGGTCTCACATCCGCGCGTTCTGATCGTGGCGGAAGAGGGGAGCCGCGCGCAGGTTGTCGAAACCTACGCCGGGGAGGCTGGCCATAGCTACTTCACCAACAGCGTGACCGAGATCGCCGTCGGTGCGGGGGCGTCGATCGACTACTACCGGCTGGAGCGTGAGAGCCTGTCCGCGTTCCATGTTTCGACCGTCCAGGCGCGCATCGCGCGCGGCGCCACGTTCTCGTCGCACTCTGTCACTCTGGGCGGACGCCTCGTTCGGAACGACCTGAACGTGTCGCTCGAAGGCGAGGGCGTCGATTGCACGCTGAACGGGGTCTACATCGCGAGCGGCACGCAGTTGATCGACAACCACACCGTGCTGGACCACGCGCAGCCGAACTGCGGAAGCCATCAGGTCTACAAGGGCATACTCGACGGCCGTTCGAAGGGCGTCTTCAACGGCAAGATCTTCGTCCGCCCGGACGCGCAGAAGACCGACGCCAAGCAGACGAACAAGGTGCTCCTCCTTTCGGACGAGGCGCAGATCGACACGAAGCCTCAGCTGGAAATATTCGCCGACGATGTGAAGTGCACACACGGGGCTACCGTGGGGCAGATAGACGAGGAGGCGATGTTCTACCTGAGGTCGAGGGGCATCCCGCGCGAGGCCGCCCGGAGCCTGCTGATCTACGCCTTCGCGAGCGACGTGATCAGCCGGATGGCGCTGCCGCAGTTGCGCGGAAGGCTGGACTCGCTTCTCCTGGCGCAGCTTCCGCCGGCGGTGTACTGAGATGGCAGTTCAGGCGTCACCCTTCGTCGGCCTGGCGCCCGATGTCGCGCGGCTCAGAGGAGACTTTCCCGCGCTCCGGCAGCGAGTGCACGGGAAGCCGCTCGTCTACCTGGACAACGCGGCGACCACGCAGAAGCCGGCGAGCGTGATCGAGGCGGTAGTGAGATTCTACAGGGAGGACAACGCGAACGTTCACCGCGGCGTCCACCTGCTCAGCGAGCGCGCCACGGCCGCCTACGAGAGAGCGCGCGAGTCGGTCCGGCGGTTCATCAACGCCGCAGAGCCTTCCGAGGTAGTGTTCGTTCGCGGCACAACCGAGGCAATCAACCTCGTTGCCGCATCGTGGGGGCGCGCGAACCTCGCTCCCGGTGACGAGGTTCTCGTCTCCACGCTCGAACACCACTCCAATGTCGTCCCGTGGCAGATGGCGTGCCGCGCGACCGGCGCCAGGCTGGTGGTGATCCCGGTGGATGACCGGGGTGACATCGACATGGAGGAGTACTCCAGGCTCCTCGGCGATCGGACCCGCCTCGTCGCCATCGTGCACGTTTCCAACGCCATCGGCACGGTGAACCCGGTCCGCGAAATGGTGGACCTGGCACACGCGCGAGGGGTGCCGGTCCTCGTGGACGGTGCGCAGGCGGTCTCGCACCTTGCGGTAGACGTGCAGGCGCTGGCGGCCGATTTCTACGCGTTCTCGGGGCACAAGGTCTTCGGGCCGACTGGCATCGGGGTCCTCTACGGGCGGCGGGAGCTCCTCGAACAGATGCCGCCATGGCAGGGCGGCGGCGACATGATTGCCTCCGTGACGTTCGAGCGCAGCACGTACAACGTTCTGCCGTACAAGTTCGAAGCCGGGACGCCAGACATAGCCGCGGCCGTGGGCCTGGCGGCCGCAATCGAATACGTAGGGTCGGTCGGACCCGATCGCATCGCCGGGTACGAGCGCGACCTGCTGGAGCACGCGACGGAATCACTGGCTGCGCTGCCCGGGGTCAGGATGATCGGAAGGGCGCGCGACAGAGCCGCGATCGTGTCGTTCGTGATGGATTCGGTCCACCCCCACGACATCGGAACCATCGTGGACGGCGAGGGCATAGCGATTCGCACCGGGCATCACTGCTGCCAGCCGCTCATGGAGAGGTTTGGCGTTCCGGCAACGGCGCGCGTTTCGCTGGCGTTCTACAACACGCACGCCGAGATCGACGCGCTTGTCGCCGGAATCCGTCGGGCGGGAGAGTTGCTGCGGTGACGTGGGTCGGCGATCAGCGGTCAGCGATCAGCGGTCAGCGATCAGCGGTCAGGAGCCAGATAGCTGATCGCTGACAGGCTCAAATCGAGATGGACCTTCGAGACCTGTACCAGGAAGTGATCTTGGATCATAACAAGCGCCCCAGGAACTTCCACGCGCTCGAGGGCGCGAGCCACACTGCGGAGGGCTTCAATCCGCTCTGCGGTGACCGGCTCACGGTCCACCTTCGTGTCGAGGCCGGCGTCGTGACGGAAGCGAGCTTCGAGGGCTCGGGCTGCGCCATCTCGAAGGCATCGGCCTCGATGATGACCGAGAGCGTCAAGGGGAGGCGTATGGAGGACGTCGAGCGCCTCGCGGAGGATTTCCACCGGATGGTGACTGCTCCACCGGGCGCGATACCCGAAATAGGGGCCCTCGGGAAGCTTGCAGCTCTTGCCGGCGTGCGGGAGTACCCGGTCCGCGTCAAGTGCGCAACGCTCGCCTGGCACACGCTGCGCGAGGCGCTGCTGCGCGAAAGCCCGACAGTGAGCACTGAATAGCCGGGTTTCGGCCCTCGCGCATTCGGCACGGTCGACGAGACATGGGGGTTCAGGATGGAACGCTCGGCAATAGGCCCGGCGCTCGAGGGCGAAGTGATCGGGGCAATCAGTGCGGTCTACGACCCCGAGATACCGGTGAACATCTGGGAGCTGGGGCTGATCTACGACCTCAAGGTGGACTCCGAGGGCAATGTCGCGGTCATCATGACGCTGACGGCCCCCGGCTGCCCGTCGGCGCAGGCGCTGCCCGCAGAGGTGGAGCGGCGCATACGCGAGCTGCCGGGCGTCAAGGACGTCAACGTCGAGGTTGTATGGGAACCGCCCTGGACGACCGACCGAATGTCCGAGGCAGCGAGACTGCAGCTGGGAATGTGGTGATCATGGGGCCGCCGTCGTGGACAGCGATCAGCTATCAGCGGTCAGCGGTCAGCGACCAGCGATCGGCGGTCGGGGGGGCCGCCGGTGGCTGGAAGCAGGAAGCAGAAAGCTGACCGCTGACCTTGCCCTTCTCCAGGCTGTCTCAGTCCTTATCCGTCCCCCTCGGCCCAGCGTTCTTCACGTACTTGTCGAACCAGTTCAGCATCTCGGTGACCGTGTGGAACACCGACTCCCTGGCCGAGTAACCGTGCGACTCCAGGGGTAGCGTGACGTATCGGACCGTCGCGCCGTGGCCCTTGAGCGCCATGTAGAAGCGCTCGGACTGTATGGGGAAGGTGCCCGAGTTGTTGTCGGCCTCGCCGTGGATGAGGAGGATCGGGTCCTTTACCTGGTGGGCGAACCAGAAGGGCGACATGTTCGCGTAGACCTGCGGCACCTCCCAGAACGTCCTCCGCTCACTCTGGAACCCGAACGGCGTCAGCGATCGGTTGTAGGCCCCGCTTCGCGCGACGCCAGCGCGGAACAGCCTGCTGTGCGCCAGGAGGTTCGCCGTCATGAAGGCTCCGTAGCTATGCCCGCCGACGCCTACCCTGTCGCGATCTGCAACGCCCATCTCGACGAGTTTGTCCACGGCCGCTTCAGCGCTCGCGATCAGCTGCTCGACATACCGGTCGTTCGCCGTCTCGCCGGGCCCGATGATCGGCATCTTCGGGTCGTCGAAGATCGCGTATCCCTGGGTGAGCAGCAGCATGTGCGAGGCGCCGCTCACGGTGGTGAAGCGGTACTGCGACCCGGTAACTTGGCCTGCTGTCGCCGGGTCGGTGAACTCCCGCGGGTAAGCCCACATGATTACGGGCAGCTTCTGTCCTTTCTGGTATCCCGGCGGCAGATACAGCGTCCCGCTCAGCGCCACACCGTCCTTGCGCTGGTAGGTCACGAACTGCTTTTGCACGCCGCGAAGCTGAGGGGCCGGATCCGGGAAGGCTGTGACCGCCCTGCGTCCGTTCGAAGCGAGGTCGCGCACGTACAGATTCGGCGGGTCGGTCGACGTCTCGTACCTGGTGAGAAGCGTCCTCGCGCCTTCGTCGAGAATGGCTACGACGGTCTCGTAACTTTCGCCCTGACACTGCCAGATTCGCTCGGTGTTGAGCGTCTTGAGGTCCAGCCGATCGAGGAACGGGAAGTCGCCTTTCGGAGAAGCGCCTGCACCATGGAGGAAGATCGAGCTTCCAACCTGCATGACGAGCGTCTGCCCGCGACGCGAGCGGGTCACCGGCGTTCCGGGGTCCTTGTAGCGTTCCTCCGAGCTCAGTTCCCAGATCTTGCGGGGAGATGCGCCCGGTTCGAGGAGCCAGGTCCTCCGCACACGGTTCGACCGGTTGAACTCGCTGACCATCGACAATCCGCCCTCGGTCCACGCGATGCCCTGGAACCGGTGCTCCAGCTTCAGCATCTCCCCGGGCTCGTCTGTGAACGGCGCCTTCAGCGTGACCAGCCGGTCGCGGCTCGGCACCTGGTTCCTCAGGTCGCCCTGGTCGAGGGCTTCGACCCAGATCAGGGTGGCGGGTTCCGTCGGGATCCAGCGGTAGCTGCGCGGGCCCGTTTGCACGCCGAGCATGGGGACCGTTTCACTTGATGGCAAGTCGGCAATCACCTTGACCAGCTTTCCCGTCCTCGTCCAGATTTCTACATCCTTCGGGAAGCCGTTCGCCGGCACGAGACGGGAGTACGGCCGCTTCAGCCGCGACACGAGCAGGTACTCTCCGTTCGGTGAAGCCGACACCTCCTCGAAGATCGCGGGCTTGCCGATCGGCGTCCTCGCGCCGGTGGCAGCGTTCACCAAGGCCAGCTGGCTGGTGAAGTAGTACTCGAAGAGCCGTTCGTCGTGCTCCGTCTCCAGCAGGTCCTGATAGGTGGAGACCGGGGCGGCCTTGCCGACGTTCTCCTGGATGTTGGGGCCCGTCGGGACGGTGGGGGCCGCCGGCGCCGGGCCGCGCGTCGCGACCACGAGGCGACAGAGCAACTGCTTGCCGTCATCGAGCCACTGGCACGGGTTCCCGCCTGTAGCGTTGAGCATAGCCGGGACGACCTGCGCGGCAGCGCCGGTGGCGGTGTTGGCTACCCAGAGCGCGATGCCAGTGGCGGTGGTGTTGGTGAAGGCCAGCCGTTTGCCGTCGGGCGAGAAGCTGAACGAGCCGAGCCTGGCATTGGGCGGGACCACTACCTTGGTCTCGGCGCCGTCGCTCACCCGCTTCAGCGCGATCGCGTACATCGCTCCCGAAGTGATGTGCGGGCCGTTGGTCTTCGGGTTGATGCGTGTCCCGCCGAGCCGCAGCATCGGCTCCGCGAGGTCGGCTATCGTCGGCATGCTCCGGCGCTCGACGATGGCGACGTGAGTGTTCGTGGGGCTCAGGACCGTCATGGGCGTCGGCCTGGCGTCGAGGATGTCCACTATCGCCTTGGGAGGGGTCAGATAGCCGCCAGATCCTGGCTTCGCCTGGGCGCCGAGGCCCGCGGCGAGCGCTACGACGAGAAGGCATGTCCACACGGCTTTCCTGGTGTTCATACACTCTCCTGGCGGGGGCATGAAGAGGTCGAGGGCAGACGCAGATACTACGGACCGGCTGTCCGGAGCCCGGAGAGAAGAATTGTAGCACCCGGCAACAGTCGCTCGCCTCAGACGGGTCCCATCACGTCCTCGACCGTCAGTGCCTTCACCGGCCCGAGGTTGAGCGCCTTGAGCGGCTGCTCGATGACCTTCCTGTCGCCGACCACCACCACGGCGAACTTGTCGGGCTGAAGGTACTTCTGCGCGACGCGCTGCAGCTCTTCCGCGGTCACTGCCTGGATCCGCTCCACGTATTTCGAGAAGTAGCCTTCGGGCAGCCCGTAGGTCACCATCTCTCCGACCCTGGATGCGACGTCGCTCGTCGTTTCGAATTCGCCGGGGAAACTGAGAGCAACGTAGTTCTTTGTCTTCGCGAGCTCGTCGGCTGGCACAGGCTTCAGGACGTCCCTGAACTCGTTGAAGAACTCGGCGACGGCCTCCGCCGTCTTGTCCGTCTCGACGCCGGCAGATGCCACGAACGGGCCCGCAGAAAGCCGCATCGAAAAACTGGATCCTGCTCCGTACGTGTAGCCGTGCTCTTCGCGCAGGTTCTGGTTCAGTCTTGAAGTGAACGAGCCGCCAAGCAGAGTGTTGAGTACGACGAGCGGGAAGTAGTCGGGCGTGGAGCGGGCGACGCCAACCCAGCCGATCCTGATTTCGGACTGCGCGGCGCCGGGCTTGTCCACGATGTACACCTGGCGGGACGTGAGCTGCGCCGCCGCCGGCAGTGGTTCGACCGGCGTTGCGGCCCCCTGCCCCTTCCAGCTTCCGAAGGCACCTTCGAGGAGCGGCACAACGGAATCGGGGCGGACGTCGCCTACGACGATGAGCGTTGCCCGTTCGGGCCTGTAGTGCGCGGAGTGAAACCGCCTGAGATCGTCCGTCGTGAAGCTGGCGATGGTCGCGGGCGTTCCGATGCCGAGCGTCCCGTACCGGTGCTTCGGGCCGAAGACCACTTGCGGGAACGCGAACTCGGCGATCGACGACGGATCGTCGCGCGCCTGGAGGAGCGAGGTGAGCCTATCCTTGCGGAGCCGTTCGAGCTCGCGCACCGGGAAGGTCGGCCGGGTGGCGACGTCTGCCATCACCGCGAGCGCCTTCTCGAGACGCTCCACCGGCACCCACAGTGACACGGTGGACGCATCGAATAGCGCCGAGGTCGAAAGCGAAGCACCAAGGTAGTCGACGGCATCCGCGACCTCGAGCGCGTCCCTCGTGCCGGCGCCCTCGTCGAGCATCGCGGCTGTCAGGCTTGCGAGCCCGTACTTGCCCGACGGATCGGCCCCGGAGCCTACTGCGACGAGCAGGGTCGCCTGGACGACGGGTACCTCGTGCATCTCGACGATTCGAACAGCGAGGCCGTTCGAGAGCGTTCTGGCCTGGATGTCAGGTAGGCGAAGCGCCTGCGGCGGACCCGGCTTCGGCGGTTTCGATCGGTCGGGTTGCTGCGCGGGTGCCCCCGAACCACCGACAACGAAGGTCACGAGGACGCAGAGGGCGGTGGCAACGGAACGAAGGTGTTTTCTCATCGTGACCCCCGGCTACCTCTTCTTCTCCCCTTCCGGCATGACCATGAGCTCCACGCGCCTGTCCTGCGGCAGGAAGCGCTGGACCGCGGCCTGCACGTCCGATGGCGACAACACCCGGTACCGTCCCAGGTCCTCCGCGAAGTAGTCGGGGATGCCCGTCTGGAAGTAGTAGGCGTTCAGCTGGTCGGCAATCCCGCCGAAACCGCCGACCCGCTCCATTCGCGCGTAGAAGGACGCTTCTGTCTGGTTCACCGCGCGCTCGACCTCGCGCATGCTCGGCGGCTCGTTCCTCAGCCGTGCGATTTCTTCGTCCACCGCCTTCCGCACCTCCTCGATCGCATGGCCGGGCCTCGGCGTCACGACGACGAGGAAGGTCCCCTGGAGCTGCTGCGACTGCTGGAAGGCAGTCACGTCCTGCGCGATCTGAGTCTCGTACACCAGCCGCCGGTACAGCCGCGAGTTCTTCCCGCCCGCAAGGATCGACGAGACGATGTCGAGGGCGGCGTCGCCTGGCTCGAACAGCGCGGGCGTCAGCCACCCGAGGTAGAGCCGTGGCAGCTGCACCTTGTCATAGATGGTGCGTCGCTCGACCTTCTGCAGCACGGCAGGAGGCGCGTTGAAAGGCTCGACGAACGGGCCCCGCTCCACGTCGGCGAACCACTTCTCGACGATCCGGCGCGTCTCTGCGGGATCTATGTCACCGGCCACCACCAGGCTGGCGTTGTTCGGGCCGTAGTACCGCTTGAAGAACTCGACGACGTCCTCGAAGGTGGCCGACTTCAAGTCCTCCACGTACCCAATCGTCGGCCAGTGGTAAGGGTGCCCTTCGGGGTAGAGCATTTCGCCGAGAACGACCGGTGCGGACCCGTAGGGGCGGTTCTCGACGCCCTGCCGCCGCTCGTTCATCACCACGTCCCGCTGGCCTTCAACGCGGGCCTGCGTCATGGACTGGAGCAGGAACCCCATTCGATCCGATTCGAGAAAGAGCGGCAGTTCCACGGCGTTCGACGGAACGTTCTCCCAGTAGTTCGTCCGGTCGGCCGAGGTGGACCCGTTGTTGTCGCCTCCGGCCGCCTCGAGCAGGGTGTCGAATTCGCCTTCCTTCACGTGCGAGGAGCCTTCGAACATAAGGTGTTCGAAGAGATGCGCGAATCCTGTACGCCCGGGCCTCTCTCTGCCCGACCCGACGTGATACCAGATGTTCACCGACACGATAGGAAGCGAGTGGTCCTCGTGCAAGATGACGTGCAGCCCGTTGGGCAGCGTGAACTGCGTGTAGGGTACGTCTATGCGCGGCGGTGCGGCCGGTGGCTGCGGCGGCGGAGCGGTCGCTGGGGCCTGAGCCCGGGCTGCAGCGGAAGCGAGAACGAAGATCGCCAGAAGTACAGCCGACGTCTGAGGCCTTGTCGAGTCCACTGGACGCGCTCCTGTCGAAACCTGTGTCATTGCGGCCTCCTGTTAGTTTATCTTGAACCGTGGTCCCGACGTTCTCAGCCCGCGTGCCGACCGACATCGCTCCCAACAGGGTCACGCTCGCGCTGGCGGGGTTGGCGGCGGCCGGCGTCGAGATCGTCGACCTGACGCAGTCGAACCCCACAGACGCGGGGATCGAATACCCTTCGGACCTCCTGAGTGCCCTCAGCACTCCCGCGTCGATGAAGTACGAGCCGCAGCCCTTCGGTCTCGACGCAGCGCGGCAGGCGGTTTCCGACGACTTCTCGAGGCGGGGCCGCCTCGTTCCGCCCGCCCGAATCGTTCTCACCGCCAGCACGAGCGAGGCCTACTCGCTGCTCTTCAAGATCCTCTGTGACCCCGGCGAACAGGTGCTAGTACCGCGCCCCAGCTATCCGCTCTTCGAGCACCTTGCCCGCCTGGACTCGGTCGTCGCTTCGCCGTACGTCCTGGACTATCACGGGGGCTGGCGTGTGGACATGGAAAGTGTGAGGGCGGCGCTGACGCCCGCAACGCGCGCACTGGTGATCGTGAGCCCGAACAACCCGACGGGATCTTGCCTCCACCCGGAGGACCTTTCGGAGCTGTCCCGGCTCGCTTGCGACCGCGGGTTCGCGATCATCGGCGACGAGGTGTTCGCCGACTACCCCATGGAGGACGGCCGGTGCTGGCCGAGCGTTCTCGACGCCGAAGGCGTGCTCGCCTTCAGCCTCGGCGGGCTCTCGAAGTCCGTCGGCCTTCCACAACTGAAGCTCGGCTGGATTGCGGCCGCGGGACCCGACCCCCAGGTCGGCGAGGCGCTGGCACGGCTCGAAATAGCGTGTGACGCGTACTTGTCCGTTTCGACGCCCGTGCAGCACGCTTCTGGCAAGCTCCTTTCGGCCGGAGCCGCGGTCCGTTCGGCGATACTGACCCGCGTCAGAGACAACCACCGCGTCCTCAGCGTTGCTGTGAGCCGCTATCCCGCCTGCCGCCTTCTGCCCGTGGAGGCAGGGTGGTACGCGGTTCTCCAGGTGCCGGCGCGCCGGACGGAGGAAGAGACGGTCATCTCGTTGCTGTGCGAGGAGCACGTTCTCGTTCACCCCGGGTACTTCTTCGACTTCCCGAGGGAGGCATTCCTTGTCACAAGCCTCCTGCCCCCGCAGGACCGGTTCGAGACGGCCGTCGAACGGCTGTTGATGCACGTGTCCTGACAGGAGAACCAGTGGCGTCCCCGGAGCATCCCTGTGTCCTTCGAAGGTCGAGCGGAGTGCTGGTGCCGCTCTTCTCGATGCCATCCACCTCCAGCTGGGGCATCGGCGAGATCGGCGATCTCCCGCACCTCGCAGGGTGGCTGCGAAGCGCCGGCCAGTCATTCGTGCAGCTGCTGCCCGTGAACGAGATGGCTCCGGGGCAGACCTCGCCCTACTCGGCTCTCAGCGCGATGGCTATCGACCCCATCTACATCAGTCTCGGGCGCGTTCCCGACTTCCAGGCAGCGGGGGGCGAGGAGGCGCTGTCGCCGTCGATCGCGGCGACGCTCGGTGCCGCGCGCCACGCGGCGAGGATCGACTACTCCGCGGTCCGCCGCGTGAAGGAGCCTTGTTTCCTGGCATCGTTCGAGCGTTTCAAGGACGCCGAGTGGGTTCGTGACACGCCGCGGGCCGCCGCCCTTCGCGCCTTCGTGGAATCGGAGCGGTGGTGGCTCGAGGACTACGCGCTGTTTCGAGCCATACACGCCCGCGAAGGCGAGCGGCCGTGGACCACGTGGCCGGCGGAACTGAAGCGCCGGGAGCCACGGGCGCTCGAAAGAGCAGCGCGAGAGCTGGAAGAGCAGGTCCTCATGCACAGCTACCTCCAGTGGCTGGCGCACGAGGCGTGGCAGGATACGAGGGGCGCGATCCGTCCGCTCGCTCTCTTCGGCGACCTGCCGTTCATGGTGGACCTCGACAGCGCCGATGTCTGGGCGAATCAGGCCCTCTTCGACCTCGACGGTTCGATCGGCGTGCCGCCCGACGCCTTCAGCGCGACAGGTCAGAACTGGGGGATGCCGGCCTACCGCTGGGAGGAGATGGCGCGCGCCGATTACGCGTGGCTGCGCCAGCGGGCACGGCGCAGCGCGGATCTCTACGACGGGTATCGCATCGACCACTTGGTCGGCTTCTATCGCACGTACGTGTTTCCGGCAGGCGGATCGAAGGCGTACTTCACACCCGAGGGACAGGACGAGCAGACGGCGCTCGGCGAGCGCCTGATGAAGGTCTTTTCCGAGGCAGGGGCGTCGGTGATAGCCGAGGATCTCGGCACGGTGCCCGACTTCGTCCGGGCCTCGCTGGGCCGGCTCGGCATTCCTGGCTACAAAGTGCTGCGCTGGGAGCGGCACTGGAAGGACGTCGAGAACGGCCAGCCGTTCCGCGACCCGCTGACCTGGCCGCCCGACTCGGTGGCGACGTCGGGGACGCACGACACAGAACCGCTCGCGGTGTGGTGGAACCAGGCCGAGCAGGACGAGCGCGCCGGGGTACTGAAGATCCCGTTCGTAGCCCAGAGGTTGGGAAGCGACCCCACGCTCGTCGGGCGGCCGTTCGATCCCGCCTTGAGGGACGTTCTCCTGGAACTGCTCTTCGCTTCGGGATCGAAGTTTCTCATTCTACCGATCCAGGACATCTTCGGATGGACCGATCGCGTCAACGTTCCCGCGCGGGTGGACGGGGACAATTGGACCTACCGGCTGCCGTGGCCGGTCGACCGGCTGGCTGCGCAACCCGAGGCCCGCGAGCGCGCCGCGACCCTGAGGAGATGGGCGAGGCAGTACCGACGGATGGGTAACTAGCTCTCGGCGATCGCCTCGGAAAGCTCCCTATTTCGCCACGACCTGGATTCGCTTCAGGTAACGTACCGGCTTCCCGTCGCGGAGCGCCGGCTTGTACTGCCACCGCCTGGCGGCGTCGAGAAGCAGGTCGTCGAAGCGGGGTTCGATCGACTCGCGGATCACCGCGTTGGCGACGTTACCCTGTTCGTCAATCAACACTTCGATCACGCCCGTCAACGGGCTCGTGCCCAAAGGGCCGAGCCGAGCAGCGCTCCAGGATGGCACCTGCTGTCGCCGCACCTCAGGTGGCGTCACGGTCGGATCGCCGGCGTAGTAGGTCCCAGGCCCCGCGGGCGGAGGCGCCGGCGGAGCCGGCTCGGGCTCGGGCGGCGCCGGTGGAGTCGCGGCAGCCCGGGCCAGTTCGAGGAATCCGGTCGCCAGTAGCTTGAGATCGCCCGTCGTCGCGGTCTGTTCGAGGGCCGGGTCGCTCAGTAGGCGGACCACCGCTTCGAGCTCGGTGACGGCCTTGTCGAAGGCCTTTCGGTCGTAAGAGGCCTTGGCGTCGGCGTAGAGCCGTTGCACCGCACCCGGCAGCACGCGCTTCCTCACTTCGTGGAACGCCGCCTGGATGCGCGGCGAGGTGTCTGCCGAATCGGGCATGAAGAAGGGGTCGGCCATCACCACTTCTTCGATGGCTCGCTGCGCTTCGTCCTTACGGTCGAGCGCAAGGAGGCAGAACGCTCGGTACTCGGCGACCCCGCGCGCGCTCGCCGCGTCGGCCGACGGCTTCAGGCGGTCGAGCATCGTCAGCGCCTCCTCGTAGGCCGCCGATGCGTACAGCGTCCTCGCGGTCGCGAAGGAGTCCTGCTGTGCTGTTCCCGCACGGGGCGGCCCGAAGAGCGCCAGGGCCATCACCACGAGAGCGGCATTTCGCATGGTCTTCATTTCCGGAGGTCCACGCTCAAGCGCGCCGGCGCCGCCAGCGTTACCGTCACGGCGTGGCGCTGTTCACCGAGTTGAGGGTGTCGGAACACCACCTCGTGCGGCCCGATCCTGATGTTCAGGTTGCCGAGAGGTGTCTCTCCGGCCCGGACGCCGTCGATCCAGACTTCGGCCCACGGCGCGGCGTTCACGTGCAGTACGCCGTTCGGCAATTCGACTGGAACGGTCACGACCTGGCCCGGCCGGACATTGACCTCCTGTGTCGCGCGGTACGCCAGGATGTCGTTGGTCACTTCGATCTCGTGCCGCCCGGCCGCCATCATCACCCTGTCGGCGACGCTCGTGCCGATCAGCCGGCCGTTCTCGAAGATCTGCAGCTCGACCGGGGCCTTTATCGCGACCCAGCCGGAAACGGGGACGCCTCGCGGCACGAGCGGGACGAAGAGCGAGCTCCTGCTCCCCGCGGTGACCGACACGGTGCGCTCCACGGACCCGGTTTCACCCTGTACCCTGACCAGATGCTCTCCCGGCAGGAGATCCTCGAGCAGCAGCGGCGAGGTGCCGCGCGGTTCGCCGTTCACGGCGACCGGGGCCCCAGGAGGATCGGTTTCAACCATCAGCGAGCCGAAGGCCGCGAGCGCGGGCTGGAATTCCATGTGATGCGACACGGTGCCCCCCGCGATGATCGTGACCGGCATCACACGCGAAGAGGTCTCGGTCCTGACCTCTACCTGGTGGTTCCCGGGAACCAGTGCAAGGTCGACCGGGGCCGCGCCTCGCACTACCCCGTCCACGATGACGGTCGCGCCAACGGGCTGCGTTTCGACGACAAGGCGGCCGAACGCGGCCGGCGGAGGCGGATCCTCGGGCAGCCAGTCCGCAGCAAACCACGCGGGGACTCCGATGGCAGCGGCGGCGAGGATCGCCGCCACCCAGATCACGGCGCGGCCGCGCCGCCTGGCCCGCTCCGGCGGCCGGAATTCGTCAACCTCCTCGACCGGGGGCGTCTGCGCACCTGGACGGGCGACCTCGGCAGGGTACTCCTGCAGCCTGGTCAGGTCGCCGGTCCAGTCGAGGTCTTCGTCAGTTTCGTCCGGCGGCAGCCACAGGTTGCTGCTGCCGTTCTTGGTGAGTGCCATCTGGAGCTCCACCTCGTGTCGCGCGCGCACGCTTTTTCGGCACGGATGGGCTGTGCAACGGCAGGACCACGGAAGCACCCCCGCGCCCTCCGCCACAAGCGCTTCAGGCTCAACGGGTTCGAGAGATTCCGCGGGCAGCGTCCTGAAACCGGGCGGTTACGTTCTTGTTTCCGACCTGACACTTCTGTCACAGCTCGTGCCTCGCAGGGCTGTTCACCCGCTTGACACCCGGAAGCAGGAAGCCTAGATTCCCATTGTGGCCAGGAGGCCCCCTGCAATGCTGGCGACTACCCGTCTCCGCCTCGGCCAGGCTTTCGAATGGAGCATAGCGGTTGCCTTCCTAGCCGCCACCGTGGTGGTTGCGCTGCTGATTTCCGCACAACTCGGTGAACTCCGATCTCCAGCAACCGCGCCTGCTCCCCCTGTTGTTCCAACCGATTCGCCTCCGTCGATCTCGGGCCCGGCCGTAGCCGTGCCCGCGCTGCACTTCTCCGAGGCGGTCCAGGTACGGGTAGGTGACACCCTCGATTACGTGACGTCGATGCTGGGTCCGGGAACCGTCGCAGATGTCGATTCCGGCAGTGGCCGCCTCGGCCCGCGCTCAGCCCGGTCCTACCAGTACGGCGGCGCTCGTTTCCTGCTCGTTTTCGAGCCATTCGAGCGCGGAGGCACTTTGAGGGTGGCGGCAATCTACATCCGGTAGACACTCCACCTTCCCGGGCGAACGCGCCAGCCCATGTTGTTGGTGCGGTGAGGGCCTCTCCGATATACCGCGCTCAGCGGTCAGAGTCGAGCCTCGCAGTGGAGCTGCGTAGGCCACGTACGATTGCGTGCGTTCGGTGGTCAGGGCCGAGCCCAGCTAGAACTTGACGAGGGCTGCCTTGTCCCCGTTCACCTGGACTCGTCGAACCGTTCCCGTGAGCGGGATCCGCTGCTCGACCACCTGGTCGGTGACGGCCACGATGACGTCCCTGGTGCGCCGGTCCGTGTGCTCGATGCTGACAGTGACGGGAAAGTCGAACACAGGTCCCTGCTGCTCGAACCTGACAACCAGTTCGGGCCCCGAGGCGCCGTTCTCCGTCCGCGAGCTGAACTTGACTTCGGGCAGCCGTGCCTCGTGAATCCAGCGTTCGAAGAACCGCTCGAGCGGCATGCCGGAGGTGCTCTCGAACGCTCGTCGCAGGTCGAGGGTCCCCGCCTTCTTGAACCGCCAGGTCTCGAAGAACCGCCTGATGCCCGAGAAGAACGCCTCGTCGCCGATGAGCCGGCGCAGCATGTGGAGGACCGCCGCGCTCTTGTTGTAGATGACGGCCCGGAAGACGCGGCTGTCGCGCTTGATGTGCCCGACACGGTAACCGAGGGCAATCGGCCCCTGGTCCGACTTGGCCATTGCCGTGTCGTGCAGTCGCCGCACGATACCCGCGAAGACGCCGGCGCCGCGGCTCTCCTCGGCGTAGAGCGCCGCGAAGTACTGCGACAGGCCCTCGCTCAGCCACTGTTCGTGGTAGTTCTTCCACCCTACAGCCTGTCCCCACCACTGGTGCGCCAGCTCGTGGGCGAGGAAGAACTCGGGGTAGTCATCGAAGGACGAAGGATCGCGACGCCAGTCGTACCGCGATCCCAGGACCGGCTGGGCCAGCACCGTGAGGTACGGAGGACTGTGGCCGCCGGGCAGCTCGCGCTCGATGACGCCGACAGTGAGCGAGCTGTAAGGCCAGTGTCCTACAAGCGAGGAGTAGAACTCCATGATGTCGGCAGCGCGGCGAGCCACCTGCCGGGACGATCCCTGCTGACGCGGGTTCGCCAGCACCGAGAGGCCCACGCCCGGTTCCGCGACGCCGGGGCGCAACGTCTTGGAGCCGTCCGTCCCGTTGTCGCTCTCGCGCGCTGATGAGCGGATCGTTGTCGAGCCGATCTCGACGAATCGACTGACCAGCAACGAGAGATAGCGCGCCGGCTGGCCTGCGACGTAGACGTACGTCGTGAGCGGCTTGGGCCCTCCGGCGGGGTCCGGAACCGAATCGACCGAAACTGCTTCGCCGCTCGCCACGCATCCGAACCCCGGCGGCACTGTCACCTGGATTCGCGCGGTGGCGTAATCGGTTACAACCGCCTGGGGGTGCCAGTAGCTGCGGTTGCTGTAGAGGTAAGAAGATTCGATGGGAATGGGTTCCACCTCCCGCTCCTGCGGGTCCTGGCGGAGGTCGATTGCCTCGCCGTCCAGCGTCTGCGGGTCGAGCCGCCCCTCGTAATTGACGATCATCCGGAACGTCGTCCCCCTCGTCAGCGCGCCGGGCAGGGTGACTACGACGCTGTTCTGGTTGCGCACCGGGACGGCGAGCAGCCGGCCGAAGTCCTCGCCCACCACCGACTTGACCGTGAGCGACTCGGCTAGCCGGAACGTCAGCGAGGTGAGAGCAGACGACCTGATGACCATGGTCATGATTGTCCGTCCCTCGATGCGCCGTCGCTCGGGCATCAGCCGCGCCTGGATGTCGTAGTGCTGCACGTCGTAGTCGGCGAGGTCGTCCTCGTTGTACGCGCGCCCGACCGACGCCGCTCTCCGTTGAGAAGCGTAGAGAGATATGTTGCGCACCGACCTGCGGTCGAAGAGCGTCACGTCTTCCGCCTCCCCGCCTGACAGCGCGTAGGTCAGCGTCCTGAACCGCCTGGTTTCGATCTCGGCCAAAAAGTCACCTGGCTGGGGCACCAGGGACCACGTGTCGGGGCTGAGGTCGGTCAGATTCAGTGTGAACGACTTCCCGACCTGCTCGTTGAAGATCGCTCTGGCCTGTGCGAGCTCGGCCGGTGCCACGGGCCGGTGGACGAGCGATGCCCTGTCGAGGTGCTGCTCGAGCGTGACCGGGTTCAGCCGGACGAAAGCAGCCTTGAAGGCGGTTTCAAGCGTTTCGTGCCCGCCGAAGATTCGGAGCTGCCCCCGCTCGGTTTCGGGTCTCGGGCGGAAAGACATCTGCCCGTCACCGAGCAGCACCAGCGCGGTGGGTCCGGCGCTCGCTTCTGCCAGGAAGACCGTCCCTCGGGGGAGCCTGAGTTCCAGGTCCTCGGACCGGACCACCAGGTCCCGCGCCTCGAACTGGCGAGCCTCGTCGAGGGCGAGGCGGTAGAGGCCGGGCAACGTGGACAGGAGATCCTGTCCGGAGATGACCCAGTCGTCCGCCACGGAACCTGCAGGTGACTTCCTGCGGACATCGAGGCGCCAGGTACTCAGCCAGCCCCGGTTGCCGCTCTCCACGAACACCTCGAGGACCAGCGCGTAGGCTTGGCCGGGAAGCGTGCCGGTGATGGGTGTGCGGTTTCGCTCGCGAACGACGGCCCTCGTGGAACCTTCGACGACCATGTGGTCGGCGAAGGCCCGTGCCCTTGTCCTGTCGGCGCCTTCCGAGAGCAGCTCCATGTACCGCTCCGGCTGCCCCGACACGAGGACCCCCTCGAGAGCGCCGAGAAGGCGCGCGATGCCGTCAACCTGTGGCGGCCCCTGGGCGAGTGCCGGCGCAAACAGGACGAAGACGGTCAGCGCGACGGCGGCTGGGCGGACTGGCACACTTCTCCCTTCTCCATATTAGACGCTCCTCGGCGCCGGGAGGACCCAGAAATTGAGCCTGGAGGAAACGGGAAGGTAAAGATCGAAGCAGCCGTGGTCAGATGCGTCGGAGCACCAGAATCGTGAGGTCGTCGGCCAGCCGGGCAAGGTCGGTGAAGGATTCGACGGCCCGGAACACGCCGTCAGCGATCTCCTTTGGGGGAGCGTCCGCGCGGGAGGCGACCACCCTTTCGAGACCGGCCTCCTCGAAGGGATGGCCTTGCGGGTCTTCCGCCTCGGTCACGCCGTCGCTGTAGAGCACTAGGACGTCGCCCGGCGAAAGCACGACGGTGGAGGTCTCGTAGCGCGATCCCTCGAACATCCCCAACGCCACGCTTCCGCCCGCCAGGCGTTCGCATGACTCGTCTGCTGCGCGCCTCAGAAGCGGCGGCGTGTGCCCGGCGTTGACGTAGACCAGGATGCCGGTTGAGGGGTCGTACTCGCCGAAGAAGAGGGTGATGAAGCGGGAGGCAGGCGCGTGGCGACGGACCTGCAGGTTCAGCCGTTCGGCGAGCGCCGCCAGCCCCAGGCGTTCGTCGAGCAGCGTCCTGAACATGGCGAGGAGAAGGGCCATCAACAGGGCCGCGGGGCTGCCTTTTCCCGCGACGTCCCCCAGAGCGACTATGACCCGGCCGTTGTCCCTGGGAATGATGTCGTAGAAGTCGCCGCCCACGGTATTGGCGGGTCGGGTCACGCCGTATGCGAGGGCCCCCGCAGTCTCCCAGGTTGATTGGGGCAGCATGGCGAGCTGGATCTCGCGCGCTATGTCGAGGTCGTTCTTGAGCGAAAGGCGGTCGTACACTTCGACGAGCACGAGCAAGTTCGTGAGCAGGAAACCGAGGAGCATCCAGAAGACCCCCGGTCCCCAGTCCGGCGCCGGCACTCCAACCCCCGGGGGAAGCCGAGCGGTCTGGACGCCCTGGCACGACTGGAGGAGGCCGAGCAGCGTAAGCAGGAGACCGAGGCCGAAGACAAGCCGACGCGGCGGCGAGAGCTTGAAGGCAAAGGCCAGGACGACGAGCCGGACCCGGGTCCAGATCCGGCCCGGCCAGGACTTCAGGGCGAGCGCGTCGGGGTCCAGGCCCTTCGAGAAGAAACGGTAGGCGTCGACCGCATCCCGCGTGAACAGTCGGCGCACATCGTCTGAGGTGAGGTCGCGAGTGTAATCGCTGAGGAAGCCGCGGAAGCCGCCACGCCGACCGTGGCGGTCGCGTCTCGTCATACCGCGCATTATATCCGGGGTCTCCGCCGCCACTTCACCAGCATCGTCGCCTTCAGCTCACCAGTGTCGGGTCATTGACGTGCGGGTGAAAATGCGCCGCCTTCCAGCAGTCTTGCTGGTTCCATTCAGAACTGGCGACGGGAGCGTGAGCAGGGGAGATAGGTAGGGATGCGATCGCAGGCTCCGCCGGCTCCCGGGCCTGGGGTTGGGCAGGCCGTTCAGGTTCCTGCGGGCGTGTGCTAGACTCGACAGGTTTTCGGTACTTCCCACGCCCCAAAACCGGTGCACGTGAGGTGATCCTCGGAGCAGGGATCGACCTGATCGAGATCGGCAGGTTCGAACGGGAGGCCGGGCGCCGGGGCGATGCCCTCCTCGCCACGCTATTCTCCCCGACAGAACTGGCAGAGTGCCGGGCGGGCCGGCGGCCGTTCGCATGCTACGCGGCAGGCTTCGCAGTGAAGGAAGCCTTCTTCAAGGCAATCGGCACGGGGTGGGCCGAGGGCACAACCTGGCGCGATGTGGAGGTCTTGGCGATCCGTCGGAGGCCGTCGATAACGGTTGGCGGCGCGGCCGCGCGCGTGGCCAGGCAGCTCGGCATAGAGCGCGCCCACGTCAGCGTAACGGTTGCAGGAGGCCTCGCGGCAGCGTCGGTGGTTCTGGAGGGCGAACGATGACCGGGTAACGAGGACTGAGGACCGGCGAGAAGATGCCCGAGGGGAGCAGGCGTCTCTTTCGGATTGCTGTTCGGTCGATGCCGCAGCCCGCGAGCGGCCTCGGGGGTTCATAGCTGACCGCAGATAGCAGATAGCAGATAGCTGACCGCTGATAGCTGATTCGCTGACACGTTCAGGCCATCCAAGGGGGGAGCATGGCGGCTGGGAACAAGAATCCAGAGACCGCGGCAGGGCGGGGCGTAGCCACCTTCGACTTCGATCGGTTGCGGCAGGAAGTGACCTGGGACGTTGCGCGGAAGGAACTCGGCTACGTCGAAGGCGCGCCGATCAACATTGCGCAGCTCGCCGTGGACAGGAACGTGGAGCTCGGGCGCGGCGACAAGGTGGCGTTGATACACGAGGACCACGAGGGAGAAATCCGCGAGTTCACCTACTCGGACCTGAAGCGGCTGACCAACGGATGGGCGTACTTCCTTCGCGGCCTTGGCGTGAGGCCGCTCGACCGGGTATGCCTCTTCCTCGAGCGGTCGCCGGAGCTCTACATCGGCTTCATGGGCATCCTCAAGACGGGCGCAGTGGTGCAGCCGCTCTTCTCTGCGTTCGGCGAGGACGCGCTGTATGCGCGGATGTCGGACAGCGCGGCCAGCTTCATCGTCACGGAGAGAAAGCACCTGAGCAAGGTGCGGCGTGTGCGCGAACGGCTGCCCGCGCTCTCGACCATCATCGTCATCGACCACGACCCCGAGGGCAAGCCGCTCCGTGACGGGGAAGTGGCCTACGACATGATGTCCAACGCGGCGGACGAGTTCCCGGTGGTCAAGACCTACGCGGAGTCGCCTAGCGTCCTCCACTACACGAGCGGCACGACGGGCGCGCCGAAGGGCGCAGTGCACGTGCACTCGAGCATCTTCGCGCAGTACCTCACCAGCAAGGTCGTACTGGATCTCAAGAACGACGATATCTACTGGTGCACGGCCGATCCTGGTTGGGTGACGGGCACGAGCTACGGGATCATCGGGCCGTGGGTGATGGGCGTGACCCAGGTCGTCCTGAACGCGGGTTTCTCCAGCGACCGGTGGTACGAAACGATCGAGAAGCACAGGGTGACGGTCTGGTACACCGCTCCCACCGCGATCCGGATGTTGATGAAGGACGGCCTCGAGCCGGTCCGCCGCCACGACCTTTCGAGTCTCCGCCACATGTGCAGCGTTGGCGAACCGCTCAACCCTGAGGCGGTGCGCTGGGGCTACGAGGCCTTCGGCCTGTGGTTCCACGACACGTTCTGGCAGACCGAGACGGGCTCGATCGTCGTCACGAACCTCCCGGGCATGCCGGTCAAGCCAGGGAGCATGGGGCGCCCGTTCCCGGCTCTCGAGGGCGCCGTCGTGGACGAGAAGACAGGTGTTCCCATTACGGAGCCCGGTCGGGTCGGCCTGATCGCGATCAGGCCGCCCTGGCCCAGCATGATGCGGACGTACTGGAACAACTCGGCTACCTACTACAAGAAGTTCCTGAACGGCTGGTACATCTGCGGCGATCGCGCGAGCCTGGACACCGACGGCTACTTCTGGTTCACCGGGAGAGACGACGACGTGATCAACACGGCGGGGCATCTGGTCGGCCCCTTCGAGATAGAGAGCGCGCTTCTCGAACACGAGGCGGTCGCCGAGTCGGCCGCGATCGGGAAACCCGACCCGGTGAACATGGAGGTGGTCAAGGCGTTCGTGGCGCTTCGCCCCGGTTTCACGCCGAGCGAGGACCTCGAGCTGAGCATAATGAACTTCGTGCGCAAGAAGCTCTCGCCGTTGGCCATGCCCCAGGAGATCGAGTTCGTCGAGAAGGTTCCGAAGACGAGGAGCGGGAAGATCCTGCGCCGCGTCCTCAAGGCGAAGGAGCGGGGCGAGCCGATCGGAGACGTTTCGACGATGGAGGACGATTAGGATCGGGGCACGAGGGTGCCCTAGTTCCGGGATGTACCGGACACGACCTACGACTTGGAGGAGCAGCCCGTGAAAGAGATGATTCTCGACTACATCCGCAACGAGTACCTGGACGAGGACGAGGCCGACGAGATCGACCTCGACGAGAAGACGCCGCTCATCTCGAGCGGGATCGTGGACAGCTTCAGCATGGTGAGCCTCAAGCGATTCCTGGAGAAGAAGTACCAGATCAGCATCCCGGACGAAGAGGCGACGCCGCAGGCTTTCGACAACGTGGCGAGCATCATCGAACTGGTGAACAGGCACGTGGCCAAGAAGGGGGCGTGAGGTGGCTTACCCGGAGATCGTTCAGCAGGCGTACAGGGCCGAGCTCGATTCGATCCGCGAGAAGGGCATTTTCAAGGAAGAGCGCTTCATCCGCTCGCCGCAGGCGGCCGACATCCGTGTGGAGTACCCGCCGGGGGCCGGCGTCAAGGAGGTGATCAACCTCTGCTCGAACAACTACCTCGGGCTCTCCAGCCACCCGGAGGTGGTCCGGGCTGCGCACCTCGGGCTAGACGAGCGCGGCTACGGGATGTCGAGCGTCCGCTTCATCTGCGGCACGCAGGACATCCACAAGCAGCTCGAGCACAAGCTGACCGAATTCCTCGGGACTGAAGACACCATCCTGTTTCCGAGCTGCATGGATGCCAACGCAGGCGTTTTCGAGGCCATCCTCGGCCCTGAGGACGTGATGATTGCCGACCGCCTCGTCCACGCGAGCATCGTGGACGGCATGCGCCTCTCGAAGGCGATGCAGGACACCTACAAGCACGCCGACATGAAACACCTGGAGCAGAAGCTCCAGGAGCACC
>JBHGBL010000014.1:0-105831 GCA_041947015.1 Vicinamibacterales bacterium
CAAGAAAAGCAGCAGCCCCACAACCCCCATCACCAGCCCCAAGATCCCCAGCGACACGATTCCCAGCACCGTCGACAGGATGGCGTAGGCAATCGACAAAACGATGATCGCCACATTGAAGAAGATAGACTGAAAGGCGTGGAACCGCACAAACTTGTCCTTGTTATACGGCTCCAGAACCAGGAAGATAATCCCGGTAATAAAACCCAGGATGTAGGTCAACAACCCCGCCACATTGGCAGCCATCGCTCCCGGGGCCGCAGGCGCCACCGGCGATCCTGCTGCCACCGGGGTCCCACATCCTCCGCAGAATGTCGCACCGTCACTGAGCGCCGCTCCACACTTTGCACAGAACGCCATAGCCCCTCCTTCCCCCCTCTAGAGTCTCTCGGCTGGCCACCAAGCCCTTTCCCGCTGGTACCTTGCAGTGCACACGCCGGTCAGCCGACACTTCCCGACGGCGTATTCGTATCACAAACTCCTGCAATACACAACGGATAAGATACCTATCGTGTATTTGGCTTGGAGCCGACCGGCTTGCGGTGACGTTTGCCGTACTCGTCGCGGTAGTCGACACCCCACCCGTCGAGGCTCTGATATAAGGCCACGGGATTACTCCTTTTGGGTTCTGGTTGGATTGCACCGTTCTGGTGCAGTGCGTCCAGAAATGGACACTTGAGTCTATCGACAGAGGGGGTTTTGCACAGGATAACTCGCTGAGGGCGTGGGAGATGCCCGTTCAGCGTCCAAATCTTTGGTGCGGAAGGGGGGATTCGAACCCCCACGCTCTTGCGAGCGTCAGCCCCTCAAGCTGGTGCGTCTGCCAGTTCCGCCACTTCCGCAGTGGGTGGGACCAGAGGCTCGATCCTACCAGAGCCCCTCTTTTTCTTCAAAGCCGAACTTCGGCCGGCGAGATGACCGGCCGATACTGCCTCTACTTCTTCGGCGGCGTCGTCGGTTGCTGCTGTTGCGGTGCCGACTGCTGCGGCGCGGGAGCTGGGGTCGCAGGCGGCGGCGATGAGGGCTTCGCCGGCTGCGACGTGGTTGCCGGGGCCGACGTCCCCCCAACCACCGAACCCGGCGCGCGCTTCGAGACTATCGCAAGGCCAAGGGCCCCGAGCATGAAGAGCACAGCCCCGACGGTTGTCACGCGCGTCAGAAGCGTGGCGCCCGCTCGCGCGCCGAAAGCCGCCTGGCTGCTGCTTCCGCCGAACGCGCTCGCAATATCACCGCCCTTGCCCTGCTGCAACAGGATTACCAGCAGCAGCACGAAGCAGACCAGAACGTACAACGCCGTCGCAAGATAGGTGAGCAGCAACTTCGATTCCCTTTCTTTCCTTCCGATGCGGCAGGCGGACCTCCAGGGACAGCCTGCAAAACCACTAATTATACCGCCCCGGTCACGCTTCCCGCCACGACATCGGCAAACGCCTTCGGATCGAGGCTCGCGCCACCGACCAGCGCCCCGTCCACGTCCGGTTGGGCAGCTATCTCGCGAACGTTCCCGGGCCTCACGCTCCCGCCATAAATCACCCTGCACGCCTCCGCCATTTCGGCCCCGAAATGATCCGCCAGCCGCTTCCTGATGTGCGCATGCGCCTCCTGAGCCTGCACCGGCGTCGCGTTGCGCCCGGTGCCGATCGCCCACACGGGCTCGTAGGCGACGATCAACGTCCGCACATCGGCCTCCCCGAGCCCGTCCAGCCCGTCGCGGATCTGGCGGTCCAGCACCGAGTAGGTGTGACCGCCTTCCCGCTGCTCCAGAGTCTCGCCGATGCACACGATCGGGACCAGCCCGACACTGCGAGCGGCGCGCACCTTACGATTCACGTCCACATCGGTCTCGCCGAAGAGCGTCCGCCGCTCCGAGTGCCCGATGAGCACGTAGCCGGCCCCCGCTTCCTTCAGCATTGCCGCGCTCACCTCGCCGGTGAACGGGCCTTCACGCTCCCAGTGGAGGTCCTGGCCCGCGACTCCGATGGCTGTGCCTGCTGCCGCCTGCCTGACCGCGGAGATGGCGGTGAAGGGCGGGGCCAGAACGATCTCCGCCCCTCTGATCCCCTCGACGAGGCCCCTGAACTCGGCGACGAACGACAACGCCTCGCCGATCGTCTTGAACATCTTCCAGTTCGCCGCTACGAAGGGTCTTCGCACCTCACGCTCCCTTCACGGCCTTATCGGCCAGGACCTCGACCCCCGGGAGCACACGTCCGCCCAGGAACTCGAGCGACGCGCCGCCCCCTGTAGAGATGTGCGTGATCCTGTCCGCGACACCGGCTTTGGAAACCGCCGCTATCGTGTCGCCTCCGCCGATGATGGTCACCCCACCAACCGCCGCAACCGCCCGTGCCACCGCGATCGTGCCCGCGTCGAACGGCGGTGTCTCGAAGACACCCATCGGGCCGTTCCACACGACGGTCCTGGCGCCCGCGATGATGCCGGCATAGCGAGCCGCCGTTGCTTGGCCTATGTCCAGCCCCGCCCTGTCTCCCATCGCCGGATCGCCAACCTTGAAGGTCGCCGTCGCCGTGCCGGCCTCGATCTTTTCCGCGACGACGTGATCGGTAGGGAGCTCGAGGCGAAGCCCCCGTTCCGCCGCCTGGTGGAGAATGCGCCGCGCCGCGTCTATCAGGTCGGGTTCGACCAGCGAACGGCCGACTGGAACGTCCTGCGCTTCGAGGAACGTGTAGGCCATGGCACCGCCGATGAGCAGGACGTCCACCTTGCCGAGCAGGTTCTCGATCACCTCCAGCTTGTCCGAAACCTTGGCGCCCCCGAGCACGGCCACGAAGGGGCGCTCCGGGTTGGCCAGCGCGTCGCCGAGGTACGCGACCTCCTTCTCCATGAGCAGCCCTGCGGCCGGCGTCGGCAGCAGGCGAGCGGCCGCGTCCACCGACGCGTGCGCCCTGTGGCTCGAGCCGAACGCATCGTTCACGTACAGCTCGCCGAGGCTGGCGAGCTCCGCCGCGAACCGCTGATCGTTCGCCTCCTCTTCGGGGTGGAAGCGCAGGTTCTCGAGGAGCACGACGCGAACGCCCTCCCTGGCTGCCCTGTCCACCGCCTCCCTTGCCGCCTCGCCCACGCAGTCCGGCGCGAAGGCGACGGGCCTCTTCAGAAGCTCCTGCAGCCGCTCCGCCACCGGCTTCAGGCTCATTTCAGGGTTCGGCTTCCCTTTGGGCCGGCCGAGGTGCGATGCGAGAACGAGGCTCGCTCCATGGTCCAGTGCGTAGCGTATCGTGGGCAGCGTGGCCTGAATCCTGGTGTCGTCCGCAATTCTCCCGTTCTTGATCGGCACGTTGAAGTCGACACGCATGAAGACGCGCTTGCCCTCGAGGGACAGGTCGCGGATCGTCATCTTCGGCACGGCGCCCTCCAGCTCACAGACCCTGCTTGACCAGGTGCTCGACGAGGTCGATGCAGCGGCACGAGTAGCCCCACTCGTTGTCGTACCACGCCAGCACCTTGACGAAGTCGCCGTCCATCACCTTGGTGTACGGTCCATCGACGATCGCGGAGTGCTCGTTGCCGCGGAAGTCGATCGAGACCAGCGGCACGTCCACGAATTCGAGGAGACCCTTCAACCGCCCGGCGGCCTCCTCCCTGAACGCCGCGTTCACTTCCTCGGCCGTCGTCTTCTTCTCGACGAGCGCGGCCAGGTCCACTATCGAGACGTTCGGCGTCGGGACGCGCAGCGAGATGCCGTCCAGCTTGCCCTTGAGATCCGGCATCACCTGGCCGACCGCGACGGCAGCGCCGGTTGTCGTCGGAATGATCGAGAGCGCCGCGGCGCGGGCCCGCCGGAGGTCCTTGTGCGGCAGGTCCAGAAGCTGCTGGTCGTTCGTGTACGAATGGCAGGTAGTCATCCAACCCTTCACGATCCGGAACCTGTCGTGAAGCACCTTCGCCACCGGCGCGAGGCAGTTCGTCGTGCACGAGGCGTTCGAGATGATGTGGTGGCTGGCCGGGTCGTACTTGTCCTCGTTCACCCCCATGACGATCATCACGTCCGGCCCCTTTGCAGGTGCCGTCACGATCACCTTCTTCGCCCCGGCCGCGATGTGCTTGGCCGCGTCGTCGCGGGCGGTGAACTTGCCCGTGGACTCGAAGACGATGTCGACCCCGAGGTCTTTCCACGGCAGCTGGGCGGGGTCCTTTACCGACAGAACCTGGAATTCCTCATCGTCCACCGCGATGGCGTCCTCGCGGGCGACGACCTTGCGGTCGAGGTTGCCAAGAACAGAGTCGTACTTCAGCAGGTGCGCCAGCGTTGCCGCGTTCGTTATGTCGTTGACGGCTACGAAATCGAACTCGTGCCGCCCGAGCGACGCGCGCATGATGTTCCTGCCGATTCGTCCGAACCCGTTGATTCCCACTCTTACCGCCATCTCCCCTCCTCGCTCGCAGCCGAAACGCCGCCTGTGGTCGGCGGGGCCGCGTGGTGAAGCCTGATGCGACGTAACAGTGCAGAACGCATCATTCTAATACGCATTGCATCGCGAACAAACCTGGCATTGCGGTGCAACGGCTCTTTCTGTAATTACGAGTTGCCACGCGGCTGCGGCACTCAGCCGCCAGACTGCCGATGTCGAGCCGGCGGTTGCGGTCCGGACAAACCGCGGGCTATACTGCCCCGATTCCAGGCCGCCCAGCGCCAGCGGCCCCAGGGTGCCCTTCCTGGCTCATGTACTTCGTCTACACACTGCTCGGGCTCGTCTACTGCGTGGCGCTCGTCCCGAAGTTCGTCTACGAAGCCCTTCGCCACAGGAAGTACATCGGCGGCCTCGGCGAGAGGCTGGGCTACCTCCCCGTTTCATTCAATGTCGACGGTGAGCGGTCGGTGTGGATACACGCCGTCTCGGTGGGCGAGGTGCTGACGGCGCGGTCGATAATGGACGACCTGAGGCGGCTCTATCCCGGCTTGAGGCTCTTCGTTTCGACCACCACCGTCGCGGGGCAGCAGGTTGCCCGATCGAGCGTGCCGGCGGCGGATGCGGTCTTCTACTTTCCGCTGGACCTGCCGTTCATCGTGCGCAGGGTCTTCCGCCTGGCACGCCCCAGCCTCTTCATCATGATGGAGACCGAGATCTGGCCGAACCTCCTCCGCGCGGCACGCGCCAGAGGCGTCAGAACCTTGCTCGTCAACGGCCGGATCTCGTCGCGGTCGTACCCGCGCTACCGGCTCGTCCGCCGTTGGTTCCGCCGCGTGCTCGCCGACGTGGATCACTGCCTCGTCCAAAGCGAGGCCACGAGGGATCGGCTCGTCGATCTCGGCGCGGATCCCTCGCGAATCACGGTCACGGGCAGCCTGAAGTTCGATTCGCTGCCCGCGGCGACCGGTCAGGGCGCCAGGCGGGCGGATCGTGTGCTCAGGTTCTTCCGTACAGCCGCCGGGCGGCCGGTCATCGTCGCCGGAAGCACCCTGAGGGGCGAGGAGAGCATCCTGCTGTCGCTTTTCGAGCGCATCAGGGCCACGCGGCCATCGGCGCTGATGGTGATCGCGCCCCGTCACCCGGAGCGGTTCGGCGAGGTCGAGCGCCTGGCGCGCGATGCCGGCTTCGATACGACACGCCGCAGCGACCTCGTGATCGACAGCGAGCCCACGGCCGAGGTCGTGATCCTCGACACCATCGGCGAGCTTGCATCGCTCTACCAGGTGGCCACTGTGGTGTTCGTCGGCGGGAGCCTCGTCACGGCAGGAGGTCACAACATCCTCGAGCCCGCAGCCCATGGGAAGCCTGTCGTCTTCGGTCCGCACATGGAGAACTTCAGCGAGATAGCGGAGGCGTTCCTCTCGAAGAAGGCCGCTGTCCAGGTGCGCGACGGGGAGGAACTCGAAGCAGCGGTCAACGGCCTCCTCGATGATGAGGCCGAGCGCGAGCGCCTCGGCAGAGCCGCCCTCGCCGTCGTCGAATCGAACCGGGGTGCCAGGGACAGGACCCTCGAGGTGATCGAACGGCTGATGCCGCCCGAGAGCGTCAACGCCGCCGGCGCGCCCCAGCTGCGGCTGGTCCGGTGAGTCATTGAACATCTACGCATACGCCGCGAAAGCAAGGCGCTCCTGGTACGAGCGGCATCCCGAAGCCGTGCGCCGGCTGTCTGCGCCGGTCGTCAGCGTGGGCAACCTCGCGGCTGGTGGCAGGGGGAAGACGCCGCTCGTAGCATGGCTGGCGCGAATGCTGGCCGAGTCGGGCGAGATGCCGGCCGTGTTGACGCGGGGCTACCGGCGAACGCACGGCTCGGACGGCGTCGTTGTCGTGAGCGACGGCCAGCGTGTCATGGCGGACCTGGCTCGGTCAGGGGACGAGCCGCTGATGCTGGCGCGGCGGCTGCCGGGCGTCGGAGTTTTCGTCGCGGCGGACCGTTACCTGGCCGGGCGCTTGGCGGAGAGGCGCTTCGGCGCCACTGTGCACGTTCTCGACGACGGCTTCCAGCACATGGAGCTCGCCAGGGAGGTGGAAATCGTCATCGTGTCGGCGGCGGATATCCTGAAGGGCCGGCCGCTCCCGTTCGGACTGCTGCGCGAGCCGCTCGAGACGTTATCGAGGGCGAGCGCGGTCGTCATCGCAGCAGACGAGGGCGAAGACGACCTCGAGGCCGAGAGATCCATCTCGAACATCCACGCAGGTCCCGTCTTCCGCTTGCGACGGGTTATGGGTATCCCGCGGTTGGTAGACACCGGCCGGACAGTCGACACCGGGGACGTCGGTGCGGCCGAAGGGCTTGCGCAACCTCCACAGCCAACCGGCGGTGCTGCAATTGCCGCCGCTCCTCGGGCAGGTGCGGGCCGTGCGCGCAAGGCGATAGCCGTAGCGGGCATTGCTCTGCCGGAACGCTTCACCCGCGACCTGAGGCGGGCGGGGTGGGAGGTTGTCGGAGAGGTGCGGCTCGGCGATCACGGGCCCATAACGAGGGACCTGCTGACCCGGATAGAGCGGACCCGCCGCGAAGCGGGCGCCGACGTGGTATTGACGACCGAGAAGGACGCGGCGCGCATGATGCCTCACCGGCCGCTCCGAACGCCGGTCCTCTTCGTGCCGATGGAGGTGAGGCCCGACCCGGAAGAGGCTTTCTGCAGCTTCCTCGCCGGGCAGATCGGCGAAAGGCTTGCAGCGGCGCGCGCTGGCGCGCAAGATCTCCGATCGGCGATCGCCGGCCGGTGGAAGGCCGACGGCCTGGCAAGTCGGCTGCCGGCCAGCGAGCGCAGCCGGTGAAGGGAGCCACTTGAGGCACAGGCTCGAGTACTTCGCGGTCGTTGTGATGACGGTCCTCGTCCGGCTGCTTCCCTGGGGCGCCGTCCGAGGGCTCGGAAACGCTCTGGGCTTCGCCTTCTACGCGGTGGACGGCACGCACCGGAGAATCACCCGCTCGAACCTCGTTCGCGCTTTCCCGCTGCGGAGCGAGCGCGAGTGCAGGGCCCTCTGCCGAAGCGTGTTCCTGCACTTCGGCCGCCTCGCGCTCGAGCTCTTGAAGTTCAGCACGCTGACGCAGGACGAGATGTTGAGCCTGGTCGAGTTCGAAGGCGACGATCGTGCAAGGCAGGCTTACTCGTCCGGGCACGGCGTCATCTTCCTTACAGGCCACTTCGGATTCTGGGAGCTCAACGGCATTGTCCATGCCCTGAAGGTCGCGCCTATCGGCGTCCTCGCGCGGGCCCTCGACAACCCGTACCTGAACGCGATGCTGGAGCGCCTTCGCCAGTCGACCGGCAACAGCGTGATCTACAGGAAGGGAGCCGCGCGCCGGATCATGCGTGCCCTGTCGGCCAACCAGGGTGTGGCGATGCTCATAGATCAGCACGTGCACGGTTCGGACAGGGTGTTCGTGGACTTCTTCGACCGTCCGGCGGCGACGACTCCATCGGTGGCGGTCCTTGCGCGCAGGACCGGAGCCGTCGTTATCCCGGTGTTTGCGATCCCGACCGCCGACGGGCGCTACCGGATGGTCTACGAGCCGCCGGTGCCGCCGCCGGCGGACGACAGCCCCGAGGCGATACGCGATTTCACTCAGCGGTGCACCGACGTCCTCGAGATGTACGTCCGCCGCTACCCGCACTTGTGGCTGTGGATGCACCGGCGCTGGCGCGACGAGAACGCGGCAGACGCGCTTCCCGGAATGTTCCCGAGCGCCAGAGGCGACCGGGGCGCAAGCCTGCAAAACGGGGAGGAGCCGCAGGAGACGTAACCGATGGTGCGCGCGCCAGGTTGGGGCCGCGTGGCGGCCGCGGACGCTGAACTCTATGGCTGAAAACTGACCGCTGACCGCTGAAAGCTGATAGCTCGATAGCTGCTGACGCTGATCGCTGATTGACCGAGCACACCTTCGAACGTGTTGTCGTCTTTGCGCCGAACTGGCTGGGCGATGCTGTCATGGCTCTGCCTGCGCTGGCGGATGTGCGCAGAACCTTTCCGGAAGCGCGACTGGCAGTGGCCGCGCGGGCGAAAGTGGCGCCGCTCTACAGCTGGGTCCCGGACGCAGATGACGTGCTGGTCTTGAAGGAGGGACGCGGGATTGCACGCTGGATCCCACAGAAGAACGTCGAGCGCTTGAAACAGGGCGGGTTCGACGTCGCCGTGTTGCTGCCGAACTCTTTTCACAGCGCGTGGCTCGCAAGGCGCGCCGGGGTGAAGGAGCGATGGGGCTACCGCCGCGATTGCCGAGGCCCGCTTCTCACACGCGCCGTCAGGCACCTTCGCGCGAGGACACACCAGTCGGCATACTACCAGGGGCTGACTGCGGCCTTGGGCATGTCGAACGGTCCCGCCATCGCGAGACTCAGCCCACCCATCGAGGCGGAGGGCAAGGCGCGGGACCTCTTGAAGCGGCGAGGCTGGGACGGTGAAGCGCCGCTCGTCGGCATGGCGCCCGGTGCGGCATACGGCCACGCGAAACGGTGGCTGCCGGAACGCTTCGCCGAGCTCGCGGTCCTCGTGGCCGGTGACGGCGGGGCGAGCGTGCTCGTCGGCAGTGGCGGCGACCGGCAAGCCGGCCGGGCGATAGCCGCGGCGCTCGGAGGCCGCATGTTCAGCGGCCGCCAGCCCGGTGAGGGGACGCCCGTAGTCGACCTCATCGGCCAGACAGACCTCGAGACGCTCGCGGGCGTCATGCGCTCGTGCCGCGTGTTCGTCTCGAACGACTCGGGCGCCATGCACCTGGCCGCTGCCCTTGGCGTGCACGTCGTTGCGATCTTCGGCGCGAGCGACGAGATGGCAACCGCTCCGCTGCCGTTCGAGTCGAGCGGCTGCGGCCACACGATCGTGACGGCGTCTGCATGGTGCCGTCCGTGCATGCTGCGCGAGTGCCCGATCGACCACCGATGCATGTCGCGCATCGGGGCCGGACGGGTGTTCGAGGTGGTGAGGGGATGGATTAGGACTGAGTGCTGAGGACTGAGGGACTAGTGACTGCGGGCCGAGGACTGAAGAACTAGGGACCAAGGACCAGGACCGGATAGTCTCGAGTTCTAGGTCTCGAGTTCGCTGTGGGCCCGCCGGAGTATCGGGCCGCGGGTGTAATTGCCGTGAAGTCAGACGTCGACGTTGGCCATACGGACACGATGACAGGTCGCCCCGCCGTTCTCCTCGATCGTGACGGCACGCTCATCGAGGAGGTCGGCTATCTCGATCGCATCGAGCGGCTGAAGCTGTTTCCCTGGAGCATCGACTCGGTGCGGCTGCTGAACCGCGCTGGCTTCAAGGTGGCGGTCGTCTCGAACCAGGCCGGGGTCGCGCGCGGCTTTTTCGACGAGACGTTCGTCGGCGAGGTGGAGGAGTACCTCGCGCGGAGGATGAGCCAGGGCGGGGCGCGAATCGACGGCTTCTACTATTGTCCGCACCATCCGGACGCGACCATAGAGCGGTACAGAAAGAACTGCGAATGCCGCAAGCCGCGTCCCGGCCTGGCGCTCGCGGCTGCCGCCGAGCTGGGACTCGATCTCGGGCGGTCGTTCGTTGTGGGCGACCGCTGGCTCGACGTTCAACTCGGCCACGCGGCCGGAGCACGGAGCATACTGGTGAGGACAGGCTACGGCCGCACCGAGGAAGAACGAGGGCCAGGCGCCGTGGCGCAGCCTTATGCAGTCGTCGAGAACCTGATCGAGGCGGTGAGCGTGATTCTCGGCACGGGCGTATCCGCAGGCGCTCCTCGGGGCCTCGGGCGGCCTCCGTCCGGGTAGAGGGAGCCTGTCGCCGAGGCCAGCCGCGGCGTCAGGCAAGCGGGTTTGTCAGACAAGCGATCTCCGTGGTCCGCAATGTGTGTATCTTCTAGCCCGGGGCGATGGCCCGGCTGCACCGCCGCCGGGCCTCGCCGGACGAGCAGGCTGCACCCGCAGCCGGACAGGGAAAGGTCGCCGTGGGACGCGTAGTGACGGAAGCCGAACTCTTCGAGCTGGTGGGGCTCGAACGTGCCGAGGGGCGGACGATCGCCTTCGCCAACGGTTGCTTCGACATCTTGCACGTAGGGCATGTCCGCTACCTGCAAGCTGCGGCAAGGGAGGCCGACCGGTTGATCGTCGCTGTCAACTCGGATGAGAGCGTCAGGGGCCTCAAAGGGCCAGGCAGACCGCTCCTCGGGCAGGCGGAGCGGGCCGAGATCGTGGCGGCCCTTCGCGGCGTGGACTTCGTCGTGATCTTCGACGACGAGACCGTCGCGCGGCTCCTCGAGCTGCTCCGGCCTGACGTGCACTGCAAGGGGACCGACTACACGATCGACACCGTCCCGGAGCGCGAGACCGTCAGGTCCTATGGCGGTCGTGTGGCCATTGTCGGCGACCCGAAGGACCACTCGACGGCGGACCTGGTTTCGCGCATCAGGAGGGCCTGAAGGTTGGCGGAGGGGGCCGCTTGGCTTCGTTCCTGATTGTCCGCCTCGGCGCGCTCGGCGACATCATCCACGCGCTCCCGGTCGCTGCGGCGTTGAGGGCGGCCTTCCCGGAGGCCCGGGTCGACTGGCTGGCGGCGGCCCGGCATCACGAAATACTCGACCTCGTCCCGCCGATCGATTGCCGGCTGCTCCTGTCCGCTCCCAGGGGCGCCATGCAGCTGCCGGAGCAAGGGCACAAGGTCTTTCGGGGAGCTTCTGGGACGATTCGCGCGGTGATGTCGATGCGCGGTACCTCGTACGACGCCGCATTCGATCTCCAGGGGCTCATCAAGTCGGCTGCCCTCGCGCGCCTGTCCGGCGCGCGCCGCGTCGTCGGTTTCTCGGCGCCGTACCTTCGGGAGCGGCCGGCGCGCTTCTTCTACTCGGAGACGGTCATCCCGTCGGGGGCGGTGCACGTCGTGGACAAGAACCTGACGGTGGTCCGCCGGGTGGGGATCGATCGGCCCATGCGCGATTTTCCGCTGCTGCGGCCGGCATCGGCGGCGCTCGACGAGGTGAGGGCTAGGCTGGCGGGCCATGGCCGTAGCGCATTTGCCTTGCTGAATCCCGGCGCGGGCTGGCCGAACAAGCGTTGGCCGACCGAGCGCTTCGGCAGCCTTGCCTCGACAATCGCCATCCGCCACGGTCTTCCTTCCGTCGTCTTGTGGGGACGCGGCGAGGAGCGCCTGGCCCGCGCGGTCGCCGACCGCAGCAATGGCGCCGCGTTCGTGGCCCCGAGAACTAGTATTGCGGACCTCGTGAGCCTGGTGTCTGCGGCGCGGTTGATGGTCGCTGGCGATACCGGGCCCCTCCACATAGCCGCCGCCGTCGGGACACCAATCGTCGGTATCTATGGGCCGACCGACCCGGCTCGCAACGGGCCGTGGTCCGGGAACGACGTGTCGGTGTCGCGGTTCGCCTCCTGCGAGTGCCACCACAAGCGGCGCTGCAGGCGGCCGGAGGCGTGTATCCTCGACATCACCGTAGACGAGGTGTCGGAAGCAGTCGACCGCCGGCTGGCGGGAGTTCACACCAATGCCTGACGCGGGTGCGCGCGTGGCCAGGCTCAGGGTGCCGCTCGGTTTCGCGCTCGGCGCGGTGGCCTTGCTGCTCGCGCGGCCGACATGGAAATCCCTCGCCTGGGGCCTGCCGCTTGCGGTTGCGGGAGAGATGCTTCGCGTCTGGGCTTCGGGGCACCTGGAAAAGAACCGCGAGGTGACGGCGTCGGGTCCGTACCGGTGGACAGGGCACCCGCTCTACGCTGGCTCGGCACTGATGGGTGTCGGCCTTGCCGTTGCGTCCGCCAGCCCGGCGGTCTGGGCGATAACGGCGGTCTACCTCGTCGTGGGTTTCGGCTCGGCGATCCGGACTGAGCAGAGCTACCTCGCGGAACACTTCGCCGACCAGTACAGGTCCTACCGGAAGGGGGCTGCCGCAACAGCGATGAGGACGTTCAGCCTCGAGAGGTCGCTGCGCAACCGGGAGTATCGAGCCGTTCTGGGATTGCTGCTGGCAATGGGACTTCTCAGCCTCAAGGCGGCTCTGTCGTAGATTGGTCTTCCTCGAAGGCGCGCGGTCAGGTTATAATCTCGTGTTTGCCGGGCAGCCGGTTGCCGGCCGGGCGGTTAGCTCAGTGGAAGAGCACCGGCTTTACACGCCGGCTGTCACAGGTTCGAATCCTGTACCGCCCACCAGCCTTCGCCGGCCTCGATTCACTGCTGGCTACGGCTGGCAAGGGGCGCTGGGGTTCGGGCAAGGCAAACGTCGGTGCCAGTCGTTCGGAACGCGGGGTCGTAGTTCAGTTGGTTAGAACGCCGGCCTGTCACGCCGGAGGCCGCGGGTTCGAGTCCCGTCGACCCCGCCAACCTTAGTTGCTGCGCCAGCCGCAAGGTGTCCGCCGTAGTCTCGAATGGCGAAGGCGGACGCCGGGATTCCATTCGCGAGGGCTTTGTCCCCCCTCCTTCCTTCAGAGCACTCACCCGACTGCACTCGAAGCCAGCTCCCGGCTTCCTCGATAGAGGAACAGGGCAATCGCGCCGTCGTTTGCGGCCACCGGCGGCCTCTCGTGCGCCTCGGGCCATTTCGACCAGCTCGTCTTGACAGCGCCGTCATAATGGAAGCGTTCTCGCCGCGCGGTCTGTGGCGGATTCCCGTCGAGCATCTGAAAACGCCGGACGTGAAGGGGAGCACCCATGTCTTCAGTGAATACCGTTAGCAGCAGACGCCAGTTCCTGTCGCGCGCGCCCATCGCCCTGGCAGCCGCAGGGGTAGCCGGTTGGAGCCGGTCGGGGCCGGCGGGCCAATCGCCCGCCGGGTCGAAGGCCGGAGCCGTCATCCAAAGGACGCTCGGGCGGACAGGCATCAGGCTGCCGATTGTGAGTATGGGCGTGATGAACGCCAACAACCCGGAACTGCTGAAGCAGGCCTACGAGGTTGGCGTGCGCCTCTTCGACACGGCGGAAGGCTACCAGCAGGGCCGAAACGAGCAGATGGTCGGCGGAGTGTTCCGGCAGATGGGTGTCCGCGACAAGGTGATCATCCAGACGAAGATCCGCTTCCCGCGCGGGCAGGCCGGCGAGCTGAAGGCGGCCGCGCTGGCCAGCGTCGCCGGATGCCTGGAGCGCCTCCAGACGGACTACATCGACGTGCTGATGATCCACCAGCCTTCGGTGGAGCAGATGAACAACCCCGAGGTCCTCGCAGCGCTCCAGGAGTGCAAGCAGAAGAAGATCGCCCGCTTCATCGGCGTGTCGCAGCATGCGGGCCAGGCCGGGATCCTGAGGAGCGCAGCCCAGACCGGAGCCTACGATGTTGTCCTCATCGGTTTCAACGTCACGAACGCGACCGATGCCGACCTCATCGCGGCCATCAAGGAGGCAGCCTCGAAGGGTGTTGGCGTGATCGCCATGAAGACGCAGACCGGGGGCAGGGCGAAGAACCTCGGCGTGCTCAATCACACCGCGCTTCTCAAGTGGGTACTGCGGCACACCGAGATCGCGACGGCGATCCCGGGATTCACCAATGCGGACCAGCTGGCCCAGAGCTTCTTGGTCGCTTCGAACATCGAGTACACGGCGGAAGAGAAGGCGTGGCTGGAGGACAAGAACGCGCAGGCGGCACTCGATTTCTGCAAGCAGTGCGGAACCTGCCTGGTCACGTGCCCGAGGGGGGTGGACATACCGGCGCTGATGCGCACGCACATGTACGCGGCAAACTACGCCAACTTCGAGCAGGCGCGCGCCACCTTCGAGGAGATCCCGGAGGCTGCCAGCCTCGGGAACTGCGCCGCGTGCGAGCGCTGCTCGGCGCGGTGCCGGGACACTGTCCGGATCGGCGAGCGGGTGCGGGACCTCCGAGCCATGTACGCCTAGCAGCCGCGTGCGAAGGCGAGACAATCGCCGCCGCTCCTCCCGGCCGGCCCGCAGGGCCGTCAGGGCCCGCTATCGGCCCTGGTGGCTGATAACGGCGGCCGTCTCTCGGAGCTGTTCGATTGCGGTTTCCTCGGATGGGGCGCCCAGCGAGACGAGCAGGTGCCTGCCGGCGCGGATGGCCGCCAGGTTCCCGTAGAAACCGTCCTTGCCCGCGAAGCCTCCCTGTGCCGGGCCTCGCAGGTCATGCAAGTCCTTCCCGCCTGTCGCGACGTACTCCCGATAGCGCTTCAGCGCGTCGGTGGCGGCGGATTCGTTCTCCATGCCGATGAGGATCAGCTTGTACTCCGTGGCGCCGGCCTTGTACCTGGCTTCGAACCCATTGGACAGGTAGCTCTGTGCGAGGACGTCCTTAGGGACGTACAGCGTCGCATGCGGGACCTGGTTCTTCTTGGGAAACCATGAGAGTTCGATCGGTTCGGCCCCTCCCGCCCCAATCTTCGCCGCGACGGCCTTTCCCAGCTCCACCACTTCATGGATTGTCTCGGGTTTTTCCTGGAAGGTCGTCATCTTCACGTAGTACCGGCCTTTCCAGAAGTTGACGGACGACCCGCCCGAGTATCCTTCGTTGCCGACTTCGAGGAAGTCGTATCCCGGGTTGCGCTCCTCGGCGTACTTGCCCCAGGCGTTGAGCGGGTCCTTCATCTGGTAGACCTCGACCACGGCCTCGTAGCCTGTTCCCGGCTGCCTGTATTCGGCCGTGACGACCCCCTCGACGCCGTAATTCAAGAAACCGTCAGCAGCGCCGTCTATCAATTCCCACAGGTTGTCTGGCGTGAAGGACCGTGGGGCTCGCGTCACCTCCCAGCCGGCCACGTCGTTGGCCGTGGGCAGGATCGCCGCGAGCGTAGTCAATCCGCCGGCTGCGGTGCCAGCTGCCGCGGGCGCGGCGGTCCCATCTTCGGCCGGCCCGGTCCGTCCGCATGCGGAAATACCGGTCACGGCCAACGTGAGCGTCAGGACAGGGAGCAGTCTGGTCATCGAGCACTCCAAGGGGAACGACATGTTACACCGGTTCGTCCGTCTGGCCCCAGTTGCCGCCAGAGCTTCTTGCACGAGGTCCCGGAAGCTTGCCCTCGAGCTCGTTTCAGCCGGATAATCCAGCGCCCCTTCACTGCTCCGGCTGCGGAAACATGCCGGCAAGTTCGCGTGCCGGTGCATCGGCCGGACTTTCATGCCCCGCGGTACGTTCGCGGCCGTTTGACCTGGAGGAGGAATGGAGTACGTAGCGCAAGCGGTGCAGCAGCATGACATGTGCTTCGAGGTCACGGCGGGCTCGCATACGTCTACCACGGACTACCCGTTGGAAGCGGGCGACCCCGGAGCGGGCCCCCGCCCCTTGGAGTTGCTGCTCGGGAGCCTGGCATCCTGCGCGGGCGGATCGCTGGTTGCTCTGCTGCGCCGAGCAGGCCAGAGTGTTTCGGGCCTGACAGTCACCGCTCGCGGCGAGCGCCGGGCGGAGCATCCGACCGTGTTCACAGCCATGGCGCTCGAGTTCGTGGTGCGGGGGCCGGTTGATCACGCTGCGGTCGCCAAGGCCATCGCGGTGTCGGAAAGCACCATCTGTCCAGTCTGGGCGATGCTCAAGCCGGGTACGACGATAACTGCTTCTTTCAGGATCGAGAAGTAACGTGGGTCGTGAAGCCCGGCACTATGAACCGGCTCCGCTCGTGCTGGCGGAGGGCGCGGCGAGCGCCGGCTGGTCCGCGGCGATTGGCGCATGGATCGCGGCAACGCCGCCCATCTGGCAAGATGGGCCAGCCGTTGGTGCCGTCATCGTTCCAGTGGCTTTCTGAGGGCTTGCCATCCGGTCTGCCTGGCGCCGGAGCAGATCGACGAACTGGCTTTTCGATCGGCAACGGCTACGTTCCTGCCGTCGGGCTGCTGCTCGCGGCACTCGTGGCAGCGTTGCCGGGTTCGGGAGACGCGAATGAGACAACTTCTGACGACAGCCCGACCGGACGGTCTCGTCCTGGTTGCACTTGCAGTTTCCTGCACCGTGTGGCTCATTTCATGCTCTTCGGGGCCGTCAACAGTGTCGGAGACCCAGGCGCCAGCTACCGCGCGAGCCAACCCGCTGCTCACCCCTAGTCCGCTCCCGTTCGGGGCGCCGCCTTTCGACGAGATCCAAGACGGGGATTTCAAACCCGCTTTCGAGGCGGGGATGAAACAGCAGATCGAAGAGACCGCGGCAATCGCCGGCAACGCCCAGCCGCCGACCTTCGACAACACGCTGGTTGCCCTCGAAAGGAGCGGCCAGCTCCTGACCCGGGTGAACCTGATCTTCAACAACCTGGCCTCGGCCAACACCAACCCGGCGCTCCAGGCCCTGCAGGAGGAGATCGCGCCGAGGCTCGCTGCGCACGAAGACGCGATTCTCCTCGACGCGAAGCTCTTCGAGCGCATCGAAGCCATCTACGGGCAGCGCGACAAGCTGGGTCTCGAGGGCCAGCAGCTGCGTCTCGCGGAGTACTGGCACAAGCGCTTCCTACGCTCGGGCGCGCGGCTGTCGGACTCCGACAAGACACTCCTGAAGGAGCTGAACGAGCAGGACGCGGCCCTGAGCGCGAAGTTCACCAACATGCTCCTCGCAGCTGCGAAGGCCGGCGCGCTCGTTTCGTCGGACCTGTCGGAGCTGGCCGGCCTCTCGGACGACGAGATCCAGGCGGCCTCAGAAGCAGCAAAGGCGAGGGGTCTCGAGGGGAAGTGGGTGCTGCCGCTGCAGAACACGACCCGGCAGCCGGCACTGGCTTCGCTCACCAACCGCGCTACGCGCGAGCGGCTGTTCAACGCTTCCTGGACGCGCGCGGAGCGCGGCGACGCGAACGACACGCGCGACACGATCAGGAAGCTCGCGGAGTTGAGGGCACGCCGTGCGGCGCTGCTCGGCTACCCATCGCACGCAGCGTGGGCTCTCGAGGAGCAGATGGCCGCCAGGCCCGATGCCGTCCATGGTTTCCTGCGGCGGCTGGTTCCGCCCGCCATGGCCAACGCCCGCGCTGAAGCCCGTGCCCTTCAGGCGCTGGTCGACGAGGAGGGGGCCGGCTTCAGGCTTGCGCCGTGGGACTGGGACTTCTACGCGGAGCGATTGCGCAAGGCCCGCTACGACCTGGACAACTCGAGCCTCGCGCCGTACTTCGAGCTCGATCGCGTCCTCAGGGACGGCGTCTTCTTCGCGGCGCACGAGCTCTACGGCATCACCTTCAAGGAGCGAAAAGATCTTCCCGTCTACCATCCGGACGTCCGGGTCTTCGAAGTGTTCGACAAGGACGGTTCGCCGCTGGCCCTCTTCTACTGCGACTACTTCAAGAGGGACAACAAGAACGGTGGCGCGTGGATGGACAACTTCGTGCAGCAGTCCAAGCTCCTCGGAACGAAGCCCGTCGTGGTCAACGTCGCCAACTTCGCCAGGCCCGCGCCCGGCCGCCCGGCGCTCCTCACCTTCGACGAGGTGGGCACGATGTTCCACGAGTTCGGCCATGCGTTGCACGGGATCTTCGCCGACTCGGAGTACCCGACGCTTTCTGGCGCGAACGTGGCGCGCGACTTCGTCGAACTGCCCTCGCAGGTCAACGAGCACTGGGCACTGTTCGAGAAGGTGCTCGCCAACTACGCGGTGCACCACGAGACCGGAAAGCCGCTGCCGCCCGACCTCGCCGACAAGATCCGCAAGTCGATGACCTTCAACCAGGGCTACGCGCTCACCGAGCTTCTTGGAGCCGCCTCCATGGACATGGCCTGGCACTCTCTGCCGCCTGGCTCGCCCGTGCCGGATGCTGCCGTCTTCGAGGCGGCCGCGCTCGAGAAGGCCGGCGTGGATGCCAAGGTCGTGCCGCCACGCTATCGATCTACCTACTTCCTCCACATCTGGGCAAACGGTTATGACGCCGGCTACTACGCGTACCTCTGGGCGGAGATGCTCGACAACGACGCCTTCCAGTGGTTCACGGAGAACGGCGGTCTGACGAGGGCCAACGGGGACAGGTTCAGGCAGATGATCCTCTCGCGGGGGAACGTCTCCGACTACGCGAAGCTGTACCGCGACTTCCGCGGCAAGGAGCCGACGATCGAGCCGATGCTCGTGCGCCGAGGTCTCCGGATTCCAGGTTAGCAACTGCCGCCGCCGTCTGCGCCAGCCCGCCCTCTCAACGGTCGAGCCTGCGTCCCGGACGGCCGCCGTCTTGCACGTCAGTCCGGGTTCGCTCGACACGATGAACCTCGCGGTTTCAGCGAGGCGAAGGAGGACGAAATGGCCAAGGCGAAGAGGCCGGTTCCCGAGGGCTACCACACCGTCACGCCGTCGATGACGCTCGACAACGCCGCGCAGGCGATCGAGTGGTACAAACAGGCGCTGGGGGCGGAGGAACTCGGGCGTGCGGTCGGGCCAGACGGCAAGATCCTGCACGCGGAGATCCGCGTCGGCGATTCACACGTTATGCTCAACGACGCGATGATGGGATTCAAGGGGCCGCATGGACTGGGCGGCTCGCCGATGTCGCTCTGGGTGTACGTGGAAGACTGCGACTCGATGTTCAAACGCGCCGTAGGCGCCGGCGCAAAGGTACTGCCGGGCATGGGTGAGTTGGCGGACCAGTTCTGGGGGGATCGCAGCGGTTCATTCACGGACCCGTTCGGCTACCGGTGGACGATCGCCACGCGCAAGGAAGATCTCACAGAGGAGGAGTTGAACGCGCGCCAGGCGGAGTTCATGAAGAAGTTCGAGAAGGAGATGCACGCCTAGCGGGGTTTGGCGGCCGGCCCGGTCGCCTCGAACGGCACCGGCCGGCCCCTCCGACTCGTGGCAGACGGTCAGCCAACGTACGAGCTTCGGCACACCCGTCCTTTCAGTCCTCTGGCGGCTCGTGCCCGCCCGCCATCTTGACGAGGCGAGGGTCGAAGCGTGCGAGCGGCTGGACCAGCTCCTCCTGCGCCGCCATCACCTCGTCGATGTCCTTGTAGGCCATCGGCACCTCGTCCAGACCTGCGGAGAGCAGCGTCACCCTACGTTCGCGCAGAAACCTGCGCGTCTCGTCCCACCGAAACTGCTGCTTCGCCCTCGTGCGGCTCACGCGCCGGCCCGCCCCGTGAGAGGCTGAGTTGAGCGAGGCCTCGACGCCCTTTCCGCGCACCACGTAACCCGGCGTGCCCATCGAGCCGGGGATTATGCCGACGATGCCAGCGCCGGCAGGCGTTGCGCCCTTCCTGTGAACGATGACGTCGGCCTCCGAGCCGTCCGGGAGCCGGTGCCGTTCCCGCCAGGCGAAGTTGTGGTGATTCTCCAGATCGAGCATGACTTCAGCGCCGAGCGCCCGGGCGATATGTTTGTGTATCAGTGCGTGGTTCGCGGCCGCGTAGGCACCCATCAGCTCCATTGCCGCCCAGTACTCCTGCCCGGCGTCGGTCGAGAGATCGAGCCACGCGAGATGCCCCAGCTCCTGCGGGAGCTCGGGGTGGAGCTTGCGGGCGAGTCGGCTGTAGTGCTGGGCGACCTGCGCGCCCGTGCCGCGGCTTCCCGAGTGGCTCAGGAGCGCCAGGTAGCGGCCCGGTGCAAGGCCGACTGCCGCGTCGATGACCGTCAGCTCGCCGAACTCCACGAAATGATTGCCGCTCCCGCTGGTGCCGAGCTGTGCCCATGCGCGGTCCTTCATCTCCAAGGTGACAGGCGATACCTTCCAGTCGCGATCCATCACGTCGTGCTGGCGTTTCGACTCGAACGCGGCGCCGATGCCGAACCGTGTCTCCTTCTCGATTGCCTCGATGAGCCGCGGCTTGCCTTCCTCCAGAGTGCTCACCGGCATGTCCAGCACCGTCATCTTCATGCGGCAAGCGATATCCACCCCAACCGCGTACGGGATGACGGCGTTGCGGGTGGCCAGCACGCCTCCGATCGGCAGGCCATAGCCCACGTGCGCGTCAGGCATCAGGGCGCCAGCCACCGCGACGGGCAGTTTGCAGGCGTTCTTCAGCTGCTGCACGGCATCGGGCTCGAGCCCGGTGCCCCAGACTCGGTACGGCGCGTCCTCGCCCCGAGGCCTGAAAGTGCGGCCGGCTGCGGATTTTTCGAGAAGGTGACGGGCCAGCTCCTTGTAGGTCTCGTCCGCCGTGAACTCCTCCGGCGATGCGGCGACGCGTTTCAGCTCTTCGGTGACCGTCGTCATGCTGCGCTTGGCCTTCTTCGCTTCCTGCAGGAGTCGCTTGGCGGTTTCCGCCGGCGGCCCCGCAGGAATGCCCATGGCCATGAGCTGCCGTGTCTTCACTGGTGTTCCTGTTGGCTCGAACCGACCGTCGCCTGCAAGCTCAAAGGCTATCGCCCAGGCGCCCGATAGCTCGGACTCTTCCTCGTCGCCGCATCGACCTCGTCCGCTGTCATCAAGACCGTGGTACGAGTCGCCACGGCTCCGCTGGCGCTGACCGTCAGCGCGAGCGCTGCCATGCTCACCTGGTCAGGCACCTCGGCAATCACGTAGGCGTCCGTCTCGCCGAAGGCAAAATAGAAAGCCTCCATCGTGCCGCCTACCGACTCGATCGCCTGCTTGGCGGCGGCGCGCCGGCCTGTGCCGCCCTCCTTCAGCAGTCCCTTGATCCCCTCGCCGACGTAATTGGCCTGAAGCAAGTACCTGGGCATGTGGGGGCTCCTTCCGAAAATGCGTCGGCCGCGCGCGGAAGGCGCGCTGAATGCCGCTTACTCTGGATGCATAGAACGAGTATAGCGGAGGCAGGAAGGATTCACACGTTTCATCAAGCGTGGCGCAAACGACAGGACGGACGTCGGGGCTGAAGAACGGCGCCAAAAGACTGGACTGCCGGGTTGGCAGCGCTAGCGAGGCCGAGTGTGGAAGCGGTACTCGGCCGCGTCGATCGGGACGTCGATGAGCGCAGGCCGCCTGGCTCCCATGGCATCCGCGATTGCAGTGTCGAGGTCCTCGAGTGACGTCACGCGCCGCCCCCACGCGCCCATCGCCTGAGCGACCGAGGCGAAGTCGATCGGCCCGTACCCGACGCCGTGTTTCGGCAGGTTCCGGTTCTGTTGCAGGACGTCGATCAGGCTGAGCTGGCTGTCGTTGTAGACAACAGTGAGAAAGTCGAGGCCGAGGCGAACGGCGGTTTCCACCTCGGAGAGGCACATGGCAAGACCCCCATCGCCCACAGTGCAGAGCACCGACCGATCGGGGAACGCGAGCTTCGCCGCGATTGCACCGGGCAGGGCGAAGCCCATCGCCGAGAGCCCGTTGGACTGGAGCAAGTGACCTGGCGCACACACCTTCCATGCTTGCGATACGATGAACTTCACCGAGCCAACGTCCGTTGTTGCTATTGTGTCGCGCGGCATGCGGCGCCTCAGGAGCGCCGTCACGTCGTACGGCGAAAGGCCGTGGCCTTCGCGGCCCGAACCGCCGTCACCCCTGAGCGCTGCCTCAAAGGCGCGACGAAAGTCAGCGAGCTCTTCCCCCGTCCAGTGGAACTTCCACGGACCCATGCCGGCGAGCGATTCGAGCGACGATCTGACGTCTCCGACGGCCTCTATCTCCGGCGCGTAGCTGCCTGCGGCGATGGAGGTCGGGCCGGCCGACACCAGCCGTAGCGTCTTGTGCCAGATCCGATTCGACTCGACCGGGTCGTACCCGATGCCGACGAGCAGGTCAGCCCGATCGAAGAAGTCGAGAATCACATGGTCGGCGGCGACCCCGGCGCAGACACCGAAGAAGAGCGGGTGATCCTCGTCGAGCACGCCCTTTGCCTTCGGCGCGACGAAGACCGGTACCCCGAGGGACTCGACGAAGCGCCGGATGGGCTCCGAATCTCGATACGGCGAGAGGTCGAGGCCGAGAATGACGACCGGCCGCTTCGCATCGTGGATGGCCCGGCCCAATCCCACGACGGCTTCCACGTCGGCGGGACCGACCGGTTCCGGCTCGAGGCTGACGCAGAGCGGATCGACAGTGCACACGTCCGGCCTGCCCGCGACGTCTCCGGGGATCGCGATGTGGACTGGACCAGGCCGACGGCTGAGTGCCAGCCGGATCGCGCTGCGCACCTTGAACGCCGTTTCGCGGCCATCGAGGGCAAAAGTGCCCTTGGTGAAGCTCGCGTAGATGCGTTCGAGCTCGAGGTTCTGGTGGGTCGCGAACGGCGCCGACGCGCGTGGCAGCGTTGCCGTGATGGCAAGGAGCGGCGACCGGTCCAGAAAGGCGTTGGCGACGCCAAGGACCATGTTCATCGCGCCGGGCCCGAGCGTCGACAAGCACACGCCGGGGCGTCCGAGCATCTCGCCGGTCGCGCCCGCCATGAACGCCGCGGCGTTCTCGTCATGTGCGAGCGCGAAGTCAATCCCGGCTCGCCTTGTTGCTTCGAGAACCTCGAGCACCTCGCCGCCCGGCAGGCCGAAGATCCTTTTCGTGCCGGCATCGGCGAGGGTGTCGGCAAGGACCGCAGCACAGGTAGGCATACGGCAGCCCATGGTATGCATCTCAACGGGTTCAGGTCACGTGTGCCGGAGGCGCCCAACGTGTACTCGTCACAAAAGCACGTCCGGTTTCTTGCGTCCGTCAGCGTGTTCGCGAGAGTGTGCGCCCTTAGAGGATGCACGCCACGCGCAGCGAGAGTGTACCTGAATGCGCCCGACAGCGTGCGTTGATCCGCGCTCGAGGAGCCGGTGGGGGCCCGGTAATGGCCCCGCGCCAGCGGCGCCGCGTTCGAACGGCAGGTTGCCGGACACGGGGCCAGACCGGCGAAAGCGGGTCCGGCCCCGTGATGGACAGATCCTCTCGCTCCTCGCTCGCTTCGGTCCAGTCCTGTCGACGAACGAAGGAGAATGGCGATGGCCATTCACCCGGTGGTGCCGACATGCGCTCACTGCGCCTGCCGCATCATCGGGCACGGTGTCGAGGCGGGCGGCAAGTTCTACTGCTGTGCCAGCTGCGCCAAGATGTCGGGCATGGAGGGCGCACGGGATCGGATCGAAGCCGGAGCGAGGATGCAGTCTCGCTTGCGTCTGCCGCCGCTGTTCGATAACCTTTAGCAGTGCGGGCCGGCGAGGCCCGGCGGAATCCCGGCTGGCAGCGCCGGGACCGCTTCACGTCCCCCGTCAGTCTTTCTACAACGACAGGATGGAGGCATGGGCCGGCCCCGGACGGCCCATGCTCGCGGGCTCAACATGACTGAAACGACCCGTAAGCGCGCGCGCGGCACCGTGGTCGTGCGCGCGGAGCGGTGCAAGGGCTGCGGCTACTGCGTGGAGTTCTGCCCCACGGACGTGCTGGCGCTCTCGTCTGGTTTCAACACGAAGGGTTATCACCCGCCCGAGATGGTCCGCCCGGAGGCGTGTTCAGGGTGCGACCTCTGCGGCATGTACTGCCCCGATTTCGCCATCTTCGGTTACAGGACCTGAGAAGCGGTCAGGCCCGCTGGTCCGAAGTCACTTCATGAGGATTCCATGCATGCCGATCCGGCCGGCGTCCTGACGGGCGCCCACTTCCTAGACGGCGATCACGCCTGCAGCGAAGGCGCTCTCGCCGCAGGCTGTCGTTTCGTCGCTGGCTACCCGATAACACCCTCCACCGAGGTGGTGGAGCGGATCGCCCAGCGCTTCCCCGAGGTGGGGGGCACCTTCATCCAGATGGAAGACGAGCTCGCTTCCTCGATAGCCATCGCCGGCGCTGTCTGGGGCGGGCAGCGCGCGATGACGGTGACCTCGGGGCCCGGCTTCTCGCTGATGATGGAGCACCTCGGCTACGCGGTCATCACCGAGACTCCACTCGTCATCGTGGACGTGCAGAGGGGCGGCCCATCCACCGGGCTCCCGACCCTTCCCGCCCAGGGCGACATGATGCAGGCGCGGTGGGGGTCGCACGGCGACTACGAGATCATCGCCCTCGCGCCGAACTCGCCGCAGGAGTGCTTCGACCTCACGATCAAGGCCTTCAACCTTGCCGAGCAGTACCGGGTCCCGGTCCTGCTGATGATGGACGAGTGCGTCGGCCACATGATGGAGCGCGTGGTCATCCCCAAGCCCGAGGAGATCGAGGTCTACGAACGCCGCTATACGACGGCCCCGGTCGATTCGTTCCGGCCGTTCGCTGCCGGTGACGATCTCGTGCCGCCGATGGTAAGGGCCGGGCAGGGCTACCGCTTCCACATGACCGGCCTGACCCACGACGAGCGAGGCTACCCGGAAATGAACGCGGCCGGCCAGGCGCGCATGATGCGCCGGCTGGTGGACAAGATAAGGAACAACGTCGCGGCCATCACCGGCATCGAGGAAGACAGCACGGAAGGCGCCGAGGCGATTGTCGTTTCCTACGGGATCACCTCGAGGGTCGCCCTGCCGGCCGTGCAGCAGCTCAGGGCCGAGGGCCGGAAGATAGGGACGCTGCGGCTCAGGACGGTGTGGCCGTTCCCCGAGCACCGGATCCGGTCGCTCGCCAGGCAGACGCGCGCCTTCGTCGTGCCCGAGCTGAACCTCGGCCAGATAGTGCGCGAGGTCGAGCGAGTAGCAGGCGGGACGCGGGTTGTCAGCGTCCCGCACCCCGGCGGGACCGTCCACAAGCCCGACGTTATCCGTGACGCGATCGTGGAGGCCTTGCGATGAGCGTGGTTGAGAGCACGACTGAGAAGACCCCCGAGAACCCGGTCGAGCGATACCTGCGGGCCGACCGGATGCCGCACATCTGGTGTCCCTCCTGCGGGATCGGGACCACGGTCAACTGCTTCGCCCGCGCGATCGATGAGAGCGGCATCGATCTCGACAAGCTGTCGATCGTATCGGGCATCGGGTGCACCGGCCGCGTGGCGGGCTACCTTCACCTCGACTCGTTCCACACGACGCACGGCCGCGCCATCCCGTTCGCCACAGGCTTGAAGCTCGCCAACCCCGAGCTCAAAGTGGTCGTCTACAGCGGCGACGGCGATCTGTTCGCGATCGGAGGGAATCACTTCATCCACGCCGCGCGGCGCAACATGGACCTGACGGTCATCTGCGTGAACAACCTCACCTACGGGATGACCGGCGGTCAGCTCACGCCCACGACCCCCGAGGAGGCCATCGCCTCCACCACGCCCTTCGGCAACTTCGAGCACCCGTTCAACCTGCCCTACCTCGCCGAGTCGAGCGGGGCTGTCTACGTTGCGCGCTGGACGGTCTACCACGTCCTGCAGCTGAAGAAGTCGATGCGCGAGGCGCTGACGAAGCCCGGGTTCACCTTCGTCGAGGTGCTCTCACCGTGCCCGACGCTCTACGGGCGCCGCAACAGGATAGGGGACGGCCTGGACGAGGTGAAGATCTACAAGCAGCGCAGCGTCATCAAGAACGGCGCTGACACCAGGGAAGTGGACATCGGCATGACCGGCCCGATTGTCGTCGGCAAGTTCGTCGATCGCGATCGGCCCACCTACCACGACGCGATGGACGCGCACTACTCGCGCAAGCTGGGCAGCCGGTACGCGCGCTCGAGGAAATAGATGGCGCAGACAGAGATTCGCATCGGAGGCTTCGGCGGGCAGGGTGTCATCCTCAGCGGGATCATCATCGGGCGCGCCGCCGCCATTCACGCCGGCCTGCACGCCACGCTGATCCAGAGCTTCGGGCCCGAGGCCCGCGGAAGCTCCTCGAGCGCGGAGCTCATCGTATCGGACGAGCGCATCTGGTACCCGTACCTCCGCCAGCCCGACATGCTCGTCGTGCTCTCCCAGGACGCCTACACGAGGTTCATGCCCGGTCTCAAGCCAGGGGGACTGCTGGTGACCGAGTCGGACTTGGTTCGACTGGACCCGGAGCCCCCTACGTCGCGGCGCTTCACCGTGCCGGCGACGCGGCTGGCCGAGGAAATCGGCCGGAAGATCGTTCTCAACATCATCACCGTAGGTTTCTTCGGGGCCGTGAGCAAGCTGATGCCGGTCGAGGCGCTGGAACAGGCCGTGCGGGAATCGGTGCCACCGGGGACACACGATCTCAACCTTCGGGCCTTCCGCAAGGGGTACGAAGCCGGTCTCGAGGCCCTGAGGGCTGCCGACCCAGCTTCGGTCTGACGCGGGGTGGGCGCCCGTCGGGGCTACGACTCTGGGGCGCCCAATCGCTTGATCTCGGCCCGGGGAGCGTGGAGCTCGTAGAGCTCGCCGTTCTCGTCGATGAGGTACCTGGCGAGCGCCGACGTTACGTCATCGTCCTCCAGGCTCATCCCGATGTCGAAGTCCGTTCCCGCTTCCGCCGGCGGGGCCGCTTGAGTGTCGGATTTCCCGGACGGAACACTCGGGACAATCGCGCGTGCCTTGGTTGCGCGCTTGCTTCCTTCGATTCCGACCCCGCCAGCCGCAACAGCCAGTGCGCACACGACAACGACGACGTACGCCACTGCCAGCTTCACGACGAGCCGCCTCCCTGCATGCCCCGTGATGGCGTGTAGCAAGGCAGGTGCCGCGTCGGGCTGCTGACACAATCGAGCCGGCATGGCCGCCCCTGGCAATCACCTCGCGGGTGTGGCGGTGGCTCGCGGCGTCCTTTGAGTGGTCCTCTTGGTCAACTGAAGCGTTGCTCGCACGTGCTGCAGCCCGGGCGGTGGCGAGTCCGCCCGCAGCACCGAAGTTACCACGTCTCCCCAGCCCGGCGACACCATCGAGGGCGCCTGGATGCCCGCTGACGGCCACATGAGGAGCAATCGATGACCCTCAGAACCGCGCTCCGCCAGGAAGAACGCCGGCGAGACGAAAAAAGAGCCGCACAAGCAGGACCGCGAAGACTGAGCGGGGCCGCGGTACGTGTGATACGATCGGGCGGTCCCGCCGCCCATGCCGTTTCGTGACCTTGTCGGACACTCTCGCCTGACCAGCCTCTTGTCGCGCTCGATCGAGAGCGACAGGTTGCCTGCCAGCCTGATCTTCTCGGGACCGGCCGGAGTCGGCAAGCACGAGACGGCGATTGCCGTCGCCCAGACTCTGAACTGCTTCGACCGACGTTCGCCTGCGCCGCACCTTCCCGTGGACGCCTGCGGACGCTGCAGCCCGTGCAGCAGGGTTCGCCGGGGGCTGCACCCGGACGTCCTTCGCCTGGTGCCAGAAGACAGCCGTTCGATCAAGACCGTCGCTGCGCGGCAAGCTGTGGAACACGTCGCCTACCGCCCCTTCGAAGGCCGCCGGCGTGTCGTGATCATCGACGAAGCGGATGCGCTGACGACCGACGCGCAGGATGTGCTCCTGAAGAGCCTGGAGGAGCCCCCTGCCGGGTGCCTGTTCATCCTAGTCACGGCTCGGCCAGAGGCGCTGCTCCCGACAGTCCGGTCGAGGTGCCAGCGGTTCCGATTCGGAGTGCTCGGTCCTGCTGAGATTGTCGGCGTGCTCACGTCACGGCTCAAGAAGACGCACGAGCAGGCCAGCGCGGCCGCGGCGGTGGCAAACGGGAGCCTGGGGAACGCCGTCGCGCTGGTGGATTCCGATCTCGCCGAGGTACGTGAGGCGGCTTGCCGAGTGCTCGGCGACGGCGCTAACCTGAAGGACTCTCGCCGGCGGCTCGATACGATCAAAGGGCTGCTGCGCAAGCGACCGGCGGCCGCGTCCGTCGGCAACGACCGCGACGACCTCGCGGTACACCTGAGGGTGCTGGCGTCCCTTCTGAGAGACGTGGCCCTCGTTTCTTCGCGCGGACAACTGTCCTTGGTGGCCAACGCCGATCGCATGGACCAGCTCGAGAGTCTGGCGGAGTCGTATGGAGGCGAGCGGGCGCTCGGAGCGTTCGTGGCCGTGGACAGGGCAATCGATGCCCTGGAGCGCAACGCGAACCCGAAAATTGTCGTAGACTGGCTGGCGTTCCAGGTCTGAACTCGCTCGGTCCTTCACGGTGAGCTATGAGCGGCAACGGTTCCGCGTCCTTTTCGCGGTTGAGGTTCATACAGCTCGGTGAGCCGCTGGACGTCGCCGTTGAAGCGCCGCCTTCGGTCTGTCAGCCCGGGGCTGAGAACGGTGCTCAGACCACCGGGGCCGAGGATGGCGTGCAGAACGGCACGCAGTCGGGCCACGCCCATGCCGCGCGGCCCTGCCAGCCCGCCGTTCGCCCGCGACCCGACGGCAAGCAGCGCGCGGTTCAGGTGCAGCGCGAGCAGGAGGCGTATCGCGCCGCGCTGATACGCATCCGGGAGCGCGGACTCCCCATGAAGCTCACGCGGGTCGAGTTCGCGCCCGATGGCTCGCGGCTCGTCTTCTACTTCACCTCCGACGGCCGCGTCGACTTCCGGGAACTGGTCCGCGAACTCGCCACCGAGTTCCGCGTGCGGATCGAGATGCGCCAGATCGGCGTTCGCGACGAAGCGCGTCTGCTGGGCGGCTACGGCTCGTGCGGCCGGCCGCTGTGCTGCGCCAGCTGGCTCCATGGCTTCGAACCCGTTTCGATCAAGATGGCGAAGCAGCAGGAGCTGAGCCTCAACCCCTGGAAGCTCTCAGGGCTGTGCGGGCGGCTGAAATGCTGCCTCCGTTTCGAACTCGACGGGAAGTGCCAGAAGCGGTCGGGCAACGGTGCCGATCAGATGCCCGACGAGAGCATTCCGGAAGAGTGAAACCACGAATTGCAGTCACGGTGGGTGACCCGGCCGGCATCGGCCCGGAAATAGCCCGCGCTGCCGCTTCAGACGAACGTGTGAAGGCTGCGTGCGACGCGGTCGTGTACGCGCCGCCCGACATGGACCGTTACACGTCGGGCGTCCTCTCCCCGGAGGCCGGACGAGCAGCCTACGAAGTCATCGTGAGGGCCGTCGAAGATGCTCTGGCCGGGCGCGTCGCGGCGATAGCCACGGGGCCGGTCAGCAAGGAGGCTTTCGCCCTCGCAGGATTCCCGTGGCGCGGACACACGGACCTCCTCGCTCACCTCACCGGCGCCACCGATGTGGCGATGCTCTTCTACTCGCCCTCTCTCATTGTAGCGCTCGCCACGGTGCACGTCGCCCTGGCCGAGGTGCCGTCCGCAGTGACGTTCGAGCGCGTCCGGTCTGTGGTCCGCCTCACCGCGGGCGCCATGCCGCGTTTCGGCATTCGGAAGCCGCGCCTGGCGGTGGCCGGCCTCAACCCGCACGCCGGGGAGCACGGGCTGATGGGAAAGGAAGAGGATGCAGTCATCGGGCCCGCAATCGCCGCCTGCCGCGAGGGGGGAATCGACGTGCGAGGTCCCTTCCCGGCGGACACGCTCTTCGTGCGTGCCTCGAGGGGCGAGTTCGACGCCGTCGTCGCCTGCTACCACGACCAGGGGCTGATCCCTGTGAAGCTGGCGGCTTTCGGCAGGTCCGTCAACGTCACGCTCGGTCTGCCCATCGTGCGGACGTCAGTGGACCACGGCACGGCGTTCGACATGGCGGGCCGCGGCGTTGCCGACCCGGGGAGCATGATCGAGGCGGTCCTGCTTGCGTCGAGGCTCGCTCGGAGAGACGGCAGCTGAGGACCGATGACGAGGGCTGGCGACAACGCAGCGGCGGGATGGCCGAAAGCTGATAGCCGCATGTCCGAGAAGACCGAGCGCGAAAAGGCGCAGAAGATCGTCGCCGAGAACAGGAAGGCATTTCACGACTACCACATCCTCGAGACCTTCGAGGCGGGGGTCGTGCTCGTCGGCACCGAGGTGAAGGCAATACGGGAGGGGCGCGTCAACCTCCGCGACAGCTTCGGGCGCGTCGAGGACGGCGAGGTCTTCGTCCACAACATCCACATAAGTTCGTACAGCCACCGCGGCTACGCGGATCACGACCCTGTCCGCAAGCGCAAGCTGCTGCTCCACAGGCAGGAGATCCGAAAGCTGATAGGCAAGACGGTCGAGCGCGGCATGACGCTGGTGCCCCTGCGGATGTACTTCAAGAACGGTCGTGTGAAGATGGCGATCAGCCTAGCGAAGGGAAAGAAGGAACACGACAGGAGGGAGACGATCAGGAGGCGCGAGGCCGACCGCGAAACCCGGGCCGCCGTGAAGGAGCGGCGTCACCGCGGAGAGTGACCGGAACTCTCTTCGACTTCAGTTCATCACCCATACCTTGCAACTCACAACTCACAACACATAACTCACAACTCGCCACCTACCTGGCTCCTTTCCCGAACAGTACCGCAGGGATCGTCTTCACCAGGATCTTCAGGTCGAGCCACGGCGACCAGTTGTCGATGTACTCGAGGTCGAGGCGCATCCACTCGTCGAAGCCGATCGCATTCCTGCCCTGGATCTGCCACAGGCATGTGAGGCCAGGCTTCATCGACAGCCGCCGCCGCTGCCACGGCTCGTACTGGCTCACTTCCTCCGGGACTGCCGGCCGCGGCCCGACGAAGCTCATGTCGCCCTTGAGGATGTTCCAGAGCTGCGGCAGTTCGTCGAGGCTCGAGCGTCGAAGCCAGCGGCCGACGGGCGTGACGCGAGGATCTTCGGACATCTTGAAGGCAGGGCCGTCCATCTCGTTGAAGGCGACGAGGGCGGGCTTCAGCGCTTCGGCATCGACCCGCATCGACCGGAATTTCAGGAACGTGAAGGGACGGCCATTCAGGCCGCATCGGATCTGGCGGAAGAGGACGGGGCCGGGCGACGTCAGCTTGATCGCCGCGGCTATGACGAGCCCGATCGGGATGGCCGGGATCAGCAGCAAGGCAGCCAGCACCGTGTCGGCGATGCGCCTGAGGAACAGCACTCCGTCGTTCCGCGGAGCGGAGCTCACGGTCAGCAGCGGCATGCCGTCCAGCTGGTCAAGGGAGACCTTCGCGAAGGAAGTCGGTACGAAGTTCACGACCAGCCGCGTGACTATGCCCAGTTCTTCGAGCCGGAGCAGCAGCGGTTCCAGCTGCTGCACGTTTCCCATCTTCCCCGGGGCAGAAACGAACAGCACCTCGTCGATGACCATGCGCCCTACGAGCCCCGGGAGGTCCGGGTAGGACCCGAAGACGGGGTGGCCGCCCAAGGTTTCGCCGGTCCAGGTTCCGTCGGTAATCACGCCCGCAACCGTGACCCCCCAGTGCCGGTGGCTGTCCAGGCGCGCGACGGTCCTGGCGACTTCCTCCCGAGGGCCAGCCACGAGGATGTGGCGGCTGGCGGCAGCATCGAAGACCATCGCCCGCATGGCTCGCCGGCCGGCCATCACGAACAGCGCGTCCACAGCAAGGAAAGCGACGATTACCGGCCGGCTGATATCCACCAAGCGGGTTGCGAACAGGAGGAACCCGAGGAGCAGCCCTCCTGCCGCTATCGCCTGAACGGTGCGGATTCTCTCCCTGCGAGGCGACAGTATTCGACTTCGGCTGTAGAGGCCGGACACGTAGAACACTGCTGCCCAGACCGGAAGGATGAAGGCCAGGAGAGGCCTGTAGATGCTGAACGGGTGGACCGGGCCGAACGCCCCGGTTCCGTCGGTGAAGGAGTAGGCCAGGTGGCGGGCGTAATGGGCCAGCCAGAGCGCCGCAGCCGTCAGCGCCATGTCCGAGACGGCGTATGCCGTCGTAAGGATCCGTGCCCGTCCGCTGATCACCCGTTGCCTCCGTGGCGCTCGCCGGCAGGCGTAGTTCCGGCAGGGCGACCTGCTGCTCCCTTGTGTTCGGACGCGGCAGCCAGATCCAGGAGCAGCTGTTCGTACCGATCGGTAATCCTATCCCAGGAGTACAGGTCGCGCGCGCGTGCGGCGGCCGCCTCGCCAAGTTCTCTCGCCCTCTCGGGTTCCGATACCGCCAGCCTCATGAGTGCCGCTAGCGATCCGGCGTCGGCGGCCTGGAAGTACCAGGCGGATTCGCCCGCCACCTCGCGGTTCTCGGCCACGTCGTTCACCAGGGCGCACGCGCCGGCTCCCATCGCCTCGACGAGTGCCGGGTGGGTTCCGCCGACCTCGGTGGCGTGGACGTAGGCGAGCGAGTGTGACTGGAGTTCTCGGTAGCCCTGCCCGTAGATAGCTCCAGTGAATTTCACGCCAGGCCCCGCCATCCGCTTCAGCGACTCGATGTAGTCGCGCGCGTACGGAGCATCGCCGACGATGACGAGCGGCACGTCGATGCCGGCCTGCTCGTAGCCTGCGATCACGCGGTGCGCGTTGTTCTCCGGCTCGAGCCGGCTGACGTAGAGCAGGTAGCGCCGTGGTTCGAGCCCCAAGCGCGACAGGGCCTCTGTCGTCCTGACCCGTTCGAAACCGGACCCGTACGGGATGAAGTAGCTGGTCGCGCCGTAGCGTTCTCGGTAGTACCGTTCTATCAGGCGGGCGTCGGTCACGATTGCGTGGGGCAAGCGTACGGCCAGCCGCTCCGACAGGGCGTACCATGCCTTCCCGAGCCGGTTCCACTTCTGCCGGAGCCTCTCGATTCCGTCCACGTTCAGTGCAACTGCGCTTCCCGCGAGACGAGGCAGAAGCGTGAAGACCGCGTTGGCCGCATTGCAGTAGAGCAGGGCGTCGAAGCGGCGCCCGACGGCATGCATGGTGGACACGGCGGTGTGGACGACGGTGTCGAAGTACTTGTGCCGGATGGTGGGCAGGATCACGAGGCGGACGCCGCGATATTCCTTCAGACCGGCCGGGACGTAATGGCGCCTTCCGTACACCGTGACTTCGTGGCCGCGGGCAGCGAGGCGCGAAGACAGCTCTTCGGCAAACGTCTCGAAGCCGCCGTAGTTCGCCGGTATTCCGCGTGTTCCGAGGATGGCAAGCCGCAACGAAGAAGATTCTACAACGGTTCAGGACACGGGCATCGACTGCGTTCGGAACCAGGAAACGATCTGCCTGTTGGTCGCGCGCCGCCGCGACATTATCGACCTGCGCTTGGCCAGCATCCGCGGCAGTAAACGTAACACGTCAGCGTAAGCCCCCAGCGATCCGCGTTCCCGAAGCAGGCAGTAGCACACCACCTGCAGATCCCGCCAGAGCGCCGGTACCAGGAACCTGAGCGCGTGGCCAGCGGTCTGGTTCTTCAGGCGGAGCAGGAAGCGGTTGCGGACCGACATCCTGTTGATTTCGGGCGGAAGAGAGGAGCGCCGCTCGGGGGTCACACGCCTTATGTGCAGCGCCACGGCGGCGGGAACGTAGATGCACTGCCAGCCGAGGAGCTGCGCCCTCCATGCCAGGTCAGCGTCCTCGCGGTATGCAAAGAAGTCCTCGTCGAAGACCTCGTCATCTATCGCGATATCTTCGAGCATGGCGCGCCTGTAGAACCCGGCGGCGCCCGTGACACCGAAAACCATCGCGGGAGCGTCATAGGGCGGCCCGTCCGGCCTGCCCTGGCCGCGGTCCAGATGACGCTGAGAGGGGAACATCGCTATTCCCGCCGAGTCGATGAGCAGAGGGTCGTCCGCCCGCAGCAGTTTCCCAGCGGCTGCGCCAACGGCAGGCCGCGAGGCGACCGCCTCGACCAGCCTCTCGATGAAATGCGGTTCGAGGAAGACGTCCGGGTTGAGGGCCAGGTAGTACTCGCCCCGGGTCCTTCCTATCGCGAGATTGTGCGCGGCGCTGTAACCGAGGTTCCGATCGGCGTAGAGCCGTTCACCAACGACCGTGATCGGCTCCAGGAGTGCCCTGGTTCGATCGGTCGAGGCATTGTCGACGACGAGCAGCTCGACACCCGCCCACGTCTGGCGCCTGACTTGCTCAATGGCGCGCTCGACGTGCGCCTCCGAGTTCCAGGTGACGAGACCGATGGAAACCGACGGCGGCACGAAGCAGATTATATGGCGTGCACCTGGTCCTGGCCCGTTTCACGGTTGTTCGAAGCCACGCTGCGCAGCCGCCAAGCTGAAAGCTGACCGCTGAAAGCTGATCCCCGCCGGGGGCCGCCTGGTAGAGGGGACGAACAGGTTGTCGGGTTGGATGAAGGTTGCGGGTGAGACAGTCAGGCGCTGGCGGTTCGGCGTGCCGAGCCGACCGGCTTTCGAAATCGAGATCCCGACTACGATGCTGCCGGAGGCTCACCTTGTCGTCCCGGGCGCATCTGCTGCCTGCCCGCGCGAATCACGACCCCGTGAAGCTCGCGAACGCGGACGTTGACTGCGTTCAGAAGCAGGCCGCCGGTTGCGACCACCGCCGAGACCACCATGCAGCCGATGGCCAGGAGCATCGAGGCGAGACGGGTGTCCCGCGTCCAGTCTGCGGTAAAGGACAAGGCGCCGAGCGCGATGGCAAGAGTCAGGAACGCCCCTGAGATGGAAGAGAAGAAAAACAGCGGGCGATGGTCGCGAAGGAGGATCGCTATCGTCATCAGGATCCGGTAACCGTCCCTGAACGGGCGGATCTTCGACGGGCTTCCAGCCGGGCGCGGCCGGAACGAGACCGGCACCTCCTTGATCGAGAAGCCCCGTTCGAGGGCCTGGATGGTGAGCTCCGTCTCCACCTCGAAGCCGGGGCTGACTATCGGCACGTTGTCCACGACGTGCCTTGTGAGCGCCCTGTAGCCGGAGAGGACGTCGCGAGCCGAAGTGCGGAAGAAGGTGTTCACCAGCGCGACGATGAGCCGGTTTCCGGCGTGCTGCAGCCTCCGGCTGCTGGCAGGCGGGCCGGCTGTGAACCGCTCGCCCACGACGAAGTCCGCTTCCCCCGTGAGAAGGGGTTCGAGAAGGCGCGGCGCGTCGGCGGCCGGGCAGTTGTCGTCGCCGTCGGCCAGCACGTAGAAGTCGGCGTCCACCCGCGCGAATGCCGTCTGGAGCGCGTGGCCCTTGCCGCGCCGGTTCTCGCGGATCACCTCGGCGCCTGCGGCCCTGGCGATGGCTGCCGTTCCGTCGGACGACCGATTGTCCACGACAACGACGATCGCCTCGGGGATGGCGGCGCGGAACTCCGATACGACCTTGCCTATCGTTCCTGCTTCGTTGAGGCACGGGATGATCACCGCGATGCGCGGTGACCGGGCGGCCGGCACCGGCGCGGTTCGTGCCACCGGTTCAAAACGCTCTTTCACGACGGAATGTCTCTCCACGCGCGCCCAGAAGATATCACGCCTCCTTCACCCCGCTGAAGAAGAGCATGGTCCCGTCGCCGTACAGCGCTCGATTCACGAAGCTCGCCGGCTGCCTCGGGTGGCGCAGGAAGACGGGTCGAATCCCGGTCCCGTCGAACCAGTTTTCGACCTCGTTGCGCCGGTAGTGGACCTCGATCGGCGCGTACATCGCATCCAGGAGCGAAGAAGAGGGGCGAGAGAGCGAAGGCGCGAGCCGTGTGACGAGAGCCGCAGCACTTCGCGGGACGATTCGGCCGGCGAGTTTCAGCGCGGGAAGCAGGGCCTCGTTGTAGAGGCCGCCACGGCCGTAGATGCCCACGTACAGCCTGCCGCCTGGTCGGAGCACGCGGACGAGCTCGAGAAACGCCCGGTGCGGGTCCGCCGTGTGGTGCAACACGCCCGTGCAGTACACGAAGTCGAACGACGCGCTCGGAAACGAGAGGGCCAGGAGGTTCTCCTCGACGAAACGCACTCCCGGCCGGTTCGAGAAACGCCTGCGTGCTTCCGCAACGTTGGCCTCGGAGAGGTCCACGCCAACGACGGTCGCCGCGCCGAGCGCAAGTGCCATCGCGGCGCCGCCCGCAAAGCCTCCGCAGCCTGCGTCGAGGAACGAACATCCGCGAAGGGCGTGATCGGGATCGAGGCCGAGCGCTTCGAGATGGCGCCTGAAGCCGGGCAGTAGGCAGGTGCGCCAGAAATCATCGGCGGCATGCGCGTGCAGCTCGCCGTACAACTCGGCGACCTCGCGTTCGCGCGCGCTCGAGCGCCGGTCCTCGGGGCCGTTGCGATTCACTTCGCTGCCGGCGCAGGCTTGACAGCCGAGAAGAAGATCATGGTGCCGTCGCCGAAGAGGAGGCGGTTCTTCATCGTCGGGGGCTGAAGCGGGTGCCGGAGGAAGACCGGCTGCAGCCCGCACCGGTGAAACCACGCTGCGACCTCGTGGATCCGGTAATGGATCTCGATCGGGACGTACATGACGTCCATGAGCGAAGAGGAAGGCCGCAGAAGGAATGGTGCGAGCGCCAGCGCCCTTGCCACCCAGCGTCGCGGAACCACGCGTCCGGCCGCTCTCAGCAGCGGCACCGCAACCTCGTTGTAGAGCCCGCCGCGGCCGTAGACGCCGATGTAGATGCGGCCGCCGGGCTTCACCAGCCGCACCAGCTGCCTGAAGGCGCGCTCGGGGGCCTCGGTGATCATGAGCACACCCACCGAGTAGACGAAGTCGAACGTCTCGGGTTCGAGCCGGATGTCGAGGAGGTTCTGCACCTGGAAAGATGTGCCGGCCACCTCGCCGAGCCGCTCTCGCGCCGCCCTCACGTTGTCCTCTGAAAGGTCGATGCCGACGACAGGCCCGGCGCCCATCGCAAGCGCCGATGCAGCTCCGCCAGCGAAGCCTCCGCAGCCCGCGTCCAGGAACGACTTCCCGCGAAGAGCCGTCTGGGGATCGAGCCCGAGCTGACGGAGGTGAGCCGTCAGCGCCGGGAGCAAGTAGTCGAGCGCGTACGTGTCCGAGGCGTGACGGTGAAGATCGGCGTACAGCTCAGCAGTGGCGCGCTCGCGCGGCGTCATTCCGCAGCGGCGCGGACCCGCCGGATCAGCGGCGGATGGGCCGGAGGTCCGCGTGCCGTTCGGCGAGGGCCGGGTTGCTTCAGCTGCGCCCGGCATCGCCTGGCTGCGCCTTTCTCACCAGGAAGCCTTCGATCGCCACCGCGTCGAGGCCGGAGTTGAGGAGAGTCTGAAGCGCGTCGGTCGGGCTGCAGACGATGGGGTCGCCGTGGAGATTGAAGCTGGTGTTCAGCACGCCGCCCACGCCCGTCAGCCGCTCGAACTCGCGTAACAACCGGTGGTAGCGAGGGTTCATCTTCTCGGTGACGATCTGCGGGCGGCACGAGAAGTCAACCGGGTGGAGCCCGCATATCAAGTCCCGCTGGGCCAGGGCGGTCGAGCGGAACGCGTTGATCATGTAAGGGGCGTCGAGGTTGCGCGGGTTCTCGAGGTAGTCCGCGGCCCGCTCGGCTAGGATGGACGGCGCGAAGGGCATCCAGAAGTCGCGCATCTTGATCGCCTGGTTGATGCGGCGAACGTTCCTCAGGTCGCGCGGGTCAGCCAGTATGGCGCGGTTTCCGAGCGAGCGGGCCCCCCACTCCATCCGTCCCGCCATGCGCGCAACGATGTCGCCGTCGGCGACCTTGCGGGCCACCGCCGCGTCGATGTCGGCGCACTCCTCCCAGGACACCCGGCCCGCGAGGGGCGCGAGCGCAGCGAGCACTTCTTCCCGCGAGTACTCAGGGCCCAGATAGAGATCGCCGAGCGGCGAAAACCGGACAGGTCGGCCGCCGTCGGCCTCCGCGCCGGCATGAGCGAGCATGGCGGCGCCGAGGCTGATGCTCTCGTCGCCGCACGACGGCATCAGGAACAGCCGCTCGATCTCGGGCCGTTCGCTGAGGAGCATGTTCAGCTTCACGTTCATGAACACACCGCCAGCCACTGCCACCTGCCTGATCCCGGTCTTCTCGACCCATCCGAGCACGAACCCGGTCATCACCTCCTCGATCAGGCGCTGGGCGCCTGCGGCCACGGCGTCGAAGCGGATGCGTCTCAGGTCGCGCGACATCCGGTCGTGAAGGCCCGGACCCCACGTGCCCGACACGTTCTCGAACGCCAGCCGATCGGGGGTGAGCCGGAAGTAGGTCGAGAAGATCTCGTAGGCGCGGGCGGCGAGGGCGGGAGGGGCATAAGGGGCGAGCCCCATCACCTTGTACTCGTGATCGAGCGGGCGCATGCCGAGGAGCTCGGTCACTCGCGTGTACATTTCGCCGATCGAGTGGTAGCTCGGGATTGCCTGGACGCGCTCGAGGCGGCCTTCGCGGCCGATGCTCACCGTGGCGCAGAGTCCGTCGCCCGAACCGTCCGTTGTAATGACGAGCACCGGCGATCCTGGGTCTGGGAATGGCGCAAGGTAGCAGGCCGTCGCAGCGTGGCACCGGTGATGGTCGAAGCGGTCAGTGCCGCAAAGCGACGGGTCGATGCCGTTCTCGACGAGCGCCTGCCGGACCCCCGAAAGGTCGCGCCTGCTTCCGTAGAAGCTGACGTACGGGGCGACCAGGCGGCTGCTGCCGGCGATCGCGCGCGGCATCGCGGCCGTCACGGCACGGAAGAGACGCCGCCTCGTCTGGGCGAGGTCGTCTTCCCACGCGCCGACCGGCTCGGTCAACGTCGCAAGCGCAACCCGATCGACGTCGCTGCCCCTGAGGCCGGCGTTCCGAAGCAGCCAGCCGATGGATCTCGCCGGCGCTCCGCTCTGGTTCTTGCGGCGAGTGAGCCGCTCCTCGCTGATCATCCCCGAGATGCGACCGTCCACGAGGAGCGTCGCCGTTGCCAGGTGGCCGTCGTGGATGCCGAGAACGACCATGCGCGCTGTTACCTGCCAGCCGGCCGTGCCGCCGCTTCGGCTTGGGGAGATGGAGCCGGGGCGGCGGCAACTACAGTGGGATCGGATGCACGGTTGTTGACCGGGTCGCCCGCGTCGTTCTCGCCGAAGACGCGGGCGTTGTTGACCACACCGGGGACGGCTGCGCTTCCGACGGCGACCGTCAGCCGCAGCGAGGGCAGCGAAGCTGCGGGTGAGACGGAACCCGGGTGCACGCACCTGACGACAGGCCCCTCGGCCAGACACACCCAGCCCGTCCCGTCTGCCGACTGGAACGTCAGCCCCGACGGCAGGTCGTCGACTATGGTGACCGGCCCCGCCACGGTTCCCGGGCCAGCATTGCTGACGGTCAGCGTGTAGACACCTGGCGCTCCAACGGTGAAGTCGCCGATGTGGGTCTTCTGGAGGACGAGGTCGCCTGGCAATGGAGGTGGAGATCCCGTGTACGTGTAACCGTTAGGGGCCGTTACCCAGCCTCCGAGCGTGCGGACCGTGACGTCGACAGGGCCGATGGGGCCTGGGGGCGTGATGAGGTCGATTCGCGTGCTGCCGGTGACCACGGGGAACCGGCCCGCGTTCGCCCCGAAGTCCACAGTTGTCCCCGCGCCGAAGCCGCTGCCGGTGATCGTGACGAGCGCGTCGCCGGAGTAAGGTCCTGAACCAGGCGAGATGAGGGTGATCGTCGGCCCTGTGCCCGTGTAGGTGAATCCGGCCGCGTAGGTCCCGGTGCCGCCAGCGGTTGTGACGGCAACCGTCGCAGCGCCGGGCGTGCCCGCTGGCACAACGGCTGTCAACGCGGTCGTGCTTGCGACCGAGACGTTCGCGGCTGCGATGCCGCCAACGGTCACAGTGGTCGCGCCGGCCACGAAGTTGGTACCCGTGAGAGCTATCGTCGTGCCGCCGGCCACAGGGCCCGAAGGCGGGTTCACCGAGAGGATCGCAGGCGCGGAATGGCAGCCGGGGAACCTGAAGCTGCCGATCCTCGTCCGCCAGTCCGTCCCGTTCGCCTGGTAGTACTGCTGCGTGTACCAGAACGTGCAATCGTCCGAAGGGTCCACGTTCATCGCGCTGTAATCGCCCCAGCGGTTGTAGGACGTCTGCGAACCCATTCCATCGACCAGCGTCGTCTCTGCCTGTGGCGTCGTTCCGAGCGTGTCCCCGGCGAGACGCCCGACGTACCGGAGTCCCGGGTAGACCGAATTGCTCGAGATGCTGTACCCGAGAGCCATGTTCCCGTAGCCGTCCACGGCAAGGCTGCCCATCCAACGGTGTTCCGTCCCTGCGGCCCAGGTTCCCTGCTGGTGCACAGTGGGAATCCCGTTCGGGTCACGAAGCTCGTACCAGCGAATCGCCGCGCGCCCCGCGTTGCTGACCGTGTGGTTCACCCAGAGCGACTCAGTGTCTCCAATCCTCCGGTACTGCGCCTGCATCATCAGGCGATCATCGATCGGGTCGAGGCCCTGCGCGGTCCCCGGCTGCGGGATCAGCGAACTGAGGAAACTGAAACCGGCAACGGGCAGCCGCGACGGTCCCACGAAAGTAGAGTGCGCCGGGATGCTCCAGTCGACGTGGAAGCGCCACAAGTCGACGGCGTTCAGCTCGAGATCGAGGAACGGCGCCGGGCTTCCGGACGGAGGCGGCGCTCCCTGGAAGTTGGCCGGCAGAAGCCCCGCGTCGAGCGAGATGTCGAAAGCGACCGTGCGAAGCGGACTGCCCGAGATCAGGTCATCGCGGTTGAGCGCCCAGACCCGGGCGCCAACGAACTGCGCAGGGTTGACCATCAGGTTGAACAGGTTCACCGACATGTAGATGCCGTCGCGCCACACTCCCAGCTTCGGGTAGTCGTTGAGTGCGCTCGGGTGCGCCTGGAGCGCGTACATCCACCAGCCGCCCGAGACTGGATCCGGCGTCTTCGATACCGCGATGCACTCGTAGAATGGGCCGCTACTGCTGATCCACGAGGAGTCCGTTATCAACCAGCGACCCGACACCCGGTCGTACAGGACAATTGGGTCTCCCCTGTTGTAGTAGTCGCAGGGAGTTCCCGTCCCCTCGAAGAAGGTGTCGAAGGTGAACGGGCCGGTCGTGATGGCGCCGGTCTTGGTGAAGATGGCAATCGAGGTGTTGACCGTCTGTATGTAGTGGTCCGGCCCGACGTCACCGTTCGTGTCGGGCGGCCATCCGGCCCCCCAGTCGAGGAAGTTCATGCCTTCGAAGGTGAGGAGCGGTGCCGGCATCGACACGATCCCGGGCCATGTCTGTGCGACCGGGTCTGCGAGTTCAGGTTCACGACCAGGCAGGCCTCTCGGCTTGAAGAGACGCGGCATCTCTCGCCGCGGTCGCTTGTCGCGCGGGCGAACACGAGGCAGGCTGCGCAGGTCGCGGTCGAGAGAAGCCGGCACGACAGGTGGCAGCACGAACGGGCCCTCGACCCGCGGCTCTCCGCGAATCACCACCGCCTGTGTTTCGTCCTGGGGGTCGTACGAACGCTGGGGCTCGCCGCGCGGACGCCCCCGGTTCTGTTGGGCCACGGCTGCAGGACCGCCGAAGTACTTGATCCTAGGCTCGGCCAGGCCGGGCGAACCATTCTCTTGCACCGGAACGAAGGTCAGCCCCACCGCAGATGCGACTACTGCTGAAAGAAGCAGCGCCGGCCAGATCCTTTGCAAAGTGTTCACCTCGCTTCGATGATGGCAGTATCCTATCCGTTTGCAGGCACGTCAAGCACGTTGACGTCCGCACGTCCGCAGGTCGTCGTCCCCTCGGGCGTGGTGACGACCATAGCGTGTCGCATTCCTCCAGCCGTTCAGAAGCCGTACCCGTGGGCCGCAACCTGCCGTCAGCGACGACCCGAAGCTGTAAGCCCCTCAGAACCGGCCGATGTAGAACTCGAGGACCGCATTGAAATAGACGTCCACCCACGCCGCGGCCAGCGCCGCGAAGAGCGCGGCAACGGCCAGTCGGCCGGCGGCGGGGTGCAAGCTTCGCAGGGTCCCGATCACGCCGCTGATTGCAGGCACCACGAGCACGAACGCCGGACCCAGCGCCGGGTAGAAGTAACGCGACTGGTTCGCGCTCCAGATGCCTGCGTACCAGAGAAAGGCCGCGAGGTCGAAAGCGATGCCCGAGGCGGCAACGAGCGCAAGGGTTCGCTCGCCGCCGGCCGTGCGACCAGAGATCACCCGCACCGCGTATGCTGCCAGCGCTCCGAAGAGAAGCGCGGTGACGATGGCGTAGAGACGCCACACCCAGGCGTCGCCCGGCGGCTGCACGCTCATCCAGCCGGCGCTTGCCCAGAACGACCTGTACAGGTCGTTGGGCAGGACCGTGAGGAAGAATGGGTCGAGCAGGCCGCGGCTTTGCGGCACCTGGGCCGGCGCGGCGAGCGCCACGGTGAAATCCCTGGCGAGCGGGTCGCCGAACACGTACCAGTTGCGCACGAAGTGCCAGGAGCCGGTAAGGGCGACACCTGCGGTGAAGGCGAGACCTGCACGCACCAGCACCGACAGGCTGCGCCAGTTCGACGCCACGATCGACACGCCGGCCATCGGCACAAGGTAGGCGGCGTTCAGCTTCGCGAGGACCGCCGCTCCAGTCACAAGGCCAGCGGCGAACAGCCGGCGGCAGGTCGCCGGACACTGCGTCTCCAGCAGGAGGACCGTCGCGAGCGCAGCCAGGGTCGTCGCCAGGCCGTCGTTGTTCATCACCGCCGCAAGCGTCGTGACCTGCGGCACGAGGACCAGCCCTGCAGTCGCCATGGCAGCAGTCCGGCGGTCGCCAGCTGTCGCCATCACGAGGCGGTACAGCAGGGCGACCGTCAGCGCGCCAAGCGCCACGTTGACCAGGCGGAGCGAGAACAGGGTCCGGCGAAACGAGACGTCAGGCGGGTCCGCATGGCGGAACACGAGCGGATCGGAGCCCCCGAGTGCGCGCGCTCGGTCGTTGTGGTCGCGGGGAGGTCGAGCGTCCTCACCGCCCGCCAGGGACACGACGGGGCTGAGAAGCGCATAGTAGAGTGGCGGCTGAAACCACTCGCCGTCGTACCAGACGGTCCGGTCGTCCTGGAGGTGGTCCGGGAGCCTGCCTTCGGCCGCGATGTAGCGGGCCATGTCGTAGTGGCTAGGCTCGTCCGGCGCCTCCAGCGGCGGCGTCACCAACAACCAGAGGAGCGCTCCGGTCAGGTACATCCCGAGCGGCAGGAGCAGAGGGCCGCTCCGTCCTCCCGAGGCCGCCAGGGCCACCGCGCCCGCTCCCAGCGCGGCGAACGCCACGATCGCCATGGCAAACAGGAACGGCGAATCGAAGGGGGCAGGGACGCCCGTCAGGAAGCCCCGAACCGTGGTTGTCACCGTCGCGCCATGCGAACCGGCCGAGAACACGAGATCGCCCCACCTCTCGCGGCCATCGACGAAAAGCCTTCCCTGCCTGTAGTTCGACCTCGCGTTCACGAGGAGCGTCGGAGGGTCGCCCGCGGCATCGAGGAGCACCACGCTGAGCCTGAACGTCTGCCTCCTGGAAGCCGGGACCGGCGGGAAGCGCAGGACGATTTCGCGGCCATCGGCGGGCCTGACATCCAACTCCTGGCTGACGGCAACCTCCCCGTCGCGGTTGTCGATTCCAACCAGGCGCGTGACGGTTGCCGACAGTCGCGCCGTGGCCGAAACAGGACCCTCCAGGCAGAGGCTGATGCTATCGAAAGGTTCCTGTGGGACGCGGAAGGTCTGGTCGACGGCCAAGCCCCGTGTGAGGGTCAGGGGCTGCGGCCGCGGCCCGATGGGGACCGACGGCCGCGCTTCGGAAACCGCCTTCAGCCCGCTCCAGGCGACCAGTGAAACGACGACGAATACTGCGCCAGCAGCCACCCAGAGTGCCGCTCGAGGGAGTGCAGCTGTGTCAGGGACCGGCGGCGACGGCGGCCGTGCCATGGGCGCCCGTATCCTAGCACCCTTCCCTGCTACCAGCGCGGCCCCTTGGCGACGATCGTCCAGCCAGGCCCCCAGTTACCGGCTCCGTACCGGAAGCCGCCGCCCGCCAGCGAAAGGCACTGGAAGTAAAGGCCGGTTGCCGGGTTGTAGACCAGCACGTCCGCGTACCCGTCGCCGTTCAGCTCGGTCACGTGCGGCTGCCACGCGGGGTCCCAGCGGCCGCCGGAATAGGTGAACGAGTTGTTGTAGAAGCACTGGAACCACAGGCCGCTGACCGGCTCGTAGACGAAGACGTCCGTTCGGCCGTCGCCGTTCATGTCTCCGGTTTCCACGGTCCACCCCGGAGACCACGACCCCATGCGGTACGCGAACCCGCTTCCGGAGTTGATGCAGACGAACCAGTTGCCGTTCGAGCGGTTGTAGATGAAGAGATCGCCGCGGCCGTCCGCGTTGAAGTCGCCGCTGTGGACTTCCCAGCCGCGAATCTGCCAGATTCCGGACACGTAGGCGAAGTTGCCGGCGCCGTTGCTCATGGCGCGGAACCAGACGCCAGTTCTGTCGTTGTAGAGGAACAGGTCGGTGCGGCCGTTGCCGTCCAGGTCCAGCGGGTACACCTGCCAGGCGGGATCCCATCTGCCCGCTACGTAGGAAAACCCGCTCGCGTCGCCGCCGGTTGTCAGGCAGTTGACCCAGACTCCCGTGGCCACGTTGTAGACGAAGACGTCCGCCCTTCCGTCACCGCTGTAATCGCCGACGTGAACCTCCCAACCGGGGTCCCATGACCCGGCTACACAGTTGAAGCCGCCGAGGCCGTCGTTGAAGCACTTCCGCCACTGTCCCGTAGCGCTGTTGAAGCGGAAGACGTCGGTCACGCCGTCGCCATTGAAGTCGCCTGGGTACAACCGTTCGCCCGGCAGCCACGTGCCGGTGCGTTCCGCGAACCCGCCAGCGCGATTCGAGAAACCGACGACCCACGCCCCGGTCACCGGGTTGTGGCGTATGACGTCGCCGCCGCCATCGCCGTTCATGTCGGCAATCCCCGGCTGTACCAGCCCCGGCGCGACCAATGTCGTGAAGTTCGCCGTGCACGACAGACTGAGCTGCATCGTCACCTGGCCGTCGAGGCAGTCGGGGTGCCCCGAAAAACCCGCGAAGGCCGAGCCGCTTCCAGCCAACGGCGCGAGCGACACCACGGTTCCGGCCGGATAGGCGGTGCAGCCGGTGCCGCAGCTCGTGCCGGCTGGCGATAGGTTCAGCCTGCCGTTGCCGGCAACCGCCGTCGTCAGGTTGTGGAACACCGGCCCCGTGGGCGTCCGCACGACAATGGGTCCCGTCGAATATCGCCCCTGGCTGTTGCGGCCATCGCTGATGACAGCGTAGATGTGGTAGGTGCCTGGCGCAACGCCGGCGGCGTTCCAGACGTAGCTTCCCGACGCGGCACTCAGGCCGCTCGCAATTGCCGCCATGCCGTTGCCCGGATCGAGATCCGTGTCGTAGTAGAGCGCAAGGGTGGGGTTGTCGGCCGCGTCCTTGTCAGTGGCGTTCCACCTGATCGTGAACGTCCCGCTAGCGGACGTCTCATCGTCGGCGGCCAGCTTCACTTCGTCGATGAAGAACTGCGTGGCCTGCGGGTACTCGAGTGGATCCAGCCTGAACATGCGGATGAGGCCGCTCCAGTCGCCCGCGAAAGAACAGCAGGGCTCGAGGCCGTCGCCCACCTTCCATTTGGCCATGTCGGAGGCGAACGTCCTGTACTCGTTGTTCCAGACGAGGAAGCTCATTCCGTGCGTGATCACAGACGCGTTGTCCTTTCCGAAGAGGATCCTCGTCGTGACCCAGTCGCTGGGCGAGTCGTAGAGGACCTTCATCCGGAACGACACGCGGTGATACCTTGCGGCGTCGATGGGAGGCCGATTGTAGTTGTTGAGGAAGACCTGGCTGTCTCCCTCGGAGACGCCGGCCACCGCCGGAAGGCTGACGCCGGCAAAGACAGTCCTTCCGTCATCGATGGTGTACCGGATGGTGGAATTGTCGATTCCAAGTACGCCAGCCACGTCAGGCGACCCGTTCATGTCCCACGGATTGCCGAGCTCGACCGTCGCGTAGTCGGCCCCTCCCGTCTCGTCCGGGTCCGTCAGGTGGACGATGGGAGGGTCATTGATCGTAATGGCGTTCGACCTGAGGGTGGAGTTCCCGTTGCGAATGCGGATTGTGTAGGCACCAGGCGGCAACCCGTCGTACGCCCAGCTCACGTTGCCTTGCGCTCCCTGTCCGATTCGCGACACCACCAACCCGGTGCTGTCCACGGCTTCGACCACTGCGGTCGATGGCGCACCTGACCAGGTCACCGGCGTCGTGACGTCGCCGGCGGTCAGCCTTACCCAGTTGAGCTCGAACGGCACGCCGGGCGTCCCGTCAAACGTGTTCGGATCGATCCGGAAACCCAGGATTGAGCCAGACCAGTCGGCCGGGTAGCCAGGCTCGGCGGTCGACGGAAGATCGACCGACAGAACCTGCGGTCCACTCGAGGTGTAGCCGCCACGGCCAAAACCTGTCTGGGCGGAGGGCTGCTTCTGGTCGCGGAACCAGAAGAAGCCGATGAAGTTCGCCCTGGTGGTGTTGAACTTCATCGTGAGCTTGCGATAGCGCCCGGCATCGATCGGGAAGTTCACCCCGAAGCGTCCGCTCGCGAGCGCCAGGTGCGGTTCGAACCCTTGGAAGAGCAATGTGAGAAAAGCGAAGCCGCTGGTCGTTCCCGACCAGCCGTTCGGGCCGAAGCCGAAGCCGGGGAGAAAGCCCTGCGTGCCGAGCGGGAACTGGGCGACATCCTCCACGTTCCTCATGTCCCAGGGGTCGCCGAGGACCGTCGTGGCGTAGTCGTCGCCGGCCTTCAGCCGCGTGCCTGGTGCCGGTGATGTGATCGTCTGGCCGGAGGTGCTCGCTGCCGCGCAAAGCAGTAGGAAAGAAGCAAGCAACAGGACGCAGCCAACCAGCCGGTAGGATGAGGTGGAACCCGCAGGCATCATTTGATCCTCACATCGCAGCGGTCGCAGTTGTCGCGTGGCGCGATAGACGTAGCCGGCCTGAGGCGCGCAAGAGCTATGCCGGAACGATTCCGAAGGCGAGGGTGCCGCCCTGCGGCTGCGAGCGGAGCGACAGGACCGCGACTGTTACAAGTCTGTGGGCGAAGTTACGGATCTGTCGGCGCGGTTATTCGGACGGAGTTGCCGGGGCAGACCCACCGGCGATCCAACTCATGACTCGAAACTCACGACTCATACCTCCTCATACCTCAGGTCTATTCAGGCTCGCCCCCTCGCCTCCAGCACGCAAACAGACTGGCCGAGCGCAGCCAGCTCCCCGCTGCCCGGCAAAGGGATGTTACAGGCATTCCCCGCGTACCATCGGACCGGTGTCCAGCCGGCAAGGACACAAATCGACTCCATCAGGTCTTCGGACGTGGTCACGTTCCTCACCTTGCTCCACCTGTGTGCAAGGTCGTCGCGGGCCGATGCCAGGAAGATGTCGTAGACCGCCTGGTGCTTCATCGGGAGACATGAAAAGAGAAACTTGCCTCCGGTCCGCGTTATGCGGCGTGCGTCCTTCAGGTACCGGTAAGCGTCCTCGTGTTCCATGTGAGTGAACACGGAGAAGGCGCAGACGACGTCTGCGCTGCCGTCGGGCAGAGCGAAGACGTCGGTGGTCTGCCTGACCCACTCGACGAGGCACGGCGGAGACGGCGGAACAGAACATCTGGCGACGCGGGCCTTGGCCTTGTCGAGAATCGAGTCGAGGATCTCGATTCCGACATACCTGCCGCCGGCCAGGTAGGGGATGACATGCACCGCCAGCCGGCCGGTTCCGCAACCGAGATCGACAAGGGTGTCGGTCGGGCGGAGACCCTCCGCAAGGAGGACGCCAAGCTCGATCCGGCCTATCAGATCGAAGAGTTTCGCGTCGCCGACGATGTCCTCGTCCGACAGGTGGCGGATGTGGCGGCGATACAGCCGGACGTACAGATCGGAAGGGGGCCAGGACCACACCGCTCTGACAGCGCGAAGTCGGTCGCGAAGTTCCTTCAGCCGGCAGACGACGAGCTCCGGCAGAACCGCCTTGAGGATGGCCTTGGCCGGTTGCGACAATCTTCTCCTCCGCTGGAGCCGTCTTCTGGCCGGCCAGGCTGGCACAGCCAGGTGCTCGCGCACGGCACCAGTCGCGCACGTGACGGCCGACGAGCGAAGCGGCAACTTCGCGGGCGGCGCCGGATGATATCATGCCCGCCGGATGGGGGGCTGGAACCGAACGGCGGACAGGCCGATGATGCCTTCGAGAATCGGACTGATGGTGGCTGCCTTGCTGCTGGCGTGGGCCGCCGCGCTGGGAACCGGGCTGTCAGGCGCCACGGCTGCGTACGACGACGCGTACATCACGTTCCGCTACGCTCGAAACCTCGTCGAGGGGCAAGGGTTCGTCTACAACCCGGGGGAGCGCCTCCTGGGCACGACCACGCCCGGCTACGCGCTGCTCCTTGCAGGGTTGTCGAAGGCGACAGGAGGGGCCGATCCGGCGGACATCGCGAACTGGTTGAGCGCTCTGGCAATCTCGCTGGCGGCGTGGTTCGCCTTCCGACTGGTCTTCGAGGATTTCGGCCTTGTCGCGGGACTGACGGCCTGTGCGTCGACTGCCGTGAACCCGGTCATTCTGACTTCCTGGGGAGGCGAATGGCTGCTGGCGGTTGCGGCGATGGCTGCCGGCTTCTGTGCCTATCGGCTCGAACGATTCGTTCTGGCCGCGGTTGCCTTTTCCGTCGCGATACTGTTCCGGAGCGAAGCCGCGATAGGCGCCGCCGTGGTCTTTCTGCACCTAACCTGGGGCAGGCGTAGTGGCGCCATTCTGCCAATCGTGACGAGCGCTGCGATCGGCCTCGTGTGGGTTGCCGTGCTGATCGCCGTGACCGGGCATGTCGTGCCTTCAACGCTCGCGTCGAAGCTGGCACACGCGCGTTCAGGGTTCTTCGGGTCGCTGCCCGCGGGCCTGTACACAGGGGCAAAAGCGTTCGTCCGGGCGGACCCAAGGATGATTGCCGTGGCCCTGTTGGCGTGGCACGGGGCGCTTCTGGCAGGTGTCAGAGGCGGCGTCTGGTGGCTAGTCGGGACCTGGGTCTTCGCTCACGCGCTCTTCTACACGCTTCTCCGGCTTCCGTTCTACCACTGGTACATCGTGCCGGTCGGGTTTGCGCTCTCTTTGGCCGCAGGGGTCGGTGTCGCAGCCGTCGCGCTCTACCTCGCCAGCGTGATACGGCGGCAGATGCTCGCTGGACTCGCTACCTTCACCGTGGTCGCCGTGCTCGTGACGGCTTCCGTGATGGCGGAGGCCCGCTCCAGTTGGCACTGGTTCAATGCGAAGCCGGATCCGCGGGAGCGTGCCTACAACGAGCTCGGCGCCTGGCTGGCGGCGAACACAGCCCCGGACAGCTCCGTTGCGTACCTGGAGATTGGCAGGCTCGGCTACTACTCGCGCCGGCGGATAGTGGACCTCATGGGGCTCGTGACGCCCGGCGTGGCCGAGCACGTGGCGCAGCAGGACACGCTGTGGGCCATCTACGAGTACAAGCCTGATTACTACGTTACGAACTCTGTTTTCACCTGGGCGGGAACGGTCGTCGACGAGCCATGGTTCCCTGCTGCGTACGAGCCCGTGAAGGTCTTCCCGGGGGCGGAGGTCCTTACGGTCTATCGAAAGCGGCTCGAAGCGGACTTCCCGGAGCCGCCCGAAGTCGAAGGGCCGCAGCTTGTCCACGACGCGATAGTCGGGGAGGTGCTGCCCGGATTCACACACGGGCAGACCTTCACTGCGTCACGCGACGGCCTCATGGGGGTCGCACTGCAACTCGCGACGCTGGCCCGCTCCAACCGGGGGACGATGAACGTACGTATCGAAGAGGTCGAAGGGGGACGCACGATTCTGGAGAAGGCCTTCCGCATGGAGGATGTCGTCGACAACGCATGGAGGATCTTCCGGTTCGACGCGCAGCCTGCTTCCTCCGGCCGCCGCTACGCCATCACGATCGACGCAGTCGACGCCGCACCCGGCAACGCCATCACGATTTGGTACCTCACACGAGACGGTTACGGCGGGGGAGAGCGCCTTCTCAACGGAGCGCCAGTCGGAGGCGACCTCGCGTTGAAGCTGTTCTACACGCCACGCCCGGGGCCAAACGGATCCTCTTGACCTGCTGTTCTGGCACGTTCCGACGCATCCACTCGGCGTGAGGACTCGGAGGCACAGTGCGAGCCCGTCGACTCCACCAACGGCAATGGAATGTCTTAGAGACGGAACGGGACGGGATCGCGCGTGCGACCTGTAGGACCCGACGACCATCGGGCGCGGCCGTCGGTTCGATCCACAGGCGGAGAGCGCGCGCTCAATCGTGTCGAGGATTCCTTGCAATGGCGGCGACGCCGAAAGACGCCGCGAGCTCATTCACCAACCGCCCGTACTCCAGCTGCCTGGCAGTCGCGTCAGCATCGACCCAGTGGTCGGGGAAACGTCCTACGATCTCGGCGTCGCTGCGTTTCCTGGCTGCCTGGATATCGCGGCGCTCGCCGGCGAGCCCTGCCAGCGCGACACAGAAATCGTCGAGCGCGACAAGAACCGCCGCTGTTTCCGGCGTTACCGCCTCCGGCCGCGCGTCGAAGCTCCGGTCCTGCGCTCCTCGCTCCATGAAGTAGGCCCAACGCCGATTCAGGTGCTTCAGGTCGTCGCGCGATACGAACTTCACCAGTTCGACCGCGCTTCGGGCCAGGCCTGCGGGACCGACCTGCTTGAGGCTTCCCGCGAACCCGTTTCGCCAGCTCGCGCCGCGCCCGGCGAGGTCGCCTTTCACCTGCCGGGCCAGCGCACGCGGCTGCAGTCGCCAGTACAGGCGGCGGAGCGCCGAAGCCCTGGGGATGCGTTGCTCGTCCGCCACCGATGAGAGCCCGGCGTGGATCAGCGCGCGCTCCGCGGCGAGAAGCAACGCCGGAGGCAGGGTGCGCTCGAGTGTCGCGAGCTCGTCGTGCTTGAACAAGGTCATGAGCGAATTGCGCTCGTAACACCGCAGGACCGGCGCCTTCGACCAGCGGCCAGACGTCCCGTGGTGCAGGTGGTACACGACTGCGGAACCGGCGAACCAGACTTCGTGGCCTTCTAGCCACAGGCGCCAGCCGAGAGCCAGATCTTCGTAGTAGGCAAAGAGGCCCTCGTCGAAGCCCCCGACTGACAGGAACACATCGCGGTCCACGAGCATTGCCGCTCCGCAGGCGAAGAGGACCGGGCGATCGGCGGCGTACCGCTCCGGGTGAGCGGCGCCGACGCCGCTCTGAAAACCCTTGCCGTAGAAGTTCATGCCTCCGCCGGCAAAGTCCACGCGGGACCCGTCCCATGAAAGGATGCGCGCGCCGACAGCTGCGGCGCCGTGATCGGCGGCGGCCTTCACCAGCGCCGCCAGGAGACCCGGGTCGGAGCGGGTGTCGTCGTTCAGGAAGACCAGGTAACGGCCGCGAGCCACGCGGGCGCCGGCGTTGTTGCCTGCAGAGAAGCCGGTGTTGCCGCCCAGCCTGAGCACCCGGGCACCCGGATAGCGAGCCCGCACCTCGGTCGACGGATCCTCGGCCGAACCGTTGTCGACGACGATCACCTCGATGAGATCGGCCGGGTAGCTCTGGGCGCGGAGCGAGTCGAGGCAGGCAGGGAGATGGCGAGGGCCGAGCGCGGTGAGGATCACGACGCTTACACGAGGCGGGGCCTGAACAGGACCGATTGATGAGGACTGAGCGATGGGCGAAGAGCAGCACTCGTCCGGTGCAGTCCCCGCGCCGGCGGACGAAGACTGCTTCTCCGCAAACGGAGGTTCCCTGCGGGAAGGACAGAGGTTTGCGGACCGAGGGCTGACAGGCGCAGAGTGCTCTTCCGCTATCGGTGGCTGCGCAGGGGACGCCGTGCTCCTGCCGCCGGAGGAAGGTCCCCCCGCAGCGAGACGTGCGAGGTCGAATGTCTCGTACAGCGCGCGCGCCATCGACTCGTACGGGTCACCGAGTTCGTGGACGTGCAGGACGTCGCGGAAGAGCGGGAACAGGTCGCGATCGGAAACGCGGCGGCTTGCCTGCACCCTGGCGCGCTTCTCTTTCAGGCGCGGCAGCGCGACGGCGAACTCCTCGAGCGCGAGCAAGGTGGCCATCGTCTGGGGCGCTACCGGCACGGCCCCGGGCATGGAGTGGCCGAAGACGAGTTGCTCGCGCGGGAGCGAGGAGTAGCGAAGACCCCGAGCTATTGCCATCACGGTAGAGGCCGGTAGCGCCGCTGCCAGCGTTTCGTCCTCCAGGCATTTGAAGATGGTGAAGAGAGCGTTCCGCTCGTAGAGGCGCAGCCGCTGCGAGAAGGCCCAGCCGCCGGCCGTTCCGTGAAGGCGGTGATACGTGATTGCCCTTGAAGAGAGAACCACGCGGTGGCCGGCGAGCGACAGCCGCCAGCCGAGGTCGACGTCCTCGAAGTACGCGAAGTAGTCTTCGTCGAACCCGCCGGCATCGCGAAACGCGACGGACTCGACCAGCATGGACCCGCCGCAGGCGAAGAGCAGAGGCTCGTCCGACTGCGGCGCCTGACTTGCCGGCTGGTTGGCGCGGTCGCTCCAGGCGTGTCCTGCTATCGACGTTATGCCGCCGGCGAAGTCGATCTTCCGGCCGTCCCAGTCGAGGATCACCGAACCCACGCAGGAGGCCGAATGGCGCTCCGCCGCCGATGCCATCTCGCTCAGCCAGCGAGGGTGGACGCGGGTGTCGTCGTTGAGGAAGGCGAGGAAGTCCGCTTCGACGTTCCTGGAGGCGAGGTTGTAGGCCGGCGCGAAGCCGATGTTGCGATCCAGCCTTAGAAGCCTCACATGAGGATGGTTTCGGCCGACCCAATCGCTGGAGCCATCCGACGACCCGTTGTCGATGACGACGACCTCGAAGCGACCTCGTGGGTAGTCGAGGGCCTCGAGCGAAGGGAGGCACTCCTCGAGATGGCGGCGGCCGTTGCACGTGGCAACGACGACCGCGACGCGCGGTGTCACCGGTTCAGCCTCCGCACGATTGCCCTGGCGGCGCGGCGGAGACCGCGGTGCCGCGCTGGCGCAGGGGCGGCGAGGGCCGCCTCGAGGCCAGCTCCGGCCTTCCACGGGGCTGCCGCGAAGCGCCGGAGAGGTTCCGCGACGCGCCGCCAGACGAGGTGCGGCTGCTCCGCCCTGATGCGGCGGATGCATTCTTCACGGAAGGGACCGTCTCCGAGCACCCGGGCCAGAGCTCGCGCCATGCCTGCGTGGTCACCAGGGTCCACTGCCACGCCCAGTCCCCGGCTTTCCACGAGTGCCGAGAGGTCGTCGCCGCGCGTGCACACGATTGGAAGCGAGGCCCAGATGTAGTCCAGCATCCGGGTGCGCCAGGAGTAACGCGCCTCGAGACTGGGCGAGTGCGCGCTGATGCCAGCCTCGGCCTCGAGCAGGAATCGCCCGCGCTCGTCGTAAGCGACCCAGTCGATGAAGAATACGTTGCGATCGAGAAGCCCGAGCTCGCGCGCGCGCTTCCGCGCCTTCTCGAGCGCCTTCATCGGCGGTAGGTCAGGGTTCGGAATCGTGGCCGGGAAGACGAGCCGCAGGCGCTCGATCTGCTGCGCCGCTTCACAAACCGCCTCGATCGCGGTGCACGGGTCCTGCCAGTCGGTGACCGCACCGCCCCACACGACCAGCCTGTCGCCCTCTCCTATGCCGGGCCTCACGCCTTTGACGAGCGGAGGCCCGGGCGATGGCGGGACCGCCTCGATCCCGAACGGCACGACGGCGACCATGTTCGAAGCGGACGGATCCGCCTCGTACGTGGAGGGTGACAGGCGGCCCGCTGCCGACAGCATCCCGAGCCAGTAGTCGCGCTGCCGCTCCGACGCGCAGATGAAGAAGTCGCCTCGCGAGAGCTGCACGAGGAGCACGTCCAGATCCACCTGCGCACCGAGCAGGCGGGCCGCGGCGTCGGTTTCCACCAGGCGGCGTCGCTCGAGGTTCTCGAGATGGAAAGGGCAGTACAGGTCAACGACCATCGGGCGCGGGTCGGCGACCAGTCCGGGGAAGTGGTGCAGGGTGAAGCCCTGAACCAGCAGAACGTCCGCTCCGGCCAGGGCGCGCGCCATCGACTCGGGCTCGCCGGGCCGGTACTGGCGCGCTTCTATCCCGTCGGTATCGCGTTCGACGGCTCGCGGGGAGACGATGATTGGCTCCACTTCCGGGCGCATTGCCCGGGCGAGTTCCAGAGCGCGTATGGCAGGACCCGCCATCCTGGCGCCAATCGTCTCGTGCGTGACAATGGCGAGCTGCTTCAACCGGACGTGCCCCCCGAGAGAGACGGCAATTGCCGACCCTTGCGGCCCGATGGTACCATAGCGCGCCAGTTTGAACCTCGGCGCCGCCCTTCCCCCGGTCGGGCACGTCGTCTGGTTCCGCGGAGTGAAACCTTCTATCGCGAGGTAGATAGTGTCACGCAACCGAGTTCCTGCAGTCCTACTACTTGGCGGGGTGGTCCTGGTCGTCGTGGCGGCTGCTGCGTGGTGGTTGACCCGGGGGCAGGGACCGGAGTTGAACGAGATCGACCTCGTCGAGATGTTTCCCGAGGCGGAGAAGCGCACGAACGTCCCATCGCTCGAGCTCGCCTTCAATATAGAGAACGTGACGATCGACGGGCAGAGGAAACGCTGCATCTACGCGACGCCGAGCTCGCGGATCATCTACGAAGTGGTGGTCCCGCCGCGCGGTGTCCTCGACACCGCCTTCGCCGTGCGCCCCGACGCCTGGGACAAGAAGGGAAACGGCGTGCAGTTCCGGATTGGTGTGGCCTCTGACAACAGGTACGACGAGCTTCTGAGGCAGCACGTCGATCCCATCGGGCGGGAGATCGACCGCGTGTGGCACACCGTCGTGCTCGACCTCTCTGCCTACGAGGGGCGCAAGGTCAAGGTCATATTCAACACCGACCCGGGAGTCCCGGGGGTGCCGGGAGACGCCGACACCGAGAACGACTTCTCGGTCTGGGGTGAGCCCCGCATCTACTCGCACCGCTGAACCGGCCCGGATTGTGCGTCCTGTGTAGCTTCGGATGAAGGTTCGCCTGCTCGAACGCCTGGTGTGCCCGCTGTGCGCAGGGCGGCTGTCGCTTGAAGTCGAGCGGGGGACCGGGGACGAGTGCGAGTTCGGCAGCATACGTTGCGCCTGCGGCGCCGAGTTCCCGATAGAGCGGTTCGTGCCGTCGTTCTTCGGACCCACCCCTTCCGAAGCCGAGCGCCGCATGCTCGCCGACGGTGAGTACTGGTCGCGCTTCTACACCTACTACGAGGACCTCGGATACCGCTACTTCGTGGATTCCCGCGCCGACGTCGCGCCGCTCCTCTTCCACGGCATCCTCGAAACGATCTCGCTCGGGCGGTGGCGGCGGTTCGCACACTGGCACGAGCCGCACTACAGGGACCTTTTCGCCGACGACCTCCTCGGCCGCCTTGCCCCCGGCACGAGAGCTCTCGAACTCGGCTGCGGGGGAGGATGGCTCACACTCGAACTCGCGCGCCGCGGCGGTGCCGCATTGGGCCAGGACACAGCTCTCGAGGCCCTTGTACGTGCGAAGCGCCAGGCGATGGCAGAAGGGGTAGACGCGGAATACATCCACGCGTCCAGCCTGGCGCTGCCGCTCGGCGCCTCGTCGATCGATCTGTTCGTCAGCTTTCAGGCTCTGCACCACTTCGAGGACCTGCCCGCCACCCTCGCGCGCGTGAGCGAGGCGCTCGCGCCTGGCGCGCGGGTCGTCATCTTCGAGCACCGCAGGTCGCGGCCCCCGAGGCTGGGGCGGATCGCCTCGGCCCTCGACGGGGTTTTTGTGCCCATCGTGCGGCGGCGCTTCGCCCCCACAGCCCGTCGCGACTGGGTGGCCTCGCCGAGCGAAGACTGCGCAGTAGGTATCGTCGACGACTCGATCCGCAGCGCGTTCGACGTCGTATCTCACAAGGACTACTCGCTCCTCCTTCAGCAGCTGCCGGTCTACGTCTACTTCTGCGGGTTCCGCAGCCCACTCGCGTACGTGATCGCTTCGTCTGCGGTGAACTTCCTCGATCGTGTGACGGCAAGGCTGCTGCCGGACCGCTGCGAGCACCGTCTGTACGTCGGCACGCGGCGCATCCCTGGGAAAAGCAGTCCGGGACTGCTTTCTCACCGCTAGCGCCGGAACAGCCGGTACAGGCGGTAGACCAGCGACGACTCCACTTCCTGGAACGCGCCCTCCAGAGCAGCGATCTTCTCTTCGAGGGGCGAGCGCTCCGCGGCGCGCCGGGCCGGGTCAGCTTCGACTAGCAGGGAGAAGACCCAGGCGGCGAGCGCCGCCTCGCCCACCGGTCTCGACGATGGGAGTGGCGCGAAGCTCGAGAGGACAGCCTCGATGGGCGCGAGCGGCGCGTCGTCACGCGCGGGAGCGAGGTAAAAGCGGCGGTAGAAAGGCGGCACGCGGTCGGCCTTGCCCGCATGGGCCTGGTACCCGGCATCGAGCGCTGCGGACATCGCGGCGGAGTGCGGTAGCGCGATGAACGCGTACTTCGCTAGCATCATCAGCCGCCAGCAGGCGAGGCTCCCGAAGCCGAACGTGCGCGTTTCGGCCGGCAGGGAGGCGATCATCTCGGCGTTGGACGGGAGGCCGAACCGCTCGTGCTCGGCGAGCTGCTCCTGTTCCGCCCCTATCGAGTTCCGCACGAACCCGGAAACGACCCGTTCTTCCTCCGCTGCACCATCGTCGGCGGTAGGGCAACACACGATGACGTAATCGCGAGCAACCCGCAGCAGCTCTGAAACCACCCCGGGCCTCAGCTCGCGCGGCACGTGCTCGACGACGTCGAGGCACGAGACGACATCGAACGACCGGCTGGCTAGTGGCAGGCGGTATGCGTCGCCGCGGACGTACCGGACAGCGGTACCTGGTGTGTCCGGTTCAGGCGCCTGGACGTCTACGACTGCCGCCCAGAGGCCTGGGCAGGCCGAACGCACCGGCAGCGGTGGCTCTTTCCCCGCCGGCTTGTGGAAGCCTCCGACGTCCAGGATCGTGCGCGCCCCCGACTCTCGTGCGAGCGCCGCGACGACCTCGTAGCGCTGCGCCTGGTCGAAAGGCGGTGGATGCGGGGTCACGTCCGCCACTCCGCTCCCAGGGTGACGAGGCCGAACCGCTCGCGCGTTGCCGTTGCCGCGACGACGAACTCGGCGCATCGCTCCCAGTGATCGTAGGCGTTGACCAGGTGCTCGTCGTAGACGGACGCGGCGAGCCAGTAGACTCCGGGCAGGAGCGGCAGGCGGGCGATCACGTACTCGAGCGACCCGCGGCCAGACACCGCTTGAATCCGGCAGCCCGACATCTTCGTGTTCGGGCCGGTGACGAGCGTTCCGTCGTCGCGCCGGATGGCCAGTCCGAAAACCGGATTCCTCACTTCCGCCGTGGCCTCGTACTCGAGCCTGACGGTCATTGGCTCGCCGGTGCAAAACTCTGCAGCGGGCTGGCCACCGGCGTCGACCGTCCGCACGCCGAGGAGCCGCACCTCGCCTGTTCCCCAGCGCTGCTGCGCACCGCGGCCCAGCGTTCCGAGCGCCTGCGCCGAGCGGTACCTCGAGACCACTTCCACCGGGGGGCCCTCGTCCACGAGGCGCCCGTCGGAAATCGTCGCCGCTCGGTCGCACATCTGTTCGACGGTGACGAGATCGTGCGAGATGAAGACTATCGCCGCGCCGCTCTTCCGCACGTCGCGTATGCGGCCGAGGCACTTGCGCTGGAATGCGGCGTCGCCGACCGCGAGCACCTCGTCGAGAAGAAGGACGTCGGGATCGAAGTGGGCCGCCGTCGCGAAGGCCAGCCGGAGCTGCATCCCCGACGAGTAGGTCTTGAGGGGCATGTCGATGAACCCCTCGATCTCCGCGAAGGCGACGATCTCGTCGAATCGCCGGCGGACCTCGGCGCGAGTCATGTCGAGCAGCGCTCCGCTCAGGAAGACGTTGTCGCGGCCGCTCAGTTCCGGATTGAAGCCCGCGCCAAGCTCGAGGATCGCCCTGACTCGCCCGCGGACGTCGACCGTGCCTGCGTCAGGCTCGTAGATCCCGGCAATCAGCTGGAGCAGAGTGCTCTTGCCCGACCCGTTGGCTCCGACAACTCCGAGCATCTCGCCGCCCGCCACCGAGAGCGACACGTCGCGCAGCGCCCAGAGCTCGCCGCGCTCCATGGGGGAGCCGCGCAGCCAGCTGAGTGCATGATCCTTCAAGCCGGCGGGCCGGCGGTGCCGAACGGTGAACTTCTTGCCGACGCCGTGCAGCCGCACAGCAGGTTGCTCGACCATCGAATCGACCACTTCGACTTGACCAAGCGGAATCGACCACTTCGAACCGATCGATCCGAATCGACCACTTCGAATCGGTAGCGCGAGTCGAGGGCCTCCAGATCGACAGCCCCGATTGCCGGTTCGACGCGGCAATGGTACCATACGGCCCGGTTCGAGCCGCAGGGGACCGGGCCGCGCTCTCTCCATACGGGCAGCGCGATCTGGCGGCACTTCACCGGGAGCCAGGCATGACGTGGAAGCGGTGGGCTGGCATCGCGGTTCTCGCGTTCGCTCTGATCGCAGTATGGTGGGCCGTCTTCAGGGATGAGGCGCGCCCTCCGGCGGTCGCGCTCGTGGACATGCTTGCAGAGGCCGAGAAAAGGCCGACGCCCGACGGCTTCTCCGTGAAGAACGTGACGATCGGCGAGGAGACGCGCAGGGCGATCTCCGTGCCGCCGGCGAGCCGCATGATTTTCCGCGTGGTGGTGCCGAATGACGCCTGGCTGAAGACGGCAGTCGCCATCGAGCCACAGGGCTGGCAGCAGGAGGGTGATGGTGTCCTCTTCCGCATCGGCGTCTCCGACGGTCGCACGTACGACCCGCTGCTGCACCAGCATGTGAACCCCTACTCAGTCCCTGCCGATCGCCGCTGGGTACCCGTGACGATCGACCTCTCCGCCTACGGTGGGCGCAGCGTTCAGATAATCTTCAACACGAACACAAGCCTGCCGCAGCAGGGCGACGACCCCAGGGGCGACCTTCCGCTCTGGGCGGAACCAGCCATCTACCTGAAGTAGCCAGGAGCCACGAATCCGCGAAGCTCCAGCAATTTCGCGCCAGCTGCACGCCGGCACTTGTTGACGTTCGACGTCGAAACGGAGCGAGGCGCCCTTTGCTGCGCGCTCCGCTGCGCCGGGACGCGGACAGCCCGCAGGACGTCGGACGTCGATGCTCCGCCTCAGACGTACTCGGCGAATCGCTGCTGCCACCTGGCCAAGACCGCGAAGCCTCCTGCGAAGACAACCGGGGTGATGACGGCAATCGAGACAACGTCGAGGCCCGAGGGCCAGCTTCGCTCGACGAGGGCCGACCTGAATGCCGAGATGAACGGGAAGAGTGGGTTGACCCTGAACCAGCCGCGATAGCGCTCGAGGTCGGCAACCTCCAGAGAGTAGACGATGGGTGTCGCCCAGAACCAGATCTGGAGCGCTACTTCGACGAGATGCCTGGTGTCGCGGAGGTAGACCTGCGCGGTTGCCGTCAAGAAGGCGAGGCCGCAGGTGAAGAGCGCAAGGCAGATCATCAGGACCGGAACAGCGAGCAGGGTCGGGGCGAGGCCGACCTGCCACGCGGCGAGTGCAGGGACCACTACCAGGTAACCGACAGCGAAGTGTACGAACTGCGCTGCAACCGCTGAAGCGGGCAATGCGCCGCGCGGGAAGGCGACCTTCTTGACCAGCTGTCCGTGGGCGGTGACTGCCGAAGTCGCGCTGCCGAGCGCGGAGGCGAAGAAGAGCCACGGCAGCAGGGCAGTGAGCAGGAAGAGCGGGTAGTTGGGTATCTGCAGGCGCAGGAAGAACCGGAAGGCGATGAAGTAGACGGCGGCCACTATCAGAGGGTGCATCAGTGACCACGCGAGGCCCAGCGCCGAACCCTTGTAGCGGAGTTGGAGGTCGCGCGCGGCCAGGGCCGCAACGAGGTCCCTCCGGCGCCATAGTTCTGACAGGTGCCGCAGCATGGCGCCGAGTGTACCACGCGGAATCGCGCACCCGGGCCGGGAAGATATCGAGGATACCGTGGCGGGGTTGGATCAGCAGCGGTTTGCAGGGCGGGTGCCGCGTTTCCCGGGAGCTTCAGGACAGCAGGACCCGCTCTCGGGCCCCTGAAACCTCACCCCGGGAGACGGCGCACGGCGCGCACGGCTGAGCCGTTTGACACCCCGGCCGGAAGGACGGAGAATCGCTGCTCCCGCAGTTCGCGGAAGACTTCTGTTCAACGTGAAGATGTTGACGCTTTCGAGAATGCGCGAGTACGCTTGGCGGTCATGAAGGTCCCGCTGCTCGACCTGCAGGCGCAGTATGCGCCGATACGCCAGGAAGTCCTCGAAGCCGTCGTTCGCGTGTGCGACAGCCAGCGGTTCATCATGGGGCCCGAGGTCGAGTCGCTCGAGAACGAGCTCGCCGCCATGCTCGGCGTTCGCCACGCGGTCGGCGTGTCATCAGGGACGGACGCGTTGCTCGCAGCCATGATGGCCATCGGAATCGGGCCGGGCGACGAGGTCGTCACGAGCGCGTATTCCTTCTTCGCGACCGCCGGGTGTATCGCCCGCCTCGGGGCGCGTCCAGTTCTGGTCGACATCGATCCTCACAGCTTCAACATAGACCCGGAGGCGGTCCGGCGCGCGTTGACACGCCGAACCAGGGCCGTGATCCCCGTCCACCTTTACGGTCAGGCTGCCGAGATGGACCCGATCGTCGATGCTGCCGGCCGCGCGGCTGGAGAGGGCGGCCCCATCGCGGTAATCGAAGACGCCTGCCAGGCGATAGGCGCGACGTACAAGGGACGGATCCTCGGCGGGATTGGGAACGTGGGCTGCTTCTCTTTCTTCCCGAGCAAGAACCTCGGGGCCTTCGGCGACGGCGGGCTCGTCACCACGAATGACGCCGGGCTGGCCGACCGCGTGAGGCTTCTTCGCAACCACGGAGCGGAACGGAAGTACCATCACGCCACCATCGGCGGAAACTTTCGCCTGGACGCCTTGCAGGCGGCGGTGCTGCGCGTCAAGGCGCCGCACCTGGCCGAATGGACCGAGGCGAGGCGCCGGAACGCCGCTAACTACCGCCGGCTGTTCCGCGAGGCGGGGCTCGAAGGGGAGGTGGTTCTCCCGGCAGAACTGACCGACCGGTACCACATATACAATCAGTTCGTCATAAGGGTCGCCCGGCGCGATGCGTTGAGGCAGCATCTCGAACGCGCCGGTGTGGGGACCGAGGTTTACTACCCGGTACCGTTCCACCTTCAGGAGTGCTTCCGCTATCTCGGCTACGAGCGGGGCGATTTCCCGGAGGCCGAGGCGGCGGCCGCGACGTCTCTGGCGCTCCCGGTCTATGGGGAGCTGACCGGGACGCAGCAGGAGCACGTTGTCGGTTCGATCGCAGAGTTCATGCGTGGGCGAGGAGTTCATGAAGATTCAACCGGGCACAGCCGTTGAGCAGCCAGCGTCGCGCAAGAAGAGCCGCGTCCCGAGCAATACCACCCAGATCTTCATCGGGTTGATCGTCGGGATAATCATCGGTTACGCGTGGCCGTCGGTCGGCGTCTCCATCAAGCCGATCGCGGACACCTTCCTGCGGATGATCAAGATGATCATCGCGCCGCTGCTCTTCTCGACGCTCGTGGTGGGCATCGCAGGGACCGGCGACCTCCGCGCGATGGGGCGCATCGGCCTCAAGGCGATCATCTATTTCGAGATTGCCACCACGATCGCGTTGTTCCTGGGCCTCGGCCTGGTGAACCTGTTCCAGCCCGGCGCGGGCCTCGAGCTTCCGGCCGCCGCTGCCGGCGCGGGCGCCGTTGCGACCCCGACAGCGCAGCCGATGACCGGGTGGGAGATTCTCGTCCACCTGTTCCCGACCTCTGTCATCGACGCCATGGCGAGGGGCGACATCCTGCAGCTCGTCGTCTTCTCGGTGTTCTTCGGGATAGCGGTCGCGGCGATCGGGAAGGCAGGCCAGCCGATCGTGGACATTCTCGATGCGACCGCGCAGGCGATGTTCAAGTTCACGGGCTACGTGATGCTGTTCGCGCCCTTCGGCGTCATGGCCGCGCTGGCGGCCACGGTGGGGACGATGGGGCTCGGCGTGCTGGTGCCGCTCGCCAAGCTCGTCGGCCTCATGTACGGCGGCCTGCTCGTTTTCGTGGTTTTCGTCATCGGTATCGTCTCCTACATCATCAAGGTGCCGTTCTTCACCTTCGTCAGAGCGGTCCGCGAACCGTTCCTCATAGCCTTCACGACGTCGAGCAGCGAGGCGGCGCTGCCCAAGGCGCTCCAGATCATGGAGCGGTTCGGGTGCCCGAAGAACATAGTTGGGCTGGTGCTGCCGACAGGCTACAGCTTCAATCTGGACGGGACGACGCTGTACTTGTCGCTCGCGAGCGTCTTCGTCGCGCAGCTTTACAACGTGCCCATGGGCTTCGGCGGGCAGATGGTGATGATGCTGACCCTCATGCTGACGAGCAAGGGAGTCGCAGGCGTTCCGCGGGCGGCGCTCGTCGTGCTGACGGCCACGCTGACCCAGTTCGGACTGCCGCTCGAGGGCGCGGCAATCCTGCTAGGCATCGACCAAATCATGGACATGGGGCGAACCGCCGTGAACGTCATGGGCAACTGCATCTCGACCGCCGTCGTCGCGCGCTGGGAAGGGGTCTTCGACGACGAGCAGATGCGGCGCTTCGCGAAGGGCGAGGACGTCGCGGCGGCCGCGTAGGACGGCCGAGGCGGCGGAGGGGGGATGAAGATTCTCCTGACGGGTGCGAAGGGGCAGCTGGGCCTGGTGGCGGCGGCGCACTTCGCTTCCGAAGGCTGCGAGGTCGTTCCGCTGGCCATGCGGGACCTCGACATAACGGACCACCGCGCGGTCTGCGGCCGCGTCTCCTCGGAGCGGCCGGACGCAGTCGTCAACTGCGCCGCCTACAACGACGTGGACGGCGCGGAGGAGAACGCGGTCGCGGCGCTGAGCGTCAATTCGTTCGCTGTCCGATCGCTGGCGCGGGCCGCGGCGGAATCGGGCGCCGTCCTAGTTCACTACGGGACAGACTTCGTCTTCGATGGCGAGACCGACCGGCCCTACACGGAAGAAGACGCGCCGCGGCCGCTCGGAGTATATGCCGCCTCGAAGCTCCTCGGCGAGTGGTTCGCAGCGGACGCTCCGAGGCACTACGTGCTCAGGGTCGAGAGCCTCTTCGGGGGCGCAGCCGAGGAGAACTTCCGCGGGAAGAGCAGCGTCGACAGGATCATCGATGCCCTTTCGGCAGGCGGAGAGGCGCGAGCTTTTTCGGATCGTGTGGTCTCGCCGAGCTACGTGCTGGACGTGGCGAGGGCCACCTGGTTCCTCGTGCGGGAAGGTGCGCCGGCCGGGCTCTATCACTGCGTCAACACCGGTTGCACGACCTGGTACGATCTCGCGTGCGAGGTCGCCCGGTTGGTAGGGTCCGGGGTGCCGGTGCCGGTTTCGGTCGACGATGTCAGGCTGCGGGCGCCGCGCCCGCGGTTCGCGGCGCTGGACAACTCCAAGCTGCGGGCCGCTGGATTCGTCATGCCGGCGTGGCAGGACGCCGTGGCCCGGCACGTGGCGGCAAGGAAGGGGATCGGACGGTAACTTCCATGGGAGACTCATGTCGAAGCGTGCACTCATAACCGGCATCACGGGCCAGGACGGCTCGTACCTGGCGGAACTGTTGCTGGACAAGGGCTACGAGGTCTACGGCCTCGTGAGGCGGTTGAGCCACCCGAACCTCGGGCGGATCTCGCATCTGCTCGAGCGCGTGAAGCTCAGGCCCGCCGACCTGCTCGACCAGCTGTCACTCGTACGGCTGATCGACGAGGTCCAGCCGCACGAGCTCTACAACCTCGCGGCCATGTCGTTCGTGCCAGCCTCGTGGGACCAGCCGCTCCTCACGGCGGAGTTCAACTCCCTGGGAGTCGCACGCATCCTCGAGGCCATACGCCAGGTATCCCCGGGAATAAGGCTCTATCAGGCCTCGTCGAGCGAGATGTTCGGCAAGGTGCGCGAGGTGCCGCAGAGCGAGACCACACCGTTCCACCCGAGGAGCCCCTACGGCGTGTCGAAGGTCTTCGGGCACTACATCACCGTCAACTACCGCGAGAGTTACGGGCTCTTCGCCTGCTCGGGGATCCTCTTCAATCACGAGTCGCCGCGGCGCGGCCTCGAGTTCGTGACCAGGAAGGTCACCGACGGCGTGGCGCGCGTGAAGCTGGGGCTCTCCGATACAGTGTCGCTCGGGAACCTCGATGCCTGCCGCGACTGGGGCTTCGCCGGTGACTACGTGAAGGCGATGTGGATGATGCTCCAGCAGGATCGCCCGGACGACTACGTGGTTGCCACGGGCGTCGCGCACTCGGTCCGCGACCTGGTCGAAGTGGCCTTCGGTTACGTCGGCCTGGACTGGCAGGAGCACGTTGTCATCGACCAGAAACTGCTGCGTCCCGCCGAGGTCGATCATCTGATTGGCGACGCGTCGAAGGCGCGAAGGGTGCTTGGCTGGGAGCCGTCGGTCGACTTCGAAGGCCTCGTGAAGATGATGGTGGATGCGGACCTGGCCAGGCTCGGCGCCGGACGCGGCCTGCACGATGCGGCCATCGCACCCTGAAGGTCGTCAGGATGAAGACCACGCTCGTCCCCACCCCCCTGTCCGGCCTCTTGGTCGTCCAAGTGGATCCCGTCGTGGACGAGCGCGGGTTCTTCGTCGAGAGCTGGAACCGGCGCGACTTCGCTGCTGCCGGCCTCGATGTGGACTTCGTGCAGGACAATCACTCGCGGTCGGGCGCGCGTGTGCTGCGCGGCCTGCATTACCAGGACGCGAGCGCGCCGCTGGCGAAGCTGGTGCGCTGCACGCTGGGCTCGATCTTCGACGTCGCGGTTGACATCCGTGCCAGCTCGCCAACCTTCGGCAAGTGGTTCGCGATCGAGCTGTCGGCCGTGAACATGCGCCAGCTGTTCCTGCCCGCGGGTTTCGCGCACGGCTTCCTCACGCTCTCGGACGTGGCCGAGGTGCAGTACAAGCAGAGCGGTTACTACGTGCGTGCGGCCGAGGGCAACATCGTGTGGAACGACCCGGACATCGCCATCGCCTGGCCACTCGAGGATCCCATTCTCTCGCCGCGCGATCGGAACGCCAGGAGCTTCAAGGAGTACCGCCTGTGCCCAGCTTTCCGCTGACCCGCGCTCGGGCGCCTTCCGCGCCTGTGACCTGATCCTCGCAGCCTACTTCTGTCCGACCGCGGCGTAATCCCGGTAGGTGAACAGCCTCGCGTTGAGCTGTTCGACGTTTGCGTTCATCACCTCGGCCAGGTCCGCGAGCCGGCGCAGCTCGACCGAGGCGTCAGCCGGCGCCTTGATCATCGCCGCGCGGTGCAGCTTGGCGTGGTCAGGGTACGGCGCGCTGAAGATGATCTCGACGTTCCAGAAGCGGCTCGCCTGGAGGAGGAACTTCAGCGCTTCCGGGTGAACAGGTCGGACGTGCGTGAGGTCGAGGATGTAGCTCTCGAAAAAAGCGGCCCAGCACGCCGGGTTGATCGTTTCGAGGACGATCCACCCCCCGGCCCGCAACTTAGCCTGGGCGAGGTCGAGCAGGGTCAGTAGCGCCTCCGGCCGAAGGTGTTCGATGACCTGCGCGGCGAAGAGCCCGCCGAGCGAGTCGTCCGGCAGCCCCCGCAGGTACTGCACCGCGTCGCCCTGCACGACGTCGAGGCCGCGCGAGCGGCACAGTTCCGCCATCTCGTGGTTGATGTCCACGCCCCGGGCCGTGATCCCCTGTTCGGCCAGCAGCTCCAGAAACTCGCCGCGGCCGCAGCCCACGTCGAGGACGTCGCGCGCCCCCTTGAAGAACGGCAGGTAACTGACCAGTCTTGCTCGGATCTCCTCTTCTGAGCCGCGGAACTGGTCCTCGAAGCCGACGTACTTGTAGGCGTCGAGCTCCGCGCCGAACTCGTGCACCGGCCCGCGCTCCGGAGGAAGGTCCATGACGGCGTCCGCGCGAGCGGTCGCGGGCCTCCGTTCGCTTTCGAAAGGGGCGGCCGCTGCAGCTTCCCCTCCGGGCTGGGCGGTGTGGATGGGTGCGCCGGTCGCCAGCCGCTCGACCTCGCGCTTCAGCGCTGTCGAGGCCTGCTGGAGGGCGCCGAGGCGGGTCTGGAATTCGTCGAGCCTGCGGCGCTGCTCGGCGGCGGTCGCCGCGATGTGGGCGTCGTTTCGCTCCTGGCGCGCCGCTATCGACTCCCATCGCTTGAGCATCTCGTCGCCGAGGCCGCTCAGTCCGGCTGCGAGGCCGACCGCGCGGTGCTCCATCAGGTAGCACTGCTCGGCGACATCCTCGTTGATCCGCCGCATCAGCCCCGCCACCTCGCGGTCCTTCGTGTCCACGTAAGGGGTGATCTGCTGGAGATAGCTCATCAGGTGTGACCTGAAGGCCGCGAGGGCCAGCAGGTGCTCCCGGAGCGACACGATGGCGTCCCGCACTGCCCGTTCTCGCGGGAGGCTCCGGTTCAGATGGTCGACGAGAGCCGCGTTGAACCCCTGCTGTCTTTGGAGTATCGGCCCTACGATCCGCCAGACGAAACCCGCGGCGCGGGCGCGCCATCCGGTCAGTCCGGCCAGCGGATCGGCGGCAGCCACATCCCATTTCTCGTTGATTGCAGCGACGACGGCGTCGTCCGGTGCCGGTGGCGGTTCGGGGATTCCTTCGAGGGGCGGCAACGCGGAGTCCACGGCGGTCAGCGCGTCGTTGTAAGCCGCGTCCGCGCTGCCACGGTCCCTGGCAAGGCGTTCGAGGTCATCCGGCGTGACGGTTCGCTTGAACATCTGGAACAGTGCCTCCGAGGAAGACGAGGTCGACGCCGACGCTCGCGGCTGTCTCGATTGCCGTCCTGGTGCCGTCCGCAAGCAGGTGCGCGGGCAGCTGGCGATCGCGCCGGGTTTCTGTGTCGAGTGCCGAGGCGATCACCTTCTCGTAATCCGCGGCCATGCGCGCAAGCGTGTGCCCCCGTTCCCAGTATCTCCGTGCCTCGTTCCCAAGAGACGCCCTCAAGGCACGGTCCGCCGCAAGCCTTCTCATGGCCAGGCCGAGCGAGTGGTCCTCGTCGAGGATGTCGATTGCCACCGCAAGAGGGGGTGAGGGCTCGCTCAGCGACCGCCCGCGTTCTGATTCATCGGCGGTGAACATGGGGGCCCAGGTCCGCGGATCCAGCGCCGGGACCGACGCCCCGTGAGCCAGCTCCGTGATTATGGTCGGCTTGCCTGCTGCGAGGCAGCGCAGCCACGAAGCGGAGGTTTCCCGGCCCGAAGGCCAGCGCAGGCACAGGCACACGTCGGAAGCGGCGACATAGAAGGGGAGATCCGCATCGGGGACGTAGCCCGTCACCGTGACCGCTTCGGAGACGTGCAGCGATTCCGCCTCCGACTTTACGTCGTAGTAGCCGGCAGGCTCGCCCACCAGCATCAAACGGGCATCGGGCACATACGCCCGGACCTCGCGGAGCGCGCGCAGCGCGGCTGGGATTCTCTTCTCGGGCGTGACACGGCCGAAGGCGGCGAAAACGACGGTGTCCTCCGGTATCCCGAGGCTGCGCCTGAGCGCAGCCGCGCGTGACGCCGTTTCGGCGTGCCGATCTCCATCCGGATCCGCAGTGCCCATGGAGACCTGTTCGACCCTCGCCCGCGGGAACATTCTTGCCAGTTCGAGCGCGAGCCATGGGCTGTGGACCGCGACTACCTTCGCGCTCTCCACGGCGACGGCCAGCAGCGGCCAGAAATAGTAGAGGGTGCCGCCGAGGCCGGACCGGAAGAGATGGGCCAGGCCTTCCGGCGCAGACGGGTGGCTGAACCTGAGTTCGGCCTCATAGTCCCGCTCTCGACCTGCTGCAAGGAGCTGCCGCGCTCTCGCGTGGTGCAGCTGGGCGTCGTGCAGCACCACCAGGCCCGGATAGCGTGGGAAGTAAGCCCACATGTAGTCGTGGCACGTGGCGTTTCCCAGATGGTAGACGATCAGGTCGTAGGGCCTGAGGGTGTGCCGCCAGACGAAATCGTGGGCCGGCAACAGTCTCTGGGGGCGCGCCCCGTGCCGCGCTTCCGCCGAGGCGGTGGCGTCTCGGCGGTGCGGAGCGTCGAGTGCTCCTCGCTCGCCCGCACCGCCCACCGCCGAAGGGCGTCTTCGCTCCTCCAGAGCAGTTTCCAGGAACACATCGATCTCGTGCGACGAGGCCAGGACAGGGAGGATCTCCGCGCTGTAGGTTGCTATGCCGGAACGGTCGGGAGGCAGGGGGGTGAACCAAGCGAGGCGAGCCATCGGCCCATTCTATGCAAAAGGATCGAAGGGGCAAGCGAAACCGGGCCGCGGGGCGGACTGTCGACCGTCGGCTCGCGTTGACTTCCCGTCGGCACGTTCGTTAGCATGGTTGGGTTCTCGGCTTTCCCCAGAAGGAGTCCATGCAGGGCTGGTTCTCGATCCTGATCATGATCGCCCTTGCCATAGGCTTCGGGGCCGTTTCGGTTCTCTTGTCACGGCTGCTCGGGCCGCGAAAGCCGACCCCGGAGAAGCTGGCCCCCTACGAGTGCGGCATGCCGCCGGTCGGCGACGCGCGAGAGCGCCATTCGGTCAAGTTCTACCTGGTGGCGATGATTTTCCTCCTGTTCGATATCGAGGTTGCCTTCCTCTACCCCTGGGCGGTGGCCATCCGGGACCTGCGTTGGATCGGGTTCGCTCAGGTGGTTCTCTTCTTCGGGATTCTCGTCGTCGGCTACACGTACGTTTGGAAGAAGGGGGCGCTCAACTGGGACAAACCCTAGTCCTGCGGAGTACGACGGCGCAAAGTGTACGCGGGCTCAGGACGTGGTGCTCGGTGAACAGGACCGGCGATGAAGACAACGGCTGAACGCTGCAAGTCGAAACACGCGGGCGCCGGCGCCGCTGGACGGTGATGCGATGGGACTCGAGCAGATCGAGATTCCGGTCATCACGACAACGGTCGAGAAGATGGTGCAGTGGGCCAGACGGTCTTCAATCTGGCCCGTCACCTTCGGACTCGCCTGCTGCGCCATCGAGATGATGTCGATGAGCGCCTCCCGCTACGACGTTGCTCGCTTCGGCGCGGAGGTCTTCCGCGGCTCGCCGCGCCAGTCGGATCTGATGATCGTGGCAGGGCGGCTGTCGCGGAAGATGGCTCCGGCGCTCAGGCGTATCTACGACCAGATGCCCGAGCCGAAGTGGGTGATATCGATGGGCGCCTGTGCGTCGGTGGGCGGCGTCTTCGACAACTACGCCATCGTGCAGGGCGTCGATCAGGTGGTCCCCGTGGATGTCTACGTTCCCGGCTGCCCACCGCGGCCCGAGTCGCTCATCTACGGGATAGTCCAACTGCAGAAGAAGATCCGCGAGCAGCAGCTGTAGAGAGGCTTCGAAGGTGGACGCCGGACACGTTGTCGCAAGGCTCCGGGCGGCCGTCCCGGGAGCGGAGATGGAGACGGCGGAGTCGGTAGATCAGCCGGCCATCATTGTGCCTGCCGGCAGGCTCCACGACGTTCTCGCTGCCCTCCGCGGGCCCGGTCTCGCATTCGAGTTTCTCTCGGATCTGACCGCGGTGGACTGGTGGCCGGCAGAGCCGCGTTTCGAGGTGGTCTACCACCTGGCGTCGTTCGAGCACCGGACCCGGCTTCGGGTCAAGGTACGCGTAGGCGGCGACGACGCGCGGCTGCCCACGGCGTCCGACATATGGCCGGCTGCCGACTGGCTCGAACGCGAAGTCTGGGACCTCTTCGGGATCGTTTTCGACAACCATCCAGATCTGCGGCGGCTGCTCATGCCCGAGGACTGGGTTGGCCACCCGGCGAGGAAGGACTACCCGGTGCAGATCAAGGAGCCTGTGAAGGTGTACGCGCCTTTGCAGCTGACGGAGGCGGAATTCCAGGCGAACATCAAGGCTGACCGGGATGCGAGGGGCGGGACACGTGAAAGCTGACGAAAACGCGCGGGCAGATGCCCGCGGCTCGATCGAGGCGGCCTTCTTCGAGGCCTCGCGGCTCCACGCGGAAGCCGCGCGCGACATGGCGCCCGCCATCGAGGAGGCAGCATCTCTGATAGGCCGGAGCATAGCGTCCGGCGGAAAGGTGCTTGCCTTCGGCAACGGCGGCAGCGCGGCCGATTCGCAGCACCTGGCGGCGGAACTGGTCGGGCGGTTCACGCGCGAGCGCCGGGCGCTGCCGGCAATCGCGCTCACGACCGACAGCAGCATCGTGACGAGCGTGGCCAACGACTACGGCTTCGATCGGGTCTTCGCTCGTCAGGTAGAGGCGCTCGGAAGGCGAGGCGACGTGGCAGTCGCCATATCGACGAGCGGACGATCGGAGAATGTGATCGCCGCGTTGCGCGAAGCGGGGGCGAGGGGCCTTCGGACGATAGCGCTGACAGGCGGGGACGGTGGCCCTGCAGGGAAAGCCGCCGAGGTGCACTTGAACGTGCCGGCTTCGACGCCGCGGGCGCAGGAAGTGCACCGGACCATCCTGCACGTCCTCTGCGACCTGGTGGAGCGGGAGGTGGCCGGCGCAGGGTAGGAACTGGGCGCGCGTTCTTCGACATCGCAAATTCGACCTTCGACCTGATCCCTCATGGCGCTTCGCACCGAGACCATTACCGTCAACATGGGCCCCCAGCACCCGAGCACCCACGGCGTGCTGCGCATCGTGCTGGAGCTGGACGGCGAGACCGTGATCTCCGCGGCGCCCACCATCGGATACCTCCACACGGGCATCGAGAAGACGGCGGAACAGAAGAAGTGGCAGCAGGTGATCCCTCTCGTCGAGCGTATGGACTACCTCAGCTCCCACTCGAATTCGCTCGGCTTCTCGCTGTCCGTCGAGCGGCTTCTCGGGCTCGAGGTGCCGGATCGCGTGAAGTGGATCCGGGTGTTGCTCGCCGAACTGCAGCGCATCAACAGCCACCTCGTATGGCTCGGAACGCACGGGATGGAGGTCGGAGCGGTTACCGTGATGCTCTACGCGTTCCGCGAGCGCGAGCTGCTGCTGAACATCAACGAGATGATCGCCGGCTTCCGGATGTTCCCGAGCTACATACGCGTCGGCGGCCTTCGCGAAGATCTGCCGCGGGGGTTCCACGAGGCCGTGCGGGCGTTCCTAGAGCGGCTCCCCGCAAAGCTCGACGAGTACGAGGCCCTGCTGACGAAGAACCAGATCTTCCTCGAGCGAACGAAGGGCATCGGCGTGATCTCGCGCGACGATGCAGTCGGCTACGGGCTGGTCGGCCCGATTGCCAGGGCGGCCGGTTCGACCTACGACGTCCGCAAGATGTTCCCTTATTCGGGTTACGAGACGTTCGAGTTCGACGTGCCCGTGGGCGTTCACGGGGACGTCTACGACCGTTACCTTGTGCGCATGGAGGAGATGCGCCAGTCGTTGCGAATCTGCAGGCAGGCGCTCGAGCGGATTGCGCCGCGCGGCGTCTGGGCGGTGGCCGACAAGCGTGTGGTCCCGCCCGACAAGGACGAGGTCTACACGGAGATGGAGGCGCTCATACAGCATTTCCTGCTCTACTCGCAGGGGTTCGTGACCCCGCCCGGTGAGGCCTTCGTGCCCGTCGAAGGCCCCCGCGGCGAGCACGGCTGCTACGTGGTATCGGACGGAACGAACAGGCCGTGGCGGGTCAAGATGCGCCCGCCGTCGCTCCTCGCCATCCAGGCGCTTCCCAAGCTCATAGTTGGAGGATTGATCGCCGACGTCATTGCCGTCATCGGGTCGGTGGATGTCGTCATGGGAGATTCGGACCGGTGACCTTCCACCCCGAGATGCCCTACGGGACCGGCCTGCACCGCTCCGAACGGCGGATAGCGGACGAGGGGCCTCCGTTCGAGTTCACCCGGGAGAACCGGTCGAAGCTGGAGGCTATCGCCGCCCGCTACCCGGCCGACCGCAGGAGGTCGGCGATTCTCCCGGCGCTCTACCTCGTGCAGCGGCAGCAGGGACACGTCACATTGAACGCAATGCGCCACGTGGCCGAGGTGATTGGCTGCACGCCTGCGGAAGTCGAGGACGTAGTTTCCTACTACACGATGTTCTACACACAGCCGGTCGGCACCTACGTACTGCACGTATGCCGCACGCTCTCGTGCGCGCTCGCCGGCTCGGAGCGAGTGGTGGAAGCGCTTGCTGAAAAGCTCGGCGTCCGTGTAGGCGAAACGGACCCGACGGGCACCTTCACGCTGCACGAGATCGAGTGCCTCGGCGCGTGCGACCGCGGGCCGGTCCTCATGGTGAACGACCACTGGCACGAGCGGGTGACGCCGGAAAGCGCGCGCCAGCTCGTCGACGACCTGCGTGAGCGGGGCGAGGCCGCCCTGTCCGGATGTCACTTGCGCGCAGAGCGGGACGATGGAACCGATTCTGACGACTCACGTTCGTGAGCCGGGTTCGTACAGGCTCGACTTCTACCTTCGAAACGGGGGCTACGAAGGGCTGAAGACGGCCCTGGGCATGTCTCCCGCCGAGGTGATCGAAACCGTGAAGATCTCAGGTCTGCGGGGGCGGGGCGGCGCGGGCTTCCCGACCGGGATGAAGTGGCAGTTCGTGCCCAAGGACTCGCCGAAGCCGAAGTACCTCTGCTGCAACGCCGACGAAAGCGAGCCTGGCACCTTCAAGGACCACTTGCTGATGGAGCGCAACCCTCACCTTCTGATTGAGGGGTGCCTGATCGGCAGCTACGCCATCGGCGCGAAGACCGCCTACATCTACATTCGCGGCGAGTTCTTCCACGTGCAGCAGGTTCTCGAGCAGGCAATCGACGAGGCCAGGCTCGCCGGCTACCTGGGTGACGACATCCTGGGGTCCGGCTTCGGCTGCGAGATTCATGTGCATCGCGGGGCCGGCGCCTACGAGGCGGGCGAAGAGAGCGCGCTCCTCGAGTCGCTGGAGGGAAGGCGCGCGCAGCCGCGGCTTCGGCCGCCGTTCCCTGCCGTGGTGGGTCTCTACGGCTGCCCGACCGCGATAAACAACGTCGAGACGCTGTGCAACGTGCCGCTGATAATGCGAAACGGCGCCGACTGGTATTCGGGGATCGGCCCGGCCAAGAACACCGGCCCGAAACTGTATTGCATCAGCGGCCACGTGGAGCGCCCCGGCGTCTACGAGGCCCCGATGACGGTGACGCTCAGGGAGCTCATTTACGGCCATGCGGGGGGCATCGCAGGCGGCCGGGCGCTCAAGGCGGTGATTCCAGGGGGGTCTTCCACTCCGGTCTTGCTGCCGGACAAGCTGGACGCGCAGGCGAGCTTCGACGGCCTGGTGGAGGCAGGCTCGATGCTCGGGTCGGCGGGGATCATCGTGATGGACGATACGACGTGCATGGTCTGGGCGGTCGAGAACCTGCTCCACTTCTACCGCCACGAATCCTGCGGGAAGTGCACACCCTGCCGCGAAGGGACCGACTGGCTCTTGAAGATACTCCGCCGCCTCGAGCGGGGAGAAGGAGCGCGAGGCGACCTCGATCTGCTACTGAACATCGCCGACAACATCGCCGGCAAGACGCTCTGCCCGTTCGGCGACGCTGCGGCTGCGCCCGTCCTGAGTGCGATCCCGAGCTTCAGGGACGAGTTCGAGGCCCACATCACCGAGGCGCGCTGCCCGCTCCCGGCCCCGTGGCGTTCGAGTGGGCGCGAGACCCAGGCGACTGGCGGGGGCCGATGAACGTGGCTGTCTTCGTCCAGCTCGTGATGATCCCGTTTGTCTTCGGGATGCTGCTCTTGTCGGCGGCGGTGATGGTCTACGCCGAGCGCAAGCTAGCCGCAGCCTTCCAGCAGCGGCTCGGGCCGAACAGGGTGGGCCCGCAGGGCCTCTTGCAGCCGTTCGCCGACGTGCTGAAGCTCCTATTCAAAGAGGATCTCCGGCCGGGCGGAGCCGACAGGATCCTGTTCTCGCTTGCGCCGATCATTGCGGCGACGGCCGCCTTCGCCGCCTTTGCGGTCGTGCCGTTCGGCGCAAAGACCACCTTCTTCGGGCTCCTCGACGAGCCGGTCAAGCTGCAGGTGGCCGACGTGAACGTCGCCGTTCTCGTGGTCTTTGCGATCGCGTCGATGAGTGTCTACGGTATCGTGCTCGCCGGGTGGGGTTCCAACAGCAAGTACTCGCTCCTCGGCGCCCTCAGGTCCGCGTCGCAGATGATCAGCTACGAGCTGTCCTACGGCCTGTCGCTCGCGGCGGTTCTCGTCCTGGCAGGCTCGTTGTCGCTGACCGAGATAGTGGATTCGCAGGGCGGCACCTGGTTCGGGTTCCTGCCGCGGTGGTACATCTTCGTCCAGCCGGTGGGGTTCCTCGTCTACATGATGGCCGGCATTGCCGAAACCAACCGCGCACCATTCGACTTTCCAGAGGCGGAGCAGGAACTCGTCGCAGGGTATCACACGGAGTACAGCAGCTTCAGCTTCGCGATGTTCTTCCTCGCAGAGTACATCAACATGGTGACGGTGTCGGCCGTCGCGGCGAACCTGTTTCTCGGCGGGTGGCACGGCCCGTTCCTGCCGGAGTCGCTGGGGTGGCTCTGGTTCCTCCTGAAGGTGTCGCTTCTCCTGTTCGGGTACATCTGGATCCGCTGGACGCTGCCCAGGTATCGCTACGACCAGCTCATGCAGTTCGGCTGGAAGGTTCTTCTGCCGGTGGCGGTTCTCAACATCGTCGCCACGGCGGCGGGGGTCATCTACTTTGCCGGGTGAGAGCCTGCTCTTCTACGTTTTCGCCGCTGGGGCCGTCGTCGCGTCGCTGATGGTCATCGGCCAGCGCAACCCGATCTACAGCGTACTGCTGTTGATAGCGTCGTTCGCCGCGCTGGCCGGCCTGTACGTGCTCCTCGACGCCCCGTTTCTGGCAGTGATCCAGATCATCATCTACGCCGGCGCGATCATGGTCCTCTTCCTCTTCGTGGTGATGCTGCTCAACGCCCCGCGGGAGGACGCACCGGGCGGCGCCACGGGGGCGCCCGCCCGAGGGCCGCGCCGCCTAGGCGCAATCCTCGGCCTCGCGCTCTTCGCCGAGCTCGCCTGGGCGGTCTGGTGGACTGGGCGCGACACGAAATACGTCTCGGCATTCGCCGAGAGCACGCCGGCGGGCGACGTCACGTCGGTGCGCGAGATAGGGCGGGTTCTCTTCAGCGAGTACTCGCTCGCCTTCGAGGTCACGTCCGTGCTGATCCTCGCCGCGATGGTCGGCGCCGTAGTGCTCGCGAAACGGGAGATCCGCTGATGGAGTTCCCCGGCCAGTACCTCGTGCTGTCGGCGATACTTTTCTCGATAGGGACGATGGGCGTCTTCCTGCGCCGTAACCTGATAACGATCCTGCTGTCGATCGAGATCATGCTCAACGCGGTCAACCTGGCCTTCGTCGCCTTCGGGCGCGCTCACGGCTCGGTAGACGGCCAGATCATCGTCTTCTTCGTGGTCACGGTGGCGGCTGCCGAGGCTGCCGTCGGTCTTGCGCTCGTGATAGCGCTTTTCCGGCACAGGGAATCGCTCGACCCGGACGCGTACACCTCGCTCCGGTGGTGAGACGTTCGAGGCTGAATTGCTCGCATCGATCCCGCTCCTGCCGTTCATCGGGTTCACGGTAGCCGCCGCCCTGGGCCGCCGCCTGCCGAAGGCTGTATCCGCCTCGATTGCCTGCGGCGCGATGATCGTTTCCTTCGGCGTCTCCGTCGCCGCCGTCCGGGCGCTCATACGCATGCCCGAAGGCCAGCGCGTCATCGAGCAGACGCTCTTCGCCTGGATACAGTCGGGCAGTTTCAGCGCGCCGCTGGCTCTCCGGCTCGATCCGCTCGGGGCCCTGATGGCCCTGGTCGTCACGGGCGTCGGCACGCTCATACACATCTACTCGGCGGCGTACATGGAGGAGGAGCGTGCGTCCGAGTACGCGCGTTACTTCTCCTACCTGAACCTGTTCGCCGCGTTCATGCTGCTGCTGGTGCTGGCCGCCAACTTCCTGGTGATGTTCGTGGGCTGGGAAGGCGTCGGACTGTGCTCATATCTCCTCATCGGTTTCTGGTACCGGAAGAAGAGCGCCTCGGACGCGGGCAAGAAGGCCTTCATCGTCAACCGGGTCGGCGACTTCGGTTTCCTGCTCGGGATGTTCGGGCTCGTCTCGGCCTTCGGCACGCTGGACTTCGTCGAGTTGTCGGCGACCATCGCCCGGATGGCGCCGGAGACCGCCTTCGGCAGTCTGTCTCTCATCGCGCTGCTGCTCTTCGTGGGGGCAGTCGGCAAGTCTGCCCAAATCCCGCTCTACGTGTGGTTGCCCGACGCCATGGAGGGCCCCACCCCGGTCTCCGCGCTCATCCACGCAGCGACTATGGTGACGGCTGGCGTGTACATGATCGGGCGAAACGCGGTTCTCTACACCCATGCGCCCGATGTGATGCTCGTCGTAGCGGTGATCGGCGCGCTCACTGCGCTGACGGCCGCCACAATCGGCCTCGTACAGAACGACATCAAGCGGGTGCTGGCGTACTCGACGGTGTCGCAGCTCGGCCTCATGGTGCTGGCAATGGGAGTCGGTGCCTTTGCCGCCGGCATCTTCCACCTCTACACGCACGCGTTCTTCAAGGCGCTGCTGTTCCTGGGGGCCGGCGCGGCCATACACGCGCTCGCGGGCGAGCAGGACATCCGGAAGATGGGAGGCCTCAGGCGCGACCTGCCCGTCACCTACTGGACTTTCCTAGCGGGCGCGCTCGCCATTGCCGGCATTCCGGGACTCGCCGGCTTCTTCAGCAAGGACGAGATACTGTTCCGGACCTGGGCGAGCGGCCACATCCTGCTCTGGGTGGTCGGCACGCTTGCCTCGTTCCTGACTGCGGTCTACATGTTCCGCCTGGTCTTCGTCGCCTTCCATGGCGAACGGCACACCGGTTCGCAGGCGGGGGGCGTGGCACATCCGGAGGAAGAGGAGCCGGCCGCTCATCGCGCGTCCTCCATGCACGGGCACGCCGGGGGCGGGCGCCTGCACGACGCGCCGCCGCTCATGGCCGTTCCGCTGGCGGTGCTCGCGATCGGCGCTGTCCTGGCCGGCTACGTCGGGGTGCCGGCTGCCCTCGGCGGGACGAACCGCATCGAGCACTTCCTGGAGCCGAGCTTCACGGCGCAGGCGTCCCACGTCGAAACGCAAACCGGCGAGGCGGCCGCGGCGGCATCTCTCGAAGAGGGCTTCGCCGGGGAAGGGCACGCGGGAGAAGCGGACCTCGAGCTCATGCTCATGGCGGTAACGAGCCTCCTTGCTCTCGGAGGGATAGGTGTGGCCGCACACTTCTTCCTGCGGCATCCCGACCGGGCCGACATGGTGGCCACGCGCTTCGCGGGCGCCTATCGTCTGCTCGAGAACAAGTACTACGTGGACGAGATCTACGACCGCGCGATTGTCCGGCCGCTCGTCGCGCTTTCGACCGAGGGGCTCTGGAAGCGCCTCGACGCCGGCCTGATAGACGGCCTGGTGAACGGGACCGGGGCGGCGGTGACGGCTTCGAGCCGCTGGTCCCGGCGAGTTCAGACCGGGTCGATCCGTGTGTACGCCGCTGCCGTGCTCGCCGGAACCGTGCTGATTCTCGGGTTCTATCTCTGGCGTTGAACGCGTGCCGATGCTGACTTCACTCATCGTCCTGCCCGCTGCTGGCGCCCTCGTCCTGCTTCTTGTCCCGAACCGCCACGGGTCGCGCGACCGGCTCGTTCGCTGGCTGGCGCTCGCAGCCTCGCTCGCCGTCTTCGCCGCCTCTCTGGTCCTGTGGTGGAGGTTCGATCCGGCGCAACCTGACTTCCAGTTCGTCGAGCGCGTCGAGTGGATTCCTGCGCTGGGTGTGGATTACTTCCTGGGCGTCGACGGCATCAGCCTGTTCCTCATCGTCCTGACTGCCTTTCTCACGCCGCTCGCGCTCGTTTCGTCGTGGGAGTCGGTAGGGAAGAAGGTGAAGGAGTTCTCCTTCTTCATGCTAGCGCTCGAGAGCGCGATTATCGGCGTCTTCCTCTCGCTCGACCTGTTCCTCTTCTACGTCTTCTGGGACGCGATGCTCATCCCGATGTACTTCCTCATCGGGGTGTGGGGCTACGAGCGGCGGGTCTACGCCGCGGTCAAGTTCATCATCTACACGATGGCGGGGAGCGTTCTGATGTTGGTTGCCATCATCAGCCTCGCCTACCTGCACAGGGAAGCCGCGGGCGTCGCGACGTTCGATCTGCTAGCGCTCTACGCGCTCGACATCGCGCCAGGGGCGCAATTCTGGCTGTTCCTAGCCTTCACGCTGGCCTTCGCAATAAAGGTCCCACTCTTCCCGTTCCACACCTGGTTGCCCGACGCCCACGTGGAGGCTCCGACGGCTGGCTCTGTGATCCTGGCGGGCGTGCTGCTCAAGATGGGCACCTACGGCCTCGTCCGGTTCTCGTTTCCGCTCTTCCCGTCGGCAGCCGCCGCTTTCGCTCCGTTCCTGGCAGTTTTGGCCGTTGTCGGCATCGTCTACGGCGCCCTCGTTGCGATGGTGCAACCCGACCTCAAGAAACTCGTCGCCTACTCGAGCGTCAGCCACCTCGGCTTCGTGGTGCTCGGCATCGCGGCGATGAACGTCCAGGGAGTTCAGGGCGCCGTCTACCAGATGCTCAACCACGGCGTGAGCACCGGCGCGCTCTTCTTGATCGTCGGCATGCTCTCCGACCGCCGTCACACCCGCTCGATCTCGGAATTCGGCGGGTTGAAGTCAGTGATGCCGCGGCTCACGGCGGTGTTCCTGCTCATAACGCTGTCGTCGGTCGGCCTTCCTGGCCTGAACGGCTTCGTCGGGGAGTTCCTGATCCTCGTCGGCGCCTTCCAGTGGCGGCCCGTCTACGCGTGGATCGGTGCAACCGGAGTGATCCTCTCGGCTGTCTACATGTTGTGGATGTTCCAGCGGGTCAACTACGGCGAGATCACAAACGAGAAGAATCGCGCCCTGCCGGACCTGACCTGGCGAGAAGCCTGGGTAATCGTGCCCGCCGCCGTGATGACGGTGGTGATGGGGGTCGTGCCCGGCATGTTCCTGCGGCCGATGGAGCCCGCCGTCCAGCAGCTCGTGAGGCGCGTCGAGAGAGCCCAACCCGTGCGTGCCGGAGGGATGCCGGCCGGCCCGGGCATCGCTGTTTCAGCCGGCCCGACCCGAAGCGTTCCTGACAGCGCAACCAGGGCCGGCGACGCGGGAACTGTCGGGACACCAGGACGGCCGGTGCGAACAACGCCATGACGTCGAGCGCCTGAACATGTCACTCGCCTCGATTGCTGCCATAGTTCCTGTTCTGTGCGTCGCCGCCGCGGGTATTGCGGCGCTTCTCGCCGAGGCCCTCCGCCAGCCGGGCGAACGGATGCCCATTGCCGGCCTGGGGGCAATCGGCCTCGCCGGGGCCGGTGTGAGCGCAGTGCAGCTCTGGAGCAGGAACTCGAGCAGCATGGGCGTCGTGGCCGACAACTTCGGCCTCTTCGTAACCCTGGTGCTGGTCGTCATCGGGCTCCTGACCATGGCGTTCTCTTCCCAGACGGTCGGCCGAGACCGGCTTCCGACCGGGGAGTACTACTCGCTCACGCTGTTCTCGATATCGGGCATGATCCTTATGGCGACGGCCTCGGACCTGCTGCTCGTGTTCCTGGCCCTCGAGGTGCTGTCGATATCGGTCTACGTGCTCACGGCTATTCGGCGCTCCGAAGAGTCGAGCTCCGAGGGCGGCTTCAAGTACTTTCTCCTCGGCTCGTTCTCGAGCGCGATCTTCCTCTACGGGATTGCCTTCGCCTACGGCATGGCAGGCAGCACGAAACTGGACGCCATCGGCTCGGTGCTGGCTGCCGAGGCCATGGACCTCAGCCCGCTCGCCTTCGTGGCGATGGTCCTTCTGCTCGTCGGCTTCGCCTTCAAGGTCTCCGCAGTTCCGTTCCACATGTGGACGCCCGACGCCTACGAGGGCGCGCCGGCAATCGTTTCAGGATTCATGTCCACGGGCGTCAAGGCCGCGGCGTTCGCCGCGCTGGTGCGCGTCTTCCTTTCGGCATTCGAGCCCATGCAGGCGCACTGGGCGCCGGCCGTCTGGGCCGTCTCCATGCTGACCATGGTCGCCGGCACCATCATCGCGGTCGTGCAGACGAACCTGAAGCGCCTGCTCGCGTACTCGAGCATAGCGCACGCGGGTTACATGCTCGTCGGGGTCGTGGCCGCGAACGACACTGGCAAGGCCGCGGTACTCTTCTACCTTCTCGCCTACGGCGTTGCCAACCTTGCCGTTTTCGCCGTTCTCGCCCTGCTGTCGAGAGCGGGCGAACCGCGCGACGAAGTCCGGCATTACGCCGGGCTCTGGCAGAGCCATCCGGCGGTTGCAGGCCTGATGACCGCTCTGCTCCTCTCGCTGGGCGGAATCCCGCTGACGGCCGGTTTCGTGGCCAAGTGGTACGTCTTCAACGCCGCGGTGGAGGCGAACTACTATGGCCTTGCGATCGTCGGAGTCCTGACGACGGTAGTCTCCATTTTCTTCTACCTCCGCATCGTCGTCATGATGTACATGGCACAGCCGGGAGGCGAAGCTGCGCCCCGGCTCTCGGCCTTCTCGATGGCGACGTTGGCCCTGTCGGTACTCCTGGTCTTCTACCTGGGGATGTTTCCCGCCCGCGTGCTGGCGCTTGCATCGGATTCGGTGGGCAGCATCTTCTAGGTCGCAGGTTACCGCGATGCAGTCGGCACATCCGGAGCCGCGCACGCGGAACACCGAGAAGGGGAGCGCCGTCCGGTCAGCAGCGTTGGCTTATTCGGTGGAGAGGTGGCGAAGGACCGATCGCAGCGCCTCCTCCTGATCGGGTAGCACCGTGCGCAGGTCCAGGAGGAGTCTTTCATTGTCGACGCGCGCAATTACGGGCGGCGTAGAGGAGCGCAGAGCCTCTTCCATCGCGGCCGCAGTCATCTTGTCGGAGCTGAGCGCGATGAGCCGAGTCGGAATGGGGAGGCCGGGCGCGCTGCCGCCTCCAACGGCCGATGTCCCGTCGATCACCAGCGCGTGCAGGCCCGGTACCCCTGCCAGCGCGTTGACGATTGCGCCGGCCCGCGCCCCGATCTCGTCAGGCGTCGCTGCGAGCATCTCGAGGACGGGTACCTCTGCCAGCGCGTGCCCGCGAGCGTACTCCACCAGCGTTGCCTCCAGCGCTGCGTAGACCAGCTTGTCCACTCGGAGAGCTCTCATCAGGGGGTGGCGCCGCACCCTCTCGGTGAGGTCGGCCTTCCCCGCGATGATCCCCGCCTGCGGCCCACCTAGCAGTTTGTCGCCGCTGAAGCAGACGAGATCCATTCCAGCCTGGAGGCTTGCCGCAACGGACGGTTCCTGTCGCACGAGGGCGGCCACGTGCGCGGGCAGCGATGAACCGGACGGCAGCGAGGCCGGGCCGCCGAGAAGCCAGCCGCTGCCCAGGTCCTCCACGACCGGAATGCCGTGCTCGCGGCCAAGCCGGGCAAGGTCGGCAAGGGTAGGCTGTTCGGTGAAGCCTTCCATGCGGAAGTTCGACCGGTGGACCCTGAGGATCAGCGCGGTCCGCTCACCGAGTGCCGCGGCGTAGTCGGACAACCGTGTCTTGTTCGTCGTTCCGACCTCGCGCAGGATCGCGCCCGACTGCGCCATCACTTCGGGCACCCTGAAGCCGCCCCCTATCTCGACGAGCTCGCCACGCGAGATGACAACCTCGCGGCCCGAGGCCAGGGCGGTCAGGACCAACAGCGTTGCGGCAGCGTTGTTGTTCACGACGACCGCCGCCTCGCATCCGGTCACCCGGCCGATGAGCGACGAGACATGAAAGTCGCGGCTGCCTCGCCGCCCCCGTGCCAGGTCGTACTCGAGTGTCGAGTAACCCCGGCCGATTTCGGCGACGCGCCTGAGAGCGGTCTCGCTGAGCGGCGCGCGCCCAAGATTGGTGTGGACGATGACCCCCGTTGCGTTGATGACCGGGACGAGAGACGATGCCGCTTGGTCCTTGAGCCGCCGTTCGGCGCCGCGGGCGATCCGGTCCGCCACCGCGAGCCTTGCCGCTTCGACACCCGCATGAACTTCGTTTCCAGCCTCCCCATCAGAAACGGTCGCACCCGCAGAAGCCGCCGCAACGTCGTATCGCTCGCGGCGGACTGCCTCCGCTTCCGCTCGCAGCGCCGCCACGAGCGCCGCCCGGCCGTATTCGGCTTCGAGGGCCTGGAGGTCCTCTCGCTGCCGCAGCTGTTCGATGGACGGGATCAACCGAAGGTCATCCACGGCGTGCTCCTTGGCTGACCAGAACAGGACTGAGGCATGCAAACAGGGGTGCCAGTAGTTCCTCGGTCCGCGTCACTCGGCCCTGTCCAGTCTTCGTCATCCAGTGGTGCGCGACGCCACCTACATGCCGTTGCCTTCGCGCGGCACTCAGGATACCATCAGCCACTCGGGGACTTCTCGGCCCCCCTCGATCAACATGCACAACCGAGCGTCAGGGGATTCTCCACAGCCCGAAGCGCAGGAGGGAGCCTCGGAAAGCCGCACGCCGCGTTTCAGGCCGCGGGAGGGTTTCTGGCCTTACGTGGACCTGCCGGAGCAGCCCACCGAGGAGGAAATGGCGGCCCTCGATCCGGACCTGCGGGCGGCGCTTTTCGGCAGCCCGCCCTTGCCTTTCTCCGTCACGATAAGGTTCCCGCCATTCGACGGCCCGGGCTACGAACGCGCCGTGAAGATTGCCCGGGAGTCGGCCGAGTATCGCGAGATAGGACCGCCTGCGTCCCGCGTCCACCTGGCTAGGTTCTGGCCTTCGGATGCGGCCAGGCTCCGCGCCCTCTGGCAAGTCGTCGGCGGACTCGATTCCGCGGACGTGCTCATAGACGATCGACCCGTGCCCTACGCAAGGGAGCTGTGGCTGCCGTTGTTCTGGTTCCTGGTTCCACCATCGTGACGACACCGAGCGACATCGAGCGGGACCTCGCGCGGCTGGATGCGGACTTGCGGAAGCTCGAGGCCGAATACAACATGTTCTTCGCCGGCCAGCTGCCCAGGCCCCCTTGGGAGACCAGGTCTGCCGTCGAGGCCTTCATCCGCCGGATGGACCGCGCCTACATCCAGGGCTACTCGTTCAGGTTCCGCTTCAACACCCTGCAGGCGCGCTTCCGGACGTTCACCGAACTCTGGGACCGGGCGCTCCGGGCTCGCGAAGAAGGCAGGCCCGGGCCGTTCGCGCGCCGCCAACAGGCAGAGGGCGCCCACCCGAAGGCTGCCACGCGTGTGTTTCACGTGACGACGCTGGCCGATGTCAAAAGAGACATCGACAAGGTCCACGAGCTCTACGAGCGCCTTGCCGAAGCGCGCAAGGAGGCCGGCGAACCGCCGGTGCCGTTCCACCGGTTCTTCCAGGTGATCCGAGAGCAGGTTGGCCAGCTGCGGAAGAGCGGTACGCCTGAGGTCGCCTTTCGGGTAATGCTGCGCAATGGAAAGGTGAACCTCACCGCCCGCGCCCTCAAGGGGGCAGCCCGACAGGAATGACACGGCGCAGGCCACAGGCCGGAGGGCCGGCCGAGTCCTTGCTGCACCGCGCTGGCTTTCCTCGGGCTCAGGGAGAATCCGCGGCGGGGAAGAGTGGGGGAAGTGGGGGGCGGAGAGAGCGGCGTCCGGCCATGGGGCCGGACGCCACTGTGAACGTTCCTAAACCTTCACAACGTTGCCGGCCTGCGGGCCCTTGGGGCCGTCAACGATCTCGAACTCGACCGTCTGGCCTTCCTCGAGCGAACGGAAACCGTTGCCTTGGATCGCGGAGTAGTGCACGAACACGTCGCTCCCCGACTCACGCTCGATGAACCCGTATCCCTTGGCGTTGTTGAACCACTTGACCTTTCCTGTGATACGCATTCGATCCTGCCTTGCGATTGCGCGGCGGAGGCGCCGCTGACGTACCTCTCCCCACGAGCACTGTGCCGGGGGCACAAAAAAAGCCGCAGGCGCGGCTCGGCGACCGGTTACCATGCACCAGTCACCAATGCCCGATGATATGGGCGGCAGAGGCACACTGTCAAGCCTGAGCTAGGCGAGCCGGGTGCCTCAGGAGTCGATTCAACACCCATGAAACGTGCACTTCTGAGCGTGTCGGACAAATCCGGCCTGGTCGATCTCGCCCGGGCCCTGGCCAGCCGCGGCTTCTCCCTCATCTCCACTGGCGGTACCGCCAGGATGGTCGCCGACGCCGGCATCCCGGTCACCCCTGTCTCGGATGTCACGGGCATGCCCGAGATGATGGACGGCCGGATCAAGACTCTCCACCCCAGAATCCACGGCGGCATCCTTGCTCGCCGCGATCACCCCGGGGACCTGGAGGCAGCTGGCAGGCATGGCATCGGCCTCATCGACCTCGTCGTGGTGAACCTGTACCCGTTTGCGAGGGCCGCGGCCGACCCCGATGTCCGGGTCGAGGCGCTCATCGAGGAGATAGACATCGGCGGTCCGAGCATGGTCCGTGCGGCCGCCAAGAATTTCTCGGATGTGCTCGTTGTCGTCGATCCTTCTGACTACCCGTCGATCCTCGAACAACTGGACAGGCCGGGCGGCCCCACCCTCGACTTTCGCCTTGGCCTGGCGCGGAAGGCTTTTGCACACACGGCCGACTACGACCGCACCATCGCCCGGACCCTCTTCACCCTCGAGGCCGATGCCGGAGCGCTGGTCCGGCGCGCCGTGCCGCCCGGGCTGCCTGGCTTGATGACGGTCGATCTCGAGAAGCTGCGCGACCTCCGCTACGGCGAGAATCCGCACCAGCCTGCCGCCTGGTACAGGTGGCAGGCTGGCGGGTCAGCGGACATCGAGGTCCTTCAAGGCAAGGAGCTGTCCTACACGAACCTGCTGGACCTCGACGCCGCCGTGAGAATAGTCGCGGAGTTCGACAGCCCGGCTGCGGTCGTCATCAAGCACACCAACCCCTGCGGCGCAGCAACCGCTTCGTCGCCAGTGGAAGCGTACGTCCGCGCGCGCGAGGCGGACCCGCTTTCCGCCTTCGGCGGAATAGTGGGCCTCAACAGGCCTGTCGACGAGGAAACCGCCGCCGAGGTTGCTTCCACCTTCATCGAAGCCATAGTGGCGCCGGGGATAAGTGAGAAGGCGCGCGAGAAGCTGGCGGTGAAGAAGAACCTCCGGGTTGTCGTGGCTCCGGCGCTCTCAGCCGGTTCAGGAACAGGGGCTGCGCTGGACCTGCGCGGTATCTTCTGTGGTGTCCTTGCGCAGAGGCGCGACCGGGTCACGGAGGGCATGGACTGGGGCGCCACGAGCCAGCCGGCCGGTGTGAGGGTCGTGACCAGGCGCCAGCCAACCGGCGACGAGTGGCGAGCACTCTCGTTCGCTTGGCGGCTCGTCGCTCACGTGAAGTCGAACGCGGTGATCTTCACGGACGCCGAACGGACGCTGGCGATCGGAGCAGGACAGATGAGCCGTGTGGACGCCGTGAACGTCGCGCTGATGAAGGCAAGGTCGAAGCAGCGTACCGCGGAGGGATCAGGGCCGCTACTTCCCGGGTCGGTCGCCGCCTCAGATGCTTTCTTCCCGTTCCGCGACGGGCTCGATGCCGTTGCAGCCGCAGGCGCTACGGCAGTCGTTCAGCCGGGCGGCTCCGTACGCGATCAGGAGGTCATCGCTGCCGCCGATGAGCATGGGATCGCGATGGTCTTCACCGGCGTCCGCCACTTCAGGCACTAGCCGAAGAATGCTTCGAGCAGCTCCGACTTCGTCACCGTCGCCGCGCCGAACTTTCCCACGACAACGCCCGCGGCGTGGTTCGCCAGCGTTGCCGCCTCGCAGAGCGTCGCGCCCGCTGCGAGCGACAAGGCCAGCGTTGCGATGACGGTGTCGCCGGCGCCCGTAACGTCCGACACCTCGCGCGCCACGGCTGGCAGGTGTGTGTGCCGAGTGCCGTCGAACAGGCACATTCCGTGTTCGCCCCGGGTGATCAACACGTTCTCGCACCGAGCTCGCTGCTGGAACACTCGCGCCGCTTCACCGGCCTCCGTCTCCGTTCGAATCCTGAGGTGGGTCGCGACTTCTGCCTCGTGGTGGTTCGGCGTGACCAGCGTCGCGCCCCCGTAGTAGTCGATATGCGGGATCTTCGGGTCAACGAGGACCGGGACGCCCCGCGCCCCAGCGGCCGCGACTACCCGAGCCATGAGGTTCCGCGTGATCGCGCCCTTCAGGTAGTCGGAGACGACAATGACGGAGGCGCCCTCCACTAGGCCCTCCGCACGCCGAACGACCTCGTCTTCGATGCCTCCGTCGGCTTCCCGATCGTCTTCGTAGTCGATCCTCGCGACCTGCTGATTGCGGCTCGTGACGATGCGCAGCTTCCGGGTCGTTCGGCGGCCTGGATCCACGACCAAGCCGCGCCCGTCGATTCCCTTCTCGCCAAGAGCTGCGACCAGCCGTGCTCCTGCTTCATCGTCGCCTACCAGTCCGACGAGCGTGGGACGGCCCCCCAGTGAGGTCACGTTGTGCGCAACGTTAGCCGCGCCGCCGACCCGCTGTTCCTCGCCTTCGTAAAGGACCACTGGGACGGGGGCTTCCGGCGAGATGCGCTCCACTCGGCCGACGAGGAATTCGTCCAGCATCACGTCGCCCACAATGACGATGTGCCGGTGGTCGAACTCCGCAACGAGCGCCTGCACCCTGGAACTGCCGATGAGGCTCACGCTCATGCTCCCACCTGTGTCGGGCTGTCGGCGCCTTCCCCGTCGACCCGCTCGGCGGCAAACGGGACAGTGACAGCCAGGAGGAACAGCATCAGAAACTCCGAGTCTCCGAAGTTGTGCTCGAACATCCCGGCAGCCAGCATCCCGGCAACCGCAGCCAGGCCACCGGCCGGGAGCGACCGCACCGCTGCCCGGCGGAAAGCATGCCAGAGGCTCACCGCCAAGAACACGACGAACCAGGCCCAAACGGCAAGCGCGGGCAGACCGCGTTCGGCGGCGATCTGGATCGGCACGTTGTGAAGGTGCGGCTGGTCTGGCTCGACTGCGCCCGCGTCCCGATAGAGCGGGTAGACTCGCAGTACGACGTCCGGCCCGACGCCGGTGAGGGGGTGGTCCCTGACCATGCGGATGCCGGCGCCGAGCATCGACATCCGGTCGCGGCTGGTCGGGTCGCGGGGATCGAACATCGAATAGAACCGATCGGTGAGCTTGGCGGGCGCGAGGCCGAAGAACAGCGCCGCGGCAACCGGCAGGAGCGCGACGAGCCGGAAGTCCTTCATGAGCAACAACAGGCCGACCGCAACCGACGCGCCGACCCAGGCGCTCCGCGTGAAGGTGAGGACCAGCGCGACGATGAGGGCTGGCATCACGAGAAGAGGCCACGTCCTGTCCTTCGGCCTGAACAGAATGCGCGACACCGCTAGTCCGAGGACGAGCATCAGCGTCCCCGAGTAGGTCATCCAGTGGCCGAGCGACCCGCGCGGCCTCAATTCGAGAACGTTGTACTGCAGAACTCCGTACTGGACGATGCCCCAGATGGCGCTGAAGGCTCCGGCGGTGATGACGACCCACGCGAGGTTGTCTGCCCTCCTGCCGGCGGCGAACCTGTAGACGACGGGGACCACGAGGTAGAGCAGGAGCTGCTTCGAGTCGCGCAGGCTGGCATCGGGCGCGAGCGAGAAGGCTACCGACACCAGGGTGAGGCCGGCGTAAGCGGCGAGCGGCCGGAACATCCTCGGGAACGCAGGGCGTTCGCGGCCGAGCCACAGCGTGACGACCCACGCCGCAACTGCAATTGCCAGCATCGCCTCGGCGGCAACGATCGAGAACTGGGCGGTTACCGCCAGCGCGATGACGGCACCGACACCGGCAGCTTCCGCACGCCTGGCCCACGTCCCTCGCTCCGCGTCGGCCGTGTGGGCGCGCGGAGATGGCCGGTCAACGCCCATACCTGGTCGCTCTCCGTTCATGGGCAACTCCGAGCAACTGGCCCGCCGCTGCCACAACGCGGTCCGGCGCGAGGTTGGCGAGGCACCGGAAGTCGCCAGGAATGCACCGCCTCTGGTCGCAAGGCCGGCAAGGCAGGGCCTCCATCTCGACGGCAACGAAGGGCAGCGACCAGTCGCGCCACGGCCTCGATCTAGCGCTGAGCGTCGGCCCGAAGAGACCTATGATCGGCACCTGGGTGGTCCCAGCGATGTGCAGCGGCCCGCTGTCGCCGCCGATGAAAAGGGCCGACCGCCCGAGCAGGGCGTGGAGTTCCCTGAGGTCGAACTCACCGCACTCGACAATGCGCACCGATGTTCGACCTCCTGCCCGGTCCCGCGCCTCTTCCCTGATCTTCCGCGCCGCGCTCGCGTCCGAAGGCCCGGATGTGAGCACGACGGGTCTGTCAGTCGCCTCGCACAGCGCCGCCACCAGCGAAACGAAGTTCGCCGCCGGCCATCGGCGGAATGGGTTGCCGGCGCTCACGTGAATGACCACCGGCTGTTCTTCGGCTCGAACCCCGGCCGCTGCCAGCTTCCTGTCGACCGCGGCGCGGGCATCGAGATCCTCCACCATCTCCGTCGGGTCGGAGGCCGGTGATGGCGGCCCGATGCCGAGAGGCTCGAGCAGATCCCACTGGTTCTCGACCGAGTGCCGTGGCCGCAGGGCGCGGGGCCGCGCAACGCGCTCAGTGTACATCCAACTCCTTCCGCGAACCGTGTACCCGATTCGTCGAGGAGCCCCGGTTGCGAGGGCCAGCCACGAACTCCGGGGACCGCCGTGGAAGTCGATGACCAGGTCGTAGCGGCCGGCCCGGAGCCTCCGGGCGAGCGCGAATTCAGCGGCCAATCGCAGCCTCCCGGCGGGGCGCGGCGAGACAATCACCCGATCCAGGTGCGGGTTCCCCAAGACCACCGGTGCTGCTTCGGGTTCGACGAGGTAGCTGAGCCTGCCCTGAGGGAACCTGCGCCGCAGGGCCGCGATGGCAGGCGTGGTGAAGACCACGTCGCCTATCAGCCTCAGCCGGATGAGGAGCGCGTTCACGACGGAGCCCGCAGGAATCCTCACTCGTCGAAGGTCGCCTCGTCGATGAGCATCACCGGGATGTCGTCCTTTATCGGGTACACGCGGCGACACTTCTCACACTTGAGACCCTGGCCGTCTCTTACGAGAACGACGGGCGTCTTGCAGTCCGGGCAGGCAAGAATCTCGAGAAGCTCTGGATCGATCGGCATCGAAAGCCTCCTGCGGTCCCTCGCGACAGACTATACCATCGGCGGCCGACGCCGGGCGCGGTCAGCCACCCCGTCACGCCCCGTTCTGCTGACAGGGCCAGCCTTTTGTGGAACAATCGAAACATGGTCTGCGTTCTCGCAATCTCGATCGCAGCCGGTTCCAGCTTGGCGCCAGCCGCGGCGATGGTCGACCGGTCCACGGCGGCTCGGCCGGCGCTGCAGCAATCCTCTTCTGTCGCGGCCCGGCCGGGGCCGGCAGACCAGGCCGCAGCCTACTACCAGTTTCTTCGCGGGAGGCTCCTCGAGGCGGCTGACGACGTCGGCCAGGCGCTTGCCGCGTACCAGGAAGCCCTTCGGCTCGATCCTTCGTCGGCCGAGGTGCACGCGGCGCTGGCCGCACTCCATGCCCGACAGAATCGTGCGCGCGAGGCCATCGATTTCGCGGAGAAGGCGCTTGCAATAGACGCTGCGAACATAGAGGGCAACCGCGTGCTCGGCCTCATTTACGCATCGTTCGCCGACAGCGAGGAAGAGAGCTCGCCGAAAGGCCTCGAGTACGCGAAGCGCGCGGTCAAGCATCTGGAGGTGATCGCAAAGGCGGCTGTCTTTCCTGACCCGGGTCTCCTTCTCGCTCTCGGCAGGCTCGCCACACGGACCGGCGCTTACGAGACGGCGATTTCGGCGCTGACGCGGCTGGCGGATCAGGTGCCGGACTCTGCGGAGGTGCAGGGGATGATTGCCGAAGCCGAGGCCGGTGCCGGGCGCACCGGCGCGGCCATTGAAAGGCTGGAGAAGGCCGCAGCCCGGGACCCCAGGCAGTACCCGGCGCTCGCCGAGCTCTACAGGCGCGAACGCCGTTGGTCGGATGCGGTTGCGGTATACGAGAAAGTGGCGGCAGGGGACCCGCGCAACCTGGAAGCCAAGGTCAATCTCGCCGAGGCTCTGCTCAACCTCGAAGATCCTCTGCGGACTGTCGAGGCCCGCGATCTCCTCAAGGCGGTGCTTGCGTCGCGGCCCGAGGATGCGCAGGCGCTCTACCTCCTCGCCATGGCGCTGGAGGAGCTCGGCGACCTGGACGAGGCCGAGGCGACGGCGCGGCGCCTGGTGGGTGCCCGCCCCGAGGTGCCGTTCGCGCACGCGGCCCTGGCCCAACTGCTTTCGAGCCGCGGCGCCTACGACCGCGCTCTGGAAGTGCTGCGCGAGGCAGAGAAGAAGTTCCCGTCCAACGTGACCATCATGTTCCAGACCGGCGCCGTCCTCGAGCAGGCCGGCCGCCACGAGGATGCCGAGCGCGAATTCAAGAAGGTGCTCGAGCGCGATCCCCTCCATGCGCCCTCCTTGAACTACCTCGGCTACATGCTCGCCGATCGCGGCGAGCGGCTCGAGGAATCGGTCGATTACATAAAGCGCGCTCTGGCGATCGAGCCGGAGAATGCCGCATACCTCGACAGCCTTGGCTGGGCGTACTTCAAGTTGAAGCGTCTCGATCTCGCGGAACCGCCTCTCAGGAAGGCTGCCGGGGAGCGCAAGTCGGACTCCGTCGTGCAGGACCACTTCGCGCGACTCCTGTTCGAGATGGGGCGCTACCAGGAGGCGATCTCCGCGTGGGAGCGGGCGCTGGCCGGGAACGGTCAGGACATTGACCGCAAGGCGATCGAGGCTGCGATCCGCGCCGCGCGAGAGAAGCTGCCGCGCCGGTGAAGCCCTTGAGGAACCTGACGGCGCTCCAGGCAGTACGCACGGCGGCGGCCGCGGGGTGTATCCTCCTCGGTTCGTCCTGCTCGCGTGCCCGGCTGGAGCTCCCATCCGGGCCTGCCACAGCCTTCGAGGCGTACGCTTCCGCCTTCTCGCAGGCTTCCGAATTCTGCCGGTCCGTGCGGGCCTTGACCGTCGACCTTTCGATCTCGGGGCGCGCTGGCGGCGAACGCCTCAGGGGAACAGTCATCGCGGGCTTGCAAGAGCCGGGTAGTCTGCGGCTGGAGGGAGTTTCGCCGTTCGGCGCTCCTGCCTTCGTGCTCGTTGCCTCGGGCGGCAACGCCACCCTGCTCCTTCCGCGTGACGGCCGTGTGCTGACCGGCGTCGCACCCGAAGATGTCCTGGAGGCAATTGCAGGAATCCCGCTCGACCCGGACGATCTCCGGGCGATGCTGTCCGGCTGCGTCGTCGCGGATCCGCAGCCCGCGTCGGGACGGCTGTACGAGAACGGCTGGGCGAGGGTGGACCTCGGACGCGATTCAGCCGCCTACCTGCGCCGGGAAACGTCGGGCTGGCGGATTGCAGCCGGAACGGTGGGGCGGTTTTCCGTCGAGTACCGACTCGTGTCGAACCGGCTGCCCGGGGAAGTCCTCGTTTGGGAACAGGAGCCGGGCGAAGCGGCAACTGAGCTGAGGGTTCGATTGAACGAGCCGGAAATCAACGGCCATCTCGGGCAACAAGCCTTCACGGTAAAGGTGCCACCAGAAGCCGAACCGATGTCGCTCGACGACCTGCGCAGGGGCGGGCCGCTCGGCTCACGGCGCAAGTGAAGCACACGACTATGCGAACGGTCCGTTTGCGGGCGCACGCGAAGATCAACCTGAGCCTTCGCATCACGGGGACGAGGCCTGACGGCTACCACGACCTGCGCACGGTGTACCAGACGCTGGCGCTGCACGACGAGGTCACTTTGGTCGAGCGGCCAGGGCCTTTCGTCATCGAATGCGACGATTGGCGTGTGCCGCGCGACCGTTCGAACCTCGTCTGGCGCGCGGCAGCGTTGCTCTGGTCGAGCACCGGCCGCGAGGGAGACCCGCAAGGCGTGGCGGTGTCGATCGTGAAGCGGATACCTGTCCAGGGAGGACTTGGCGGCGGAAGTTCCGACGCTGCCGCGGCGCTCCGCGGGCTTGCCGCCCTGTGGGGTGTCGACACCGCCCGAGACTATCTCGTGCCCTTGGGCGCACGAGTCGGTGCCGACGTTGCATTCTTCCTCGTGGGCGGCGCGGCGCTCGGCCTCGACCGCGGAGACCAGCTCTACCCCCTCGCGGACCTGCGCCCCCTTGCAATCGTGCTGCTGATGCCGGCCTTCGGGGTATCGACGGCGGATGCGTACGGCTGGTTCGACGCCTGGCGGGGTTCGGGCACAACTATCGCGCCTCGAGGCGCCGGGCGGGTACCGTGCGAGTGGCCGCCTTCGGCGGCGCTGGTTACGAACGACCTCGAGGCCCCGGTTGTTGCCAGGCATCCGGCAATAGGCGAGTACGTCGCTCTGTTGAGGGAGGCCGGCGCGGAAGCCGCGGCCATGTCCGGTAGCGGCTCGACGGTCTTCGGCGTGTTCGCCTCGATGACAGCTGCGCGGGCGGCGGCGGCCGCAGCTGCCCGCCGGGGGATCGCGGTGATCCGGACGAAGACGATTGGCCGCGACGAGTACGCCCGCTCGTCGCGCGCGCGCGTCGTGAGCCGGCGGACTTCAAAGGGCGACGTCGTTCCCCTGCTCGGTGTCGGGTACGCCCGGTAGCGCGCTTTCGAGGTTTCTGCTGCTTGTCGAGCCAGGGAGCCGTCGTATAAACTAAAGGTTTGCGGTTCGCCTTGCCGAACCGCTCGGGTGTGGCCCTTCCGCCTCCGGTCACCGCGGGCCGGCAGGCTGACGCGGGGGGCACGAGGATTTCCTTCAAATGTCTACCGGGAGCTTGCCTGTGCGGATGGCGCTGACGGAGATGAAGCTGTTTTCCGGGAGCGCGCACCCGGAGTTGGCCAGGGAGATTGCAGATTACCTCGGCATCCCGGTCGGCAACGCGAGGCTTTCGCGATTTCCGGACAGCGAGGTTTCGTTCCAGATCGAGGAGAACATCCGGGGGACGGATGTATTCGTCGTGCAGCCCACTTGTACGCCAGTGGACCATAACCTCGTCGAGCTCCTGATAATGATCGACGCGTTCAGGCGGTCGTCGGCGGCCCGCATCACCGCCGTTCTACCGTACTATGGGTACGCGAGGCAGGATCGCAAGGACAAGCCGCGCGTTCCGATCTCGGCGAAGCTGGTGGCGAACCTGCTGGGCGCGGCAGGGACGAACCGGGTCCTGACGATGGACCTGCACAAGGCGCAGATCCAGGGGTTCTTCGACATACCGGTGGATCACCTGTTCGCGGCGCCCGTCTTCATCGAGTACCTCAGCCGGTCGCGTTACCCGCAGCTGACTATCGTCGCGCCGGATGCCGGGGGAGCCGAGCGGGCGAGGGCGTACGCCAAGCGGCTGGACGCCGAGCTGGCGGTCATCGACAAGCGGCGCACGGAATCTGGCGCGGCGGAAGTGATGAACGTGATCGGGGACGTCCGCGGCCGGACGTGCATACTGCAGGATGACATAATCGACACGGCTGGCACGGTGACCAAGGCCGCCGGAGCGCTCATGGAGAGCGGTGCCGCTCGTGTGCTGGCCGCCGGCGTCCACGCGGTGCTGTCGGACCCTGCCATCGAGCGGCTGGAGCGGTCGCCGATCGAGAAGGTCATCGTGACGAACACGATACCGTGCAACGCGAACCGCTCGAAGAAGATAGTGGTCCTTTCGGTCGCGAGGCTGCTGGGGCAGGCTATCAGGAGTATCCACGAGGAGACGTCGGTTTCCTCGCTCTTCGTCTAGGAGCCTGTCCGAGCAATCCGTGGACTGAACGAACCCTCGGAAGGGACTCCTGGGCATGGAAGCTGAACATGGAAGCGACACTCGAAGCCGTCAGGCGTGAAACCAGGGGCAAGGGAACGGCTCGCCGCATCCGGCGGGAGGGCTTGGTGCCGGCTGTCTACTACGGTGCCGACAAGGGACAGGACGGCCATCCGGTGGCCATCCCGATCTCGGTCGACCCGAAGGCGCTGCTAGGTATCCTCCACTCGGACTCCGGCGCCAACACGCTGATCTCGCTCAAGCTCGATGGAGGCGACTCGCGCGTCATGATACGCGAGTACCAGCTCGACCCCGTGACGCACCGCCTCCTCCACGCGGACTTCTACAAGGTCGCGATGGACAGGAAGGTGAAAGTGACGGTTCCGGTCGTGATCAAGGGCGAGGCGCGCGGCGTCAAGCAGCAGGGCGGCCTGCTCGACTTCGTTCACCGCGAGATCGAAGTCGAGTGCCTGCCGGCAGACATCCCGGAGAGCGTAGAGGTGGACGTGTCGGATCTCCTGGTCGGGCAGAGCATCCGTCTGCGCGAGGTGGCCACAGATGTGCGCTGGCAGCCGGTCACCGATCCAGAGGTGATGCTCGTGCACGTCGTGGCGCCGAGGCTCCAGGCCGAGGAGCCCGCCGCGGAAGCTGCGGCGCCTGCCGGACCGGCCGAGCCCGAAGTGATCAAGAAGGGCAAGGCCGAGAAGGCGGAGAGCGAGGCAAAGGAGTGAGCCGGCCGGACGCGAGTCCGGGTCCCTGCGCAGGGCTGACGTGAAGCTGATTGTCGGTCTCGGCAACCCGGGACGCCGCTATGCCGGCACGCGGCACAACGTGGGGTTCCTGGTTGTCGACGAGATGGCCAGGCGGCACGGGGCCACTTTCGAAGCGGCACCGGCTGAAGCCCTGATGGCGCGCATCCGGGACCTGGGCGACGGGGTGTTGCTCGCCAAGCCTCTGACTTTCATGAACGTCAGCGGCGTGGCGGTGCGAGACCTCTCGCGCTTCTATCGGATCGAGCTTCCGGACCTGCTCGTTGTCACCGACGACGTGAACCTGCCGTTGGGGCGGCTGCGCGCCAGGGCTCGGGGCTCGGATGGCGGCCATAACGGGCTGAGGTCGGTCGTAGAGCAACTCGGAACCGACCAGTTTTCGCGCCTTCGCGTGGGGGTCGGGCGCGGCGAAGTCTGCCGCGACCTCGCGGATCACGTGCTGGCGCGTTTCGACCCGGAAGAACGGCCTGTCATAGAGGCGGCCGTTTCGAAGGCGGCCGATGCCGCCGGCGTGTTCGCGGTCGCCGGGATCGACCGGGTGATGAACACGTTCAACCGTTCGGAGACACCCGCCGGCGAGGGCGAGCCGGCGGAGGGCTGAGCCCCGGCGGCGAGCGCGCTCTGTGCTCGTCGAGTAGGGGTTCGCACCAGTGAGCGAGCCGGCACCGCTTCGGCGTAGCCTCGCCGCTCCTTGCCACCGAGGGTGGCCGTTGGGCGGGTCGATTGACCCGCGGCGTCCAGAAGGAGATCCATGAAGAACAAGCGACTGTACGAGCTGATCTACCTCGTTGCCCCTACGGCAACCGAACAGGAGGTTTCCGACCTCCACGGGCAGGTCGAGGCGACCGTGGCCCGCTTCGAGGCGACTCTGGTCAGGACCGAGAACTGGGGCCGCAGAAAGCTTGCCTACGAGATCGCGGGGCACAAGGAAGCTACCTACGTGCTCGAGCTCATCGAAGGGAGCGGCGAGCTGATGAAGGAAATCGAGCGGCGCCTCAAGGTCAACGAGCAGGTGTTGAGGAACCTGATTGTCCGGGTGGACGAGGAACTGCACGCGGCCGAGAGATTGCGGAGCCGCCGCCAGGCGGACGCCGAGCGCAGGGCTGCGAGAACCGGCCGACCCGTGCCGCAGGGCGAGGCGCGTTTGGAAGCCTCGGAAGGGCTGGCCGGCGAGGACTCGACGATGACCGGCGTGGATGTGGAAACCGGCGAGGGCGACGCGCCCGACATGACGGAGGCTTGAACCATGGTAGACGAACAGAGAAGCCGGCCGGGCAGCCGGGGCGGGGGGCGCGGCGCTGCGCGCGGCGAGCGGGGACAGGCCCAGCGGCGGTCGCTCTTCCGGCGCAAGAAGGTCTGCAAGTTCTGCGCGGACAAGATCGACTACATCGACTACAAGGACGTCAGGATGCTGACGCCCTTCGTACCCGAGCGCGGCAAGATCCTCCCGCGCCGGATCTCGGGCGTCTGCGCGGCTCACCAGCGGACGCTGCAGACGGCGATCATGCGCGCACGGCAGCTCGCGCTCCTTCCCTACATGACCGACTAGAGGGGTGCGCAATGGAAGTCATACTGCGAGAACACGTGGAAAACCTGGGGCGGCGGGGCGACGTGGTCAAGGTGGCTCCCGGCTACGCGCGCAACTACCTGCTCCCCAGGAAGATCGCGCTGCCGGTGACGCCAGAGAACCGGAAGCGCGTCGAGCGCGAGCGCAAGGTGGCGGAGATTCGCGAGGCGCAGGAGAAGCAGGACGCCGAGGCGCTCGCGACGCAGCTCGCGGCGATCGAGTGCGCCTTCCAGCGGAGAGTCGGTGAGAACGACGTGCTCTACGGCTCGGTTACCGCCTCCGACATAGCGGCGTGCCTCGCCGAGAAGCAGTTCGACATCGAGAAGCGGCGCATAAACCTCGCCGAGCCGATCAAGCAGCTCGGTGAGTTCACAGTCCCGATCAAGTTGTACCGGGACGTCGTGGCGCAGCTGAGGGTGCGGGTGGACAAGCTGGAAACGTAGGGTGCCGGCGGCTGCACCGATGGCCGAAACGATCCCGAACGAACGCGCGCTGCCCCACAGCCTCGACGCCGAGCGTTCCGTGCTGGGGGCGGTGCTGCTCCAGAACGACGCCTTCAACCAGGTAGCCGAGCTCGTCGACGCCCGGCATTTCTACCGCGACGCTCACCGGCGCATCTTCGAGAAGATGGTCGTGCTGAGCGAGCGCGGTCAGGCGATAGACTTCATAACGCTGAAGGAGGAGCTCGCCCGTTCGGGCGAGCTCGACGCTGTCGGCGGCCCCGCCTACATAGCCGCCCTGGTCGACGGCGTGCCCCGCGCCACGAACGTCGAGCACTACGCGAGGATCGTCCAGGAAAAAGCGACGCTCCGGAACCTGATCGCGGCCGGCAACCGGATCCTGCAGTCCGCCTATGCAGCAGAAGAGGATCCGGACCAGATCCTGGACGACGCCGAGCGCTCGATCTTCGAGATCGCGGAGGGCCATGTCCGCCAGGGTTTCGTTTCCATGCAGGAGCTCGTGCGGTCGAGCGTGGACACGCTCGAGAAGCTGCACGAGCGCCGGGAGCTCGTCACCGGAGTCGCCAGCGGGTTCGCGGACCTCGACGAGCTGACGGCTGGATTCCAGCCCTCCGACCTCGTGATCGTCGCCGCACGGCCATCGATGGGGAAGACCAGCCTCGTCCTCAACATCGCGCAGCACGTCGGCAGCCGCGGAGAGACGGTGGGGTTCTTCAGCCTCGAAATGTCCAAGGAGCAGCTCTTCATCCGCATGCTGACGTCCGAGGCGAGGATCGACGCCCACAGACTGCGCACAGGCTTCTGGGGGGAGAGGGAGTGGGATAGGCTGACTGCGGCCCTCGGAGAGCTCGACAAGTGCCGCGTGTTCATCGACGACAGCCCGTCGATCGGCGTGCTCGAGATGCGGGCCAAGGCGCGGCGGCTCGCCGCCGAGCACGGCCTGCGCCTGCTCGTCGTCGATTACATCCAGTTGATGCAGGCTCGCGGAAGGTCGGAGAACCGGACCCAGGAACTCGCTTCGATCTCGCGGTCCCTCAAGGGTCTCGCCAAGGAACTGAACGTTCCGATCCTGGTGCTGTCGCAGCTGAGCCGAGCTCCTGAGTCGCGCTCCGACCACCGCCCGCAGCTGTCCGATCTCCGGGAATCCGGCGCTCTCGAACAGGACGCCGACGTCGTGCTCTTCATCTACCGAGAGGACCAGTACACGCCCGGTGCCGACAACACCGGCGTCGCCGAGATCATCATCGGCAAACAGCGCAACGGCCCCACTGGTACCGTGAAGCTCGCTTTCATCAAGGAGTACACGCGCTTCGAGAACCTCGTGCGCGGAGCCGCCTGAGGCGGCGGCGATTCGATGAAGACGCCAAAGACGATCTTCGTCTGCCAGGAGTGCGGTTCCCAGACCACGAAGTGGATGGGCCGGTGCGCCGACTGCGGCGCATGGAACTCGTTCGTCGAGGAAAGGGCACCCGAGGAACTCCGACCTCCAGGCGGACAGCGATACGCCGTAGGGGGAGCCGACGCGGGGGCCAGGCGATACGACGAGATCGAAACCTCAGCGCGCCCTCGCCTCACGTCCGGCATCGGCGAATTCGACCGGGTCCTCGGCGGCGGCATAGTGCCCGGGTCCATCGTGCTCCTGGGCGGCGAGCCTGGTATCGGCAAGTCCACGCTGCTGCTCCAGGTTGCGGGGCTGTTCGCCTGTGCTCACGGTCCGGTGCTCTATAGCTCCGGCGAGGAGTCGGAGCACCAACTGAAGATGCGCGGGGAACGCCTCGGGCTGGATCGTCCGCCCCTCTTCCTGCTCGCCGAAACCTGCCTGGAACGCGTCCTCGAGGAGATGGAGCGGCTTCGCCCAGCCTTGCTCATACTCGATTCGGTCCAGACGACGTTTTCGATGAAACTGCCGTCCGCCCCTGGCAGCATCGGGCAGGTGAGGGAAGTGGCCACGCAGCTGCTCTTCACGGCGAAGGCGCGAGAGGTCCCGGTCTTCCTGGTCGGCCACGTGACGAAGGAAGGAAGCCTCGCCGGGCCGAAGTCGCTGGAGCACATCGTCGACACCGTCCTGTACTTCGAAGGGGAGCGCCACCACGCCCATCGCGTGATACGTGCCGTGAAGAACCGCTTCGGGGCGGTCAGCGAGCTCGGCGTGTTCGAGATGACCGGAAACGGGCTGGTTCCGGTGCAGAACCCTTCGGCGCTTTTCCTCGCGGAGAGGCAGGCGGCGCCCGGGTCGTCGGTGGTCTGCTGCATCGAGGGATCGCGGCCGATCCTGATCGAGATCCAGGCCCTGGTCAGCGCGAGCATCTACGGGAGCGGCCGGCGAACGGCGATCGGCATCGATCAGAACCGCCTCTCGCTGCTGCTCGCCGTGCTCGAAAAGCGTGCCGGCCTCGCGCTCGGCAGCGACGATGTGTACCTGAACATCGCCGGGGGGCTGTCGGTGGATGAACCCGCCGCCGATCTCGGCGTTGTCACGGCCGTGGCATCGAGCTTCCGCAACCGGCCGATCGCCGCGGGCACGGCCGTTTTCGGCGAGGTCGGCCTCGGCGGCGAGGTGAGGACCGTCACCCAGGCGGCACGGCGGGTGAAGGAGGCTGCGCAAATGGGCTTTACCCGGTGTATCCTCCCCGGAGGGAACGCGGGCGCCGCCTGCGAGGCTGCTGCGGGCGCCTGTGAAATCGTTCCGGTGGCGACTGTGTCGGCCGCCTTGGATCACGTCTTCGCCTGAATTCCGGCGGCCGGGAGTTGCAGCCCGCCGGCGTACATCCGCTGCAAGCAGGTCGCTGGAGGATGTGAACCCAGCGGGGGTTGTGTCGTACGATAGATGAACCGGCAAGCGTTGACGCGATAGTCGAATCAGGGGTCCCCCGCATGCCATGGTCCGCGTTCGTTCGCGCAGTCTTCGTCGCAGCGGTGACGGTCGCCTCGGCGCTCATCCGGCCGCTCCCCACGGGCCTTCTCGGCAACGTCGGTTTCGGCCTGCTAATCTCCGGCGTTTCCGTCCTCATAGAGCTGCGTCTGCGCCAGGCTGCCCTCACCCGCGTCCTTGGAGGCCTCATCGGCGGCGTCATCGGCCTCCTCATCGCGGAGGGTCTCGAGGCGGCTCTGGTCTGGGCCGACGCCAACGAGGGCCCGCTGCTCTTCGTGCGAGTGTTCGTGATGCTCTTCCTGCCTTACCTCGGCCTGGTCATCGGCGTGCGGCGGGGCGAGTGGCTCGAGCCGTCGCGACTCGTGGCGCTCTTCAGGGGCGCGGGCCCGGAGCGCCGCTACAAGATCCTCGACACTAGCGTAATCATCGATGGCCGCATAGCCGACGTGTGCGAGACAGGGTTCGTCGACGGTACGCTCGTCATTCCGCAGTTCGTCCTGAAGGAACTCCAGCTCGTGGCCGACTCGGCGGACACGCTGAAGCGGAACCGTGGCCGCAGGGGTCTCGACATACTGCAGAAAATCCAGAAGATGGCTGGCGTCGAGGTCATGGTCTCCGACGTGGACTTCCCGGAGCTCCGCGAGGTCGACCTCAAGCTGATCGAACTGGCCAGGACCCTCCGCGGGAAGATCGTCACAAACGACTTCAACCTCAACAAGGTTGCGCAGCTTCGCGGGGTCGATGTCCTGAACGTCAACCAGCTGGCCAATTCGCTCAAGCCGGTGGTGCTCCCCGGCGAGGTGATGAAGGTATTCATCCTGAAAGAGGGCAAGGAGTACAACCAGGGCGTGGCGTACCTGGACGACGGGACGATGGTGGTTGTGGACAACGCGCGCCGCATGATCAGCAAGACCATCGACGTCGTCGTAACCAGCGTCCTCCAGACGACAGCAGGCAAGATGATCTTCGGACGCCACATCGAGCCGGCTCCGCCGGCCGCGCCTGCGTCACCTCTCGCGGGGGCCGGGGCAGCATCGCCTGAGCGGGAGGACAACAGCCGGCGCTCGAGGCCGGTGTCGCAGCCCTGAACGCCATGGGTATACCTCCGTTCGACTGGTGGCGGACGGTCTTCTTTTTGATACCGTCGATCGCCGTCTATACGATCGTCCTCGGCACGCTGTCGGTCGCCTCTTCGCTCTACGACTCCCGGGGCCGGTTCGCCCATGGCTGCGCCCGTCTCTGGTCGTGGTTGATCCTCGCAACGACGGGCGTCGCGGTCCACGTCTACGGTCTCGGGCGCCTCGACCCCGGCCGTACCTACGTGTTCGTTTCCAACCACCAGAGCATCTACGACATCCCGATAGTCTTCAGCACGCTGCCCTACCAGGTGCGGATCATAGCGAAGCAGTCCCTCGCCAGGTTCCCATTCCTGGGCTGGCATCTGAGCCGCACTGGCCACATGCTCGTGGACCGCAGCCGGCCTGATCGAGCCCGCATCTTCAGGAGATGGTCCGACCTCGTGAGCGAGGGTCTGTCGCTGATCGTCTTTCCCGAGGGGACGAGGAGCATGGACGGCACGGTGGGTCGCTTCAAGGCGGGCAGCGTGCTCCTGGCAATGCAGGTGGGCCTGCCGATCGTTCCGATCTCCATCGTCAACAGCCGATGCGTAATGCGCAAGGGGCGAATGATGACGCGCCCGGGCCACGTCGACCTGGTGATCCACGATGTGATCGAGACGAGCGGAAACCGCGAGACGACAGTCGAAGAGGCAAGGGAGCTCTGTGCGCGCATACGCGAGACTGTGGCTTCGTCGGTGGCGCGCCGGGCGAACCTCTACGCGGACCATGTTTGATGCCGCCATTGTCGTTGCGGACCCGCTGAGGCCGGTCGTTTCCCTCGGAGTCCTCGTCGTCGAGGGAGCGAGAACCTTCCAGAACCAGGAGCCGCTGGATTCCGCCATCAGGGAGGCCGAGAACCGCGTGCGCTCGCAGGAGGGCATGGCAAACCTGCAGGCGACGCGCGCCATGTATCGCCAGACAGGCCTCGATCCTACGAGGCGCCGGCCTTCGTCCGAGGCCCTGCTCCGCCGCGTCCTGCGCGGCGAGAACCTGCCGCGGGTGAACACCGCCGTGGACGTGTGCAACTGGTGCTCCCTCGAGTTCCAGGTGCCCTACGGCCTGTACGACCTCGACCGCGTGGAGCCTCCGGTCCACCTGCGGATCGGCGAGAAAGGGGAGCAGTATGTCGGGATCCGCAAGGATGTAGTCCATGTCGAAGGCCGGATGACGCTCGCCGACCGGATCGGACCTTTCGGCAACCCCAGCGCCGATTCGGCTCGAACGATGGTTACGGATGCCACCTCGAACCTGCTGGTGGTTATCTTCGTGCCCGCGCAGGTGAGGCGGCAGGTTCTCCAGCCGGCAATCGAAGCAACTTCCGCGCGCCTTGCGTTGTTCACTGGCGGCCGCGAAACGCTTCGCGCCGTCGCCTGACAGCGGCCGCAAAACACGTATAATTGGCGATTGTGCCTGTGCAGGTCGCGGCCATCATTGTTGCCGGCGGCCGCGGGGAGCGGCTGGGCGGCAGCGTGCCGAAGCAACTGATTTCCATCGCCGGCCGCCAGGTTCTGGAGCGGAGCGTCGATGCCTTCCTCGCCTGCCCGGTCGTGGGCACCGTGGTGGTTGTGCTGCCGCCCTGGCTCGGCGAGCCGGTGCCGCCGTACCTCATGAACCGCTTGCCGCCCGTCTTGATTGCCAGGGGAGGCCCGCGGCGGCAGGACTCCGTGGCGAATGGCGTCGAAGCTCTCGGCGGACGCGCGGACGTCGTGGTCGTGCACGACGCAGCCAGGCCGTTCGTGACGCCCCAGCTGATCGAGCGGACAATCGCGGCAGCAGCGGAGTGCGGTGCCGCGATTGCCGCGCTGCCGGCTCGAGACACCGTGAAGCTAGGATCCGCAGGTTTCGTCGAAGGGACCATCCCGCGTGAATCCGTCTACCTGGCGCAGACCCCGCAGGCCTTCACATGGGAGGTCCTCCAGGACGTGCTGCGGCTGGGCCGCGACGGTTCGGCCGCGACCGACGAGGCAGCACTGGCGGAGATGGCCGGGCACAGAGTCAGGCTGGTGGAGGGCGGACCGCGCAACATCAAGATCACCACGAGTGACGACCTGGCTCTGGCGCGAGCGCTCGGCATGGACGAAGTTGGGAGGCCGGCAGCTCGAGCCGGCATTGGGAACGATCTCCATCGCCTGGTCGAGGGGCGTCCCCTCGTCCTCGGCGGGCTGACGATACCGTTCGACCGCGGTCCTGCCGGCCACTCGGACGGCGACGTCGTGTGTCACGCGGTGACCGACGCGATCCTCGGAGCGGCAGCGGCGGGCGACATCGGCAGCTACTTTCCGGACACCGACGAGACATGGCGCGGCGCCTCGAGCGTCGGGCTGCTGGAACGCGCGGTCGCCATCGTTGCCGGGCGCGGCTTCCGTGTAGTCAACGTGGACGTAGTCGTCATGACCGAGCGCCCGCGCCTCGCCCCGTACATCGCGGAGATGTCCCGCCGGCTCGCGGCAGCGCTCGGCATCCCGACCGAGGCAGTCGGCCTCAAGGCGAAGACGGGCGAGGGCATCGGTGAAATCGGCCGCGGCGAGGCAATCGCAGCGCAGGCCGTGGCGCTGTTGGGGTACAAGGACCCGGCCGAGTAACTCCTCCGCGCATGTCGCTGATCGTTTGTTGCGGATCGGTACAGGCGGCAGTCGCATGGTTTGCCCGCGACCCGGCCCGGCAGGCTGAAGCCGGGCGCCAGGGCGTCAGGACCTGAGCTGAGATGAGAGTTCGTTTTGCACCGAGCCCGACCGGGCACCTGCACGTGGGCAACGCGAGGACCGCCCTCTTCAACTGGCTCATGGCACGCGGCGCGGGAGGCACCTTCATCCTTCGCATCGAGGACACGGATCAGGTGCGATCGACGTCCGAGTCCGAGCGCGCGATTCTCGAAGACCTGCGTTGGTTGGGGCTGGACTGGGACGAGGGTCCGGATGTCGGCGGTCCTTACGGGCCGTACCGCCAGTCCGAGCGCCTGCAGGTCTATCGCTCCTGCGCGGACGAGCTTCTCTCATCGCGGCGCGCGTACTACTGCTTTTGTTCGCCACAGGATCTGGAGGCCGCGCGGCAGGACGCGCTTCGGGAAGGGAGAGCCGCCGGATGCCCGGCCAAGTGCTGGGCGCTGGAGGCCGACGAGTCGCGCCGGCGCGTCGAGGCGGGTGAAAACGCGGTGGTGCGCCTGAGAGTGCCGGCCGACCGCGAGGTAGCCTTCGAGGACCTCGTTCGGGGACCGGTTATCTTCCATTCGGAGGTGATTGGCGACCCGGTGCTCATGCGATCGGACGGGTTCCCGGCCTACAACTTCGCTGTCGTCATCGACGACGCGCTGATGAAGATAACGGATGTCGTCCGGGGCGAGGACCACATTTCGAACACGCCGCGGCAGCTGCTGGTGTACGAGGCTCTGGGTTTCAAGCCGCCGCGCTTTGCGCACCTCGCGCTCGTGGTCGGCCCGGACCACGCCCCTCTCTCGAAGAGGCACGGAGCGACCTCGGTGGCCGAGTTCCGCCGAAAAGGCTATCTGCCCGAGGCGCTCCTGAACCACCTCGCGCTGATCGGGTGGTCGCCCGGAGGGGACGAAGAGATCCTGCCTGCGAGAGAGCTGGCCCGACGGTTCTCGATCGAGGCGGTCGGGGCAAGTGCCGGCGTGTTCGACGAAACCAAGCTCGCGTGGATGAATCGGCACTATCTGCGGCAGGCCGAGCCACGGCGATTGGCAGAACTGTCGATCCCGTACTTCCAGCGCGTGGGCAGAGTGACCGAGCTGGATGACGAGGGTCTCGGGTTTCTCGAGACGCTGGTCCGGCTTGCTGCCGGTTCCGTGGATAGGTTGGAAGAGGTGCCCGAACGCGTTCGACTGGTCTTCGACTTCGACGTCAGCCGTGCCATGGCGAGCCCGGAAGTCGCAGAGATCCTGTCGGAGGAAGGCGCCCGGGACGTCGTCAGGAAGCTGGCTCGCGAGCTGTCGGCCGCTCCGCGTCTCGACCGCGAACGATTCCGCGAAGTTGCGGGACGATTGCGGCAGCAGACAGGGCTCAAGGGGAGCGCACTGTTCCACCCCGTGCGGCTGGCCCTGACCGGCGAGACATCGGGGCCTGAGCTCGATCTGCTCCTTCCAGCCATCGACAGGGGGGCCGAGCTGCGGCCGGAAGCAGGGGTGAAGCCAATCCTGGGCTGCCGCGAGCGGGCTGCTTCGTTTGCGGCGGCGATGGACGAAGGGGCGGGAAAGGCGTGATCGTCTACGGTCTCAACCCCGTCATCGAGGCGCTTCGCGCCGGCCGGGTGAAGGTCGTGCGGATCGCGAACCTCCGCCGCAACAGGCGTGCCGACGAGATCAAGTCGCTGGCCTTGGCGGGGGGAGTTCCGGTGATTCCCGTGTCGCCGGAGACTCTCGACCTCGAGGCGCACGGTGCCTCCCACCAGGGAGTGGTGGCCGAAGTGACGGAGGCCGAAGCGAGGACGCTCGAAGAAGTGCTTGCGGAGGCACGTCCGCGGCCAGCGCTGATGGTTGTCCTGGATGGGGTCGAGGATCCGCAGAACGTTGGCGCGATACTGCGGGCGGCAGACGCCGCGGGGGTCGACGCCGTAGTGCGGCAGTCGAGGCACTCGGCGGCGCTGGGCGCGTCAGTGGCCAAGGCATCGGCCGGGGCGCTGGCGCACGTCCGGATCGTGACGGTCGTGAACGTGGCGCGCGCAATCGATGCCTTGCGCGAGGCCGGCATCTGGACGGTGGGGCTGGACCAGGCAGGCGAAGTGCCGTACGACGAGGTGGCCCTGACCCTCCCGACAGCGCTCGTTCTGGGCGCCGAAGGGCGTGGCCTGCGCAGGCTGGTGAGGGAGCGATGTGAGGTGACGGCATACATCCCTATGCTGGGCCACGTGGCGAGCTTGAACGTGGCGGTCGCCGGAGGTATCGTGCTTTTTGAGGCGCTTCGCCAGCGGCGCAAGGCGGGAGGGTAGTAGCAAGACTCTTGCCCCTTGGCATAGGATGTGCTACATTGAGTCCTTTCGTCTGGCTGGCGTAGCTCAGTCCGGTAGAGCGGCTGATTTGTAATCAGCGGGTCGGGGGTTCAAATCCCTCCGCCAGCTCCAGGGCTGCGCCGCAATGTAGTCCGCTCGACGAGCCGAACCAGGAAACACAATCCAGGACTCATCGAGGCGAAAGGGAGGGCTAGGCGCCGCCGGCCGGGCGAGGGTCGTTCGGGGAGGTTGCAGAGCGGTCAAACGCAACAGACTGTAAATCTGTCGCCCAAGTGGCTTCGGAGGTTCGAATCCTCCCCTCCCCACCAGCCTTCGCTCACGATCGAGTGCGAAGGCTGTCCACCGTGGCTCGCGGTGCGCCAGAGGAAGCGAGCGAAGGCGGACGAACGGCGACGCGATCGAGTGCGAAGGCGGACGACGAAGAAGTGAGGCGCCCGACTGCGGGCTGACCTGAGTCACTGGCGAGAACGGGCGGGAGTAACTCAGTGGTAGAGTCACAGCCTTCCAAGCTGTTGGTCGCGGGTTC